>NZ_SNUA01000003.1 GCF_004360225.1 Alcanivorax sp. 24
CGCGCTGCAATGCTGGCAGGCTTGGTACCAACAACGGCTCGCTTGCCATACCAGTGACGATTTAACGGAACTCTTTCGTCTGATCGGCCAGCAGCGTGTGGGGAATCGACCAGGACGTATTGAACCCAGAGCAGTCAAGCGACGACCGAAGCCGCTTCCGCTGTTAACCCGTCCCCGGCATGAGGCGCAGGCTTGGATACGTCAGCATGGGCATCCACCGAAGCAACGCCCATGGAATAAAACGGCCTCGGGCGGAAAGAAGGCGAGCGTTAAGTAAGTACCATTCGCGCCAGTACTCAAAACCTGACTGGTCAACTGGTTGGGGCCTCTCCGGGTGCTCTGGACGTGGTGCAAGGGCAACTGCGTTATTCCATCCCGATCCAACTGCCAGACGGACCTGGTGGTATCAACCCTTCATTCTCCCTGGATTATTCCAGTGACTCCGGCTACGGCCATGCTGGCATGGGGTTTCATATCTCCGGACTCTCCGCGATCGAGCGTTGTCCGATGCGACGGACGCTGCTGCGGGATGGTATTTCCGCTGGAGTGGCGGGCACTACCGCTGACTTGGCATGTTTGGATGGGCAACGGCTAATACTGGTCTCGGGAACATATTGGGGTAACGGCTCCGTATACCGCACGGAAGCAGAGTCCGGCACCAAAGTGGTGTATCAGCGTGGTAGCGGAACGGCATACCATCAGGGCACGTTTGCTGTGTATCACAAAGATGGGGATATCTATCGATATGGCGCCAGTGCCGCTACTCGAATTATTGGTGGTCCGATTGTCAATAACCAGGTTGCCCGCTGGGCATTGGAAAAAGTGGAAGACCGGCTGGGGCAGGGGTATGAGATTCGTTATGTGGCGGGTTCTGGTGCTGCTTTCCCCTCGCTTTTGCTCTATACGTTGGGGCATGGCGCCGCCTCCCACAGAGTTGAGCTTCAGTACGTAGCCGACAGTTACGCCTCACAGTCGGCCATTTTTGGCAAGGCATATTTGTCAGCTTACAGATTGAAAACGGTCCTGAGCAAAGTGTCGGGGCAGACCGTTCGATCCTGGAATTTGAGTTATCGAATAAGTTCCGAAACCAAACGGGCCCAACTTATGGAATTTCAGGAGTGCGGCCAGGGAGGGCAATGTCTTTCCCCAACCAGATTGGTTTGGGAGGATGGGGCAAGACAGGGGTTTGGCTCGTCAAAAGAGAAAAGTTTCGTCGAAAGCGACCGGAAGACACCATGGCGATGGTGGATTGATATCAACGGGAATGGTAGGTCCGATTTCTGTCGAGTAGATTCCCAATCAATTCCTGATCCGTTCACAGGCATGCCCATGGCGCCGTTTAATCGAGTGGTTTGTCATTATTCGGACGGAGTGGGTGGTTTCTCAGGCTCTGTAGATATCCTGAGTGGAGATATCTTGTCCACGCAAACGAGTACCTACGCTCCAAACCCGGCTCAGGGAATTTGGAATCTTGACCCAGAGTGGTTGGATATAGATGGCGATGGCTATCTGGATTTTTGTTTCAGTAAGCCAAATGGGAACTCCGACTCGGTAAGATGTTACAGGAATAACGCAGGGAAAAGTTTCTCGGAGAAGTGGACCAGCAATATTGTCAGGCCAGTCTCCGCTCGATATGTGGCTCAAAGATCTCTGCAAGATGTGGACGGGGATGGAGTGGCTGACTATTGCTATGCATATCATGTGAGCAGCAATAAATATATACGGTGTGCGAAGGGAAATTACAACAAGGGAACAAATTCGCTGAGCTATGCACAGTGGATCTCTGGGCAGGTAAAAGTCTCCGCAGTTGAAGGTGGCTGGATCGACATGAATAACGATGGCCTGCCTGAGTACTGTTGGTTTTCGGGTGGAAAAGCCCAATGCTACAAAAACAATGCAGGTGTTTTGGCTGTCGCAACACCTCAGTGGTCTATCTCAGCTTCCTTCTTGAGGTCGAAACGTAATGGGGGCTATTGGCAACCCGATGATGCGACTTTCAGATCCGAGTTTATTGATTTTAATGGGAATGGTTACCCAGATTACTGTCGCTTCTACTGGGATGAAAGTGGAGACAAGAAGAATTATCGATCAAGATGTTTGATTAATAACGGGAAGGGGTGGGTAACGGATGTTGTCTCTCCCAAACTCTCCGTAAATGTTGAAATTATAATGGATTATAACACTCTTGAAGTTGAGGTTATCTATCCATACGGATTGAGCTTTGCGGATATCAACCAGGATGGTTATACCGATTGGTGTGTCCAGGACCATGCGGTTCTCAAGTGCCAGCTGTCTCGAAATGGCGCCTTCACCAGCGAAGTGGTGTCGCTATCGCTGAATCAGGCGCCCTCTGAGTTGAGAGGTCATGCCTGGGCGGATGTGGAGGGAGATGGAATCCCCCGGCTATGTGCCATGGGGAAAGACGAGGTTCGCTGCTGGAATGGAGGTAACCCCAAAGTTCCGGATTATTTGACCGGTGTGACCAACGGTATGGGGCTAGAATATAAAGTACGCTATGCCGATACCAATGATACTTCTGCTTTTGGCTATGGGGCTTTCCCCGTACCCGCCGCCACACCGTTGGCACTGACATCTGCTTCGGCGGTGCAAAGAGACAATCTGCTGACCGTTAATGCCGCCATGCGTGTGGTCTCACACCTGTACACGTCCGATGGCGTGGGGGGCACTAGCGAGCAAGCCTATTACTACGAGGACTATGGTTACTACTCCGATGAGCTCGGTGGTATGGGGTTCCGCTACATTCGTGTGGATTCCGAGAATGGTAATAAACGCCACGAAACCTGGTATGAACAGGATGGCTATACCCATAGGGGCAGCCAGCTCAGAAAGGAGCAAACCAGCTATAAAGTAGGCGGTTCATTCAAGGTAGTGCAAAGTACCCAATACAATTGGGAAACGGCAATCTATCAAGGGGTGGGGTTCCAGCTTGTGCCAGGAGCGGTGAGTGCGTGGAACGGAAACGCCGGAATTAGTCTTCGCTATGCCATTCGCCTGAAGTCCAGTATCGCCAGTGAGAGGGAACTCTCGGGTGCGCTGATACGTAGTGTGCAAACCTCTCATAGCTATAATAATTATGGTGACCTGGAAAAACAGGTGGCGACCACCACGGGAACCGGGCAGCGCTTTGTTCAGACTACCACCAGCACCTTCGATAATAACGAAACCGACTGGATACTGGGGCGGCAGACCCGGTCCACGGCCACCACTACCGCCACTTACCAGGGTGCTTCTGTCCCGGCGATAACACGTACCTCGGCGTGGGAGTATTACCCCTCTGGAATACACAAAGGGATGCTCAAGACCGAAATCATTGAGCCAGATCAGCCTGAATATCGACGTGCCGTCGAATACACCTACAACGGCTTTGGCCTCAAGGAAACGGAAACCCTCACTGCTCCGGGCATCGCTCCCCGTGTTACCCACTATTCTTATGACCCCCAAGGGCGCTTCCTCACCAGCGTGGAAAACGCGCTCGGGCATGCCGTGACCTATGATTATGACGCCGTCACCGGCTGGAAAACCAGCCAAACTGGACCCAATGGCTTAACGACGACGTGGGAATATGACCCTATCGGGCGCTTGCTGACCGAGACCGGGCCGGGCGGGCAGCGTCAAGAAACCCGTATTAAAAGCTGCGATAGCGCCTGTCCCGTTCATGCTACTTACTATGGTGAAAGCTGGACCGCGGACATCAATGGCGCCGCTATTTCGCCACGAACCTACGAATATAAGGATCTTTTCGGCCGAACCATTGAGACTCGCACCCAGGGTTTTTCCGGGCAGATGATTAGTGTTCGTACTGAATATGATGAGAACGCCCAGGTGATCCGAGAATCAGAACCCTACCAAGCCGGGCAATCCCCGTCCTGGCATACCGTCAACAGCCGGGACGTCATGGGCCGCCCTCTGTTGGAGACGGCACCTACGGGACTGAAAGTCTCCACCCAGTATCAGGGGCTTACCACCGTCCAGACATTGAGCGGTGTCGCTCCCCAAACTAGCAGTGTCACTGAAGATGTCTTGGGCCAGACTCGCCAGACCACGGATACAGGTAATCGGACTCTACGATTCCACTACGATGCAGCAGGGAATCTGACCCGAACGGTCTTGCCCGATCAGACGGAACTCACCACCGAATACGATACTCTGGGCCGCAAAATAGCCAGTGATGACCCCAACATGGGGCTATGGCGCTATGCCTATAACGGGGATGGTGCCCCGGTTCTGCAGGAAAATGGCAATGGTATTCGGGTTTGTATGGCCTACGATGCCTTGGGGCGGATGATCCGGCGAGTGGACGATTACCGATCCTCGCTGGATTGGCAGGCCGCAACTGGCGCGGCTCGCAACCAATGTGCTGGCCAGAGTGCCACCACCCAATGGACCTACGATGACCCCTCTAAAGGCCTGGGGCGGCTGTCTTTCGTGCAACATGGTGCCGGTCACAGTGAATCCGTGGATTATGACGGGCTGGGCCGGCCAATCAAAACCACAGTCCAGTTGGACGGTACCACCTATATCAGTGAGCAGCGTTTCGACGGTATTACAGGGCAACTCACTGAAGAGGTGTTGCCTCATCGGCACACCCCGCAGGGGGGCAGCCCCAAGGTGACGGTGGAATACCGTTACAACAATCTGGGCTATCTCAAAGAAATCGGCAACCCCGAGGAGCCCGACTATTACTATTGGCGGGTAACCGGACAGGATATACGAGGGCAGGTCACACAGCGTCTGCTCGCTGGCGGCATGATGCGGGAGAGCCGGGGTTATCGCGTCTCTGATGGCCTCTTATCAAGCAAGTCCGTTACCCCGGTTTACGGGGATACTCGTGTGTATCAGAGAGTCTATGGTTACGATGCCAAGGGGCGTATGACGACGTCCACAATTATGGATTCGGTGCCTGTTTCCGGGACGGTGCCGCCGGGGATGGATTTATCAGAGTACCTGGAATCCATAGGCTACTCCGGTACCAACTATCTGTACGATCAACATGACAGATTGGTAAAGGAGAATGTATCGCGATCCGCATTCGGTGATCCCCTGATGGAGACGACTTTTGAGTACGACCTGACGGGCAATATCACCCATCATTCAGGCGTTGGTAGCTATCACTACGGGGAAGCCTGTAGCTATGATGAGCAAACTTTCACTCCCGGTCCTCATGCCGTCACTCGAACCGAGGGTATAAGAAGCGGCACCTACTGCTACGATCATGCCGGTAACATGATCTCCGGTGGTGGCAAGCGAATTACCTATTCCGGTTTTAATAAGCCCCTGAGTGTGGCTACGGCATCGGCGCAGGCGCAATTTGACTATGGCGCGGGGCGTGAGCTGCTACGAATGACGGTCACCGCCGGAAACAAGACGACCTCTCAGGTCAATCTTGGGCAGTATGAGTATGTTGCCGTTACCGAGAACGGGATCACCACTGAAAAAGAGCGCTTTAGCCTTCCAGGTGGTGTAATCCTTAGCTTTACCAATGGCAGCCCCAACGATCCGGAGGAACGTTACCTGATTACGGATGCAGTGGGTTCGACAGAGGTGATCGCCGATAATCTGGGTCAGGTGCTGGAACGTTACCGTTATGATCCTTGGGGCCGCCCTCGCTCCCCGGCAAGTCTGGCATCGTTGACGGATAGCCAATGGTTCAACCTGAACCGTCTGGAAAAAACCAGCGGTAAGGGCTTCTCCGGCCACAATATGCTGGATGAAATTGGGCTGGTGCATATGGGCGGGCGCATCTATGACCCCACCCTAGGCCGCTTTCTTAGCGCGGATCCAATCGTCAAGGGGTTGGGTAACGTCGAGAGCTACAATCGCTACGCGTACGCTCTGAACAGCCCATTGAATTACACCGACCCGTCTGGGTACTCGTGGTTGAGCAAAGCGTGGAAGAAGCTGCGTCGTTCTGTCAGTAAACGGTTGGGGTGGGCAGCGGCGCTGGTCATTAATCCGCAACATGCATTTCCTGTGTTCGCCCATAGAGAAGGAGGGCGCGAGCTTGCCCGCTTCGCAGCACGTAATAAATTTGCTGGTGAAATTCTCAGTGTTGCAGGCATGGCGGCGTGCGCGGGCACAGGGCCTCTCGCTCCGGCCTGCATAGGGGGATATCAGGGCGTTGTTGCCAGTAGCATGGCTTATGGTAGCGGTGCGTCCGTTGGGGAGGCCTTGTTTGCCGGTGTCTATTCGGGCGGGATAGCCTTTGTAAGTGCCGACATGGCGAAGAGTATTGGTATGCAGAAGGACTGGGGGTGGGCTAAAAGAGGCTTAGCGCATGGTGGGCGTGGGGCCTATTATGCGGCAATGAGTAAAGAGGGGGGGAGAGGCGTTTGGTCCGGTTTTATAGGTGGCTTTACCGAAGGGGCCTTGGGGAGCAGTATTCGCGATGGCCTGAAATCCAACGGGCTGAACCACAGAGCCGGCGGTGTGTTGGTTGCGGGGCTAATCAGTGGGACGATGTCGGAGATAAGTGGAGGCAAATTTGCTGTTGGGGCGGTGACTGGCGCTATGGGATATCTGGCGAATGAGCTTTCAAAAGATAAGAAACCCCCAGCGGGAATGAAAGTTGTTATGAAAGAGGTGGGCGGGGAGTTATATCCTGCTTATTTTTATGAGTGCGCGTCATTGCAATGCAGTATGGAAGGGGCTAATTTTCCGGAAGATCACCCATTGAATGCAAGTTACGTTGATGCCCTTGATGCGAGGACGAAGAATTACATGAGAACAGTGACTTCTCTCGTTTCTCCTATATCTAGGCCTCTCTCATTCGCAGTTGATATATATTCGGTTTATGATATTAGGGAAAGCGGGTGGAGCATTTATTCTGTTCTTCCATTCGGGCTAGGTAAGATGACAGGCGCCGCCGTAGGTGAATTCATGGGGGCGGCATCATCTATTTTCTATGAGAGGGCGCTGGATGATCGTCAGTAAGAAAGTGATTTCCATCTTCTTTGTCATTTGTTTTTTTCTTGTTCTTGGAGTGGAGATCTATTCTTTTGAAGCGTGGCCCCCTCTTTTGGGGAAGAGTGTTTTGGTCGCATTTTCATGCTATCAGGTTGCGGCCTTCCTTTTAAAGATGGATGTGGTTTCAGCATTTGGACGCATGGTGTCCTATAGTAATGAAAACCGCACTGAAAGACTTTTCTATATGGTTCTTTACGGTAGTGTGCTTATTTATCTAGTGATGCTCAGTGTTATGAAGGTGGTTGGTTGAGATGATGGGAAGTCGTTCCTTTTTTCTCTATTAATGAATGGATCTTTCTATTTAAGAGGAAAGGGGGGTGGGTTATCTCCTTGGTCTTTATTTTTAATATTTTTGGGGGTGTTTTTTCACGATAAAGATAATGGAAATAGAGGTGGCGAGGCGTAGAGGGCCAGCGAAGCTGGGATTCTTCTCCAAGTAAGTGGATTGTGAGCTTTGGGTTTGCCCATTGGAGATCCGGGTTAGCAAAGCCCATCGCATGCCTTGTCAAATAAAATTATGTGGCTCATAGCATATATGAAGATATCAGTGGGGGATGTTGTGAAGTACATAAAAGTACTGGTTGTGTGTCTGGCGCTTTTTTCAGCGAACTTGGGCTTCGCGGAAGAATCGCAACTGACTCCCGAAGAGGAGCGGTATGTGGCGGAGATGCGGCGAATATGGGACTCGCTCGACCGTCAGCAGGGCGGGGTCAGTTTGCCTAATGGTGTTGCCGAACTAACCGTTCCTGACAGCTTCTATTATTTGAATCCGCAAGACTCGGAATAGGTTCTGGTCGAAGTGTGGGGCAATCCCCCCGATACCGCTGAAGCGGTATTGGGAATGCTCTTCCCATCCAATGCCGCCCCCTTTGATGAAGACGCCTGGGGCGTGACTATTGAATATGAGGAAGAGGGGTACGTGTCCGATGAGGATGCCGACACCATCGATTATGACGCACTGTTGTCGCAGATGAAGGAAGGGACCTCGGAGTACAGCCGGCAACGTGTCGAAGAAGGGTACGAGTCCATGGAGCTCGTCGGCTGGGCATCAAAGCCGTTCTACGATAAAGAGTCGCATAAACTGCATTGGGCAAAGGAAATCAAATTCGGGGGTCAGGACGTCAACACCTTGAACTACAACATTCGGGTTCTGGGACGCAAAGGCGTGCTGATCCTGAACTTCATTGCCGGCATGGATCAAAAGCAGATCATAGACTCACAGCTGGATACGGTCCTGGCTTTGGCAGAATTCAATAAAGGTTATTGCTACAAGGATTTTGATCCGGGTATTGATCAGATGGCGGCCTACGGTATTGGTGCACTGGTCGCCGGAAAGGTAATTACTAAAACGGGATTTCTCGCCGCGGCGCTGGTATTCCTGAAGAAATTCGGCGTGCTGATCGTGGTTGGCGCGGGCGCGATGCTTGGCAGACTGTTCAAACGCCGCAAGACGTGAGCTTCTAATGGCAGTTAGAGCTCAGGCAGCACAACGCGTCGGGAGCCTGCCTACTTACCGCCCCGCCGGCGCCATGAACTCCGGCCCCACCGGGTCGGTGGTGGCGTCAGCCAGAATACGCTCGATCTCCGCGTTCAAAGCGTCATCCAGATGCCAGCCGTCCAACTCCAGCATGGGCAGGATCTGTTCCGGGCGACGCACGCCCCAGAGGGCCAGATCGACGCCGGGCTGGTCCAGCAGCCAGCGTACCGCCAGAGGCAGCACGCCGCTGAGGCCATTGTCACGGGCAAGCGCATTGAGCGCCTCCACGGCCTTCAGATACTGGGCGTAGTGGGGCGACTGGAATTTGGGGTCGTGGTTGCGCAGGTCGTCGCCGTTGAAACGGGTGTGCGGACGCATCTTGCCGGACAGCAGGCCACGGCACAGAGCACTGTAACCCAGCACGCTGATGCCCAGCTCCCGGGCGGTGGGCAGCAGATCCTCTTCAATACCCCGTTCGAACAGATTGTAGGGTACCTGAACCGCAGTGAGCGGACAGAGGGCGTGGAAGGCGCGCAGCTGCTGGCCGGTGACGTTGCTGACGCCGACGGCGCGGATCTTGCCCTGGCGCTTTAGTGTGGCCATGGCCCCGGCGGTGTCTTCCAGCGGGCAGGCCAGATCCGGCCAGTGCACTTGATACAGGTCGATGACATCGGTGCGCAGGCGCCGCAGGCTGGCGTGCACTTCCTCGAACAGCCGTTGCGGCCGGGCGTCACGGAACGGGATGCCGTCGCGCCAATCCAGTCCGGCCTGGGTGGACAGCGCCACATGCTGTCGCAGGCGGCCACGGTGCAGCGCTTCGCCCACCAGCGCTTCGGATTCTCCGAAGCCGTACAGGGGAGCGGTGTCGATGGTGGTAATGCCGTTTTCCACCGCCTCCAGGATGGCCTGCAGAGCGTTATGGCGATCCCATCCCGCGCCCGCTGCGGCGCTGTCCCGCGCTCCGGTGCCCATGGTCCGGGTGCCCAGGGCGATACGGCTGCAGGTCAGGCCGCTGTTGGCCAGTGTGGTGGTTTCCATTGCCGCTCCCGTGGGTTGGTCATTGGACCAGATCGACTTTGATTTCCAGCGGCAGGGTGACGGTGCTGCCGTGTTGCTCCACGCCGCCCAAGCCCTGGCTCCGGGTTTGTTCGCGCACTTCTATGTTTCCCAAGGGCGTCCACTGGCCCAGGGGCACTTGCAGGGTGGTGGCGGTGCTCTGGGTGTCCGCGACGGTGCCATGGCTCAATTGTTCGAAGCGCTGGCTGATGCGCAGGCGCACCTGATTGTCGGCGGTGAGCAGAGGCAGAATATCGATCCCTTGTTTCAGGCTCAATAAAGCGGGCAACTGGCTGCCGGCAAGGGCGATCAGGGTACCCTGACCAACACTGGCCGGATGCCCCGACAGAGTGTTGATCCGATATTGATCCTCGCGTTGTTGCTGGTGCCGGCCGCCGTTCACGGTGACTCGGCCACCTTCGACTTTCAATACGCGGTCGTCGCCTTCGCTGTTCTGGCGGCGCCGCAACATCACTGATACCGTGCGTGGCGCGGCGGGCATGTCGCCCAGGGCATTGAGGATTTGATCAAAATTCTCCTGACTGGTGCGGATCACCAGCCGGCCTTGGTAGGCGTTGACGGAGCCGCCTTCCGGCAGCAGCGGTTCGATGACCGGCACCAGAGCTTCAGCGTCGGCCCGCTGGACCACATGGATGGACATTTGGGCCAGTGCCGGGCCGGTCAGAATCAGGCCGAGCAGGGCCAGGGTACGGATGACGGTGTTCATGGCGGCCTCCTGGTCATGATGGGCTTGCTATCGATGCCTTGCCGATGCCCCGATAAATTCGTCATCAGGAGGAAAAGCAGGCTTTAAAAACGCATAATGGGGCCTTCGCCCGGCTTGCCGAAAGAATAGCAAATGGCCGCCATCCCAACTTCATGCGGATCACAATAATTTCATGTTCGCCAACAGTTCCCCCGTGGTTTCCAACCAAACCGGCCTGCACGAGCGCCTGGAGGCCACCGTGCGCCGCCATTTGTCGCAGCCCTGGCGGGCGCCGCTGGCGGAGCATGACCGCCGGGCGTTTGATCAGGCGCGGCAATGGCTCGGCGAGGATGCGAGGCCGCTGATCCTGGATTCCGGTTGTGGTACCGGCCGTTCCTCGGTGGCGCTGGCCCGCCGTTTCCCGGAGGCGAAGGTACTCGGACTGGACCAGTCCGATCATCGGCTGCGGCGGGGCGAGCGGCGTTTTGGCGAGGCGCTGCCGGAAAACCTGCGTTTGGTGCGTTGTGACTGCGCCGGGTTCTGGCGGCTGGCGGAGGACGCCGGCTGGCGGTTGCGGCGCCATTATCTGCTGTATCCCAACCCCTGGCCGAAAAGCGCTCACCTGAAGCGCCGCTGGCATGGTCACCCGGTATTTCCGCATCTGCTTGCCCTGGGAGGTGAGTTGGAAGCACGTAGTAACTGGCGCCTGTATCTGCAGGAGTTGGCGGCGGCGTTAGCGTTGGCCGGAGTCGAGGCGTCCTTGCAACCGCTGCCGGAAGATGAGGCGGCGTTGACCGACTTCGAGGAAAAGTATCGCCTCAGCGGCCACGAGCTCTGGCGGCTGACCGCGACTTTGCGCTGAGTGGGTGCCGCTCTGGCATTCTGAGCCTTCGGCAGGGAGCCCCGCATGTCTTACCTGGAAACCCCTGAATCCGATACCTGGAGCGATCTGTTATCCGGCGGAAGGCTGCCCCGTTTGCTGTTGATCTGGCTGGGAGTGTGGGTGGGCGCGGTGGAGAGTCTGGTCACCGCCACCATCATGCCGACGGTGGCGGCCTCTCTGGGGGGCTACGCTTATTTCAGTTGGGCGGTGGCCGGTTTCATGGTGGGGACCATCGTGGCGGTGGCCAGCGCCGGGCGGCTGGCTGAGCGCTTTGGTCTGGCCCGCGCCTGCGCTTGTGCAGGCGCCGTGCTGACGGCGGGATGCCTGATCTCGGCATTGGCCCCGGATATTTACACTTTTCTGCTGGGGCGGCTGGTGCAGGGGGTTGGCGGCGGCTGGATTTCCGGTTTCGCCATGGTGGCGGTGGCACAGTTCTTCCCGGAACGGCATCTGGCCCGGGTGTTCGCCTCGGCCACCGCGATCTGGGCGCTCGCCACTGTGCTTGGCCCTTTGCTGGGTGGTGTGTTTGCCGAGTCTGGCGGGTGGCGCGGTGTGTTCTGGCTGTTCTCGGCTCAGGCCGTGCTGTTCGTCTTTGCCGCCTTGCGGTTGTTTCGTGGCGCGGCTCCGGCGGAACGCACTGTCCGGGTGCCCTGGGTGCAACTGGGGTTGCTGGCGGCGGGTGTGGCGGCGCTGACGCTCGCCAGTCTCGCCAGCCATTGGCTGGTAGTGCTGGGGCTGATGGGGGTGGCGGGGCTGATGCTGTTTCGCTTGCGTGAGGTCGATCAGTGCGCGACAAACCGTCTGCTGCCGGGTGGTGCCTGGCGGTTGCAACGGACGGTGGGGGCCGGTTACGCCACGCTGTTCGCGGTAACCGCGGCGTCCATGGCATTGCTCATCTATGGCCCACCGATTCTGCAAGCGCTACAGGGGTTGTCGCCGTTACGGGCTGGCTATGTGGTGGCGGTGCAGGCGATGGCCTGGACGCTGGCCGCGCTGGCGGTTTCCGGGGCGGATCAGGAGGGCGAGCGCCGCTGGATTCGCATCGGCGCGTTGACGGTTTTACTCGGGGTGTTGTTGCTGGCCGCCGTTATGACGTCGCCGGTGCTCTGGGTATTGATGGGCGCGGCAATCTGCGGTCTGGGCCTGGGTTGGGGCTCCAGTCTGATGAACCGGCGCTTGCTGCGGGCGCTGGCGGAAGGAGACCGGACCATTGGCTCTTCGGCATTGATCGCGGTGCGCCAGGTGGGTGGTGCCGTGGGCGCGGTGCTGGCGGGGTTGGCGGCCAATTTGGCCGGTGTGGCGGAAGGTCTGTCGCCGGAAAGCGCCGAGCGGGCAGCTCCGGTGGTGTTCATGGCGGTGCTGCCGATGGCGCTGTTAGCGGTGTGGTGCGCGTGGCGGTTTACCCGGTCGGCGGATTGAATCGCGGCGCACAAGCCGCGATTCCGCGTGTTGCCGTCACGGGCCTCAACCGAGCTGAGGCAACTGCGCCAGCGCCACTTCCGCGGCGGCGGCGTCGTACTCGCGGTCTTCCAGTTTGCCATCGAAGAAATCGATGTAGGCCTGCATGTCGAAATGACCGTGGCCGGACAGGTTGAACAGGATGGTTTGTCCCTGGCCTTCTTCCTTGCAGCGCAACGCTTCGTCGATGGCGGCCTTGACCGCGTGGGAGCACTCTGGCGCCGGCACGATGCCTTCGTGGCGGGCGAATTGCACCGCCGCCTCGAAGCAGCCGGTCTGGGCGTACGCGCGGGCTTCGATCAGCCCCAGTTGCAACGCGTGGGAAACCTGCGGGCCCATGCCGTGGTAACGCAGGCCGCCGGCGTGGAAGCCCGGCGGGGTGAAGCTGGAGCCGAGGGTGTGCATCTTGGTCAGCGGTGTCAGGTGGGCGGTGTCGCCGAAGTCGTAGGCGAACCGGCCCTGAGTCAGGGTCGGGCAGGCCGCCGGCTCCACCGCCAGGATGCGGCGACCGCGGCCACCACGCAGTTGCTGGCCGAGGAACGGAAACACCAGACCGGCGAAGTTGGAGCCGCCGCCGGTGCAGCCGATCAGTATGTCCGGATCGTCGCCGGCCATTTCCATCTGCAGCAGGGCTTCCTGGCCGATGATGCTTTGATGCAGCATCACATGGTTGAGCACGGAACCGAGGGCATACTTGGTGTCGTCGGCCTGGGCCGCCAGTTCCACCGCCTCGCTGATGGCGATGCCGAGGCTGCCCGGATGGTCGGGGTTCTCCGCCAGGATGGCGCGGCCGGCGTTGGTGAGATTGGACGGGGAGGGGATGCACTCGGCGCCATAGGTGCGCATCAGCGCTTGGCGATAGGGCTTTTGCTGGTAGGACACCTTGACCTGGAATACTTGCACCTCGAGCCCGAACAGGCTGCCGGCGAACGCCAGGGACGAGCCCCACTGGCCGGCGCCGGTTTCGGTGGTCAGGCGGCGGGTGCCAGCCTCCGCATTGTAATAGGCCTGGGCCACGGCGGTGTTCGGCTTGTGTGAGCCAGCCGGGCTCACGCCCTCGTATTTGAAATAGATCCTGGCCGGGGTGTCCAGAGCCTGCTCCAGCCGCCGGGCGCGGATCAGCGGGCTGGGCCGCCACATCTTGTAGACGTCCAGCACCGGCGCCGGAATTTCCACATGGCGCTCGGTGGTCATTTCCTGGGCAATCAGGGTTTCCGGGAACAGGGGAGCCAGATCGGAGGGCGCCACCGGCTGGTGCGTGCCGGGGTGCAGTACCGGCGCCATGGGCTCCGGGAAATCCGCCATGATGTTGTACCACTGTTTCGGCAGGCGGGATTGCTCCAGGAAGTATTGGGTGGTGTCGGACATGAAAGGCTCTCTTTTCTGATTCTTGTTTCGTGGTGGCGCGACGGGCTACTTCAACAGCTTGAACATCTGCCGGTGCGGAATATGGGCATCCATGAAAATGCCGCCGGAACTGGCGAAGCCGGCCGCTTCATAGAAGCTGGTGGCATGGGTCTGGGCATTGAGGAATATCTCCTGCATGCCACGTGCCCGCGCCGCTTCCTCGGCGGCCACCAGAAGGGCTCTGCCGATACCGCTGTTGCGGTAATTCGAGAGTACGCACAGGCGGCTGATCTGGCCGCTGTTCTGCAGGCGGATACAGCCCACCGGCTGGTTCTGCTGGTCGCAGGCGAGAAAATGACAAGCACCGGGATCCTCGCCGTCCCACTCCAGTTCTTCCGGCACATTCTGCTCGCCGATGAAGATGGTTTCGCGTAGCTGGCGCAGTGCCGGCTCGTGTTCATCCCAGGTGGTTTCGATAATGCTAAAGGCCATGGTGTTCTCGGTTAAAGCGGGGCAAAGAAGCCCTGATCGATCCAATGATTGAGCAGCTCGCGGGCGGACCCGTCCAGCAGCGGCTGCAACTGGTCCTCTCGATAGCGGCGCTGACTGGCCAGCAGGTCCACCAGGGCGGTTTGCTCCGCATCCAGTGTCCAGCATTCGCCGTTCAGCCAGGCCTGATCGCCCTGGCGAAGCAGGCGTACGCCGCCGTGCCGCACCAGCGCGGCGTCTGGCGCGCCGGCGCGAATCTGCTCTTCGTCCACAACAAAATCAAGACCGTTCTGACGAGGCGTGCTGAGCCAGCGGGCCACCGCCCGGGCGGCCTGAGCGCGGTCCAGCAGCCCCAGGGAAGCAGACAGCAGACGCTCCAGATCGTTCTGTTCGAGTCGTCCCGGATCCGTGCAGGGCGCACGCCCGGCGTCGCCGTAAAGCTGCTCGGGCTGGTTGGCCAGACATTCGGCCACCATTTCCGCCAGCAGGTCCCGGTAATCCGGAGCCCGGAACCCCACCGACCAGGTGACGCAATCGCTGTCGCTGGCGACGCCATGGTGGGCGACGCCCGGCGGCAGATACAGCACATCGCCAGGGCCGGCATGGAACTCCTGTTCGCAGGGCATGTGCGCCAGCATCTTCAGCGGCGTATCAGTGCGCTGCGGCGCGGCGTCGTCACAATGCGGTCCGATTTTCCAATGGCGATGGCCGCTGGCCTGGATCAGAAACACGTCGTACTGATCGAAATGGGGGCCGACGCTGCCGCCCTCGGCGGCGTAGCTGATCATGATGTCTTCCAGACGCCAGCCCGGCACGAAGCCGAAATCATCCAGCAGCAGGCTCACCGGCGTCAGAAAATGATCCACGGACTGCACCAGCAGGGTCCAGTCCCGTTCGCCCAGGCCCTCGAACGCATCCTCTTCCAGCGGTCCCTGCTGCAACGACCAGGGGCCGTCGCCGGCGCCCCGGATCAGTCGGGATTCCACTTCCGCTTCCAGGGCCAGCCCGGCCAGGGTATCGGCGTCGGGGTAGTCCAGGCCGCGGGCGGCGGCGGGCATGAACAGGGTGCGCCGCTGCCAGTGCCGCTCGAGAAAGGTCTCCGCCGGCAGTGGCAGCGTGAAGCGGGGCAGCTCGGTGGCCAAGATCAGACTGCCCGTGCCTGCTGGCCGGCGCTGCCCACGTAGGTGGCAGGGGTCATGTCCTTGAGCCGCGCCTTGGCTTCCTCGGGGATCGCCAGGGTGTCGATGAAGGCGATCAGTGCCTCCTCGGTGATGGCCTTGCCACGGGTCAGGGCCTTGAGTTTCTCGTAGGGCTGCTCGATGCCGTAGCGGCGCATTACCGTCTGAATGGGCTCGGCCAGTACTTCCCAGGCGTGCTCCAGATCCTCTTCCAGACGGGTCGGGTTCACTTCCAGTTTGCCGATGCCTTTGAGACTGGCTTCATAGGCGATCAGGCTGTGGGCCAGACCCACGCCGACATTGCGCAGCACGGTGGAGTCGGTGAGATCGCGCTGCCAGCGGGAGATCGGCAGTTTGGCGGCGAGGTGATCCATCATCGCGTTGGCCAGGCCCAGGTTGCCTTCGGAGTTCTCGAAGTCGATCGGGTTGACCTTGTGCGGCATGGTGGAGGAACCCACTTCGCCTTCCACGGTTCTCTGTTTGAAGTAACCGAGCGAGATGTAACCCCAGACGTCGCGGTCGAAGTCCAGCAGGATGGTGTTGAAGCGCATCAGGGCGTGGAAGTATTCGGCGATCCAGTCGTGCGGTTCGATCTGTGTGGTAAAGGGGTTGAAGGTCAGTCCCAGACCCTCGACGAAACGGCGGGCGAAGGTTTCCCAGTCCACTTCCGGGTAGGCCGCCAGATGGGCGTTGTAGTTGCCCACCGCGCCATTGATCTTTCCGAGCACCGGTACCGCCGCGAATTGCTCACGTTGACGCTGGAGGCGCGCCACCACGTTGGCCATCTCCTTGCCCACGGTGGTGGGGGAGGCGGACTGGCCATGAGTGCGCGACAGCATCGGCCGGTCGGCGTTGGCGTGGGCCAGCTTGCGGATGGCGTTGGTCACCTGATCCAGTTTCGGCAGCAGGGCGTCACGTGCTTCCTTGAGCATCAGCGCGTAGGACAGGTTGTTGATGTCCTCGCTGGTGCAGGCGAAGTGCACGAACTCGGTCATTTTGTCCAGCTCTTCGTGCTCGGCCATGCACTCCTTGATGAAGTACTCCACGGCCTTGACGTCATGGTTGGTGGTGGCCTCGATGTCCTTGATGCGCTCGGCGTGCTTTTCCTCGAATTCTCGGGTGATGCCCCGCAGGTGCCAGGCGGCCTTGCCGCTCATCAGGGGGACCTCCGGAATCGCCTTCTCGTGGGCAAGCTGTTCCAGCCAGCTGACTTCCACATGAACCCGGTAGCGAATCAGACCGTATTCGGTGGTGATGTCGCGTAGGGCATCCGCTTTGCCGGCGTAGCGGCCGTCCACTGGAGAAATGGCACGAAGGTGAGTAAGGCTGGACATGAAGCACTCCTAGACAGGAAAACCGAAAGCGGCGCTATGATACAGCAAATCGGGTGGCGCCGCGTGGGTTATGACGAAGGTCGAAGGACGGATGGATCGCGGCTTGCGAGCCGCGATCCACCTTAATGTTCTGCTTTATAAAACTAACTTATCTCGTTGATTTTTATGCTATTTAAAGTGTCGAGGTGAACCTTTCGTTGAAACAGAAGGCGCCAGCGCCGGCCGCCCATCTGATGCCACAGAAAGGCGGCTCGCACACCGGCCAGGAACAGGGCGCGGATGCGGGCCGCGTTGTCCTCATCCTGCAGTTTGGCGGGGTCGCCCTGGACCCGGATGCGGAACCGGAATGTGCCCAGCGTATCCAGGTAGATACCCGCCAACCGGTGGCAGAAGCCGGGCTGGGTAAGATCCTCGAAATGAGCGCGCTGACCTTCCAGGGCCAACAGCCGGTTGCGAAGAATGTTCACCACGTCGTCATTCTTGCGTAATTTTGAAGACAGATGCAGCAGCGCCAATCCATAGCTGAGAGGGCGGGCGGCGTCCCGGCTCTGTTCCCGATTGAGGCTCTTGCGCAACAGACGCAGGCCATCCTGGAAACGGGCCGGGCGTGGGTAAATGGTGTCGAAGTCGGTGGCGTCCATTACCAACACCGATTCGAACAGTGACTCCAGTACCGCCGGATCGGCGTCGCCACGGGTGGCGATCTGGTCGGCCATCACCGCGCACTCGAATACCGCGCCGAGCGCCAGCATCTGCTGTTGCTGCGGGGACAGGGATTGCTCGGTCATCGTGTCTCCTCGATCACGGCGCCGCCGAGGCAGGCGTCACCGTCGTAAAACACCACCGACTGACCCGGGGTGACCGCCCGTTGCGGCTGATCGAACACCACCCGCACACGGCCTTCGCCGGCGCTCTCCACGGTACAGGCCTGGTCGGGCTGGCGATAGCGGGTTTTGGCGGTAAGCCGCGCCGGAAGGGTGGGGGGCGCCATCGCCACCCAGTCCACCGGCGCGCTGGTCAGCTCGCGGCTGAACAACAGCGGATGGTCATGGCCCTGCACCGCGATCAGCACGTTGCGTGTCAGGTCCTTGCCGGCCACGTACCAGGGTTCTTCATTGCCATCGGCGCGGCCGCCGATGCCAAGCCCCTGGCGCTGACCGAGAGTGTAGTACATGAGTCCGTCGTGCCGGCCGATCACCTTGCCGTGGTCGTCCTCGATGACGCCGGGCTGGGCCGGAAGGTAGGTTTCCAGGAAGTCCTTGAAGCGGCGCTCGCCGATGAAGCAAATGCCGGTGGAGTCTTTTTTCTTGTGATTGTCGAAGCCTTTTTCCGCGGCCAGACGCCGAACTTCCGGCTTGTGCAGATCGCCGAGCGGGAACAGGGTGCGGGCGAATTTGTCGCCGCCCACCGCATGCAGAAAGTAGGTCTGGTCCTTATTGGTATCCACCGCGCGCAGCAATCGGGCGGGCCCGGGCCCATGCTCGATGCGGGCGTAGTGGCCGGTGGCGATGGCGTCGGCGCCCAGTGCCACGGCGTGATCCAGGAAAGCGCGGAACTTGATCTCCTTGTTACAGAGAATGTCCGGGTTGGGAGTGCGGCCGGCCCGGTATTCCTCGAGGAAGTGTTCGAACACCCGGTCCCAGTATTCACCGGCGAAATTCACCGTATGCAGCTCCATTCCCAGTACGCCCGCCACCTGCATGGCGTCGAGCAGATCCTCGCGGGCGGTGCAATACTCGGTGCCGTCGTCCTCGTTCCAGTTCTTCATGAACAGGCCTTCCACCTGATAGCCCGCCTCCAGCAAACGGGCGGCGGCAACCGAGGAATCGACCCCCCCGGACATACCGACGATGACGCGGGTGGATTCGGGGGCAAGGGTGGAAGGAGAACGCAGTTCCGACATGGCGACCAACTGTGTAGTGATGGATTCAGCCCTGCTGCAAAGGCCAGGGATGCTGATAAATGGTGTCCAGCGGCAGGCGCCGGCCGCTCAGGTAATCGGAGACGCAGCGCGCCACCAGCGGGCTGCGGTGCTCCGCCTGCCGGGAGGACAGTTCCCGGGGCGTCAGCCAGACCGCTTCCTCGATGCCGCGATCCAGTTTCTGGCGCGGATCGTGTTTCAGCGGACGGGCGACGAAACAGGCCCGATAGTATACGCCGGCACCCTTGAACGGCTGAAAAATGTACCACCCGAGCAGGTCGGTCACTTCCACTTGCCAGGCCGTCTCTTCCAGGGTTTCTCGGTAGGCGGCCTGCATCAGGTCCTCGCCGAATTCCACATGGCCGGCGGGCTGATTGAGCACCAGCTCTCCGTCCTGGTGTTCTCGCACGAACAACAGGCGTCCGTCTTGCTCCACCACGGTGGCTACCGTAATGTGCGGTTCGAAGCTGTTCATAGAATGGCGGTTCCAGGCATGGCGGGCGCCAGATGGTAGCGCAACGCCGGGGGGCTCGTCACGACCGGCGCGCTTTCCCGCGCCGCTGACGTGGAGGAGAACGGCGCCGGGATGGCCCGCCCCGCGCCGGCGCCTTCGGCAGATGCACGGTTTCCTCCCGCCACTGGCCGGGGGCCAGGCCACCCAGGCTCCAGTCACCGATCCGCCAGCGTACCAACCGTAGCGTGGGGAAGCCGATCGCCGCGGTCATGCGCCGCACCTGGCGGTTGCGACCTTCGTCTATGGTGAGTTCCAGCCAGCGGTCGGGTACCGTGAGCCGCGTGCGCACCGGCGGCTGGCGCGGCCAGAGCCGCGGTTCGTCGATGCGCCGGACCCGCGCCGGCCGGCAGGGGCCATCCTTGAGCGTGATGCCCTGGCGCAACGGCTCCAGATCGTCTTCACCGGGCGCGCCTTCCACCTGTACCAGATAGGTCTTCGGCAGGTGGAAACGCGGACTGGCAATGCGAGCCTGGAGGCCGCCGTCATCGGTGAGCAGCAGTAATCCTTCGGAGTCCCAGTCCAGGCGGCCGGCCGGATAGACGCCGTCCATCGGAAGTGCTTCCTTGAGGGTCCGGCGCCCACGAGTGTCGGTGAACTGGGACAACATCTGAAAGGGTTTGTTAAACAAAATAAGCCGGGCCATTGGGAAAATCGTCGGTTCGGGCCCATGAAGGCCAAGCAAGGTTATCCACTCGATGGTATACTCGCCCGGCAACCGAATTCCACGGTTATTCTCAGAGGGAGTAGTGTAGATGGGATACCAAAAGATCGTGGTTCCGGCAGACGGTGACAAAATCACCGTTAATGCGGACCTATCCCTGAATGTCCCCAACCACCCGATCATTCCGTATATCGAAGGGGACGGCATCGGCGTTGATATCTCGCCGGTGATGATAAAAGTGGTTAACGCCGCGGTGGAAAAAGCCTATGGCGCCAAGCGTGGCATCACCTGGATGGAAATCTATGCCGGTGAAAAGGCCACCCGGGTTTACGGGCCGGATGTCTGGCTGCCGGAAGAGACCCTGGAAGCCATGCGGGAATTCACCGTAGGTATCAAAGGACCGTTGACCACTCCGGTGGGCGGTGGGATCCGTTCTCTGAACGTGGCCCTGCGCCAGGAGCTCGACCTTTATACCTGTATGCGCCCGGTACGATGGTTCGAAGGGGTACCCAGCCCGGTACGCCACCCCGAACTGACCGACATGGTGATCTTCCGTGAAAACTCCGAAGACATCTATGCCGGCATCGAGTGGGCCGCGGATGGTCCCGAAGCCACCAAGCTGATTCGCTTCCTGCGCGAGGAAATGGGCGTTACCCAGATCCGTTTCCCGGAAGGCTGCGGTATCGGCATCAAACCGGTGTCCCGCGAGGGCACCCAGCGTCTGGTCCGCAAGGCGATCCAGTACGCCATCGATAATGACAAGGATTCCGTCACCCTGGTGCACAAAGGCAACATCATGAAGTACACCGAGGGGGCCTTTAAGGATTGGGGTTACGAATTGGCCCGGGACCGCTTCAACGCCGAGCTGCTTGACGGTGGCCCGTGGATGGTGATGAAGAACCCGCGTACCGGTAAAGAGATCGTCATCAAGGACGTGATCGCGGATGCGTTCCTGCAGCAGATCCTGATGCGTCCGGCGGAGTACAGCGTGATCGCCACGCTGAACCTGAACGGTGACTACATTTCCGACGCTCTGGCGGCGGAAGTGGGCGGTATCGGTATCGCTCCGGGCGCCAACATCGGTGGCTCCGTGGCTCTGTTCGAGGCCACGCACGGTACCGCGCCGAAGTACGCCGGCCAGGACAAGGTGAACCCGGGTTCACTGATCCTGTCCGCCGAGATGATGCTGCGCCATCTGGGCTGGGAAGACGCCGCCGATCTGGTGATCAATGGCATGGAAGGGGCGATTGCCGCCAAGACCGTGACCTACGATTTCGAGCGTCTGATGCCTGATGCCACGCTGTTGAAGTGTTCCGAATTCGGCGATGCCGTGATCGAACACATGGGGCGCTGATTCCAGCCCTCTCCGGTGAAGCGCTCGCTCAGGTGGAGAGAGCGCTTTTCTCCCGCTCCCGCCTCCGGCCCGTCCGGTGCCGGCGGGTGGTGGGAACCGCTCCTGGCTTCAGATTCACCGCATGGTAGCCTTTGCTGGCCTCGAGCAATTCGTATTCCACACTCTGTCCGGTGTATAAGGTTTTGTAACCTTTCTCCTGTATGTAGGAGTAGTGCACGAACAGATCATCGCCACCTTCGTCCGGTCGAACGAAGCCGTACCCTTTGGCGTTGTTGAACCACTTTACCGTTCCCGTTGCCATGGTCGTCCCTCTGGTTGCTCCGGGTGTCCCGCTGTGCCGGTGTTCTGTATGACAACCGGTCATCGCACGGTAACCTATGGCTGTACATTGTTTTTGTTATCCCCGCCCGGGCGGGGCCTGGATCACTGACGTCAATATCCAATATCAACGCCGCCGGCCATGGGGCTTTGCTCTGGCTATCATAGCGAGTTGCTATGAAGGCCTTGCCACCGGCCTCGGCTGATATGGAATGAGATGCGCCGAACGGGCCGGAAAGTCCCGGAATATCCGGCATTGCTGGATTCAGAGATCCCCTGGGTCGCGCTCTGCCCAACTTTTCATCATGGAAAACGGAGTGTCAAGCCCAATGGGGAGCCTAATCGTGCTCTTTACGCCGCCGCGCTGCCGTAAAGATTACAATTAGGTTCCTGGGATTGAAAAATAGCGGTTAATGCCCCAATAAGTGGATTGCCTGTCGGCGCCCGCGGGTATACAAACTTCAGAGAGACGCATGAAAAGGCAGCACAAGGTGTTTTTCACGGGTAACGATCGGGGGGCGCCAACACGCCTGGGGCCGGATAAGCCGGTGGATCCCGATCGTCAGGGCGATCTGGCCGTTGAGGCGAGCAAGCCACGGCTGAAGCGTCCGTCCATGTATAAAGTGATTATGCTCAACGACGACTACACACCAATGGATTTCGTCGTCGAGGTACTGGAAACCTTTTTTCGTATGGACCGCGAGCAGGCCACTCGTGTCATGCTGACGGTTCATACCGAGGGCAAGGCGGTGTGCGGGGTGTTTCCCCGGGATATCGCCGAGACCAAGGCCGCGCAAGTGGTCGATTACGCCCGGGAACATCAGCATCCGCTGATGTGTCAGGTGGAGAGGGCCTGATTCAGGCCGGCGAGCCCGACACCGAGGGTGACGAGTAGTGAGGTAGCCTATGCTCAGCAAAGAACTGGAACTTACCCTTAACGAGGCGTTCCATCACGCACGAAGCCACCGTCATGAATTCATGACCGTGGAGCATCTGCTGTTGGCGCTGCTGGAAAACGATGCCGCGTTGGAAGTGTTGCGCGCTTGCGGCGCGGACCTGGATGAGCTGCGCGAGGCCCTGACTCAGTTCATTAGCGATTCCACGCCGTTATTGCCGGACGACGGTGACGACGAGCGTGACACTCAACCGACGCTGGGCTTCCAGCGGGTGCTGCAACGTGCGGTATTCAGCGTGCAGTCCTCCGGCAAGAAGGAGGTGACCGGCGCCAATGTGCTGGTGGCGATCTTCAATGAGCAGGAGAGCCAGGCGGTTTATCTGCTCAACAGCCAGGACGTGCATCGCCTGGACGTGGTCAATTACATTTCCCACGGCGTCTCTCCGCAACAGGAAGCGGATGATGCGCAGCAGCCGGACATCGAGGCCGGTGGCGGCCCCGAAGGGGGCGCTTCCGCCAATGCCCTGGAGGCTTACGCCACCAATCTGAACGAAATGGCCCGGGCCGATCGGATTGATCCGCTGGTTGGCCGTGCGTTTGAAATCGAGCGGGCGGCGCAGATTCTGTGCCGGCGGCGCAAGAATAATCCGCTGCTGGTGGGCGAGCCGGGGGTCGGCAAGACCGCCATCGCCGAGGGCCTGGCGCGCATGATCGTGGAAGGGCAGGTTCCCGAGCCGCTGCAGGACGCCGTGGTCTATTCCCTGGATCTGGGAGCGCTGCTGGCCGGTACCAAATACCGGGGTGATTTCGAGAAGCGGCTCAAGAGTCTGCTGGCGGAATTGCGCAAGCAGGACAATTCGATCCTGTTCATCGATGAGATTCACACCATCATCGGTGCCGGCGCCGCTTCCGGCGGTGTCATGGACGCTTCCAACCTGCTTAAGCCGTTGCTGGCATCCGGTGAATTGAAATGCATGGGCTCCACCACTTTTCAGGAGTACCGGACCATTTTTGAAAAGGACCGGGCGCTGTCCCGCCGCTTCCAGAAAGTGGATGTGGTGGAGCCGTCGGTGGAAGACACCGTGGGTATTCTCAGGGGGCTCAAGAGCCGCTTCGAGAAACACCACGGCGTGCAGTATACCGACGCGGCCCTGCGCTCGGCGGCGGAGTTGAGCGCGCGCTATATCAATGACCGCTTCCTGCCGGACAAGGCCATTGATGTGATCGACGAAGTCGGTGCCTGGCAGCGCCTGCGGCCGGAGGCTGATCGTCGCCAGATTATCGAGCAGGATGACGTGGAGGCCATGGTGGCCAAAATCGCGCGGATTCCGCCGAAGCAGGTGTCTTCCTCGGACAAGGAGGTACTGCGCAATCTGGAGCGGGATCTGAAGATGACGGTGTTCGGCCAGGACGAGGCCATCGACGCGATCTCCGCGGCGATCAAGCTGTCCCGTGCCGGATTGAAGGCGGACAACAAGCCGATTGGCTCGTTCATGTTCGCCGGTCCCACCGGGGTCGGTAAAACCGAGGTAAGTCGGCAGTTGGCCCGCGCGCTGGGGGTGGAACTGGTGCGCTTCGATATGTCCGAGTACATGGAGCGGCATACCGTCAGCCGTTTGATCGGCGCGCCTCCTGGCTATGTCGGTTACGATCAGGGTGGCCTGCTCACCGAGGCGATCACCAAGACACCGCACTGTGTGTTGTTGATGGACGAGATCGAGAAGGCGCACCCGGAAGTTTTCAACATCCTGCTGCAGGTGATGGATAACGCGTCGTTGACCGACAACAACGGCCGCAAGGCGGATTTCCGCAACGTGATCCTGATCATGACCACCAATGCCGGCGCCGAGGTGTTGAACAAGCGCTCCATCGGGTTCACCGAACAGGATCAGTCCAGTGATGGCATGGAGGTGTTGAAGAAAGCCTTCACACCGGAATTCCGCAACCGGTTGGACGCCATCATCCAGTTCAACCCGCTGGATCGAGACACCATTCTCGGTGTGGTGGACAAGTTCCTGGTGGAACTGCAGGCGCAGTTGGATGAGAAAGGCGTGGTGCTGGAAGTGGAGGCGGATGCCCGTACCTGGCTGGCCGATCATGGCTACGACAAGGATATGGGGGCTCGTCCCATGGCCCGTCTGATTCAGGAACAGATCAAGAAGCCGCTGGCGGAGAAACTGCTGTTTGGCGAGCTGTCGGAGCAGGGCGGTCGGGCACGAGTCGTGGTCCGCGACGACAAGCTGCTGCTGACCGTGGATGCCTCCCAGGAAGAAGCCACCTGCTGAAGATCGTGGCCAGGGATGGCCCCGCGGGTATTTTTCAGCAGCAACGCGGTAACGACGGATCTTAAACAGGCACCAACAAAAAACCCGGCATGCCGGGTTTTTTGCGTATCAAGACAATCGCCGTTACTTCATGCGGAAGGTAATGCGCCCCTTGCTCAGATCGTAGGGGGACATCTCCACCTTGACGCGATCGCCGGTGAGAATCCGGATATAGAATTTACGCATCTTGCCGGAAATGTGGGCGGTGATGACATGCCCATTATCCAGCTTCACACGAAACATAGTGTTGGGAAGGGTTTCGAGAACCACGCCTTCCAATTCAATTTGCTCTTCTTTCGCCATTCAGCGCGTACCCTGATGTCGTCGGCTACGGAGGGAGGCGCAATTGTGCCGGAATTGGGCGCCTGCTGCAAAGGTTTAGGCGCCGGGAGGGCGCGGCGTGGAGGAAGAGGGGGGCTGGTATTCCTGCCATTCGTCGTTGATCAGCAGTTCCAGCGGGCGGTACTGGCTCTTGTAGCTCATCTTGCGGCACTCGCTGATCCAGTAACCCAGGTAGAGATAGGGCAGACCCTGGCGCCGGCATTCCTCGATCTGCCAGAGCAGGGCGTTAACGCCGAGGCCTCGGTCGGCGGCGGCCGGATCGAAGAAGGTATAGACCGCGGATAAGCCGTCCTTGAGGGCATCGGTGACGGCCACGGCCAACAATTTTTTGGTGGCCGGATCGCGGAAGCAGTAGAAACGGGTATCGGTCCAGGCACAGGTCAGAAAGCTGGAAAACTGTTCCTCGGAGGGCGGGTACATGTCGCCGTCGCCGTGACGCTCGCGAATATACAGTGAGTAGAGCCGGTAGAATTCACGGGTATACCGGGAGGGCTCCTGCCGCACGATCAGATCGTTGTTGCGCTGAAGGATTCGCTTCTGCCGCCGGCGCGGCCGGAAATCCGCTACCCGGACCCGTGCTGGCAGGCAGGCGTGGCAGGCTTCGCAGTGTGGCCGATACAGGTAGTCGCCGCTGCGGCGGAAGCCAAGCAGGGAGAGCTCGCTGTACAGCGCCGCATTGAGGCGCACCTGCGGATCCACGAACAGCGTGGCGGCCTGCTGGCCTTCCAGGTAGCTGCATGGGTGGGCCGGCGTGCGGAAGAAGCGAAGTTCGGACAGGTCACTCATGAGATCAGTGTATCCAAGGCATTGGCGGCTAGCTAGATGCCAGATGACGCCGGACGCCGGACGCCGGACGCCTGACGCTTTAGAACATCGGGTCTTGGAACGTTGCGGATATAAATAGGCGCTTTTAATCCTTGCCAGGGTGTTGGGTCTGGTTTTGCATTATCGGCGTCCGGCGTCCGGCGTCCGGCGTCCGGCGTCCGGCGTCCGGCGTCCGGCGTCCGGCGTCCGGCGTCCGGCGTCCGGCGTCCGGCGTCCGGCGTCCGGCGTCCGGCGTCCGGCGTCCGGCGTCCGTGAATACTTGTACCTTTCGCCGCCCTCCGGAGTTGGATAGGCTTCCGAAGCCCTGTTAGGGCGAAATAACAATAAACGGCCTTGGTATGCACGGAGGCCGCTTCAGGAGAGCTATGATGACAACAACCGACCCGACGCCGCTGTGGCAACCCAGCGAGGAACGCATCCGCAACAGCCGCCTGCATCACTTTCAGGGCTGGCTGGAGCAACGCACTGGCCAGCAATTCCGGGACTATGACGCCCTCTGGCGTTGGTCCGTGGACCATCTGGAAGCCTTCTGGGAGGCGATCTGGCAGTACTTCGATGTGGTTGCCTCGGAACCCTACACCGAGGTGCTCGACAGCCACGAAATGCCCGGGGCTCAATGGTTCGAGGGCAGCCGGCTGAACCTGGTGGAACAGATCTTCCGGTTTCACCATGATCAGCCCGATCGTCCGGCGATTCTGTCCCGTTCCGAACTTCGTCCGCTGCAATCCCTGTCCTGGGGTGAGTTGCGCCGGCAGGTGGCGGCTCTGGCTTCCCGGTTACGCGAGCGCGGTGTTGGTCCCGGTGACCGCGTGGTGGCGTACCTGCCCAATGTGGCGGAGACGGTGGTGGCGTTCTGTGCCTGCGCCAGTGTCGGCGCCATCTGGTCCAGTTGCTCCCCGGATATGGGCACCCGCAGCGTGCTCGACCGCTTCCGTCAGATCGATCCGAAAGTGATCATCGCCGTGGATGGTTATCGCTACGGCGGCAAGGATTTTGACCGCCTGGAGGTGGTGCGTGGTTTACGTGAGGCGCTGCCGACGGTGGAGCAGATGATCCTGTTGCCGTATCTCGACCCGGAGGCCCGCCTGGATGGCGCGGATCTCTGGCGGGATATGGTCGAAGGCGAGACGCCCATGACTTTTGAGCAGGTGCCGTTCGATCACCCGTTGTGGGTGGTGTATTCCTCCGGAACCACCGGTATGCCCAAACCCATTGTGCACGGTCATGGTGGTACCTTGCTGGAAGGGCTGAAAGGCCACGCCCTGCACATGGATCTGGGGCCGGAGGATCGTTTCATGTGGTTCACCACCACCGGCTGGATCATGTGGAATTCGCAGATCACCGGTTTGATGGTGGGTAGCACCATCTGTCTCTACGACGGCAACCCCGGTTACCCGGATCTGGGCACCTTGTGGCGCTTTGCCGAGGAAACCGAACTGACTTTCCTTGGTGCCGGTGCCGCCTATTTTCTCAACTGCAAGAAGGCGGAAATCGAACCGGGACAATGGCTGACTCCTGGCAGGCTCAAATCGGTAGGGTCCACCGGTTCGCCACTGCCGGAGGAAGGGTATCAGTGGATCATGGACCAGTTGGGCGACGTGATGATCGCCACCATCAGCGGTGGCACCGATGTGGCGGCGGCCTATGTGGGTGGCTGCCCGATACTGCCGGTCTATTCCGGAGAGATGCAGTGCCGGTATCTGGGCACGGCGACCTACGCCATGTCCGACGATGGCCGGATTCTGGAGGACGAAGTGGGGGAGTTGGTGGTGACCAAGCCGATGCCGTCCATGCCGTTGTATTTCTGGAACGATGCGGAAGGGTTGCGTTACCACGACAGCTACTTCGACGTGTTTCCTGGCATCTGGCGCCACGGTGACTGGATCCGCATTACCCCGCGCGGTGGCGCGGTGATCTATGGCCGCTCCGACACCACCATCAACCGCCACGGGATCCGTATGGGCACCAGCGAGATTTATCGGGTGGTGGAAGAATTTCCCGAGGTCCTCGACAGTCTGGTGGTGGATCTGGAATATCTTGGGCGGGAATCTTTCATGCCGCTGTTCGTGGTGCTGCGCGAGGGGCAGTCCCTGGACGAGGATCTGAAAAACCGGATCAAGTCGGCGATCCGTGACAACCTGTCCGCCCGGCACGTGCCCAACGATATCGTGCCGACGCCGGAGGTTCCGCGCACGCTCACCGGCAAGAAAATGGAGCTGCCGATCAAGAAACTGCTGCTGGGGCAGTCCCTGGACAAGGTGGCGAATCCGGATGCCATGGCCAATCCGGACAGCCTGACGTTCTACATCGACTATGCCGAACGCCGTGACACCGCCAATGGGGCGGGGCAGGTGAAAACCGGCTGAGAAGTACCAACGGCGGGGGCAGGATGCCCCCGCGTCCGACCTGTCATGTCACCATTGGTATTTGACGGTAACGGTGGCTGAGCGTTTGACCCCGTAAAAACAAGCGTAACTGCAGGTGGCGTATTTCTCATCGAACAAGTTGTCGATATTGAGGGTCACCAGCCATTGCGGTGACAGCCGGTAGCGGAGGCTGGTGTCCACCACCGTATAGCTGGGCACGGCGACGGTATTGGCAATATTGCGCGTCTCGCCGATGTGGCGGACGCCGGCGCCCACTCCAAGCCCGTAGAGGAGGCCGTCGAAGGCATAATCCGCCCACAGTGACGCCATGTTTCGTGGCACGCCATTGGTCCGGTTCCCTTTGGTGCCGCTGTTGCTTTTGGTGACCTCATTGTCGATGTAGGCATAGGAGGCGATCAGGTTCAGGCCGCTGCTCAGATTGGCCCGTGCCTCCAGCTCGAAGCCGGTGGACTCGACCTCACCTTCCTGCACGGAAAAGCCGGGATTGGCCAGATCACTGGTTACCACGTTCTCCTGCGTCAGTTTGTAGGCTGACGCGGTGATGGAGGTGAACCCGCCCTGTGGCTGATAACGCAGACCAATTTCAGTCTGTTCCCCTTCGGTGGGTTCGAACGCCTGCCCGCCGGCACTTTGGCCGGAGATCGGCTCGAATGACTCGGAGTAGCTGAGATATGGGGCGAAACCGTTGTCGAATAGATAAAGCACACCAGCACGGCCGGTAAAGGCGTGGTCGTCATAGGTGGTGGCCGATACTCCGGCCAGATGATCCTTTCCTTTACCGTCAACCTGGTCGTAACGACCACCCAGCATCACCACCCAGCGGCCGTCGATCTTGATATGTTCCTGGGCATAGATCCCCAGTTGGTTGCTGTCTTCCGTGGTATCGCTAACCGGAGAGCCGTTCAGTTGCACTGGAGAGCCGTATACCGGATCGAAGATATCCAGCGCTTCGACGGTGCCTCGGTACTGGGTACGCTTGAACTGGCTTTGTTCATAGTCCAGGCCGAGCAGTGAGGTATGCTCGACGGCTCCCCAGCTCCATTTTGCCTGCAGCTGGTTGTCCAGGGTGAAGGTGCGGTTTCTGTCGTTACGGGCGGCGGAAGTGCGGGACAACATCCGCTGCGAGGCATCCAGGGACCCCATGATGAGGTAGTTCCAATCGGTCTCGGCGTCGAAATAGAGCGCGTTCTGGCGAAAGGTGAAAGTGTCGTTGAAGCGGTGACTGAACAAATAGCCGAGGCTTTTGTTTTTGGTTTCGAATTTGTCGAAACCGGGCTCACCGATGAACCGGTCGCGGTCGATATCGCCGTTGACGTTGTGTTGCACCGTGCCTTCCAGGGGGAGCCCGTACAGATAAACGGTGTCGTTACGCTGACTGTTGGCCAGCAAGGTCAAAGAGGTATCGTCGGTGGGTTGCCAGCGCAGCGATAATTGGCCGAAATCGCGGTCATCGGGAATATGGTCGGTCATGGTGTCGCCGCGGCGCAGCAAGCCGGTCACGCGATACGACAGGCGCCCATCCTCGGTGAGCGCGCCGGTGAAATCACCGGCCAGTTGTTTGCGGTCAAAACGGCCTCCTTGCACCTTCAGTTCCCGCGAAGTCTTGGTCCGCGGCAGCTTGCTGACCATGTTGACTATCCCGCCGGGGGCCGCATTGCCATACAGTACGGAGGCCGGGCCCTTGAGAACTTCAATACGCTCCATGGCGTAGGGTTCCGAGACACCGCTAAAAGTGTTGCGCGGTAATTTGCTGCCATTGAGGTACATCGGCTCGGAGCCGGTGACATTGAAGCCGCGGATGATCAAACCATCGCTGATCAGGTTGTCGCTACCCATGGGGACCACGCCGGGGGTATACAGCAGCGCCTGGTGCAGGGATTCCGCATCCTGGATTTCGATTTGATCCGCCGTCACCACGGAGACGCTCTGTGGCGTCTCGATTAGAGGAATATCCATCTTGGTGGCGGTGATACTGCGTCTTGCGGCGTAGCCCGCCACCGGGCCATAGGCTGACTCTTCGCCGGCTCCGGCATCCACCCGGATCGGTGAAAGGGTAACCGGATCCGATGGGAGCCGGCGCAGGGAGTAGCTGCCTTCCCCTTCTGGTTGCAGCGCATATCCGCTGCCGGACAGCAGCGCCTGGAAGCCCTCACGCGCGGTATAGGAGCCTTGCAGGCCGTCACTGCGGATACCGAACAACACTCGCGGATCAAAGGACAAAGGAACCTGGGCCTGGGCGGCGAATTGGGCCAGCACATCGCTCAACTTGCCGGCGGCAATGGAGAAGTGTTGCCGCGCTGTGTTTTGCTGGGCGAAGGCCGTGGCAGGTGTCAGGGTGATGGCCGCGCCGATACCGGCGAGCGAGCAGGTCATGGCCAGAGCCAGTGCCGCTGATTTGTTATTGACGCTGATCCGCGCCTGGCCCGGCCGTGGGCCGTTATATACTGTCATGGAGGTCGTTCCCGTTGATGTCTGGTGTGGTCGGACAAGGTCTTTCCCGGGAGGTGAACGGCCCGGAAAACGCCTTTCTATCCACTACACCGAACGAGAACGGAAAAAGGATCAGTTGTTTGGCCAATGATGGGAACACCCCCTTCACGGTCATCGTTTTCGCAACGTGATCCACCATGGGGATACCCGGCTGATCTCCACGGGCAGGGTCTTGCGCAGCAGGTCGAGGCTGGCATCGGTATTATTGAGCGGGAACGCGCCTGATACCCGGATATCGCTGATTTCGGGATCGCAGCGCAGAATACCGTTGCGATAGCGGCCGATCTCTTCCACCCAGGTGCGCAAGGGCATATCCCTGGCCAGCAACATGCCCTTTTCCCAGAGCAGGGCATCGTCGGCAACCGGTTTAGAAGGTCGTATCCGCGACCCGCTGAACAGGCGCTGTTGACCGGCGGGAACAATGACCTTGTCGGCATGGATCGGGCTGATTTCCACCGCGCCTTCGAAAACCGACAGGAGGGTTTCACCCTCAAGCTGGCGTACGGCGAAGCGTGTGCCCAGCGCCCGCAACCGGCCCTGTGGAGTATCGACCACGAGGGGGCGCGCATGGGGCGCGGGATCCTTGCTGGTAGTCAACAGAATTTCGCCGGCCCTCAGGGTCAGCCGTCGCTCCCGTTCGGAAAAGTCCAAGTCCACGGCGGTGGCGGTGTTCATCACCAGATGGGTGCCGTCCGCCAGATCCAGAGTCCGTTGCTCCCCGGTATGGGTGTACAGATCCGCCTGCCAGCTGTACCAGGGCAGGTAACGGTAGCTGACCCAGGCCGTGGGTGTGGCCAACAGCAGCAGGGCAAGGGTTTTCATGGCCCGTCGCCGGTCCGTGTTTTCCAGTCGTGACAGCGTCCGGCGGGCCGCCGGGCCGGCTGCCTGATGGGACGCCTGGTGGAAAGTGTCGAGCACCGACTCCGCCCGTTGCCAAGCCGCTTGGTGCATGGCGCCCTGGTTTTTCCAGCGCTCCAGGTTTTGTCTGTCGGCCGGCGTGGCGTCCCCGGATTGGAGCAGGAGCAGCCAGTCCGCGGCCTCTTCGAGGATGGCGGGATCAATAGGGGGCGAAGACGTCGGAGACGGGCCGGTCGGCATCGGGAACGGCTCTAGTCCAGGCTCAGACAGGCCAGAAAAGCCTTGCGCATGTGGCGTTTGACGGTGGGCAGCGAAACCGCCATCCGCTCGGCGATGTCCTGGTATTTCAGGCCGTCGAGCTGGGATAAAAGGAAAATCCGGCGGGTGAGCGCCGGCAGGTCGCGCAACATGGTATCGATTCGATAAAGCGCTTCCAGGATCAGCCAGCGGGTTTCTGGCGATGGCGCTTCGCAGGCCGGCAAATGAGCAATGGAATCCAGGTAGGCCTGTTCCACATCCCGCCGGCGCCAGTGGTCGATGACCAGGCAGCGGGCAATGTGGGTCAGCAAAGCACGGGGTTCATCGCCAAGCCGGGAGGTATCCCGGTGACCGCTAATCAGCCGCAGAAAGGTGTCGTGGCTGATGTCCGCCGCGTCATGATGATTGCCGAGCTTGCGCCGCAACCAACCCAGCAGCCAGCCTTGATGATCACTATAAAGGGCATGGATGTCAGCTTGTCGTGCCAATTTGGTGCCCGACACAGTAGGTCCCTTGGTAGCCAGAATGTGTAGCCAGAGAGGGCGAAAGGTCGCCCATAAATGATAATGGTTCGCATTTTATGAGATATGGGGCGACGAACGCAAATACAGCCGTGTTCGTGGGGAGCTGCCCGGGCGGCGCTCCGCTTGGCAGTGATATCCGGGTTTATGAATCGCGATCCCGGCCAGCAAGCTCGTTCCAGGTCAACGGAGCCGGTGGCCATGACTGGGGTTCGGTATTGGTGATCAAAGTGCGCAAGGCATGTTGAAATGCCTGTCGCGGCATCAACACCGCGCCCAACCGCATCAGGTGAGGATTTTCCACCTGGGCGTCCAGCAACTGGATGCCGAGCTCCGGTGCCAGTGCCCACAACGCCGCCAGCGCGCATTTGGAACCGTTATCGCGGCGGGAAAACATGGATTCGCCGAAGAATACGCTGCCCAACTGAATGCCGTAGATGCCGCCGGCCATGCCGCTGTTGTCGTGCACTGTCACGCAGTGGGCATGGCCGAGATGGTGCAGGCGCAGATAGGCGTCACGCATGTCACGGGTGATCCAGGTGCCGTCCTGGCCGGGGCGGGGCGCGGCACAGGCGTCGAGCACGTCGGCGAAATTCTGGTCCAGACGGATTTCCGGATTCCAGCCGCGCAGGGTGCGCCGGGTGCGGCGGCTCAGGTGCAGATCGCCGGGGCGAAATACGCAGCGCGGAGCCGGTGACCACCACAGTATCGGCTGAGTGTCGTCGTACCAGGGAAAGATGCCTTGACGATAGGCGCGAAGCAGAGTGGAGGGGGAGAGGTCGCCGCCGGCGGCGAGCAGCCCGTTGGGCTCCTCAAGGGCCTCTTCCACGGCGGGAAAGGGCCCCCCGGCGGGCAACCAGGGGATCATGCGCGATCAGTCTTCCAGGGTTTCCAGGTAGCGTTCCGCGTCCAGTGCCGCCATGCAACCGGAGCCGGCGGAGGTCACCGCCTGGCGATAAACGTGGTCGGCCACGTCGCCGGCGGCGAACACACCGGCCACGCTGGTGGCGGTGGCATTGCCTTCCAGACCGCTGCGGATACGGATATAGCCGTCGTGCATGTCCAACTGGCCGGCGAAGATGTCGGTATTGGGCTTATGGCCGATGGCAATGAACACGCCTTGCAGTTCCAGCTCCTCGGTGCTGTCGTCCTTGGTGGACTTGACGCGGATGCCGTTGACGCCGGAATCATCGCCCAGCACTTCGTCGAGCACGTGATCCCACATTACCGTGATGTTGTCCTTGGCGAGCAATTTGTCCTGCAGGATCTTCTCCGCGCGCAGTTTGTCGCGACGGTGAATCAGCACCACCTCGGAGGCGATATTGGACAGATACAGGGCTTCTTCAACGGCGGTATTACCGCCACCGACCACAGCCACTTTCTGGCCACGGTAGAAGAAACCGTCACAGGTGGCGCAGGCGGACACGCCCTTGCCCATGAAGGCCTGCTCGGAATCCAGCCCCAGATACATGGCCGAGGCTCCGGTGGCGATGATCAGGGCGTCACAGCTGTAGGTGCCGGAGTCGCCCTTGAGAACGAACGGGCGCTGATCCAGCACCACTTCGTTGATGTGGTCGAACAGGACCTGGGTTTCAAAGCGCTCGGCGTGCTGTTGCATGCGCACCATCAGATCCGGGCCTTGCAAGCCTTCCACGTCACCGGGCCAGTTATCCACTTCGGTGGTGGTGGTCAACTGCCCGCCCGGTTGGATGCCCGTGATCACCACCGGATTCAGGTTGGCCCGGGCCGCGTAAACCGCCGCGGTATAACCGGCGGGTCCGGAACCCAGAATGATCAGTCGATGGTGCTGCACGTCGCTCATTGAATCCTCCACCAGGTCAGGGCCTGAAAACTGGGTCTGCGAAAGAAGTGGCGACGTTATGGTGTCGCCGGTGGACCGTTTCAAGGACGAGCAAGCTACAATACTTTCACCGCCTGGTGAAGGCGGCCACGACTATCAATGCGATTTGAGGCGGCGATGGCCACGCCAGCGGCCCTTGTTGCCCGGGCCCAGGCGCGGGATACTGCGTGCGCACGAGCCGCTCGGGGCGCTGGCTCGAAAGGCGCTAATTCTGTACAATTTCATAGTTTTCAATTTGTTATGGCGTTGAGTTCATGTTTTTTCCAGCTTTTACATGACCCGGGAAAAAGCATTGGCAAACTCAGTAGGCTCTATGGATTCCAAACGCAAGAGGCGAGGCGTGACAAAGGCAGCCGCCGGTAACACTCAATCCGGTTTTTCCCGCCATCTCAAACGGGGTTTGGTGGAAGGCATGGTCATCGCCCTGATCGCCCTGTCGCTGTATCTGCTCCTGGCATTGATCAGCTACGACAGCCGCGACCCGGGATGGTCCTATGTGGGGCACGTGGACAGCGTGCGCAATGCCGGCGGCCGCGCCGGCGCTTTCTGTGCCGACCTGCTGTTGGGGCTGTTCGGGCTGATGGCCTATCTGTTTCCGGTACTGGTGGGGTTCTGGGCGTTCAAGGTCCTGCGTGAGCGCCACGCCGGCCTGCCCGGAAGCTGGCCCATGTTCAGTCTGCGCCTGGTGGGTTTCGTGCTGACCATGATCGGTGGCACGGCGCTGGCTTATATGCATTTCGCCACTGGCGGCCTGCCGGAAGACGCCGGCGGGATTCTGGGCCAGGTGGTCGGCGGCAGCGCCCTGGACGCCTTCAATGCCCTTGGCGGCACCCTGGTGATGGTGGCGCTGTTTCTGATCGGCATCACCGTATTCACCGATCTGTCCTGGATCGCCCTGGCCGAGCGCCTGGGAGAGCTGGTGGTCAGCATCGGCCAGAAGGTGCCGGCCTGGTTCGAACAGCGCCGGGAGCGGCGAGAGGAACGCAAGGCCGCTCAGGCAGCCCGCGAGCAACGCGCCCGGGTGATCACCGAGGCCAACAAGAAGAAGGAAAACCGCACGCCGCCGAAGATCGCCCAACCGGCCAAGCCGGTGGAGAAAAGCGTGCGGGTACAAAAGGAAAAGCAGCAGAAACTATTTACCGCCGAGGTTTCCGGAGAGTTGCCGCAGGTGTCCTTGTTGGATCAGGTGGACGAGGACGGCAAGGGCGGTTATTCCGAGGAAGCGCTGGACGCCATGTCGCGTCTGCTGGAAATCAAGCTCAAGGATTTCAACGTCGATGCCGAGGTGGTGGCGGTGCAGCCCGGACCGGTGATCACCCGCTTCGAGATCCAGCCGGCCCCGGGCATCAAGGTGTCCAAGATCACCAACCTGGCCAAGGATCTGGCCCGCTCCCTGGCGGTGATCAGTGTGCGAGTGGTGGAAGTGATCCCCGGCAAGACCACGGTGGGCATCGAGATCCCCAATGAGCAGCGGGAGATGATCCGATTCACCGAGGTGGTGGGGTCGAGGATGTTCGACGACGCCAGTTCGCCGCTGACCATGGCGCTGGGCAAGGACATCTCCGGCAATCCGGTGATGGCGGATCTGGCCAAGATGCCGCACTTGCTGGTGGCCGGTACCACCGGTTCCGGTAAGTCGGTGGGCGTCAACGCGATGCTGTTGTCCATGCTGTTCAAATCCAGCCCGGAAGATGTGCGCCTGATCCTGATCGACCCGAAGATGCTGGAACTGGCGGTGTACGACGGCATTCCCCATCTGCTCACCCCGGTCGTCACCGACATGAAGGAAGCCGCCGGCGCGTTGCGCTGGGGGGTCGGTGAAATGGAGCGCCGCTACCGGCTGATGGCGGCCATGGGCGTGCGTAATATCTCCGGCTATAACCGCAAGGTGGAGGACGCCAGGAAATCCGGCGAACCGCTCAAGGATCCGTTGTGGAAACCCAACGACCCGATGGATCTGGAGGAAGAACCGCCGCTGGCGGAAAAGCTGCCGTACATCGTTATTGTCATTGATGAATTCGCCGACATGATGATGATCGTCGGCAAGAAAGTGGAAGAACTGATCGCCCGTATCGCGCAGAAGGCGAGGGCCGCCGGTATCCACTTGATTCTGGCCACGCAACGGCCGTCGGTGGACGTGATCACCGGCCTGATCAAGGCCAATGTGCCGTCCCGCATCGGTTTCCAGGTATCCTCGAAAATCGATTCCCGCACGGTGCTGGACCAGGGCGGGGCGGAGCAGCTGCTCGGCCACGGTGACATGCTCTATTTGCCCGGCGGCAAAAGCGTGCCGGAACGGGTGCACGGTGCCTTTGTCTCAGATGAGGAAGTGCACCGGGTCTGCGACGACTGGCGCAAGCGCGGCGAACCGAACTATCTCGAAGAGATTCTGGACGGCGGCTCGGACCTGAACGCGCCGATGCCTGGCATGGAAATGGCCGGCGGTGGTGATGATGAGAGCGATCCGCTCTACGACGAAGCGGTGGCCTATGTGACACAGTCACGGCGGGCTTCCATTTCCTCGGTGCAGCGGAAACTGAAGATCGGCTATAACCGCGCCGCCAATCTGGTTGAAGCCATGGAGATGGCCGGCGTGGTTTCCGAAGCCGGACACAACGGACAACGTGAGGTGCTGGCGCCACCACCGCCGGACGCCTGAGGATAACGATCAATGACAAAATGGCTTGTATTGGCACTGTTGATGCCGTCCCTGGCCTGGGCTTCCGCGACCGAAACCCTGCTCGCCAAACTCAGCGGACTGCGTAGCATGAGCGGCCAGTTCGAACAATCCATGGTGGGCTCCGATGGCGATCGCCAGCAGAATGCCAGTGGCACCATGGATGTGGCGCGGGGCAACCGGTTTTACTGGAAGACCGAAGCGCCGTTCGAGCAGCTGGCGGTTTCCGATGGTAAAACCGTATGGGTGTACGACGTGGATCTGGAGCAGGTGGTGGTTCGCCCGTTGACTCCGGACCTGGGAAACACCCCGGCACTGCTGTTCGGTGGCGATCCGCGGCGGGTAGGGCAAGCGTTCGAGATTTCCGAATTGGAAAGCACGGGCACCGAGATCACCTATCGGCTCAAGCCCAAGGGCGCTGATCCTCTGTTCGAGACCCTGGACGTGACTTTCCATGGCGACACGCCGTATTCCATGCATTTGCGCGATGCGCTCGGCCAGCAGACCCTGATCCGTTTTCACGATCTGACCCTGAACCGGTCGTTGCCGGCGGAGCGATTTTCCTTCACCCCGCCGGAAGGCACCGACATTATCCGTCAGGAGTGAATCATGAGCGGGCGTGGTGGCGCGCACCATGAATGATCTGTTCGCCGATCAAACCCGCGGCGCCGCCCAGCCATTGGCGGCGCGGTTGCGGCCCTTGTCGCTGGGCGATTATGTCGGGCAGTCCCATCTGATCGGCCCCGGCAAGCCCCTGCGTCAGGCGGTGGAACGCGGGCAACTGCATTCCATGATCCTGTGGGGCCCGCCGGGCACCGGCAAAACCACGCTGGCGCTGATCCTCGCCGGCGCGGTGGACGCGGAATTCATCACCCTGTCGGCGGTATTGTCCGGCGTGAAGGACATCCGCGCGGCGGTGGAGCAAGCCAAGGCGCGGTTGGGGCAGGGGCGCCGCACGGTGTTGTTCGTGGATGAAGTGCACCGTTTCAACAAGGCGCAGCAGGACGCCTTTCTGCCGCACGTGGAAGACGGCACGGTGATCTTCATCGGTGCCACCACCGAGAACCCTTCCTTTGAGCTCAACAACGCCTTGCTGTCCCGGGCCCGGGTTTATCGCCTGCGCAGCCTGGAGCGCCAGGATCTGTCCGGGCTTTTGGATCGGGCCCTGCGTCAACCGGATCTTAGCGCCATGGTGCTGGAAGATGACGCCCGCGATCTGTTGCTGGACTATGCCGATGGCGATGCGCGGCGGCTGCTCAATATGCTGGAAGTGGCCCTGGACCTGGCGGACGGGGATCAGCCGCGCGTCGACCGGCCGTTGATGCAGGAAGTGCTGCGTGATGCGGTGCGCCGCTTCGACAAAGGCGGTGATCTGTTCTATGACCAGATCAGCGCCTTGCACAAGTCCGTGCGGGGGTCCGATCCGGACGCGGCTCTGTACTGGTTCGCGCGCATGCTCGACGGCGGCTGTGATCCGCTCTACGTGGCGCGGCGTGTGGTGCGCATGGCCAGTGAGGACATCGGCAACGCCGACCCCAGGGCGCTGACGCTGGCGCTGAACGCCTGGGAGGTGCAGGAGCGTCTTGGCAGCCCGGAGGGCGAACTGACTATCGCCCAGGCCATCGTTTTTCTAGCTGTGGCGCCGAAGAGCAATGCTGTCTACAACGCCTATAACACAGCCCGGCGATTCGTCGCGGAGCACCCCAGCAATGAGGTGCCGCTGCATCTGCGTAACGCGCCGACCAAATTGATGAAGGCGGAAGGCTACGGCGCCGAGTATCACTACGCCCACGATCACCCCGACGCTTTCGTGGACGGCGAGAACTATTTTCCTCCGTCCCTGGGCGACACCCGCTTTTACCAACCGGTGGAACGTGGTCTGGAAATCCGCATCGCCGAGAAGCTGCGCCAGCTACGGCGCCGAAACCACGACAGCCAGTGGCAACGTTACGGGGATGAGCAATGAACGCACACGGTATTTTTCCCTGGCTGGCGGTGGCGCTGGGCGGATCGATGGGGGCCTGCTTGCGCTATGCCACCGCTCTCTGGATAGGTGTGCCGGCGATGCCGGCGTGGCCCTGGGCCACCTTCGCGGTGAACCTGGCCGGCAGTTTTCTGTTTGGCCTGTTGGCGGTGCTGCTGGCGAGCCTGACCACCAGTGAACTGTGGCGGCTGGCGTTGATGACTGGCATGCTTGGCGCCCTGACCACCTTCTCGACGTTTTCCTTCGAGCTGGTCCGCCTGCTGGAAAGCCGCGGCCTGGGGTTGGCCCTGGCATACGCCGCCGTTTCGGTGGTGTCCTGCGTTTCCCTGGCTGGCCTGGGCCTGGCGCTGGGGCGTTTGTGGTTTGAATCCTGATTTTTTTCAATCCTGACATCTTATGAGTGCGCAAAGGAGCCACCATGCTTGATATTCGGGCCTTGCGGGAAAATGGCGAAGCCATCCGCGATGCACTGGCAAAACGGGGTTATGCCCTGGATCTGGACGGATTCCGGGCGCTGGATGGGCGCCGCAAGGAAGCCGATATTCGTTCCCAGGATCTGCAGGCCCAACGCAAGAAGGCCTCCAAGCAGATCGGAGAACTGATCCAGTCCGGTTTGTCGGTGGATGAGGCCAAGGCCAAGGTGGCGGAGACGCTCAAGACCCTGGATGCTCAGCTCGACGACGAAGTAGCCCGTGCCAAGGCGATCCAGGATGAGCTGCGCGATTTTCTCATGGGCGTACCCAACGCGCCGGCGGAGGAAGTGCCGCCGGGCGCGGATGAAGACGACAACGTGGAAGTGCGTCGCTGGGGCACGCCGCGCCGGTTTGACTTCGAGCCCAAGGACCATGTCGATGTGGGCGAAGCGCTCAACGAGGGCCGGCTGGACTTCGAGCGTGCCAGCAAGTTGTCCGGCGCCCGCTTCGCGGTGATGACCGGCCAATTGGCGCGCCTGCACCGGGCGCTGATCGATTTCATGCTCGACCAGCACACCAGCGAACACGGCTATCAGGAGCTGTACGTACCTTACCTGGTGGGGCCGGAAGCTCTGGCCGGCACCGGCCAGTTACCGAAGTTCGAGGAAGATCTGTTCAAGATGCGCGGTGAGCGCGAACTGTACCTGATCCCCACCGCGGAAGTGCCGGTGACCAATCTGGCGGCGGATGAGATTCTCGATGCCGAGACCATGCCCCGTCGCTACGTTTGCCACACGCCGTGTTTCCGCTCCGAGGCTGGCAGCCACGGCAAGGATACCCGGGGTATGATCCGTCAGCATCAGTTCGAGAAAGTGGAGCTGGTGCAACTGGTGCGCCCGGGAGAGTCCGAGCAGGCGCTGGAAGCGCTCACTGGCCACGCCGAGGCGATCCTGCAAAAGCTGGACCTGCCTTACCGGTTGGTGACGCTGTGCGGCGGTGACCTGGGCTTCTCCGCCGCCAAGACCTATGACCTGGAGGTGTGGTTGCCGAGCCAGCAGCGCTACCGGGAAATCTCTTCATGCTCCAACTTCCGCGACTACCAGGCGCGGCGCATGCAGGCCCGTTGGCGCAACCCGGAAACCGGCAAGCCGGAGCTGGTACATACTTTGAATGGTTCCGGGCTGGCGGTAGGCCGTACCCTGGTGGCGATCCTGGAAAACTATCAGAATGAAGATGGTTCCGTGACCGTGCCGGAGGCACTGCGGCCCTACCTGAGAGGAAAGGAGCGTCTGAGCTGAGGCGCTCCACAACACAAGGGCGCCAGCTGACGATGGATTTTCTTCCCCTTGGTCTGAAACTGACCGGGCAAACCGTGGTGATCGTGGGCGGTGGTGACACCGCCCTGCGCAAGGCGGGCCTTCTGCACCGATCCGGTGCGTTGATTTGCTTGATCGCGCCGCAATGGCGCGCGGATTTGTGCGCCCTGGTGGAGCGGGGCGGCGGCGACTGCCACCAACGGACCTACCAAGACGGCGATCTTGATCAGGCGCGCCTGGTGGTGGCGTGTACTGATGATGACGCCCTGAACCAGCGTATCGCCGAGCAATGCCATGCCCGTGGCCTGCCCGTCAATGTGGTGGGGCGGCCCGAACTCAGCAGTTTCGTTTTCCCCGCCCTGGTGGATCGCGATCCGCTGTTCGTGGCAATCACCTCGTCTGGCGCGTCGCCGGTATTGGTACGGCGTCTGCGTGATCAACTGGAAGCCTGGTTGCCGGCGCGCTGGGGCCGGCTGGCAACGTTCCTCGGCCGCCTGCGGGACAGAGTCGCGGAGCGACTGCCAGGCCGCCGCCAGCGGGAAGCATTCTGGGAGGCGCAACTGGACGGTCCCTTAATGGAACAGGTGCTATCCGGTCACGAAAGCGAGGCGGAACACGCCCTGGAACGGGCCCTGGCCAGTGCCGGCGGGAATCCGTCGGAGGCGCGGGGAGAGGTCTATTTGGTCGGTGCCGGACCTGGTGATCCGGATCTCCTGACGTTCCGGGGGCATCATCTGCTGACCAAAGCGGACGTCGTGTTGTACGACCGTTTGGTGGCACCGGAGATCGTCGCTTTGGCCCGTGCCGACGCGGAGAAGGTGTACGTCGGCAAAGCCCGCGATCAGCACGCACTGCCCCAGGGGGAGATCAACGATCTGCTGGTGCACTACGCCAGCCAGGGGAAACGGGTGTGCCGCTTGAAGGGCGGCGATCCGTTCATCTTCGGGCGCGGCGGTGAAGAGCTGGAAAAAGTGGTGGCCGCCGGTATCGACTTTCAGGTGGTGCCTGGCGTGACCGCCGCCGCCGGCTGTGCCGCCTACGCCGGCATCCCGCTGACCCATCGCGATCACGCCCAGTCGGTGCGCTTTGTCACCGGCCATCGCCGTGACGGCAGCGTCGACCTGGACTGGCCGAATCTGATGGCGGAGCAGGAAACATTGGTGTTTTACATGGGACTGGTGGGATTGAAGGAAATCTGCGCTCAGCTCATGGCCCACGGCCGCTCGCCGGACACCCCCATTGCCCTGGTATCCCGGGGCACCACCGACGCTCAGGAAGTGATCACCGGCCAATTGAACACTCTGCCGGCGGCCATCGAGGGGCGCACCGTGCACGCGCCGACCCTGATCATTGTCGGCAGTGTGGTCAGCCTGCATCCTCGCTATCGCTGGTTCGGAGAGGCCGGGTGGCGGACGCCGGGCGCCGGACGCTAAACAAAACGCGGTCCGTGGACCATGCTGATACGCCTTATTCGCGAGCAAGCCCGCTTCCCACATCGACTCCGTGGATCTTCTGTGGGAAGCGAGCTTGCTCGCGAATACAGTTCGAACTCCTTTCTGCAAGGCCAAGCAAGCCGCCTGGGTTTGGCATGCAAGCGTGCGATTCTATAGCGCGTCCCGGTCCCGAGCGGTCCACAGCGCCTGGGCGGCTTTGGTCCCTTCCTCCAGGTCCTTCGCTTTACCCAGACCCCACAGGGTCGTTGCCACGGTTTGCCGGACCGCCGCTTCGCCGTAGGCGTCGCTTTCCTCGCCACGCCACACCGCTCGCAGATGGTCGGTGGAGACGGTGCCGGGCGGTGCCTGCCGGGGCAGGGCGGAGTCGAGCACGGCCTCCACCCGCTCTCCGCCACGCAGACCGCCAATGCTGGTACGGGCGTCCGGACGGATCTCCACTTCTCCTCCTTCACCCTTGAACAGCAGGAGATTGCGATCGCCACAGAGGCGGGACGCTTCCAGATGCAGGTTCAGATAGGCGGGGTGAAACACGCTTTGCAGGCTCAGTGTGGCTTGAGCCGGATTGAGATTGCGCGCGAGAGTGTTGATCGGGGAGCGCAATCCCAACTGAAAGCGCAGCATCAATAGCGTACTCAGCGGTGGACAGAACTGCTCCACCCCAAGATAGGTAAAGCCTTCATCATGCAACTGCTCGCTGGCCTCGGCCACCGTGCATGGCAGCTTGCAACCGAGCTTGCGCAGGCTCTCGTCAGTGTAATGCCGCTCCGGCGTATGGGCGGGGCCGCCGTGCATGAATACCCGCACACCATTGTGTGCCAGCAGGCGGGCGGCCAACACATACCAGGGGTGATGTTTTTTCTTGCCGGCATAGCTGGGCCAGTCCACGTCGGCTTTGGGCAAACCAACCAAATAGTGGCTGCATACCGGCCGGCAGGCCTCAAGAAAACCGGCCAGTTCCTCAGGGGTTTCTTCCTTGACCCGCAACAACATCAGAAAGGCGCCGATCTGTGCCTGGGTCGCTTCGCCCTGAAGAATATGCCCCATGGCCTCGGCGGCTTCTTCGCGGGTCAGGTCGCGGCGGGCGCGTTTACCGCGTCCAAGGGTTCGGACGAAAGGGGCGAAGGCGTGCTCGCTCATGGAAGGACTCGTGTGAGATCAAACAGAATGGGTCAAGAATACCAGCTTGTGGCCGGGCCGTATTCCGCTGTCAGTGCCACCAGCCGGTCGTAGTCGATGCATTCCAGGTCGGCGCGCCGCGCCGGCGGCAACGGCGGCTGGCCAAGCAGGTATCCCGGACCTTGCAGTGGAAACTCCGCCGCCACCAGATGGCCGTGGTCGACGAATACGCACGGATCTCCAGGCTGATACAGAGCGAGGCAGGTCCGCGCAGCTGCACTGTCCAGATCGTCGAAAGCAATAAGGTGCAGCATGGTCAAAATACCAGGGTCTGTTCCGAGTTGGCGTGCAGATGACGCAAGTCGTCGGTGCTCAGTGGTTCGATGCTATCCACCGGATAATCGGCCAGGGCTTCCGCCGAAGCCACGCAACGCACCGCGAAAGCCTGCAATTGTTCCAACTGCTCCCGTGGTGCCGCGAGGCGGTTGAGCGCGCGCAGTACTCCGTCGGTTATCCACACAGTGGATTGGAGGCCGAAGGCGGCGCCGGTGAGAATCATTTCCTGGGTCTCGCGCCAATCCGGAGAGTGGCAGGGACCACGATGCAGGACGTACAGAATGGAATCAGCCAAAGTGCAGTACCCGGTCGCTGTGGCGGGTGGCCTCTACCCACTCGCCGAGCCCCACCAGTTGGAAGCCGTCGGCCAGATTATCACTGTCGACCCCAGCGCGTTCGCCTTCTGAATGGTCGGTAACGCCTCGTCGTAGAGCGGCACCGATGCAGACCCGCGCAGGCAGGGCGCTGTTCTTGACCAGGGATTGCCAGCGGCTGGCCACGGCTTCGCCGTCACGGCCCGGATGAATCAGCCGATTGGCCAGGTGGACGCCATCACCGTAGAAGAAGACTCGGAACAGGGAGTAGGGGGAACGCAGCACCGCTTCGGTGGTATGGAGAGCGGTGACCGCCGCCGCCGTTTCCGGCCCGGCGGTCACCAGGATACTGAATTGCATCAATCGTTGCCGCTGAGGGCGCTGAGCAGGTGCAACAGAGACAGGAACAGGTTGTAGATGGATACGAACAGCGTCACGGTGGCCATGATGTAGTTGGTCTCGCCGCCGTGAATGATGGCGCTGGTCTGCCACATGATCAGCAGGGATGAGAGCATCACGAACGCGGCGGACACCGCCAGAGCCAGGGCCGGAATGTTGAAGAAGAAGGCCGCCAGACTGGCGACGAACGCCACCAGGATGCCCACCATGATGAAGTTGGTGAGGAAGCTGAAGTCCTTGCGGGTCACCAGGGCAATGGCGGACATGGCCACGAAAATGGTGGCGGTGCCGCCCAGAGCCAGGCTGACGATTTCCATGCCGCCGGGGATCTGGGCGTACATGTTGATAATCGGGCCAGTGGTGAAACCCAGCCAACCGGTCAGACCGAACACGGCCAGAATGCCCCAGGCGCTGTTACGCAGCTTGCTGGTGGCGAACAGGAGACCAAAATAGACGACGATGGTCAGGATCGGGCTCATATAGCCCATGCCCGTGGACATGGCGAACACGGAGGCGCCGGTGGCCACGATCAGGCTCAGGCCCAGCAGCATATAGGTGTTTTTCAGCACCTGGGCGGCGCGTTCGCCGCTGACTACCGCTCCACCGCTGGCGTGCGGGGCGACATAGGGATTTGGTTGGTTGCGCATGATCAATCGCTCACAAAACAAAGTGTATTCATGATAATAGGGACGTCCGCGCCAAAATCAAGATTTTCCCAACGAATCACAGGGTTACAGCAATTTTCTTGATCTTTCCCCGTTGACTGCCAACGCGTCTCAGGTATGATTGGCGCCCATCGGAGAGGTGGCTGAGTGGCCGAAAGCAGCGGTCTTGAAAACCGCCGACGGGAGACCGTCCGTGGGTTCGAATCCCACCCTCTCCGCCATACCTCTATAAACGCCCCGCTCCGCGGGGCGTTTTCGTATGGCTTTCCCGCCCTGTTCCTCCTCGCCATCTTTCGGTGTGATTCGAATTGTAAAATTTCGGCCTGTGTCACGGCATTTTCAATGGTGGTTTTTCAGTGGCTGTATTCTCCATTGCTGATGAAAAAGGGGAAGTGTTTCAGTGCCAGAGTAATGATGTCATTTTGGTTTTATTGAGATTCAATTCCTTATTAAACAAGCATTTATTAAATAGGTCGGTGTTTTTAACTTCCTTGGCTTCCTCGGGCAGCGCCCTTAAAAAAAGGGAGAGTTTTAGTGGTCGCACCTTCATTGAATTGGAATTTTCCAGTGAGGCAATACAAAGGTGTATTGCCGTAAAGAAAGGATTGCGCTAAAAGTGAATAAAACTGAACAGCATATGACGCAGTTTGCCGGTTGCGTGCTTGGCGTCGTTATTCGCTGTAACCAGGGCAAGCAGCCGGCTAAGTCATGAACGGATTTCACTGACTAACGCAACGGTTACGAACAAAAAAGATATTCGCGCCGTGCGTTCCGAAGGAGTGGGAACATGGTTGATAAAATTATTAACATCCTGGAAAAATCCAGCGGCGCTGTCACGAAAGCTCCTTGGGGTGACACGGTGTCGCTCATGGGGGGCGGGAATGTGGTTCAAATGCCCCTGAGCCCCGACCAGATCGATTTCACCAGCCGGGTGGGTAACGATCTCGTCATTACCCTCAAGAATGGTGAGCAAGTCACCATCACCAATTTCTATCTCGCTGGTGAAGGGGAGGAGGCGGCCAACGAACTTCAACTTCTTGATGATGAAGGTATTCTCTGGCTGGGCCAGTCCGATGGCGCCGGAGGCTTCGGTTTTGCCCAGGCAGCCTCGGGAGGTGGGGATTGGGGGTTGGCGGCGCTGGCGGTCGGTGGTGCGGCGGCGGCATTCCTGATCAGTGATTCTTCTTCCGGTTCCAGTTCCGGCGGATCCGGGGACGATAACGTGGCTCCCGATGCCCCCACGGACCTGACGGTGAGCGAGGATGGGGGGATAGTGACGGGGCGGGGTGAACCGGGCTCCACGGTCACCGTGCGTGATTCCAACGGCAATGTTATCGGCGAAGGACAAACCAACGCGGAGGGTGAGTTCGAAGTCGAATTGAGCGAGCCGCAGGTCGATGGCGAGGAACTGGATGTCAGCCTGACCGACGAGGCGGGCAATGAATCGGAGCCCGGCCAGGTCACCGCGCCGGACAGTACCGCGCCGGACGCGCCGACCAACGTTGAGGTGAGCGGGGACGGCACCACCGTCACCGGCGAAGGTGAACCTGGAAGCAAAGTCACCATCACGGATCCCGACGGTAACGTGATTGGCGAAGGCACGGTGGATGACGATGGCAACTTCACCGTCGAACTGACCGAACCGCAAACAGATGGTGAAGAACTGGAAGTGACCCTGACCGACGGAACGGGGAATGAGTCCGAACCGGTCACCGCGGTGGCTCCGGATGGAAGCGGTCCTGATGCTCCGGTCATCACTCAGGCAGAAGATGATGTGGCACCGGGCACTGATCCGGTGCTGACCGGAGGCAGCACCAACGACACCACGCCGACCCTGACTGGGACGGCTGAAGCGGGCAGCACGGTGGAAGTGTTCCAGGATGGTGTGTCCTTGGGAACAGTTGCCGCCGATGCGAGCGGCAATTGGAGCTTCACACCCAGCACCGAGCTGGCGGAAGGGGACTACAGCTTTACCGCCACGGCCAGCGATGCGGCGGGTAACACCTCGGATCCGAGCACGGCGTTCGAGTTGAACGTAGATACCACCGCGCCGTCGGCTCCAACGGTAGAACCCACTGACGGAACGATCCTTACTGGTATCGCCGAAGCGGGCAGTACCGTTGATGTGGATATCAACGGGGATGGCACCCCGGACTACACGGTGGAAGCAGATGCCGATGGCAACTGGTCGGTGACGCCGGATGCGCCTCTGGCGGATGATACGGAAGTTAGCGTTACCGCCACGGATGATGCCGGCAACACCAGTGATCCGGTCACCACTATCGTTGACGACAGCCTTGGTGATATCACGCCGCCGGTGGTGACCTTGGATGCGGTCGTCACCAATGACACCACCCCGGAACTGACTGGCACGGTGGATGATCCGAACGCCAGCATCGTAGTGACGGTAGACGGCGACAACTATACCGCCACCAACAATGGCGATGGCACCTGGACGCTAGCGGATGGCGAGCTGCCGGCGCTGACGGATGGCGATTACACGGTAACGGTTACCGGTTCCGACGGCGCCGGTAACGAAGGCACGGCCACCGGCATGGTGACAATTGATACCGTGGCGCCGGAAGTGACGGTGGAGCCGTCTGATGGGGCTTTGCTCACCGGTACGGCGGAAGCGGGTAGTACCGTTGATGTGGACACCAACGGCGACGGCACCCCTGACTACACGGTGGAAGCGGATGCCGACGGCAACTGGTCGGTGGCACCGGATGCGCCTCTGGCGGATGGCACGGAAGTCAGTGTCACGGCCACGGACCCGGCGGGTAATACCAGTGATCCTGCCACCACCATCGTGGACGAAAACCTGAACGACACCACGCCCCCGGCGGCGCCGACCATCGCCGAGGTAATGGATGATGTGGCACCGGGCACCGATCCGGTGCTGACTGGAGGCAGCACCAACGACACCACGCCGACCCTGACCGGGACAGCGGAAGCGGGCAGCACGGTAGTGATCTTCCAAGATGGCACGGAGATCGGTACCACCACCGCCGATGGCAGTGGCAATTGGAGCTTCACACCCAGCACCGAGCTGGCGGAAGGGGACTACAGCTTTACCGCCACGGCGACCGATGCGGCGGGTAACACCTCGGATCTGAGCGCGGTGTTTGAACTGAATGTAGACACCACCGCGCCGGCGACTCCGACGGTGGAGCCCTCCGATGGAGCAACGCTTATCGGTACCGCCGAAGCGGGCAGCACGGTTGATGTGGATATCAACGGGGATGGCACCCCGGACTACACGGTGGAAGCGGACGGCAGCGGTAACTGGAGCGTGACACCGGATACCCCGTTGGCCGATGGCACGAATGTGAGTGTTACCGCCACGGACGAAGCCGGTAATACCAGTGCTCCAGCTACGATCGGTGTGGACGCCACGGCGCCGGTGGTGGCCTTGGATGCGTTGGTTACCAACGACAGCACCCCGGAGTTGACGGGGACGGTGGACGATCCGGACGCCAGCCTCGTGGTGACGGTGGACGGCAACGACTATACCGCCACCAACAACGGTGATGGCACCTGGACGCTGGCCGATGGTGATCTGCCGGCACTGACCGATGGTGATTACACCGTGACGGTAACGGCCACTGACGCCGCGGGCAATGAGAGCACCGCTAGTGGTGCTCTGACGGTGGACACCACCGCACCGGCGGCACCAACGGTGGAACCCACTGACGGAACGATCCTTACTGGTACCGCCGAAGCGGGCAGCACGGTTGACGTGGATACCAACGGGGATGGCACCCCGGACTACACGGTGGAAGCGGACGGCAGCGGTAACTGGAGTGTGACACCGGATACCCCGTTGGCCGATGGCACGAATGTGAGTGTTACCGCCACGGACGAAGCCGGTAATACCAGTGCTCCAGCTACGATCGGTGTGGACGCCCTGGCTCCAGCCGCGCCGACCATCGAAGATGCGCTGGACGATGTGGATCCCGGCACCGGCCCGATACTGCCCGGCGGCAGCACTAACGATGATACGCCTACTCTGAGGGGTATGGCGGAAGCCAACAGCACCGTGGAGATTTTCCAGGATGGTGTTTCCGTGGGCACGGTGCAGACCGATGCCAGCGGTAACTGGAGTTTTGTCGTCCCGGCCGCACTGGCCGATGGTACTTATGGCTTCACGGCCACGGCCACGGACGAAGCGGGCAACACCTCGGATCCGAGTACCTCCTTTGATGTGACAGTGGACACCGTTGCTCCGGATGCGCCGACCTTGAGCATCGCCGATGCCGCCGACGGTATCGTCGACAGCAACGAAATGGTGGACGGGGTACAGGCCGAGGTAGGCCTGCCTGCCGGCGCCGAGGCGGGTGATGTCATCATTCTGACTTTCACCGGAGACGGTGGCGCGGTCTACACTGCTGAACACACCGTAACCACGGATGAGGTGACCGCGGGTACGGCCAATGTGGATGTGGCCCAATGGCTGGATGACGGTACCTACACCGCTACCGCCACGATCACCGATGCGGCGGGCAACGTCTCGCCGGATTCCAATTCGGTCGGCTTTGACGTCGATGCTTCCGGTCCGGTAGTGAATGTCGATGGCGGCAGTCTGCTGGGATTGATTGGTGTGGAAGCGATCGGGCTCCTTGATCTCAACCATCAGATGTTCTCTGCCTACGACCCGAATAACAATCTGGCGTCGGTCACTATCGAGATGTCTTCGCTGTTGAGCATCAACCAGATTCTGGGGCTGTTGGGAGCAGGGAACCAGACTTTGAACTGGTCTCAGGCGCTGGCTGATGAATTGGGACTGGATATCCAGTTCAGCGACTACAATCTTTTCCCTCTCAATCTCACACCGACACTGACGATTACCGCGGCGGACGGCGGCGCCATCGATAATCTCGCGATCAACGAGTTTCTGGCTTCGATCTATCTGGCGGATGCCTTGCTCGGAACCGATCTCGGATTGCTGCCAAGCTATACCATTACAGGGGAGGACCTCGACGGGCAGACCGCTACCGACAGCGTTACCGATCTGGCCGAGCTCAGCCTGTTGAACGCGGCGAATAATCCGGTGACTGATGGCACCTCGGGTGCCGACACCCTGGAAGGGACGGCGGGTGGTGATCGTCTCTATGGTTACGATGGTGACGATGTACTCAACGGCAACGCCGGAGATGACTGGCTGCGCGGTGGCAACGGCAACGACACCCTCAATGGCGGGGACGGTAACGATACCCTGGTCTACGAAGGCCTGGGTAACGATACTTTCGACGGCGGTGCCGGCGAGGATACATTGCTGTTGACTGGTGATGGCATTTCTCTCGACTTCGTTGACAGCCTCGCGGGCGACTATGTCGACCCGGCGACGATCAACAATATCGAGCATCTGTCGATCAGCGGCACCGGCGCCAACGAGATATCCATCGACCTGGCATCGTTGATCGCAATGACCGATGCCAACAATGTGCTGTTCATAGACGGTGATCAGGACGATACGGTGGAACTGATCGGAGATTGGCAGAGTACCGGTACCTCCACCGTGGACGGCACTGATTACGTGGTCTACAGCCAGGAGGGCAATCCCAGTGAACTGTGGGTTCAAAGCGGCATCTCGGTGATTTAGTCCGCCGGCGACGCGCACCGGCACCGGGCCAAGAGGTCCGGTGCCTTCTTGGGGAAAACGGCAGTCAGGGATCTAAATGCGGTCTCATGGAAGCAAGGGCGTTCATCGTCCATACCTGTTAATGATCGTGATGCTGTGCGTTTGCCTTGGCGAGGCCCGGGCAGGGGAAACCGGTTTCGATAACGGTGCCCGGCAAAAACCTACCAAGGACGTTGCGGCATACGGAAGCGAAGCGGAACTCGATATTGTCAGCGCGGTTCAGCGGGCGGTGGATAGCCATCCTGTTATCGCTGAATCCATAGGCCGCCTGTTTCAGCAAAACGAGCAGGTGGCGGTGGCCCGCGCGGGCTATTATCCCGAGCTCAGCGCCGGTCTGAGCCGTGGTTATCGAGACTCCACCGGACGCTCCGAAGAGGCGCTGACTGCTTCGGCTTCCCAGATGTTGTATGACTTTGGCAAGGTCTCCAGTTCCGTTGCGGCGGCCTCCCATGGGGTGGAGCGAGACCGGGCCAATGTACTTTTGGCAGTGGACCAGCTAGCTCAACAGACCGCGCTGGCGGTGATCGAGGTTCAGCGCTATCAAACGCTGCTGGCAATCGCCGAGGAGCAGGTTGACGCCATCGGAGAGTTGCAGGAACTGGCGTCTCAGCGGGCCGCCAAGGGCGCGGCTACCCGGTCGGACGAAATTCAGGCGCTGTCCCGAAAAGAGGCGGCACAAGCCACGGTTCTGCAGTTCCAGGCGCAAAGCGATGCATGGCAGCGCAATCTGCAAAGTCTGCTGAATGCCCCCGGGCCGGTTAGGGTATCTCCAGCGTTTCCTAATCATCTGGCTGATGCCTGTCTGCTCGTGGAGGAGAACTTCGACAATGTGCCCCGAATCATGCGGGCGGAAGCGGAGCGGGAGGAGGCCCGTTCCCTGATCCGGCAGGCGCGGGCGCAGATGTTGCCAACCTTCTCGATCTCCGCGGATTTCGAGCACTATCTGAACGATCGCCCCGCGGAACTGGAAGCCATGGATCGTGACAATGACGTTTTCGTTTCCGTGGGGGTAAGCAGCAAGTTGTTTCAAGGCGGCGCGTTAAAGGCCCGCCGGCGCGCGGCGGACTACGCCCTTGAGGCGGCGAATGCTGCCCGGGACGCCGCTTACCGGGAAGTGTCCCTGGGGTTACGGGAGGCAAAGGTACAGACACTGAGTCTGTCAGGGCGCCTCGAATTACTGAACAACCGTTATAACAGCATCGCCGAGACACAGAAGCTGTATCGGCAGCAGTACTTGTCCTTGGGAACGCGTTCATTGCTGGACATCCTCAACACGGAACAGGAAATCCATCAGTCCCGCATCGAACAACAGAATACCCGATTTGATCTGCGCCGCTTGCAAATCGACTGTCTTTACAACGTGGCGGAAATTCGCGCGGCGTTTGGTTTGAGCAGCGCCGCCGTACAGGGAGTGCCGATTCAGCCATGAATACCCAGGATGCGGAAGAACCCCCTGTCGAAGTCTCGCCGGCTCCCGACTACGGACCTTGGACCGAGGCCATGTTGGCGGTGGCCCGGCATTACCGTTTGGAATATTCCGAGGAGAATGTTCATCTGACCGCTGCCTGGAGCATGGGGCAGAGCCCGGGCGACGTGCTGAAGGCCATGGCTCGCCAATTGGGCCTGGCCTGCAAAATTGACGAGTTGGATCGGATGCCACTGACCCCTTGGCGGTTTCCCCTGGTGGTGCAATTCAAGGACGGTCAGGTGGCGGTGGCCGAAAGCATTGGTGGTGATGGGACGATCACTCTGTCCTATAGTGGTGATCAGGGCCTGAGGAGTCAGCTTTCTCGTCAGGAACTGATCGACAATGTGGTTCTCACTCTGATCCTGAGACCGGCCCGGTCGGCCCCCGACGCCAGGGTGGACGACTATGTGCGGCCTTATCAATCGAGTTGGTTCCGACGTATCATTCTTCGTGATCTGAAACCCTACGGCCATGTGATGTTGGCATCGCTGGCCGCCAATTTATTGGCGCTGGCCGGCATTCTGTTCTCCCGCCAGGTCTATGATCGGGTGGTCCCGGCGGAATCCTACGCCACTTTGTATGTGCTGTTCTCCGGTGTGCTGGTGGCAATGGTGTTTGACTTCATCCTGCGCAGGAGCCGTGTTCATATCACCGACCTGCTGGGGAAACGAGCCGACATGCGGGTGTCGGATCGGGTTTTTGGCCACGCGTTACGCATAAAAAACTCGGAAAAACCCAGATCCACCGGATCCTTCATCGCCCAGATTCGCGAGCTGGAGCATATTCGGGAGCTGCTTACTTCCAGTACGGTAACCGCCTTCGCGGATATGCCTTTCTTTTTCCTGTTCTGCTTCGTGCTCTGGTATATCGCCGGGCCACTGGTGCTGGTGCCATTGGCGGCGGTGGTTCTGATGATCATCCCTGGCCTGTTGGTGCAGAGACGCTTACATGTTCTGGCCAATGAGGCCATGCGCGAATCATCTTTACGTAATGCCATGCTGGTGGAGACCATCCAGGGGCTGGAGGATGTCAAGGCGTTGCAAGCGGAAGGGCGCTTCCAGCAGCAATGGAATCACTACAACGCGGTCACCGCCGACGTGAATCTGAAGCTGCGCAATATCGCCAATACCCTGGTGGTGTGGAGTCATACGGTACAGAGTGGGGTGTTCGCGGTCATAGTCCTGTTCGGTGCGCCGATGGTGATGGAAGCGGAGTTGTCGGTGGGGTCGCTGGTGGCAGCGTCTATCCTGGCCTCGCGCATGATGGCACCGATGTCTCAGATCACCCATGTGATGAGCAAATGGCAGCACGCCAAGGTGGCGATGAGCAGCCTGGATCAGATCATGGAACGTCCAGTGGACCATCCCGAGCAAGAGAAGCGCGTTCACCGGCCGTTCGTTACCGGCCACTATCAGTTCAAGCAAGCGGTGTTCCAATACCCCGAGGCCCCCACCGCCGCTTTGGCGGTGAAAACACTGGCGATAAAACCTGGAGAGCGTATTGGTGTGCTGGGGCGCAACGGCGCGGGCAAGTCCACTCTGTTGCAGGCCCTGGCCGGCGCCATCGAAGCCGGATCCGGACAGGTTCTCCTGGACGGCGTCAATCTTACCCATATCGACCCGGCGGATGTTCGCCGGGATGTCGGTCTCCTCAGCCAGAACGCGCGGCTGTTCCACGGCACCTTACGGGATAATCTGATGCTGGGCGCGCCCCATGTGTCCGACCAGGAGTTACTCGCAACCATGGAAATGACCGGCGCCAGCGATTATCTGAGAGCGCTGCCCGACGGGCTTGACCATCCGATTCTTGAAGGCGGGCTTGGCCTTTCCGGTGGCCAGCGCCAGTCTCTGTTGCTCTCCCGTTTGTTGTTGCGACAACCCAATATTCTACTGCTGGATGAACCTACCGCCTCACTGGATGAGACGGCGGAGAAGAAATTCATTCAGAGAATGAGTGACTGGCTGGACAACCGAACCCTGGTGGTGGCGACACACCGGATGAGTATGCTCAATCTGGTGGACCGTATCATTGTATTGGAAAATGGGCGGATTCTACTCGACGATACGCGAGCCAAAGTCCTTCCCATTCTATCGAAAAAGGCACCGGTTCAATCCGCGAAAAAGAGCGAGGAGGGGAACCGGTCATGAAGGACAAAAGGAAAGCCACCACGCCCCACCCGGCGGAAGCCACGGGGTTGTCGATGAGCGCCGCTGGAGGGGCGGCCTCTTTGCTGGACTACGACAATGATCATCGCCACTACAACGACGAGGTGGACGATGCCACGGTGGTTCGTTCAACCCGTATTGTGTGGCTGGTTTGCCTGGTCATGGTGGCGTTACTGGTGTGGTCCTATTTTGCCAAAGTGGTGGAGGTCTCCACCGGCGATGGCCGTGTAATCCCATCTTCCCGGGAAAAGGTCATCCAGTCTCTGGAGGGCGGAATCCTGATGGACCTGAGGGTCAGGGAAGGGGACATCGTCGATGCCGGGCAAGTGCTGGCTCAGTTGGATCTGACCAAGACCGAGTCCAGTGTGGAAGAAAGCGCGGCCCGTTATCGCGCGGCACTGGGGACCGTTGCCAGACTGGAAGCGGAAGTCAACGAGACGCCGTTGATCTTCCCCGAGGCGCTACAAGCCTATCCCGAGCTCACCGCCGCCGAGACCGAGTTGTATGAAACACGGCGACGGGGGCTGCGATCGTCCCTGGCCGGGGTCCATAAGTCCCAGCGTATCGTGCGCGAAGAGTTGCAATTGACCGAATCGCTGCTGGAAATCGGTGCCGCCAGTAACGTGGAAGTGCTGCGCCTACGGCGCCAACTGTCGGAGCTGGAGCTCAAAGCCAGTGAGATCCGCTCTGAATACCTGATTCTGGCGCGGGAGGAGCTGGCCCGAGCCGAGGCGGAGGCCAGGGCGCTGTCCTCGGTGGTAAGAGGGCGCTCGGATGCTCTGTCGAGACTGACACTGCGTTCGCCGGTGCGTGGGGTGGTGAAGGACATTGAAGTGAGCACCCGGGGCGGGGTAATTCCTCCCAATGGCCGTCTCATGGAAATCGTGCCGTTGGATGATCAGTTGCTGGTGGAAGCACGGATTTCCCCGAGAGATATTGCCTTTATTCATCCCGGGCAACCCGCCAAGGTAAAGATCACTGCCTATGACTACACCGTTTATGGCGACCTGGATGGTGAAGTGGCGATGATTTCGCCGGATACCATTCAGGACGAGGTCAAGCCGGAGATATTTTACTACCGCGTGTTCATCCGTACCAAAACGGATGCTCTGATCAATGATGCGGGTAGCCGGTTCCCGATCGTACCGGGGATGATCGCCAAAGTGGATATCCGCACCGGCGAGAAGACCATTTTCGAGTATCTGATGAAGCCGATCGACCACGCTGGAGAGGCCCTGCGGGAACGCTAGCTCCGAATCACTATCGTTGACCTCCTCCAACTCTCTGACGGCGTGGGCCGCCTGTGGCCCAATTCGATGTCGCTGCTGCCAGATAAAACCGGAATCGCCATCCCCAGCGGATTCTGAGTGGACTGACTGATCGGACGACTTTGACCTCGCATTGATGCGTCAATACCGTGGAACAGCTCATGCGTCGCCTGGCTCTGCGCGGTGCACGCCGGGACAAGACGGTGCACACCACCGTTCCTGATCGGGGCGCTGCCGCGTCCGCTGAATCGTGCTCACGGCCAATTCACCGCGGATCGCCCCAGTCAGCTCTGAATCTCGGACTTTACCTATGTTCCCGCGCGCTACACCGAACGCCTGGTCGAAGCTGACATTGATCCGTCGGTGGGTAGCAAGGGCGACAGCTATGATAATGCTCTGGCTGAGAGCATCAAGGGTTTGTACAAAGCGGAAGTGATCCATCGGTGCGGCCCTGGTAATCCATGGAATCCGTGGAACCGGCCACACTGGAGTGGGTGTCATATCTTGAGGGAAGGAGCCGGACACTGGTTGCCAGTGGCTGGGCTGGTGTCCTTCTGGACAGAAAACGTAACCAATAGTGTCAGGAGCTCTCGTCCGTCCAGCGCTTGTGCCAGCATGCCGATGGTTAATCATTTACAACGTAAGGAAAACAACATGCTTGGAATCGTAGCTGTGCTGCAGGCGCAGGCGGGCAAAGGGGACGCACTGGCAGCCGAAATGAATAAGATCGCGGCGGAAGTGCGCAAGGAAGAAGGCAACCACGCTTATAATGTTCACCAGTCCCTGGACGACAAGGATGTGGTGATGATTTATGAGCAATATACGGATCAGGCGGCGCTGGAAGCACACCGCGAAAATATGAAGGGGCTTGGTGGCGGTCTCAAGGATCTGCTGGCGGGACGCCCGGATGTGAAATTGTTCCAACTGACCTGACAGGCTCTTGCGGATGTGGCACGGCGGCGCCGGGCCACATCCGCCACGATCGATCAACGTCCGCCGCGCAGCGCGATTATCGGCACCATGGCGAGAACGCCGATGCCCACGGCGGTGATCAGGGCAGTGAGGTTGAGTCCTTGGGTGAAAATGTCCCGCGCCTGATCGAGCACGCCCGCTGGAAGCCGGTCCGCGCTCGATACCGCCTGCCACAGGCTTTCCTTGACCGCTGCCGAAGCCGTCCCGGCGAAGTGTTCGGCCGCCCCGATGCGATAGAGTCCACTGCTGAGACTGCCCAGCATGGCGACGCCCAAGGCCACCCCCAACTCCTGTACCGTCTCCGACAAAGAGGCCGCGGAGCCTGCTTTGTCCGCCGGGGCCGCGGCCACCACCAGATCGGTACCGAGCGCGGCGATGGCACCCAGCCCCAGATAGACCAGGGCGAAGCCACTGACGACCTGGATTGTTCGCGCTTCCGCGTCCACCCCGGCCAGCGTCAGATACCCAAGCACCGAGAGCAGCAATGCCCCGGCCACTATCTGTCCGACCGGAAAACGCCGAGCAAGCAGTGGTGCGCTGATCGCCGCCACCAGCATGGCCAGGGCCGGCGGTCCCATCCAGGCGCCGGCAACCCGGGGAGTCAGGCCGCTGACCAACTGCAGGTACTGAGTAACCAGCAGCATGGCTCCGCCGACGCCCATCAAACCCACCAGCAGGATCAGCAGGGCGGCGGTGAACGAGCGGCTGCGAAACAGACTCAGATCCAGTAAGGGGTCCGCCAGGCGGTGCTGTCGTTTGATGAACAGAATCACGCCGAGGGCACCGATCAACAGTGCGATGAGCGCCGTCCAATCCAGGCCATGTCTGGCGAACTGCTTAACGCCGTAGATCAGCGGTAGTAGCGCCACAAGGGACAGAACCACGCTGCCCAGGTCCAGACGCCCGCTGGCCTCGTCGCGGTATTCGGGTAGCAACCAGGGCGCACTCAACCACAGAATCGCCACCACCGGCAAAGCCACCAGAAAAGCCGACCCCCACCAGAAATGATCCAGCAACACGCCGCCTACCAGCGGGCCGGCGGCCATGCCGAGGGCGAACATGGTGGCCCAGATCCCGATCGCCAGTGCCCGCTGTGGTGGATCGCGAAACAAGTTGCTGATGAGCGCCAGTGTGGAGGGCATCAGAGCGGCGCCGGTAAACCCGAGCAGAGCTCGTGCCACGATCAACTGAGTGGCGGTGGTGGAGAAGGCGGCGAGCACCGAGGCCAGGGCGAAACCGCCGGCGCCCAGCATTAGCAGTTTACGGCGTCCGATACGATCGCCGAGGGTGCCCATGGTGATCAGGAAGCCACTGATAAAGAAGCCGTAGATGTCCATGATCCACAGCGCCTGGGTACTATCCGGTTTCAGCTCCGCGGCCAGCGCGGGGAAAGCCAGATACAGTAACGTCACGTCCAGGCCCAATAGCAGCGTTGGCAACGCCAGAACAGCAAGGCCGGCCCATTGACGTGGACCGGCGCGGTCCGTCGATGATGAAGGGACCAGGTGTTCGCGGTAAGAGGTCATCTCGCTTCTCCTGTGAAAGAAGCGCTATTCTTGGGATGATTCACTAACCGTACAATTTAAGCATTTATGCTATTAGCAGGACTAACAGGATGAGCCCGGTAAAGTCATTGAACCGTACCCGTCACGAGCTTTCTGAGTTCGTGCGGCAACGCCGCGAACGTGTGACCCCGGCGGAAGTGGGGTTGCCTTCCGGGTCTCGCCGGCGCACCCCCGGCTTGCGTCGGGAGGAGGTGGCGGCCCTCGCCGGTGTTGGTATTACCTGGTACACCTGGTTCGAGCAAGGCAGGGACATCAATGTTTCGGAAACCTTTCTGTTGAGTCTGTCCCGGGTGTTGAAGCTGGATGACGAGGAGTGCTGTCATTTGTTTCTGCTGGCACAGCAACGGCCGCCGGCCTATGAGGCCCGCCAGGCCTCCGGTGTTTCGCCACTGACACAAGCCGTTCTGGACCAACTTGACCCTTGTCCCGCCTACGTAATGAATTTGCGTTGGGATCTGGTGGCTTGGAACGGGGCCGCCGACCGTTGGTTCAGGTTGAGTGACCGCGCCGACGCGGAACGCAATCTGTTGCGGCTGGTGTTTCGTGACGCCGGCCTGCGCGGGCGAATGCCGGATTGGGAGCATGATGCGCGAAGGTTGCTGGCGAACTTTCGCTGCGATCTGGCGGTGGCGCCGGAGGATCCGACCATGCTGGCGTTCGTCGATGAAATGCGACGGCTGTCGGAGTCATTCCGGAATTGGTGGGCGGAGCCGGATCGGCAGGGGTATCAACGTGGCATCAGCCGCCTGGCAGGAAAGGGCGGCCGGGTGCAATCATTACGGCACGAGATGCTGATCGTGGATGAACATCATCATCTGCGCATGCTGGTTTATTTCAATGATGAAACCGGGAACGGTGCAGGCGGCACCGTTCCCGCTGTGAGCAGGCCCTAGAGGGTTAATCGTTGTATTCCTGAATCTTCATTTTTCCCAGTTGCGACATGTGCACCTCATCGGGGCCGTCGGCGATGCGCACGAAGCGATTCAGAGTAAAGAAGTGCGCGATCGGAGTGTCGTCGCTGACCCCCATGCCGCCGTGGGCCTGGATGGCGCGGTCGGTCACATTCTGCGCCATCTGTGGCGCGACCACCTTGATTGCCGCGATCAGATCCTTGGCGTCCTTGTTGCCGTACTTGTCCATGCGGTCGGCGGCTTTGAGTGTCAGCAGCCGGGCCTGCTCGATATCACAGAATGAACGGGCGATGTCCTGGCGAATACTGCTTTGCTCGGACAGTTTACGCCCGAACGCCACGCGGTTCTCCACCCGGCGGGCCATGATTTCGAGGCTGCGCTGAGCCTGGCCGATGGAGCGCATACAGTGATGAATGCGGCCCGGGCCGAGCCGGCCCTGGGCGATTTCGAAGCCACGCCCTTCGCCCAGAATCAGATTGCGTTTGGGAATGCGCACATTCTCCAGGCGCAGCTCCGCTTCACCGCCTGGTGAATTGAGACTGCCGAACACCGTCAGATTCCGGACGATGTGAATTCCCGGCGTGTCACGGGGAATGATCACGGTGGATTGTTGTTGGTGGCGGGGGGCGTTGGGGTCTGTTTTACCCATCAACAGCAGCACTTTACAGCGCGGATCCATGATGCCGGAGATCCACCACTTGCGGCCGTTGATGATGTAGTCATCACCATCGGCCTTGATCTCGGTTTCGATGTTGGTGGCGTCGGAGGAGGCCACCTGCGGCTCCGTCATCAGATAGGCGGAACGAATTTCTCCGTTCATCAGCGGCTTGAGCCATTGCTCTTGTTGTTCGGCGTTGCCGTATTTGGCCAGCACTTCCATATTGCCGGTATCTGGAGCGGAACAATTGAACACCTCGGCGGACCAGGGGATTCGCCCCATGATTTCGCACAGCGGCGCGTATTCCAGATTACTGAGTCCGGGGCTGAGATCACCGTACTCCCTTGGCAGGAACAGATTCCAAAGACCTTCGGAACGCGCTTTTTCCTTCAGCTCTTCGAGACCGGGCCAGGGTTGCCAGACCCTGGCGGGGTCGGTGACCCAGTCATGCTGCTCTTGTTCCCGCGGAGCGATATGGGTGTCCATGAAGCGTTGCAATCGCGCCAGCAATTCCAGGGTTTGTTCGGAGTGGTCGAAATTCATAAGAAACGCCCTTTTTTTTCGGGAAAAGCCATTGGGAAAAGCGGGTCCCGTTCGTCAGGACAGGATCAGCCCGCCGTCCACCACCAGGGTCTGGCCGCGAATGTAGTCGGCCAGAGGCGAAGCCAGAAACAACGCGGCGCCGGCCATGTCCGCCGGAGTACCGAGGCGACCGGCGGGAATGTTGGCCAGGGAGGCCTCCAGACGCTTGGGATTTTCGGTGGTCACGGTGGTCAGTTTGGTGGCCACCAGACCCGGCGCGATGCCATTCACGGAAATGCCGTCCGAAGCCCAGGCTTCCCCCAATGTGCGCACCAGTGCCACGGCGCCGGCCTTGGACGCGTTATAGGCGGGGTTACCCCGGGTGGCGTGGAAGGCGGCGGTGGAGCTGACCACAATCATGCTTCCACGGCTTTCCTGAAGCAGCGGGTGAAACTTCACGGCACAGGCGCGCAGGCTGTCGAGATTGACCGCGATCACTTTATCCCAGCCAGCCCGCTCGAATTCGCCACGGCGATAGACCACCGTGCCCTGGCATTGAATCAGCACGTCCAGTCTTGAAAATCCGGCGCGGTGCTGTTCGATGGCGTCCATATCGGAGACGTCCACCCGCGCGTAACTCAAACCGCTGAGGTCGGACCCTTCGTCACTGGAATAATCGCTGGCGTTGGCCCGGCTGCCCCAGATGTGAACGTCGGCGCCGCGCTGGCGGAACGCCTGGGCTATACCATTACCAATGCCGCTGGAGCCGCCCACCACCAGAACGGTTTTGCCGCTGAAATCCAGGTCGTTCATATCATGCTCCTTAATGCGTCTGGAAACCGGGTTTCCGGGTCAGGTGAGAGTCAGGCGATCCAGCCGAGGGCGCGTTCGAACAGCGTTATGGTGCGGGCGTGCAGACGCTCGCCGGTTTCCACCGGTGCCTTGCCGGCGCAGGCGCGGGCGTAGGTGCCTTCCAGAATCAGACCGAGCTTGTAGCAGGCCAGTACGCCATACCATTCAATATGACCAAGGTCGCGATCACTGTGGACCCGATAGTGATCGATCATGGTTTCGCGATCGGGAAAAGCCTTGCCCAGTGGATCGTTTTCCTGATTGATCCGCAGATCCAGATGATCCGGCGTGGTGGCCAGCAGCCAGCCCAGATCCATAAGCGGGTCGCCGATGGTGGTCAGTTCCCAATCGACGATGGCGGCCAGTTCCGGCGAATCGTGGCGATACAGCACGTTGGCCAGATGGTAGTCACCATGAAGGATGCCCGGTTCGAAAGTGGCGGGTCGATGATGCTCAAGCCATTGGGCAACGCGATCCACGCCGGGAATGCCACCGGGGCCTGGCCATTCCGCAAACGCCCGATAGCTCTCCAGTTGCGCGCGCCAACGCGGTACCTGGCGTTCGAGAAAGCCTTCGGGCTTGCCGAAACCGGTTAATCCCACCTGTTCATAGTCCACCGCGCCGAGCGCGGTAATCCCTTCCACCAGGGACAGCCCCATGCGGTGAACCCAATCGGCGCTGGCACCGTGGGATTCCGGAAAGTCGCAGGTGGCGTTAAAACCGTCGATGGGTTCCATCAAATAGAACGCAACGCCGATGACGTCTTCCTCGGGGCAGGCCGCCAGCAGGCGCGGATGAGGCACCTTGGTGTCGGCCAGGGCCGCGAGCAGGCGCATTTCCCGGCGCATGGTGTCGTTGGAGTTGGCACGCAAATGACGGGGAGGGCGGCGCAGCACATAGTCGTTGCCGTCGCGTTGGAAGCGTAGCAGTAAGTTCTGGGTGCCGCCGGCCAGCGGTTGCGGATTCTCGATCTCGCCTTTGCCCAGACCTTGCCGTTCCATCCAGGTGTTCAGTGCCCGCAGATCGACGAGCGATTGCCAGTCCTTCATTCCGCACCCACCGCTGTTCTGGTTATGAGTCAGCCCGGTTAAGAGTCAACAGAGTAGCAGTGTCTCGGTAGGGGGCGGCATCGTCGGAAGCGACGAAGCTGTTGTTCTGGCGGGAGGGAACTGGTGAAGAGGAGAAATAAACTTCGGAGGTCACTACAACGCCGCTGTGGGAGCTTGCTTGCAAGCGAATGGGCTTCCGGGCCCCAAGATTCGCTTGCAAACAAGCTCCCACAGATCGGACGCCTTGATGATTTTATTCCGCAGCGGCGATCAAGCGGCGGGCCCGTTGAATCACCGGTTCATCCACCATCTGCCCGTCCAACTGGAAGGTGGCGCCGTGCTCGGCGACGCCGTTCACCACCCGGCGGGCCCATGCCAGTTGTTCATCGGTGGGAGAAAACGCCCGCCGTACCGGTTCGATCTGCCCGGGATGGATGCAAAGCATCCCGGTGAACCCCATTTGTGCCGCCCGCAGCGCCACCGCCGCGACCTTTTCCGTGTTGCGGAAATCCGGCTCCACGCTTTCAACCGGGCCGGCAAGACGATTAAGGCGGCTGTGTAGAATCAGCTGCGCGCGGCATTGGTCCAGGACGGTGACAGCGCCGTCGCTGCCGGCTTCGGCACCCAGATCCAGACTCAGATCCAGGGCGCCGAAAGTGAGACGTTCAATGCCGTCGCAGGTGGCGATGCTTGGAATGTTGCTCACGCCGCGCACGCTCTCCACCAACGGCCACAGTGCTTTGCCGTCAAGGCGGGCGCGCTGAACATCCTCGGCGTTTTCGGCTTTCGGCAGCATGATTCCCGTTACCGCGTCGGCGTGGGAACACAGGGCAAGATCCGCCTCGAAGTGGTCCGTACCGGCGCCGTTCGTACGCACGAACAAGGGGGCCGAGGCATGTTCGAGGAAATCGGCCAGGGCGCGGCGTGCCTCGGCTTTATCCGTTTCCGCCACGGCGTCTTCAAGATCGATGATCACCAGGTCCGCGCCGCTGGCCTGAGCTTTGGCCACCCGCTCAAGGCGGGTGGCGGGCACGAACAGCATGGTGCGGGCATCGCGGGACGCTCTCGAGGCCATTCAAATCACTCCCGTTTGTTGGAACTGTTGAATATCGGCGTCACCGTAACCGAGTTCGGTGAGGATGGCCGCGCTGTGTTCGCCCAGGTCCGGGACGGCGTCCATACGCGGCTGGAATGCATTGCTGGCTCCGGGAGGAAGCAATGCCGGCAAGGGCCCCTTGGGACTGCCGATCTCGGTCCAGCGTTGTCGGGCGGCCAGTTGCGGATGATGCCAGACGCCGTGCATGTCGTTGACGTGGGCGTTGGCGATGCGGGCCTGGTCCAGGCGGCGGATTACTTCCTCCGCGTCCAGTTCCGCGAACACCCCGAGGATCAGCGATTTCAGCGCGGCCCGGTTATGCACTCGCTGAGAGTTGGAAGCGAAACGTTCATCGTCGGCCAGTTCCGTTTGCAGCAGGACCTGCTCGCAGAATACTCGCCATTCTCGTTCATTCTGCAGCCCCAGCATCACGGTGCCACCATCGCCAGTGTCGAATGGACCATAAGGGTAGATGGTGGCGTGGGCGGCGCCGGTGCGCGGCGGTGGTTCAGCGCCTTCGAAGGCGTAGTAGAGCGGATAGTTCATCCATTCCACCAGGCTCTCCAACATGGAAACGTCGATGCGACTGCCCTTACCGGTGTTCTGACGCAGCAGCAGGGCGTTGAGAATATGAGTGTAAGCGTACATACCGGCGGAAATGTCGGCGATGGAACAACCGGCCTTGGCCATGTCGTCCGGGGTGCCGGTGACGGACAGAAAACCGCCCTCGCTCTGGATCAAAAGATCGTAGGCTTTTTTATCCTGGTAAGGGCCGCCTTCACCGTAACCAGAGATGTCGCAGACGATCAGTTTGGGGAAGCGCTCATGGAGTGCTTCGAACGACAGGCCAAGGCGGGCGGCGGCGCCGGGAGCCAGGTTCTGCACCAGGACGTCGGCCTGCTCAAGCAGGCGCTCCAATACCGGCGTGGCGGTATCGTGCTTCAGGTCCAGCGTGAGGCTTTCCTTGGAACGGTTGGTCCAGACAAAGTGGGAAGCCAGACCATGGACCCGCTCATCATAGCCACGGGCAAAATCACCGACGCCGGGACGCTCCACTTTGATCACCCGTGCGCCCATGTCCGCCAGTTGGCGGGTGCAGAATGGCGCGGCGATGGCATGTTCCAGACTGACCACGGTGATACCGTCCAGGGGCCGGGGAGAAGCGGCAATACTCATTCTTGTTGCTCCTACAGCTAGCTGCAATGGGCGCTGGCTCTGGCGAAGCCGGCCAGCTGCCTCGGGATGCGGCGTGTATTCCGCATCCTCATGGTTCAGATCAAAGGGGTAACGCTGTCGGCGTCGTGCAGCGTCCAGACCCGTTCGATGGCGGCGCCCATGGCGTCCTCGGAAAGGCCACCGGCGAAACGCGCCAGTCGGCGGAATTTATCTTCCAGTTCCGGCCGGCTGAGGGTGTTGCCAGGGTCGCCTTTGGGCTCATCGATACTGCCATGCAGGGTGCGGCCATCCCGGGTGACCACATCCACCCGGCCGAGCCAGCGCGCCGGATAGGCCCCATCCACTTCCGCATCCAACTGCATCGTGACCTTGTCACGAAAGGCTGCGACCGCGGCATCGTCCAGCGGAATCCGGTGGAACTCCGTAAGCCCGGCGTGGCCGTGCAACGCAATCAGGCCAAGCACCGTTCCCATGGAAAACTTGGCCTGGTGGATGGTGGCGGGAACGTCCACGCGGCCGAGCACATCGATGGCGCCCTGGTGTACCCGGGCGGTGACGGATTCGATGTCGTTCGCCTTGAGATCGTGTTCCCGCATCACCGCCAGCAGGGCATCCGCCGCCGGGTGAGTATGGCGGCAGGAGGCGTGGAACTTGAACGAGGTTTCCGCCAGCGCCCAGCGCTCTCCGAGGCGGTCATTGAGAAAACGGGCATCGGCATCCCGGGAAAAGCCGGCGGCAAGCCCCTGATCGCCTTCAAGGATATTGCGTGCTCCGGTCAGCCCGTCGGCGGTGAGACAGGCGGCCAGCACGCCGTCCGCCGCTGCCTTGGCGGTGTGCAGTTGTTTGGAGTCGGCGGCGTCGCGCAGGAATTCCCATAGGCCCGAGGCCTGGGTGCCCGCGCTGCCGAGAAGATTGATGAACCCGTCCTGGTCCAGTTCCAGAATTTTTCCGGCGGCCACCGCCGCCGCCAGTGTGCCGACGGTGCCGGTGGTATGGAAAATACGGTAGTGGGAGCGCCCCAGGAATTCGCCGATGCGAATGCCTGCCTCGTAGCCGGCCACCGAGGCAACGATCAGGTCGCGGCCGCTTTTGCCCTGTTCCTGAGCCATGGCCAGGGCGGCGGGGAACACCACGGTGGCCGGGTGCAGTACCGAACTGTTGTGCAGATCATCCTGTTCCACCACATGAGACGCGGCGCCGTTGACCAGCGCGGCGAAGTACGCGGAAGTGTCGGTGCCGTCCACCAGGTTCTGGGCAAGACCGGAAGCAGGCCCCATGCGCCGCGCATAACCGGCGAACAGAGGGATCGGATGCTGACCGCCGCCAGCGATCAGGGACGCGAGCCAGTCGAGGAACAGATCCTCGGCGCGGGCCACCACCGCTTCCGGCAGATCCTCATAGCGTAGTTCGGCGAGAAACGAGGCCAGGGCCCGGGTTGCGTCGCTCATGTTCGCTCCTTGCAAAGACCGTGTGTTTAGAATGAGCGCGGCAGTTCGAGCAGATGCTCGGCCACGTAAGAGAGAATCAGGTTGGTGGAAATCGGCGCCACCTGATACAGGCGGGTTTCACGGAACTTCCGCTCCACGTCGTATTCGCAGGCGAAGCCGAAGCCGCCATGGGTTTGCAAGCACACGTTGGCGGCTTCCCAGGACGCCTTGGCGGCCAGGTATTTGGCCATGTTGGCGGCGGCGCCGGCGTTGAGGCCGGAATCGTATTGCTCGCAGGCCCGCCAGCGCATCAGGTCGGCGGCTTCCACTTCGATGTGCGCTTCGGCGATCGGGAATTGAATGCCCTGGTTTTTGCCGATCGGGCGACCGAACACTTCCCGGTCGCGGGCATAGCGGCTGGCCTTGTCGATGAACCAGCGGCCGTCGCCGATGCACTCGGCGGCGATCAACGTGCGCTCGGCATTGAGGCCATCAAGAATGTAGCGGAACCCTTTGCCTTCCTCACCGATCAAGGCGTCAGCGGGAATTTCCAGATTGTCGAAGAACAGCTCATTGGTAACGTGATGCACCATGTTGGCGATCGGTTGAACCGTCATGCCATTGCCGATGGCCTGATGCAAGTCCACCAGGAAGATGGACATGCCGTCGGTTTTCTTCTTTACCTGATCCAGTGGAGTGGTGCGTGCCAGCAGGATCATCAGGTCGGAATGCTGGATGCGGGATATCCACACCTTCTGACCATTGATCACGTAGCGATCGCCCTTGCGCACAGCGGTGGTTTTGATCTTGGTGGTGTCGGTGCCGGTGGTCGGTTCGGTGACGCCCATGGATTGCAGGCGCAGCTCGCCGCAGGCGATGCGCGGCAGATAATGATCTTTCTGTTCGGCGGAACCGTTACGCAGCAGCGTGAACATGTTGTACATCTGACCATGCACGGTGCCGGAGTTGCCGCCGCAGCGATTTACTTCTTCCAGAATCACCGAGGCTTCCGCCAGACCCAGGCCGGAACCGCCATACTCCTCCGGAATCATCGCCGCCAGCCATCCGGCCTGGGTCAGCGCGGTGACGAACTCCTCTGGAAAATCCTGGCGTTCATCGACGCCACGCCAATAGGCGTCGTCGAACCCGGCGCACAGGCCGCGTACACCATCACGAATGGCGTCCAGGGCTTCTTTATCGTACTGAATCATTAACCGATCTCCTCGAACTCAACTTCACCGGCATGGGCCTGGCCCTGTTCGTTGCCGGCCATGACCCGGGCAACCCCGGGGGACTCAATAACACCGCCGACCTGAAAGGGTTCGGGGGCGATCAACGGGCGCATGCCCCGGTAGCGGAATACCCTGGCGATCTTGTCCGGGTTGGCCTGATGAAACGCGCGCATTACCAGCGTGGCGATCAGGGGGCCATGAACCACCAACCCTGGATAACCCTCCTCACCGGTGGTGTAGGGCCAGTCGTAATGGATGCGGTGGGAATTGAACGTCACCGCGGAATAGCGGAACAGCAGGGTGGCTTCCGGCTCAATGGTCTCGGCCCACTGCAGTTCCGGCATCGGCTCGCCGCTGGAGGCTTTCAGCGGGACCGGTTCACGGTAAACAATGTCCTGCCGTTCGCTCACTTTCTCCTCACCGTCCTGAAGGTAGCGGTGCCGTACGGTGATGAAGGTCAGTGAACCACTGCGGCCGTGCTTTTCCTTGATGTCCTCGATTCGGCTGTGTCGTTGTGCCGGCACACCGGCACGCAGCGGGTTGTTGAAACGCACTTCTCCGCCGGCCCACATGCGTTGGCAGTCACGAATCGGCGGCAGGAAATCGCCGGGGAGGGGATGGCCGTCGGGCCCCAGAGTGTCCATGCCGGAAACCGGTTGAAAGAACGCCCATTGCCACAGACAGGGAAGGGGATCTCCGGTATTCAGGGTAGTACCGCCAAGTGTGGCGGTGACCCGGGCGAGAGCGTGAAGATCCAGGCTATCGTCCTGGACCTGCTCCTTGCCCAGCCAATTGTTCGCGTTATCCAAGGCCATGCGCAGGCTCCGCATATAGGTATGAACAGGCATATAAAAAGAAATCGAACCGCCTGCGGGTCCTGTGACGGGAGCGCATTGGGCGGTGGAACCGATTTGATTTTGTATACGGTATACAGTATACATTGATCACGCAACAGAAAAGCGAGCTTGCCGTTTCCTGATCACGGCGGGTTTGGCGGAAAAGTACAGAGACGCGCCGGCGGCTCCCCGTCAGTGTCGGATTCGGCCAAGCAAGGCAGGCGCTAACAACAAATACCAATGGTGGACCGGCCCGGTCTGGTTCCACCGCGGAGGACAGTGATGAATATCCGGTTTGACGGCTCGGCGATGACCACCAGTCATACCATTTCCATTCATCATGTGGAGCAAATGCTGGCGGGCGCGTGCCGACACGGCCTGGACCCGGAGCCGGTGATGCAACGCGCGGGGATCCCGGTGCGTTTGCTGAAATCACCCTTGTCCCGGGTGTCCCAGGACCAGTACGCGCGATTGATGTATCTGCTGCGGCGGGATCTTCGTGATGAGTTTTTCGGCCTGTGCAGCCATCCGGTCCCGTTGGGCGCTTTCGCCCACATGTGTCAGGACCTGATTCAGTGCGAGACCCTGGGGGATGCGCTGCGGCGTGGTTTCACATTCTATCACCTGCTGCTGAAGGACTTCGTGCCGCGACTGGTGGTGAAAGGTGAAACCGCTCACGTCTGCGTCCGCGACCAGGCCGGCGAACCGGGCTGCCTCAGTTACGCCAAACGGATGTTCATGTTCTTCACCTGGGGCGTGTCTTCCTGGCTGGCGGCACGCCGGATTCCCTTGCAACAGGTCAGCTACCAGGACATGGGTGATGGCAAAAGCAATCGTATTCATCTGATCTTCGATGCGCCCCTGAAAGCCAACGACAACTGCTTCGGCTTTACTTTCGAATCGCGCTGGCTGGAATTACCGGTGGTGCAGAACCGCCTGAGTCTGACCTCGTTCCTGCGCCAGGCGCCGGCCAATTTGCTGGTGCGTTATAGGGACGAAACCTCTTGTAGTGAGCGGATCCGGCGTTTGCTTCGGCGCCATCTGAGTTCCGGATTGCCAACCTTGGAAGAGGTCGGGTCGGTGCTGGGGATGACACCACAAACGGTGCGCCGGCGCCTGCGTGATGAAGGGCAGTGCTATCAGGGACTGAAGGACAACCTGCGTTGTGACGCGGCGATCGAGTATCTGTCGCGTCCGGATCTGAATCTGGTGGACGTGGCATCCAAATTGGGATTTTCCGAGCTCAGCACCTTTCATCGCGCGTTCAAGAAATGGACTGGCCTGCCGCCGGGAGAGTACCGCTATACCCGGCTGAGAGCGGCCCGCCCCTATCTGAACATGCAATGATGAAAAGACTTGGCCAAATCCATCGCCGGAGCCCTTGTGTGAGCATTCAGGGGAACGAAATGGCCAATGGTTTTGATGGTGATGGCCATTGGTCGTGTCGCGACCGTTGGGCATTCTGAGCACAACAAAAACAGCCAACGGCAAGACGGTTTTTCGGTGACATGCGCGCCGCCCCCTGCCGAGGAGAATATCAATGACACAGTGGCAGTCCGCCTGGATCGATGACGATCTGACCATTTTTCAGGATTCCGTGCGGAAAATCTTCGAGCGTGAATTCATTCCCCAGGAGGAAAAATGGCGCAAGCAGCGCCATCCGGATCGTGAGGTCTGGCCGAAGCTCGGAGAGCTGGGTTTGCTGTGCGCCAGCATTCCTTCCGAGTACGGCGGTGGTGGTGGCACTTTTGCTCATGAGGCGGTTATTTGCATGGAGCAGGCTCGCGCCCAGGTGAGCAGCTTCAGCATCAGCGTGCACAGCGGCATTGTCTCTCACTATATTCTCAACTACGGCACCGAGGAGCAGCGCAAGAAATGGCTGCCGCAATTGGCCAGTGGACAACGAGTCGCCGCCATTGCCATGAGCGAGCCGGGAGCCGGTTCCGATTTGCAGGCGGTACGCACCACCGCGGTTCGGGACGGTGACGAGTATGTCATCAATGGGTCCAAGACCTTTATCACCAACGGTTATCACGCTGAGTTGATCTGCGTGGTGGCGAAAACCGACACGCAGGCAAAGGGCAGCCGGGGTATTTCGTTGGTGATGGTGGAGACGGAAAAAGTCAGCGGCTTCCGCCGGGGACGCATCCTGGAAAAAATCGGCCAGAAAGGGCAGGACACCGCTGAGTTGTTTTTCGATGACGTGCGCGTGCCAGCGGAAAATGTTCTGGGCGGCGCCGAGGGCAAGGGCTTCGTGCAATTGATGGAACAACTGCCGCGCGAGCGCATGTTCATCGCCGTGGGCGCGGTGGCCACCATGCAGAAGGCCATCGATGAGACCACGGCTTATGTGAAGGATCGCAAGGTGTTCGGCCAGCGTCTTATGGATATGCAAAACACCCGCTTCAAATTGGCGGAGTGTCAGACCCAGGCAACGGTGGCCCGTTGTTTCGTTGATGACTGTGTCCACAAGGTCCTGCGTGGAGAGCTGGACGTGCCCACCGCCGCCATGGCGAAGTGGTGGACCACGCAATTAAACTGCCAGATCATCGATGAATGCCTGCAGCTGCACGGCGGCTACGGCTATATGGAAGAGTACCCGATCTCACGAATGTACACCGATGCCCGGGTCGGCAAGATCTATGGCGGTGCCAACGAGATCATGAAGGAAATCATCGCCCGTTCCATGGATCAATGATGGGAGTGGATCGATGACATCACCTCATCTGGCCTTCTACCCGAAGGGGTTGCCTGAGCGGATTCGCGCTCCGCGAACCACTCTGGTGGATAACCTGCGCATCTCCGCCCAGCGTTACCCCGAGCGTCCGGCACTGGTGTTTTATAACGGTGTGCTGAGCTATCACGATCTGGAGCGGGATGTCCGGCGCATGGCCGGCTATCTGCAACAGGAGTGCGGCGTCGCCAAGGGCGATCGCGTATTGCTCTACACTCAGAACTGCCCGCAGTTCACCGTGGCCTTCTATGCGGTGATGTCGCTGGGAGCGGCGGTGGTGCCGGTAAACGCCATGAGCACCCACGAGGAACTGGCCTACTATTTCGAAAATAGCGGCGCCCGTCTGGCGTTCTGCGCCGCCGACCTCTATGGCAATCTGCGTCCCTGTGTGGACAGCGGTCTGGTTACCCGGGTGATTCTGCATCAGTACCGGGATTACCTGAGCGATCCGCAAGATCCGCTGGTTCCTGGCTGGATCGCGGTGGCGCAGGAACAAGTAACGGATCCGGCGGTGGTGACCTGGGCCGATGCCCTGGCCACGGAGCAGACCCCGATGCCGGCGGCCTTCGACGCCGACCAGATGTGTGTTCTGCCTTACACCTCCGGTACCACCGGTCATCCAAAGGGCTGCATTCACACTCACCGTACTCTGGGATACGCCATTTATTCTTCGTCGTTGTGGCGCGCGCTCAATGCCGAATCCGTGTTTCTGTCAGTGGCGCCGATGTTTCACATGCTGGGGCTGCAAAGCGGCATGAACATGCCGATTCTGCTCGGGGCCACCACGGTGATTCTGCCGCGCTGGGACCGCGACATGGCGGCGCGGCTGATCGACCGCTGGGGTGTCAGTGTATGGGGCGCGCCGCCGGCGATGATCATCGACTTTTTCGCCAAGCCGGATATCGCCGACTACGACTTGTCGCGCCTGAGTCTGATTTTCGGCGGCGGTGCGGCGATGCCGGAAGCGGTGTCGCGCACCCTGAAGGAAGACCACGGCATCGCGTTCAATGAATCCTATGGTTTGACCGAAACTTCCGCGTTCCTGCACGCCAATCCCGTGCACCGTAACAAGCGTCAGTGTCTGGGGGTGCCTACCTTTGGCGTGGAGTCCCGGGTGGTCGATCCGGAAACCCTGGAGCCGCTGCCACGAGGAGAAGTTGGTGAATTGATCACCAGCGGGCCGCAAGTCATGGAAGGGTATTGGCACAACGACGAGGCCAATCGCGACGCCTTTGTTGAACGCGATGGGCGTCGTTTTTTCCGTACCGGCGATCTGGCCTGCATCGACGAGGACGGTTACTTCTTCATGAAGGACCGGCTCAAGCGCATGATCAATGTGTCCGGCTATAAGGTCTGGCCGGCGGAAGTGGAAAATTTCATGTATGACCATCCGGCGGTTCAGGAGGCCTGTGTCATCGGCGTGCCGGATAGCCGTCGCGGTGAAGTGGTCATGGCGATTCTGGTCGTCAAGGACCGTTACCGGGGCCAGGTCACCGAAGAGCAGGTGATCGACTGGGCGCGGGAAAAGATGGCGGTGTACAAAGCCCCCCGACGGGTGGAATTCGTCGACGCCTTACCCAAGTCAGGCGCTGGCAAGATTCTCTGGCGTCAACTGCAGGATGAACAGCGGTCGTTGCTTGAGGGCGGCGATGCGGTGGCGGCGGGGAACGGGTGACCGGTTGTTTCGCCGGGCCCCTGTCGCCGACGGCTGGCGGTAATTACGAGGAGAGCAAACATGGTTAACCAAGAAGGTGGTGTACAGGCCATCTATCAGGCGGCCCTGGATCAGGGACGTTTCGAGATCCAGCGCTGTAATGACTGTGGTGACGCGGTGTTCTTTCCGCGTGAATTGTGCCCGGGTTGCGGCAGCGGTGATCTGTCGTGGTTCAAACCCAGCGGCAAAGGCACTGTCTACGCGGTGACCACGGTGCGGCGCAAGCCCGAGGCCGGTGGCGATTACAACGTTTCTCTGATTGATCTGGAAGAAAACGTCCGGTTGATGAGCCGCATTGAAAACACGGCGCCGGATGAAGTGAAAATCGGTATGACGGTGAAAGCCCGGGTGGCGGTGAACGACGGTGCGGGTCTGTTGGTATTCGACGCGGCGGAAGGAGAGGCCCAATGAGCGGAGATCTGAATCATTTGCGCGGCAAGTTCGCCATTGCCGGCGTGGCTACCTTTGGTTGCGGTGAGGCGCCGGGCTATACCGACATGGAGCTGCTGGCCCAGGCCGCGCGTCTGGCCGTGGCCGATGCCGGTCTGACCATGAAGGACATTGACGGTCTGTGTACCGCCAGTGCCTCTTCCACCATGTGGTCGATGCCGGTGGTGGAGTATCTGGGTATCCGGCCCCGTTTCCTTGACGCAACGATGGTCGGCGGTTCCAGTTTCATTGCACACCTGATGCCGGCGATGCAAGCGCTGGAGTCCGGTCAATGCGACGCGGTACTGGTGGCCTACGGCAGCGCCCAGCGCACCTCCACATTAAGCCGCAAGGAGATCGGCAAGGCCCGCCTGCTGATGGACCCGCAGCCTTACGAGCATCCTTATCAACCGATGCTGCCGATGTCCGCGTACGCGCTGGCGGCTTCCCGTCACATGCATGAGTTTGGCACCACGCGTCGTCAATTGGCGCAAGTGGCGGTGTCGGCGCGTCAATGGGCGCGGAAGAATCCGGATGCGTTCATGCGCGATCCACTCACCGTGGAAGAGGTTCTCAACTCGCGCATGGTTTCCGACCCGTTGACCGTGCGTGACGCTTGTCTGGTTACCGATGGCGGCGGTGCCTATGTGTTGGTGCGCGCGGATCGCGCCCGCGATCTGCCACAGCCGCCGGTGTATGTGCTGGGCCAGGGCACGGCGGTGTGGAATCGGCAAATCTCCAGCATGGCGGATCTTACCGTTACCGCCGCCACGCAGTCCGGCCGTGACGCCTACGCCATGGCGGGAATGGGGCCGAAGGATATCGATGTGGCGGAGCTCTACGACGCCTTCACCATCAACACCTTGTTGTTCCTGGAGGACCTGGGCTTCTGTGCCAAAGGAGAGGCCGGGGCCTTCGTGGAGGATGGGCACATCGCCCCTGGCGGCAGCCTGCCGGTGAACACCAACGGTGGCGGTCTGTCGTGGGGCCACCCGGGAATGTACGGCATTTTCGCCGCCATCGAGGGCGTGCGTCAGTTGCGTGGCAAGGCGGGCGATAGCCAGGTGGCCGGTGCGCGAACGGCCATCGTGCACGGTAACGGCGGCACGCTGTCCAGCCAGTCCACCGCCATTCTGGGTACTGCCGAGGCGCTGTGAGGCGCCCTTTATTCAGGGCGGCGACGCCGCCGGGAGGCCAGCATGATACGTGATCAGGAAACCATGAATACGCTGTTGGATACCATCAGTCGCTTTGTGCGAGAGCGGCTGGTGCCCAACGAGGAATGGGTGGCGGAACATGACGCCATTCCCGAGGACATTGTCAGGGAGATGAAGGACATCGGCCTGTTCGGACTGACCATCCCGGAACAATTCGGTGGCCTCGGTCTGACCATGGAGGAGGAAGTGCTGGTGATGTTCGAGATGGGGCGCACCTCACCGGCATTTCGCTCGTTGTTCGGCACCACCGTGGGGATCGGTTCCCAGGGCATTCTGATGGACGGCACCGACGAACAAAAACAACGGTGGCTGCCATCGCTGGCCACCGGCGAGGTGATGGCGTCGTTCGCGCTGACCGAACCAGGCGCGGGTTCCGATGCCGCTTCCCTGCGGACCAGCGCGGTGAAGGACGGTGATCATTATGTGGTGAACGGGACCAAGCGCTTTATCACCAACGCGCCCCAGGCCGGTATCTTTACCTTGATGGCTCGTACCGATCCGGATGTGAAAGGCGCGGGCGGCATTTCCGCGTTTATTGTCGACGCCAGCACTCCGGGCATTTCCCTGGGCAAACCGGACAGCAAGATGGGCCAGAAAGGCGCCCATACCTGTGACGTGGTGTTCGAGGACTGCCGGGTGCCGGCGGCTAACATTATTGGCGGCAAGCCCGGTGTCGGTTTCAAGACCGCCATGAAAGTGCTGGATAAGGGAAGGATTCACATTGCCGCCATCTGTGTCGGCGTGGCGGAACGGATGCTCGACGATGCGCTGCGTTACGCCGCCGAGCGCGAGCAGTTCGGCCAGGCCATCGGTGAATTCCAATTGGTGCAGGCAATGCTGGCAGACAGCAAGGCGGAGATTTATGCCTCCCGATGCATGGTGATGGACGCGGCCAGGCGTCGGGATAATGGTGAAAACGTCAGCACCGAGGCCGCTTGCTGCAAGATGTACGCCTCGGAAATGTGCGGTCGCGTGGCGGATCGCGCGGTGCAGATTCACGGTGGCGCCGGCTATATGTCCGAGTACGGGATCGAGCGGTTTTACCGTGATGTGCGGCTGTTCCGTATCTATGAAGGCACCACCCAAATTCAGCAGATCGTGATCGCGCGCAACATGCTGCGTGCGGTGCGTTAACACTTAAAAGTTCGCTCTCCACGCATGGCGGGGGGCCAACCGTCGTGCGTGCTTTTTATTCCCGCGGGTGGATAACACCGCCCGCTTCAAGCCCTTGTTCCAAGGGCTTTGGCCGTTTATTCCGTCTCACAGGTGAATCATGTCCGACCACGATATTGTTGTTCATGCCCGTTGCCGGGCAGGGGAGTCTCGACCATGTATCTGACTCAGGGCTTGCATCGCGCCGTGCAGCAAGCACCGCAACGCCTGGCCACGGTGGATGGCGAACGTCGCCGCAGCTATCGGGAGCTGGCTGACCGTTGCGCCCGGTTCGCCGGTGGGCTCACCGGCCTGGGGGTACGGGCCGGGGACCGGGTGGCGATACTGGCCGCCAACTGTGATTACCATGCTGAGTATTTTCTTGGCTTGTGGTGGATGGGCGCGGTGGCCAATGCCGTGAATACCCGCTGGAATGTGAAGGAGATGGCGTACTCTCTCAACGACAGCGAAGCGGAGATACTGCTGGTCAGCGACGCCTTCCTGCCAATGGTGGACACGCTCAAGACGCAGTGTCCGAGACTGCGCCATGTTCTGCATCTGGGAGATACGCCACCCGTCCAGACACCGGGGGCGGCGGGCATGATTCATTACGAGGAGTTTCTGGCCTCGGCGACACCGGTGGACGATGGCCGTTTTGGTGGCGACCACCTGGCGGTGCTGCTCTACACCGGCGGAACCACCGGTTTTCCCAAGGGCGTGATGCTTTCCCACGACAATCTCTGGAGTTGTGCCATTACCCGGCTGGCGGAGAGCGACCCGCCTGATCCGTTCGTCACCCTGTTGGCATCGCCACTGTTCCATACCGCTGGCGTCGCCAAGTTCATCACCCAGATCGTGGTGGGTGGTACGGCGGTGATGATGCCGTCCTTCCGGGTGGAGGAGGTGCTGGCCGCCATTGAGCGGGAAAGGATCACCGATGTGATTCTGGTGCCCAGCATGATTCAGATGCTGGTGGATCACCCCGCGGTCGGCGAGCATGATCTGAGCTCCCTGACACGGGTTGCTTACGGGGCGTCGCCGATTTCCCAGGCGGTTCTGGAACGTGCCCTGACGGTCTTCCCGGAAGCCCAGTTCACCCATACCTATGGCATGACCGAAGCATCGCCGATGATCACGCTGAATTCCTGGCGCAATCACCGTGGCGAGGCCCTCACCAATGGCCGTATTCGTTCCGCCGGCAAAGCCACCTGGGGCATGGAAGTGCGTATCGTCGACGAGAATGACAGGGAAGTGCCGAGGGGTACCGTGGGCGAGGTGGTGGCGCGGGGTGACAACATCATGCTGGGTTACTGGAACAATCCGGAGGCCACGGCGGAGACCCTGCGCGGTGGCTGGCTGCATACCGGCGATGGCGGTTACATGGACGAAGACGGCTACATCTACATCGTCGATCGGATGAAGGACATGATCGTCAGCGGTGGCGAGAATGTGTACTGCGCCGAGGTGGAAAACGTGCTCGCCCGGCATCCGGCGGTGGCCAGTTGCGCGGTGATCGGCATTCCCCACGACACCTGGGGGGAAAGCGTGCATGCGGTGGTGGTGACGCAATCCGGCGTCGAGGTGTCCGCCGCCGAACTGACCGACTTCTGCCGCGCGGATCTGGCCGGCTACAAGTGCCCGCGATCAGTGGAATTCCGCGACGGCCTGCCGCTGTCCGGTGCCGGCAAGGTGCTTAAGCAGGCGTTGAGGGAGCCCTATTGGCAGGGCCGTTCCCGCCGGGTGTCCTGACCGGCGGGACTTACGTCAGGCGGGCCGGAGCTGTTCAGCGCAGCCCGGCGCCGCCGTTGGAGACGTGGGCAAGCAAGCCCTCGCCGGCGGCGGCGATATGACGGCGCATGGCTTCGGCGGCGGCTTCAGCGTCGCCGGAGCGCAGTGCCGTGACGATGGCCCAATGCTCCTGGCTGGATTCCGCCATGCGGTTCTCGATGGTGATCGGCGTCAGCGGTGGCACTCCCTGCCAGAGAGTGAGAATGATTTTCTGGGTGCGCGGCTGATTGGCGGCATCGTAGAGCACCCGGTGAAAACGCTGATTGAGCGCTACATAGGCGGCGGAGTCGCCGGCATCGGCGGCCTGGTCCATGTCCTGTTGCAGCTGCTCCAGTTCGTCCAGCTCCTCTTCACCGAGTTGCGGGCAGGCCTGGGCGACCATGTGGCCTTCCAGCAACTCGCGCAGGGCGTAGATCTCCTTGACGTCATCGACGCCAAAGGAACTGACCCGATAGGCACCCCGGCCCTCGGTCTCCACCAGACCGTCCGCCTCCAACCGGCGTAAAGCATCACGGACCGGGATGCGGCTGGTGCCGAAACGTTTGGCCAGGTCTTCCTGAACCAGACGCTCGCCGCCGGCGATGTCGCCGCGCAGGATAGCCTCGCGCATGCGCACATAGACCTCCTCTTCCATGGAACGGCGGCGGACGGGAGCGAAAGGATCGGTTTGGGTTCGCGGCATAGTGTGTTTCTCAAACGCTAAGACAAAGTGTCCCCGGATAGTGGCGGGAGTTTACAGGATTTGCCCGCCTCGGGCCCGTGCAAGGGGGGCGACGGACGCCGTGGTCCGTCAACTGTATACCGTATACAATGCGCCGGGCCAGGTGCTGGTCGCAACGGCCTTTGTTCCTTTTTTATAAAGCAGACAGGAGATCGCAGGTTAATGAGCTGGACTCGCGAAGACGAAATCAACTGGACCAATAACAACCCCTTCCGTTGTCATCTGGGCATCAAGATCAACTGGGTCAACGACGATGGCGGTTCCGAAATTGCCTTGCCGGTTACTCCGGAGCTGCTACAGGCGTATGGCATGGTGCACGGCGGCATTTACTGCGTGCTGATCGACACCGTGCTGGGCACCTGCGTGCGCGCCTACCATCAGCGCGATGCCGGCCCGATCACGGTGGATCTCAACGTCAGCTTTCTGCGGCCCACCGGACAGGGGGAGATCGTCTGCCGTGGTGAAATCATCAAGGCCGGCCGCAAGGTCATGGTTGGCAGCGCCGATGTGCTTGACGCGGAAGGCCGCAAGCTGGCTACCGGCCGTGGCTCTTTCCTGATGCGCAACGAGTAGCGTGATCAGACCGCCGCCCGGCGGGCGGTGGCCAGCAGGCTGGCGGCGGCGGCGAACAGGGCGGCGAAGCCGCGGTTCACCAGCCGCTGTTGGCGGGTACTGCGCAGCAGTTTGAGCGCACGGGCGGCCAGCCCGGTGTAGCCGAGCATCACCACGACATCCACGCTGATCAGGGTCAGGCCCATAATCGCGTATTGCAGGGCCATGGGCCGTGAGGGTTCGAGAAACTGAGGCAGGACCGCGAGCAGGAAGACCACTGCCTTGGGGTTGCTGGCGTTGATCAGGAAACCCCGAAGTAGCAGTACACCGCGGCGGCGGCCCTGATGATCGTCACCAAGGGTGTCGTAGTCCTGAGTGGGCGCGCGCCACTGTTTGACCGCCAGATAGAGCAGGTAGGCGACCCCGAACCATTTGATCAGGGCGAAAGCCAGAGCCGAGGTGGCGAGCAGGGCACCGACGCCGGCGGCGACGATGGCGAGTTGCAACACCAGACCCAGTTCCAGACCCAGAATATTCCAACCTCCACGTAATACGCCGTAGCGTAGCCCCGCGGACATGGACGCCACCGCGCCGGCGCCGGGTGACAGACAGATCAGCCAGCAGGCCACGAAGAAAGCGAACCAGGTGTGCAGCGCCATGGGATATCCGTTAACGGGCAAAAAACGCGCTGAATACGTCTAGGGTGTGCTCAGCAGACGGGAACCAAAGGCTTCCAGGGCGGACAGTCCCTGAATGTCATCGACGAATAAGGGTACCTGCCGCCGGGGCAGCGGGTCCAGCCGTTCCGCCAGGTCCACCAACATTCTCTGCTCGCGTTCGCGCCGCGCCTGGAAGAAGGCCCCTTCGGCGCCGTCTGGCAGCACCCGGTTGACCACCGCGCCGGCCACCGGAATGCCGGCTTCCTTCAGGCTGTGCACGGCCCGTTCGGTTTCCAGAATAGGCAGACGTTCCGGTGTCAGCACGAACAGAAAGGCGCTGTGCTCGGGGGCGGAAAGCAAGCGGCGGGCTTTCTGGAAACGGCGCTGCCGTTCGATCAGTGGTGCCGCCAGGTCGCGGGTACGGTCATCCAGACCGGCCAGTTGATGTTCTTCCGGCGTATTGACCGGGCTATCCAAATCGCGGCCGGGGGTCAGGTGGGATAGCACCTTGCCCAACTGTTCGGAGCGGCGGTGTTGCCGTAACAGCCCCTCGCTCCAGGCCGCCATCACCTCAGGCAAGCTCAGCAGGCGCAGGGTGTGACCGGTGGGCGCGGTATCGAATACAACCAGATCAAAGCGCTCGCGAGCCTCTTCCATAATGGTGGTAAGACGCTCCAGCAGCGCGGCCTCCTGAGCACCGGGCGCCTGGCGGCTGAGCTTGAGCTGGTGTTCCATGGCCGAGCGTTGCTCGGGTCTGGCGAAGCGGGCCATTTGCGCGCGTACCCGCTGCAGATGCTCTTCGACCTCCTGTTCGGGATCCACCTCCAGAGCGGTGAGATTAACCGCCAGGGTCTGTTCCCGGTTACCGATCTCGCGGTCAAAAGCATCGGCCAGACTGTGGGCGGGATCGGTGGAGACCAGCAGCGTGCGGCGGCCCAGATTGGCGGCGGCCAGGGCCAGCGCGGAAGCCACCGTGGTTTTGCCCACGCCGCCCTTGCCGCCGACCATCAGTTGTCGGCGCTGGCTCAGAAGGTCATGCAGATTGAGTTCCGACATGGTGATGGGGCTCATTGACGAACTTACCGGCGACAGCGCTCAGCAACAACGGAAATTATCCAGTGGTGAATGGGGCATGCCCATGCGCCGGTGCCAGTCATGGAATCGCTCCATCAACAACGGCTGCAGCTCCAGTGTGTACCAACTGGCCGGATTGGGAATGCCCATGGTCTCGGAGAAGACCATGAGCATGAACAGATCATCTTCATCCCGGCGGGCGCGGGCAATGGCGGACCGGTAGGGGGCGTTGTAATACTCCGCCCCCAGCTCTCCGGCGCGCCGATACCAGCGCTTGAGGTTGCCGAGAATCGTCACGGCTTTCACCCTTTCACCTCGGCTTCCCGGGCTTTCTTGTGGCGGCGAAGGCTGGCGGTGCACTCCAGGGTTACCAGAACCGCCGCCACCAGAACCACCAGATCGAGGCTGAACAGGAACCAATCCTGTTTCTCATAGAATCCGCGTAGCTGGATCAACAGCGCCGCCAGCGTCATGACCAGCAGGAATACCAGCGGTACCAGGGTATAGAGGGTGGGGCGGCCAAGCCGTACCAGCATTACCGTGACCACCAGCAGGGTGAGACCGGCGAGCAACTGGTTGGTGGTGCCAAACAATGGCCAGATCAACAGGCCGCCGGAACCGTCCGCGCCCCCGGCGCCAAACGCCAGCAGCACACAGGCACCCACCGCCAGCAGAGTGGCGGGGGCAGGGCGGCGCATCCAGCGGATGTTATACAGCTCACCCCATTCCTGGAAAATGTAACGCTGCAGCCGCAAGCCGGTGTCCATGGTGGTACCGGCGAACAACGCGGCCATCACCGTCAGCATGGTGGCCGAAACCGAGGCGTCAATGCCGGTGCCGGCGCTGAGAATGGCGGCGCCGCCGTCGACGAACGCCTTCAGGCTGCCGGCGCCGAACTTGGAATAGACCTCCTGCCAATCCGCCAGTGAGGCAAAGCCCGCCGTGGCGGCGAGGATCGCGGCCAGGGCCAGCGCCCCTTCACCAATGGCGCCGAAATAGCCGACGAATCGGGCGTCGGTTTCCTTGTTCAACTGCTTGGACGTGGTGCCGGAGGCGACCAGACCATGGAACCCGGAGATCGCGCCACAGGCGATGGTGACGAACAGCAAGGGCAGTAACGGCGGCGTGCCATCCGGCACGTTCACATTGAGGGCCGGCGCCACCACCGTCGGATTGGCGATCAGCATGGCGCCATAAAGCAGGATCAGACCAACAAAGAGCTGCAGTCCGTTGATGTAATCACGGGGTTGCAGCAATACCCAAACCGGCAAGAGCGAGGCAATGGCGGCGTAGGCGAACAGGATCAGGATCCAGGCGGCGTTGGCGGAGAGGCCGAAGGTGGTCTCCGGCAAGGCGATGGGGACCGACGGGCCAACCCAGATCAAAGCGTACAGTGCCACCACGCCGAGCAGAGAAACGACGGCGAGATTCAATTTCCAGCGGTAGATCAACTGGCCGATCACCAGGGCCACGGCAATAGCGCCCCATACTGGTACCACGGCGCCGGGATTGTTGATCAACAGGCGGGCGATCACCACGCCGAACACCGCGTTGACCATCAATAGCACCAGGAAAATAACGATCATGAACACGCTGCGGGCACGTGGACCCACCACTTCGCCGGTGAGGCTGCCCACCGACTGTGCCCGATTACGGACGCTGGCCCAGATCGCGCCGGAATCGTGGACCCCGGCGAAGAAAATGGTGCCGAACACCACCCACAGAAACGCGGGCAGCCAGCCCCAGATCACGGCAATGGCCGGACCGACAATGGGCGCGGCGCCGGCCACTGAAGTGAAGTGATGGCCCCAAAGGACAAATTTGTTAGTGGGTACGAAATCCACGCCGTCTTCCATGGCATGGGCGGGCGTTTCGAAATTCGGATCAAGCTTGTAGATTTTATCGGCGATAAAACGGGAATAGAGAAAATAGCCGGCGGCCATGCCGCCCAGTCCGAGGATCAATAAGACGATGGCGCTCATGATTAATCCTTATTCGCTGCGCAGTCGGGTAAGACATGTCCACCACAGAATTAACTCCAAAGTGTGAAGCTGGTCAATGCGACCAAAGTCCAAAGCGCTCAATGTTGGTGCGCTCTCTAGGCAGAGCGGCCGTCGCGGGTTAGGCTTAACTGACTTTTTCGGATGTCCGGCCTCTGTCTGATTGTCATGGAGAGGAAGCCATGCCAGGGGGGAACCGGGGTGACTTCCGACAACAAAAACCACACTTCAAGGATCGACGTGGGGGAGATTCGACGATGATCAAAGTAATGGTGGTGGACGACCACGAGTTGGTGCGTACCGGCATTAGCCGGATGCTGAGTGACCAGGATGGCATCCGTGTCATTGGGGAAGCCGCCTCCGGCGAGGAGGCGGTGAAGCTGGCTCGCGACCTGGAGCCGGACGTGGTGCTGATGGACATCAAGATGCCCGGCATGGGCGGACTGGTTGCCACCCGTAAGATGATGAAGCAGGACGACGGCATTCGCATCATCGCGGTAACCGTGTGCGAGGAAGAACCGTTTCCTTCCCGGGTGATGGAAGCCGGCGCCGCTGGTTATATGACCAAGGGGGCGGATCTGGAAGAAATGGTGCGGGCAATCAAGGTGGTGCAAAGCGGGCAGCGTTACATCAGCCCGGACATCGCCCAGGCGATGGCGCTGCGTGCCTACAAGCCGACGCCGGCGGCCCTGGATGTGCTGTCCGAAAGGGAACTGCAGATCATGACGATGATCGTCAACCGCTTCAAAGTGCAGGACGTGGCCGATCAGCTCTGCTTGTCACCCAAAACGGTCAACACCTACCGATACCGGATTTTCGACAAGCTCGGTATTACCAGTGACATGGAAATGGCGCTGATCGCGGTGCGTCATGGCCTGGTCAACGCCCACGAAGCGGTGGCCCTGTAAAAGGGAACCTCTGAAAAAATACCCCGTCATCCCGGGCTTGACCCGGGATCTCCCACCGCAAGGTGAGTGGCTTCGTGGAAGGAGATGCCGGATCGAATCCGGGCATGACGTTTTCAGAGGCTGCTTAAACCCGGATTTTGCTAAACTAGGTGGCGCCCGTGCTCCGGCACGGGCGTTTTGCGTTCCGGGCGACCGGCCCGTGTCATCAACGGCTATCGCCTGTTCCCGTCGCGCCTCAATTCGGAGTGAACTTGTCCAGTTTCGACGCCAAGCATTTCCTCGCCCATTGCCCGCGCACCCCGGGGGTGTACCGCATGCTGGATGGCAAAGGCGGGGTCCTGTACGTGGGCAAGGCGCGGGATTTGCGGGCCCGGCTCTCCAGCTATTTCCAGAAGCGGGTGGATTCCGCCAAGACCCGCGCGCTGGTGGCCAAGATCGAAGCGGTGGAGAGCACCGTCACCGGCAGCGAGGCGGAAGCGCTGTTGTTGGAACAGTCGTTGATCAAGACGCTGCGGCCTCCCTATAACATTCTGCTGCGGGACGATAAATCCTATCCCTACATCAAGATCACCACCTCGGACCGCTTTCCCCGGGTGACCTTTCACCGTGGCAGCCGCCGCCCCGGCGCCCAGTACTTCGGTCCTTATCCCAGCGCCGGCAGTGTCCGTGAGACGCTGGCGCTGATCGAAAAGGTGTTCCTGATCCGCAATTGCCGGGACAGCTTCTTCCGTAACCGCTCCCGCCCCTGTCTGCAGTATCAGATCCACCGCTGTACCGGGCCCTGCGTGGATCTGGTGTCCGAGGAGCATTACGCGACCCAGGTACGCATGGCGATCGATTTTCTTTCTGGCCGTAGCCGCGAGGTGACCCGCCGGCTGACCCGGGAAATGGAAGCCGCCGCCGAGCGGCTGGAGTTCGAGCGTGCGGCGGAATTACGTGATCAACTGGCCGCGGTACAGGCGGTGCAGCAGAAACAGAATGTGGAAGCCGGCAGCGGCAATGTGGACGCGGTGGCCATCGCCACCCGCCATGGACTGGCGGTGATCGAGGTGCTGATGGTCCGCCAGGGCCGGGTGCTTGGCCACCGCAGCTTCCGTCCGGATACCCGTGGCGAGGACGATCAGGAGGAAATTCTGGAAGCCTTCCTGGCCCAGTACTATCTCGGAGAGCGGGACGAACAGTCGATTCCAAAGGAAATCCTGCTGCCGATGGCGTTGCCTGGTGCCGATGCCTTGCAGGAAGCGCTGTCCAGCCGCTATCAACGGCAGATCCGGCTGGCCTGGCGGGTCAGGGCAGGGCGGTCCGCCTGGCTCAATATGGCCAGAACCAACGCCGAGCAGACCATCGCCGGGGATCTGGCTGCCCGCGAACATCTGGAGAGTCGCTTCCACGCCCTGGAGACCCTGTTGGAGGCGGACGCGCCGATCCGCCACGTGGAGTGCTTTGATATCAGCCACACCCAGGGAGAGCGGGCGGTGGCCTCCTGTGTGGTGTTCGACCAGCATGGGCCGCGCAAGACCGATTACCGTCACTTCAATGTTACTCCGGACCAGGGCGGCGACGACTATCAGGCGTTGGAGGAAGCGGTTCGTCGCCGCTATCAGCGCGTGGTCAAGGAGGAGGGGCGCTTGCCGGACCTGCTGTTGATCGACGGGGGAAAAGGGCAGATGCGGCGTGCCTTCGATGTGATCCAGTCGTTGCAGCTGGATAATCGTATTCTGGTCATGGGGATAGGCAAGGGTCCGACCCGCAAACCGGGACTCGAAGTCCTGTATCTGCCCGACGGCCGCGAGCTGGTGCCCGGCGGCGGCGATTCGGCACTGCACTTGCTGCAGCAGATCCGGGATGAGGCCCACCGGTTCGCCATCACCGGCCACCGCGCTCGACGGGCCAAGGCCCGCCGGTCCGGCCTGGAGGAGATTCCCGGAGTGGGGCCGAAGCGGCGAAAGGCGCTGCTCAGTCACTTCGGCGGCCTCAAGCAATTGCGTAATGCCTCCAAGGAGGAACTGGCCCGGGTGGAGGGGGTCAACGCCCAGACCGCGCAAACCATCTACGACTGGTTCCACGGCTAGGCCGGCTGCTTCGGGCGGGCCGGCCGGGCCGATTTATCATTCCCACAAAAGCAGTCCGGCAATGAGAAGACGGAACGATTCCGCTATACTGGTTTTTTTTCAGCCGGTTGAAGTGGTTCATGCCTGCGCACTCTCCGATTTTGAATCTGCCGAACATCCTGACCCTGATTCGCGTCGCCGCCATCCCGGTGCTGGTGGCGGCGTTTTATCTCCCGTTCAAAGGCAGCAATATGGTGGCCGCCGTGCTGTTTCTGGCCGCCGGACTGACTGACTGGCTGGACGGCTACCTGGCTCGCAAACTGGGACAAACCAGTCCTTTTGGCGCCTTTCTGGATCCGGTGGCGGACAAGCTGATCGTCGCCGTGGCGCTGTTGATGCTGGTGCAGCAGCATGCCACGCTCTGGCTCACCGCCCCGGCCATGGTTATCGTGTGCCGGGAAATCACCGTATCGGCGCTACGGGAGTGGATGGCGGAGTTGGGGATGCGCGCTAAGGTGGCGGTCAGTGCCATCGGTAAAATAAAGACGGTGACCCAGATGGTGGCCATCACCTTGCTGCTGGCGGTCCAGCCCGGCTACGACATCAGCGGGGGGATGCTGATGACGCCCATCCTCTGGTTGAGTTATGTTTGTCTCTACGTAGCCATGTTGCTTACTTTGTGGTCGATGTTCCTGTATCTGAAGGCAGCGGCGCCGCAGTTCCGGCGTTCGCGCCCAAGACCCTGAAAAAACAGAGAAAATGGGTTGACAGAACAGGGGGTATGAGTAGAATGCTGATCCGCGTCGAGACAAACAATCGACGCTAAAGCGGGAATAGCTCAGCTGGTAGAGCACAACCTTGCCAAGGTTGGGGTCGCGAGTTCGAATCTCGTTTCCCGCTCCAATTTTCAACCTCGGCACAGCCGAGGTTTTTTGTTCTTTCAAGATTTCAGGCGCGGTGGCAGAGTGGTTATGCAGCGGACTGCAACTCCGTGTACGCCGGTTCGATTCCGACCCGCGCCTCCAATCCCTCTCAGTGGAAGTCCTCTACCTCGAGCACCCCGAGATCAAGCGGGTATGGTGAAATTGGTAGACACAAGAGACTTAAAATCTCTCGACCGTTAGGTCGTGCCGGTTCGAGTCCGGCTACCCGCACCAGATCCAACTCTCTCCGAGCTACTCATATTGTCCCGCCCCGCCAATCGGCGGGTTGTGGATTATTTTATGCGGGAAACAAGGCACCGAGTTCCTCCTGTAAGCGTACGCCAAACTGACGCAACTGTTCGTCGGATGTCCGGAAACTGGGCATCATCAGCCCCAGGACGGTATCCGGGTAGCCGCTTCCGTCGTGGATGGGCACGGCCACCGCGCTGGCGCCCTCCACACGTTCGCCATTGGAGATGGCGAAGCCCTGCTGGCGAATACCTTTCAGCTCCTTGCGCAGGGCGCTGACCTTGGGCTGATGGGCGGTTAATGCCGTCATGGTGGGATTGCGGATCAGGGTTTCCATCTCGGCCTCGGGCAGAAAGGCCAGAATGGCCTTTCCCGCCGCGCCCAGATAGAGGGGAAAGGCGCTGCCTGTTTCCAGAGCGTAGCGGACCGGGTGCGGGCTGGGTAATACCGAAGTGACGATCTGCTTGTTACCGGCACGATGAAACAGGGAAACGGTCTCCCTGGTCTCGGCGTGCAGTCGTTCCATCAGAGGGCGGATGCGTACCAGCACATCATCATTGTTGAGGAAGTGCCGGGCCAATTGCATGACGGAAGGGGAGAGGCGCCATTGTTCGTTGTCGAGGTTCTGCTCGATCAGCCCCTTGTCGGCCAGCGGTGTCAGAATTTCGAGCGCGATGCGTGGATCCAACCCGGCCTGCCGGGAGAGCTGTTCGGTGGATGCGTCCCCCGGAAGATTATCCGCCGCCGCTTGCAGTAAATCCACGGCCCGGGATATCGAGCCGGCCCCACCGGAACGCCCGGTGTAGCTGTATCGCTTGTCCTGGGGGCGGCGGTAGACGTAGCCGCGTGCCTCCAGGGTTTGCAGAATCCGGTATACGATGGTCGTGGCTTCGCCCATGGCGGCGACCACTTCGGTCAGAGAGAGCGGTTCCGATGTCCGTTCCAGCAGCTCCAGGACGTCCAGGGCACGTGTCAGTGTTTGCAGCTGATAAGAGGCCGCCATGGTTTTTATTCGCCCGCTTTGGTGATTGGGAAAAGCCGATAAACACAGGGCGTAATGATAGCATGGATAGCGCCGTGGGCCGGCGCGGACCGGTTACTGATTGACCGCCGTGGGACCGGTCAAATACGGGCGGGTCATGCTCAGCAGCTCGGCGAAGCTGTCCTCGACGCTCCGGTGCGAGGTATCGAGCACGGCGTCGGCGCGGCGGTAGTCGGCGTCGCGTTCCACCAGGATTCGTTTGAGGTCGTCCATGGCATGGGTATGGCCCTGCATTGGCCGCGTGTCCCCCTGGTCGATAACACGTTGCATGTGTTCTTCCGGGGAGGCCTTGATCCAGACGGTATGGAAGCGGCTCAGCAGACGTTGGAACGTCTCCGCTTCGGACACCAGACTGCCGCCGGCTTCCACCACCGAAAGGGGATCCTGTTCGATCACGTACTCCAGCGCTTCCCGTTCAAAGCGCCGGTAGGCGGGCTGCCCGCCAAGCGCCATGATCTCGCCGATGTCCATGCCGGCCAGTTGTTCGATCAGGCCATTGAGCCGGATATAAGGCACGTTTAGCCGCTCTCCAAGCATCTGACCCAACCGGCTTTTGCCGCCACCGCGCAGGCCGATCAGTGCCACGCCGCGGTGTTGCCCCTTGTTCACATCAAAATGCCGGACCAACAGCTGGTACGCTTCATCCAGTTGAGCTGGGGAGAGTCGATCAAGAAGATCCCGCAAAGGCGGCGAAAGGACCTGCTGCTGTTCCGGTTGCGGGAGGATGTCCTGCACTGGCACGCCCATGGCGGCGGCAAGGCGTTGCAGCAGCATGATTGAAATATTGGCCTTGCCCCCTTCGATTTGCGCCAGGTAGCGCTCGGAGATGTCCGACTGGGACGACAGTTCCTTGCGCGCCATGCCCCGCCGGGCGCGAATGGCGCGCACCCGGTCTCCAATGGTCACCATATAGTCTGGCCCGTTGCTTTCATTCTGATCGTTGGCAGGGTGCATGCTCGTCTCCGTTTCCCTGAGCGTACCGGCGATGGCCTCGACCGGGGCTGTTGGGAGGCATTATCCCATGCCGAGGTGGGTGTCGAGTAGGCTGGTATCCCGGCTGATTTCCGCGCTGTCGCCGTCAAAAACCACGGATCCCTTTACCAGGACCAGATGCCGGTCGGCGATGGTCAGCAGGTTGTCAATGTTCTTGTCGACGATGATGCTGGCGATGCCGGAGGCTTTGATCTCGCCGAGGATTCTCCATATCTCATCACGAATCAGTGGCGCTAGGCCCTCGGTGGCTTCGTCGAGAATCATGATCCGGGGGTTGGTCATCAGCGCCCGTCCAATGGAGAGCATCTGCTGTTCGCCGCCGGAGAGCAGGGCGCCGTCATGCTGGAGCCGCTGCGCCAGACGTGGAAAAGTATCCAGGACGCGCTCCAGTGTCCAGGGTGAGCGGCCCTCGGCATCGGGACGCGCCGCCATGATCAAATGCTCATGCACATTGATACCCGGGAAGATGCCGCGCCCTTCCGGCACATAGCCGATGCCCCGGCGTACCACCTGCCAGGGCCGGCACTTGCGGGTCGGTTTTCCGAGGATCCGGACGCTGCCCTGCCTGGGGGTAACAAAGCCAAGCAGCGCCTTCAGGGTTGTGGTCTTGCCCATGCCGTTGCGTCCCATCAGGCTGAGCGTTTCAGCGGGCATTAAATGAAGATCGACGCCATGCAGGACATGGCTCTGACCATAGTAGGCATGCAGATCGCGGGCGTCGATCAACGGCTGAGCCGTTTGTGGAGGCGAAAGTGACGCGTTGAAGGTATTCATGCCTCCTCCTGTTGATGTCTGCCCAGATAGACGTCCCGAACCTTTGAACTGCCACGAATGGTGTCCGTGGTCCCGGTTTCAAGAACGCGACCATCGACCATGACGGTGATCCGTTCCGCCAGCGCAAAGACGGAGTCCATGTCGTGTTCGATCAGCACCAGGGTGTAATCACCACGCAAGGCGCCAAGCAGCTCGGTAACCCGGGCGGTTTCCTCGCGGCCCATGCCGGCCAGGGGTTCGTCGAGCAGCATCAAAGTGGGCGCCGTGGCCAGCACCATGGCGATTTGCAATTGACGTTGCTCGCCATAGCTCATGGCGTTTGCGGGTGTCGCGGCACGATGGGAGAGCTGGCAGGTTGCCAGGGCCTGCTCCGCGCGCTCATCGACTTGCCGCGCGGTGGCGCGAGAGCGCCAGCTGGCGATGACGCCGCCGAGATGGATACGGGCGGCGAGCCGGCAGTTTTCGAGGCAACTCAAGCGGGGAAAAATATTGGTTTTCTGATGACTGCGGCCGATACCCAGGCGGGCGACACGGTGAGCCGGCAGGCCGTGAATCGGGCGTTGCCGATAGTGGATTTCCCCTTCACTGGGACGCAGCTCCCCGGAGAGCAAATTGATCAGCGTGCTCTTACCCGCGCCATTGGGGCCGAGGATGGCATGGACCTGGCCGGGCCGGACGTCAAAGTCGACCCGGTCCACCGCCGTCAGACCGCCGAACCGGCAGGTCAGTCCCCGGGTGGATAACAATGCGCTATTCATAATGGCGGCCCTCGTCGTGTTCGTGAGGCAGGGCAGGGCCCAGACGTGCTTTGAATAAAGCGGCGGGACCGGATCTGAACAGCCCCTTCATGCCGGCACCGGGCAGTCGAAAGCGAGGCGGATCGAGAATGAGACCGGCCAGGCCTTTCGGTAGCACCAACACGATAAGGATGATCGTCAACCCCATCAGTAACTGCCAATAGACGGTTAAATGCTCGAAGGCGTAATGCAACAGCTCGTAGGCGAAAGCCCCGAGTAGCGGACCGAACAGCGTGCCCATGCCACCCAGGATGACCATCATCAGCACCTCGCCGGAAAGATGCCAACCCAGCTGCGCCGGGTTGGCGAAGCCATACTGCATCGCCGCCAGCATGCCGGCGACGCCGGCCAGTACCCCGGAGATGACGAACGCGGCCAGCTTGTAGCCGTAGGTGGCATAGCCAAGGGCCTGCATTCGATGTTCGTTGTCATGGATACCGTCGAGCACCTGGCCAAAGTAGGAGCGTATCAGCCAGTGCAGAAACAAATAGGCAAGCAGGGTCACGCCCATGACAAAATAAAAAAAATGCAGTGGATTTTCGAGATCGATGAGCGTCAGGTCACCGATGGCCAGAGTGGGCTTGAACATTATGAAGAGGCCGTCGCTGCCGCCGGTGAAGCTGGCGTCACTGACCAGGTAGTAGAGCATCTGGCCGAAAGCCAGAGTGGTCATGATGAAGAAAATGCCCCGGGTACGTAGCACCAGTGCGCCAATCACCAGAGCGGACAAGGCACTCACCAGCATCACCAGTGGCATCATCCACCACAGCGAAGCGGCGCTGTAGGATGGGCTGGCCATTGCCAGGGTGTAACCGGCCAGACCAAAGAACAACGCATGTCCCAGACTGACAAGACCAATCACGCCAACCAGCAAATCCAGGCTCATGGCGAACAGCCCGAGAATCAACATCAGAGTGAGTTTCTCCAGGAAGAATTCGCTGCCATCACCGATCAGTGCCGCCCCCCAAAGAGGGTATAGCACCAGAATAGCGGTCAGCGTGAGCATCATGATCGGTACGCGCTTGGGGTAGCGATGAAGCATGGATTTCTCCTCAGGCGAACAGCCCGCGCGGCTTGATAATGAGCACGGCTGCCATGATCAGATAGATGATGACGCTGGCGAGAGCGGGAAGTAGCACCGGGCCGAAGGTCGCGGCCTGTCCGATCAGCAGGGAGCCCAGGAAGGCGCCCTTGATGGAACCGATGCCGCCGATCACGACAATGACGAAGCAGGTGATCAGCACGTTGTCCCCCATGCCAGGATACAAGGATGTCATGGGTGCGGAGAGCATGCCGGCGAACGCGGCCAGTCCCACTCCGATACTGAATATCAGCGTGAACAGGGTACGCACATCGATGCCGAGCCCCTCCACCATATCCCGGTTGGCGGCACCGGCACGGATGACGATACCCAGACGGGTATGGCGGATAACCCAATAAATACCGCCGGCCATCAGCAAACACACGCTGCCGACGAACAACCGGTAAACCGGGTACTGCAGATTATCGGTGAGAGTTATGTTGCCGCTGAGAGAGGGAGGAACCGCCACGCTTTGCACGTCGTTGCCCCAGATGATGCGCTGGGCCTCGTTGAGCACCAGGATCAGCCCGAAAGTCAGCAGCACCTGGTAAAGATGATCGCGTCGATACAGCGTGCCGAGAAACAGCCGCTCGATCACCAGTCCCAACACCACGGCGATCGGCACGGCCAGCAGCAGGGCGAGCCAGAAGCTGCCGGTGCGCAGCGTCAGGTCATAGGCCAGATAGGCACCAATCATGTACATGGCCCCGTGGGCAAGATTGATGATACCCATGATGCCAAAAATCAGTGTGAGTCCGCTGGCGATCAGGAACAGCAGCAGGCCGTATTGCAGGCCGTTGAGCAGCTGTATGGCGATGAATACGGGATCCATGAACATTCTCCTCGGGTCGGTTGCCCGGCAGGGGCGCGCCGCGCCTTCGCGGGGCGCCTGATCGGTCTACAGGCGGCAGCCACGGGCTGGATCTTCCAAAGCCCGGCTGGCCACATCGATGACCTGATTGCGTCCCTCCTTGACCTGGCGGAGATAGATGTTCTGAATCGGGTGGTGAGCCTTGGAGAAGGCCACCGGCCCGCGCGGGCTGTTCAGTTTGACACCGGCCAGCGCCGAGATCAGCGCGTCCCGGTCGGCGCTGTTACCTTGAGTCTGGTCCAGCGCTTGAGCCAGCATCATGCCGGCGTCGTAGCCTTGTACGGCGTAGGTGTCGAGCTTGCGTTCATAGGTTTCGCCATACGCTTCGCGGAAGGCACGATCCACTTCCGAATCGAGACCATCGGCATAGTGCAGAGTGGTAAGGATACCCTCGGCGGCTTCACCCTGGGCGTCCAGATTGCCGTCGGTGAGAAACCCTGAACCCAGCAACGGCACGCTGTCCTTCAAACCCAGTTTGGCGTAGTCGCGAACAAAACGGACCGCGCCGGCACCGGCGAAGAAAGTGTAGACCGCGTCCGGTTTGATGCTGGCTATGTCGGTCAGATAGGGCTGAAACTGTGTTTCCGGAAACGGCACCAGAATCTGTTTGACGATCTCGCCACCGGCTTTGGTGAAGGATTCCTCGAAGCCGGCGATGTCTTCCTTGCCACCGGCGTAATTCCAGGTGATGGTCACGACTTTGCGGTAGCCACGATCATAGGCCACCTTGCCCATGGGGTAGCTGTCCTGCCACATGGAGAAAGAGGTGCGGAACACGTTGGGCATGCACAGTTGCCCGGTGGCCGCGCCCAGGCCGGCGTTGGGGATGATCATGATGGCGCCGGTCTGCTTCGCCACTTTCAACATACCCATGGCCACGCCAGAATGCACCGGACCGATGACCACGTCGACCTTGTCGCCCTTGACCAGGCGGCTCATGTTTTGCGGTGCCTTGGAGGCATCGGCTTCGCTGTCGAGGACAACGTATTCCACCGGGCGCCCTCCCAGTTGATCACCATTTTGTTTGATCGCCAGCTTCAGACCGTTGGTGATCGATTCGCCCAGGGGTGCGTAGGTGCCAGAGTAGGGCAGCATCAGTCCGAGTCTCACCGGTGTCGCCTGATCTTCCCGGTTTTGCTGCGCCATCAGGGGCTGGAACGCCGCCAGGAAGAGCAGCCCCATGGCGGTCATCAGGTGGCGGGTGTGCTTGCGTATGCGTGCGAGTTTCATTTTTTCTCTCCTGGCAGGCCTGTCCCGCCGTTTTTTTTGTAATGACAGAGTTTGCCCGGACCCGGCAGGGGCCCGTCCTAATAGGTCTCCACGTGATAGCGCCCGAGACGGACCATGTCGTCGCGTAACTCGGGCCAGTCGAGGCCGTGTTTTTCCGCGATCACATGGAGCGATTCCTCAACACCTTCCTCCATGCCTTTCAAGCCGCAGATGTAGATATGGGTATGGCTGTCGCCGAGCAGTTCCCCGAGCAGGCCGCTGCGCGCGCTCATCCGGTGCTGGACATATTCCTTGGCCGCATCGGGTAGCCGGGAAAACACCAGCTCCTTGTGAATAAGGCTGTCCGGTAACTTGCCGAGAGGGCCGAAATAAGGCAGCTCATTGGGAGTACGGGCGCCGAAGAACAGCACCAGCCGTCCGTTGGCATCCGGTTGCCTGCGGCGCCGGCGCTCGGTCATGGCGCGGAAGGGCGCTGATCCGGTGCCGGTACAGATCATGATGATGTTGGCGTCCGGGTGTTCGGGCATCAAAAAGCTGTCACCGAACGGGCCCACCACGTCCACCTCATCCCCTTTGTTCAAATCACAGATAAAGTTGGAGGCCACGCCGCCCTCCACTCGCTTGACCGTCAGCGATAGATTGTTGTGGTTGGGACGTTCGCCGTCGCGGGGACTGGCGACGGAATACAGTCGCATTTTGTGCGGCTTACCGGTCCCGGTATGGCCTGGTGGCAAAATGCCCACGCTTTGTCCTTCCAGTACCGGAAAGGCAGTGGCGCCAAAATCCAGCACGATATGACGAATGTCGGATTCAGTGCCTTCGGCGGTGATGCGGTAGTTGCCCACCACCCTGGCACGGGCGGGGGTGGAACGGGTGAACATGTTGAGCATCGGCTTGCCGGCGGAATCCGGAGCCCGCGCACGCACGCCGGCGTGGGCCAGGGTCAACAGTTCGCGGACTTCGTCGTCCTCGTCGGGCGCCTCGCTGTCGCTCAACGCGTCGGCGTTTTCTTCCGGAAGCTCGTCCCAGCCGAACTGCTGCTCGGTGGTAAAAGGTTCATTGACCAGCCTCCAGTTGTCGATGGCGCCGGTGGGGCAGGGGGCAATACAGTCCATGCAGTAGTTGCACTTTTCCGCATCCACCACATAGTTGTCTTCGTTGTGAGTGACCGCATCGATCGGGCAGGTTTCCTCGCAGGTGTTGCAGCGGATGCAAATTTCCGGATCGATGAGGTGTTGTCGCAACAAGCTCATGATGAGTCCTCTCGCTCTTGCCGCGGGCACCGCCGCGCCCGCGGAGCGGCAAAATCAGCCGGCCAGGCGCACGTATTCGAAATCCCCGGGTTTGTTATCAATACCGACCTTCGGCGGTGCGATCCAGCCGGCGTACTGGCCGGGCTCGGTAACCGGCACCATCAGGGAATCCAGGTAGGTCAGATCCGACGCGGTGGGCAACCAGGCATCGCGATTGGCTTCGAAAGTGGCCTGGTCGATCACATCGCCACCGGGAGAAACGAACAGACCGCTGAACTCGCCGATCTGACGGTTGAACGCGATGTGCGGCAATGTCAGTTCATAATCAAAGCCGGCTTTCTTGATCAGCTTGTTCCAACGCTTGACGCCGCCCTCGGCGTCCTTGACGTAGTCATCGCGCAGCCGCGCATTGATAGCGTTGAGCGCCGTTTCTTCCACCATCTTCAGTTCACCGTCGACCACCTTGAGCACCGCGTAGGTGTCGTTGTGCAGTTGGTGATCATCGTCGATGCGAGTTTCCTGATAGCGGCCCTTGATGCCGGCTTCATAGGCGGAGGCGGCGTTGGTGGAAACCTCATTGCCGAACAAATCCAGCGTCACGGCGAGGTGAAAATTCATCTTTCGCTGAATCATCGGCAGGTCCATTACGCCGAGCTTGCGCACCGCTTCCTCATCGGCGGGGTTGGTGATGCCGGCCTTGTTCATGGCTTCGCAGGTGCGCTGGATGACGCGGGAAATACCGGATTCCCCCACGAACATATGATGGGCTTCCTCGGTGAGCATGAACCGGCAGGTGCGTGAGAGTGGATCGAAGCCGGATTGCGCCAGGGATTCCAGCTGCATCTTGCCGTCGCGGTCGGTGAAGAACGTGAACATGAAGAACGACAACCAATCCGGTGTTTCTTCGTTGAAGGCGCCGAGCATACGCGGCTTGTCCTTATCGCCGGAAGTGCGTTTGAGCAGGTTCTCCGCTTCCTCGCGTCCGTCCTTGCCGAAGTATTTGTGCAACAGATAAACCATGGCCCACAAATGGCGGCCTTCTTCCACATTCACCTGGAAGAGATTGCGGAGGTCGTACAAGGATGGGGCGGTCTTGCCAAGGTGGCGTTGCTGCTCCACCGAAGCCGGCTCGGTGTCGCCTTGGATGACAACAAGGCGGCGCAGCATGGCGCGGTACTCGCCCGGCACTTCCTGCCACACCGGTTCGCCCTTGTGTTTGCCGAAAGGAATAGTGCGGCCTTCCTCGGCTGGCGCGAGCAGAATGCCCCAGCGGTACTCCGGCATGTTCACGTAGCCGAATTCCGCCCAGCCTTTGGGGTCCACGCCGACGGCGGTGCGCAGATACACTGGCGTGTCCTGGAAACCATCAGGCCCCATGTCTTTCCACCAGTCGATAAAACCGGGGTGCCAGGCCTCCAGCGCTTTGCGCAGGCGGCGGTCCTCGGAAAGATTGACATTGTTGGGAATCAGATCGTCGTAGTTCACTTCCTGTTTCAAGGCGCTCATGGGTTAAATCCTCTCGAAGTTGTAGGTGGGACGAGAGCCGCTGCCGTATAGCTGCAGGGCGCCTTGCTGGCCGACCGCGTTGGGGCGTTGGAATATCCAGTTCTGCCACGCGGTTAAGCGCCCGAAAATGCGGGTTTCCATGGTTTCCGGGCCGGCAAAGCGCAGGTTCGCTTCCATGCCGATCAGGGCGTCGGGGGAGAAACTGGACCGTTCCTCGATCAGCAGCCGCAGTTCCTCGTCCCAGTCGATGTCATCGTAGGCTTCGGTGATCAGGCCGCTCCGCAGGGCGTTCATGGCATCCAGTGGCTGCCCTTGTAGCTCACGGGCCTGATCCACGCTGTGCGGTTCACCGTGGAAACGGGTTGCCAGCCGGGTCAGACCGTTGCTCATTGGCAAGGCGCCGAAGTTCATGGCACTGAGGCACAGCGCCGCTGGCGGAGTGTCATCCCCTTCCCATTGGCCGTCGAGCATGAAGCTGCGATCGGCGCAGAACACCAGTTCGGCGAGCAAACCGCTGAAGCAGCTTCCCGGTTCCACCAGGGCGAACAGGGTGCGGGAAGTCACATCAAGACGCTTGAGTGTGCGTTTCCAGAACAGGCGGATTTCACGCATCAACCAGTGCTCCTGCTCCAACAGGCATTCATAAGCGGCGATACGAGGGCCATCGCCCTGACTCTTTATCAGCCAGGTGCCCATCTCCGGCTGATTGAGGCGCAGATGCAAAATGGCATCGTCCAGGTCGCGGGCCAGCGCCAGCGGCCAGAAACGGTCGCCTTGAGCCTGGGCATCCGCGACGGAAGTGGGGGCGTCCTGTTGCGGACCATGCACAATCAGAGTCGCGGTGCGCCGGCTGTTATCCAACTCCACGGTGAGATGGCGGTAATGGATGCTGTGCTCGCCGATTTCCCGATCCAGCGGTGAAAAGCGCACGCCACTGGCGTTGTCCGGGCGGTCGGAACGCTGCGCGAGCTCCTGGGCGCGGGCTGTGACCGCCTGATCGAATTGCGAGGCCGGCGCCAATTCGTCCACCAGTCGCCAGTCGAGCGCGCGCTGACCGCGAACACCGTCTTCCATGCTGCAAAAGATATCGGCCCGGTCCCGGCGTACCTTGCGTTTGTCGGTGACACGGGTCAGACCGCCGGTGCCTGGCAATACCGCGAGCAGAGAAACTTCCGGCAGCGACACCGTGGTGGTGCCGTCGTCGATCAGCACAATATGGTCGGTGGCCAGTGCCAGCTCATAGCCGCCGCCGGCGGCGGTGCCGTTCACCGCGCACATCCAGGTCTGACCGGATTCGGCGCTGGCTTCCTCGATGGCATTGCGGGTTTCGTTGGTGAACTTGCAGAAGTTCACTTTATGGCCATGGCTGGCGCCGCCGAGCATGCGGATGTTGGCGCCGGCGCAGAAGATTTTTTCGTTGGCGGAAGCCAGTACCACGGCTTTGACTTCCGGATGCTCGAAACGCAGGCGTTGGACAAGGTCGTTGAGTTCGATGTCCACGCCCAGGTCATAGGAATTCATCTTTAACTGATAGCCGTCGAACAGGCCGGCGTTTTCATTCACCGCCATGGTCACCCGGGCGATGGGGCCGTCGATGGTCAGTCGCCAGTGCCGGTACTGGTCAGGGGAGGTCCGGAAGTCAATCATTTCGCTGCCTCTTCGGTTGTTGTGGGTGGCGCGTTCCAGGGAGCCGGTTGTCTTCGGGGAGAGCCGATCATCAGACTGGATTCTGAATTATAGTGCACTATTTGAAATTATAGTGAATTAAAATTCCGAAAGTGGCAAGAAAAAATGACTTATAGTTCCTGGTTCAGGTTGGCGGGAAGCCGGTCAGGCCAAGATCGGTCACGAAATGCCGGATCGTTTCCAAGGTGGCCTCGGGCTGCTCGCGATGAGGGGAATGGCCGCAGTGATCCAGCCAGACCACCCGGCAGGGCCCGGAGCAATCGGCCTCTATAGCATCCAGCTGCTTGTGGGTGCCGTACTGGTCCTGGCGCCCCTGGAGCAGCAGGGAAGGGCAGTGGATGCCGGGTATGAACCCCCGCAGATTCCAGGTGGCGAAATCCGGATCCAGCCAGGCCTCGTTCCAGCCCCGAAACGCCACATCAACATGTCGGTGATAGCGGGCCAGCCGTTCGCGCAAAGGGCCGCTTTGATAGGCTTCGCGGGCGCCACGGATGCTGTCGAGGCCGATCGGTTCGGTAAAAACATGGGGCGCTATCAGAACCAGGCCGCGTACTCGCGGATCGACCACCGTCGCGGCATTGATCAGGGCGATGGAGGCGCCGTCGCTGTGTCCGACCAGCACCGCCCGCTGCACGTTGGCGGCGTCGAGTACCCGGGGCAGAATCTCGCGGGCTTCTTCGTGCATGTAGCTCAATGGGCGGGGCAGAGTGACCGGGTCGGAAGCGCCATAGCCGGCACGGCTGTAAGCCAGCACGCCACATCCGGTCAATTCCGCCAGATGCTGGGGAAATGCTTTCCACAGCGCCACGCAACCCAGTCCTTCGTGGAGCAGCACCAGAGTAGCGGCCTGATCCGGCGGCGGGCCGAACCACGCCGCTTCCAACCGTGTGCCTTTGACTGCTAAAGATTCGAGGGTCATGCCGGCACCTGTTCCCGGTTTCGCAGTTTGAAGCGCTGGATCTTGCCGGTGGCGGTTTTGGGTAACTCGTCGACGAAGTACACCCAGCGTGGGTATTTCCACAGCTCGATGCGCGAGCGCACGAAGTCCTGCAGTTCCCTGGCAAAGGCTTCCTCGTCGTCGATGGTTGTTTTCAAGACCACATACGCCGCCGGTTTGAGATTTTCGGTGTCGTCACTGCGCGCCACCACCGCCGCTTCCATGACACCTTCGTGTTGCATCAACGTGGATTCCACCTCGAACGGAGATACCCAGTTGCCGCCGGACTTGAACATGTCGTCGCCGCGCCCGCAGTAGTGATAGCGGCCCTGTTCGTCGCGATAGTACTTGTCGCCGGTACAGGTCCATTCGCCAACGAAGGTGCGCAGACTTTTATCACGCTGATTCCAATACCCGCTGGCGGCGCTCGGGCCGTTCACCAGCATTTCGCCGATCTGGTTGGCCGCTTCGATGTCGTTGCCGCTTTCGTCCACCAGTTTCACTTGATAGCCGGGTACGGCACGGCCGGAGCAACCGTAATGCACATCACCGGGCTGATTGGTCAGATAGATGTGCAGCATCTCGGTGGAACCGACGCCGTCGAGAATGGGGGAGCCGAAACGCTTTTCCCAGCGTTCGCCAGTCTCTTTGGGCAGCGCCTCACCAGCGGAAATGCTGCGGCGCAAAGCTTTGGAGCCGGGGTGTCGGGCCAGTTGGGGATCGGCCAGCAGTGCCGCGTACAACGTTGGCACGCCGCAGAAGATCGTCGGCTGGTGCCGTTCCATGATCTCCAGTGCCGCGGCCGGGGTCGGGCGGCCATCGTAGAGGATGGTGGTGGCGCCCACCGAAAGTGGAAACGTCATGCCATTACCCAAACCGTAGGCGAAGAACAGTTTGGCGATGGAAAAAATACGGTCATGGGGCTGAATACCCAGTACGCCCTTGCCGTACAACTCGGCGGTCCAGTACAGACTGGCGTGACGATGAGGGACACCCTTGGGATTGCCGGTGGAACCGGAGGAATAGAGCCAGAAAGCGATATCGTCGCAGGTGGTCCCGGCCCAGTGGCTCTCCGGTGAAGCGCTGTCGAGCAGTTCCGTCAGAGTGTCGTGATTCGCCTCCCGGCCATTCACCACGATTACTTTTTCAAGGTTGGGCAGCGCCGGGATCAACTCAGCGAATTGGGCATAAAGGGACTGCTCCACGATCAATACCTGGGCACGGCAGTCGCCAAGGATGTAACGGTATTGGGTCGGGGTGAGCAGTGTGTTCAGACAGACCGGCACCACTCCGGCTTTCAGGCCGCCCCAGAAACAGGCCAGATAGTCAGCGCTGTCGGACATGGCGAGAGCCACCCGGTCTTCCTGGCGCAGCCCCAGGGCATGATACATGGCGGCCGCCCGAGCTACTCGTTCGGCGAGGCGTGCGTAGGTCATTTCACCGTCGCGGTCGATGATCGCCAGGTTTCCGGCACGACCTTCTTTCAGGTGACGGTCAATGAAGTGTTCGGCGGCGTTGAAATGGCGGGGCAGGGGCTCGGCGGCGGGCTCGCGCATAGCCTTGGCTTGTGTCATGTCGGCTTCTCTCCCTTGCTGTCGAGATTGTTGTGGTTATCGATTCGGTGCTAGGTACAGCCAGTACACTGACATGTACTATAATGCATGAATCGACAGGGGCAAGAGGTAAGGCCGGGCTTGGTTATTGATTTATAATATGCATTATGAAATATAATGCGATTTTTGAGATAAGACATTGGGAAAGAAGGGCCACCCCGTCCGGTGGCCAAAGGTGTTTACGGCTCAGCGATGGCGACCACGGTTTTACCCAACCCGGCGCCGCTCAGAGCGAACTCCAGTGCCTCCATGAAGGCGTCTAGCGGGAAGACGCGGCCGACCGGTGGTTTCAGATCACCTTCCATCACCCAGCTCAGCAACCGAGCCAGGTGCTGATGGCCTCGCGCCCGCTCCTTTTCCAGGAACTGTCTGACATCCACGCCGATCAGGCCCGCCCCTTTCATCAGTGGCAGATTCACCCTGAGTGAGGGGATCGGCCCACCGGTGAAGCCGAGGATCAGATGGCGTCCACGCCAATGCAGAGAACGGAACGCCGGTTCGAATAACGGACCGCACACCGGATCAAATACCACGTCCGGTGCCGTGCCGCCGCAGGCGGCCCGCAGCCGCTCCCGCCAGCCATCCGGCTCACTATCCAACACCTGATCGGCACCCAGTTTCTGGCAGAACGCCCGTTTTTCCCTGGAAGACGCCACCGCCACCACACGAGCGCCGAGCCGTTTGGCCACCTGCACGCCGGCGGCGCCAAGACCGCCAGCGGCGCCAAACACCACCACGGTTTCCCCGGGCTGCAACTGGGCCCGGTCGACCAGCCCGTGCAGCGCGGTCAGGTAGTTGACGCGAAAGCCGGCGGCTTCGGCGAACGTCATGGCGTCCGGTATAGGTCGGACTTCCGCTGCCGGGGCCAGGGCGTACTCAGCCAGGCCGCCGTTGACGGTGGCCATCACCCGTTCTCCCACCCGCGGGGCCTCGATACCGGCGCCCACTGCCAGGATCCGGCCCGCTACTTCGCGGCCAGGTGTGTGCGGTAGCGCGGGTTTTACCTGGTAGCGGCCCAGGGCGACCAGAGAATCCACGTAGCCGAGCCCGCAGGCGGCCACGCCTATCAGAATCTCCCCCTCGCCGGGGCTGGGCCGCTCGGTTTCGATCAGTTGATAGTCGGTGATGGATGACAGCGATTCGGCGATCACTTTTTTCATGATCCGGGTTCCTGTTGTCCGGCGGCTTCGGGGCCGCGGTGAAGGTCGGGGCTAAGAGCCTGTTCACGATCTTTACACCACCGCGTTGCTGCAGGAAAAGCCGCCAGAGGGCGTCACGGACTGCAGGCTTTGGGGCCAAAGGCAAAGGCCGGGGCGTCGTCTGGCGGCTTTTTCAGTGCAACCCGATGGGCCGGCCCCCCCCCTGTGCCCTCCGGGTATTTTTCCGCCAGGCCGCGATTACACTTGTTCATGTAGACGGACTACATAGCACAATCGAAATCACGGCCTGACGACACTTTCCACCAGGAGAGAAGGGAACTCCGGCGCGGCGGCGTAAAGATCGTAAACAGGCTCTAAGAGCTTGAAGGTAAAGATGTAACGCCAGGGACGGGACGTTGTACACGGCGGAACCGGTCCGATACGCGGGAAGAGCACATGGTTTTGGCCAACCGGCGCAGGCGGGTGGGGCAATCCTGAAAAACGTAAAAGGCCTTGACGCATTAAATGGTCGGCCAGCATAGTTCGTTGACACTAATGTCAACAATAAAGAGGTGCTCATGGCCGAGACCACAGACCAGGGTGCGATCAGTGTGCTGGTCGCCAATCGTGGAGAGATCGCCGTCCGCATTATCCGGGCGATTCATGAGATGGGAGGGCGGGCCGTCGCGGTGTTTCCGGAGGACGACAAAGACGCCTTGCATGTTCATCGCGCTGATGAGGCGGTCGTGCTCGCGGGAACCGGGGTGGCCGCTTATCTGAATGCCAGTGCCCTGATCGAAGCCGCGCTCTCATCCGGTTGCGGCGCGATTCATCCGGGCTACGGATTTCTCAGCGAGAATGCGGATTTCGCCCACCGCTGTGCCGAGGCCGGAGTGGTGTTCATAGGCCCGAGCGCGGATACCCTGGCGATGCTCGGGGACAAGGCACGGGCAAGGGCCTTCGCCATGGAGCAGGGCGTCGCCGTCATGCCTGGCACCACTGGCGCCACCACGCTGGCCGAGGCGGAAGCATTCGCCAGTGAGCACGGAGCGGTGATGATCAAAGCCCTGTCCGGGGGCGGCGGGCGTGGCATGCGCGCGGTTACCGATCGTGCTGAATTGCCCTCCGCGTTCGAACGATGCCGCTCCGAGGCCGCACAGGCTTTCGGCGATGATGCGCTGTATGTGGAACGTCTGGCCCGTAATCCCCGACATATCGAGATTCAGGTGGTGGGCGACGGCGTCAGCGTCCAGCATCTGGGCGAGCGCGACTGCAGTATCCAGCGCCGCCATCAGAAACTCATCGAAATCGCCCCGAGTCCGGCGCTGGAGGCCGACCAGCGCGACCGCATCGTCGCCGCGGCATTGCAGCTTGCCAGGGCCTTGAACTATCGCGGACTGGGAACCTTTGAATTCCTTGTCGACGGCGATGAGGTGTTCTTCATGGAGGCCAACCCGCGCCTGCAGGTGGAACATACCGTCACCGAGCAGGTCACCGGAGTGGACCTGGTGGCGACCCAGCTGCGTATCGCGAACGGGGCGCGGCTGCCGGATATCGGCCTGGCCGAGCCGCCGCTGCCCAGAGGGTTCGCGGTTCAGGCCCGGGTTAATCTCGAAACCCTCGACGTCGATGGCTCGCCCCGCCCGGGCAGCGGGGTCATCCACGGTTTCGCGTTGCCTTCCGGACCCGGATTGCGCGTGGACACCTATGGCTACGCGGGCTACCGGGTGAGCCCCCGATATGACTCCCTGATCGCCAAAGTCATCGGTCACGGTGATGATTTCGTCACCGCTGCCCGGCGGACGGCGGCGGCCCTGGCGGAGTTCGGGATCGAGGGGGTGCCCACCAATCTGGATCTGGTCCACGGGATCGTCACCGAGCCGGACTTCGTGCGGGGACGGTTCGATACCGGCTATCTGGATCAGAATTTGCCGGCGCTACTCTCCCACCGCCGACCGGGAAGGGGGGCTCCGGTGGCGGCAATCGGGCAGGAACGGCGCGACATTCTCCATCCTCAGGTACCGGATGGCGCCTGTTCGGTTCGTTCAACCCTGGGTGGGGTGCTGTTGAAGATGGACGTGGCGCCGGGTGATGTGGTGCCGGCGGGCGCGCCGCTTCTGGTGGTCGAGGCGATGAAGATGGAGCACGTGATCCGCGCGACGGAGTCCATGCGTATCGACGGCGTCGTCGCGGCGGCCGGTGACTTTGTCGACGAAGGGGATGTGCTTGTTTATGGCAGCCCGGTGGAGCATAGCGGGGCGCCGGTTGCCGAAACGGTGGTGGAAGACTGGTCGGCGGAAGTGGCGGAAATCGTGCGCCGCCGCCAACTCGCCGAGGCCATGGGGGGAGAGGCCAAGGTCGAGCGGCAACGGGTGGCGGGCAAGTTGACCGCACGGGAGCGTGTCACCGCGCTGGCGGATCCGGACAGTTTCCGCGAAATCGGCGCCCTGACCGGTTTTGTGGACTATGTGGACGGTCGCGCCGAGCGCATCCTGCCGGCCAACTTCGTCGCCGGGACGGCCACGGTGGAAGGCCGCAAGATAGTGCTGGGCGTGGACGACTTCACCGTGCGTGGTGGGTCTGGCGATGCCGCGATCCACGATAAACAGATCTATGCCGAGCGCTACGCGCGCGAGATGCGTTTGCCGGTGGTGCGTCTGCTCGATGGCGCCAGTGGCGGCGGCAGCGTCAAGACGGCACGGGAGAACGGCTTCACTTATATCCCGGTCAACCCGGCCTGGGACGCGGTGGTGGACAACCTCTCCCTGGTGCCGGTGGTGGCGGCTTGCCTCGGCCCGACGGTCGGGCTGGGAGCGGCGCGTCTGGTGATGTCGCATCTGGCGGTGATGGTCGAGGGGTTGGGGCAGCTGTTCACCGCGGGGCCGCCGGTGGTGCGTGGCGGTACCGGTGAGGACCTGACCAAGGAGGAACTGGGCGGTGCCGACATACACCGCGGTACCGGCTCGGTGGAACGCATCGTTCCCGATGAGGCCACTGCGTTCGCGGTGATCCGGACGTTCCTGGGATATTTGCCCGGCAGCGCCTTCGAGCTTCCGCCGGTGGTGTCGTCGCTGGATCCGGCGGCGCGCCGGGAAAGCGCGCTGCTGAGCGCGATCCCGCGCAACCCGAGGCACCCGTACGCCATCGGGCCGATTCTGGAGGCCATTTTCGACGCTGGATCCGTGTTCACCTACGCCGAGTACGGGGACGGTATCGTCACCGCCCTGGCGCGCCTTGACGGTCATCCGGTGGGCGTGATCGCGTCGGATCCGATGCGGGGCGCCACCATGTCGGTGGAAGGTGCGCAGGCGGTGGGTCGTCTGGTGGACCTGTGCGAGACTTTCCATCTGCCAATCGTCAGTCTCACCGACCAGGCCGGCATGACCATCGGTTCGGTGGCGGAACGCCGTGCCACTATCCGAGCGGGAGCGCGGGCCATCGCCGCCGTCTATCAGGCGCGGGTACCGCAGGCCGAGATCATTCTGCGCCGTGTCTACGGCGTTGGCGGTGCCGGCATCATCAATCGTCACCGCGCCAGCCGCAGTTGGTCATGGCCGTCGGGTGACTGGGGGTCGCTGCCGGTCCAGGGAGGCATCGAGGCCGCGTTCCGCGCGCAGATCGAAGCCAGCGACGATCCGGCCGCCACCATCGCCGAGATCGCCGCGGAGCTGAAGGCGGTTTCGTCGCCGTTCCGTACCGCGGAGCACTTTGGCGCCCAGGACCTTATCGACCCCCGTGACAGCCGTGCCTTGCTCTGCGATTGGGTACGCGATGCCTATCGATTGCTGCCCGATCAGGTCGGACCGCCCTCATTCGGTGCCAGGCCATGATTCAAAAGCGGCGTGAGAACAACAACTCAGACTTTGATTCGGGAGAGCAACAATGAACGAGACGGAACTGACCGCCTTGCTGCGGGAAGACGGCGAAATCGTTACCGAACGGCTTGATCACTGGGCGAAGGTGGCCGGGGAAAGACCGTTCTTCCATTATGGCGAGGATGACGTCACCCTCACGTACGCGGACTTCGGCGAACGTACCGACCACATCGCCGGTAACCTTGCTGCTCTGGGTATTGCCAAGGGGGACCGGGTCAGCGTCTTCACCTTGAACCCCATGGTGAGCGCGCTGATGATGTTCGGCATCTGGAAGGCCGGAGCCGTGTACTGTCCGGTGAATTTCAGTTACACCGGGCGGTTGCTCTCATACCAGCTCAATGACACCGCGCCGAAACTGCTGGTGACGGATCCGGCCCTGCTGGGCGCGGTCAATCAGGTCGCCGGTGATCTGGCGGCGGCGCCGTCGGTGATCGTCTACGATCCACCGGCCGATGCTCACGATCATGTGAGTCACCGTGAGGAGGTCGATAGCCGTTTCGCCGAGTCGTCCTGGGCGTCACTCATGGCGCCGGCCGCGCGGCCGGATATCACCATCTCCTTTGATGATCCGGCGAACGTGGTCTATACCTCCGGCACCACCGGACCGGCGAAGGGCGTACTGCAGCCATACCGATGGATGGCGCAGTACACGTTCAAACTGCGGCAACCGCTGACCCCGGACGACGTGGTCTACAACGATCTGCCCCTGTACCACGTCGGCGGGGCCATCGCCAATGTGGCGCGCGCCGCCTGGGTGGGCTGTGAAGTGGCGGTGTGGAACCGTTTCAGTCCCGGTGATTTCTGGAAACGTGTCGCCTCCCGGGGAGCGACCACGGCGATTCTGTTGGATGTGATGATTCCCTGGTTGACCAAGGCGCCGGAAGGACCGGATGACCGGCGCAATACCCTGAACAAGGTGCACATGCAGCCGTTGCCTGAGCATCACGCTCTGGTGGCGCGCCGGTTCGGGCTGGATTTTGTCACCGCCGGGTTTGGACAAACCGAGTCGGGTTCACCGCTTGGCCTGCTGTTCGAGGAGACCGCCGAAGGTGAAGGCACGCCGGCGGACTTGTACCGGGGGCGCTCCCACGAGCAGGTTAAACAGCGGGCCGCGGCGGCGGGCATGGCGGTCCTGCCCGGCGGAGAGAATCGGCCCAGACGGCTGATGGGGGATCCGACGCCGTTCATGGAAGTGGCGGTGCTGGATCACCAGGACCAGCGATGTGGCCCCAGCGAACCGGGCCAGTTGGCGGTGCGGCCGAAACTGCCAGGCCTGATCATGAGCGAGTATCTGGGCAAGCCGGAGGCCACCGTGGCGGCCTGGCGCAACCTGTGGTTTCATACCGGCGACGCGGCGGTGCAACTGGAAGATGGCATGTTCGCCTTCCTGGATCGCCTGGGTGACCGGATTCGGGTGCGTGGCGAAAACCTGTCCTCATTCCAGGTGGAGGATTTGCTCAATCAACATGCCTCGGTGGCACTGGCCGCGGTATTCGCCATCGCCAGCAGTGAGGGCGATGAGGATGACGTGGTGGCTTATGTGACGGCGGCGGATGGTGCGCGGCTCAGTGAGCAGGCCTTGCACGACTTCGCCGCGGAGACCATGCCCAAATACATGCGGCCGCGCTATATCCGGCTGATTGATGAGATTCCACGTACTCCCACCAATAAGATCGAGAAGTACAAGTTACGTGCGCGAATCCTGAAGGAGTTGGGAAGGGAGTAGCAATGATGTCCGATCGTGCCACGAAACCGGCTTGCGGAAAGAGTCGGCCGGCCTGGGCGGTGGCGCGTCGGCGCCGGGCAGGGGAGGAACACCCCATGCGCACGGTGCTGTTGGAGGCGGCGGCCCGGGCCTTCGCCCGCTCCGGGTACGGCGGCACCTCCATTGGCGCGATCACCGCCGAGGCCGAGGTCTCCCGGCCAGCGTTCTATGCCTACTTTGCCTCGAAGCGGGAGGCCTTCCTCGAAGTCGTCGCGGCGTTACGCGACGAATTTCTTGCCGCCCATGAATTCCCCGGCATTGACGATCCCTACGAACTGGGACGAGCCGCTACCCGCGCCTTCCTTGCCGCCCATGCCGCCAACGCGGCGCTGCTCACGGTGGTGGAGCACCAAGCGGAAGGGGATGAGGAAGTGCGTGCCATGCGTGACGAGATGCGGCGTCGCCCGGCCCGGCGCATGGCACATTATGTCGAACGGTTGGTGGCGGAAGGCCGGGCCGACCCGGTGGCCGACCCGGAGTTGCTGGCGGGGGTGATGAACGCGACTTTCACCCGCTTCGCGCGAGAGCTGCCCGACGACGACGCCGCCTTCGAACAGAAGGTGGAAGAGTTCACCGCCATTTATCTGAGACTGATCGGCGTGCGTGGATAACAACGGTATCGGGATACGAGGCAAGGTTTGACGATCCCTCCTGCAGTTTCATCTGGACCGTGGGGCTGTATCACGACCTGATGGCACTTCTAGCGGTTGAACAGAGCGGGCTCTTACACATGCGGCTGCTCTCTGAAGCGCCGGGGGGACACCCCAAACCAGTTCTTGAAGGCGCGATGAAAGGTACTGAGGTCGGCGTAGCCCAATTCCTCGGCGATACTATCGGTGCGCCAGCCCTGAACGATCATGCGTTGCAGAGTGCGGGTTTTCAGCACGGAGATCTTAAGTTGCCGAAAGCTGGTGTCATGTTCACGCAAGTGACGTTGCAGCACGCGTTTGTGCAACCCCAGTGCCAGGGCCACATCGTCAATGGTGCGGAGCGCCGGCCGGTCGTCATCAATCAGTTCCTTGATACCGTCGATGAAGGTTTGCCGGCGGCGCTTGGCACGAATCAGCCCTTCAGCGTAACTGAGATTGATCTGGTAGAGGTGCTCATCACGTTCACTGACCGGTGCCGCCATGGCCTCGCCATCCATTTCCAGAAAGAAGTTACCGGAATGGCCCAGGCAGGGGCAGTTCAACGCCTGGCCGATAGGTTCCGCCGCCATCCCTTCGGGGACAAAGAAACGCCGCACCCGGAGTCGATGATTGGTGACCGTGCGCAGCAGCCCCAGCGTTTGCGTGACAATGGACAGCACCTGTTGATTGGAGACCACCACGGCATCCGGTGCCGGAACGTATTCGCAGCGTACCAGCCGGTTCGTGGACACCGGGTGGATCCGGTACTGGCCACTGTCGCTGAGCAGGGGCTGGTAGTCCACCATGTGGCGTAATGCCTGCAGTGCGGTCGGGCTGTGCAGCATGATCGGCAGCAGCACACCGCCGGTGCGCGGGCTCTGGCGGCGCGCCACGTCGATGCCGAGTAGTGGGTTATGGCTGATGGCGCTGGCGCGATGCCACAGGGTGCGGGTGGCTTCGATGCCGAGGTGATGGCCGTCGATAATTTGCCCTTAACGAATCTCATGGATTCCGGTGCCCAGTTGCCGGGTATCGAGGCCGACTTTCTCGAACGCTTGCAACAGTCCGGAAACCCACAAATGGGCCACGTGAAAATGATTCATGGTTTGCCTCCTGCTCAGCCAAGCATAACCAGAGCGGGCCGGACACGGTTAGTGGCGGGGCGGACAGGTGTCGTCAACTGCAAATAATGCTCGCTTTCCAGCAATGTATTGGCCGGCGGGCTCCCGCATAGTCGTTCACATGATAAATAGAACAGGAGCGAGTAATGTCATTCACCGTGAGCCCCACCGGTGCCGCCTGCGGCGCCATGATTAACGGACTGGATTTGTCCCGCCCCTTGGACTCGGCCACGGTGGCTGCGGTCCGCGAGGTTTGGCTGGAACACAAGGTAGTGGTATTCCCCGATCAGAGTTTGTCGGATGATGACCTGGAACGGTTCAGCCGTTATTTCGGTGACTTCGCCGGCGACCCCTACATTGCTTCCATGGAAGACCGGCCCAATATCATCGAGTTGCGCCGCACCGCCGATGAAACGTCACCGATTTTCGCCGACAGCTGGCACACAGACTGGAGCTTCGGTGAAACTCCGCCGGCGGCCACTATTCTGTATGGCATCACTATTCCACCTCATGGTGGGAATACGGATTTCATTAACCAGGAATTGGCATTACGGGAAATGCCGGAGGAACTGCGGCGGCGGTTGCGGGATAAGGTGGCCTTGCACTCGGCGCAGCGGGCCTACGCGCCGGACGGGATCTATGGCGAGCAGGATTCCGGGAAGGGGAGAGGATTCAAGATCCTGGCCTCCGATGAAGCCTACAAAGTGCAACCGCACCCAATCATCCGCCCGCACCCGGAAACAGGCAATGAGTCGATCTTCGGCTGTATCGGTTACATCCTCGGATTCCAGGACATGGATCCGGACGACAGCATGGCGCTGTTGATGGACCTGTATCGCTGGCAAACCCGTGAGCAATTCCAGTATCAGCATGAATGGCAACCGGGCATGCTGGTGATGTGGGATAACCGGGCGGTTTTGCATAAAGCCAATGGTGGCTATGAAGGCCATGAGCGGGTACTGCACCGGACGGTCATCAAGTAGCCCCCTGATTAAAACAGAGACCTGATCGCATGATCCAAACGCCACGCCTCCGGCCAATAGCACTACAAAGGCGGCTGTTATGACTGACCTGACTTCATTCGTGCCGCTGTTGGCGGAGGCGGTTTGCCGGCACAAGACATTGCCGCCACTACCGCCGGGTTTGACCGAGATGGAAGGCTATCAACTGGCGCGTCAGCTGGCGCAAGCCGTGGTCGGGGAGAAGGCCCTCCACGCGCTGAAAGCAGGGCTGACCGACCCGCGTATACAAGCCCATCTGGGATTGTATGAGGTCATGTTGGGGCATCTTTATCCGAATAGACGTCTGCAATCGGGGGCTCGTCTGTCCCGCCGTGGCAAGGCCATGATCGAGTGCGAGCTGGCGGTTTTCGTGGATGCCGGAGGGCGGCCGGTGTCGGTGGCGCCGGCGCTGGAGTTCGTCAATGTGGATTTCGCCCGGTCGGAGGACCTGACGCCGCCCAATCTGGCGGCGATCAATCTGGGTGCGGATGCCTTTCTGGTGGGAGAAACACAGCCATGGAATGACGCCACGCTGGCCAGTCTGGACACCATCCGGATTGAACTGTACCGGGATGAGGCGCTGTTGCTGGAGGCACCGGCCAACAGTTCCCTTGGCGGTGCCGTTGATGGATCACAATGGATGCTCGACAAGGCGCGCCAGCTGGGCTGGTCTCTGGACGGCGAAACACTGCTGATGACCGGCACCGTGGGCAAGCCGCTGGCGTTCGTGCCAGGGGTCTACCGCGCTGACTACGGGCCGCTGGGCTCGTTGTCGTTCACCATTGATGATCAATAGCAAAGGCGGCTCAACTGACCTGCCGTTCGCGTCCGCCCCAGTGTTCCTCGCGCAGCTTGTACTTGAGCAGCTTGCCGGCGGGAGACAACGGCAGCTCGGTGCGCACTTCCAGACTGCGAGGAATCTTGTAGTTGGCGATCAGCGTTTTGCAGTGGACCATCAATTCATCCAGCTCCAGCGCGCCTCCATCCTGCAATACCACCGCGGCGTGGACACGTTCGCCCCAGTCGCCATCGGGAATGCCGATCACCGCGCATTGGGCCACTTGCGGTAGCTGCAGTACCGCTTCTTCCACTTCGGCGGAATAAACGTTCTCGCCACCGGTGACGATCATGTCCTTGATCCGGTCGACCACATAGACAAAGCCGTCTTCGTCCATGTAGCCGGCGTCACCGGTGTGCATCCAGCCGCCGCGCAGGGCGTCGTTGGTTTGTTCCGGTTTGTTCCAGTAACCCTGCATGACCACGGGGCCGCGCACCACGATCTCTCCGCGGGTCCGGGCTGGCACGGGCTCATCGTTGTCGTCGACGATGCGCATTTCCACCATTGGTAAAGGACGGCCGGCGGACATCATCTTGCCGCTGCGGAAACCTTCCTCGGTGTGCCAGTCCGGAGTGAGGATGGAGACCGTCGGGGACAATTCCGTCATGCCGTAGGCTTGCAGGAAGCGGGCCTGGGGCAATGCCTCACGGGCGCGGTTCAACAAAGTGCTGTCGATTGGCGACGCGCCGTAAAGCAGATGTTTGAGACTGCTCAGGTCGTATTGCGCGAAGTCCGGATGGCTCAACACCATGCGGATCATGGTGGGCACCAGGAAGGCCTCCAGAATGCGCTCCTGCTGGATCGCCTTCAGCACCGCCAACGGCTCGAACATGGGAATGATGACACTGGTATTCAGACGCGCCGTGGCTTGCAGGATCAACCCTGTTCCGGCCACATGGAAAGTCGGTGCCGCGTGCAGCGTCACCGAGCGGTAGGGCATGCCGGACACCGCCTGGGAACCCAACCCGTCAATGTACAGGTTGGTGTGGCTGAGCATGACGCCCTTGGGTTTGCCGGTGGTACCACCGGTGTACATCACCGCCGCCAGATCATCGCCGTGACGATGGGTGTCCGCCACCGGCGTGCTGCCGGCGATCAGGGCTTCGAAATCATGGGTGCCGGCGGGGGCGCTTTTATCGCCGGCATAAATGACGGTTTTCAACGAGCGGGACCCTTGCCGCAGTTCCTCAAGCAAAGGCAAAAAGGTATCGTCCACTACCAGAATAGTGCTGTCGCAGTCGTCCAGGGAGTAAATGATTTCCTGCGGACTCCAGCGGATGTTGACCGGATTGATCACGCCACCGGCCCAGAAAGTCGCGTAGATGGCTTCCATGTACCGGTCGGAATTGAGACTCAGAATGGCGACACGGTCACCGGTGCCGAGCCCCAGTGCCTTCAAACCGCCCGCCAGCCGCGAAACCCGCGAAACCAGATCGCGGTAGCTTTGCCGTCGGTCGCCGTACACAGTGGCGGTGCGTTCAGGCACTTCCAGAAGCGCTTTGTGCAAGGGCTGAGTAAGGTACATGGGGCCTCCTGGCGTTTTATTGTTAGCGGGTCCCGCGGTCCGGGTTCGCGGATCGGTGACGGACCGGACAGCGCTTCTGAAACTAGAAGAGCCACGATGGCCGAGCCATCGTCGAAAGCGACGATTTGCCTCAGGTGCTGGCGGCCTCCGCCCGTGATGTCCCGGTGGCAGGGAAGATCAACGCGGCAACGAATGTCAGTGTGGCGAAACAGGCCAGCACCAGATAGAGCCCGAGCAGGCCATGGCGCGGCTCCAGATAAGCAATCATCGGGATCGCCGCCGCACTGGCGCCGAACGACAGGAAGTAACGCAAAGCAAAGACTCGTGACTGCCAACGCGGCGCGACGAAACGCGCGACCATGGCATCGTTTACGGTCACCTGACCGAAAACGGCGAACATGAACAGGGCTCCGAACAAAACCACGGTGCCGCCCTGGCCGAAAGCCAGCATCACCAGTAAGGGTGCCTGGCAGAGCGTAAGGATAACGAATGGCGCCTTGAGGCTCAGCCGGTCGATCAGGCGGCCCATGATCAACTGTGCGACAGCCCCGAAGGCGTAGGCGAGACTGACCACGATCCCCAGAGTGTCCGGAGAGTCGATAAGCGTGGCCAGACGGTCCTGAAACAGCTTTGGGTAGGTCACGGTGCTGGCATTGAACACTACGCCACCGGTGGCCGTGACCATGGCCAGCACGATGAATACCCGGCGCATGGAAATACCGCTGCCGGCACTGTCCCGCGCCGTCGTATTCCGTGTCAGGTGGGGCGGGGGATGTTCGCCGACACAGAACAGGAACCCGATCCCGGTCAGGATCGACACGGCGCCGGGCAAGATGAACGCGGCCCGCCAGCCGAAGCGAGCGGTAAGGAAGCCGGTCAACAAAGCGGCAAACGCCACGCCGAGGTTGCCCCACATCCCGTTTATGCCGATCTCTCGTCCCGGGTTCTCGGCGTGCGACACCAGCATTGCCGTGCCCACGGGATGATAGATGGCGGCAAATACACCGATCAGAGTGAGTCCGGCCACCAGCACCGGCACGTCCTTCGCCAGGCCGGTGATCAGTGCCGCTGCGCCAATACCGAAGAAGAACATCAGCATCATCCGGCGTCGGCTCCACAGGTCTCCAAGCCATCCGGCGGGCAGTGAGCAGGCGCCGAAGGCGATGAATCCGCCCAGCGACAGGCCGATCATCTCGGCGTATCCGAGCCCGAAACCCGAGGTCATGCCGAGCACGGCGGCGGGAAAAATCAACATGAACATGTGGTCGATGACATGGGCGGCGTTGATGAATCTGATGACGGTCCTGGGGTGGTTCATGGCACCTGGTCTTTGGCTATGGCTGCTGTGAGGGCATTGATGGAAACCAATGGGGTGTTCGAGCGCTCCATGATAGATTGTCCTTAATCTTCGTATCAGACAGTGAAGTCATCGAAACGGACATGTTGATTGATCACGCCTCCAGTGCCCCATTCGCCGCCGTTGCTCTCGATTACTCCGATGGCTGGCGGGTATCACGTCATTCTCACCGGCAGGCACAGTTCCTTTACGCCGCCAGCGGTTTGATGCGGGTGATCAGTCAGCAGGGGGCCTGGGTCATTCCACCGACCAGAGGCGTGTGGATTCCCCCTTATGTCGAGCACGAAATCGTGATGTCCGGGGTGGTGCGCATGCGCACGCTGTTTATTGACCGGAGCCGGGCGCCGTCGCCCATGCCGGAGTGTTGCGTGCTGGCGGTGACCCCATTGCTGCGGGAGATGATTCTGCGGGCCGTTGATCTGGAGCTGCGGCCTCGGCGGGACACGTTCTACCAGCGTTTGCAGGCATTGATTCTGAGCGAAATTTTCAGTCTCGAATCGATGCCGCTGCATTTGCCAATGCCCCGCGATCGGCGCTTGCAGGTGATTTGCCAGGCCCTTATGGCGGCGCCGCGGCAGGATTGGACCCTGGACGACTGGGGGCTGGAAGTCGGCGCCAGCGCCCGCACGCTGTCGCGACTGTTCACGCAGGAACTGGGTATGAGTTTCGGCGAGTGGCGGCAACGACTGCGCCTGACCGAGGCTTTGCCGCGCTTGCTGGCCGGTGACGGCGTGCAAAAAGTGGCGCGGGATCTGGGCTATGGCAGTAGCCGAGCCTTCAGCAGCATGTTTCGCCGCTTGTTGGGGGCAACACCTAGCGACTATCTCAGACACCACGCCTCGGGTAATTACAGCAAAGGTCACGGAGTGTGATCGCGAACAATTAGCGCTTGTTTTGCTTGGGGCGCGGATGAACGTCGTATCATGCCATCGATCTTGAACAGACTCTCAATCAGGAGAAGGTTATGACCGCCTACATCGTATTGATGAAAGAAACCACCCATGACCCGGCGGAACTGGAGATTTACGCCCGAGGCGCCAAGGCCGCCCGGGGGGACCATCCGATCACCCCGCTGGCGTTCTACGGTGATCTGGAAGTGCTGGAAGGGCCGGCCATGGAGGGCGCGGTCATTCTCCAGTTCCCGGACGTGGAGGCGGCACGCGCCTGGTATCACAGTCCCGCCTACCAGGAAGCCATGCAGCACCGGGTCAAGGGCGCGGATTGGCACGTGTTCATCGTAAAAGGGGTGGCCTGAGGGCTTGCCATCGGCGTCGACGCGGCGCAGCTTAACAAGCTGGCCGAACCTTGAGCCGCCTGGAGTCCGCCCATGCATGTGGAATACGCCACCGATCATCTGGAGCGTCCCCGCCGTTTCGAATACTGGCACGATGTGGTGTGCCGGCACTGCATTCCCGCCGACAGCCGTCTGTTGAGTCGGACTCCGTTTGATGGCCGTCTGTCGGTGCGGGATCTCGGTCCCGCCGCGATCAGCACCATGGAGGCGCCATTGCACCGCTGGAGCCGGGAGGCCAGTCATCTGCGCACTCATCCGGATGAGGATCTGTGGATTGGCTTCGCTGAATCCGGCAGTGGTGTGATGGAACAGAATGGTCATCAGACGCCGCTGACGGACGGTACCCTGATTCTTTATGACGCCGGCAGGCCATTTCAATGCACGCTGGAAGCCGGCCGGGTTTATCTGGTCCGGCTTCCACGCCGGGCCTTATTGCGGCGTTTCCCCCAGGCGGAGCGCGGTATTGGCCAGGCCCTGGCACCGCACCGTCCTGGGGTCGCGCCGCTGCGGACCATGATTCAACAAGCCGCCGCCCTGGAAGTGGGTGACGACCGGATCGGCGCGGCGGAACAATTCGGGCTCGCGTTACTGGACCTGGCGGCGGTGGCACTGGAATGGCAGGGCGAGCGCCTCGACGGCGCGGTTGAAAACGATCTTCATGGCCGTCTCTGCCGGTTTATCGAGGCGCACTTCGAGGACCCGTCGTTATCGCTGGTGGCGCTGGCCCGTGCCCACCATGTGTCGCCTCGCACCGTGACCCGCGCTTTTGCCCGCCATGATCAGACCGCCATGGGCATGGTGTGGCGCGTGCGTTTGCAAGCGAGCCGGCGGGCGCTGGAGCAGGGGCGTGTGGCCAGCGTCACCGAGGCGGCATTCAATCACGGTTTTACCGACGTTTCCCATTTCAGTCGTGCTTTCCGGCGGGCGTTCGGTAGGGCACCGCATACCCTGTTGAGGCCGCATCACTGATTCTGACCTTCCAGGCACACCGCCTTGTCCTTCTCAGTCCAGCACCAGGTCGACGGGCTTGCTAGCGTTGACGCTGCTAATCCGGGCTCGAGGAGCAATGAAAATGACAAATAATGAACTGCACTATTTGGATTTGATGGAAGTGGGCCGGCAGATCCAGAGCCGGCAACGATCCTCCGAAGAGGTTACCCGCCACATGCTGGAGCGGGTGGATAGGGTGGATCCGTGCTTGCACAGCTACGTCACCGTGATGGCGGATCAGGCACTGCGGGAGGCCCGCGCCGCCGACAAGGAAATCGCCGCGGGGCAGGCCCGAGGTCCGCTGCATGGCGTGCCACTGGCGGTGAAGGACCTGCTGTGGACCGCCGGCACCGCCACTTCCCATGGCATGCCGATCCTGCGTGATCATGTGCCCACGGAGGACGCCACCACGGTACGGCGGTTGCGTGATGCCGGCGCTGTGCTGTTGGGCAAGCTGCAGCAAACCGAAGGCGCTTTCGCCGACCACCATCCGGATGTCACCGCGCCGATCAACCCCTGGGGAGAGACCTTGTGGTCCGGTGTCTCTTCCAGTGGCTCCGGCGTGGCCACCGCCGCCGGGCTGTGCTTTGGTTCCCTGGGCACCGACACGGGCGGTTCAATTCGCTTTCCTTCCTCCGCCAATGGCGTCACCGGTTTGAAGCCCACCTGGGGGCGGGTCAGTCGGCATGGGGCGTTCGAATTGGCGGCATCGCTGGACCACATCGGTCCAATCGCGCGAAATACCGCGGATGCCGCCGCTATCCTGGGCGCCATCGCCGGTGCCGACCCTCTGGACCCCACCGCCGCGCGGCAACCGGTACCGGATTATCTGGCACTGATGACCCGGGGCGTGGCCGGCCTGCGCCTGGGATTTGATCCCGACTGGGGCATGAAGCCGGCGGACCAGGCCACCCAGGCGGCGGTGAGCGAAGCCCTCAAGGTACTGGAGAGTGCCGGTGCGCAACCCCGTGAAGTGCGTTTCCCCGACACTGATCAGGCGGTGGCGGACTGGAGCCCGCTGTGTGGCCTGGAAACGGCGGTGGCCCATGAAGAGACTTACCCGTCCCGTCGCTCCGAGTATGGCCCGGTGCTGTCGGCGCTGATTGAAGTCGGGCGCTCGCTGAACGCCATGGATTACCAGAAGCTGCAACTACGGCGGGCGGATTTCCGCGGACGGGTGGAGGCGGTGTTCGACGATGTCGATTTATTGCTGATCCCCGCCGTCGCCTACACTGGTGTGACGGTGGAGACCATGGCTTCCTTCGCCGACGATGAGGCCCTGATGGGGGGGATGATGCGCTACACCTGTCCCTTCGACCTCAGCGGACACCCGACACTGACACTGCCTGGCGGTGTCACCGGGGAGGGTGCCCCGGTGGCCTGGCAACTGGTCGCGCCCCATTTTCGGGAGGACCTGCTGGTTCGCGGGGGTTGGGCTTTTCAGCGCATGACGGACTGGCACCGCCGTCATCCTCAGGTCTGACTGTCGGTACGCAAAGGCGGGGCCCGTGCCCCGCCGGATCATGCCCGGCTCGGCTCGGGCTGTCGGAAGAAGCGGGCGTCGGGCAGGCGCAAGGACACCAATCCGGCCACCACCAGGATGGCGGCAGCGCTGCCAAAGGCCACCCAATGGGTACCAAAGGTTTCGTAACCCCAGCCACCCAGCCAGGAACTGATCATCGCGCCGATCTGATGCCCCAGGTAGGCCCAACCGTAGAGCACGCCCACCGAACGGATACCGTAGACATCGGCCAGAATCGCCGAGGACAGCGCGATGCTGCCGGCCCAGACGATGCCGCCCACCGCCGCCACGGCGTACAGATACCACACCGAGGGCACCATCATCAGACCTATGAAACCGAGGCCACGAATCAAATAGATGGCCGCCAGCAGGTTGCGGCGAGGGACCTGGTCGGCGAGATGGCCAAGCACCAGTGTGCTGGGGATCGCCACCAGGCCGATCAAACCGATACCCAGGGCGGCGGTAATGGGATCGAAACCGTGGTCAGTGAGCATCGGAACCCCATGACTGCCGAGCAGATTCATACTGAAACCGCAGGCAAACAGGCCCAGCGCGATTTTGCAGAAAGGCAGGGTGCGCATCGCCGCCAGGCTGGTAAGTTGTGCCAAGGGGGCCAGTGGCGGCGCGGATTTGCCGCCGCCGCTGTCGCCGGGCAGCAGATCTGTATGCTCGGGGGCCTCGTCGCGGATGATCATCAGTGCCGCGGGGATCACCAGCAGCACGAACAGCACGGTGAACCCGATCAGGGTGTGCTGCCAGCCGTAGCGTTCAATGGTAAAGGTCAACAGCGGCGTCATCACGGCGATGCCGGCCATGGAGCCGGTGGAGAGATAGAACAGGGCCTTGCCGCGCTGGCGTGTGAACCATCGGCTGATCACCGGCGTCAATGCCACCGGACTGGTAAAGGAGAATCCCAGTGACAACAGAATGCCAAAGGCCATGAAGAAGCTGAATGGATCGGTGGCATTAACCGACCAGATACTGGAAACGACGACGATGGCGGTCCCCAGCAGCAAGACTGCCCGGCTGCCGTACTTTTGCGCCAGAAAACCGGCGATCGGCATGCCGATTCCATAGGCAAGCATGCCTAGGGCGACGATGGTGGAGAGCACCGTGCGGCTCAACCCCAGGTCCTCGGCGATGGGCTTGAAGAACGGGCCGATTCCCATGCGCATGCCCACGGTGAGCAGCGTGATGGTGGTCGCGGCGCCGACAATGTACCAGCCAAAATAGAGGGAGCCGGTCTGCTGACGAGTCATGGTATGCATTCCTTCTTTCGAAACCGGCGCCGGGCCGGCTCCGGTGATCAGGCCGACTATGATTTACATCTTAAAGAACCAAAGTGCAAGCGTTACATTCCGAGCGGTAGGTCAATTCCATCATTACCAAAGAGCGGCGGAACAGTCGCCGACGTGAGGGCAACAGGGCGGGCAACGCCGCCCAGGCGAGAACGGCTCATTTCAGTTTGGTGCGAGGATCCAGGGGCGGGGCCGTCAACGGCGCACCGTCGTAGGCCTCCACCGCGCCAAAGCGGTCGTTGGGATAGCGCTGCCAGTCCTTGATGGCCGTCTCGATACGCGCCTGGTCACGACCGACAAAATTCCACCACAGCAACACCGGTTGCCCGAGAGGCTCGCCGCCAAGCAGCATGATGTCCGCGCCGTCGTCCAACTCCAGCGTCACCTGCTCGCGACCCTGGCCAAGGTAATAGAGACTGCCGGTATCCATGGGAGCGCCCTCCAGGCGGGCATGGCCTTGGTTGACACAGACGCCCAACTCGAAGGAAGCCGGCACTGGCAGGCTCAGGGTGGTATCCCCATCGGCGCGGATGTGGGCGCCAACCAAAGGAGAAAATACCCGTGCTGGAGACCGACGGCCGTCCAGCTCGCCGACCACCAGGGTGACAAGGGCATCACCCTGGCGCCATTGTGGCAGATCGGTGTGGTGGGCGAAGGCCGGGTTGGTGTCTTCATCCGATTCCGGCAGGGCAATCCAGAACTGCAAGCCATGGATCGGACCGGAGAAGCCGGGAGGGCTTTCCTCGGAATGACAGATGCCCCGGCCGGCGGTCATCAGGTTGAGCTGGCCGGGGCGGATAACCTGCTCATGGCCGAGGCTGTCTTTATGCAAAAGCGCACCCTCGAACAACCAGGTGACGGTCTGTAATCCGATATGCGGATGGGGGCCGACATTGACGCCGTTATCGGCCTCCAAATCCGTGGGGCCGATATGGTCGAGAAAACACCAGGGTCCGATACGTCGTTGTTCACGGACCGGCAGATGGCGAACGATCGGCAGGCCGCTTCCGAGAATCTTGCTTTGCGAGGGCAGGGCACGGACGGTGGGACGCTCGCAGTTTTGCGGACAGTCGATCAGCTCCGCCCCGGTGGTGACGTTGCTCATGGCTGGCTCCCGGGCAGGGGGTGTTGGGGGAGAACTTCAGTATCCCCGCCGGAACAGGTCGGGTAAAGCGGCTTAGCGGGCTCTGGCGCGAGGCGTGGGGCAGGCCGCGTCCTGGCCGGCGTAACGGCTACAGACCTCATTGCGGCATTGAATGCCATTGAGGGTATTGGGTGGAGGGCAGGCGCGCAGTTGCTTTTGCACCGCCAGCGATGTGGGCAGTTGCGGAATTGTGGACACCGGCGGTACCGGTGGCTCCGACAGGGACGCCAGGGTCTGCCGGGTTTCGCCGTAAATCCGCAACATCAGCGCATCAATGGCCTCATTGCGGCTGCTTTCGGTGTCTCGATGCTGTTCGCTGAGATGGCCGTCGCGCACCAGATCGTGCAGCACCGGGCCCAGCGTGCCGTCGTTTTTCACTTCCACCGGGTCCAGCCGGTTCACCCGTGAACCGGAGCGTACCGTCGTAGCCGCGGTGGCCAGGCGGCTGTCGGTGCGGCGGGGTGCCGATGTTCGTGGTTGCCCGGCCGTGGCCACCTGGGAGGATGATGCCACCGGGGACGATATGCCGTTAGGGGCCGGCCGGGACACCTTGGCTTCCCCGGCGATCTCATCGGTCCGGTCATCGATGATCACCGCCCCGCCGATCCGCGCCAGAGGATCCGCTTGCGAAACGGTTCCGGTTACCGGCTCTGGCGCCGTGGCGGCCGCGGGAGGTGTGATTTTCGTCTGGGAGGAGGACGCCAGAGACGAGGGAGGCTGAGCCGGGGGAATGGGCGTGGACCACCATTGAGCGAACAACCAGGGCAAGGCCAGCAACAGCGCGACGGCGACCAGTGTGATCGGTGAGAACAGGCGACGCAGGCGCGACAGGGCATCGGGAACGCCCTTTTTGGCCGGGCGTTCTTCCATGTCCGCTAGTATTCTGCCTCCCTGGGCAGTATCGGGCGCGTCCTTACCGGAGGTCACAAGACTTGGCGCCGCTGAGTGGCCGGTATTCAAAAGCTGTCCTTGCCGTTAAATTACCCACCCGCATTCTAACTACTGGGGGAGTGCCGTCAACGACGGTATCGACATGGAAGGCATGGCGTGTTTCTGATTGTAGTGTTGATCACACTGTTTTTGCTGCTGTGCCTCGGGCTTGGCTGGTGGATGCTACCCGAGCGCAGACGGGGGATGAGGGCCGCGCCAACGCGCCGATGGCGCCTGCCTGACCAGATGCGGCGCCATGGCGTGCTGGCGGTGGTGGTGGCGCTGGTTCTGGTGGTGCCGCCGCTGCTGGTGGTCTCGCTGCGTCAAAACGTGGAGCTGAAGCCCTTTCGCGGCACCGATCTGGCGGAATCCCACTCGATGATCGCGGAACTGCTGCGCGGCGAAAGGCTGGTGCCGCCGCCTGCGCCGCCTCCGGAGGTTTTCACCAATGCCGAAATGCGTCGATTCCATCCGGAGGTGATCAGTGCTGATCGCCGCTGGGACAAGGTCGACGGTGCTCTGCGCCAGCGGGTACTGGCGATCTACCGGGTGATGAAACAGCAATACGGCGTCGAAATGGTGCTGGTGGAGGGGTTTCGTGACGCCGAGCGGCAGAAGAAACTGATGGGCAAGGGGGCCAGTCTGGCCGGAGCCTGGCGCAGTTGCCACCAATATGGACTGGCGGTGGACAGCGCGCCGCTCAGGGACGGCATGCTGCAATGGGACATGGAGGACGCGTGGACCCGCCAGGCCTACTTCCTGTACGGAGAGCTGGCCAAGGAGGCGGGGTTAACCTGGGGAGGGGATTGGACCAACCTCAAGGACTACGTCCATGTGGAGTCGCGTGACCGCTGCCTGGCGGCCCGGCGGGCGCGTCAGGCCCGGCTCGACGCCCGGAATGGTTCCTAGGGCCCGTCCATTTACCAACCGTCCATTTCCCGACAATGCCAACGCGATTGGTTCCCCGAGGTGGAACCCTGATATACTTCCCCACGGTTTACTGGCCGGCAAGCGATCCGGTACCGGCGCAAGGAAAGATTCCGTTCACAGGATGTGAGGATTGGCGATATGTCACGGCCGATCATAGTACTGGGTGACAAGACCGACCATGGCGGCACCGTCATCGGTGCTTCCACCACCACCGATATCGACGGCAAGGGAGTGGCCCGGGTCGGCGACAAGGTCATCTGCCCCAAACACGGCCCTTCCCCCATCATCACCACCATCGCCACTGGCGATCCCACCAATCTCGTCGACGGCCAGCCCGTGGCCCGCCATGGTGACAAGACCGCTTGCGGCGCGACCCTGATTTCCAGTCAGGCAGGGTCCGTGGTGGATGCCGGTGGCGGTAAAAAAGGTAGCGATCTCGGCGCGGTGGCTGCCGGTCTTGCCACGGTCGTGGGCGTTTCCGCCGCGGTCATCGGTGCCCGCACTTCCCGATACGATGAGCAAATACGTTTCGTCAACGCCAAGGGAGCGCCCCTGGCCGGGGTTAGCTACCGGCTGGAAATGGACGACGGCAGCGTGGTCGAAGGGGAAACCGATGATGACGGGCGCAGCCGTCGTGTTGAAACCGACCAGCCTAGAAAAGTGGTCAAGGCGACACTTTCCTCCTCGCGGCCGGAATGCTGCGGTGATCAACGACACGGGCATGAGGCATCCAGTCTGGAGGTCGACGTGGGCAATGTAACCACCAGCGACCAGCAGGTGGGCAGCTCGTTGGCCACCGTGGCCACGCCGGAAGGCGAATCACGAGGGTTGACCTCCGGGGAAATCGCCATGGCCCGGCTGATATTTGGTGATTCCATCGACTACGGACGGGTCCGCGTCCACAACGGCGAGTATTTGTGGTTTGGGCTGCAGCCCAACGATACGGCAATGACCCCTAATGGAGAGATGTATTTCAATCCGAAGGAATTCAAACAAGATTTCTCTAATGATCGTGATTCTGGTCCTTCGGGGCAGATTTGGTTCATGCATGAAATGACCCATGTCTGGCAGTACCAGTTGGGGTTTCCGGTAAAGTGGAAGCGCGGTAACCCTCTCGGGTGGCTCATGCCCTATGAGTATGATGCCGACCCTGCCGCACGGTTTTCCGATTACAACATGGAACAGCAGGGCGACATCATAGGTGACTATTTCTCGCTGAAAGTTCTTGGCAACCGATATGGGGTAGCTCAGGACCGTTATAAGGTGTTCTCCCATTTGCCCTTGCTTGAAATGATTCTGGAAAATTTTCTGCGTGACCCCGGTGACGTGGCCAATTTGCCCGGCGGCGGAAAGGAAAGACGGGATGCACGCCGCGAGAAGAGATCTGAGGAACGCAGCGCCGATTATTATCAGTATGGAGAGAACGAATGAGGAAATTCGTCTTGTTAATCCCTGCACTGATTCTTCTAAACGGCTGTTTTGCGAGTGTTTCTCACTATGGAGGGACAGCCCGTGTTCTGGATCAAAATGGCGTTCCTTGTTTTGCGTTGAAGGACTCAGGGTTCTCGGATTGGACGGTGAGCTTTCTTCAAGTTTCCCGCCTTGATCAGGGTGGGCAAAAAGGGGAGATCCTTTGGGTGGACGGGATTGATGCTCCCAGGCCAGTTATCAATAAGAAGGATTGTATTCTCTGGCGTCAGGCCTTCGAGAATGTAGATGCACAGATGCATGAGCTGCCGCCTGCCATTGAACAACTTCATTCAGGGCTAATCTATTCAGTTCAGATGAACACCTCCCGCGTTGGGGATGACCGTAGCGGCCGATGGTATTCCAGCCACTTTTGCTTGTCCCAATCCCCCTCCGGAGGCCGGGTGGTTCATGACTTGGGGGTGAAGCCCGATGCCTGCCCCGTTGCAAATTAAACATGAATGGCAAAAACGTTTCGGGAAGAACTGGTGACTTTGGGTAAAACACTGAAGGGAATCGTGCTGGTCATTGTTGTCTTCGCCCTGTTCTGGGGAGGGACGATTCTCTTCTGGCGCATCCGAAACACCGATCCCGGGGTAGGCGAGGCGGTGGGCTGGCTTCTGCTGGCGCCACTGGTGGTGCTGGTGTTGCTATGGGCAGTGGCACGTTGGCGGAGTAACCGTCGGGCCGCCGCCAACGATAAAGCGGATACGCCAGCGGAGTCCCCCGAAAGACCGGATGCCGAGCAGACCAGTCTGAATCTGCTTGCCGCGGCGCTGCGCTTGCCGGCGGGTGAAACACCGGAAGAAGCGCTGCAAGGTTTGATGACGCCGCAAGCGCCGAAGCTCCATGGCACTTTGCGTGACGCCCAGGGACTCCCATTATTCGCCGCGCCGCTACCGCTGCTGACCGCGGCCTCACTGGACGCGGTGACATCGGAGCTGAACCGGCTCGCGGGCATGACCCTGCCCGTGGAGGAGTCGGCCCGTCGTAGCCTGGCATTGCTGCTTCCCGTATTTGATGAGTTGCTGATGGAACTGGCCGCCGTTCTTCCGGAGCAGGAGGGGCCCACGGATGAACGCGTCATCGCGGGCCTGAGGCATCGCTCCTCGCCGATGCGGCCAACACCGGTACTGGTGTCGGTGACGTTGCCGGCGGCCTCTCCTTCACTGGTGCCCCTATGCGAGAAGATGATGCGCGGCCGGATCGAGGACCTGGGCCTGGCGGTGGGCCTGAACTGGCGGTTTCAGTTCGAGGATACCCGTACGGGAACGGCATTCTGGCGTCGGCTGGCCCGGCCGGACAGGGAAGAGCAGTGGCAACTGTGGCTGGCAGCGGACTCGTTGATCGATCCGGCGCGAATGCAGACTTTGCAGAAGCGAGGCGCATTGATGACCAGCCGCACCCCTGAAGGCGTGATCCCCGGAGAGGGGGTCGCCGGTGTGCTGCTGGGGACAGGCCAAACCGGCACCGCAAGGATGTCCTGCCGGGGCCCCTATGAGGTGACCTGCCAGGGGGCGGAGAGTGCGCAGACCCGGGCTCGGAAGTTGGCGGAAGCATTGCGCCCGGAGCAAGCGGCGGATCATCCGCGGCCGGGACTGCTGATCAGTAATGCGGATTATCGCGCCGGCTCTTTCGAGGAGGCGGCGTTGCTGGCTCTGAGTTTAAACCCGGAACTGGACGCCAGCCGCCAGTTACTGGCATTGGGGCGCACCGGAGCGCTGGAGGGTGCCACGCCGGCGGTCATGCTGGCTTTGGTGTGGCAGGCGTTACGTGAGGGTCATGAAAGCGTCGCAGTATTGTTCGTGGATGAAGAGAGAGGCCGGCAAGTGGCTGTGTTTAGCGCCGCGCGGGCACAACAGAATCAAACCAAGCCGTCGCTGACGGCGGCAGCGGAACCGGAGTAAGGACACTTATGTCGGGCATGAGAAAGGGGCTTGCCAGCCTGGGCGCCTGGTTGATCAATTACCGATTGTGGGCGGTCTTGGCGCTGGTGATCGGGATTTTCTTATTGTGGCGGGGCGGAGACCCTGGCAGCCAGATCGGTTTTGTACTGCTGGTCGTGGCGCTGGTGCTCGGACTGTTCGCGCTGATCCGCTGGGCAATACGGCGCTGGCGGGAAAGGCGTGCCACTCGGGATATCGACGGCTTGATGAACGAGCAGGCCGAGCGCGCTTCCCGCAATGCCAAGGCGGAGGACCGGGGTGATATCGAGGAGGTCCGTGGCCGCATGCAGGAAGCGGTCAAAGCCATCAAATCCTCCCGTTTGGGCGTTCTCAAAGGCAAGGCGGCGCTTTATGAGCTGCCGTGGCATGTGATCATCGGCAATCCGGCGGCAGGGAAGAGCTCCGCCATTCTTAACTCCGGGCTCAAATTTCCGTTTGAAGACAATCGCAACAGCGTGGTGCAGGGGATTGGCGGCACTCGCAATTGCGACTGGTACTTTACCGCCGAGGGTATTGTGCTGGACACCGCCGGACGTTACTCGGTGGGCGGCGAGGACCGTGGCGAGTGGTTGTCTTTCCTCGACTTGTTGAAAAAACACCGCCCGCGCGCGCCGATCAACGGCATTATCATCGCCGCCAGTATCGCCGAGCTGTCCGGAAACCGGCCGGAATTCGCCATCGAGTTGGCCCGCAATCTGCGCCAGCGCGTGCAGGAGGTGACCGAACGGCTGGAAGTGTTCGCGCCGGTGTACGTGGTCTTTACCAAGGCCGATCTGATCGCCGGTTTCATGTCGTTCTTCAGCGGTCTGGACCCCTCCGAGCGGGAAAAAGTGTGGGGCGCTACCTTGCCCTATGACCCCCAGGCCCAGGTGGACGAACTGTCGATTTTCGACCAGCACTTCGATGAACTGGCGGAAGGTCTCAAGGAAATGGGCCTCTCGCACATGGCGATGCAAAGGGGCAGGGAGGTGGCGCCGGGCCTGCTGACACTACCGTTGGAATTCGTCAGCCTGAAGCCGGTATTGCGGACCTTTATCGCCAGTCTGTTCGAGGACAATCCGTATCAGTTCAAACCGGTATTCCGTGGTTTCTACTTCACCAGTGCATTGCACGAAGGGGAAACGGTACTGCATGCCTCCGAACGAATTGCCGACGAGTTTTCCCTGGCGCCGCGGCAAGACAAGGACGAACCGACCAGCAGCAAACCGGATCAGGCCCATTTTCTAAAGGACCTGTTTCGGAAAGTGATCTTCGCCGACAAGGAACTGGTTCGTCAGTACTCCAGCCCTTACCGTACCCGCATGCGTTACGGTGCCTTTCTGGCGGGGGCCCTGGTGGTGGCGGCGCTGCTTGGCACCTGGGCATGGTCTTACACCACCAACCGGCAACTGGTGGCGAACGCCTCCCGTGACTTGCAGCAGGCGGTTCAGATCCAGGAGGGGCGGCTCGACCTGCAATCCCGCATCGACGCTTTGCTATTGCTGCAGGACCGGCTGGAGCAGTTGCGTCAGTACCGCCGTGACGGCGGCATCACCACCACCATGGGGCTTTATCAGGGCGATAACATTGAAGCTGCCCTATGGAGGGAATACTTCGCCGGCATGGACCAGGTGATGGTGCGGCCGACCCGGGCCCGCCTGGAAGAATATCTGGGCAAGGTGGTGGCGAACGCCGACCAGTTGTCCATGGAGGAAAACAGAGAAGAAGCGCGCACCACCTTGTACGTACCGCCTTCGCCGAGGAATCCGGCCGAGGCCTACAATGCGCTCAAAGCCTATCTGATGCTCGGCGATCATGAACGGGTGGAACAAACCCATCTGGCCAACCAACTGACCCGTTATTGGCGTGGCTGGCTCGACGCCAACCGGGGGCAGATGAGCCATGAGGATGTGGCGCGGGCCGCGGAAAAACTAATGACGTTCTATGTCGCCAACGCCGGTAAGTCGGGGTGGCCGGAGATCGACACCCGTGTCTCCCTGGTCAACGACACCCGTCAGGCATTGCGTGGCGTGATGCAAGGGCAGCCGGCGATGGAAAGGGTCTTCGCCCAGATCAAGGCCCGTGCCGCCGCCCGTTTCTCCACCATTACGGTGAACTCCTTGCTGGCCGGCGCCAACGGCGAGAACCTGCTGAACGGCAGCTACGCCATTTCCGGGGCATTCTCGCGGGAAGCCTGGCAAGATTACATCAAGGACGCCATCCACGAAGCCGCCAATACCGAGCTCAACACCACGGACTGGGTGCTCGACACCACTGAGCAGAGTGATCTCTCCCTGGCCGGCAGTCCGGAACACATCGCCCGTCAGCTCACCGCGCTCTACAAGCAGGAATATGCCGCGGAATGGCAGCGCTTCCTGCGTGGCGTCAGCGTGGCGGGTTTCTCATCCGGCTTTGATGACGCCACCAGCGCCATGAATCGGCTCGGCAACAGCGAGAGCTCTCCGTTGAAAGCCCTGTTGCAAGCGGTGCACGAGCAGACCGTGTGGGATAACCCGAGAGCTTTGTATGCCCGGGTCAGTGAGCGTTCAGAGCAGAGCAGCGGTATCGTCAATTGGTTCAAGCGTGTGATCCTGCGGCGTGCTCCGGCGGGTATGTCCGGAATGTCCTTCGAAATCGACGACAAAACCGGGGAGGCCATGCTGCCGCCGTTGGGGCCGGTAGGCAAGGCCTTCGAAGGGTTTGCTCAGTTGATGGAGAAACGCGGTGGGCAAGCCCCGGCCATTGATGCCTATTTCGATGCCCTGGCGGCGACACGCTCCCGTCTGAACGACATCAAAATGGCGGAAGTGCCTGGCCCCGGCGCCCGCACTTTGATGCAGGAAACGCTGAGCAATCAGGGATCGGAACTGAGCTCCGCCTTGCGGCTGGTGGACGAGCAGTTGCTCACCGGGATGGGCGCGGAAGAAAAACAGGCGCTCAGGCCGCTGTTGCTGCAACCGCTCACGCAGACCTTCGCGGCGCTGGTTCCGGCGGCCGAAAACGAAATCAACCGGACCTGGCAAGCCCAGGTATACCAACCGTTTGATCAGGGCATCGGCCAGCAATTCCCCTTCGATCTGAGCGCCGATGAGGACGCGCCGAAAACCGAGGTGGCGACGATCTTTGGTCCTTCCGGCGCCATCGCCACCTTCAACAAGGAGGCACTGGGAAGCCTGGTGATTCAACGGGGCAATGTTTTGACACCACGTCGCTGGGCCGGAATGGGAATCCGTCTTTCCCCCGAACTGGTCAGCGGTTATGGCGATTGGGTGAGCGGCCAGAGTGGCGGCGCCGGTGAAACCGACGTCACCATCTTCCAAATCCTGCCGGCGCCGGCTATTGGCGCGGTGGAGTACGTGCTGGAAATCGATGGCCAGTCGCTGCGTTATCGAAACACGCCGCCGCAATGGGAAACCATGCAATGGCCCAATCGTGGCGCCACCCCGGGGGCCAAGCTGGTGGCCACCACCAGCGACGGGCGCCAGGTGCAGCTGGCAGACTTCCCCGGAGAGAACGGTTTCGTTCAACTGATGGACGCGGCCAGGCTGCAAAGCCGGTCCGACAGCAGCACGGTGACCTGGAGTAAAGGCACGGTGTCCATTTCCATGGAAATGCGCACTGTCCGCAGAGCGGGGGCCGGTAGCGACAGTGACAGCTGGCAGCGAGGGTTGAGATTGCCTCGGATCGTTGCCGGACAAGGCGCGGACAAGCAGCTTGCCAGCCAGGGAGGCGAGGATGAGTGAGACGGCGGATACGCAAACCGTACAGGCAGGATACTTCGGCAAGCTGCCTTCTCGCGGGGATTTTGTTCGCAGTAGCGATCAACATCGCCTGATGTCGCTCTTGGACCGCTGGGCGGCCGGCAGCCTGGATCAGTTCAGCCATAATCCGGACTGGAAAACACTGTACGATCAGGCGCCCTGGCTCCACTTCGCGTTTCTCGGCTCACGCAGCCAACTGGCGATTGCCGGCCATATGCTGCCCAGCTGCGACGCTTCCCAGCGCCGTTATCCGTTCCTCTCGGCGGTACGGCTGCAGGTGACGGATACCGCCGGATTCATCGCCCGCAGCCCGTTGGCGCTGTTTCCGGCCTGGCGGCAACTGGCGGCGGAATCGAGCCGGGCGGTTCATAGCAAGGACGCGACCTCGGAATTGGTGGAACTGGGGCAACGGGATTTCACCGTGGACGTTCAGCCGCAGGCGTTTGAGAGCCGTTTTCAACAATTGCTTGAGCAGGAGACGCTGGCCGGACTTGAGAGCAGCATGCGCCGGGCAGGATACCCCTCGGTCGCGCTTAAACGAAGCCTGCCGGCGCTGGGGCTATTGCTGCAACCGTTGATGAGCCAGCAACAAGTCAGCATCGACAAGGGGTTGATCCTGCCCCTGCCGGCGGAGGCGGAAACGCAGGCGCTGACAGCGACCTGGTGGTTGGACATGCTGACCGGTTTTGTTCGTCGCGGTGATTTCGAACTGGCGGTGTTGATTCGCGGTGGCGAGACACCGGCGATGATCGTCGGCTTCAATGGCGCTGATCATCAAATATTACGCTCGGTATGGGATCCGAACGTGGCGGAATCCCATCTGATCGCGGTGCAGGATGCCGACTGGGTAGAGGACTATATGGCCATGAATGTCAGCTTGAACCGGCTCGCCAGCTACATCGACCGTGGCGATCTGTCCCTGGGCAGCGCCCGGCGCTTTTTCATGGAAACCTTTCTCGGGGGTGAAATATGAGCTGGCGCAAAGGGATATTGACGTTGTTGTGCGGCGGCTTGATGCAAGTGTCGTTCGCGCAGGAGGCGGAGGAGGCTCCGGAGAAGCCTTCGTTGCCGCCGGTGGTGGCCAAGGGCGTGGTTCCGGATCAAGCCACCCGGGCGGCGGTGCTGGAGCGTCTGCACGATATTTACGGTGAGGAACGGGTTGTGGATCGCATCCAGGTGGAAGCGGTGCCCGCGCCGCCGAACTGGGGGCAATACGTGGCCAATATGTTGTCGCCGGAACTCAAATCGATCCGCGGCGGCGAGATCAGCATCGAAGGCCAGAGTGTCCGCATCACGGGAGAAGTGGATAACGAGGCTCTGCGTCAGCGCGTCGCCAGTGCCCTGAGCATGGCGAGCAGCCGGGACTACACGGTGACCAACAGTCTGCGTCTTGGAGAGTCCCGCCAACAACGTCTGGACGATACTCTGGCGGATCGCCTGATCCGGTTCCAGAGCGGCAGTGACCGGCTGACGCCTGACGGACAACGCATCCTCGATGAGATGGCCGAGGTGATGCGCGATATGGGCGAGGCCCATGTCCAGATCATTGGTCATACGGATAATGTCGGCCGCCGTCAGAGCAATGTGGCGTTGAGCTATGCCAGGGCGGACGCGGTGCGTCGTTACTTGATCGAGCAGGGTGTGCGTGAGGAGGGGCTGGGGGTGGTCGGCAAAGGGCCGGATGAACCGGTGGCGGACAACGCCACAGCCGAAGGGCGCGCGCGTAACCGGCGCATCGAATTCCGCATTCTCTGACCACGCTCGGAGAGCGGGGTCAGTTCATATCCTGATCCCGCTCCACATCCAGTAATTCTTCCACCTGCGACAGGATACTGTCGTCCTTGATCACTGTTTTCAGCCATTGATGCAGAGGCATCTCGCCCCACCGGGCGGCGCGTTCGGCCAGGTAGGCCACAGGGCTATGGGGCTCTGTGCGGCGAAAAAAGGCCGCTACCTCACGCAGCTGTTCCAGTGCCTGTTGGCGTGTTTGGATCGGACCACCGTGATTGGCCGCCGGTGAGTCGGAGATAATTGGCGGATTGGGGTCGCCGGAGCCGTTGTCGGTGTCTTCGCCTGGAACTTCCACATTAGCATCCCGGGCAAAGCGCCGGGCGGTCTGGCTCAGCAACGTCAGCAGATCCTCGGCCGCGCTGAAACTGGGACCATCCACGCCCAGATGTCGGTCCACCGCATCCCGCAGTTCGCGTAGCGCGGCACCGCAGTCAGGAATTTCCTCAAGCAGACGCCGGTAGTAATCCGGTGAGGTGTCCCGCCGAGCGGCTTGCAACTGATCCTGGTCTGGATGGTCGCCAGCCTCCTGCTCGGTATTTTCCGACCGGGAGAACACCGTCTCGAAATCGTTGAGCCCGAAGCGTCCCTGCGGCGCGTTCACCAGGGGTAGAGTACGCAGCCATTGCTGTGACTGGGTCAGCAGCCAGACCAGATTGCCCACTCGTTCTTCCGCGTCGCCCTGGTCCATCATCGGGTATACGGTGTCCCAATAGTGATCGCAGAAGTAAGCGATCAGGCGATAGCCGCCAGCCAGGCCGGCAAAACCATGCAATTGGGTGTTGGCCTCCGCCAGCCAGGAGGCTACCCGCAAATCCTTGGTGCGATTCCGCAGTAACTCTCGGCATTGTTTGGCCGCCCCGGGCCAATCCGCGTATTTAATATCGGTGACCCAATCCCCTTGATCCAGGGTGGGATCGTCAGCGCGCCGGGCTTCCTGAATGGCATCGAACTCCATCGAAAAAGACAGATCGTCACCGGCGGGGGCGTCGTCTCGAATTGGGCTGATCAAATCTTGCCAATGATCCATAACGGGGCACGACTCCGTGGCGTTCGCCGCGTCAAGGCAGCGTGATGGTGATGTGCGCGGTGCGTTCCGGCATTTGCACGATGTCCTGGTAAGCCGCCAGGCTGGTTTCGGTCTGTTGATTTAGTGTCAGGCGCAGACCCAAAAACGCCAGTACCGCGAAGCCGGCGAGGAACATCAATGGCAACCAGAGCGGCACCACCCGGCGCAGGGTATGACGGACGTTGTCCGGTGGCGCCCAGTGCGGAGCGAAGCCGTTGCGCTGCCCTTTCAAATAGGCGATCTCATCGCCGAGACGGGCAATCAGGTAGCCCAGCTTTTCAGTGCCGTCGAGCCGGTATTTGCCTTCGAATCCCAGCAGCAGGCAATAGTGGTACACCTCGAGCGAGGCCAATCTGGGCGCGCCTTGGGCACGTAAGTCTTCCAGATAGTCAAAGAAGTGCTGCCCCGCCAGATGGTCGCCGAACAGACGCAGCTGTAACGGATGGCGCTCCCATTCATCGCGGAGGGCGCCCGGCTGTGACAGAATGACTTCATCCACCGCCGCGCAGAAGGCGTATTTGGCGGCATAGATATCCTCGGAGGCGACGCCGCTCTTCATCGCGCTGCGTTCCACCCCCTCCAGAAAACTCTGAATCTCGCTGGCAAAGGTTTCCGCATGATTCGGTAGCTGACCTCGTTTCAGCAGGACCAGCAAATAGAAACCGTCGAACATCATATCCAGCAGGCGGCCGCCGGCGGCGGTATCACGTGGCACGCTACTGGTGTCCGCGGTGGCGGCGCCGGTCAGGGAAGGGCGAGCGGAGAGAGAAGGGCCTTCGGTCATGACGTCACCGCGATCAATTCAAGTTTCAGATCCTGTACCCCGGTAGGCACATAGACCATCACCGATTGCCCCTTCAGCATTCGCTCATACAGCGGCCCGCGGGGCTCCAGAGAAAAATAATAGCTGCCGGGACGGACCGGAATGGCGGCGGGAATCTGGTTGGCATGGATCAGTTTGACGCCCGGCATGGCGGCCAGAACACACTTCTCCACATCGTCCGGTGCCCCTACCTTGAACCGGACAGGTACCGTTTCCACCAGCTCCTGGCCGGGCATATCCGCGGCGACGCCCAGATAGAGCGCGGTCTGGGCATCAATTCGCTGCGAATCCAGCATGCCACGATGGTAAGACGGTTTGATTTCCGTCAGCGGGATGGCGAAGTGGCGGGTGGAAATCACTGTATCGAGCAGGTCCCGCACCAAATGGAACAGCGCCGCGAACGCTTCATCAGGAGCCTCGTGGCGATATTGGGGAAGATCCGCCAGACCATGTTGTGTGGAATACGTCAGCAGATTCCCGGCCAAGCGCAGTAACTCCTGATAGAGCCGCTCCGGATGAAACTTGGGCTGAGCGAAGAAATGCGACAAGGTGGCATAGGCGGTGTTCGCGGTATGCAACAGCCAGAATGACGCCACGTCCGAAGAGCGAAACTCGATCAGGCCCTGGGAGGCCTGACGTTGCTGGTTACCGAGAGCCTCGGATTTGGCCTGCAAGGCGTCCAACAGACCACGCAGCTGACGAGTGAGATAATCGGACGCATCCAGATGGAGACACGGTGGCATGAAAGTGTCGTCCAGCTCGAACCCACCAGTAGAGATGCGCTTGACCCGTAACAAAGGCACGGTCAGATAACGGTCGCGCGGAGTGTCATCGGTGAGCAACCGCACGGACTTTTTCAAATAGGTCAGTTCAGCCTGGGCGGAATCAGTATACAAATCGGCGGTGCCCAGCAATGCCTGCGTGAAGCGGGCGTTGCCACCATCGTCATTGCAGTTGCCACCATGCTCCTTGAGCAGCGGCAGCGCCAGATGGATTACCGTGCTGGATACACCCGCGGGGAGTTCTTCAAGGCGCAGAGGATCGGGCAGAGCGTCGGCATCGGGTGCCTGGTAGATTTCGCCGTCGGGGAACACCAGAGACAGTTCCAGAAGACGAACCGCGCCACTTTCAAGCGCGCGCGGATCCAGGCGGATTTGGCGGATACCCCAGGGATAGGGGTGCAGGCTTTGCGCGACGTGATGAAGACGCGCCTCGTGGTAAGTGTCCTGACGTTGAAAATGCTGTGGACGGAGGAACAGACCTTCCCCCCAAAGCACTTTCGACATGCGGCTGACATGCGACACAGTATCGTCCCTTGATATCAATCCGGCTCCGCGCGGTTAGCGTCGAGCTTTGTCCTTAATCGATTGTCCGCGCAAGACTACCGGCCCCTTTCGGGTGATGCAATGGATAATGGAATCCGCGCCTGCCGTGGTTTCAGCGCGGTAACGCGGGGCATCTCACGGCCACCAGACTGGTCGGGTCACCAGTGGGCGTCCGGATCAGACCGGTACCATCGCTGGTTACCGCGCAGGCGTGAAAGCCCAGGGTAAGCCCGGTTTTTATGACCGGCTTTTCGGTAACATCGAAAGCAAAGCGCCAGCGCTCCCTCGCCGGAGAGCGGAACAGGGCCACAACGCCGATCGCCTTCGCTTGCTCCGGTACACGGGCCTCAATCACGTGATGAGCGCCGGGCGTCAAAACCACTTCGCTGACGCTAATCAAATCATTGCGCAAAGCACGGGCCTCGGCATCGTCATCGAGAAAATCCTGCAATGACGCCTCATAAAAACGTTGGGTTTCGCGCAAATGATAAATTCGTACCACCAGAGAATAGGCCTGATGCCCCATGCCGGCATTCAGATTGTCTCCACCGTAGAGGCGAACGGGAATAACCGTATCCTTTGGGGGGCCGGAGCCAAGCAGAGCGCAGCTTTGCAGCGATAATAGCAAAGCGCCAAAAAAAATTATTTTTGTGAACTGGTTCAAAAAAATGAAGCGGCGCGGGTTGGAGCGGCGCATCGTATCCATACGTAAAAAGTCCTGCTTTTGTCCTGAGGAGGCCGTACTTCGATGGCACGCACTTTAGCAGTTTAGTTCTGCCCGGCCCAGTCCAATCCCGACCTTGAGGTGGCGGCAAACGGCGGCGGAATATGGCCTCGCTTGACAGGTCGGACATGCTCACTATACTCGGCCGAATTGGCCATGCTGTTGTTTTTCGTCACAAAGCTGACATTCGTGCGCGTTAGTATGAACATGCTTGAGTGACCTTGAACGGCGGTAACCACCGATCGAGCGGGGAAACGCATCACGTTTGTGAAGATCGGAAGGCCTCTCAATGAGAGCAGGGATGACACAGCGCAGGATGTCCAGGGATTGGATCAACACATCATTTTCCTTTTCCCCTGAATCCACATCACTTAAGCGCTTCAGCGCTGATTCGCCGTTCCCCTGTCGCTCTTTGATTATGGTTCGTCCGTTTGCCGCCAAGGCGGTCGCGGGCGGAAAACATAACCTTAGAAGATAAATAGAGATGGTATTGAACAGGGAACGCCTAATACGTCTTGTCACGGTAGCGGTCATGCTCGCCACGCTGAGCGCTTGCAGCATGATGTCCGGTCGTAAGTCCGCGGAATACGGCGAGCAGATGGGGCGCGCGGAAGGGGCGCTGAGCAACGAGAAAGTGGACGCCGCCTTGATGTCGTTCGCCAATGCCGCCAAAGCCGACCCGACTCGCAAGGAGCCCTGGGTCCGTATCGCCCAGATTCAGTTTGACCGTAATAACTACGCCCACGCCATTGTTGCCGCTGAAGAAGCCCTGCAGCGGGACGCCCGCGATCTTATCGCGGAAGGCATCCTGACCCTGAGTGGTTTGCGCATCGCCAGCCAGTCGCTGCAGCGACTCGGTGAGCGGGACGCATTGGGATCCGAAACCGCGCGTCGCGAAGCGCGGGCGCTGGCGGAGACATTGAAAACCGCTATTGGCGAGGAGCCGGTGGTTGACGACGAGGACGATAACCGCAGTGCCCGTGTCAGTCGTCCCGCGCCGCGCCCGAAACCCCGTGTCAGCGCGCCGCCGAAGACAAGCACCACGGTCAGCAAACGCAGTGCCAACGATCCGTTCAGTGGTATTGGCGGTGATTGAGTCCCGCCCCGTCGATTCAGCCAGGAGATAGCTCCATGTCCAAGAAGGATAGCACTCAAAAACGTCTTCAGAAGGTACGTCCACCGCGAGTACAGCTCACCTATGACGTGGAGAAGGGCGATGCCATAGAACAGAAGGAACTGCCCTTTGTCGTTGGTGTACTAGGCGACTTCAGTGGCAACCCGGAAGAGCCACAGCCGAAGGTAAAGGACCGCAAATTCGTCAATGTGGATATGGATAACTTTGACGAAGTAATGGAAGGCATGACGCCTCGGGCGGTGTACCGGGTGCCGAACAAGCTGACCGAAGAGGGCGGCGAGTTCGGGGTCGAATTGAAGTTCAAGTCCATGGAGGACTTCCGTCCCGAAGCGGTGGTTGAACAGGTGGAGCCACTGCGCCGCCTGTTGGAATCACGCACGAAACTGGCGGACCTGCGCAATAAACTGATCGGCAACGAAAAGCTGGAAGATCTGCTTTCCGACGTGCTGAAAAACACCGAGCAACTCAAGGCGCTGCGAGAAGATAGCGGTGCCGACGACGATCAGGAGTGATGACCATGGGCAAAGAGGTGGCAAGCGCCAACGAGGCGGGAACGGTAACCGAGACCGAGGGCCTTCTCGACCAGATCGTCGAAGAGAGCCGGGTGGCGAAATCCGATGAGGAGCATCGCCGGGCCAAGGATATTATCTCCGAACTGGCGAAAGAGGTAATGGAAGGCACCGTGGTGGTGTCGGACAACCTCAATATGACCCTGGATGCGCGAATCGCCGAGCTGGACCGTCTGATTTCCGAACAATTGAGCGCCGTGATGCACGCTCCGGAATTCCAGGACCTGGAGAGCACATGGCGCGGCCTGCACTATCTTTGCGAGCATACCTCCACCGGTTCGATGATGAAGATCAAGGCGTTCAACGCCAAGAAGCAGGATCTGATCCGGGACTTCAACTCCGCCATCGATTTCGATCAAAGCGCGCTGTTCAAGAAAGTCTATGAAGAGGAATTCGGCACCTTCGGGGGCGCCCCGTTCGGAACCCTGATCGGTGATTACGCCATTGGCCGGCAACCTCAGGACATGTACTTCGTGGAGCAGATGTCCCACGTGGCCGCGGCTGCCCATGCGCCGTTCATCACCGCCGCCTCGGAAGACATGCTGGGATTGGAGAGCTTCACCGATCTTGGCAAACCTCGCGATCTCGCCAAAGTGTTCGACACCGTGGAATACGCCAAGTGGCGCTCTTTCCGTGATGGGGAAGACAGTCGTTACGTGGGGTTGACGCTGCCGCGGTTCCTCGGCCGTTTGCCCTACAATCCGAAAGATGGCACCACCGTCGAAGGCTTCAACTTCGTGGAGGAGGTGGACGGGGCGGACCACGGCAAGTATCTGTGGTGTAACACCGCCTACGCCATGGCCGCCCGACTCACCGCCGCATTCGAGGACTTCGGCTGGTGCGCCGCCATTCGTGGCGTTGAAGGGGGCGGTCTGGTTGAGGACCTGCCAACCCATACTTTCCGTACCGATGATGGCGAGGTGGCGCTCAAGTGCCCCACTGAAGTGGCGATTACCGATCGCCGCGAGAAGGAATTGAGCGATCTCGGGTTTATCCCGCTGGTGCATTGCAAGAACACGGACTATGCCGCGTTCTTCGGCGCCCAGTCGGCGCAGAAGCCCAAGAAGTACAACACCGACGCCGCCAATGCCAACGCCATTCTTTCCGCGCAGCTTCAATACATGTTCGCCGTCTCCCGCATCGCCCACTATCTCAAGGCGATGATGAGAGAGAAGATCGGCAGCTTCGCCTCCGCGGGCAATGTGGAAGAATTTCTTAACCGCTGGATTTCCCAGTACGTGCTCCTTGACGACAACGCCACTCAGGAAGCCAAAGCCCAGTATCCGCTGCGCGAAGCATCCATCCAGGTCTCGGAAGTGCCCGGCAAGCCGGGTTCCTACAGGGCAGTCGCGTTCATCAGGCCGCATTTTCAGCTTGATGAACTGTCTGTATCGCTGCGGCTGGTGGCGGAGCTCCCGGCTTCCGCTAAAAAGTCATAGCGATTTTACGGGGTTCGGCGTGGCGGGGTGTCGCTGCCGGACCGATTAAACCGTTGCCAAAGAAGGGGCAACAAAGATGGGCGGCATGGCGTCGTCTAGACCGCATGAAGGAAGGAACTTGACATGCAACATGCATTCTTAAACATCGATTCCATTAAAGGCGAATCCAGTGACGATAAGCATCCAGGATGGATCGAGATTCAATCGTTTTCGCAGGATGTCCTGCAACCGCGCGCTCCTACCGCTTCCAGTTCTGGTGGTCAGACCGCGGAACGGGTTAGCTTTGGCCCGATCGAAGTGGTGAAGTCCATTGACCTGTCCAGCACCGTGCTGAGCCAGGCGTGCTCCAACGGGACCACTTTCGCCAAGGCCGAGATCGATTTCATGCGTGCCGACAAAGACGGCAACGCCATCAACTACTACAAGATCGAACTCAAGAACGTTCTTGTACACCGGGTGACCACCACCATCGGTGAAGATGGCATGCCTCAGGAAGTCGTGCTGCTCAGCTTCGCCGCGATCCGCTGGACTTACAACCAGCAGAAACCGGAAGGTGGCATTGGCGGCAAGACCATGGGCCAGTGGAACCTCAACAAAAACGCTCCTCAATTCTGATGAGCGGCGATGGCGCCCGGTCGGGCGCCATCGCACTTTTGTCCGCACCGAACCAGGGAATGGGCGGTGAGACTGGCGCAATCCCGATAATGTCATGGAGTCAGGGCGAAAAAGGGGATGAGCGTGAAACGATGGGATAAAGGACTTGAGCCCAGTCTGCTCGACAAGCTGTTTGATGATGCACCGAAGCAGCCGGGCGACCAGAATATCTTTAAAGCCTCTTCCTTGGGGCAATACAAGGAAACCGTGGCCAGAGACCTGGAAGGTCTGCTGAATAGCCGCATGGCCTTGTCGGAAACGCTGTTCGAGGCTTTTCCACAATGCCGAAAATCCCTGATGGTCTACGGGCTGCGGGATTTTTCCGCCATGAGCCTGGTGAACGCCTATGACCGTGCGTTGATTTGCCGGTCCCTGGAGGATGCGATTTCCCGCCACGAACCCCGACTGCACGATGTCACCGTCAGCCTGGACGAAGGCAATGCGCCAGGTGGTGGACTGCATTTTACTATTCACGCGTTGCTGGATATTCGTCCAGCGCGGGAGCCGGTGAGCTTTGACGCGATGCTTCAGCCCTCCACGCTGCAGTACTCGGTAAGCGGGCTCCGCCGTAACGCCAGGGCATCCTGAACATGCGTGATTTGCTGCCGTACTACGAACGGGAACTCGGCTTCCTGCGCCGCTATGGCAAGGAATTCGCCGAGCGCTACCCCAAGATCGCCAGCCGCCTGCTGTTGTCAGCGGACGTTAGCGAAGATCCCCATGTGGAGCGGCTGATTGAGTCGTTCGCACTATTGAGCGCGCGCATCTCGAAAAAGCTTGATGACGATTTTCCGGAGTTCACCGATGCGCTTCTGGAAGTGTTATATCCGCATTACCTGCGTCCATTCCCGTCTTGCTCGATTGCCCGCTTTGACATGGGCAATGCTTTATCCACGCTCAGCGAGCCACTGCGGATTCCGCGAGGCACGGCACTGCGATCACGACCGGTAAGAGGTGTGAACTGCCGGTTTCGCACCGCCTATGACGTGACGCTGGTGCCGATCGTGCTGACCGAGGCGACCTACCGTCCGGTGATGCGGGCCCCGATGGCGATGGGAGGCGTTGGCGCCGGGCAGGCGCAGCTCTCTCTGAGATTCGAGCTGGCCTCCACGCAGCTGTCGTTCGCCACGTTGGGCGTGGACACGGTAAGACTGTTCACCGACGGTGAGCCGTCTTTTTGCGCCGTACTGCGCGACGCGCTGGCTTACGGTATCGGCGCCACCTACGTGGAACCGGATGACAGCGGACGGTGGCTGGCGTTGGACCAGACACCAATACAGCAGGTCGGGTTCGACGACGAGGAATCCCTGATCGACTATCCGAGCCGATCCCACCCAGCCTACCGTCTGCTGACTGAGTTGTTCGCGTTTCCGGAGAAGTTCGGCTTCTTCGATCTTGATATAAAGTCACTCTCGGCCATGGCATCCGGCAGCTTTACCGTGCATTTCGCCTTGAACGCGCCACATACCGACGGTGAGCAGCAGCAGTTGCTTGAAGGGCTCACCAGGGACAATGTGCTTCTCGGATGTTCGCCGGTTGTCAATCTGTTCCGCCAGCGGGGCGAACCGGTCCATGTGCATGAGCGCCAGGCCAGCTATCCGGTGGTCGCCGATGCCCGCAATGCCTTCGCTCACGAAATTTACTCCATTGATACGGTGAAGCGGGTCAGGCAAACACCATTGGGCGAGGACATTCAGACGTTCCGGCCATTCTACTCATTGCATCATGGTGAGGATGCCGGAGGGGACGGGCTGTACTGGATGGCCAGACGGGATGAGGAATTGGCGGAGCAGAGCCCTGGCTACGAAACCGAGATCACCTTTGTGGACTTGCGCTTCAACCCGGCGGTGCCGAAAACGGACGTGGTGGGGCTGGACCTCACCTGTACCAATCGGGATCTGCCCAGCCATCTGGCTTACGGCGTCAGCGGCGGTGACCTGACCATGGAGACCGATACCTCGGTCAAAAGCATCACGATGTTGCGCAAGCCCACCCGTCCACGCCGATTCACGGGCGGCAGAAACGCGCATTGGCGGCTGATTTCCCATTTGTCCCTCAATCACCTGTCGATCACCGGCAGCGGTCTGCCGGCACTGAAAGAGATGCTCTCGCTGTATGACTTATCTTCGGCCGCGGTAGCGCGGCGCCAGATTGAGGGGTTGGTGGAGGTGCAGCACCGTCCCGTCACCAGCTGGTTGCCGGGCCGGCCTTTTGCCGCGGTGGCAAGAGGGGTGGAAATCAATTTGACCATCGATGAAAGCAGCTTCGTCGGCACCGGGCTGTCGGCTTTCGTGGCCGCCCTGGACCGTTTTTTCGGTCTCTATGTCCATGCCAACAGCTTTACTCAATTGAATATTGTTTCCCGTCAAAGCAATGAGGTACTGATTCAATGCCCACCCCGAAGCGGCGAATCGACGCTGGTGTAGCCCAGCAGCTGCTCAGTGAGCCTCACCGCTTTGGTTTCTTCCAGTCGGTGCGGATCATCGAACAGCTCTTCAAGCGCCAAACGCGCAGTGCGGATGACGATGCGGTGGCCCGCCACATGCGCTTCGATAGCAGCCTGTCCCTGGGCTTTCCCGCCAGTGAGCTTGAAAAGCTGGAAGCCTGGTCGGAAGAGGGCGAACGGCTCGACCGGCCCGGGGCGGTGGATTACACCCTGACCATGGAGAAGCTCGGAAAGGTTCATCTGACGCCGAGTTTCATGGGGCTGCTTGGCGTCAAGGGCGCCTTGCCCTGGCACTATGGTGAATGGCTGCATGAACGGGAGATCTTTCAGCGAGACCGGGCGGCGCGGGCCTTTCTCGATATCTTCACTAACCGGGCCGTGGCGCTGCATTACGGGGCCTGGAAGAAATACCGCCTGGCGATTCAGTATGAATTGGATCAGCGTGAGCGGTTCCTGCCATTGCTGCTGTCACTGGCGGGCGTGGGCGTCACCGGGCTGCGAGACCGCTTGGGCGAAGCGCCGGGAGCGATTCCGGATCAGGCGGTGGCCTTCCACGCGGCCACCGTGGGGCAGCGGCCGGTGGCCGCGGTGCAGATGCAGCGGTTGCTGACCGATTATTTTCAGGTGCCGATCAAGGTGGAGCAGTTCGTGGGCGCTTGGTATGACATCCCAGAGCAGCAGCGCACCCGCCTGGGCTCGGGTAACGCCCGGCTTGGCACCAGCGCCGTCGCCGGAGAGCGAGTCTGGCAGCGGGATCTCAGGATGCGGTTGGTGGTGGGCCCTCTGGCGAAGGGAGGTTTCGATGACTTTCTGCCTGGTGGCGAGGCCGCCCAGGCTCTGGAAAAGTGGTTGACCATGCTGACCGGTGCCAGCCTCGAGTATGAAGTCCGCCTGGTATTGAAAGCGGATGAGATCAGTGGGTGCCAGTTGGGCGATCCGGAGCAGGGGGGGCGTCTTGGCTGGGACGGCTTCCTGTCCACCCGCCCGGGTGCGGGCATCCGGGCGGATACCACCTACGGTATCCATACACTTCAATGAAGGACGCAACGATGACCGGCAAGGAGCGTAAGCCGCGCGATGAGCATTAATCTGAAAACCCTGATCAGCAAACTCAACGACCGGTGCCGGCAGGCAGCGGAAAGGGCCGCCAGTCTGTGCATGGCCGCGGGGCACTATGAGGTCGATCTGGAACACCTTTTCGTGGCGTTGCTGGAGCACCCCCGGAGCGATCTGGTGTTGGTGGCTCGCCGCAGCGGCATAGCACCGGAGGCTCTGGAACGGGATCTTCGCGTGGAAATGGAAAGACTGAAAACCGGCAACCAACGCACCCCGGTATTTTCACCGCATCTACCGTCCCTGTTCGAACACGCCTGGCTGTTGGCCTCGCTGGATTCCGGCACCACCCGTATTCGCAGCGGACACCTGTTGTTGGCGTTGTTGACCGAGCCGGACCTGTCCCGTCTGGCACAGCGCAGTTCCGCGCTGTTCACCCGATTTGATCTGGACCAGTTGAAGCACGATTTCGACAAGATGACCGAAGGCTCGGAGGAAGGTCATCGTGACGCGCCGCTGACGGAAGAGGCTCCCGGTGGCGAGGAAGGCGAGGACAAGGCGCTTGGCAAGACACCGGCTCTGGATCAGTTCACCCAGAATTTCACTGACCGGGCCCGGGACGGCGCCATTGACCCGGTCATCGGCCGTGACGGGGAAATCCGCCAGTTGGTGGACATCCTGATGCGCCGGCGTCAGAACAACCCGATCCTCACCGGTGAGGCCGGAGTGGGCAAAACCGCGGTGGTGGAAGGACTGGCGCTGCGGATCGCCGCGGACGATGTGCCGGAACCATTGAAAGGCGTGGCGCTGCATGTGCTTGATATGGGCCTGTTGCAAGCCGGTGCCAGCGTCAAAGGCGAATTCGAGAACCGGCTCAAGACGGTTATCGACGAGGTCAAGAAGAGCGCTCACCCGATCATCCTCTTTATCGATGAAGCCCATACCCTGATCGGCGCGGGCGGTCAGGCCGGCCAGAACGATGCCGCCAATCTGCTGAAGCCGGCGCTCGCCCGAGGCGAGCTGCGAACCATCGCCGCCACCACCTGGAGCGAATACAAGCGCTACTTCGAGAAAGACGCGGCGCTGGCCCGGCGTTTCCAGGTAGTGAAAGTGGATGAGCCCGGAGAGGACCTGGCCGCCGCCATGTTGCGCGCCATGGTTCCCTTGATGGAGCAGCATTTCGGCGTGCGAATCCTCGACGAAGCCGTTACCGAGGCGGTGAGATTGTCCCATCGTTATATCAGCGGCCGGCAGCTTCCCGATAAAGCGGTATCGGTATTGGACACCGCCTGCGCCAAGGTGGCTCTGGGGCAGGGGGCTACCCCGGCCGCCATCGAGGACGCCGACAAGTATCTTCAACGTCTGGAGCAAGAAATCGCGGCTCTGTCCCGGGACGAGCAGGCCGGGGCGTCCCACGGAGAACGTCTGTCGGATCTGGAAAGCCGACGAACGGAGACACAGGAGCGCATCGCCACCCTGCGGGAACGTCTCGACCGCGAAGTGGCGTTGGTACAGAACATCCAGCAGCTCCGGGATGGTCGGGAGGCGGCGACCTCTGATCAGACCGATCCCGATCATGGTATTCCCGAACTGCTATCCCGGCTGAGAGAGGTGCAAGGGGAGTCGCCCATGGTGCCCTTGCAGACCGATGGATCGGTGGTGGCGGAGATTGTTTCCAACTGGACCGGGATTCCCCTGGGTCGCATGGTCAAGGATGAGATCGCGACCATTTCCAATCTGTCGGGCCTGCTGACCGAGCGTGTTACGGGACAACAGCATGCCCTGGACGCCATCGCGCAACGGGTGCGTACCGCCACGGCGCGTTTGGAAGATCCCAACAAACCCAGAGGCGTGTTTCTGTTCGTCGGCCCTTCCGGCGTGGGTAAAACCGAAACCGCGCTGGCACTGGCCGATATCCTTTATGGTGGCGAGCGTAAGCTGATCACCATCAATATGAGCGAGTATCAGGAAGCGCATACGGTTTCCGGCCTCAAGGGCTCTCCGCCTGGTTATGTCGGGTACGGCGAGGGCGGGGTGCTTACCGAAGCGGTGCGCCGTAACCCCTATAGCGTGGTGTTGCTGGATGAAGTGGAAAAAGCGCATCCGGACGTACTGGAGATGTTCTTCCAGGTTTTCGATAAAGGTGTGATGGATGATGCCGAAGGGCGCGAGATTGATTTTCGCAACACCTTGATCATCCTCACTTCCAATGTGGGCTCCTCGCAGATCATGCAATCCTGTCTGAACCAGGAGGCGCAACAAGTGCCGGATCCGGAGGCGCTGCACGAGCTGTTGCGACCCGCCCTTTATAAGGCCTTTAAGCCGGCTTTCCTGGGGCGCCTCAAAGTCGTCCCTTATTACCCGATCAGCGATGATGTTCTGATCCGTATTATCGAGATGAAGCTGAATCGTATCGCGGGGCGGGTAGCGGAGAACCATGGCGCCTTGTTTGAATGGGACGAAGCGTTGGCGGAATCCGTTCTGGCCCGTTGCACCGAGGTGGACAGCGGGGCCCGCAACGTCGATCACATTCTCAACGGCACTCTTTTGCCCGAAATTGCCGAGTCGGTCCTCGCCGCCATGGCCGAGGGCGCTAAAATTGCCGGTATCCGGGTAACCGCGGATGACAACGGTGATTTTCAGTACACGGTAACTCCCGAAGGGGTGGCGCCGTTAACCGGAGCAGAGTCTCCACAAGTTTTGTCTTTTCATCACAGGAGTGAATCATGACCGTCTACGGAGTGGATCAGGAAAAAGCCATTGCCAATTGCGACTCGGGCCCCAGTGTTGGCCGGAAAAGACCGTTGGATGAAGTGCGCCGCTGGCATCGTGTGGCCCCGGGCCATGTGGTCGAGTTACTGGTTGACTCGCCGATTGAACAGCGCCACCAGGCCAGGCAACTACTTGGCATGATGGAACACATGCCCTGGCGGATCCAAGCGCCGGCTCAAGCGCAGGATCGGGCCGGGCGGCTGGTCAGTGACGTAAGATTGATTGTGTTGACGATCGCCGGCCGAAACCACCAGCTGCACTGCTCGGAGTCGCCTTCGCTTCAACTGGAGCGGATCTCGGCGTAGCCGGAATCGAACAGCGCCGTCGAGCGCTCAGTGGGGTAACCGGCTAATCGAGAAGGACCGCTGACATGGATGTGATCGCCAATCTGATGAGTGCATTGTCCGCACCGGGGCAAGGAGCCCGCATATTGCAGCTCCACACTCCATTGGGGCCGGACGTGCTGGTGCCGGAAAGCTGCCACGGTGTGGAAGCGGTTTCCGGCGCTGGCGTATCAGCCGGGGCCGGGTTTCGCTTTGATATCACCGCGCTTTCGGTGGACGCTCGCCTGCGGGCGGAGGATGTGTTCGGGCAGCCGGTATTGCTCACCTTGCTCACCGCCGATTCCCGTACAAACCGCCGGCCTTTTCACGGCCATGTTACCCATTTCGAGTACCTGGAGAGTAATGGCGGGCTGGCGCGCTATGCCCTGGTACTGGAACCGTGGACCGTCTTTCTGCGGCAGTGGGTGGACAGTCATGTCTATCAGGACATGACGATGATGGAGATCATCGACACGCTGTTCGGACGATTGGCGGCCCGTGGCGGCGTGGTGGTGCCCCGCTGGCGCTGGGATTTGGCGGACAACGCGCTTTACCTCAGGCACAGCCTCGGTGCGCAACTGGAAGAGGACGGTCTGGATTTCATGACCCGAATCCTGTCGGAGCAGGGTCTGTTCTTCTGGTTCGAGCATCAGGACATCGAGGAAGAGGATCAGGCCGCGCCAGCGAAAGCCGGCGAGTTCCAGGTGGCGGGCGGCCATACGCTGGTTATCGCTGATTACAACAGTGCCTTCTCGGATATCGGCGGAGTCCGCTATCACCGCAGTGATGTCACTGAACAGGAAGACGCTATCCAGCAATGGCGCCCGGGACGCAGCGCCCACGCCGCCGGTATCCGCCGGGCCACCTGGGATTACCGGTCGCTGAAAACATTGTCCTCGCAGCAGAACAGCGCCGACATGGCGTGGTCGGGAGCGGAGGATGATGACAGCCCCACGGCCTATGCCTGGCACAATCAGGCGGAAACCGAATGGCGCGGCCGCCGTTACATCGAAGTTCTGGAAGCCGCTGGCAAGCGGGTGGAGGGGAATGGAACCTGGCGGCGCCTGCGTCCCGGTGGGCAATTCCAGCTTCATCAGCATCCCGGATATGAAGAGGAGGCTTCTTTTCTCTGCCTGGCGGTGACCCACGATGCCCGCAATAATTTGAGCTCGAACCTAATGGCGCAGGCCAATCAGCGGTTCGAGACGCCATCGCCTTGCTTTCCCGCCGCGCCCGAGCATCTCGGCGACGGCCCGTTACCGTCTCTGGATAGCGCACCAGAGACTGATTTCTACCGCAATGGTTTCGTCGCTTTGCAAGTGGATACGCCTTTTCGTCCCCTGGATAGCGCATCACGGCATAGCCAGGGCCGGGTTCGCGGCCGGGGCCTGCACAGTGCCGTGGTGACCGCGGACAACACTTCGGTGCATACCGACCGCGACCACCGCATCAAGATGCAATACCCCTGGCAACGGGGCGAGAGCTCCAGCAGCGGGGAACCACACCCGGAAAGTACCCTCGACAGTGGCACGGATAACGCTCCCGCCACCGGCGGCTCCTGGACCTGGGTGCGCACCCTGACCCCCTGGGCCGGCGAGGATTGGGGCGGCGTCGCCGTGCCCCGGACCGGACAGGAAAGCCTTACCCTGTTCCTGGAAGGCCAGCCGGAAAGGCCAATCGCCATCGGCACCGTATACAACGGCCAGGGCAACGACGAGGCGCAGCATAATCAGGTTGGCGGCGGCCATGCCCACGCCACCGGCAACGCCGCGCCCTGGTTCAGCGGAAACGATCACAAGGCGGTCTACACCGGCCTGAAGAGCCAGGCGCTATCCGCCAGTCAGCAAGGCAACAGCGGCCACCAGTGGCTGTTGATGGATAGCACAGAGGGGCAGGCGCGTACGGAAGCCGGCAGCACCCAACACCAAAGCCGACTGAGCCTGGGTCACCTGAAAGCGGGCAATGACAACCGGCGGCAAGGAGAAAGAGGCTTTGGCGCCGACCTGAATACGGCTTCCAGCGCCGCGCTTCGGGCCGGACAAGGCGTCCTGCTCAGCACGGAGGCGGGGCAATGGCAAATGAGTACCGATGGCGCTCAGGCGCGGCTGCAAGGCAATGCGGATCTGCTGAAAACACTCAACGACGCCGCGCGCAACCAGAATGCAGGGCAGGCGGACGAAGCCGATGAATTGCCTTCCCAGCGCTCATTGAGCGGGGTACTGAAGACGCTGAAAGGCACCCAGTCCGGCTCCGGCGGAGAGCAGGGCGGTGCCGGCTCCCCACCAGGCTGGTCCCGCCCGCTGATCGTCGCCACCAGCCCGGACGGGCTGGCCAGCGTCACCCAGCAGGGACAAACCTGGGTGGCGGGCACCACCACCACGCTGGTCAGCGGCGCGGACATCAACTGGATGAGCAAGAACAGCACGGTCATGACCGTGAGCGGCGGACTGAGCCTCTACAACAACGGTGCCTCGCCAGCCAGCGGCAAACCCAACCAGGAAAGCGGCATTCAACTGCACGCCGCCCAAGGCAAAGTCAGCGCCCGGGCCCCGAAGCAGCCCTTCACCCTCGCCGCCGCCCAGGACGTCGCCCTGGCCAGCACCAACAGCCAGGCCATCCTGGCCGCCCCCAACCAACCCCTCCTGCTCGCCTCCGGCGGCGCCTACCTCAAACTCGATGGCGGCAACATCGAGCTGGGGGCGCCTGGCGGCGTGCATCTGCAGGCGGCGATGAAACAGTTTGTCGGGCCCGGTTCGGGGAGCGCTCAGGCGCCGATGTTGAGTGGTGGTGAGTTGGCGACATGTGACTTCAAGGCTCGGTCCGCTGATGCCGGCCTAGAGGCGCTGGTTCTATTAGACGGAGCGCTAACTACTGGCATCAGTTCGGAAAACAGTACTGAAGAAGAAATCGGTAATTTCGATGAGGCTTTCTTACTTAAAGAAAAAGGGACGGAAAAACCTCTGGCTAACGTCAGTTACCGAATTATCCGAGCAAACGGTAGTGTGGAGAGCGGGGTAACAGATAAGGATGGCATGACTCATGTTGTCGCCACTGAAGTGCCTGAAAATCTGGTTATTGAAATTGAAGAGTGAGCGTTGTTAAACAAGGAAAGTGAAGGAGGCATGATCTGATGCCGGAGAGTAAATAGTGAAGAATACGCCGCATCTTACTTTCCTACGGGCTCATGATTATGCTTTGCTGAACCCGCTGCAGGTCGAGTCACAGTTTTGGCAAGGTTTGCCTTCTGAGTCTCTGGCCCCATCCGCATATATCGCCCAACAGCACTTATTTCCACGGTTGATTAAGCTTTCGGAAGTACCGGCCGAGGGGCTGGAAACCTTGCTCAAACGCAGCGATGCCCATGGTCGTTACAGTCAAAAGCCGTTCTTTAGCGCATTGCTGATCTCCAGTGTGTCGCATGAGTCCTTGACGGATCACCTTCGCCGCCAATCCGTACTCCGGGCCCCTATACCGGCTCGTGAGACAGGGCAACTGCGCTATCATGATCCGCTTGTGTTTCGGCATATGATGTGGCTGCTAACACGTGGGCAGATGAGATCGCTCCTGGGCCCTATCGATTGCTGGAGTTGGTTCGACTCGGAGCAAGGCTGGAGACAGAATGAGCGCGAGCCAGGGTATGCTGGACAACGTTGGTTCCCTGATAAATCGCAATGGAAGAGTTTCAAGCGCATGGGGCTGCTCAATCGTTGTCTAAAGCACTGGGCTAAGCTGGTACCCAGCTTGACAGGCCGGGAAGACTTTTGGCGTCGTTCAGACGAGATGCTGCGCCTCTCACGCGAGGCAGCTGGGCTGGTCGAAGAAGCAGATCGTCGCCTTTATGCGGAGCAGGAACTTCGTTACCCAGGAGTAACGCGCCATGAAAGGCTTGTCGAGCGTCTTGGTCGTGTGCATGAGGGGATTACAAGCTATTCCGTAGCTTGCCAGGATATGAGTGACAATGTTTTGAGGCAATGTCGCGTGGAACTTATGAGATCACAACACGGAGGTTGATATGAGCGAGCCGGCCGCCACCTGCCCATTTTGTCAGAAAACTGGCCTGCCCATCATGCCGGTGCGTTACGCAGTTGCCCGCACGGACGGCGAAGAGGACTCGCAGGCGTTTGATCTGCCAAGCGAGTTTGGGGAAGGCATTCAGGGAGGAACGGGGGTTACCCTGCCAGCCTCAAGTGCGAAATACACCACGCGCCTGCTTCGGCCGGGCTATCTTTATGCATTCAATGAGGTGCGCGGAGTCTGGTCGGCGTATGTGGTAACGGAGCTGGGCTTTTTATACGAATTTGATGTGGAGGAGACGACTCCGCCGGATGCCAGTGAGATTGAGTTCTCCTGTTTTCGCACTGGCGAGGAGTATATGGCTCGCTGTATTACCATTCCAGATGCAGAGAATGCTGGAGCTATTTGGTTCGCTTTTTCCGACACCGCCTGGACACAGGATGTATTGGCTTGGAACCGGACAGAGGGTAACCGGGAAAAACACATGCGCAAGATTGATGTTGGCGCCTGGGTGGCTGGGAACAGGAAGCAGCCTCATGCCGCCCCTATGGATAGCTTCATGCAGGTGATTAATGAATATGATCGTGTCGGCCAGGACTATGGCAACAGCCCAGCCTCCACGTTGCATATGGCCAACCCGGAAACCGGCCAGCCGGTAGCCCTGACCACTATGCCTACAATTGCTGTGCGGAGCTATCCAACGTTTGATTTCTCGCCTCACCAGTTCCACGGATTCAAATCCGAGGCCATGGGGTTATTGGGCTGGGTGGGAACCACCACTCAAACAGCGGGTGCACCACCATTGATGGTAGCGCTGAACGATCCGGTTGGCGTCACTGCCGAATTGGCGGCACTCATGGGGGCACGGTTACGTGAATTGATGACTGAACCCGACCATACGCGCCCGCTGGCGGTATCCGCAGCTATCGAGAGCTTGCGTGAGGCCATTCATGACGATGCGGAAAACCGGCAGATCTATGAGACTGAACGGGCAGTACGAGATGTTACCGTTGATGTTGGCCATACGGCGGCAAGAATGAATCCTCAGGATGGGGGGGCTTCGGTGGTGGGAATGGCGCTGGCCGACCTGTTGTTTCCATCGCAACGAGAAGCGCGTGAACAGGCCTACGAGCGTTGGCGCAATCCAACCCCGGACCAACTGGCGCAGGCCAGAAGGGACGCTTGGCAAACTTACGAGGATAAACTGAGAACGGAAGGTTCGGATGGTGATGCCACCACCGTCTGGGCGGACTGGAAGTCACACTGGCGTGAGACACTGACGGACTTTGATCAGCGAGTCATCAAGCCTTTGGCGGAAGCCCATGTGGCGTGGATGCGACACTCAACACTATCAGAGCATCTGCACGCGAGCTGTGATGCCAAGGATGTGGAATCAGGTCTGGGCTTTGTTAATGCGGTGTTGTTGTGCATTCAAGACACACAAGAGTACAAACCCTGCGCTGAGGCTTATAAACAGTGGCTGGAGGCTGGTACCATTGAAAAGAGCAACCTTATCCTGAGCGCAATGAGCTTTAATCAGGCGGCGATTGTCGCGGAATTGAACAGTTTTTCCCAGGGAGGCCTGGCACCGGATTCCCTTAAAGGGTTGCCATGGGACCGTCTGATTGAAAGTTACGACAATGCTGTTGAGGCCATCGGCTCTGGCGGAAAGAACGCGGTGGCCAGACTGGCGGCGGCGGTAGGTGGGCCGATTGCCGAAGTCGCCGGTAGAGCGGTGGATAGCGTGGTTGGACCAGGATTGGTGGCGCTGGGAGTAATTGGAAAGGCGCCAGTGATTATGGTGGATGTGACGATGCCCAGAGCCAATGCCATTGCCGAATTGGTGGCAAGGATGACAGTGGCAAATGGCCAGGTCGGCGACTTGCAGGAGTTGAATCGGGCCATCGATATCCAGATGCGTAAAGCGGAAATTTACGGCGCGCCCGAACATGGAACCGGACGCTTCCGCTATCTGATCATGGCTGATCCTAGAGTAGTTGAGGACTTCCCCGGAGTAGATGAGCAAGGTGGAGCAAGACGGTTCGCTGAATCGGCACTGCTGACTGAAGCGGACAGGCGGCGCCTGACCCAGCTTCGCTGGCGCCAACTCCTGCCAGGTGCGGCGGGGCTGGGGATTGTAACGGGCATCTTGCAGATGGTGGCCCTGGGCAAGCTGGCGGAGGATGTGGACCGCAGCATGGCCCACGAGGCCAATGAAAATAGCAGGCGTTATGGCACAGCGGTAGCCGGCCTGATAGGCACCCTGGGAGAGACAGTGGGTAAATGGTCGGAGAGTGCGGCACAGGCTGACGCGAGACTGGCAAGAATTATTGAAAAGTACGTAGGTAAAGCACTACGTGTCATTGGAAGGGGGTTGGGGATTACTACGGGTGTTGCAATGGCGGTTTTTGATTTTTACCGGGGAGATCAGGAAATGGAAGAGGGGAACTTCACGGCGGGGCGGTTGTTCCAACTTTCCGGGGCGCTTTCCGTCGGAGCAATGTTCGCTTTTTGGTTAGGCGCGACGGGTATTGGGATTGTTCTGGTCGTATTGGTGATTGTTATCGCAGTGTTAATCGAAATATTCAAAGACAACAAAATTCAGGACTGGTTAGAACGTTGTTATTTTGGGAAGTTCGATGAGAGAGATCGATATCAAGCCCTGGAAACCGAACTGGCTGAACTCGATGTCGCGCTAAAAGGATAAACAGTGGACTACACAGGTATCGACTTTCGGCCTTTTCGTTTCCCGGTAAATCGCCCTCTGACCGATGAGGAAAAGGCGGCCCGCTATCAAAAAAAGCAATCCAGAAATGCGCCACCTATGGATTTTCTATCTGTCATTAAGTGTAACAGCACCTATATGGACTTGGTGGATCGCTGGTATCCGATTAAAGGCTTCAATGTGTGGTTTGGGAGTGCGGTTATTCTGGCCTCCATCTTTCTTTCTGTAGTCAATGTTCGGGCTTTCTTTCATGTGATAGGCAAAGAAGAACTCTGGATTTCCTGGCTAGTATTGATCTTTTTCCTTTTGGTTGGGCTTGGTCTAGGTTGGGCCGGCTGGTGGGTTGTCCGTACTGAAGTCGGGCGCTGGACTCACTATCCGATGCGGATTAACCGTAAGACTCGGCAAGTGCATGTGTTCCGGCAAAACGGAACGGTTTTGATGGTGCCGTGGGATGATTTGTATCTCGTGCGAGGGGAATCCAAGAACTTTTTCGCTGGTACGACCCACGATTTGCGTGCCCACGTTTTGGATAAAGATGGCATTACTGTTCTCGAATCGTTTTCACTGGGTTATGCAACTCTGCTGGGGAATGCACTGTCAGTTGACAAATTTTGGGCGTTCCTGCAGCCCTATATGGAGGCGCCCGACGGAGTAGAGCGGACAATCCGGCATTTGCAGGAAAGTGGATATCTGGCACCGCTTGATGGTCGTAAGGAAGGTTGGCGCTGGAGCATAACGCAAAGCTTTCTGTGGACGGTGCATTGGCCGTGGCTCCAGTTCCTTGGGTCACCCTTTCTGGGTCTCAATGCCGTTGGCCGCATGTTCGCCATGTGGACCAGTAAGCAGCCTGAATGGCCAGAGGAGGTCGAGCAAGCCAATAAAATCGACGCTGATGACCCTTATGTCCTAACATGGCGTGACAATCGTGAGTTGGGATGGTGGGACTTCCATTGGCCTCTGTTGTGTACCGTGCTCGGAGTGAGCATAGCCGTTACCGCTATTTGCTGGCCTGTTTTTTTGACGGTGAAGCGCTTTTTTTAAAGGGTGTTAGGAAAAAGAATACTGAAAAACAAGCAGGGAGCTGAGAATGGCCACCTATGTTCAAATCGGGATATCCCGGACCTCATCAACAACCAATACAAAAAGGGCGGTAGTAGAGGTCGATGTCAGGCCTTTTTATATATTGATGTATGGTGAGCCCGGTATCCGAAAAAATGCCGGAAAAGTCTTTCAGTGGGCAGCGGAAACCAAGGCCAGGGAGCTTGAAGAGCAAGAGAACGCTGAAACTCTGGTAACTCCGGTGACGAATTTTGAGGAGTTCAAAGCGGCCATCGAAGGGGCTGCCCCGGAAACACCGCCTCTTTTGGCTCGTGTTGTCAGCGGTGTTTACTTTTTTGGCCACGCAAGTAGCCAGGCTATTTTTGTCGGGGAGAACGCTTGGGCCGGAACGAATGTCGATCTGTCAAATGTATTCGGCCTTACTCCAGGCAACATGCGTAAAAATGCGAATGTTTGGCTCTATTGTTGTAATGCTGGTAATACTGCCAGTGGAATGCCATGTATCGCGGAATTAATGGCGGATATTATCAGACGTGATGTATACGCATTCAGTAGTGGCATGCACTATCAAAACTCTCCAGAGCTTAGGGGACTGGCATTGGCTATGCCGCTGAAAGACCGCAAACCTATGTATTTGGTGCCGGACAATGGCAAGCCGGCAACCCTTTTCCCCAAGCCAGGCATTCATGAGAGTAAAGAAGAAAAATATATTGGGCCCGAACAGCCTTAGCGAAGGTGTGCTGCGACGGATAACCTTGCCCCCGTCCACAAGTCCCTGAAAGCCATCTGGCCAGGCTTCCAGCGCACGCTCCCGCGACTCCCTTTCGGACACCTCCCTCGGGCTAAAAGTGTGCGCCATATCTCGTTTTTTGCCCCTCGCACGGGTCGAGCTCCGCTTTGGGTTTGGCCCTTTCGTCCTTTCTGTTAGCCTACGAATTTAGTCTTATTCCCGTTTTTGGGGGGAATACAACAAAAGCGCCTGTAGGCACGCATGGGGACGCGTTAATGAGGTGGTTTCAGAATCTGTCCGTCCGGCTGAAGATTCTCGCCGTGGCGGTTTTGGGGATCGTGCTTTTTCTGGCTTACTTTTTGTACAGCTACTATATCGCCGCGACCAATATTGATCACTTGAGCCGCATCGAGAACCATGACTTCCCGGTGCTGGAGCTGGTGAACGCCAACAATCTCGAGTTCGTGGGGATCGCCGACGCCTACAGTACGGCCATCGCCCAGATCGACGAGCGGCCGCTGGATGAGGCCAGGGTGCGCTCGGACCAGTTTCTGGAACGGCTTGGTGATATCGACCGGCTGGATCCGGCACTGACCGATGACGTGGACAAGATCCGCATGTCCTTCATCGATTATCTGAACGAGGCAACGGGGCTCGCCCAGGCGCTGATTGAAGACCCCATGACCCTGGTGAACAGCTACGCTTGGCTTGATCGGGTGGAGCTGCTGGAGCGGCAGCTCAAGCAGACGCAGGACGAATTCCAGGCAAAGCGCTATGAGGCCTTCCGTGGCACTCTGCTGCGGAGCCGTGAAGACAACCGCAGCACCCAGATGATCGGGCTGGCACTGGGGGTGATGGCCTTTACTCTGCTGGGCTGGATCGCCTTGAGGGTGACGCGCTCGATCACGCGCCCCTTGGAGGATGCGGCGGGAGCCGCGGACAGCATCGCCAACGGCAACTGGGATACGGCGATTCAGAGTGAAAGCCGGGATGAGACCGGTCATCTGATCCGTGCCATCCGCAAGATGCGGGACACAATCAAACATCGCATCGAGGACGAAAAACGCCAGGAGCAGATCAAAACCCGGCTTTCCCAATTGGGGGATCTGATGCGGGGCGACATGGCCATCGACAAGCTTGGCAGCAATTTGCTGGGTTATGTGATTCCCACCTTGAACGCTCAGATCGGCGCTTTTTATACCTTCGATGTGGAGCGCGAGCGCCTGTACATGCGGGCAGCCTACGCCATGCAGCGCCGTAAGCATCTGGCCAATGACTTCGCTCTGGGGGAATCCCTGGTCGGCCAATGTGGACTGGAAGGCAAGCCCATCATTCTCGAGGAGGTTCCGGAAGATTACATCCTGGTGTCCTCCGGCACGGGCAACGCGGTGCCCCGTAATCTGATGGTAATTCCCATCTTCCATGAGGAAGAGCTCAAGGGGGTGCTGGAAATCGGCTCCTTCCGACGTTTTGAGGATGATGATCTGACGTTCCTCGAGCAAGGGGTGGAACTGATCGGAGTGGCATTGCATAGCGCGCAAAGCCGGTTGCGTTTGGGGGAAATGCTGACCCGCACCCAGGAGCAGGCCAAGGAGTTGAGTCAGCAGAAGGAGGAGATGGCCCGGGCCAATCAGGATCTGGAGCGTCAGGCCTCCGAGCTGGCGGCGTCGGAATCGCGCCTGCAGCAGCAACAGGAAGAGCTCAAGGCCATTAACGAGGAGCTGGAGTCGCAGACGCAGGCGTTACGGGCGTCGGAGGAGTCACTGCAGGCGCAGCAGGAAGAGCTTCGGGTTACCAATGAGGAGCTGGAAGCCCAGGCGCGCATGCTCAGTGAGCAAAAAGGGGAGATGTCGCGCAAGAATACCGAACTGGAGACACTGCATGAGGAGCTGGAGGACAAGGTCAAGGAACTGGAACTGTCGTCCAAGTACAAATCCGAGTTCCTCTCCACCATGTCCCACGAGCTGCGTACGCCGCTGAACTCGATCCTGATTCTGTCCAACGCCCTGGGGCAGAACAAGAAAGGCAACCTGGAAGAGAAGCAGGTGGAGCATGCCCAGGTCATTCATTCCGCCGGCTCCGATCTGCTATCGCTGATCAACGACATTCTCGATATCTCCAAGATCGAGGAAGGCAAAATGGATGTGATGATCGATGAGATCACACCCCGGGACGTCTCCGACTACTTCCAGCGGCATTTCACCCATGTGGCCGAGAATAAAGGCGTGGGTTTCAACGTGGTGATTCAGGAGGACGTGCCGCCGCATTTTTACACGGACAAGCAGCGTCTGGAGCAGATCGTCAAGAACCTGCTTTCCAACGCCCTCAAGTTCACCGACACAGGCGGCGTGACGTTGACCATCGGGCGTCCCGCCCAGGACGAGCGCATTCCCGGACGGACTCTGGAGCGTGAAGGCACCTTGTGTTTCGCCGTCACCGACACCGGGGTGGGCATCGCCGAGGACAAGCAGAAGTTGATCTTCGAGGCCTTCCAGCAGGCCGACGGCACCACCAGCCGAAAATATGGCGGCACCGGACTGGGACTGACCATTTCCCGGGAGCTGGCCCGCCTGCTGGGCGGGGAAATCGGCCTGCGCAGTGATGGGCTGGGGCAGGGGGCCACCTTCACTCTGTATTTGCCGGAAGGCGAGGCGCTGGGCGTCGAGGCGGCCCTGGAGGAGAGTATGGACGTGGGGGCCAACGCCGAGGCTCACACGGCGCCTACCGCCCCCCTCGCCATGGAGCCGTCAGCGGAAGAGTATGTGGTCCGGGAGAAGACCGTGCTGGTGGTGGAGGACGATCGGGAGTTCGCCAATGTGCTGGTGGATCTGGCCGCGGACTACGGACTGGAGAGCCATATCTGCATGGACGGCGAAAGCGGTCTGGAATACGCCAGCCGCTACCGCCCGAGCGCCATCATTCTGGATATCGGTTTGCCGGGGATTGATGGCTGGGAAGTAATGGAGCGCCTCAAGGCCGACCCGCGCACCCAGGACATCCCGGTGCACTTCCTGTCCGGTAAGGATGAGCGCAAGAAAGCGCTGGATCTCGGTGCCATTGACTTCCTGACCAAGCCGGTCAGCCAGGAGCAAATGCTGGCCGCGTTCGGCACCATTGAGCAGGCCATCGAAAAGAATGTTCGCCGCCTCCTGGTGGTGGAAGACAGCGAGGCACAGCACGCCAGTATCCGCGAGCTGTTCGATCAGAAAGGCGTGGAGATTACCGCGGTAACCAGCGGCGAGGAGGCATTGGCGGCACTGGGCGAACGGGTCTACGACTGCATGATCCTGGATCTGACCCTGCCGGACATGACTGGCTTCGAGTTGCTGGAACGTCTGCACGAAGGCGACGAGAACGAGACACTGCCGGTGGTGATTTACACCGGCAAGGATTTGACCCGGGAAGAAGAAGCCAAGCTGCGCAAGTACGCGGACCGCATCATTCTGAAGACCGAGCGGTCTCACGAGCGGTTGCTCAACGAAGCCTCATTGTTCCTGCACTGGCTGGAATCAACGCTGCCGAGCCATCGGCGTGGCAATCCGGAACTGATCGAGCACCGCGACGACATTTTCGAGGGCAAACGGCTGCTGCTGGTGGATGATGACATGCGCAATATCTACGCGTTGTCGGCTCAATTGGAGGAGCTCGGATTCGATATTGAGATCGCCAACAACGGCCGTGAGGCGGTCGAAGCCCTGGAAGCCTCACCGCAAACCGACATCGTGTTGATGGACATCATGATGCCGGAGATGGACGGCTATCAGGCCATGGGGCATATCCGCCAACAGGCCCGATTCGCCTCCTTGCCAATTCTTGCCCTTACCGCCAAGGCGATGAAGGATGACCGGGCCAAGTGCCTGGAGGCGGGCGCCAATGACTACTGCTCCAAACCCATCGACATGAGCAAGCTGACCTCGCTGATGCGGGTCTGGCTGCATCGCTAGGAGGGCATGTCGTGCAGCAGTCCACGGACGTGATCGACGATGATCAGATTCAAATCGAGGACATTGAGATTCGCCTGCTGCTGGAGGCGATCTACCAGCTCTACGGCTACGATTTTCGCGCCTACAGCAGGGCGTCCATGCGGCGCAGGGTGATGCACCGGTTGACCATGTCGGGTTTCCCATCGGTGACGCAAATGACCGAGCGGGTGCTGCGGGATCGGCAGTTCTTCGTCACTTTACTGAACGATCTGACCGTCAATGTGACCGAAATGTACCGGGATCCCGAGTTCTATCGCGCCTTCCGCGAGGATGTTATCCCGGTGCTGAAAACCTTTCCGTTCATCAAGATCTGGCATGCCGGTTGCTCCACCGGCGAGGAAATCTATTCCATGGCCATTCTGCTGGAGGAGGAAGGGCTTTACGACCGGACCATGCTGTATGCCACCGACATCGACAAGAACGTGCTGTTGGCGGCGAAGAAAGGCATCTACCCGATCGACGCCTTCAAGCAGTATACCGAGAACTACCGCCGGGCCGGTGGCCGCAAGTCGTTGTCGGAATACGCCACGGCACGGTACGACAGCGTGATCATGGAACAAAGGCTAAAGCGCAACATCGTTTTTGCCGATCATGATCTGGCGACGGACCAGGTGTTCGGCGAGATGCACGTGATTTTGTGCCGGAATGTACTGATCTACTTTGACCGGCCGTTACAGGAACGGGTGATCCGCCTGTTCGACGACAGCCTGGATCTGGGCGGTTTCCTCTGCCTGGGGACCAAGGAAAGCCTGCGTTTCAGTGGTAACGAAGATGCCTTCGACGTGATCAACAAGTCGCTGCGCATCTTCCGTAAGCGACAGATCCCACATAACGCCTAAACCGAGAAGAGTGATGATCGAGCAGAAGCTGCTTTTGGTCGATGACCAACCCGCCAATCTGGTATCCCTGGAAGCCATTCTGGAGGAGGACGGGCGGGTGTTGCTCAAGGCCGAGTCCGGTCAGGCCGCTTTGAGAATCATGCTCAGGGAAGACATTTCACTGGTGCTGCTGGATGTGCAGATGCCAGGCATGGACGGTTTCGAGGTGGCGGAGCTGATGCGTCAGCGCAAGGACACCCAGACCATTCCCATTATTTTCGTGACCGCCATCTCCAAGGAGAAAAAGTACGTCTTCAAGGGCTATCAGGCCGGGGCGGTGGACTACCTGTTCAAACCGCTGGACCCGCTGATTCTGAAAAGTAAGGTCAATTTCTTCCTGGAGCTGGACCGGCAACGCCGGGACTTGCTCGCCAAACTGAAGGAAGCCCAGGCTCACCGTGCCGCCTATGAGGCGGAGAAGGCCCGTATGCAACGTGAGCGGGGAGACGGCTGAAATCAGCAGACAGGAGGCGTGGCGAACAGGGAGCGGGTGGCAATGACACGATACCGGCAAGCCCGTGGGCGCCGTGCCGGGTGGGCGTCATGGGCCGGGCGGTGAAGGCGGTGGTGATGGGGGCGTCCTGGGGAGGGTTGAACGCCTTCTCCACGATTCTGGCCGGTTTGCCGTCGCGGTTTCCGGCGGCCGTACTGTTGGTCCAGCATCAGCACGCCAGCGCCGATAACCGGTTGGCATGGCTGCTGTCCCGCTACAGCACCTTGCCGATGAGGTCCCCGGAGGACAAAGAGGAGATTCTGCCCGGTCACGTTTACGTGGCACCGCCGGGATACCACATGCTGGTCAGTGAGGATGACACCGTGGCACTTTCCACCTATCGGCCGGTGCACTTTTCCCGGCCGTCCATCGATGAACTGTTCTTCTCGGCCGGCCACGCCTACGGCTCGGCGCTGGTCGGGGTGCTGCTGACCGGCGCCAACGATGATGGCTCCGACGGTCTCGACTATATCCGTCGGCGCGGCGGCCATACTCTGGTGCAGTCACCGCAAAGTAGCGAGGCGCCGGTGATGCCAGAGGCGGCGATAATAAAAGGCGCGGCACGGGAGGTGCTTGATCTGGAACGGATCGGCCCGTACCTGGCGGACTATCTGGTTGGGTTGTGACATGAAGAAACAGAATATTCTGGTGGTGGACGATCGTCATGAGAACCTGGTCGCCATGGAGGCGGTACTGGAGGGGGAGGACCGGAACCTGATCATGGCGAAATCCGGTGACGAGGCTCTGGCATGGGCGCTCAAGCATGATCTCGCCCTGATTCTGCTCGATGTGCAGATGCCGGATATGGATGGCTTCGAGGTCGCCACGTTGCTGCGACAGAATCGTCGCACCCGGCATATCCCGATCATTTTCGTCACCGCCATTTCCAAAGACCAGAGTTACGTCTTCAAGGGCTATCAGCACGGGGCGGTGGACTACCTGTTCAAACCGGTGGATGAACAGATCCTGGAAGCCAAGGTCAATGTCTTCCTCGAACTGGATCGTCAGCGCTGGCGCCTGCGGCAAGCGGTGGTGCAGATGAAGCGCCTCAAGGACGAGAACGAGCGTTTGCTGCAGGCGCTGGGGGATGCCGTCATCGGTACCGACGCCGACGGCGTGGTCAGTTTCTGCAACGCGTCCGCCTGTGCGTTGCTGGATCGCGAGCGGGATTCGCTATTGAGCCTGCCGATTACGCAAGTGCTGCCTATCGCCGCAGGTGACGACAGCAACGCAAGCTGGCAGGATAGCCCCATATTCGCCCGTTGCTCACAAGGGGGAGCCTGGGAAGGTGATCTGACCCTGGAAAGCGGCAGCGAGGAAGCGCCTCAATACCTGCGGGTCCACGCCAATCCGGTGTGTCGCCAGGACGATCCGTTCACCGGAACGGTATTCGTGCTGCGGCCGCGCCATGGCGAGGAACCGATGCGTGGCCCGGAGCGTCGCAAACATCCCCGTAAACAGATGTTTCGGGAATTGGTGGTGTTTGATCGCGGCACCGGTGGTAATGTGGGCAGGCTGACCAACTTGAGCCTGGGCGGGTTCCGGCTGGCCATGCGCCGTGAAGCGGCGCCGGGCGAGCACTGGGAACTGGGCATGGTGCTTCCGGATCGCATCGGAGACGTGAACACCATGAGCTTCGACGCCCGGGTGGTGTGGAGTGAGCAAGGAACCGGTCCTTCTGAATATCACGGGGGGTTCCAGTTCCTGGATCTCTCGGAGGCGAATCGGGAGATTGTGGAGACGTTAATGAACAGGTATTGACCATGAGCGAAGCAGTCCTGGAAGGCACCGAAGAACGGCAACCGGCCGATATGGAAGAAATGCAGGACGGCCCCTTGCTGTTGCCCTATGGTTTCGCGCGCCGCTTTGGCGTGTTGCTTAGGGAGAGGGAAGGGCGCCAGGAGTTATGCTGTCGTCGTGGCGCGAACCTCTCCGCCTTGTCAGAGGTGCAACGCTGGTTGGGCACCTTGCCCCCGGTGGTGACGCTGGATGAAGGGGCGTTCAGCACCGCCATGGCGCTGACCTATGAACAGCAGCGCGGTGCCGCGGCGGAAGCCGCCGATAACCTGGAAGGCCTGGACCTGGCCAGCCTGGCGGATTCTCTGCCGGAAACCTCCGACCTGCTGGAGCAGGAAGACGACGCTCCCATCATTCGCCTGATCAATGCCTTGTTTCAGGAAGCCATCCGCGAGAACGCCTCCGATATCCACATCGAGACTTTCGAACGCCGCCTGGTGGTGCGCATGCGCGTGGACGGTGTGCTGCGCGAAGTGCTGACCCCGAAGCGGGAACTGGCGCCACTGTTGGTATCGCGCATCAAGGTCATGGCGCGCATGGATATCGCTGAGAAACGGGTTCCCCAGGACGGTCGGATTTCCCTTCGCCTGGGTGGCCGTGATGTGGATGTGCGGGTATCCACCATGCCCTCCAGCAACGGTGAACGGGTGGTGCTGCGTTTATTGGACAAGCAGGCCGGTCGCCTGCAGGTATCCCACTTGGGCATGGGGGAAGTGTGTGACGCGCGCATGCGCGAGCTGATCCACAAACCCCACGGCATCATTCTGGTCACCGGGCCCACGGGTTCCGGTAAAACCACCACTTTGTACGCATCCCTCACCGAGCTGAACGAATCCACCCGCAATATCCTGACCGTGGAAGACCCGATCGAATATCAGTTGGAAGGGATCGGGCAGACCCAGGTCAACAGCAAGGTGGATATGACCTTCGCCCGTGGCCTGCGCGCCATCCTGCGTCAGGACCCGGACGTGGTGATGGTGGGGGAGATCCGGGACCTGGAAACCGCGGAGATCGCCGTGCAGGCGTCCCTGACCGGTCACTTGGTGCTTTCCACCCTGCACACCAATACAGCGGTGGGCGCGGTGACCCGTTTGCAGGACATGGGTATCGAACCTTTCCTGCTCTCCAGCTCCTTGCTTGGAGCCCTGGCTCAACGGTTGGTGCGAGTGCTTTGCGATGATTGCAAGGAAGGCCATCAACCCACCGAGAGCGAGCGCGAGATGATGGGGCTGGCGGCGGACCAGGAGGCGACCCTGTATCGCCCGGTGGGCTGTGAAAAATGCAACCACCAAGGTTATCGCGGACGTACCGGTATCTATGAGCTGGTGATCATCGATGAGCCCATGCGTCAGCTGATTCATGATCGCGCCGGCGAACTGAAGCTGGCCCGTCACGCCCGCACTTTGACGCCGAGCATCCGTGATGACGGCTGGCGCAAGGTGCTGGCCGGAGAAACCACCATCGAGGAAGTGCTGCGGGTCACTCGGGAAGATTGATTCGTCGCTTCCAATAAGACGCCGGAAAGGCGCATGGAGACATGTCGTGAAGTATGGAATTCGAGTAATCGAAGACGGCCGGCAAGAGTTTGTCATGCAACGGTCATGGTTTGCGGTGACAGTGCCCGCACTTTGCGCCTTTGGGTACGCAGTAACAGGTCACCATCATGCCCGCGTTTGAATATCGTTCCCTGGACCACCGGGGCAAAGTCAAAAAAGGCACCGCCGAGGCCGACAGTGCCCGCCAGGTCCGTCAACAGTTGCGTGATAAAGGCTGGGTGCCGCTGGAAGTGGTGGAAACCCGTGATCGCGGCGGGCAGGGCGGACTACGCCTCTCCGGGGGCTCCAACAAGCTCAAGAGCGCCGAGCAGGCCCTGGTAACACGCCAGTTGGCCACATTGCTGAAATCCGGCCTGCCGGTGGAACAGGCGCTCTCCGCGGTGGCCAAGCAGGCCGCCAACCCGCGCGTCGAACGGATCATGATGGCGGTACGCGCCAAGGTTCTGGAGGGCTTCAGTCTGGCCCGCGCCCTGGCGGAGTTCCCGCGAGCGTTCCCGGAGATGTACCGGGCGACGGTGGCCGCCGGTGAACAGAGCGGGCATCTGGAGCAGGTACTCGAGCAACTGGCCGATTATCTGGAAACCCGTCATGACACCGGCCGGTCGGTATCACAAGCGATGATCTACCCGGCCTTCATCATGGTTTTTTCCATGGTGTTGATCGCCTTCCTGATGACCTTCGTGGTGCCGAAAATGGTGGCGGTGTTCGAAAACCGCGATCAGAAGTTGCCCACCATCACCGAGGTGGTGATCTGGCTTAGTGATTTTTCCCGCGATTGGGGCTGGCTGGTGATACTGGCCATCATCGCGGCCATTGTGCTGTTTGCCCGTGCCTTGCGTGAACCGGCATTCCGTCTGCGGGTGCATCGGCGCCTGGTCAATACCCCTCTGGTGGGGACCATGCTGCGCGCTTCGGACAGCGCCCGCCTGGCCAGTACACTGGGGATTCTCGGGCGCTCCGGCGTACCGTTGGTGGACGCTCTGTTCATCGCGGCCCAGGTGGTCGGTAATCTGGCCATCCGCGAGGCAGTCAAGAATGCGGCGGCACGGGTGCGCGAAGGTGGCAACCTCAGCCGTGCGCTGGACAAGAGTGGCTTTTTCCCACCCATGTTGGTGCAGATGATCGCCAGTGGTGAAACGTCCGGCGAACTGGATCATATGCTCACCCGGGCAGCGGATTACCAGGAACGGGAGCTCAATAGTACGGTCAGTACTCTTGTGGGGCTGCTGGGGCCGATCATGCTGCTGGTGATGGCGGGATTCGTGATTATGATTGTCCTGGCGGTGATGCTGCCGATCTTGCAGATGAACAACTTCATGGCGGGATAATCCCTTTTTTTCCTAGATGCTCGACAACGTAAAGAAGGTGAACAGATGAAAACCAAGCGACGGAGCCAGCGCGGTTTTACCCTCCTGGAAATCATGGTGGTGGTGGCGATTCTCGGCCTGTTGGCGGCGATGATCGTGCCCAACGTGATCGGCCAGGGGGAGCAAGCGAAGGTCGATATCGCCAAGACCAATATGTCCCGCATTGTCCAGCAGCTGGACATGTACAAGTTCAATAACGGTCGTTATCCGAGTACCGAGGAAGGTATCCGGGCTCTGGTGGAGCGTCCGGCGTCGGCGAAAAAATGGCCTGAAGGGGGCTACCTCCCGCAGATCCCCGAAGACCCCTGGGGCAATGATTACGTCTATCTGAGTCCGGGTGTGGACGGTCCCTTCGATCTTTACTCCCTGGGCGCGGACGGCGCCGAAGGCGGCACTGGCGTGGACGCCGACATCAGTTGGCGCGAAAGCAGCAACTAGCGTCGGCGACCGACGGCCGGAAGGATCTGTCATGCGCATGCAGCGCGGTTTCACCCTGCTGGAAATCCTGGTGGTTATCGGCCTCATGGCATTGCTGTCGCTGGCCGTGCTGGTGGTGCCGGTGTGGACCGATGACGGCCGTCAATTGGACACCAATGTGGCCAAACTCACGGACCAACTGGTATTGCTCAACGAGCAAAGCCTGTTTTCCGGCAGGCTGATGGCGATGCGTTTTACTGACCGCGGCTGGACTCCGGTGGAATACGATGTGGGCGCGCGTGTATTCCGCCCGGCGGAGGGCAACGGCCTGAGTGCCGAGTCCTTGCCCGAGGGCATCGAATTGCTGTGGGAAGTGGAGGAGCTGGAGCGCGACGACGATGACCGGGTGACACCAGTGAATCTCGGGGACGTGGCGGAGCGTCTGGTGGATGACAGCAAGTTCTCCGGAGGTATCGGGCTGCTGGACAAAGAGCAGTCCGAGAAGGATGAAGAGGCCCGCTCAGAGCCATTACCCCAGGTGTTTTTCTTCCCCAGTGGTGAGACCACGCCGGTGTTGCTCACACTCCGTGCCATCAACGAGCCGGATCTGGAAGTTCGCCGGCGTCTCACCGCTCTGGGGCAGATTCGCGATCCGGATGATGTGGATGCCGTGCGCGAAGAGGAAGAGCGTAGTCAGACCATCCGTGAGATGCGCACCCGAAGCAGCGAGGATCCCGGCAGTCTGTTCAACCTTAAGCGAGACGAGGAATGAAAACGCAAAGCGGGTTCACTCTGGTGGAAGTGTTGCTGGCCCTGGCCGTCCTGTCCCTGGCGATGATCGCGCTCGGGCAAACGCTTGGTGCCAGTGCGGTGGCCTATCGCAACATCGATGATACCCGGCTCGCTTATATGGTCGCGGCGGACAAGCTGGTGGAGATGCAAACCTTCCAACTGTGGCCGGAAAACGGTGAGCAGGATGACCGCGTCAAACATGGCGAGCGTGAATGGTGGGTGCAGACCAAAATCAGCGACGGTCCGTATCCGGATACCCGCCGCGTGGATATCGACGTGGGCCCGCTGATCGGTGATGAGGAGATGGGGCTGGCGTACAGCCTGGCCAGCCTGATTGGCAAACCCGCCGCCGCCATGAACAATCAGAATAACCCGGGGGGATAATGCGCCAGCGTGGCTTTACCTTGCTGGAAATGCTGGTGGTGATCGGCATCTTCGCCATGATGTACATAGTGGCGGTGGAGTTTCTCAGCAATGCGCTGGACAGCCGGGAGCAACTGGCGGAAGGCGCCGCCGAGATGGAAAACAGCCAGCGCGCGGTGACCTATCTCACCCTCGATTTCGAGCAGCTTATTTCCCGCCCTGTTCGTGATGGCTATGGCGACTACCAGCCGGCCATGATCGGCACCGAGCAGTACGTGGAGTTCACTCGCCTGGGCTGGTCCAACCCCTTCCAACTGCGCCGCCGTAGCGAGATGCAGAGGGTCATCTACGTTTTCGAGAACGGTACTTTGTACCGGCGCTACTGGCCGGTACTCGACACCACCGTGGCCACGGAGTATCAGGAAGACATTCTGATCGACAACGTCAAGCGGTTCACCGTGCGCTACCTGGATCAGAACGACCAGGGTGAATGGCAATGGCTGGAATTCTGGCCCGAGCCGAACGTGGCGACCCAGCCGGTCTGGCTGCAGCGTTTGCCGCGCAGCGTTGAAATCAGTGTCGAACTGGAAAGTGGCGACGTGTTGCACCGTTTCTTCCGCACCGTGGTGAATCCATGGGCGTGACCTCGATGAGCCCGCGACGCCAACGTGGCATGGCGCTGATTATCGTGTTGATGCTGTTCGCGATCCTCGCCGCCGTGGCCACGGAAGTGATGTTCCGCCAGGATCGTTTCCGCACCCGCGCTGACAATCTGTTGCAATGGGACAAGCGTTATCAATACGCCATGGCGGTGGAAGTCGTGGCCACGCAGGGTCTGATCGACGATCTCGAGGACGACAAGCGCAACAACGCCATGGTGGACGACTGCGTGGAAGAACAATGGGCGGTGGAACTGCCCGCCACGCCCTATGAAGACGCCATCCTCAGTGCCTCGGTGCAGGACCTGCAAGGCCGGTTCAACCTTAACTGGCTGGGCACCGCCAGCGGTCCCGGGTTTGAGCGCAATGAGGATAACCGCGAGCGCTTGCGGCGATTGCTGGAGCAACTGCTGCCGGAACCGAACAAGGCTTCTCTGCTGTCCAATGAAATGGCCGATTGGATTGATACCAACAACATCGTGGACAACGTGGAAGGCGCGGAAGACACCGAGTACCGCTCCCGCCGCACACCCAACATGGCGGTGGCGCATGAAACCGAATTGCGGGCATTGCGCAGCTTCACCGTCGAGGATCTGTTTCCTGACATGATGATGTGGGGGCTGTTCACCGCGTTGCCGTCGGGTACCAAGCTGAACGTCAACACCGCGCCGCGGCCAGTGCTGGACGCGGTACTGGGGACCGTGGCGGGCAACGACGCCGCCGAAGCGGTAATCGCCTTGCGCGAGGAAGGGCCGATCGCCAATGTCGAGGACGTCATGGCTCTGGCCCCGTTTACGTCCCTGGAAGACGAGCAAAAACAGAATCTGTCAGGCATGCTGACGGTGGGCAGCGAATACTTTCAGATCATGGTGGATGTGGAGGTGGACGGGCAGGTCAGCCGCCTGGTCAGCCGGTTGCGCCGTTCCTCCCAGGGCGGGCCGGACGGAACCCGGGTGTTCAGCCGTCAGGTAACGCCACTGCTGAGCCCCCTCGAACCGGCCTGCAATCCCTTCTACAATGCGGAAAACGAAAGCAATAATACCGTGGAGCTGAACCCGAATGGCTGACCGGCAAAGGTGGCGCGGGTGGTGAAAACGGGCAGAGAACAGGAACCCTGTTCCCACAACGGAAAAGGACGAAATTTGTGGCCACAGCACTGATTTATCTGGCCCCGGGGGCATTCCGTAATGGACTCGCCGAAAGCCCGGCGCTGTACCAGGAATCGCCGGCGGACCCGGTCAGCGAGGGCAGTCTGTCGCAGGCTCTGGAGGCGCTGCGGGGCGGCGGTGCGCGGATCGTCATCGGCGGCGCCGATGCCCTGTGCACCCATGTCAATCTGTCCCGGAAGCAGGCGCGTCACCTGCAAAGGGTGCTGCCTTTTCTGTTGGAGGAGCAGCTACTGGACGCGCCCGAGCGGCTCTGGTTTGCCGCCGGCAAGGGCGATCACGGCCGCTACCCGGTCACCGTGGTGGACCGCGAGGCGCTGGATGCGCTGCTGACTCTGGCCAGGGATGCCCAAGTGCACATCAGCAGCCTCAAGTCCCTGGGGGATGTGTTGTCCCGCGCCGCGCCTGTGGCGGTGGCGATACCTGGTTGCCAGACGCTGGTACTGGATCGCGAACGGGCTCTGAGTTACGCCGATGAGGCCCAGCTCAGCTCACTGATGGCGCTGTGCACGGCTCCGGACGGGGAAGACATCACCGCTGCCGCGGAACCCGCGCCGAATGACCCGGAACAGCCTCTGGCCCGTGTGGACTCTCCCACCGCGCTGTTTCAGCAACTTCGGGACGGCATTAACGAGGCCGGTATGGTGGAAATCCTGCAGGGGGCCCTGGCGCCGCGTCAGAATCGCCGGGGCGCGCCTTCTCCATGGGCCCCGTGGAAACCGGTGTTGGGGTTGGCCGCGGCGGTGTTCGTGCTCTCTCTGGTGGCGCTCGGTGTCCAGACCTGGCGCTATGAACGGGCCGCCGATCAGGCCTTCGCCGACGCCGGCAAACTCTATCAGAGCCTGTTCCCCGGGGACCGGGCCACCGCCGGTTTGCGACGGCAGTTCGAGGCCCGTCTGGCCCGTCTTTCCAATGGCGGTGGCGCCACGGGCAATGCCCGGTTGTTCCAGGTGCTGCCTTCGGTGGCCGCGGTGCTGTCCGCCAGTAAGGTGGAGCCCAAACGGCTGCAATTCGATGAGCGTCAGGGCAACCTGCTGCTGGATCTGGGTGCCAAGGAATACGCCGACCTGGAGAAACTGCAAACCGCATTACGGGAAAAAGGCGTTAACGCGTCCATCGCCAACTATCGCAACGGCCCCAATGGGGTTACCGCGCGTATTCGGGTGGAGCAGGCCGGATGAAACAGCATATAGAGCAAGCCCGGACCCAGATGAACAAACGGTTGCAGCCGGCCTTTGAATGGTATGCCTCCAGGGAGCCCCGGGAGCAGACCATTCTGCAGTTACTGGGTGCGGTTGTCGTATTGTTCCTGATTTACTGGTTGATCTGGCAGCCGGTCTGGAATGCACGGGAATCCGCCCGTCAGCGTTACGTCGCCAATGAGCAAACACGGCAGTGGATTGAATTGAACGCGCCGGCGGTACGCGCCGCCCGGGGCCAGAACGATAATCGCGACAAGAGCAGTGCCTTCGGTGATAGCTGGGTCAGTGAAATCAGTCGCTCGGCGCAGAATCACGGCCTGACCCTGCAGGGGTTCACCCCGGATGGTAACCGCTCGGTGCGTATTCAGTTGGAGGACCAGCCCGCCAATGCGGTGTTGATCTGGTTGCATTTCCTCGAGGACCAGGGGCTGAACCTGGGCACCCTGGAGCTGGGACCCGGCAATGAGTCCGGCACCGCCACGCTCCGCGCCTCCCTGAGCCGCTAGGCGATGGTCGGCCCTGCTCGTGGCGCCGCCTCCCTGGCGGCCTGGTGGCTCTATACCCTCAATGCCATGATCCTGGCGCTCGGCGTTAGCTGGGGACTCTACAGCCTGTGCGACTACGGCTACGCATTCTGGTATCCAACGCTTGATATTGAGGGGCACATTCAGGAATACGGTCCTCAGAACCGGTACCGTAGGGACTTCGAGCGGCTCGAGGCGGAGCAATATCAGACGCTGTTCCACGAAATCCGCCAGGCCGTCCATGACAATGGTGAAGGGCTGGAGGCGATCCACTATCCAAACCGTCTGGGTGAGCCGGTCCCACTGCTGCGGCAGGCGGAAATCCTGCATCTCAAGGACGTCGCCCATCTGATCCGGCTGGGTACGGTGGTTACGCTGATCGCGGCTTGTCTCTGGTGGCCACTGGCCCTATTGGTAAGGCGACAGCGCCGCCCGTCCCGGAGCAGCCGGGCCCTCGCTCTGGCGGTGCCCTTGCTCGGGCTGGCACTCTGGCTCGCGGTGGCGGGCCCGGAAGCCGTGTTTTACCAGTTTCATATCTGGCTGTTTCCGCCGGAACATGAATGGTTTTTTTATTGGCAGGATTCGCTGATGAGCACTTTGATGAAGGCCCCGGTGTTGTTTGGTGGTATCGCCCTGGTGCTGTCGGCGGGGGTTGCCGTCTTGACGCCCGTGATTTATTTCACCGGTCTGCGGTTGGCGGGGCGGGGGAGTCTCGCCAAAGCATGAGCGGGATCGAGGTACTGGGCCCTGACGTCAACGGGGCCGAGAACGTCCAACGCTGGGCGGCATCCGGGTTGCCAATACCGCCCAGTTGGCGGGTCAGCCGTGAAACGGTGCTGGCGCTGCAGGTGGATGATCTCGCCCGCCGGCTGCGTGCCTTGCCGCGAATGTTCGGGCGGCAGCGCCGCTGGGTACTGCATCACGGCGTGATCAACCCCCGCTCCCGGCGGGAGAGCCTGCTGAAACTGGACAGTGACCAGGCCCTGGCCCATGCCCTCCATGAACTGTTCGAACACCGCCCCGGACCGGACCATGCAATCATCCAGGCCTTGCCGGACCTGCAGGCCGCGGGCGTCCTGTTCACACGCCATCCGTTGCGCCAGGATCTGCCACATATGGTGGTGGAGGGCGTTCCCGCCGGGGCAGGGCAGCGGCAACGGTTGGTGTTCGATACCGATGGACGGTTGGTGCATCGCGGGGACGGTTCCCCGGGTCTGGAGCGGATTGTGCCCGCTGAGGCGCTGGTGACCCTGGGGCACTTGCTGCGCAACCAGTTTCACCATCCGCAGGCCGGAGAGTGGGGGTATGACGGAGACCGGATCTGGCTACTGCAGAGCCTGCCGGTGGGGTCGCTGCCGGTACCCGAGGAAGCCTGGAACCGGCGGGCCGGCGGCGCCGTGTTCAATCAGGCGCTGACGCCCCTTTGGTATACGCTGGAAGGGCGTTGGTTGAAAACCGCGTTCTGGTGGCCGTTGGCCCGCCGCCACGGTTGGAAGGAGCTGGAGAACGTCGAACCTTACCGCCGCCAGCACAGTCATTTGTACAGTAACGGGATTTACTTTCGCCGCCTGGCGGAAACCTGGCCGGCGGCCTGGTCCCAGGTGCCGCCTGCCTGGCAGCCGCCGGAATCCCTTGAGGATATGGCCACTCGCCGGAAGTTGTCTCCTCCGCGACGGCGCTGGCTTTGGACGCTGGTGATGCTGGAACGTCACCTGAAACAGCTTCAATCGAAACAAGAACGGGCGATGAACTCGGATCGGGATGCGTTTTGGCGTCAACTGATCGCGCTGGATCGCATCGGTGAGCGCCTGGCCCGCCTGGAAGGCCGGTTGTGTTATCTATGGTTACCGGAGTTGCCCGGTTGCGCCGATCAACCCTTTCCGCTGGCCTCGCTGCTGACGGCCTCCGAACTGCGGGCATTGGATCAGGCCCTTGAGTTGAGAACGAGGGATGAGGGGAAGAGCGGGGAGGAACAGGCGAGTGTCGGACCCGCGGACGAACTGGCGGCACTGCGCCCCGGCGATGACCCGGTGCATGCGCCCGTGCGGGACAGCCCGACCCTGAGAGCGGTATTGGAAGCCGCTGGCGAACGGCGCCGGCGCGAAGATTCCGATGACCGGCTGGGAGCGGAAACGGCCGCCTGGTTGTCGCTGGCAAGGCAGGCACGGACATTACGTCAGTCGTTGGCGCAACAGCTGCGGGACCTGCTGATGCACGCCGCCAAGGAGCTGGTATCACAAGAGTTACTGGCGCATCCGGACGATGTCCATTTCCTGTATTTCGATGAGCTCTGGATCCTGTGGATGCAACGACGGATCCCAAAATCCGCCGCCGGGCGGATCATCGCCCAGCGTAAGGTCCGTTTCCTGGAAGACGCCCTGGTTGGCGCGCCGGATTGGAAAATGGACCGCATTGGCTATGGTTTTGGGGGCAAACCCTCGGAGCCATTACTGCTGGGTTTGCCGCTGGTGCCCGGACGGGTGGAAGGGCCGGTACGTCGGCTCTGCAGCGCCTGGGCGCTGAACAATATCCGGCCGGGAGATGTGCTGGTGGTGGATGAGGTGGATGCGGCCTGGACCCCCTGGCTGGCGCGCGCCGGCGCCTTGATCCTGAGCCGCCGGGATCCGGCCAATCCCGCCGCCAGTCTGGCCCGTGCCTGCGGTATTCCGGCGGTATGGGGACTGGCCGACGCCGTCCATGGCGTGCGTGACGAGGAGTGGGTATCCCTGGATGGCGCGGCGGGCACCGTGGCCCGGAATGAATCGCCAGATGCTGGACGCTAGACGCCGGACGCTTTAGAACACCAGATATTCAAACCTTGCGGATCTCAATAAGCGTTTTTAATGTTTGCCAGCGCTGTAGGGCCGGTTTTTCATCTCTTGGCGTCTGTCGTCTGGCGTCTAGTCCTCGTCGATATAACCGAGCAGGTGAGGAACCATCTTTTCGATTTCCTTCCGGCTCATTCCCTTGCGGGCGGCATAATCGTCCATTTGATCCTTGCCGAGCTTACCAGTACCGAAATACTTGGCTTCCGGGTGCGAGAAGTACCAGCCGGACACCGCCGCGGCGGGGAACATGGCGTAGTGCTCAGTGAGCGTCATGCCGGCGTTTTTCTCCGGCTCCAGCAACGCCCACAACAGTGCCTTCTCGGTGTGGTCCGGGCAGGCCGGGTAGCCGGGAGCAGGGCGGATTCCCCGGTACTGCTCGGAAATCAGTGCATCATTATCCAGGGTCTCATCGGCGGCGTATCCCCAGAATTCCTTGCGTACCCGTTCGTGCATGCGCTCGGCGAATGCCTCGGCGAGTCGGTCGGCCAGGGCCTTGAGCATGATCGCGGAGTAATCGTCATGATCCGCCTCGAAGCGCGCCACATGCTCATCAATACCAATGCCGGTGGTGACCGCGAAGCCGCCGAGCCAATCCTGCTTTCCGCTGTCCGCCGGGGCGATGAAGTCACTCAGGCAATAATCCGGTTTATCGTTCTTTTCCCGGTCGAGTTGTTGACGCAGGTGATGCAGCGTCATGAACGGTTCGCTATCACCGGGTTGCCGGAACAGCTGAATATCGTCCATATCCGATTGCGCCGGCCAGAAACCGATCACTCCCCGCGCGGTGAGCCATTTCTCCTTGAGCAGTCGATCCAGCATGGCACGAGCGTCATGGTAGAGGCGGGTGGCCTCCTCGCCGACAACCTCATCCTCGAGAATTCGCGGGTAGCGGCCAGCCAATTCCCAGGATCGGAAAAACGGTGTCCAGTCGATGCGCTCCACCAGCTCTTCCAGGGGATAGTCGTCAAACACCTTGATGCCTTTGACCTTTGGCTCCGGCGGGGTGTAACCGCTCCAGTCAGGCTGAAAACGGTGTTGCCGGGCCTTTTCGATGCTGACCAGGGAGCGGTCCACCTGTTGTTGTTTACGCCGGTCGCGCAGGTCCTGATAGGTGGATTTGGTTTCCGCCACATAGCCGTCTTTCTGGGTATCGGACAGCAGCCGGGAAACCACGCCCACAGCGCGGGACGCGTCCGCCACGTGGACCACGGCATGACGATAGTTGGGATCGATCTTCACCGCGGTGTGAATGCGGCTGGTGGTGGCGCCGCCGATCATCAGCGGCAGATCCATTTCCAGCCGTTCCATTTCACTGGCCACATGGACCATTTCGTCCAGCGACGGAGTGATCAGGCCAGACAGTCCGACGATGTCCACGTTTTCGGCGCGAGCGGCTTCGAGAATTTTATCGCAGGGCACCATAACGCCGAGGTCGATGACCTCGTAACCGTTACACTGCAGTACCACACCAACAATGTTCTTACCGATATCGTGGACATCGCCTTTCACCGTGGCCATCAGGATGCGCCCGTTGGACTCATCCTGGGTGCCCATTTCCTCTTTTTCCTTTTCCATGAAAGGCAGCAAATAGGCCACTGCTTTTTTCATGACCCGGGCGGATTTGACCACTTGCGGCAGGAACATCTTACCGGCGCCGAACAAGTCGCCGACCACGTTCATGCCGTCCATCAACGGGCCTTCTATCACATGCAGAGGGCGCTCCGCCCGCAAGCGGGCTTCTTCGGTATCGGTTTCCACATGGTCGGTGATGCCTTTGACCAGGGCGTGTTCAAGGCGCTTCTCCACCGGCCAGGAACGCCATTCCTGATCCTCTTTCTTGATTTCCTTGTCACCGCTGTCGCGATATTTCTCCGCCAGGTCGAGAAGCCGTTCGGTGCCATCATCCCGGCGATTCAGCACCACGTCTTCCACCGCGTCGCGCAGTTCCTCGGGAATATCCGCATAAATCGCCAGCTGAGACGGGTTGACGATCCCCATGTCCATGCCGTTCTTGATGGCGTGGTACAAAAACACCGCGTGAATCGCTTCACGCACCGGGTTATTGCCCCGGAACGAGAAGCTCACGTTGGAGACACCACCGGAAATCAGTGCATGGGGCAGGGTACGTTTGATTTCCGCCACCGCCTCGATGAAGTCCACCGCGTAATTGTTGTGTTCCTCGATGCCGGTGGCGATGGCGAAGATGTTGGGGTCGAAGATAATGTCTTCCGGCGGGAAGCCCACTTCCTCGGTCAGCAACTTATAAGCCCGGCTGCAGATTGCCACTTTCTGTTCACGGGTTTCCGCCTGGCCCTCTTCATCGAAGGCCATGACCACGGTGGCCGCGCCATAGCGACGAATCAGGCGTGCCTGATTCAGGAACGCCTCTTCCCCCTCTTTGAGGGAAATGGAGTTCACCACGCCCTTGCCCTGGATGCACTTCAGGCCGGCTTCGATCACTTCCCATTTGGAGGAGTCGATCATCACCGGCACCTTGGAGATTTCCGGCTCGGACGCCACCAGGTTAAGGAAGCGGACCATGCACTCGAGCGAATCGAGCATGCCCTCGTCCATGTTGATGTCGATGATCTGGGCGCCGTTTTCCACCTGGTCCCGGGCCACATCCAAGGCTGTATCGTAGTCGCCTTCCTTGATCAGACGGAGAAAGCGCTTGGAACCGGTGACATTGGTGCGCTCGCCCACGTTAACGAACAACGAGTCCGGCGCGATATTGCAAGGTTCAAGACCAGACAGGCGGCAGTGCACCGGTATCGACGGCAGAGCCCGTGGTGAGCAGTCCCGCACCGCCGCCGCCATGGCGGCGATATGTTCAGGGGTGGTGCCGCAGCAGCCGCCAATGATGTTGAGGAAGCCCTTCTGGGCCCAACCGCGGATTTCCTTTGCCATGGTATCCGGGTCCAGATCGTACTCGCCCATCTCGTTGGGCAGACCCGCGTTGGGGTGGGCGGAAACCGCGAACTCGGAAAGGCGCGACAGCTCTTCTATATAAGGACGCAACTCCATCGGACCCAGGGCGCAGTTCAGGCCAATGGAAATCGGCCGGGCGTGGCGCAACGAGTTGTAGAAGGCCTCCGTGGTCTGTCCGGTGAGTGTGCGGCCCGAGGCATCGGTTATGGTGCCGGAGATCATTACCGGCAGATCCAGTCCCCGCTCGTAACAATACTGATCCACCGCGAACACCGCCGCCTTGGCGTTCAGGGTATCGAAGATGGTTTCGATCAGAATCAGATCGGAGCCGCCCTGAACCAGACCGTCCACAGCCTCCAGGTACGCTCCCACCAGAGTGTCGAAATTGACGTTCCGGTAACCGGGATCATTGACGTCCGGGCTGATACTGGCGGTCCGGTTGGTCGGGCCGAGCACCCCGGCGACAAAACGCGGACGCTCCGGCGTGGCCACCGCATCGGCGGCGCGACGTGCCACCTCCGCGGAGGCCTTGTTCAACTGGTGGGCCAGCGCCTGCATGTCGTAGTCCGCCATGGCGATGGCGGTGCTGTTGAAGGAGTTGGTTTCGATGATATCGGCGCCGGCTTCCAGATAAGCACGATGCAACGCTTCGATTTTGTCCGGCTGAGTAATGGACAGAAGGTCGTTATTGCCCTTCAGATCGCAGTGCCAGTCCGCGTACTGAGTGCCCCGAAAGTCGTCTTCGCTGAGCTTGAGGCGCTGAATCATGGTGCCCATGCCTCCATCCAGGATGACAATGCGTTCCTGCATGAGAGAACTGAGCTGTGCGCGGCGTTGGTTGGACATGAACTGCTCCGTTGGGTGACCGGGGCGCATTATAGCGGTTGGGGCGGTGTTGCCCAACGCACCTGAGTGCCCGCTATACTGAGCGTCGTTGCCGTGGCTCTGTTCATGGTGCCTTGTTCATGGCACCTTCGCGGGTGCCGGATCGTGACCGGTAGACAGTCCTATTGTAAAAATACCCACCAAAGCGTCGCAGATGGTGGGGCGGGCGCGCGCGTTTGCGCATAATGCGCCCTTTTAGTGGCCCTGGAACGGGCCTTGAACCACAAACATAGCGTAGGAGGCATGATGCGCAAACAATGCTTGGTCCTGGCATGCGCCCTGGCGGCGGGGCCGGCCCTGAGTTACGCCCAGGAAGCGGAAGAAACAGCGAAACCGCGAGGTTGGGATATCGAACTGGAAGGGTCCTATCTTCTGAAATCAGGGAATACGCGTTCCCAGAACCTGGCTGCCGTGGCCAATCTGACCCACGACGGCCGGCTGTGGCGTCATACCGGCAAGATGGAAGCGGTCAATGAGATGTCCCGCAACGATGAAACCCGCGAGGACGAGCGCACCGCCGAACGCTATTACGGCTCGTATAAACTGGATCGCAAATTCGGCTATGAGGGCCGGAATTACATCTTCAACATCGTCACCTACGATAAAGACAACTTCTCCGGCTACCACTATCAGGCCAGTTACGCCGTCGGTCTCGGTCGCCGTTTCCTGGATACCGAAACCCATACCCTGGACCTGGAAGCTGGCCCCGGTTATCGCGTGGATTGTCTCGACCCCTCCGATTCCTACACCAGCTGTCAGGATAAGGAAGAAAGCTTAATCGGCCGCTTTGCCGCCAAGTACGAGTGGAAAATCTCCGAAACCGCTTCGTTCAAGGAAGATTTCACCACTGAGGTGGGCGATGAAAATACCGTGGTGCGGGCGGAAACCTCACTGACATCCAAGATCAACGATCATTTCTCACTGCGTCTGAGCCACCTGCTGAAACGCAACTCCAAGGTGCCGGATGACGGCAGTCACCGCAGCGACCAGGAAACCCGGGTCTCGGTCGTGTACACGTTCTGACGGTTACCGCGGTCCGCGGATCACTGTGGTGGAGCGGGCCGCTTACACGGAACACACTGATACGGCTCATTCGTGGTCAAGGCCGCGGAATCGGGCAGAGATGGGGTGTTGGTGTCCTGGTTGTGGCGTTGGCAAACGGGCATTAAAAAGCCGGCCCTGAGGCCGGCTTTTTAATTTGGTCGGAGTAGCAGGATTCGAACCTGCGACCCCTACGTCCCGAACGTAGTGCTCTACCAGGCTGAGCTATACTCCGAATGTGGGGGCGTATTCTAGCAGCGAATTTTCAGAATGCTACTGTTTTGCAACGGGAATCTTTCTGGTTGTCCATATTCTGCTCAATTGGCCGTACAATGCGCCTTTCCCAGCCACTCTGACAGCAGTTTTGATGCCTGAAATACCTGAACAACTGGATGATCTGCGCCTGCGGCGCTGGCCCCGCCGGCGCGACGAGCGGCTGCAAGCCTGGGACGCGGCGGACCGATACTTACTCAGAACGCTGCAAGAGCAGGGCGCCGGGCCGGTCACCCTGGTGGTGAACGACCAGTGCGGAGCTCTGTGGTTGACGGCACTGCGGCGTGGGCCGGCCTGCAGTCAGGGGGATTCCTGGTTGGCCTGGCGCGCGGCGGAGGCCAACGCCGCCGACAATGACATGGCACTGCCGAAGGACGACTGGTGCTGGCCGTGGCAAACACCGTCGGTCCATCCCGACCAGGTGTTGATGCGGGTTCCCAAGGAGTCGTCGCTGCTGGAGGCGCAACTGGACTGGCTGGCCCGTTTTCTTCCGCGGGGGACGCCAATCTGGCTGGCGGGGATGGACAAGCACCTGCCGCCAAACCTGGTGCCTTTGATGGAGGCCTATCTGGGTAACGGCCAGGCCGGGTTGGGTTGGAAAAAGGCGCGCCGGTTCTCGGCGCTCGCTCCGGGCAAGGTCCTTCGGCCTCAGCCGGAAGAGGCACTGGTCAGCGTGCCGGGACGAGACTGGCGGCTGCATACCGGGGCCGGAGTCTTCGGTCGCCAGCACCTGGACATCGGCGCGCGCTTCCTGCTGGAACATCTGCCCCGGCAGGTGGAGGGAGAAGTGGCGGACCTCGGCTGCGGTAACGGCGTGCTTGGTCTGGCGCTGGCGGTGGACAATCCCGGGGCGCGGGTGACCTTCTGCGATGAATCCTTTCTGGCGGTGGAAAGCGCGCGCCGTAACGTCATGCTCCACGCTCCCGAACCCGAGCGCTGCCGGTTCCATCTGGGTAACGGATTGGATGGCCTGGAGCAACGATTTGACCTGATCGTGCTGAACCCACCGTTCCATCGGGGCCACGCCGTCGACGACCGGGTCGCGTTGACGCTGTTCCGCCATGCCCGCCGGCATTTAGCGGAGACCGGAGCGCTGTGGGTGGTGGCCAATCGACATCTGCCTTACCGCCCGCCGTTGCGGCGGGCATTCGCGCACGTGGATGTGGTGGCCGGCAACGCCAAATTCATCCTCTACCGGTGCGGTCAGATCGCGACGTCGTAAAAGGTTTCGGCGCGGGCATGCGCTGTGTTTCGAACCACCTTTTCGCGATCCAGCAAGGTGGTGTTCAAACCGGCGTCCCGGGCCGCGTCCAGTTCCGCTTCCACGTCGGAGAGAAACAGCACCCGCCCGGCGGGCACGCCAATGTCGGCGGTGATGCGCCGGTAGCTGTCAGCCTCTTTCTTGCCGCCGCTAGTGGTGTCGTAATAGCCACTGAACAAGGGCGTCAGGTCACCGGCCTCGCTGTAGCCGAAGAACAGTTTCTGGGCGGCAACGGAACCGGACGAATACACATACAACTTCAGCCCCCGGGCCTGCCACTCCCGCAGCCGCTCCACGGCGTCGGAGTACATGTGGGCCTGGTAATCGCCGCTCTCGTAGCCTGTTTGCCAGATCATGCCTTGCAATGTTTTCAAGGGAGTGATCTTGCGATCCTCGGCGATCCAGTCCCGGAACAGGGCCGCGGCCTGTTCCGGCGACGCCAGGGGGTGGCCGCTTTCGGCACGGGCCCGGGTCACGCATTCCGCTACGGCGGGCTGTTCCCAATGGGTCCGCAGAAAGGTTTCCATTTCCCGGTGGGCATAGGGGAACAGCACCTCCTTGACGAAGGAAATGCTGCTGGTGGTTCCTTCGATGTCGGTAACAATAGCATCGATCGTCATCGGTTCAGTTCTCCAGACGACTGAACCGGCCGGCGATGTCGCTGCCGGTGAAGTTGGCCACCCAGCCTTCCGGGTTGTTGAACAGGCGGATCGCCACGAAGCGCGGGTTCGGCCCCATGTCGAACCAGTGCGGGGTGTTGGCCGGTACGGAGAGCAGGTCGCCCTTGGTGCACAACACCTCATAAACCTGATTACCGATGTGCAGCGTGAACAACCCCTGGCCCTCGACAAAAAAACGAACCTCGTCTTCCGAGTGGCGATGCTCGTCGAGGAATTTCTCCCGGAATACGGCTTTGTCGGGATGGTCCGGTTGCATACTGACCACATCCACGGTCTGGTAACCTTCCTCACGCTTCAGCCGATCAATGTCCCGGGCATAGGCCGCTAGCACTTCTTCCTGGGATGGGCTGGCACTGAGTTCCTGGCCGGCTTCCCATTGCTCGTAGCGGATGCCGGCCTTGGCCAGTTCCACCACCATGGCGGCCTTGCTGTCCACCACCAGTAGCGGGTTTTCGGGCTCGCCATCACGGAATATTTTCAGATTGCTCATGGGATGATCCTCGTTCAAAGTCGCGGCGGGGTGGGGTTAACCCAGCCGGCGACGGTCCAGTTCAATGGCCAGCAGCGTTTCCAGCGCTTCCAACTGGCGGTAACAGGTGGCCATATCCCCAGCCCAGGTATACAGGCCGTGGCCACGGATCAGGTAAGCGTGGCGCGCCAGGCCCTGGTCCATGGCCTGATCCACACGCGCCGACAGAGCGGCGATATCCTGAGTATTGTCGAACACCGGCAGAGTCACCCGGGTTTCATGGGTGGTGATGCCCTCCAGGGCCTTCAACAGTTCATACCCTTCCAGGGTAAGGTGATCCGCCGGCCAGTGCATGGTCAACACAGTGGAGGCGTGGCTGTGGGTGTGCAGTACCGCGCCGACGTGCTCGTGACGCCGGTAGAGCTGAGTGTGCAGCAAGGTTTCCGCCGAGGGTTTGCCGTCACCCACCGGCTGCCCCTGCATATCCACCACCATGATGTCGGTTTCATCAAGCAAGCCTTTGTCCTTGCCTGAGCGGGTGATGGCGGCGTGGCCGGCATTCAGTCGTATCGAATAATTACTGCTGGTGGCGGGGGACCAACCATGCCGATACAGACGCTGGCCAGTGGCCGCCAGTGTGCGGGCGGCTTCGCGGAAAACGGCAGTGGAGTACGGGCGCTGGCTCATGAGGCCCTCCGGGCGAAGTGCGCCGCCATGGCGACCGGATCCGGAGACCGGATAATCCCGCTTTCGGTGACAATGGCGTTGATCAACGCCGCTGGAGTGACGTCGAAGGCGGGGTTATAGACCGGGCAATCCACCGGCGCGCAGGGGTGCCCCGCCACTTGTCGCACTTCCTCGGGCGGGCGCTGCTCAATCACGATGCCGGCACCATCCCGCATGGCCGGATCCAGGGTGGATTCCGGCGCCGCGACGATAAAGGGAATGCCGTGGTGGCGGGCCAGCACGGCAAGGGAATAGGTGCCGATCTTGTTGGCGGTGTCACCGTTGGCGGCGATCCGGTCGGCGCCAACGATCACCACATCCACCTCACCCTGGGCCATCAACATAGCGGCGCAGCTGTCCGCCACCAGGGTGACGGGGATGCCATCCTGCATCAGTTCCCAGCTGGTCAGCCGGGCACCCTGCTGCCAGGGCCGGGTTTCCCCGGCGTACACAGACCGCAACCGGCCCGTTTCCCAGGCGGAACGGATGATGCCGAGGGCGGTGCCGTGGCCGCCAGTGGCGAGAGCGCCAGTGTTGCAATGGGTGTAGATCCTGGCCTGCCGTGGCAGCAGAGCGAGTCCAGTCTCGCCCAGACGCCGGTTAGCGGCCAGATCATCACGGTGCAGACTCTCGGCCTGTTCACTCAAGCGCCGCACCAGAGCGGTGCCAGCGAGATCACCGGCGGCCTCACGCAGCCGGTCCAACGCCCAAAACAGATTCACCGCGGTAGGGCGGCTCGCCGCCAGCACTTCGAAGGCCGGTGCCAGCGCCGCCAGGGAAGCCTGATCGCCAAGCCGCTGGGCTTCCATGGCCAGGCCATAGCCAGCGGTGATACCGATAGCGGGGGCGCCACGCACCACCATGTCGCGGATGGCCTGGGCGGCCTCCCGAGCGTTGGTGATGCGCAGCCAGATGGTGTCGGCGGGCAGGGCGCGCTGATCGAGCAGATCAAGCGCGGTGTCGTGCCAGCGGATCGCGAGACTCGCCAGGGCCATCAATATCTCCGTGAAAGTAGCGAAAGCGTTGCCCGGCGCCGGCCGGGACGGATATTCTACAACAGTCCTCCGTCACGACGGCATCTCATGGCGACGTCTATTGCTATATTCGCTGGCATCACACAAGGAGCCGCGAAACCGCTTTGGGAAGTCGGCTTGCCAGCGAATCAGCATTCTCGTGATTGTCATGGAGGATAGTGAAGTGGTTCCCGTCGTCGGCGCCGGCGAATCCAGTTGACGGCCCGGAACACACCGCGATGGCGGACAATAGCCCTTTCCAGCCGGTATTTGCCGGGAAAAGTGCTGACCATCACCGCGATCAGCATGGTCAGCAGGCCCTGCCCGGGCAATACCAGCATCAGCAGGCCGGCGGCCAGCAGCACTATTGCAAGGGCATTGCGCAATGCCCACAGCAGCCAATGGCCGGGGTGACGATAGCGGGTGGGGCGCCGTTCGGCGGTGAAGTAATCCGCCGGCATGCGAATCACCAGCCAGGGGATGGCCAGGGTCGAAATGACCGCCATCAGCAGCCCGATCAAAGTGAGCGCGGGAAACCAGGGTTCCAGGGTCTGTCCCAGTTGGTGCAACCAGGGGGGCAGGCTCGGCGTCACTGCTTGGCTCTCCTCACAATTCTCGCAATCCTCTCAAGTTTCCTTGGAGCCTGTGCATAATCCTGGCGTGGTCCGCTGGCCGGCGGGTTGGACGTCCGACCGATGGAACCGGTATGTTGCGCTGCGCGCCGATGGTGCTGGCTGGAGGGCTGAATCGACGACCCTCCCGGCGCAATATGAGACCGGCGATGATGATTTTCAATACGCCTTCATACAACATCGGACCGGCGGCGCGGCCAATCAATCAAGACACGGTGAACCAGGAGAACTTTATGGGGATGGGCATGCAATTGGCCCTGGCAATCGCGATCGGCTTGCTGATCGGCGTGGTGTTGGGGCTGTTGATCTGGCGCTGGATGTCCCGCCGCCGTGAAGAGGAACTTGAGCGGCACCGCCATGCCCAGGTTCTGGAGAGCCTGGAAGTGCTCAGCCGGGCTTATATGCAAGGGCAGGTCGATGCCGGCGAGGCCAGTCTGAGAATGGCGGCGTTATTGGATTGCCTGCCGGCGCGGGTGGCACCGAAAGTGGATCTGGCGGCGATTCATCAACTGGCCAACGACTGCGAAAATTTTCACCGGGGCGACGCTCGCAAGGCACTTACTCCGGCCCAGCGCAATCGGGAGGACTTTGATCGACTGCGCTTGGAGGACGAGCAATCGGAGGCGTTCATGCAGGCCACCGAGCGGCTTGCGAGGGTGCTGGTGCAATGGCGGCGGCAGCTTTGTCCGCGCCGTCGGACTGACTGAAAAGACATTCTGTTCAGGCGTCACGGCTGCGGGCGCCTTGTATACCATTGGGTATGATCGGCGCTTTCCATTGTTTGAAACTTTTACCCGTTATTGGAAGCCGAGTTCAGATTATGAGTGACACCCTGTACGTGGCCTTTCCCGCCAGCGAAACACTGCGCCAGCGGATCGACGCTTTTCTCGCCAAGATGCGGGAGAACCCGTCTGGCAACCATGCCGCGGATCTGGATGGCATCACCGATCCTTTCATCGACGAAGTCCTGCATACCTACTTCACCGGGCCGATCGAAGCCGTCAACGCCCGCGGTACCGCGGTGAACATGATCATGGGGGCCATGAAAGTGATCCGTAAGGCAGCCCATGGGCTGGCGGGACGCCTGATGCGCAAAGCCAGCGTCGAGGAGCAACACGCTCTTGCGGACCATTTCCGTTCCCTGCGACTGGAAAAGGGCGGCGACATTTTTGTCGGCTATCCATTGCCGCCGGATCTGGCCGAGCGCGCCAATCAGGTTTTTGAATCGTTCGCCAACGGGGAAGGGGAGATGGCCCACCTGGTGGAAGTGATGCATGGCATCACCGATGGGGCTATTGAAAACTATTTGGACAAGACCCTCGGCAGTCTGAAGCTCGGCGCCATCAATCGCGGCCTCGTCTCCACTGCCCGCGCCACCATCAACAAGGCCTCCACCTCAGCCGTGGACAAGGGATTACCGGCCATGGAGCGCAGCCATCGCAAGCCGGTGGTGGCCTACTATCAGAGTCTGCTGCACCGGTTCTGAGCGCCTAAAGGCAAGACCGCGCCGACGGCAGCGCCGCCGGCGCGGAGCGATTCAGGAAGCGTCGCCTGGTGTCGGGGACGCCCGGGTCGCGGCTTTCTTACGCGTGGCGGCCTTTTTCTTCGCCGGTGCGGCTTTTATCGCGGCTTTTTTCTTGGCGGCTGCTTTCTTCCGAGGCGCGGGGGCTTTCTTCCTCACCGCGGCTTTCTTCCGTTTAGGGGCCGCTTTCGGCGCATCGCCGCCGACTCTCTTTTCAATCTCCTTGGCCCGCTTTTCCAGATCCTTTTGGTACTGGCCGATTACTTTGGCCAGGCTGTTGGCCTGTTTGGCGGTGGCTTTGAGTACCTTTACCTCGGTTTCCAGGAACCGCTTGCGAGCTTCCGATTCGTCCACCCGGGAACGCGCTTCGTCCACCGCTTTGCGGGCGCGGTCCAGTTGACGCTTGACCGTGGCATTGGCTTTCTCCCGGTATTCCGTCTGCAGCTTCTCGAGTCGATTGAGCGTGTCGCGGCGGCGCTCGACCTCCTGGTTAAGTCGCTGGCGAGCCTTCTCCAGTTGTTTTTCCAACTGCGCGATCTGCTTATCCCTTTCGTTATCGAAACGTTCCGCCAACTTGCGAATCTGCGCCTGCAAATCGTCAAGGCGGCTTCGTACTGTATTCGCGGCCATGGATGACTCCCTTTCCCCGGATGGATGTGTGTGAGGGCTTTGAGTGCGCACCGGGTCGGAATCCCCCGCGGTGCCACTGAAACTTTATGTCACATCCTGGGGCTGGACAACAGCGTAGCGCCGCCGATTCGCGTCATTCCGGCAACGCCATTGAGCTTTGCCAGGCCAGCGGGGATACTGCCCGCAGCGCAACAGGATAAATGAATATGGCGATTTCCTTTGACGGCAAGCTGGTGGTGGCGATCAGTTCCCGGGCATTGTTCGACCTCAGCGACAGCCACAAAGTGTACGAAGAGGAAGGATTGGACGCTTTTCAGGAGTACCAGACCGCCCATGAGGACGACATCCTCAAGCCCGGCGACGCCTTTCCTCTGGTGACCAAGCTGCTGGCCATCAACAAGCTGGAGCAGGGCCGCGACCGGGTGGAAGTGATTCTGCTGTCGCGCAACAGTTCGGATACCGGCTTGCGCGTCTTCAACTCCATAGAGCATTACGGCCTCCCCATCACCCGGGCGGCTTTTGCCGGCGGCCAAAGCCCGCACCGTTACGTCTCCGCATTTGGTGCGCACCTGTTCCTGTCCACCAGTCCGGATGACGTTCGTCAGGTGCTGGATGCCGGATTCGCCGCCGCCAACATTCTTTCCGGCGGATCGCTGGAACAACAGGATGATCTCCTCCGAATTGCTTTCGACGGTGACGCCGTGTTGTTTTCCGACGAATCCGAGCGGGTGTTCCAGAGCAGCGGTCTGGAGGCGTTCGCCGAGAGCGAGAAGGCAGCCGCCTGGCAGCCGCTCAGTGACGGGCCGTTCAAGCCGTTTCTGGAAGCGCTGCACCAGATCCAGATGGCGTTCCCCATGGAGCAGTGTCCGATTCGCACCGCTCTGGTCACCGCGCGCTCGGCGCCGGCCCATGAAAGGGTCGTGCGGACTCTCCGGGCCTGGGGGATCCGTTTGGACGAAAGCCTGTTCCTGGGCGGGTTGCCAAAGGGGCCGTTCCTGCGCGCCTTCGGCGCCGACGTCTTCTTCGACGACCAGCAGGGCCACTGCGAATCCGCCCGTGAACACGTGGCCGCCGGGCATGTGCCACACGGCATCGCCAATGCGCCACGGACGGAACCGTAGACCGGGCGCACGCATTGAACGGAAAAAACGCTGCCCCCTATGCTTTCTCTGAATAGTTCTTTATATTTTTATAACCTGTTCAGCGCATAGGCCGGGAGCGCCCATGAAACTCCAGCAGCTTCGTTATATCTGGGAAGTGGCCCGCCACGATCTGAATGTCTCAGCCACCGCCCAGGCTCTGTACACCTCGCAACCCGGCATCAGCAAGCAGATCCGCATGCTCGAGGATGAATTGGGGGTGGAGGTATTCGCCCGCAGCGGCAAGCACCTGACCCATGTGACTCCCGCGGGGGAGGCGATCCTGCGCATCGCCGGTGACATCCTCCAGCAGACCGAGGCGATCAAACGGGTGGCCCAGGAATTCCGGGACGAGACCAAGGGTGACCTTAGCATCGCCACCACCCACACCCAGGCCCGTTATGCTCTGCCACCGGTGATTCAGAAGTTCACCCAGCGCTTTCCGGATGTCTCCCTACATATGAATCAGGGCACGCCGATGCAGATTTCGGAAATGGCGGCGGACGGCAGCGTCGATTTCGCCATCGCCACCGAGGCTCTGGAGCTGTTCACCGACCTGGTGATGATGCCTTGCTACCGCTGGAACCGGACCGTGGTGGTTCCCGAAGGCCACCCGCTGACCAAGATCAAGCCGCTGACCCTGGAGGCCCTGGCCGAGTACCCGATCGTCACCTATGTATTCGGCTTCACCGGCCGCAGCAAGTTGGACGATGCCTTCGCCCGGCAGGGCCTGGAACCGAAAGTGGTGTTCACCGCCGCCGATGCGGACGTGATCAAGACCTATGTGCGCCTTGGCATGGGGGTGGGCATCGTGGCCCATATGGCGGTGGACCCGGTTCAGGACAAAGGGCTGGTCAATCTGGAAGCAGGTCATCTGTTCGAGCCCAGCACCACCCGGATCGGTTTCCGCAAGGGGACTTTCTTGCGTGGTTTCATGTACGAATTCATCCAACTGTTCGCTCCGCACCTGACCCGTGAGGTCATTGATGCGGCGGTACGGGCCAGCACCCGTGAGGAACGCGAAGCGCTGTTTCAGAACATCGAACTGCCCATGCTGTGAGCGCCGGTTCAGGGGCTCCGATCCCGGTGAGCGCGTTGCAAAGCGGCCGGGGCGCGGCTACATTGTGCCAGCCTGGGGGTGTGCCGGCTCGGAGCCGCCGGGACCGCCGTTCGCGGCCAAGGACACCGTCCATCTTTATTCAATCCCAAGGGGGATCAACGTGGAATTGTTATGTCTTGATCTGGAAGGGGTGCTGATCCCCGAAATCTGGATCAACTTCGCCGAGCGCACCGGGATCGAGGAACTGCGGGCCACCACCCGGGATATCCCCGATTACGACGAACTGATGCGAATGCGGTTGGGGCTGCTCGACCAACACGGCTACGGTCTGTCGGATATCCAGGCAGTGATCGATACCCTGGAGCCGTTGGAAGGTGCCCCGGCCTTTGTCGATTGGGCGCGGGAGCATTTCCAACTGATCATTCTCTCCGACACCTTCTATGAGTTCGCACTGCCGTTGATGCGTAAGCTGGGCCAGCCGACCCTGTTCTGCCACCGTCTGGAAGTGGACGGTAGTGGCCGTATCACCGACTACGTACTGCGTCAGCAGGACCCCAAGCGAGCCTCGGTCAAGGCGCTGCACAGCCTGAACTACCGGGTCATCGCCGCGGGCGACTCCTACAACGATACCACCATGCTGTCGGAAGCGGAGCAGGGCATTCTGTTCCACGCTCCGGACAACGTGATCGCGGAATTTCCCCAGTTCCCGGCGGTACACAGTTACGAAGATCTGAAAAAAGAAATCGTCAAAGCCAGCAACCGCGAACTCCCGCTCTGACCTCCTGAGTTGGCATGCCGTGCCGGGGGAAATCCCCCGCGCGGAGCTTACTTTGTGTCCACCGCCAGGGATCGAGGCGAGCCGGGCGCGTTCCCGCCAAAATAGTTCCATGATCCGCTCCAACGGTCCACGATCCCGCTGCGAAAACCAGGCGGTAATCATAAGCCGTTCAATTCTTACGATACGGTCAACTAAAGTACGATGAGAGGGAGGTACTGATTTCGGCTGTGCCCTGGTTAACAATGCGCAGAAAAATCAGTTGCTTAGAGGCGAAAGTTGACGCACCGTTTGAGCAGTGACAAAGTGAAAATTATTTCGCTCTCGCCACCGGGCTCATCTTGGGTCGGGTTGCCCGCCGGGCCCGTGGCATCAAGTTCAAACCAAAACAAGCGAGTGGGCTACCCATGGTCGCGATCACCAATACCACCTCCTTGACCTTTCTCAAGGAAGCCATCGACACCACCCTTGGGGAATCGGAATCCAGCCTGGAAGCCTTCGCCGAGAACCAGGCCGAGGGGGCGGCTCTGGAGCGGTGCATCGATGCCTTCCAGCAATTACGTGGCATCTGCCAGATGCTGGAACTGGATGCCGCCACTGTAATGGCGGAGGACATGGTGCTGACCGCCAGGGAGATTCAGAGGCGACCGGAAGCGCCCCTGATCCAGGCACTGGGTAACGCCATCGTGTTGCTCGGCCACTATTTGGAATACGTCCAGCTCAGCGGCAGTCCGCTGCCGGAGGTTCTGGTGGCTGGCATCAATGAATTGCGCCAGGCCGCCGGCCGCGCGCCGCTGCCGGAAAGCCGCTTTTTTAAGGTGGATGAGGGCCTGCCGCGCATGCCGCCGGGGCCGCCTACTGATGGGGATGGCCTGGCCCGGCAAAGCCGCCGGCTACGCCACATGTACCAGGTGGGGCTGCTGGGCCTGCTGCAGGGGCAGGACCGACAGACCCACCTGCGCCTGATGCTGCGGGCCATGGAACGTATTGACCGGCTTGCCGGCGGCAAACGCTGGTGGCTGGCGCGAGCGGCGCTGGAGTCCCTGCTGCACGACGACATGGCGCTCACCGCGGCCCGGCGCACCTTGCTGGCCCGCTATGACCGGCAATTGAAGGCTCTGGTGTACCAGGGGCGCGATGCTCTTGAGCAGGAGCCGCCGGGGGAGCTGTTGCGCGAATGCCTGTACCTCACGGCTTTGGGCAGCGGAAAAGGGGGCGCCGCCACCGAGGTACGCTCCGCGTTCGGGCTGCGGGAACGTCCCGCCGACGCCGATCTGCAGCGTGAATTGGCGTTGATGACCGGTTCCAAGGGCTCCGTGATCCGCTCCGTGGCCGGCGCCCTGAAGGAGGAAATCAACCAGATCAAGGACACCCTGGACATGGCCGCCCAGGGCGTGGCGGATACCGATTATGGCGCTATCGCCGAAGGGCTCGGGCGCATCGCCAGCACTCTGGAGATGATCGGCGAGAATCAAAGCGCCGGGGGATTGCGCCAGCGCGCCGAGAATGTGGCCGGCTGGCGCTCTGATGGCGAGGTGGATAGCGGCGCCTTTCACGCCCTGGTGGACGATCTGCTTGCCGCGGAGAACACCATCGCCACCCTGGAGCGCAGTCTGGCGCCGGCGGATGATGTGCGTCGCGAAGTTAACAATGAGCACATCTCCCGCTATCAGCTGGACGAGGCGCGCATGACGGTGGTGGGCGAGTGCCGCGCCGGCCTGGCGCTGGCAAAGCGGTCGTTGGCCTCCTATATGGAGCAACAGTGGGATACCATGCATCTCAGTAATCTTCCGGGCACTTTCGCTTCGGTGGCGGGGGGGATGACCTTCCTCGACCTGGAGCGGGCCTGCGCCGTAACCAACGCCTGTCGGTGTTATATCGAGAAGGAGTTGATCGGTGGCAGCGAGGCACCCACGGTCACCGCCATGGAGACCCTGGCGGATGCCCTGACCGCCATCGATTACTACCTCGAGAGCATGGAAGAACAGAAACCGATTGGAGAAGGCGTTCTGGATGTGGCGGAGCAGGCCGTGGGTGCCCTTGGCTATCCCACAGGCGGAGCGACATCGTGAACCATTTCTTTTCCCTGGACTTGTCCTCGGTGGAACCGAGAGACGCGGACGAAGCCTGGTGCTTCGTGGTCCATGAACAAAACCTGTACATCGATTTCGCCCAGCAGCCCGGCAACCTGGGCATTCCCAGGTTGCCGGCCTTCCTGCTGCGCCAGCACCCCAATTACCGCTACATCGGCGTGCTGCATGGCCAGCCCTGCTATGTGTGTGACGAGGGAGAACACGAACTGGCCGACCAGCGTCTTCACCCGACCCCGTTGCGGCAGATCCTCGGCCAACTGGACGACGACACTTTCACCATGGTGGCGCGGGCGCTGCAGGTGATGAGCTGGCGACAGAATCACCGTTTCTGCAGCCGCTGTGGCTCTCCCACGATGCCCCATGAACGTGAGCTGGCGATGATCTGCCCGGCCTGTGACTATCGCCAGTACCCCCGCATCACTCCCTGCGTGATCGCCCTGATCAGTGATGGCGAATACGCTTTGCTGGGTCGTTCCGCGCGTTTTCCCTCCGGATTCTATTCCTGCCTGGCCGGCTTCATGGAAGCCGGGGAGACCGCCGAGCAGGCGGTACGCCGGGAAGTCATGGAGGAAACCGGCATTCAGGTTGGCGATCTGCGCTACACACGCAGCCAGTCCTGGCCCTTTCCTCATTCCCTGATGCTCGGTTTCCATGGCGACTATGCCGGCGGTGACATCGTTATCGATGACGACGAGATCGTCGATGCCGGCTGGTTCCGCCATGATCAGTTGCCGCGCACACCACCGCCGGGCAGCATCGCCCACACGCTGATCGAGCAATGGCGCGCGCCTTACCGCTAACGCGCCGCCCCCAGCCCGCCATGATGATGGAGTCCCGATGAGCTTTTCGTTCGCCCCGCTTTTGATTATGGTCATTGGCTTGGTTCTGGTGCTGATCGGGGCCTGGATTCTGTTGCGCCAGAAATGGCTGTGGCAGTGGCTCAAGGGCACGGCGGGGCTGCTGTTGGTGGCCGGGGCCATCTATCTGGTGTTGGTGGCGGTCAGTCTGTACAGCTACCACGAACTGAACGCGGAATCGCCGGTGGCCACGATCAGCTTCCGTGCCACCGACAATCAGGCCTACATCGCCACGGTCACCGGCCGTGATGGCCGCACCCGTGATTTCCGGCTGGCCGGAGACCAGTGGCAACTGGACGCCAGAATCATCAAGTGGAAAACCCCCTTCGCCTTGCTGGGACTGAAGCCGGCCTATCAGCTGGATCGTATCCAGGGGCGTTACTTCGCACTGGAGGACGAGCGCTCCCGGGAACGTACCGTGTATAGTTTCCACGACGCGCCACCGCTGCTGGACGTCTGGCGCCAGGCCCGGGAGGGCTGGAGTTTTCTTGTCGATGCGCGCTATGGTAGCGCCGCCTATCTGCCGATGGCGGACGGGGCGATCTTTGAAGTGACGGTTGCCCCCACCGGTCTGGTGGGGCGGCCGCTCAACGGCAGTGCGCAGCAGGCGGTTTCCGGCTGGCAATAAGCGGGATGCGGTGCCAGTGAGCGGGACGGGCGATTTAACCCATACATACAGGTGAGCAAGACACGGTGATCATCGATTTAGTATCCGAATACGGCATGTTTCTCGCCAAGGTCGCCACCCTCGTGGTGGCGATTTTGTTTGTGATCGGCGGGATCGCCACGGCGGCGGCGCGCAATCGCCAGCGCAGTGGCCGCGACGGCGAATTACACGTCAAGTACCTCAACGAGGAGTTCGACGACCTGCGCGAGAGCATCATCGACGAAGTGTGGCCGGAACAGCGCCGCAAGAGCGAGGCCAAGAAAAAACGCAAGGAAGAAAAGGCGCGTGCCAAGCAGCGCAAGAAAGCCGGCGGTGAAGACAAATTGCCGCCGCGCCTGTTCGTGCTGGATTTCGATGGTGACCTTCAAGCCAGTGATGTGGAAACCCTGCGCCACGAAATCAGCGCCATCCTGGAAGTGGCCGAGGCGGATGATGAAGTCCTGCTGCGACTGGAAAGCCCGGGTGGACTGGTGCACAGCTATGGCCTGGCCGCCTCGCAACTGAAACGTCTGCGCGGGCGCGGTTTGAAACTCACCGTGGCGGTGGACCAGGTGGCCGCCAGCGGCGGCTATATGATGGCTTGTATCGGCGACCGCATTCTCAGCGCTCCTTTCGCGGTGATCGGTTCCATCGGCGTGGTGGCACAGATTCCCAATGTCCATCGTCTGCTGAAAAAGCACGACGTGGATGTGGAATTGATGACGGCCGGCGAATACAAACGCACCCTGACCATGCTTGGCGAAAATACCGACAAGGCTCGCGCCAAGTTCCAGCAAGAGCTGGAAGAGACCCACCAGCTGTTCAAGAGTTTTGTCCGTGAGCACCGCCGTGGTCTGGACATCGACACGGTGGCCACCGGTGAGCACTGGTTCGGCAGCCGGGCCAAGGAACTGGGGCTGGTGGACGACATCATGACCAGTGATGAATACTTGCAGGGGCGCAAAGCCCAGGTCGACATCTACCAGGTTACCTGGGAACAGAAGCGTAAACTCGCGGATCGGCTGAGCCTGTCCCTGGCGTCCGCGGCCCAGCGCCTGGCGGATCGCTTCTGGCAGCGTGGCTCGCAGCGGCCCTTCCAATAAATACCCGACGGACAACAGCAAACGGAGCTGGTAATGACATTCAAGGCCCTGATCACCGAAAGCACCGACAATGGCTACCAAAGCCGGGTAGGGGAGCGTGAGCTGAGTGATCTGCCGGAAGGCGAGGTTCTGGTTAAGGTGAGCTGGTCTTCTCTGAACTACAAGGACGCGCTCAGCGCCAGCGGCAACAAGGGCGTCACCCGCCATTATCCACATACACCGGGCATCGACGCCGTTGGTGTGGTGGAAGAAGCGGAGCAGGGCCCGTTCAGCCCCGGTGACCAGGTCATCTGCACCGGCTATGACCTGGGCATGAACACCGTCGGCGGCTACGGCGATTACATTCGCGTGCCAGCGGATTGGCTGGTGCCGCTGCCGGATGGCATGGACCCACGCTCCGCCATGGTGCTGGGCACCGCCGGCCTCACCGCCGCCTTGTGCGTGGAGGCATTGCTGGATACCGGCCTGCAGGAGGACCAGGGTGACGTGCTGGTTACCGGCGCCACCGGCGGTGTTGGTTGCGTGGCGGTCTCGATCCTGTCCCGGCTGGGCTTTCGCGTGGTCGCCGTTACCGGTAAAAGCGACGCCCACGACTGGCTGAAAGCCCTGGGAGCAGCGGACATCATTTCCCGCGAGGACGCCCTGACGGATGCCAATAAGCCGATGTTGAAGCCACGCTGGGCCGGGGTGGTGGACTGCGTCGGCGGCGACATGCTGGTGAACGCCCTGAAAAGCCTGCAATACGGCGCCAGCGCCGCCTGCTGCGGCCTGGTGGGATCACCGCAACTCAATAATGCCACGGTGCTTCCGTTCATCCTGCGTGGCGTCAATCTGCTCGGCGTGGACAGCGTGGAACTGCCGCGCGAAGTGAAGCAGCAGATCTGGCAGTTGCTGGCCTCGGACTGGACCCCGGATCTGGCCGCGTTGGAAGCGGCGGAAATCACTCGGGAACAACTGCCGGAATGGTTCGAGCGTATCCTCGCCGGCGGCGTGCGCGGCCGCGTGGTGGTCAAGATAGGCGGTTGATCGCTGGCAGACCACTGATACGGGAGGCACCATGACTGACCCCGGCTGGCTTAAATTCGCACTGCGTCTGGACGGCAAGGGCGGAGCGGCACCCTTCGAGCCGCAGCTGTCCGCCGGCGACCACAGCACCCGCTGGATTCATCTGGATTACACCTGCCCGGAAAGCCGGGATTGGCTGGAAGCGCGGGCGGATATCCCGATGGTGGTCAGCGAAGCGCTGTTGACACCGGAGACCCGCCCGCGAGTCAGCGACGTGGGCGGAGGATTGCTGGTCTATCTCAGGGGCGTGAACCTGTCTCCGGACGCCCGGCCAGAGGATATGATCGCGGTGCGGCTGTGGATCCGGGATGGCCTGGTAATCAGCACGCAAAAGCGCACATTGAAGTCCCTTACCGAGCTGGTTGACGCTTTGCATGCCGGAGAAGGGCCGGCGACCCCGTCGGAACTGCTGGCCGGCCTGGTGGACGGGCTTGTCTGGCGCATGGAAGAGGTGATCGAGCAGATCGAGGATCAAGTGGCGGACTTTTCCGAACGGCTGGAAGGCGGGTCAGGCAACCGCGATCAGACCCGCCGGATCGGCGCATTGCGGCGCCGGGCGATTACCCTTCGACGTTACATGGCTCCGGAACGGGATGCCCTGGCCAAACTGCATGGCGACAGCCGTATTCGCAGTGGTGACGCGGAGATCATTCGTGAAGCCACGGATCGTCTGCAACGCCTGCTGGAAGATCTGGACGCGGCCCGCGAGCACGCCACCCTGCTGCAAGAGGAGGTCTTTTCCGCCCAGAATGAGACCATCAACGACCGCATGTACCTGCTGGCCATCATCAGCGCCATTTTTCTGCCGCTGGGCTTCCTGACCGGTCTGTTTGGTATCAATGTGGGGGGCTTGCCGTGGCTGGAGGACCCCAACGGATTCTGGTGGTTCAGTGGAATGCTCGCGATTACCAGCACCGGCATCCTGCTGTGGATGATCCGGCGACGCTGGGTGTGAAACACGGTTCGGCACCGGCGCTTGCCGAAGGAAGGTCCGCCCCGGACGGGGCGGATTGATGATCAGGCGGATTGACGGCGATAGATCGGGCGCTCGTCGTGAACGTCGCCCTGATAGGTAACCGAGAACGGGCGCAGGCCATTCAGGGCTTCCTCGATATCACGGTCGGCACGCACCTCGAAGGCATTGAAGCCGACCCGGTGCATGTAGAACAGCTGATCCTGCAGCACATCCCCCACCGCTCGCACCTCACCTTCAAAACCATAGCGGGTGCGCAACTCACGGGCATAGGAATAACCCCGGCCGTCCTTGAAAGCGGGAAAGTTCACCGCCACCAGGGGCAGGGTGGGCAAGTCCGCGGCCAGATCCGCGGGCTCTTCACCGGGTTCCAGGCACACTCCCACCGGCGCCGAGCGCTCCAGCAGGGCCTCACGATGAGACAGCCAGTACGTCAGCGGCACGATCACCGCGCCTGCCTCCGGAACGCCTTGTTGCTCCAATTCCTCGGAGGTCAGCCGCTGCCAGGCATTGTCTACGATGTCGCCGTTGACGATTACCTTAGCCATATACCACCTCCTTGAACGGGTCCATGCCAATGCGCTCGTACGTACTGATGAAAGGCTCGTTTTCCAGACGATTGTCCAGATACACGCGGACGATCTTGCCGATCACGCCGTTGACCTCATGGGACTCGAAGGACGGCCCCATTTTTTCGCCAATGCGGGATTGGCGGTCACCGCGACCACCCAGGGTGATCTGGTAGAACTCCTTGCCCTTTTTGTCCACGCCGAGAATACCGATGTGGCCAATATGGTGGTGACCGCAGGCGTTCATGCAACCGGAAATATTGACATCCAGCGGTCCCAGATCATGAACAAAATCCAGGTCGTCGAACTGGCGCTGGATACCCTCCGCGATCGGCACGGACTTAGCGTTGGCCAGTGCGCAAAGGTCACCGCCGGGGCAGGACACGATGTCGGTGATCAGTCCCAGATTCGGTGTGGCGAACCCGAGCGCGTCAAGCTGTCGCCAGAGATCATACAACTCGTCCTCGGCGACATCAGCCAGAACCATGTTCTGCTGGTGCGTGGTGCGCACTTCGGAGAACGCATAACGGTCCGCCAGATCGGCCACTGCTTCCAGTTGTTCGTCGGTAATGTCACCGGGGATGCGGCCGGTCTTCTTCAGCGTCAGGGTCACCGCCCGGTAGCCGCCCCTCTTATGGGCCCGGGTGTTGGTGTGGTACCAGCGGTTGAAGGCACGGTGCTGATCCAGAGCACTGTGCAGCGCGGCGCTGTCCACATCAACGCGATAATCCGGATCCACGAAGCAGGCCTTGATGCGGGCCACTTCCTCCCGGGTCAGCGTCATGGCGCCGCCTTTCAGCTCGGCGAATTCCGCTTCCGCCAACTCGCGGAACTTATCCGCGCCCAAAGCCTTCACCAGAATCTTGATGCGGGCCTTGTACTTGTTGTCGCGATTTCCGTATTTGTTGTACACCCGCAGAATCGCTTCCAGATAGGCAAGCAGATCCGGCCAGGGGACAAACTCGCCGATCACCTCACCGGTCATCGGGGTGCGGCCGAGACCACCGCCGGCCCAGACCTGAAAGCCGGTTTCGCCATCGTGGTCATGGACGATCTGTACGCCGATATCGTGCACGCCGATCAAAGCAGGATCGGCGTCCGGTACCGCGTTCACGGCGATTTTGAATTTGCGCGGCAGATAAGCGAATTCCGGGTTGAAGGTGGCCCACTGGCGGATCACTTCACACCAGGGGCGCGGGTCTTCGATTTCACGCGGATTAACGCCGGCGTATTCGTCGGTGGTGATGTTGCGAATACAGTTACCGCTGGTTTGAATGGCGTGCATTTGCACGCTGGCCAGCTCGGCGAGAATGTCGGGAGTGTCCGCCACTTCCGGCCAGTTCAACTGGATATTCTGACGGGTACTGACGTGGCAGAAGCCCTTGTCATAATCGCGGCTGATGGACGCCAGCTTGCGCACCTGGGTGGTGTTGAGCATGCCGTAAGGTACGGAGATACGCATCATCGGCGCATAGCGCTGGATGTAGAGCCCGTTCTGCAGCCGCAGAGCGAGAAATTCGTCCTCGCTCAGTTGGCCCGCCAGGTAACGTCGGGTCTGGTCGCGGTACTGTGCCACCCGCTCTTCCAGAAGCCGTTGGTCATAGTCCTGATATACGTACATTGCTGTGTCGCGCCGTGTTAATTCGTTGATTTGCAAGCCGTTTGGCGGCTTACAATTCCGAGTGGCGCGAACTTTAGCAAAGGGTTTTTATACTTAAAAGAAATATATCGCTATATCCCTAGTGTGTTCCGCTATGACCCGGCGGCACTGAGAACCATTTTCACTACCACGAAAACACCGATCACCAGACCCAACACCAGGACCACATAAACACCGATATAATCGCCGGGATTGCCCTTGTTAAAATCCCGTTCGCGGTTGGCGTGGCTCTGCACACCAAACAGTCCGGCAAGAATACTTTTCAATACTTGCAGGGAGTTGGGGCGGTCCGAGCCGGAATTGTTCTGATCGCTCATGAAGACCTCGTCATAATTGAATGTGAGCCCAGCTTCGGCGCACCCACAGCCCTCCCAACAGGGAAGAGGTCACCAGCCGTTGCAGAGCCTGTGCCAGCCAGATGCCAAGCAGTCCGAATCCCAGCCAGGGGCCAACGATATAGGCCAGCGGCAGGAACAGACACCATTGTACTACAAGGGTGACCATCATGACCGACCGCGATGCGCCGGCCCCCAGCAAAGCCTGGGTAAAGATGATGGCCGCGCCGTCCAGGCAAATCGCCAGCCCGGTGATCATCAGCGGCACCCGTCCCAATGCCACCAGATCCGGCTGGTGCAGGAATAACCCCAGAATCCACTCCGGCGCCAGCCACATGGGCAATGCGGTGATGAACAACATCAGCACCGCCAGCCAGGTGACATCCCAGCCCCAGCGGTAGGCATCGGCGGTATCCCGGCGGCCCAGCGCCTGGCCCACCAGCGACGCGGCCGCCAGCCCGAGCCCGATGGCCGGCAGAATCAGCAGGAGGATCAAGGTGATCAGTACATGGGCCACCGCCACTTCATCGGCGCCGACCATGCCGATAATCCAGAACAGCACGGTAAGGCCGGCGGAGAAGAAGAACTGTTGCACCGAGTTGGGAATACTGACCCTGGCGATACTGCCCAAAGTGGCGGTGGAAGGCCAGGCGGCCATGAAACCGTGCTCACGCCCCAGCTTCCAGGTTTGCAGCAGGTAAAGCAGACTGCCGAGATAAAGCGACAAGGTGGTACCGAGGCCTGCGCCCGCGGCGCCCATTTCCGGCAGGCCCAGACGGCCAAAGATCAGACCATAGCTGAGTACCACATTGGCCACATGGGTGGTGATCAGGGTGCGCATGTACACCGCGGGGCGGCTGATGCCGTTCCAATAGCCGCGATAGCAAAAATTCATCGCCACCGCCCAGATGCCCAGCAAACGCATGTCAAAGTAGCCCTCGGCCAGCCCGGCGACCGGCGCATTGGGAGCAAGAAAATGCATCATCGGTGCGCTGAGCGCCAGAAACAGCGCGGTCAACGGCAGCGACAGCACCAGCCCCACCAGCAATCCGGCATTCAGGGGCAGGGCATATTGACGCTCGTCGCCTTCTCCTTTGCGCCGCGCCACCATGGCCTGCACCCCGGCGCCGAGCCCGATCACCACGCTGATCGACAGGAAGGCGGCATAGCCCCCCAGACCAACACCGGCCAGAGCATCACCGCCCAGCCGCCCGACCAGAGCGGCGTCGACCAGATTGAGCAGGCTTTGGCTTATCATGGCCGCCATGATGGGCAGGCCCAGGGCGAGGACGCGGCGGCTTCGATGCAGTGGAGGCAAGGTGATTTCCGGCTTTTTGACGAAAGCGGCAACCATACCAGAAAGTCCTAGAGCCTGTTTATAGTCTTTACCCCAGCGCAACCCGAAGGGCCGGGCCCACTTTCTTTAGGTGGAGAGGGGAGCTTCGGCGCGGCGGCGTAAAGACTATAAACAGGCTCTAGGCCCCCCAGGATCAACCCGGAGAAAAACGCTGCCCCATTGCAACCACGCAGTACCTGACTAAAATAGTCAGGAAATACCCCAACCGGAAACCGGAATGAGCGAAGAACTGATCCGCATCACCGACAGCGCCCAGGATTACCTCCGCGACCTGCTTTCCAAGCAGGACCAGGAGGGTATGGGCGTGCGTATCTTCGTCGAACGCCCCGGCACCCCCCATGCCGAGTGCTGCATGGCCTATTGCCCGCCGGATGAGCAGGAAGACGGGGATGTGCGCTATGACTATGAAGGCTTCCATGCCTGGATCGAGGGCAAGAGCGTACGCTACCTGGAAGACGCGGTGATCGATTACAAGAAGGACAGCATGGGCGGCCAGCTGACCTTCCGGGCCCCCAAATCCCGGGTCCCCGACATCAGCCCCGATGCCAGCCTGGAAGAACGCATCAACTATGTCCTGTACGCGGAGATCAACCCGAATCTGGCGGCTCACGGTGGTAGCGTGCAGCTGCTGGAACTGACCGAGGACAATGTGGCGGTGCTGGAATTCGGCGGCGGCTGTCAGGGGTGTTCGGTGGTGGATGTCACCTTGCGTGATGGCGTGGAGCGTACCCTCAAGGAGCGCCTGCCAGAACTGACCGGCGTGCGGGACAAGACCGATCACAGCGTTACCGACAACGCCTACTACAGTTGATTTCCCGGTCGACTATCGACTTCGCTTGCAAGCAAGCTTCCCACAGCGGCTTCGTAGTCCGATCCGTGGGAAGCCGCTTTAGCGGCGAATAGCGTCTAGCGTGCCAGCGAGCTGTCGGACGCCACCACTCCACGGACCACGATTCGTTTGCCTCCGATTATCCGCAGTTTGGCCTTTTGCCCGCAGCGCGGGCCTGCTGATACAGCGGCAGGGCGTCAGACATGCTGGCCTCCAGATCTTCGATACGGGTGCCACTGGAGGGGTGAGTGGACAACAGCTCCGGCGGGCTGCCATTGCTGGCCGCAGCCATGTTTTTCCACAACTCCACGCTTTGACGCGGATCGAATCCGGCTCGGGCCATCATCCGCAAGCCGATGATGTCGGCCTCGGATTCATGCTTTCGGCTGAAGGGCAGCGTCACGCCCACCTGAGTACCCAGCCCCAGGGCCGCCATCAGGCCTTGCTGGGCCGCACCGCCGCTGTCCCCGGCCAGGGCCGCCAGCAATTGCGTGCCGGTATCCGTGGCGTATTGAATCGACATGCGCTCATTGGAGTGCTGGGCCAGCACATGACCCACTTCATGACCCAGCACCGCGGCCAGTTGATCCTGGGTCTTGGCCACTTTCAGCAAGCCGGTATAGACCCCGATTTTGCCGCCAGGCAAAGCGAAGGCGTTGGCGGCAGGATCGTCGAACAATGTCACTTCCCACTGCTGGTCACTGCCGGACTCGGCGGTAACCGCGTCGGCCACGCATTGCACATACCGTTTTTGCTTACTGTTGGTACTGATCTTCTGTTCCGTTTTCATTTGATCGTAAGCGGCCATGCCCATTTCATTCATCTGGTCCGCGGGCATCAGCAAGAACTGGCTGCGGCCCAGCGGTGAAGTGGCACAGGCGGTCAGCGTCAGGGCGGCCAGTACGGGCAGGGCGATTCTTTTCATCAATGTTTTCCTCCTTATTCCCACTCGCGCAAATGGCGGCGGGCTATCCATAGCAACCATGTGGACCACAGTCCACACGCCAATAATACCAGCACTCCGGGCACGGAAAGATCCCAAATTGTCGGCGGCACCCGTCCGGCCAGCATCAGCGCGCCAGCAATCATCGATGCGCAGACCAAAAGCGTTTGTATCTGCCGGTATTGACCGCGCTCCAGACGGCTCACCAAACGCTCCAGATGGCGCGGATCGACACCGCCATCAGCGCGCCCGCCAGCCAGCGTCGCCGGTGGGGGAGGAGCATAGAGCCGGTCAACCGCATCCAGGGCCCGCAGCCCGAGACTGCGCACCAGCCGTTTAGGCCCATAGCGTTGTCGCAGCAGCCGGTGCATCAAGGGTTCCGCCTCACGGATCAGGTCGAAGCGCGGGTTCAGCAGACGGCCAAAGCCTTCCAGGGTAATCAGGGCCTTGATCAACAAGGCGATATCGCTGGGCAGGATCAGCCCGTGATTGCGGATCAGGGCGGTGATGTCGCCGAGCAGGGCGGGCAGGTCCAGGTCCGCCAGCGGCAAACCATAGTAACGGGACACCACGTCCTCCACATCCGCCACCAACTGATCAAAGTTGAGCGGTTGGCCGTCGGACCAACCGGTCAGGACCGCCGCGGCATGCTCCGACTCCCGGGTTATGATGGCACGCACCAATTGCACGATCTGTTCGCGCCGCCCATCGGTCAGCTTGCCGACCATGCCGAAGTCGAGCAGGCCGATGCGGTTGTTGCTCAGAATCAGTACGTTGCCAGGGTGAGGGTCAGCGTGGAAAAAACCGTCCTCCAGGGCCATTTTCCAGGCCACCATGGCGCCACGTCTCGCCACCAGCGGCCGATCCACGCCGAGCGCGTCAAGCCGGGCCAGATCCCGCGCCGGCGTACCGTTGAGCCGTTGCTGCACCTGCAAGGTGGCGGAACTGAGACGGGTGTGGACTTTCGGAACCATCACCCAGCGCAGCCCCTTGACGTTCTGGCGAATGCGCTCGGCATTGCGCGCTTCAATGGTGAAATCCAACTCCCGGGTGAGCGAGCGATGAAACTCGCGCACCAGTTCCACCGGGCGGTAGCGGCGCAGCTCCTGGGAATTGTCGGAGGCCAGTTTGGCGAGTTGATCCAGCAGCCGCAGGTCGGATTGAATCTTGGCCTCGATGCCAGGCTTTCTCACCTTGATCACCACCCGATCACCGGAGCGGGTCACCGCGGCGTGCACCTGGCCGATGGACGCCACACCCAGCGGACGCTCATCCACCGAAGCGAACACCTGATCCAGCGGCCGCCCCAGTGCCGCCTCCACCGCCGGGGTCAGACTGGCAAAGGATACCGGCCGGGCTCGATCCTGCAGCCTTTCAAACTGTTCGATCCATTCCGGTGAAAACAAATCCACCCGGGTCGCCAGCACCTGACCGAGCTTGACGAAGGTAGGCCCCATTTCCTCCATGGCATGACGCAGACGCTCGGCACTGCCCATATGCAGGGAGCGGGGATCCAGCCCGCTGCGCAACAAACGCCCGGCGTGTTCGATCATCGGCGCCAGGCCCAACCGGCGCAGCATGTCAGCAAATCCGTATTTCAGCAGAATCGCCGCCAGCTCATTGAGGCGGCGCAGATCCTGGCCGGTGTGCAGCAGATTCATGATGTCCGTGCTTCCTTTGAACAGACCTTTACCGCGCTCATCGCGGATTCGCCAAGCGTACCTGGAACCATTGGTCCAGAGAATCGGCGATCACCGCCGGATTATCCTCCGGCACGAAATGCAGCCCCGGCCCCGCATGGACCACATCCAGGTATTTCAGCCGTTGTTTGAACCAGGGGATACGTTGTTCGGGCAGCACCGCGCCCGGGCGGAAGTGCAACAGCAACATCGGCTGGTCCATCTCCGGCAGACGCTTTTCGATTTCCTCAACCGCCAGCCAGGTTTCCCCCTGGCGATCATCGATTGGCAACTCGGAGGGCAGGGCACGGATCGCCCGGCGGCTGTCTCGATCGGGGAACGCGGCACGATAAACGTTCATGACGCTGCGAGGCAAACGCCGCAAGGTGCCCATGGGCAATACCGTGTTAACGAACAGATTGTGGCGTTGCAGCAACCAGGGGCTCAGAGCTGGCTGACGAAAAGCGAAATACAGCGGACGCGCGATCAGCGGAAACTCTTGCCAGTCAAAGGTGAAAGGGAAGGTCTCCATGAAGACCAGGGCACGGACCTGGCTCGGCTGCTGCTGCGCCAGTCTGAAACCAAGCGGACCACCCCAGTCGTGCAGCACCAGGATCACCGGCTCAAGCGCCAGTTGCTCAACAAAACCGGACAGAAAGTGATGGAGCGTACATAGCCGGTAATCCAGATCCGGCTTGGCGCTGCGGCCGAAACCGGGAAGGTCCAACGCGACGCAGCGGTAACGGTGACGCAGAAGCTTGATCACGTTCCGCCACAGATAACTGCTGGTGGGATTGCCATGCACGAACAACAAGGTGGGGCCGGAGCCTTCGTCCAGATAATGCAGCCGTTGCCCGTGCACCGATACATAGTGGGATCGGAAGGGGCAGTCCGCGAAGCCCATGCCATGCGCCCTGATAGCTTTTCTGGCAAGATGCCACGCTGACGATAACAACTGCAAGCACGATGCCCATGAAACCCTACGTTCGTCACGACCTGGTTTTGGTCCAGACCAGTGATATCCATGGCAAGGGGCTGTTCGCCCGCCAACGTCTTCCCGCCGGCACCGTGCTCGGCGTGCTGAAAACCAAGCCCGCTCGTCGCAACGGTCCCTATGTGCTGTGGCTGGATGACGACGGCGAGGAGCGGCACCGGGTTTTATGCGAGCTGCGTTACATCAATCACGGCCGGCCGGCCAATGTGGCTTACTATGACGACCTCACCGTGGTGACGCTGAAAGCGGTGAAGGCAGGGCAGGAACTGTTGCACGATTACGGTGAGGATTGGGCGTAGTCCGGGAGCCCCTTTTAAAAGGGGACCGGCGAAACGAACTCGCTCCACAGTCCGGTGTGAGGATGATTGAAGGCCAGCTTGTGGGCATGCAGCAGCAACCGCTCGCTGGCGGCGAGCACCGCTTCGGGCGCGTAGAGATCGCAGCCGAGAATCGGATGCCCCAGCTCCCGGCAGTGAATACGCAGCTGATGGCTGCGCCCGGTTACCGGCCGCAGCCGTAACCGGGTGCGGCCTCGGACGGTGTCCCGCTCCAGCACTTTCCATTGGGTGAGCGCCACCTTGCCGGTTTCGAAACAGACTTTCTGCAGCGGCCTATTGGGCCAGTCGGCGATCAGCGGCAAGTCCACCGCGCCGTCTCCGTATTCCACCAGGCCGTCCACCACGGCCTGATATTCCTTGAATACCCGGCGTTGCTGGAAGGCGCGGCTGAGCTGGCTCTGCGCTTCGCGAGTCAGAGCGAACACCATGATTCCGGAGGTATCCAGATCGAGCCGGTGCACCAGCCGTATTTCCGGAAAGTCCACCGCCAGACGCCGGATCACGCAGTCCTTGTTCTCCGGCGCCCGGCCCGGCACGCTGAGCAGGAAGGCGGGCTTGTTTACCACCAGAAGGTGATCGTCCCGGTGCAGGATGACCACCTCCTCATGGCAACGGGGCACGATGTAGTGCTCCGGCTGCCGGGCCCGCGGCAAGCGCACCGGGTCATCCCCAGATGGCGTCATGGACATCCTGATAGCGCTCGGCGAAGTGCACCGTCAGCCCCTTTTTAAGGTGCTCCGGCAGTTCCTTGTAATCGCGCTCGCAGGCCTTTGGCAGAATGATTTCACGAATACCAACACGGCGAGCGGCGGTGATCTTCTCGCGAATGCCACCGACGGCTAGCACCTGACCGGTCAACGTCAGCTCGCCGGTCATCGCCAATTTGCGCGGCAATCGTTTGCCGGTGGCCAGTGAGATCAAGGCCGTGGCCATGGTAATGCCGGCACTGGGCCCATCCTTTGGCGTGGCGCCTTCCGGCACATGCAAATGCACAAAGGACTGATCGAACCAACTGCTGTCACCACCGTAGGCCGGCAGATGGCTGGCGACATAGCTGTACGCAATCTCAGCGGATTCCTTCATCACATCGCCCAGTTGCCCGGTCTGTTTGAAGCCACGTTGATGAACATGCACCTGGGTGGCTTCGATGGATAAGGTCGCGCCCCCCATGGAGGTCCAGGCCAGGCCGGTAACGACACCGATACCGCGCTGGGTCTTCTCCCGTTGGAAATAGGGCTGGCCGAGAAATTCCTCGAGGTTCTTGCTGGTGACGCTGATCTTTTTCTCACCGGAAAGCAAACGTACCGCCGCCTTGCGAATGATCTTGTTGAGCTGTTTCTCCAGGTTTCGCACCCCGGCTTCACGGGCATAGCCCTCCGCCACCTGACGCAACGCGCTGGCATTGATGGTGAGCTGCCCGGGTTTGACCCCGGCCCGTTCCAAGGAGCGCGGCCACAGATGGCGTTTGGCGATTTCCACCTTTTCCTCGGTGATGTAACCGCTCAGGCGGATCATTTCCATGCGGTCGAGCAGGGGAGCGGGGATCGAATCCAGGGTATTGGCGGTGCAGATAAACAGGCAATGACTGAGGTCCAGACGTTCGTCCAGATAGTGATCGAGAAAGTCCTGATTCTGCTCCGGGTCCAGCACTTCCAGCAGGGCGGAGGCCGGGTCGCCCTGAAACGAAGCGCCGAGCTTGTCGATTTCGTCGAGCATGATCACAGGATTGCTGGTGCCGGACTCTTTCAGCGCCTGAATCAACTTGCCGGGCATGGCGCCGATGTAGGTGCGCCGGTGGCCTTTGATCTCCGCCTCGTCCCGCATTCCGCCCAGGCTGAGCCGGTAAAAACGGCGATCCAGGGCTTCCGCGATGGCCCGCCCGACACTGGTCTTGCCCACCCCGGGAGGTCCTACCAGCAGCAGGATCGAGCCTTTGACTTCGCCGCGCATGGCGCCCACCGCGAGGAATTCGACGATGCGATCCTTGACGTCGTCCAGACCACTGTGATGCGCACTCAAGGTATCGCGGGCGTGCTTGAGGTCCAGATTGTCCTCGGAGAATCGCCCCCAGGGAACGGACGTCAGCCAGTCGAGATAGTTGCGGGTCACCGCGTATTCCGGCGAGCCGCTTTCCAGCACGCCCAGTTTGCGCACTTCCTCTTCAAAGCGCTTGGCCACCGCCTCCGGCGGCGTCAGAGATTCCATGCGGGCGCGGAATTCGTCCACGTCGGCGGTGCGGTCATCTTTTTCCAGACCCAGCTCACGCTGAATCACCTTGAGCTGTTCCTTGAGGAAAAATTCACGCTGATGGCGGGAGATCTTTTCGTTGACCTCCTCGCTGATCTCGTTCTGCAGGCGCGCGACTTCCACTTCCTTGCGCACCAGTGTCAGCACTTTCTCCATGCGTGGCTTCAACGGCACGGTCTCCAGAATGTCCTGAAGATCGTCCCCGTTCGCGCTGGTCAATGCGGCAGCGAAATCGGTGAGAGGAGAGGGGTCCCGCGGCGAGAAATTCTGCAGATAGTGCTTGAGCCCTTCGTTATACAGCGGGTTCAGTGGCAGCAGCTCGCGGATGGTGTTGATGATCGCCATGGCATAGGCGCGCAGGGCATCGGAGAGCTCGTCCTTGGGCTCAGGGTATTCCACTTCCGCCATGAACGGGCGTTTGCGATTGGTGTAGCCGGAAACGCGGAAACGCGCCAGCCCCTGGGCCACCACCTGCAGATGATCGTCTTCCTGATTGACGGCATGGATTTTCACCAGACAGCCGTATTCCGGGAAATCCTCCACCGAGACCTCATCCGGGTTACGGTCGCCCACATAGATCAGGCCCAGGGCATGGTGCGGGGTCTGGCTAACCCGCTCCAGGGTGGTCTGCCACAGCTCCTGATTCAGAAGAATCGGCTGCACCAACCCGGGCATGAACGGGCGATGACGCACTGGTATCAGATAGACCCGTTGTGGCAAATGATGATCCGGCAAGGCCAGGGCCCCCTGAGGGGTGGGCTGTTCGATGGTGGTTTCCTGCTCGTCTTGGTTCATGATATCCACTCGTCATAAACGGGAAGCGTCGCCGTTGACATTACGACAAGAAGGCGACGCACGACCAGTCATCTGAATGGAGTCTCCGAACCGGTTTTCAATAGCCGGATTCAGCGCGGGCCGTCGATGATCAAAAGATCGGCACTGAGCTCACGAGGGGTCTGGGTGCGCCGTTCCACCAGCCGGGCGTCGAATTTTTCTTCACATCGTTCCGCCAGGGCATAGAACGGGGAGCGTCCGGGGTCGGCGATAATGATCCGCCGCACCTTCTGATTCAGCGCACGGCGTATCAGATTGAACAGCACTGGCGTGAGCTCGTCCCAGAAGCAGATGTCGGCACCGGTAATGACATCGACATCGGCGAGCAGCGCTTTGGTCAGATTCTCGAATCGTTTTTGCAGGGTCGTCACCGAGGTTTTGTTGATGGCGGCATGCAGTTCCAGATAGGGAAAGACATCCTCGTCCGCGTCCACCGCGGTCACCCGGCAACCAAGACGCTTGGCGGCGAATATCGACAGCGGGCCCCAGCCACAGCCGATGTCCATCAAATGGATATCCGCTCCCAGGGACAGCGCCCGGCGGTCGCGGGTCAACTGGTCCATGATCAGGAAGCTGGAGTTCCACACTTTGTTGCCGTGGATCGAGGGCACGTGATTGGCACGTTTCAAGCGGCGCACCTCGCGGTGGCCGGAACGCAGCAGGGTAATGCCACGGGTATGAATGGTATGGGCTTCGCCCCGTCGGATTTTGGGAATGGGATTGTCGGATTGGGTCATGGCTGGCCGGCGCCTGGAAAAAGGAAAGACCTTACGGGCGCCGGCGATGTTGTTCAAGACTGGTCTGTTTCAAGACCGGGATGATCAGCGCGGACGGGCCGGGATCCGGTTCCAGAAAACCCGAAAGGCATCGGCGCTTTGTCCGGCCGCTTCCGCCATCGGCACGTGACCCACGCCATCAAGGATCACCGCCCGGGCATTTGGCAGGGTCTGGGTGAAGACCTCGACGTTGTCGACCCCAAGAAGTCGGTCTTCACGTCCCCACAGGACCAGCGTGGGAGTATTGATGGAGGCCAGCACCCCGGCTTGCCCCAACCGCATCGCCGGATCCGAATTGATATCCGCCCAGACTTTCTCCGCCACTTCCGCATTGGCGGCTTTCTCCTCGCCCATCAGGGTGATGGCGAAGTCGGGCATGCCCACCGAGCGTTCGGCGGCCCAGTCCAGTGTGGTATGGAAGTCCTTGGCCCGCCGGGGAATCAGAGGATTGCCCGGTGATTGCGCCAGCACATCGCGGAATTCCTGTGTTTGCAGGGTAACCCCGGCGGCGTCCACCAACCCCAGTGAGATCAGCCGGTCCGGGTGGCACCGGGCCATTTCAATGGCGATGGCGCCCCCCATCGAATTGCCCGCCACATGAAAGCGCTCGACGCCCAAGTGATCAAGCAGTTCGAACAGCCGGGTGGCCTGCTTGTCAATGCCGTACTCCATTGACGTGGTCAGGGGCAGGGTGGCGCCGTGGCCGGGCAGATCGGGAATGATAAAACGATACTCGCCTTCCAGCTGATTGGCGAAACGGACCCAGTTGCGCGCATCGGCGCCAAAACCGTGGATCAGCAGCACCGCCGGCACCTCCGCGCCATCTTTGGAGCGCAGCAAATGCCAGTCGAGGCCGCTGTCGCTGGAGACTCGCAGGCTTTCGAGGCCCGCTCGCCATTGTTCGAATGCAATGCCCTGATGGTAGGCCCAGCGCCGGGTGTCTTCACACCCGCCAAGCAGCGCGGCACCCAGAACGGCTACCGCCAGAATCAGCCCCACACGACGCCATGTCATCCTTGTTCCCTCCGGTTGTTATTCTTTCCTCGTGAAAAAGCCACCGTAGAGGATCGACGTGGCGGATGGCACCGCCGGAGAGGTCAATATGGCGCGATCAGCGTGATTTCAGGTTCCAGATGCCGGCACCGATAATCAGCAAGGTCCCCAGATAGGTGCTCAGCGCCAGTGCCTCGCCCCAGAACAACCAGCCGAGAATCGCCGCCCACACCACCGCGGAGTAGTTGTAAACGCCGACCTGGCCGGGACGGGCCACCTGATAGGCGGTGGTCATGGCGAACTGGCCGGCGATGGCGAACAGGGCGATCCCCAGCATCCAGAGCATTTCCACGCCGTTGGGCCATTGCTCGACGCTGGGTAACAGCAAAGCGGAGAGCAGGGTGGCGAACAGCGAGAAATAGAACACCACCCGGTGTGCCGGCTCGCTTACCGCCATGCGCCGGATACTGACCTTTGCCACGCTCATGATGGCGGCGCCGCCGAGCGCCACCCACATCACCGGATCCACCTGGCCCTGGTCGGCACGCAGAATCACCGCGACGCCGACAAAGCCCAGTGCGATAGCCATCCAGGTCCGCAGCGATACCCGATCGCCCAGCCAGGCCCAGGCCACCAATGGCAGAAAGAATGGCACCGTCATCTTGACCAGAACCGCCTCCGCCAAAGTGATATGCCCGATGGCGTAAAAGAAACAGAACATGGCGGCGACGCCGGTGAAACCACGAATGAAATGCAGGCCGAGATGGCGAGTACCGAGGTCGCGAATGCCGCCACTGATCATCAACACCGGCATCAGTACCAGCAACCCGACAAAGTTGCGCGCGAAGACAATCAGTTCTGTGGAAAGCGTGTCGGAGAGATGCTTGATCAGGGCCGCCATGATCGCCAGCAACCCTTCACCCAGAATCAGCAATAAGGCGCCCTTCAGAGGCTGGTCGTTGTTCACGCGACCGGCCGGGCCCACAGATCGTGGTCGTCGGCGTCCTCGACGGTCACCCGCAGGCGTTGCCCGGGTTTTACCGCCGCATCGTCGGGCAGATACACCAGGCCGTCGATCTCCGGCGCGTCCGCCTGGGAGCGGGCCACCACGCCGTCCTCACCAACCTCGTCCACCAGGACTTCCAGGGTTTGACCGATTTTGCGTTGCAGTTTGGCGGCGCTGATCCGCGCCTGGACGTTCATGAAGCGCTCCTGACGTTCGCGTGCCACCTCTTCGTCGACATGATCGGGCAGGGCGTTGGCGGGAGCGCCGTCCACCGGCGAATAGGTGAAGCAGCCGACCCGATCCAGTTGCGCCTCTTCCAGCCAATCCAGCAGCATCTCGAAATCGTCGTCGGTTTCGCCGGGAAAGCCGACAATGAACGTGCTGCGCAGGGTGATGTCCGGACAGATTTCGCGCCAGCGGCGGATCCGCGCCAGCGTGTTTTCCGAGTGAGCAGGGCGCTTCATCGCCTTGAGCACCGACGGGCTGGCGTGCTGGAACGGGATATCCAGGTACGGCAGGATATGGCCGGCGGCCATCATCGGAATGATCTCGTCCACGTGGGGGTAGGGGTAGACGTAATGCAGCCGCACCCAGGCTCCCAGTTGCCCCAGCGCCTGACACAATTCCAGCATACGGGTTTTCATCGGCATGCCCTGCCAGAAACCGGTCTGGTACTTGCGGTCCACGCCGTAGGCGCTGGTGTCCTGACTGATCACCAGCAGCTCCTGCACCCCTGCCTTCACCAGCCGTTCCGCTTCGTCGAGCACATCGCCCACCGGCCGGGAATCGAGCTTGCCGCGCATGCCGGGGATGATGCAGAAGCTGCACTTGTGGTTACAGCCCTCGGATATTTTCAGATAGGCGTAGTGTCGCGGGGTCAGTTTGATGCCCTGGGGCGGCACCAGATCGGTGAAGGGGTTATGGTCGGCCCGAGAGGGCACCGCCTGGTGCACGGCGCTGACCACCTGCTCGTACTGCTGAGGTCCGGTGACCGACAGCACCGCCGGGTGCGCTTTGCGAATGTTGTCTTCTTCCACGCCCATGCAGCCGGTGACGATGACCTTGCCGTTCTCGGCCAGCGCCTCGCCAATGGCTTCCAGGGACTCGGCCTTGGCATCGTCAATGAAGCCGCAGGTGTTCACCACCACCACATCGGCGTCATCGTAGCTGGGCGTCACCTGGTACCCTTCGGTGCGCAGCTGGGTAAGAATGCGCTCGGAATCCACCAGGGCCTTGGGGCAACCCAGGCTGATAAATCCAACCTTACCGGACATAAACCACCTCGCAGTCAGCGGGGCGGCATTCTACTATTAACCCGGTGTGAATGCCTATTGGGTTGGTAACGAGGCCGGGACAGCGACGGCCAGACCCGGGAGAAAAAACCATATGCGGTGTTTCATTGGACTGCCGGTGCCGAAGGAGGCGGGTCGCGCTCTGTTACAGGGCGTTCCGGATGGGGCCGGCCGGCGACTGCCGTTGGCGGATCTGCATCTGACCCTGGCGTTCCTCGGAGAACGGGAGCTTTCCTGGACACAGACGCTTTGTCGACGCCTGGAAGCGACTCTGGAGGGCGTACAGCCCCTGAGCCTGAAGCTCTCTGGTGGAGGCCTTTTTCCACCGGGAGGAATGCCACTGGGAGGGACGCCACAAAGAAGCTCCCCATCAAGAGGAGCCCCGTCCAGTGGTGGCCGCCCGTGGGCGGCACGGGCCTTTCCATCCCCCGCGCTGATGGCACTGCATAAGCGCGTTTGGCGCCTTCTGGAGGATCTTGGGATGGAACGCGAGGAGCGGGGCTTTTTACCCCATGTAACGCTGGCTCGCGGCCGCGGCCGGCTTGCCACGACAAGGGCGGGCGAGAGAGTCAAAGGTCCACCTGAAGACCATATTGAGTTTGATGTCCATGAAGTGATCCTCTATGAGAGTCGGCATGGCTATCAGGTACGCTGGCGGCAATCGTTGAAAAGCCGGCTCTGAGCCCGGAACGGAATCCCGAAACCCAGAGCCGGTGAAGTGCTTATTGCCGAGTGTCACCGTAGCCACCCGCGCCCCCGGCGGAGCCGCCACCAGCGGGGTCGCCACCACTTTGCATGCCGGGCTGAGAAGGCTGCTGCGGGTCCCCAGGGGCCGGTGAGTCTGGCTGCTTCGGATCACAGGCGGCCAGTACCGATCCCATCACCAGCAGGGCGAGTGTGCCGGCCACGCCTCTTCGCAACCCGGTCCGCGGTTCCATTTTTCCATCTTTCATGGTCTTTCCTCCGATTTAAGTGATTGTGCGTCGGCGGTTCCAGGCCGCCCGGAAATCATGGGCGGCCGGGGTCGTCACCCCGTGTATCGTCGCCGCCGTCGCGATCCTCTCCGGTGGGCCAACCCCGGTCGTCGGGCTGCCCCCTCTCTCCGGCGCCACCGTCCAGGCCGCCAGGATTGCCGTAAGCGGGCTGGCCGGGTCGGTCCGGATCAGCTGGCGGCCCGGGCGGGGCCGGCATGGTGCGCTGGTAGTCGGGCTGGTCCCGGGCCGGGCGATTACCGTCCACCGCCGTGGCGGCGACCGTGGCGCCGAGACAAGCAACCCCGAGGATCAGCAACAGCGTTGTGTGGAACTTCATTGCTACCTCCCGATCCATCCGGTGACTTCAGCGGGCGGGACGCGCCGGAAAACCGATTTTGCCGCCGCCTCATTCCTGTCTACAGGGCGGGATGGGGTTTGGTTCCATGGCAACATTCTTTTTTGGGAACCAAACCGGCTATCTGGCTGTAGGTACTAGTAAGGACCTCACGGTCAGCCGGAAAGGAACCGCCGGAGTGAATTTTGAACGCCGGATCTGCGACCAGATCCCGCACCTGCAACGCTACGCCCGGGCGCTGTGTGACAATCCGGGACAGGCGGAGGATCTGGTACAGGATTGCCTGGAGCGAGCGCTGCGCAAGCGCCATTTGTGGATGCCCGGTCGTTCGGTACGCCCCTGGCTGTTCAGAATGCTGTACCGGCTGTATCTGAATGACCGTGCCAGCGCCCGGCACCGGAGGGAGTCACTGACCCCGGATGCCGGTCTGGAAAGGCCTCAAGCGGCGCGCCAAGAGCCGTTCCTGGCCTGTCACGAGGCAATGGAAGCGATCAGGGCCTTGCCCTCGGAGCAACGGGCGGCATTGTTGTTGATGGTATTGGAAAACCCTGGTTACACCGAGGCCGCCCGTATCCTGGGTGTCAAAGTGGGGACGCTGCGCTCGCGCCTCTCCAGAGCCCGCGAGACATTGCGCCAAGAGCTCGACGATTCATCCCGGAACGGCGGGCGCCCCCGGTTGAGGAGAGTAAAATGAGCTGGCGGGAACGAGGGCTATTGTCCCGCGAGGCGGTTAGCGAGGAGGAACTGAGCGCCTTCGCCGACGGGGAATTACCACGCCGGCGGGCCCGCCGGGTGGCGGCGGGTATCCGGCGGCATCCGGCCTACGCGGATCGGCTGCGCGATTACTGGCGCCATGACGAAACGCTGTGGCGCGCCTTCAGGGAGCAGAGCACCGCCGCGCCGTCGTCGTCTCCGACACAGGCCCCAAACACCGTTTCCCGGCGCCGCCGGCAGATCGTCGGAGTTGCCGGCACCCTGGTGGCGGCGGGCGTGATGATGGCGATTTGGTGGCAAACACCGGCCACGTCTCCGGCCACCACGGAGCCCGCTATCGACCTGACCCAGGCCATCGTCCATGCCTTCAGCAATCCCGCCGTGATACCCGATACCGCCGCGGCCCCGGCGCTGCCGCTGGATCGCCTGGGTCTGAGCGCGTCCGGTCAACAGCCGCTACTGGTTTCCGGACAGCATATTCAGGAGTATCGCTTCGAGAACGCCGAGGGACGACGCGTGGCACTGTATGAGATAGGGCAGAGCGCCCCGGGAGATAGCTGGCTGCATGTGCTGACCCAGTCACCGGTCACCCTGGTGCGCTGGAGCCAGAACGGGCGTGGTTATGTACTGGCCGCCAACAGCGACCCATTGAAGGTGGCGCAACTGGCACTGGGCATCCACGATGCCCTGTCCAGGACGGCGCGCGCCACCCCCGGCGCCACTCCGCCGCAAGGCGCCCACGGCCCCGCCGGGTCAGCCGGCGGTACGGCGACGCCGCGAGATGATATCAGCGAGATGTAGGCTGGAGAGTGATCGCCGGACACGAAAAAGCCCGCTTGAGCGGGCTTTTTCGTTGAAGCGAACTTGAAGAAAAGCGTCGATCAACCTTCCTTCAGAGCGGCGGTAATGTCCACCACCGCACCCTTGCCATCGCCGAACAACATCAGAGTGTTGTCCTTGGCGAACAGCGGGTTGGGCAGGCCGGCGAAACCGGCGCTCAGGGAGCGTTTCACCACCACCACGGTCTTGGCCTTGTCCACGTTGAGGATCGGCATGCCGTAGATCGGGCTGCCTTTGTCTTCGCGGGCCATCGGGTTGGTCACGTCGTTGGCGCCCAGTACGATCGCCACGTCGGTCTGCTCGAAGGTCGGATTGATGGTGTCCATGTCCTTGAGCTTGTCATAGGACACTTCCGCCTCGGCCAACAGCACGTTCATGTGCCCTGGCATACGTCCCGCCACCGGGTGAATCGCGTACTCCACCTCGACCCCGTTGGCTTCCAGGGTATCGGCCAGTTCGCGTACGGCGTGCTGGGCCTGAGCCATGGCAAGACCGAAGCCCGGCACGATCACCACGCGCTGCGCGGTTTCCAGCAGCATCGCCACTTCGTCCGCGGAGGTGGATTTGATCTTGCCGGCGTAGACTTCATCCTGATCGATGGTTTCGCCGCCTTCCGCCATCACACCAAACAGCACGTTGGTGAGAGAACGGTTCATCGCCTTACACATGATCTGGGTCAGGATCAGGCCGGAGGCGCCCACCAGGGAACCGGTAATGATCAGGGCGCTGTTGCCCATGACGAAACCAGCGGCGGAAGCGGCCACACCGGAGTAGGAGTTCAGCAGCGCGATCACCACCGGCATGTCGGCCCCGCCGATCGGCATGACCAACAAAATGCCCAGCAGAGCGGCGGCAATGGCCAGCCCCCAGAATACCGTCGGTGAACCGGGGTTGGAGACCAAGTAGGCGATCGCCACGATGGAGCCAAGCAGCAACACGGCATTGGCCGCTTTCATGCCCGGGAAACCCATCGGCTTACCGTCGATCAGTTCCTGCAGTTTGGCGAAGGCCACGAAGGAACCGGTGAACGTCACCGCGCCGATCAGCACCGCGGCACCAGTGGCGATGATGCCCACCGTGTCCGGATGGCCGCCACGGAAGAACTCAGCCGCCGCCACGGAGAAGGAAGCACCGCCACCAAAGCCGTTAAGCAGCGCCACCAGCTGTGGCATGGCGGTCATTTGCACTTTCTTCGCCAGCAGCACACCAATAATGCCGCCGACCAGGATGCCGGCGATGATGACTTCATAGCTGACGATGTCCCGGTGCAGCAAGGTCACCACGCAGGCCACCGCCATGCCGGCGCCAGCCAGCATGTTGCCTCGCACCGCGGTTTTCGGTTTGGTCAGCCCCTTGATGCCGAGCACGAACAGCACGGCGGCGATCAAATAGGCGATATCGATCCAGTTCTGGGAAATCTGCATTGCTTACTTCCTCTTGAACATCGCCAGCATTCGATTGGTCACCATGAAGCCACCAATCACGTTGATGGTAGCCAGTACCACGGCGATGAAACCCAGCACCTTCACCAGCAGCCCGGCGTCGGAACCGGCGGCGATCAGCGCGCCCACCAGCGTAATACCGGAGATGGCATTGGAGCCCGACATCAGCGGGGTATGCAGGGTGGGGGGAACTTTGGTGATCAGCTCCACGCCGAGAAAGATGGCCAGCACGAAAAGCGTTAGTTCGGCTACGAAGTCCATTACTTCTCCTCCTTCCCGTTGTCGGCATCCGCCGCCTCGGGTTCCGGTTTCTCCAGCGCGGGCAGACCAAGCAGCTCACGCAGGCGTGTGTGCGGCACGTCGCCGTTGTGGCTGATAACGGTATCCGCCACGATCTGGTCCTCGAAGTCCAGCGCCAGCTCACCCTGGTCGTTAAGCAGCAGGTTGAGCAGGTTCTCCATGTTCTTGCCGAACATCTGGCTGGCATGGTGCGGCACGGTGGAGGGCACGTTTTCTGGACCGATGATGGTCACGCCATGTTCGACCACGGTTTTGCCGGACTGGGTCAGTTCACAGTTACCACCCCGTTCCGCGGCCAGATCGACGATCACCGAACCCGGCTTCATCGCCTTGACCATGTCGGCGGTGACCAGGATCGGACTCTTGGCGCCCGGCACCGCCGCGGTGGTGATCACCACGTCCATTTCCTTGATCACGTCGGTCATCAGCTCACGCTGACGCTTGAGGAAATCCTCGCCCTGGGCTTTGGCGTAACCGCCACTGCCTTCCGCTTCGCCGGTATCCAGATCCAGCTCCACCGGCTTGGCGCCAACGGACAGGATTTGCTCACGGGCAGCAGGGCGGACGTCATAGGCCTCGACCACCGCGCCGAGGCGCTTGGCGGTGGCACAGGCCTGCAGACCAGCGACGCCAGCCCCCATGACAAACACCCGCGAAGCGTTCAGCGTGCCGGCGGCGGTCATGTTCATGGGGAACATACGGTTGGCGGTGGCCGCCGCAAGCAGAACGCATTTGTAGCCCGCGATCATTGCCATGGAGGACAGCACGTCCATGGCCTGGGCCCGGGTAATCCGCGGCACCAGTTCCAGAGCAATGCCGGTGACATTGCTCTGAGCCAGTTGCTGGGCGAAACCCGGGTTGGCCAGGGGATCGGTCATGCCGATGAGGAACTGTCCGCTCTTCATCTTGTCCAAATCGTCCTGGCCATTGGTCGTATTGCTGCCTGGCGTCTGCACCTGCAGGATAGCCTGGGCGCTGGAGAAGATTTGATCCCGGTCAGCAAGCTTGGCACCGGCGGCTTCATATTGGCCGTCGGTAAAACCGGCGGCGACGCCGGCACCCGTTTCAACGAGGAATTGGATATCGTGCTTTTTCAATAAAGCCGCGATATTGGCGGGCGTCAGGGCGACGCGCTCCTCGCCGGGGCGAATTTCCTTGGGAACACCGATAATCACCTGCGTTACCCCCGTTTTATATGGTTTGTTGGGCAGCCCCCATGCCACGGCAATAGCCGGAAATACACAGGGGCCCTCACAAAAAGGCCGGTTAGGAGCCTGTTCAAAGTCTCTACGCCGCCGCGTTGCCGCTGGAAAAACCGCCAGAGGGCGTTGGGGACTGCAGGCTCTGGTGGTTCCAAAGTCAAAGGCCACAACGCCCTCTGGCGGTTTTTCCAGCGCAACCCGAAGGGCCGGGCCCACTTTCTCCAGGTGGAGAGTGCCGTCAGACCGCGATTACGCTTGTTTATGTAGAGTGACTACACCGCACAATCGAAATCACGCCCTGACGACACTCTCTACCAAGTAGAAAGGGAACTCCGGCGCGGTGGCGTAGAGACTTTGAACAGGCTCCAAGAAAACCGGCCGTCGAGCAGGCTGCTAACCTTATTGTGGAGTGGCGAGCTTGGCAAACAAGAAATCGCGGTTTGACGGATAGATGGCTAGATTTTGATCATAAAGATCATGATTTCTTCGCATTTTTGCTTAATTGTTGATCAACACGGGCCTTGTCATCATCTTCATGCATATGGATAAAAGGACCCAGGATGGTATCGCCACGCACCTGCGCTTTGATGACATGCAAAAAAGTGTAAGCCCCCAGTAACTTCCTGAGCAGAAAGATAAATTCCTTCGGCGGTACGTCGAAGTGCACGGACAGAGCGTTGCGGCTGGCGCGATTCAGCACCCGGCTGGGCAGGTTGCTTTCCCCCCACAGATATTCCCCTTTCTCATTGACCACCGACGCCGGCGGCGGAAAGCGCTCCGGGTCCTGCAAGGCCTCAATGGCCTCGAAGCAGAGACCGGCGAAATCCTCCTGCACCCGGCGAGGAGGGTCGCCGGAAAGGAAATGCAGCGCCTTCATTGCCCGCACCAGGCGCTCCGTATCGTGGTACCAGGCACCGCGAATCATCTCCCGGCCGGGGCCCAGCACCTCGTCATCGAAATCACGGATGGCACCGAAGTCCAGCAGCACAATGCGGTCGTGGCCTTCCGCATCGATCTGCAACAGATAATTGCCGAAGTTCGGATCGGTCTGCATCTTGTTCCACTCGAATACCTCCCGACAGCACAGCTCCATGATCGCGCGGCCGAGAAAATTGCGGCGTTCCTGGCTCAGGGCCACCACTTTGGGGTCACTGATATGCAGCCCCTCCTCGAAGGAAAGGCACAAAATGTTGTGGGAGGAGTACTCGGAAAACACTTCAGGAACGATGAAGCGGGGGTCCTCGCGCAACGCTTCACGGAAATGGCGAGTGGTGTGGGCCTCGAGATCATAGTCCACCTCCCGGCCAAGCATGGCACGCACCTCATCCAGCCACTGATTGAACTGGTCGGTGATCGGCACCAGCCGACTCAGTTTTAGCAGCCGCACCAGGGCGCGCATATCCGAGTCTATGGCGTCGGCGACTCCGGGATATTGCACTTTCAACACCAGCTCGCGGCCATCCTTTTTGCGCCGGGCGCGATGAACCTGCCCCAGACTGGCGGCACCAAGCGGCTCCGGATCCACGTCCAGTTCCGCCAGTTTCACAGTACCCAGCTGCTGTTTGAGGTGGCGCTCCATGGCCGGCCACTCAAGCGCGGCGGTGTCGTTTTCCAGTGTGTGCAAGGCGGCGGTGACTTCCTCGGGAAGGAAATGCTCGCCGAACAGGGCCATCATTTGCCCGATTTTCACCACCGAGCCCTTCAATTCACCCAACTCAGCCACCAATTCCTCGGCCCGTTGAGAGAGAATGGCTTTCCGTCTTTCCTCTCGCTTGTCCGGGGAGGAGAACAAGGTACCGGCACTGGCGGTGGCGTAGCGGGCACCAGCGAGAAAGCCGGCGCGGGCAAGGGTAAATCGCCGTTCCAAAGAACCGGTTTTAACCCTCTTGACGGTTTTTCGTGCCATATTTGCGCGCACTCCAAGATCTGCTAAGGCGATGGCATCAGCCACGGACGGCGGCGCGGAACCACCCGCCACCAATCGTGGTTAATAGAGGGCAGTGTAGCCCGGCTCCGATCCTAGTGGTATGGCAGCGCCAACAACAAGGCGCCGCCGGTATCGCCAGAAACAGGTGCAAACAACAACCCGGCGCCGCCAGCGGCGCCCCGGCTCGGGAGAACGGAAACGTTATGACGACAACCTGGATTCTGCTACGCGGGCTGATCCGTGAGCAGGCCCACTGGCAGGGCTTTGACCGCCATCTGGCGGATGTGCTGGGAGGAGAGCACGAGGTTCGCTGTGTCGATCTGCCCGGCAATGGCCAGCGTTATCATGAGCGTAGCCCCACCACGGTGGCGGAGATGGTGGACGCCGCCCGTGCCGAGTTGGGCGATGAGGTGCTGAGCCGGCGGCCCAGACTGGTGGCCCTGTCCCTCGGCGGCATGGTGGGAATGGACTGGCTGCGGCGTTTCCCAGGTGAGCTTGGTGGCGCCGCGCTGATTAATAGCAGCACGGCACGTTTCAGTCCTTTCCATCAGCGCCTGCGGGCGCGCAATTATCCACGCCTGCTGCGCGATGTGTTGCTAAGCCGGGACACCGAAAACAAGGAGCGGGCGATCCTTGAGCTCACCACTAATCTGCTGGCGCCGGAGCGCCTGACGGAGGTGGCCCGGGAATGGGCCTTGATTGCCGGCGGACGGCCGGTATCCACGGCCAACAGCCTTCGCCAGCTATGGGCCGCCGCCCGCTTCCAGGCTCCGGCGCGGCTGCCCGGGAGCAGCCCGGTGCTTATCGTGAATGGCGGTGGGGACCGTCTGGTGAGTCCATGCTGCTCACAAGCGCTGGCCCGGGCCTGGAACCGGCCACTGAGCGTCCACCCGGAGGCCGGTCACGATCTCTCCCTGGACGCGCCGGACTGGCTGGCGCGAGAGTTGAAGAGCTGGGTGGTGACTCCGGGGGCCTGAAGCGGCGCGGCCTCAGTCCCGTTTGTCAGCCACTCTTTGGGCCTGCGCCAGCTCGATCATATCCGCCAGGATGTGGCCGGTCTCACGCAGATAGGGGTCTTTCTTCATCGGATCCTCCGCCGCTTCCGGATCCAGTGCCCGTTGCTCTTCCAGCGTACGCAGCTCCGCCATGTCCTTCAGCGGTTCCTCATGGCGGGCTTCGCGGCGGGCGTTTTCAATATTCAGACGGCGCTGATCGAAGCCCTCCTGCCAAGACTCCCGGCTGGCCGCGTTCAGCGTCACTTCCTTGCGTTCCCGGGCCTCGTCCAGCAAGGCCCGCAGCTCCTCCACATAGACGAACTCCGGATCCTTCTCGATGCGCCGCTCATGACGCTGACGCAAGGTTTGCAGGAACGGCATCAGATCCGCCACCTGCTGATAGTCCGCGGAGTCGATTTCGTCCCAGGGCAGGGCATTGGGCAGAGCGCCTTCGCCCACCTCGTTGGTATCGATCAGCGACGGCATCAGCAGGTCCGGCACAATGCCCAGGTTCTGATTGCTGGAACCGGACACCCGATAGAACTTGGCGTTGGTCATTTTCAGTTTGCCGTGATTCAGATCCAGCAGGGTTTGCACCGTTCCCTTGCCATAGGTGGGCTCGCCAACGATCAACGCACGCCCATAGTCCTGCATGGCGCCGGCGAAGATTTCCGAGGCGGAAGCGCTGTAACGGTTCACCAGAACCGCCATCGGGCCGGTGTAGAGCATGCCCGGGTACTGGTCGTTCTCGACACTGACCCGGCCGGATGATTCACGCACCTGCACGGTGGGACCACGATTGATGAACAGGCTCACCAGCTTGTTGACTTCCAGCAGCGAGCCGCCGCCATTGTTGCGCAGGTCAATGATCAGGCCGTCCGGATTCTGCTTGCGCAATTCCACCAACAGCTTGGCCACGTCCCGGGTAGTACTGGTGTAGTTCGGGTCGCCGCGGTGAAAGGCATTGAAGTCGAGGTAGAAGGCCGGAATTTCGATGATGCCCAGCTTGATGTTCTCGCCGTCGTGATTCAGTTCAATCACTTCCTTCTTGGCGGCCTGTTCCTCCAGCACCACTTTGTTCCGCACTATGGTGATCGTGCGGGTACTGTGCTCTCCCGCGCCACCAGCCGGAATGATCTCCAGTCGCACCTCCGAGCCCTTGGGGCCACGGATCATATCTACCACTTCATCCAGGCGCATGCCGACCACGTCGACGATGGCATCTTTTTCACCCTGGCCAACCCCGATGACGCGATCCGCTGGTTTCAATTGCCCGGCCTTCGCGGCGGGACCGCCCGGCACCAGCCGCACCACCTTGGTGTAGCCATCCTCGTACTGCAACACGGCGCCGATGCCTTCCAGGGAGCGGCTCATGCTGATGTCGAAGTTCTCTGAATTGTGCGGGGTGAAATAATTGGTGTGCGGGTCGAACGTCTGCGCCAGCGCGTTCATATAGAGCTGAAACACATCCTCGGAACTGTTTTGCTGCACCCGGCTGAGTTGACCTTCGTAGCGGCGCACCAGACGGTCCTGGATTTCACTCTCCGGAGTGCCATTAAGGCGCATGGACAGTACGGAATTACGCAGATAGTCATCCCAGATTTGATCCAGGGCCTGCTGATCCGGCGCCCAATCGGCTTTGGTTCGGTCCACCAGCACTTTGCGGTCGCTGCTGAACTGCCATTTATCGATATCACCACGCAACTGCGTCAGCGCTTTCTGCAAACGGTGTTCCACCCGCTGCTGAAAACGGTTGAAGATGGTGTAGCCCGCTTCCAGAGTGCCTCTTCGCAACTGATCGTCGAGCTGATCGCGATAGCGGTTGAATTCACCGATATCCTCGGCGGTGAAGTACAGGCGGCTCGGATCCAGATCCTTGATGTATTGGTCCAGCATCTGCCCGGACAGGGAATCATTGAAATCCAGCCGCCGGTAATGCAATTTCAGGCGATCGACGATTTCCTTCGCCGCTTCCCGATGCACTTTATCCGGCTTGATGCTGCCCTGGACCTCCGGCGCCGCCGCCTGCAGGCCGTCTCCAATATGCAGGGCGCCGCCCAGCAGCAACCCGGCGACGATCAAGGCACTCAGCTTGCGAATTACGCTCATGGACTCACTCAATGATTCATTTACTGGCAGTATACGGGAACCTCTGATTAATTCGTATGGGAGGTCCTGATTTGTGTGTGACCACCGCCACGCCATCCGCCACCATGCCATCCACCACCATGGAGAGCACCGCACACCATGCATCGCCTGTTTACCGGCTTCTTCCTGATCGGCATCGCCGGCGCCATCCTGCAACTGCTGCTCGGTGATACCGGAGCTCCCGCCCGCGTGGTGGGCGCGCTGTGGGAAGCGGCCGATCTGGCGGTTCAGGTCAGTCTCGGGCTGATCGGCGTGCTGGCGCTGTGGAGCGGCCTGTTCCGTCTGGCCGAGCAGAGCCGTCTCGCCGACCGGCTTGCCGCTCTGGTCCAACCGATACTCCATCGTCTGATGCCATCGGTGCCGGAAGGTTCACGAGCCGGCGCCGGCATTTCCATGAACATGGCCGCCAACATGCTTGGACTGGACAACGCCGCCACGCCGTTGGGCCTGAAGGCGATGAACTCGCTGCAGGAAAGCAATCCACGGCCGCGAACGGCCAGCGATGCCCAGATCATGTTCCTGGTGCTGAATACCTCGGCGGTGACACTGGTGCCGGTAACCGTCTTGCTCTACCGCACCCAGCAGGGCGCGGCGGATCCCGCCGACATCTATTTGCCCATGTTGATGGCCACCACCGCGTCCACTTTTGTCGGCGTGGCGCTGACCGCCCGCCTGCAGGGTATACGACTGCGGGATCCGGTATTGCTGGCCGTCGCCGGCGTCTGGTTGGGCGTGCTCGGATTGCTCGGGCTGGCGGTGTGGTGGGTGCCGGCCGAGGCCAGCGCCCAGATTTCCAGTCTGCTTGGCAACGGCCTGTTGCTGACGGTGATCGGCGCTTTCTTCGTGGCGGCCTGGCGGGCCCGGGTGGACAGCTATGACGCTTTCATCGAGGGTGCCAAGGAAGGGTTCACCCTGGCGGTGAGGCTGATTCCGTACCTGGTGGCGATGCTGGCCGCCATCGCCATGCTGCGCGCCAGCGGTGTGCTCGAAGCCGTGTTATCGGCGATCCGGCATGCCGCCCTTTGGCTTGGTTGGGATACCCGTTTCGTTGACGCCCTGCCCGTGGCTTTACTGAAACCATTAAGCGGGTCCGGCGCCCGCGCCGCCATGCTGGATGTCATGCACACGCAAGGCGTGGATTCGCTGGCGGGCCGCATGGCGGCAGTGATGCAGGGCTCCACCGAGACGACTTTTTACGTTCTCGCCGTCTACTTTGGCAGTGTGGGAGTGCGAAACTTCCGCTATGCGTTGTGGTGCGGCCTGGCCGCCGACGCGGCCGGCCTGATCACGGCGATTCTGATGAGCTACCTGTTTTTCGGTTGAACGCGCCGGGTTTCTGGCCTGGCACGCCCATCGTCCCGGTCACGATATGGCGGAAGGTAAGATTGACGCGGGGCTCGCGCACTCTCCGGCGACGGGGCAGGGCATGTTCATAAAAACGCTGCACCTGAGGTGACATGATCAACAGGCTGTCGTGGGACAGTGGCAGTCGGTGGCTCTGCCGGTGCTCGCCGTGGCGGCGCAGGCAGAAGTCCCGTGTGGCACCGAGATTATAGGAGATAATCCAGGGGGCCGATCCCAGTTCCGGCTCATTGTCCCGGTGCCACCCCATGGTGTCGTCCCCGTCACGGTAGAGATTGGCCAGAGCACCGTTGGGCGTCAATCCGGTCAGTGAGGTCACCGCGCACCGCAACGCCATCAACGGATCTGGCCAGCCCCCGGCCCGGTGGGTGAGCCCTGAATAACGGTAGGTGACCCCGGCGTCACCCAGCCAACAGACCAGTCGTGGCACCGGATGAGAGCGGCCGAACACCTGTACACGGGGTTGCTCCCAGGGGAGTTCGTTACAAAGCGTGTTGAACAGGGCAGTGGCCGAAGGGCCGAGAAGCCGCTCAATCAGCCAGATACGCGCCCCTTGCCCCAGTTCCAGAGGAGAGGGCAGGGAGTCGAGCCGGGAAAGGGTGTGGTTGACAGTCATAGCAACCTGCTCTATCTAAGCGCCTTTGACCCTCTATGTACGCGTGGATGATGCTATGCGCGGTTAGTGGAAGGTCCGTCGCCAGGAGTCTAGCATGCTGTACGTTTACGATATTGAAGACGGAGTGCTCCGCGAGCGGGATGTGGCGGGGCTGACCCCGGACACCGCCAGGGAAGCCAGTTGGATCGACCTGGTGGACGCCACCGATGAGGAACGGCAGGAGGTGCAGCATCTGTTCCGTCAGGCGCTGCCGGAATCCGACGATGTGGAGGAAATCGAATCCTCCGCCCGTTTCTTCCATGATGAGCACGGCCTTCATGTGCATTCCCTGTTCGTTCATCAGAGCGAGGGACGGCATCGCACCTCGACCGTGGCGTTCGTGCTGCAGCCAGGCCGGCTGTTGACCTTCCGTGACTCACGTGCCCCGGATTTCCGTCTCATGCGTATGCGCATCCGGCGCGGCTGGGTGCGGGCGCTGGAGCCGCTGGACATTCTACTGAGCATTCTTGAACAGAAGACCGAGAATCTGGCCGATACGCTGGAGGACATCCACCGGGATCTGGAGGATGTCAGTTACCTGGTGCTGGAGGATGAGGAAGCGGAGCTGGAGGACGGCATCGAGAAGCTGGCCCATCTGGAAGACAGCAACGGGAAAATCCGGCTGTGTCTGATGGACACCCAGCGCTCGATTTCCTTTATCCAGCGCTATGTGCGGGCCGACAAGGAGCGCCGCCGCACCTGCTCGGAAATCCAGCATGACCTGGACACGCTGATGTCCCACGCCACTTTTCTGTTCGAGAAGATCAACTTCCTGATGGATTCCACCCAGGGGTTCATCAATATCGAGCAAAACCAGATCATCAAGATCTTTTCCATCGCTGCCGTGGTCTTCCTGCCGCCGACCATGATCGCCAGTATCTATGGCATGAACTTCCAGGTGATGCCGGAGTTGAACTGGGAATTCGGTTACCCGGCGGTGATCGGGCTGATGTTCCTGTCGGGTTTCGCCCCGTACTGGTATTTCAAGCGGAAAGGTTGGTTGTAAATTCGCGGGCACGCCGATTCGCGTGTAAACACGCTTCCCACAGAAGAGCTACAGAGCTGCTGTGGGAAGCTCCCTTGGCAGCGAATCCGAGTGTAAACGGGATCGCTCACAACCACGGACCGGCTGTCTCAGGGAAGCAGGCACCAGAGTTCGTTCTGACGGTGGGCGCGGCCGTCTTCATGCAACTTGATCAGATGCGCCTCCAGTGACAAACACGCCACCCCGTGCAGGAATTCAGGCACATCGTCGTAAACCCGTTTCACCAGATCCGGCACGCTGGTGGCGTCGTTGGTAAGGGCGGCGAAGACTTTCTTTTCCCGTTCCAACCGGTGCTTGATGGTGTGGTCCACCAGCGCCAGCGGCTCATCGATGACGTCGCCATGCCCTGGCGCCATGCGTTTGATATCCCACTGCCGCAGCTTGTCCAGGGACGACAGGTAGGCATTCATGGATCCCGAAGGCGGGGCGATCACCACGGTGGAGCCCTGAATCAGATGGTCACCGGTGAACAACAGCGCCTCTTCCTTCAGCAGGTAACACAGGTGGTTGCCGACATGCCCCGGGGTGGCGATCACTTCGAGGGTCAGACCACCGCAGTCCACGGTATCACCATCCTTGAGCTCCCGCGCCGGTTCCCAGGTGGTGTCTTGCAAACCATCATCCGGCACCCAGGGGCCTTCCAGCACGGCACCGGTGGCGGCGGCCAGGTCATGCGCGCCCGGGGAATGATCGCGATGGGTGTGGGTGACGATGATGCGTTCGATTGGCCGCTCCAGCCCCTCGGCCGCGGCCAACAGAGCCTGGGTATGTTCCGGATCCGTGGGGCCGGGGTCAATCACCGTCAGGGCTCGGCCACCCACCAGATAACTGTTGGTGCCGGGGCCGGTCATCATGCCGGGGTTACGGCCCAGCACACGCCAAGCGTTGGTAGCGATGGCCGTGGACTGGCCGGGGATCAGCGCCGCCATGGTAACTCCATTGGTTCGGGAAGCGCATTGTGACCATTTAGTCCCGGCTTGCAAACCCCCCGGTATGGTGGCGGCCCGCGCTATTCACCGTACACTTGTACTTCCCGGACCCTTAACTCCCAGCGATCCGGGGGCGGCATGCCGCGGTCACGGTCGGCCACCACCGCCAGCGGATAGCGGCCACCAGCGGGCACATGAATGGATACCGGAATACGCTCTTCATGCAGTGTTTCGCAGGCTTTCGCCGGCGGACAGGAGAGGGCGACGGTATCCAGCACTACGTGAGCGATGGCGTGGTCCCCCCGATTGCTGATCTCGCCGCTTACCCGCACGCCGGTTTCCATCTGACTGACGCCGGTGACCGTAACGGTGACCGAGGCGGGATCACCAGGCAGCAATCGTTCCTGGTCAGTGAACAGAAAGGAAATCAGCATCACCGCGCTGGCCGCGCCGACCCCGGCGAGCACCAGATAGAAGGGACGCCGTCCGGCCTGCCAGCTGCCCCACAGCAATATCACCACCGCGGTAACCACCGCCAGAACCAACAAATACCGCATGCTCTTTATCCTTCTGTCTTGTTTTCCCGGTGATACCACGGCCCTTCGCCAGCATCACCGGGATTGGAACCGGCCCTGCCTATATCTGCCAATGGTCAAAACCATGGCCGCTTGCGCTACCATCTACGGCTGCTTGATCCTGAGCCGCCACCGCACCGCCCCAACAGAGCGGTTACCGGACTATTATGATGGCGGTATTCGCGATTTCACGCCACGGAGGAAAACCCATGCTGATAGTGGTCTCGCCGGCCAAGACCCTGGATTACGAGTCACCGTTGCCGGCGCTGCGCGCTACTCAACCGCGCATGCTCGATGACAGTGAAACATTGGTGGAAAGAGCCCGCAAACTGTCACCGGCGGATCTGTCCAGCCTGATGGGAGTGAGTGACAAGATTGCCCACCTCAACGTCGAACGCTTTGCTCTGTGGCAACGCCCTTTCAACAAGGACAACGCCCGCCCGGCACTCTTCGCCTTCAAAGGGGACGTGTATACCGGGCTCGACGTCAGCCGTTTCAGTAAGGATGACCTGGCCGCCGCGCAGCAGCGACTGCGCATGCTGAGCGGTCTTTACGGGGTCCTGCGGCCGCTGGATCTGATGCAACCGTATCGCCTGGAAATGGGTACCAGGCTGGATACGTCGGAGGGCAAGGACCTGTACGCTTTCTGGGGCGACCGCATTAGCCGGCAGTTGATCAAGGACATGCGCGCCGCGGGTACCGACACCCTGGTGAACCTCGCCTCCAATGAGTATTTCAAATCCGTGCGAACCAAACTGCTGCCGGGCCCGGTCATCGAACCGGTCTTTCAGGATGAGAAAAACGGCACATACAAGGTCATCAGTTTCCATGCCAAAAAAGCCCGAGGGCTGATGGCGGCCTGGATACTGCGTAAAGGGATTGAAAAGCCGGAGGATCTGAAGCGGTTCAAGGAAGCCGGGTATCGATATGACAAAGCCTCTTCCACGGACACCAAACCGGTGTTCCGAAGAGCGGAGCAGGGTGGTTAACCGCCGAACCGATAGCTGTGGCTAGTCTATTGGTCATGGAGGCATGGATTCAGGTTGTATTCGCTGCCAAGGCAACTTCTCACGGTGGCTTCGTAGTGATGTCGCTGTGGGAAGCTGCCTTGGCAGCGGATGGGCTGTATGCCCCATCACCGCCAGTCGGTGTTAAAGCCGTCCGGTTTGATCACCAGAACATCATTGCGGGCATGCACCAGCAGCGATTCAGCGGTGGCACCCAGCAGCAGCCGTTCCACTTTATTGCGGCGAACGGTTCCCACCACCAACACATCGGTGCCGTTGTTTTCACAATAGTCCGCCAGAGTGCCGGCAATCGGCCCCTCCAGCATTTCCGTGCGCTCCAGCGGCAAACCGTGACGTTCGGCGAAGCGGTCCAGAGCTTCGCGGTGGCTTTTGCGAATGCTCTCGGCACTGGCGGCGTACTCCGGCAATGCTTCGCCAGCCACCAACAACAAGGTTTCATCCGGATGTTCCAGCACATGCACGGCGTTGAGTGATGCCCGCAGCGGCGCCGACCATTCCCGGGCGGCGGCCAGCACCGTGGCATCCAGGCCGCTCTCGTCCTCTTCCTCGGGCTCAATCGCCGCGCTAAACACTGGCGGTTCGCTCCACGGGCGGTCCTGTACGCAAAGCACCGGGCAGGGCGCCCTGCGGATCAGCAGCCAGTCCCGGGGCGTGAACAAATGGCGTCGCAGCGTGCCTTCCTCGCTGGTATGCACCACCACCAGGCACGGTTTGGCGGCGATCACCGTCTGCCGCAAATCCTCATCCTGGTCCTTGTTCGTGGTGATATGCACAGTGGCCTCGGTGTCGGCCAGCAAATCCTGTATACGCCGCTCCCAGGCATTGCGGATTTGCTGCTCGGCCGTTTGGCGACGTTTCTGGTCAAGCCCCACGGCCCGGCGCATGGCCGAGGAATCGCTATTGACGGCTACCACCAGTGGACAGTTCAGTGCGGCGGCCAGCAGCCGCCCCTTCTTCAGCGCCGGCTGCGGGGCCATCAGTTGGCGGTCCAGGACAACGAGAATGCCATCGGTCGGAATAGTCATGGTGCCTCCGTATGTAATCTGCCGCCGCCGCAGAGAGCCTCACGGTCCACAATTTCCACATCCCTGCCATCCACCAGCAGCATATCCTGCTGTTGAAAACGGGTGAAAATGCGGCTCACCGTCTCCACCGCCAGTCCCAGATAATTGGCGATGTCATAGCGAGACATGGGCAGGCGGAAGCGGCGGCTGCTCAAGCCCCTGCGCTGTTGACGCGCGGCCAGGGATAACAGTAGAGAAGCCACTCTGTCATCCGCGCTCTTCTTGCTCAACAGCATGTGCAGTTCGCGGTCCGCGCGGATCTCGTTGCTCATCAGCGAGAAGAAGTGATGCTGCAAGGAGGGGATGCGTTGGGACAGATCTTCCAGGCGATGGAAGGGAATCTCGCACACAGTGGCGGTTTCCAGCGCCTTGGCATTGGAAACATGGTGCGCGGTACTGATGCCGTCCATGCCGACGATCTCGCCAGGCAAGTAGAAGCCGGTAACCTGTTCCTCCCCCTCATCGGAGAGGACATAGGTCTTCAGTGAGCCGGAGCGCACGGCATAAACGGCGCTGAACGGGGCGGCGGCACGAAACAGGTGCTCTCCGCGCTTCAGCGGGCGGCCACGGCGAATGATGCCATCCAGTTCGTCGAGCTGGGAAGGCGCCACCGCCAACGGCAGGCAAATGGGGCTGAGACTACAGTCGTTGCATGAAACGTGACGAGGCATGCTGCGCACCTCCATATTGGATACACTGCGTATTGCAATTACGGCTTGAGACATTATGGTCTCCCGGATCGGTAACGGCGAGCTAAATAATGCGACTGAATCGCTGTGGGTTGGGGGTGCCGGCATAGCGGTCGAACAACATCGCCAGAGCGCGCACCACCAGGCGCCCGGCATCGGTGACCAACAGCACGGGGCCGTTCATATCGATCAGCCCCAATTTTTCGAATTGCTCCAGTGCGTCCAGTTGATCCCTGAAATAATCGGCGAAATCCACCTCCCAACGCTGCCGGAAAGCGACCAGATCCAGCCGCAGATCGCACAGCAGCCCCATGATCACGTCACGGCGCAGGCGATCGTCCCAGTCGAGCAGGAAACCGCGTTCGATCGGCATGCGGCCCTCTTGCACGGCCTCCTGCCAAGCACCCAGGATCTTCTGATTTTGCGCGTAGAAATCGTCGAAAGCGCTGATGGCACTGACGCCCATGCCTAGCAGGTCCGCATCACCATGCAGTGAGTAACCCTGAAAATTACGGTGCAGAGTGCCGTTGACTTGCGCCACCGCCATGGGATCGTCCGGCAAGGCAAAATGGTCCATGCCGATCAACACATAGCCGGCTTCCTCCAGGGTCTCGCCGGCCAGTTTCAGCATGGCGAGTTTCTCCTCCGGGCTCGGCAGAGCGCTTTCCTGGATCTGGCGCTGCACCTTGAACCGCGCCGGCATGTGGGCGTAGTTGTAAAGGGAGATGCGCTCCGGGCGTAACGCCAGCAATTGTTCCAGGGAACGGGCCAGACTGGAAGAAGACTGCCAGGGCAGACCGTAAATCATGTCGGCATTGATGGATTGGAAACCAAAGTCCCGGGCCGCGTCGAATACCTTGGTGATCAGTTCCAGGGATTGTTCCCGATTCACCGCCTTCTGCACCACCGGATCGAGATCCTGAATACCAATACTGAGACGGTTGAAGCCCAGTCCGCGCAGCAATCCGAGGCGGGCCCGATCCACCGTGCGCGGGTCGACTTCAATGGCGTATTCGCCACGGTCCTCTTCGAGCAGGTTGAAATGACGGGCCAGGTCATAGACCAGCTCGGTCATCTGCGCGTCACTGAGGTAAGTGGGGGTGCCGCCGCCCCAGTGCATCTGCACCACGGGCCGCTGCGGGTCCACCAGCGCCGCCTTGTCTTTGATTTCCTGCTTCAGGAAGGTCAGATAATCCTCGGCCTTGGCCCGGTTGCCGGTGATGATGCGGTTACAGGCACAGTAGTAACACACCGTGGCGCAGAATGGGATGTGGCAGTACAGGGACAGTGGCCGACGGGCCTGATTGCCGCGAGCAACGGCCCGCCGATAGTCCTCCTCGCCGACTTCCTCGTGGAACTGGGTGGCCGGTGGGTAGGAAGTGTAGCGAGGCCCAGGACCTCCGAATCGGCGGATCAGATCCGGATTCCATTGCGTCATGTCAGCGCTCCAAAGGGGAATGGCGGCATCATGCCACTATTGGCATCGTTGACCTTGATGCAGATCAAGGGTGGTGATGGACATGGACGTCTCCGGGCAGTCCGTGTTGAAGAAATACCAGCGCCAACACCAGTGTCATCGCCGCCGCCACATATCGGGCGGGCCCCCGCCGCAACCGCGACAGTTGCCCGCCAAATACTCCGGCGGCCCCCACCGGCAGCAGGGTAGTGGCGCCGAACATGCCCATGACCAGAGCGCCATCGCCCCATTCGCCGGTGCCAGCGGCCAGCACCAGGGCGGAATACAGCAGTCCGCATGGCAGGAAGCCCCACAGCCCCCCCAGCGCCAGCGCCTTGACCGGATGATCCACCGGCATCAGGCGGCGGGTCAGCGGGGACAGCCGGCGCCACAACCTGGCGCCGAGACGTTCGAGAGCCCGGATTGGCGCGCTGCGCCCCAGGAAATGCGCGGTCAGCAACACCATCAGCAGCGCCGACAGCAATGCCGGCCAGTGCCAGCCGCCGGCGGCCGAGCCTCTGCTCAATTGACCGCCAAGACCTCCGGCCAGCGCCCCCAGGCCCGCGTAGGTCAACAGACGACCGCTGCCAAACAGTCCCTGCCAGGCGATCAGCCTGCTGCCACACCGCCGTTCTTCGGGAATCGAGAAACTCAGGGCGGCGGCGATGCCGCCGCACATTCCGGCGCAGTGGAGGGCTCCGCCGACGCCGAGAGCGAGAGCACCGGTCAACGCCACGGTAAGCGGGTCAACGATCATGATCCGCCTCCTTGCCAGCGTTGCGGCGCTGTTCGCGATCCTCGAAGATCACCGCCCAGGCGGCATGGTCCAGATCCTCGAACTGGCCCTGGCGTAAGGCCTTGAACAGCGCCCACACCGCTACGGCGAGGAACAGCAAGGCCACTGGAATCAACAAGAGCAGGCTTTCCATGTGGTTATCCTGTTGGCGTTGAGCGTCACCAGAAGTGACGAAGCGGACATTCCCAGAGCCGCGGCCCAGGGCGGGATCCAGCCGGCCATGGCCAGAGGAATCGCCACCAGGTTGTAGCCGAGAGCCCAGCTCAGGTTCTGGTGGATCAGCGCCCGGCAGCGATCCGCCAGCCGGGGCAGATCAGCCACCCCCTGCAGGCCTTCGTTGAGCAAATAGACCCCGGCGGCGCGACGGGCCAGACTGGAAGCCGCCGCCGGCGCCACCGATACCGTGGCCCGTAACAACGCCGGAGCGTCGTTAATGCCATCCCCCACCATCATTTGCGGCCCTTCCTGCTGCTCCAGTTTCTGTAACCAGGCCGCTTTGTCATGAGGTGTCAATCTCGAGCGGGCTTCGCCAATACCCAGTTCATCAGCCAGCGTGGCCACTGGCTCGATGGCATCACCGCTGGCCATGCGCAGCCGCCAGCCCCGCCGACGCAGTTCATCAAGTACCATCGGGGCTTCCTCGCGCGGTTGATCCCGCAACCAGAACAGCGCCTGCGTCCGACCATCACGAGTGAGGGCCAGACAAGTCTCGCTGCCACGACTCAGCTCCGGCGCCCCGCCAATGGCCCACTGATGGCCCTGGAAACGGCCGCTGGCTCCGGAAGTGCTCAAACGCAAATCCTCGATCGGCACCGGTGACAGATCATCAAAAGCGCGCGCCAGCGGGTGCGGGTGATCCCGCTCCAACCCGGCCGCGATTCGGGGCAGGGAGGTGAGCCATTGCGGTTCGACGTCGGCGGCGGCTCGCCACTCCACCCGTTGGAACCGGCCGGTGGTCAGCGTGCCGGTTTTATCAAGCAGGACACCGCGAATACCCGGCAAGGATAAAAACTGAGAGGGGGAAGCAATCAGCAAGCCCAGCTTCAGTCCCCGGGCCAGCGTGGCGGAAAGCGTTAACGGCACGGCCAGAGCCAGGGCGCATGGGCAGGTCACCACCAGCAAGGCCAGCATATGCTCGAACGCCTGGGCCGGCCCGCGGTGCCAATGCAAAATCAGGGTGATTGCCGACAATACCAGTACCGCGACGGTGAACCAGGGCGCCACTCTCTGCCAGTCGCGTACCACGGTTACCCGCTCTTCCTGTGCGCGCGCCACTTGTTCACCAATGCGCGCCACCAGGCTGCTGTCGGCGGCGCTGGTGGCTTCGATATCGACACTGCCTTCCAGAATTCGCCCCCCGGCTTGCACCAAATCACCAATGGCGCGGGTGCGTGGCAGGGATTCGCCGGTCAGGGCCGCTTCGTTAAGGCGGGCCTCGCCGTCGCGAATAATCCCGTCCACCGGCACGGTTTCCCCCTGACTGGCACGTACGGTATCGCCGGCGCACAGCTGGGCGGTGGCCACCCAGTCGCCGCCGCCGGCGTCATCCAGCCGCCGCACCACCAGAGGCAACGTATCCTGCAACTGCTGCCAGGAGCGCTGGATGCGCTGACGCTGATGCAGTTCCAGCCAGCGGCTGAGCAGCAGGAAGAACACGAACATGGCGGCGGAATCGAAGTAAACATGCTCACCACCGCTGGCCATCACCACCAACGAACCGCCCCAGGCCAACAACAGCGCCAGGGCCACTGGCACATCCATGGTCGGGCGGCGCGCTTTGAGGCCGCGCCAGGCGCCCTGGAAAAAGGGCCAGCCGGAGTAGAACACTACCGGGGTGGCCACCAGCAGGCCGGCCAGCCGGAACAGATCTTGGTAAATACGGTCCGTGCCTTCAAACACACCGATATAAAGAGCCGCGGAATACATCATGGCCTGCATCGCCCCGAGGCCGGCCAATGCCAGCCGCCCCAGCAAGCGCCGCCGTTCTCTCTGCAGATGGCCCTCCCAGGAGGGATCACCCGGCAAGGCGACCCGGTAGCCCAACTCCAGAATGCGCCGCACGGCGGCGCTGGGGAACCGGGGTTCGGCGGCGTCATAGTCCAGGGTCAATTGCATGCTGGCCAGATTGACCTGAACCGAACGGGCCCCGGGGAGCCCCATCACCACCTTTTCAATCAACCAGCAGCAAGCCGCGCAGGTGAGCCCGGAGACCCGCAGCCGCAGGCGGCGCCGATCATCCTGTTCCTGGATGTGGGCGGCCAGCAATTGCGGCATATCGAACAGCGCCAGGGTGCGCTCCGATTCCTCGCCGGCCACCAAGGGCGCGTTCTTGCTGCGGATAGCGTAATAGTCTTCCAGCCCTAGACGATGAATCATTTCCACCGCGGCGGCACAACCGGGACAGCAGGTGGGCTTTTCGCCATCCGGGGTACGGGCGACGAAAGGCGAGACACCAACGCCTTCACCGCAGTGCCAGCAGGCCGTGCTCATGGCGCGTCCCGCAGAGGCTGCAGCCGCTGACGCAATCGCCAATGCCCCTGTTCCGGCGTCACCGTCACCACCCAGTGATCGTTCGCCGCCAGAACGCCGCTGTCGGCCCGATAACGGCCGCCCCCCTGATGATGGAATGTCATGGCAAAATCGCGCTCCGCGAAGGTCGGATGACGGAACGCCACTTGCAACCGTTCGGGCCAGGGCATGGGCACTTTGCTGGTCAGTTGCAGACGGGCCGGTTCACCGGCGTACAATCGCGGTTCCAGACCCAGCCGGCGGGCCTGATCCAGATCGGCCATGGAACGGTTGATGGCCTTGCCTTGTTGATACCAGTCGTCCGCCACGGTGGCGTCGGCATGACGTATCGCCAGAGTCAGGGTGACCATGCCCCCCACCACCGAGGACAGCGGGATCAGAATAACCAGCCACACCAACGGGTAGCGATACCAGGGCAGGGGGACATCATGGAGCGATGAAGCGTGATTCATGGCGCACCTCCAGATCAGGCACATCCAGATCCCGCACCCGGAACCAGATGGTCCGGCTGTCCAGATCGGTGACATAGGGATCGTAGCTGACGGTGACGGGCAGGCTTCGGTGTTGTCCGCCCTCCAGCGTCACGGTCATTTCGCCATGGACCAGTTCCAGACCTTCCGGCGCCTCCAGAGAGACACGATAGCGGTGGCTGTGCTGGTCCTTGTTCAGCAGTTCCAGGCGGTAGCTGTTTTCCACCTCGCCCAGACTGGTGAGGCGGTAGAGTTGATTACGGTCACGCAATACATCCACCTGCAGCGGCACCCGGCTATACAACGCCCAGACAAACGCCAGCGACAACAGGGAAATCACCACGCCATAACCGATCAGTCGTGGCCTCAGTACTTGATGACGGCCGCCGGCAAGAGCGTTTTCAGTGGTGTAACGAATCAGTCCGCGAGGTTTGTTGACGCGATCCATCACCTGATCGCAGGCGTCGATACAGGCAGCGCAGGTGATGCATTCGTACTGCAGGCCATCGCGAATATCGATACCGGTGGGGCAGACCTGCACGCACAGGCTGCAGTCCACGCAATCACCGGCCAGGGGGGCGGCCTGCTTTTTGCGGGAGCCACGGCCACGGGGTTCGCCCCGGGCGGTGTCGTAGGACACGATAAGCGTGTCACGATCAAACATCACGCTTTGGAAACGGGCGTAGGGGCACATATAGAGGCATACCTGCTCACGCAGGAATCCGGCGTTGCCGTAGGTGGCGATGGTGAAGAAGCCAATCCAGAACAGCGCCCAGCCGCCCACCTGAGCGGTGAGGAAAGCCGGCACCAATTCACGTATCGGCGTGAAGTAACCGACAAAGGTCAGGCCGGTAATCAGCCCCAGCAGCAACCAGCACAGGTGCTTGCCGGTGCGGCGCCAGAGTTTATTGAATGACCACGGCGCCTTGTCGAGCTTCATACGCTGATGCCGGTCGCCCTCGAATATCCGCTCGATCCCCATGAAGAAACGGGTCCAGGTGGTCTGCGGACAGACATAACCGCAGTAGACCCGCCCGGCCAGAACGGTAAAGAAGAACAGAGCGAACGCGGCCAGCATCAACGCCCAGGCGAGGAACAGGAAATCCTGCGGCCAGAAGGTGATACCGAAGATGTGGAAACTGCGATGGGGCAGGTCGAACAGCACCGCCTGCCGCCCCTGCCACTGCACCCAGGGCAGTATCAGATACAGCCCCATGGTCATACTCAGCCCGAGGTCGCGCAGGCGCTGGTAATGGCCGGACACATGCTTGGCCTGAATCCGTTCGCGTTTGGCGTACAACGCCACCGAGCGACCGTCGCCGATGTCTTCGGAATGAACTGGGATGCGCTCCGTTTTCGACATTCTGACTACTCCTCGGTCTCCATGGAGAGGCTGTAGACGTAGGCGGCCAGCACGTGGATGCGTTCCGGCGTCAAAACCCCTTCGTGGGCGGGCATATGCCCCTGACGGCCTTCCCGGATGGTGCTCTCGATGTCCTCCAGACGGGCCCCATAGAGCCAGATACCATCGGTAAGGTTGGGGGCGCCAATCATCTGGTTGCCCGTGGCGTCGGCGCCATGACAGGCCGCGCACACCTGGAATCGAGGCTCGGCTCGCTCGGCCGCGTCACGATACTCGGGCTTGTCCTTGAGGTCGGGCCGGCTGAGGGTTTGCACATACATGGCCATGTCCCGCACCGCTTCGTCGGTGTTGCCAATGGCCGCCGCCATCGGCGTCATGGTGCCGCGGCGTCCGCTGGTAATGGTCTGCACGATGGCGTCGGGCGAACCACCGTAGAGCCAGTCACCATCGGTGAGGTTGGGATAGCCGCGCGCGCCGCGCGCATCGGAGCCGTGGCAGATGGCGCAGTTCTGCGCGAACAGCCGGCCGCCAACGTCACGGGTTTCAGGGTAGTGGGCGAGCTCATCCACCGGCACCTTGGCGAATTCCTTGAACAACGGCTCACTGCTTTTTTCCATCAGCGCCACTTCCTGTTCCCACTGAGTGACACTGGTCCAGTTCAGCAGGCCGCCGAACCGGCCCAGGCCGGGGTAGAGCACCAGATAGCCCGCGGCGAAAACCAAAGTGCCGATGAACAGAAACAGCCACCAGCGGGGTAGCGGCTGGTTTCGCTCCTCGATGCCGTCGAACTTGTGACCGGTGGTGTCCTGGCGCGCCTCCTCGGCGGACAGGCGGGAGTTGGCGAACAAGAGCACCGCGCACCCCACCAGATTCAGCACCACGATAAAAATGATGTAACCGCTCCAGAAATCACTCATGGCCTTGCTCCCCGTCGCTCCCGGCCCGGGCCTGTTGATCATCACGTACCGGCAGTTGCGCCAGTTCCTGATATTGCTGTTTGCGGCCGGGCCGGTAGACCCAGGCCACCAGCGCGAGGAACGCCAGGAAAAACAGTACGGTCAGAACGCTGTGATAGGTCATTCGCGGACCTCCTTACGGGCCTGCCCAAGGGAGAGCAGGTAGGCCACCAGCGCGTCTTCCTCGCTGGCATCGGCCCATTCACCGTTTACCTTTTCCATCTGCTCGGCCACGTCCTGCTCGCTGTAGGGCACGCCGAAAATGTCCTTGAACACACTCAGCGTGCGTTCCATGTGCTTCCAATCCACCGGCGTGTTTTGCAGCCAGGGGTAGGCCGGCATATTGGACTCAGGCACCACCGCGCGCGGATCACGCAGGTGTTCGCGATGCCATTGCTCGGTGATCGGGCGCAGCCCCACCCGTGCCAGATCCGGACCGGTACGCTTGGACCCCCACAGGAATGGATGCTCCCAAACATCTTCTCCGGCCACGCTGTACGGCCCGAACCGCTCGGTTTCCGCACGCAGCGGCCGCACCATCTGGGTGTGGCATACATGGCAGCCTTCCCGGATATAGATGTCGCGGCCGGCCATTTCCAAGGCATCGTAGGGCCGCAAAGTGGACATCGGCTCGGTGGTGGATTTCTGCCAGAACAGCGGCACGATCTCGGCCAGCCCGCCAAAACTCACCGCCACCAGAATCAGCACGATCAGCAGGCCCACGTTCTTTTCGATTACGGCGTGTCGGTTTGCCATCGTTGATCTCCTAGTAGGCAAGGGCCAGACGATTGTCTTCACCGGCGTCATCACGGGTGCCGCGAATGGTGAGATAGACATTGAGTGCCATCAGCAACATGCCGACCAGGAACACCACGCCGCCAAGCAGGCGCACGATGTAGAAGGGCTGCCGTTCCACCAGTTCCTGAACGAAGTTGTAGGTGAGGGTGCCGTCGTCGTTGACCGCCCGCCACATCAGACCCTGCATGATCCCGGACACCCACATGGCGGCGATGTAAAGCACCGTGCCAATGGTGGAAAGCCAGAAGTGCACGTTGATCCAGCTCACCGAATACATGCGCTGGCGGCCAAACAGACGCGGCGTCATGACATAAAGCGCGCCGATGGAGATCATCGCCACCCAGCCCAGGGCGCCGGCGTGCACGTGACCAATGGTCCAGTCGGTATTGTGGCTGAGCGCGTTGACCGTTTTGATCGACATCAGCGGCCCTTCGAAGGTGCTCATGCCGTAGAAGGAGAGGGCGACGATCAGGAAGCGGATAATCGGATCGTCACGCAGCTTGTGCCAGGCGCCGGACAGCGTCATGACACCGTTGATCATGCCGCCCCAGCTGGGCGCCAGCAGGACAATGGAGAACACCATGCCCACGGACTGGGCCCAATCCGGCAGGGAGGAATAGTGCAGATGGTGCGGCCCGGCCCACATATACACCGCGATCAGCGCCCAGAAGTGAACGATGGACAAACGATAGGAATAGACCGGACGTTCAGCCTGAATCGGCACGTAGTAATACATCATGCCGAGGAAGCCGGCGGTGAGGAAAAAGCCCACGGCGTTGTGGCCGTACCACCACTGCACCATGGCATCGATGGCACCGGCGTAGGCCGAATAGGACTTGGTCAGGGAAATCGGCACGGCGGCGCTGTTAACGATATGCAACAGCGCCACCGCCAGAATGAAGCCGCCATAGAACCAGTTGGCCACGTAAATGTGCCCGGTACGCCGTTTCGCGATGGTACCGAAAAAGACCACCGCGTAGGCCACCCAGACCAGCGCCAGCAGAATATCGATGGGCCACTCCAGTTCCGCGTATTCCTTGGCGCTGGTGAATCCCAGAGGCAGACTCACCGCGGCCAGCACGATGACCGCCTGGTAGCCCCAGAACACGAAGGACGCCAGTCGGGGCAATGCCAGCGAGGTTTGGCAGGTGCGCTGCACCACATACAAGGAGGTACCGATCAGAGCACAGCCGCCGAAAGCGAAGATCACGGCGTTGGTGTGCAACGGGCGAAGGCGGCCGAAACTCAGCCAGGGCAAATCAAAGTTCAAGGCAGGCCAGGCCAGTTGCGCGGCGATCCAAACCCCCACGAACATGCCCACGACCCCCCAAACCACGGTCATGACAGTGAATTGGCGAACCACATGGTAGTGGTACGCCGGCGGCGCAGCGGCGTCTTGCATGGTGTTGTCCTTGCAGATTGAGGCGTGTGCAAGGTATCAGGCGGCGCCAAAGCTACCCTTGATATACATCAATAGAAGCTGGCGAGAGGTTGAAATCCCGGCCTTTTCGGGCCGGGATGGGGGCAATCAGGCATTGGTCCCGGCGGGGCGAGTCAAGCGCAGTACCGAAACGGTCAACGCTGGCAGGAAAGTAACGGTAACCAAAGCGGTGCCAAGCAAACCGAACAGTACAATGGCACCGACGCCACGGTACAGCTCGGTGCCTTCACCGGGCAGCAGCACCAGCGGTGCCAGACCGCATACCGTGGTGATCGTGGTCATCGCGATCGGACGCAGGCGCGAGCGCACCGCGTTGCTGACCGCTTCAGTGGCGTCGAGCCCGAGACGGCGATTGGTCAGCGCCTCGTGCACGATCAGGATCGGGTTGTTGACCACGGTGCCCATAAGAATCAGGAAGCCGAGCATGGAGATCATATCGAAGGATTGCCGCACCGGTGCCAGCCCGATCAACGGCAACAGCGCGCCAAACCCGTTCAGTAACGCCAGACCGAGAATGCCGCTGGCAATACCTACCGGAATCGTGGTCATGATCAGCAGGGGGTAACCCCAATGGGTGAAGATTGCCACCAGCAGCAAGTAGATCAGCGCCAGCGCCACGATGTAGTTACCGGCCAGCGCTTCACGGGTGGCGTCCATCTGATCGCTGGCGCCGGAAATGTCCACGGTGACTCCGGCCGGAATCCGGCCTTCGTCGCGCAGATCGCCGATCACCCGCTCACGCACCAGGGCAACCCCGGTTTCCAGCGGCACATCACGGGGCGGGATAATGTTCAGGGTCACCGTTCGCCGTCCATTGATGCGGCGTACCAGGCTGGTGTCCACGGTTTCCACCAGCGTCGCCAGCGAGGACAACGGTACCGTCACTCCCAGCGGGGTATGCACCGGCAGCGAGGGCAGTGCATCCAGGGCCGGATCGATGCCGGCATTGCTGTATGCATAGATATCGACCTTGTCGTCGCCGAGGAAAAATTCATCCATGAAAGCACCATCGGTGAGCGCGGCAACGGTGTAGCCCAGACTTTCGGCGCTCATCCCCAGTTCCGCCGCCCGTTCCCAGTCCGGGCGTACCTCCAGCATCGGTTGCGCCAGCGACAAACTAGAGGGTTGCGACTGAATGCGCGGCTGCTCGAGTACTTCTTCGGCACGCCGGTACGCCGCCAGGGCCACTTCATAGAGCATGGCCAGATCATTGCCGGAGATATCCAGGTTGACGCTGCGCGTGCCGCCGTCATTGCTGGAAATGATCGAGCCCCGTGAGGCGAAGGCGCGCATTCCCGGGTAGCGCTGGTAAACGTCGGTAATGGCGTCCATCAACGGTTCCATATGCGCCGGGCTCATCGGCTCGGCGATCAGAAACAGGCCGGTGGGCTCCACGTAAAAGTTGAGATACTGAATCGGCGGCGCCGGCAACTCCCCGGCCTCCCAGCGAGCCGGGTCTTCGCCCACCAGCGGCAGGAAAATCGCCTGCACTTCCTCGCCGATTTCCGCCATGGCATTGAGGTTATACCCTGGCGGCGCGTTCATGTTGGCGAATACCTTGGCTTCCTCGCCCTCCGGCAGATACTCCGCCGGTGGCGTGAGCAGCGCCAGAATCAAACCACCGAGCAGCACGGTGCCGCCGATCACACCGATCCGGCGCGGACGGCTGGCACTGAGCCCGTCCGAACAACGGTGCAGGATGCGCAGCCAACGGCTGTCCTGTCCCTGATGCTCGAACACCGCGCCAAAATCCAGACGCGCCGCCAGGGTAGGAATGACCGTCATCGCCACCAGCATGGACACCAGAATCGACGCGGAGACGGCGATGGCGATGTCGGAATACAGCTGCCCGGCCTCCTGCTGAATGAACACTACCGGCAAAAACACCAACACCGTGGTCAGTGTCGAGGCCAATACCGCCGGCCACACCTTGCGGACACCAGCCACCGATGCCCGGAAACGATCCAGCCCGCGCCGCCGCTCAATCTCGATGCTCTCCAGCACGACGATGGAGTTATCCAGCGTCATGCCAATGGCGAACGCCACGCCGGCCAGGGAAATCACATTGATGGTACGTCCGGCCAACAGCAACCCCAGAAACGCGGCGATGGTACAAATCGGAATACCGATGACGCCCACTGCGGTAATCCGCACCGAGCGCAAAAACAGAAACATCACCACCGTGGCCAGAATCGCGCCGAGGGCCAGATTGAACCAGACGTTGGCGACCGACGCCTCGACATAGCGGGCATCGTCCGAAATCAACGCCATGCGCAGGCCGGCGGGCTCCAGCACTTCCTGGTTGATCAGTGCCATCTGATCGAACATGGCGTACTTGATATCGATAACGTTGGAGCCGGTCTCGCGACGCACCGCCAGACCAATCACCGGCTCGCCGTTGACCGAACTGATGACGTCAATAGGGAAGTGGTCCAGCTCCACGGTGGCCACATCGCGCAGCCGGATCACACCATCACCGCGCCGCGCCAGCACCAGATCCAGCATCTCCGGCACCTGCTCGAAACGGCCAACTGTCCGCAGCAGATAACGGCGCTTGCCGCTGTCCACTTCACCGCCGGACACATCCCGGTTGCGCTGACGCATGGCCTCCCGCACCTCGGTGACGGTGAGGCCGCGTTCAGCCAGCTTTTGCGGATCGAGCAGCACCCGGATCTGCCGCTCAGCGCCGCCGCGCAGTTCCACCTGAGAGACACCAGCCACGCTTTCCATGCGGGTACGGACATTGTCGTCGATGAAATCCCGCATCAAATCCAGGTCAAGATCCTTCGGATTGCCCGGCAATGGTGAAACCCGAAAGTACATAAAGGCGTTGGCGGAAAACGAACTGGACAGAATGATCGGCTGATCCACGTTGTCCGGGTAGGAGGGCACCTGGCTGAGCGCGTTGTTCACCCGAATCAGGATTTCGGTAATGTCGACGCCAAACGGAAATTCCAGCTCGACCTCGGCGGTACCGGTACTGGCCATCGACGTCAGCCGCCGTAGATTCGGCACATTGCGCAGGTATTCCTCCTGCTCAATCAGAATTTCCTTTTCCACGTCCTGCGGCGTGGCGCCGGGCCACTGGGTCAGCACGGTGACCGTGCGCACTTCCAGATCCGGAATCATTTGCACCGGAATGCGCAACGCGGCCAGCACCCCGAGAAGAGTGATGATCAACACCACCACCGTCATCAAAGTGCCATTACGGACGATTTTCTCGAACACAGCGCCGCCTCAGTCCCGTACGTCCAGTTCCCGGCCGTCGCGCAGGCTCTCATTGCCGCGCACTACCACTCGATCACCGTCGCTCAGACCTTCCTGCACCGCTACCCAGTCGCCCAGCCCGTCACCGACGCGCAGGCGCTGTTCTCGGGCGACCAGAGCACCGTCCGCGCCGTCCTCAGCCACCCAGACCGAAACGCGGCCATCCGGATAACGCACCAGTGCATCCCTGGGTACCGCCAATCGTGGTTCGGCAGCGCTCAGAAACAGGCTGGCGCGCACCGACATACCCGGCGTCACCGGCGGCAGGCTCGCCCCCTCTGCCGTGCTGGTCAGGGTGGCGCGGATCAGGAAGGTGCGGGCATTTGGATCATTGACCGGCACGATGGCGGCAATGGTGGCCGGGTAGGCGGGACCGGCGTCACCGCCCAGCCGCAGTTCCACCCGGCTTTCGCCGGATACGCGCGGATAATACTCCTGTGGCACTGCCAGGTCCGCGTGCACCTGTTGCGGACTGACCAACTCGAGCACCGCGGTACCCGGCGTCACCCATTCGCCGATCTCGCTTTGCTTGGCGCTGATGACGCCATCGAACGGTGCTTTGAGAACATGGCGGGCGAGGAGGGCATGTTGACGCCGTTGCTCGGCGCGCGCGCTGGCAAGTGCCGCCTGGGACATCGCCACCTCGGCCTCCAGGCCACGCACCTCACTGGCGGCAATGCTGCGCCTGGCCACCAGTGTGCTCGCCTCCTGAAAACGGCGCCGGGCATCCGCCAGCCGCGCTTCGGCTTCCTCGGCCGCCGCCGACGCGCCGGCCAGAGCCAGACGATTCAACTCACCGTCCAGCTCCAGCAGTACCTGCCCCTGTTTAACCTGATCACCAACATCCGCCTGCAAAGCGATAACCAGCCCGGCCACGGAAGTGGACAGGCGGGCGGCCCGGTCAGCGGTGAGCGTACCGGTCAACGGCAGGCGTTCCTCCAGATGCCGCGGGGTCACCGTCACCAGTGATACCGGCTCCCTTGCCCGGGCCGACTCCCACAGCGACAACAACAACAGCCCGACAAAGCCAGCCCGAAAGGCAGGCGTCCAATCCGATTGACGATTCCACGACATGATGCACCATTGCAAAGATTATCCGACCGAAAGCGATCCCCAATGGCCAGGGTGCCCCTGAAGCGGTGCAAAGCGCTAGCCGCAGCAAACCCGCCAGACAGCGCCCCCGTGAGGGCGGCCTGTCGACATTACCATCGATAGCTTACTTTCGCCGCGATTTGGCGGCCCGGGTTGTAGTAGTTCGCTGTGCCTGATCCAACCACATGTTGCTCATCAAGCAGGTTGTGGACATTGACGGCGACACTGATGTTGTTAATGAACTGGTAGCCAAGAGACGCGTCGAAGAGCGTCTCAGAATCGCTCCTGGAGGTATTGGCCGCATCAAAGTAATAGGAACCGGTGTGACGAGCACCGAGGCCAAAGCTCATTCCGGTATCCGGGAAAGTATAGTGCCCCCAGAGCGTAGCGGTATGGTTCGGAGCAATAGCGAAGTCGTTTCCTTCCAGTGAGGAACCATCCCGAAGCGTGCCACGGATCACCTCCGGTTCTATGTAGGAGTAACCCCCGGTCAGACTCAGGTTATCGGTGAGTTCGACTTTCGCTTCCAGATCAAGACCGCGCACACGGGATTCGCCAATGGTTTCGCGCTCGATGGTGCCGTTGTCCTGTACCACCGCAATGGTGACGTCGTCTTTGTTCAGCTCGTAAACCGCTGCCGAGAACAAGGCGTTCAGACCCGCGGGAGCATATTTCACGCCAATCTCGTGCTGCTCACCACGCTCCGGCTTGACGCCGATGGAGGGTGGGGCGACCGATTCCACATAGCTGACGTAAGTCGAAAACTCATCATTGACTTTATAGGTCAGGGCTCCACGTATCGACGTCTCCGAAAAGTCGTCGCTGTCATCGAACGCGGTGCCATAGGATGAGCCCTCGCTGGAAAGATCCATCGAGTCGTTGCGAACCCCGGCTGTGATAACGAATCGGTCATGGAAAGACAGATTCTGTGTCAGAAAGACGGACCGGGTGGTGTAATCCTGTTTGTTGACGCTGTAGATATCCAGATCACTCGGAGCCCCGGAATAAACCGGATTTGCAATATCGATTTGTTCCGCGTCCCCATAGAAGGAGCTATCGTCCGTCGAAGCGTCCCGATATTCGACGCCCAGCAAGGTGCTGCTGTCGATGTAATCGAAGCTGACATCGTATTGCAAGATAACGTTGCCGATCAGTTCATGCGCTTTGCTGTTGGTGCCGAAATAATCCCGATCCACTATCGTATCTGTTCGGGCGGCGGAATCCGTCAGATAGACATAACCAAAGTCGTCGGTCAGATCGCTGTAGCGCAGATTCCCTCGCAAGGTGAGTCCATTACTGAAGTCATGGGTGAGCTGTCCGGTCATGCTGGTACGCTCGACATCGTGATAGTTGAAATCCGGCTCCCCAAAGAAGTCGCTGCGATCGTATTCCCGGTCCAGCGGATAACCGCCACTATTGGGCGTGTTATCACGCTTCAGATAATCCAGAATCAATGTGGCCGAGGTAAAGGCGGTGGGCTCCCAGGTCAGCGCTCCCATGAAGAACTGATTGTTGTCCTTCGAATGATCGTATTCACGATCGGCATCCTGGAATTTGCCGGTGAAGCGATAGGCCAGTGTCTCGCCAGCATCCAGGGCATCCCCCACATCGATGCCGGCCTCTTTGTGGTTAAAGGAGCCATAACCCAGGTAACCTTCGCCAAAGCGGTAAAATTTCGGCCGTTTGCTCACGAAGTTGACCGAACCTCCGGGATCCGCCGGACCGAACAGGGTGGAGTTGGCCCCACGCAACACTTCAATGCGCTCGTAGGCGTAGGGTTCCTCGCGCACACCGCGCATCGACCCCAGTGTCATCCCGTCGCGGTAGGTAGTGGCCTGGAATCCCCGGATTTTGAAATAATCGTTACGGTCGTCAGTACCGTAGTAATCGGTGATGACCCCGGGCGTATATTGAAGGACTTCCTCGGTGGTACTGGCGTTGCGCTGCTCAATCTCTTTCTCCGTGATGACTGACACCGAGGCGGGAGTGTCGAGGATGCTGGTTGCTACCTTGCCCCCGACCCATAGCTCCCGGGCGACAATGGAATTGGCGTCATCATCCGGCGCTATTGCCTGTGTGTTGACGATAATGGGGGCGAGCCGATATACCGTTTCATCCTCGTTCCCACCGGCCTCCCGGGCGTTCCCGATCACGGGGACAATAGCCAGTGTCGTGCCGCATAGCAGGGCCGTCGTGGTCCATTGGCAGCGTAGTCGATTTGCTTTGCCCCGGGCTGCGCTGTTGCTGTCAGTCATTTTTGAACCCCAGAAGGTGAAGAACCCATGGCGTACCAAGAGAGCCAAACCGGCGCGTCATGGTTCTTTATCGAGAGGGGTAGGGATTATCGGTGGGGATCGCCCAACGGTCAATAATGATAACGCTTCTCACAATCATTAGCAGAACTAGACAAGAATCACCGGGTGGCATGATGCCATCTATAATTGGGTGTAATGTATGTTATGTTAAATACACAAGACGCCAGAACTTAGGTAAATACGCTTAAACTATACCCTAGTGTTTTCGCAGTACCTGGGGGACCCATGGAAGACTTCACCGAACTGGCCTTTGGCCTCGCACCACGCCAAATCGCGGATATCGTCGGCTGCTCACTCTCCACCGCACGGCGTTACCACCACAGCCGGACCGCACCAGACCACGTCCTTCGATTGCTGGCCATCCACCGCAATGGACACCTTCCTACCACGTGCCCAACATGGCGCGGCTGGCGCGTTCAAGGCAGTCACCTGATCGATCCGATGGGCTTGGAATACGCCGCCGACGACGTAACCGGCCTTTGGGTCTACCGCCAGCTTGCCGACGAATACCGGCGCATCCTCAGCCATCCCATCCAATACGCCCTGGAACTCTGACTTTGCTGTGCGGTCGAATACGCCCACAGGAGATCCAACAATGCGTGCCGACACCTATGTACGGGCCCGGATATCCACGGAAACCAAGGAACGCGCCACCGCCGCGCTGGAGCGCATGGGCCTCAGCGTTTCCGACGCGATTCGGCTGCTGATGCTGCGCGTGGCGGATGAAGAGCGCCTGCCCTTTGCCGTGACCGTGCCCAACAAAACCACACAGAACGCCATGCGGGAACTGGACGCCGGGAGAGGCAAGCGGTTCGATAGCGTCGACGAGCTTTTCGACGATCCAGGGCTTTGACGTGCTGACACCGATTCGATCCAGTCAGTTCAAGCGTGACGTGAAACGAGCACAGAAGCGGGGCAAGGACATGACCAAGCTCCGCGCCCTGCTGATGCTGCTCATCGAGGAAAGTTGCCATGGCCCGCTGGTTCACCAACCGCAACGATCTGGCCCCCAAATGGGTCTCGTTCCAGCACCCGGAGCCTTCAGACACCACGCCGTATTCCGCGTTTTTTAACTGCCCGGTACATTTCTCCCGGCCTGAAACCGCGGTCTGCGTTGATGGTTCTTACCTGTTTATCACCCTGCCCCACGCCAATCCCCAGCTTCGCCAGATGATGGACGATGTCTGCGCCGGCCTGGTAAAGCAACTGGGTACCGCGCTGGAACCTGGCTGGGTCGCACAGGCCCGCCAGTTGATATTGAAGTCCTTCAAAGCAGGGCTGCCGGATATTGGCACCGTTGCCGACGCTACCAACATGAGCGAAGAAGAGCTGAAATCCCAGCTGGCCCAACGTGGCACCAGCTTCCGGGGATTTGTTGATGAGTTGAGGCAGGCTCTGGCACTGGGCTATGTCAGAGACCCGAGCCTGAGTCTGGTTGATATCGCCTACCTGCTCGGGTTTTCAGAACAAAGCGCCTTCCAGAGGGCCTTCAAGCGCTGGACGGGGAAAACGCCGGGGGAATATCGCAAATTTTGAGTATCTGCCACGAAAGTCATAAAAGTATCAGTATGAGAGCCCCCATTCCCGACAAAAATCATCAAGCCAGCGCGAAACTCGCCGGGCCAGAGCTGGTGACACGGCCGTCTGGCCCCGGGGGCTGGTAATTAATAGGCGGTTGTTTCATTTCCTTGTGCCGGCCGCGTACAGCAGGGCATCGTCCAATCGGTCGTTGCCCCAGAACATGGCGTCACCAATCAGAAAGGTCGGCGCGCCAAACAATCCGCGGTCCAGAGCCTCCTGCGTTTGCTCTTTCAGGCGCTGTTTGTTGTGGTCGGATTGGGCTGCCTTCAGCAACGATTCCGCCGGCAGGCCCATCTCCGCCAGGATCCCTCCCACCTCTTTCTCGCTGTTGATATCCCGGTCACGCTGAAAGTTGTGGAGCATCACCTGCCGGTTGAACTCCGCGATCCATGGGGTCTCCGCCCCCAGCAGCGCCACCCGTGAGGAGAGCAGTCCGTTGCGGGGAAAGGTGGAGGGCCGGGACCATGGCAACCGGTATTTTTCGCACTGACGGAGCATGTCCTGCCACACATAACGCAGTTTTTCCCGCTGCGCCAGGAACGGCGATCCCTGCCATCCCAGCGCCTTGAATACGGGGCCGAGCAGGAACGGCTTCCAGGCGATGACGACGCCGTGCCGTTCCGCTTCCTCTTCCACCCGCATGATGCTCAGGTAACTGTAGTTACTGCCAAAGTCGTACCAGAACTCCATGACGGGAGCGACGTGTTTCGAAACCATAGCTGCTTCCTCTCCGGCGCAAGCCGTCAGTGATGAATTAACAATATGCGTAGTTCAATGCTGTGACGCGGCAATGCCCCGTCGGGCAGAGCTGGCGGATCAAAAGCGCCATGCGGCGTGAATCTGGCGGTGCCGCTCAGTTGGGTGTCAAACTGCTTGAAAATCAGTACCTCATCCGGCGTCATCGCCGGGTAGTAATACCACCGCTGGCGGGCGGTGTAGCGAGCCAGATAAATCTCGCCAGTGCGCTCCCGGTAGCGCACTTCCGCCGGGTTCAGGTCCAGCACCGAAAGGGTCGAGGCGTCACACAACGCCAGCGGCGCATCCAGAACCGGTCCTCTTAGCGGCCGCCACAGATTAACGATGGCATAGCGGCTGTGAGGTGACATGCGCTCCCCCTGGCGGGCCAGCACGGCGGCCACCCTGGCCCGCCCGGAGGCTTCGCTGTAGTCGTTATGCAGCCGGCCCACCGCCCCGGGGCGACTGCCGTCGCCATGCCGGCCGAAACCGGCGGTGACCTGTCCCGGCTCACGGCGCCGGACCTGATGATCGAACACCAGCGCACGGTCGGCGCCGGTGGCGCGCCGGGCCATTTCCGCCATCGGCGGATAGTAGCTCGCGCTGATCCAGGCATCATCGTCCACCCGATCGGGCACCGCGACTTCGGTTCGCAGTAATCGGAACCCCTGTCTGTCCAGCCCCGGTTCGAAGTCCGCGTGGCGCGCGTCCAGAATGGTCATGGCCCGGGTTTCATACTGGCCGGAGTCCTGGGGGGAGCCATCCTCCGGTGGATACATGTAGTGGCGGGGGCGTTTGGTGCCCGGCACATGAAAGCTGAGATGGGCTTGCATGGCCGCTTCCTGATGGGAAAAAGGCAATGAAAGAGAGTTCATGCGCTGTGTCTCCGTCTGGGGGATTCCCCATTCAAGAGCTCCGCGCGGTACCGCTCAAACGATCATTTTGCAGACAAGCCATGCGTTTTACTCATGGCTTGGTGTCGCCTGGGAAACCAACCACCGCGCCAGCGCCCGCACCGCGTCGGAGGGTGATGGCGACGCCTGGACCAGCCAGTGAGCGTACTTCTGGGCCGGGAGGTTGAACGAACGGCCCGGCGGCACGCCTTCGCCCAGATCAAACTCCCGCAACCGCCCCTCCCGGAGCAGATCCGCCACCAAAGCCCGCCGTCCCAGCGCCAGCCCCTGGCCATTCACCGCCGCCTGAATCAGCTGATCATACTGGTTGAAGCGCACCAGCCGGGCCGGGTGTAAATGGTTCAGCCCGGCGCTGCCGAGATGGGACGACCATTGCAGCCAGGGGTGGTCCGGGTCATCAAATTCCAGCAGCACCTGAGCGGCGAACACGTCCGGGTGATCCAGGGCGACGCCCTGCCAGTCCGGATGGCCCACCACGATGATCTCATCGCCGAACAGCTCGATCGCCCCTTCCGGGGCCGCCCGGCGCGCGCAATAGCGAATCGCCAGATCAACGCCCTCGGTATCCAGATCCACCACCCTGTTGTTGGCGGCCACACGCACATCCACTTCCGGGTGCCGGGCAATGAAGTCGCCCAGTCGGGGTAACAGCCACAACCCCACCACGCCCATGCTGGCGGTAATGGTGACCGGTTTGCGCTGTTCGCCGCCGCCAAGGGTCTCCACCAGTTCCTGCAGTTCCCGCATCATCGGATCCACCGACCGGAACAACCTCCGGCCCTCTTCGGTGAGCCTGACGCCGCGATATTCCCGAACCAGTAATTGACAACCCAGGCGGGCTTCCAGGGTCTGGATCTGACGGCTGACCGCCGATTGGGTCAGATGCAGATCCTCCGCGGCCGCGGTAATACTCATGCGCCGGGCGACGGCGACAAAGCCGCGCAGGGCGTCCATGGGCGGCAGACGATGAAGCGGGACAGCCATGAGTGACTCTCATGTGAGGCTTGAACCTAGAGAGTGCCGTCATCCGCCGGAGCTGTCGAGAGCGGTGGCAACCGGCAGGCGTCCACGGCGAAATCGATGAAATGCCGCAGCGCCGGCAGCCCCCTGCCGCTGGAACGGTAAAACAGATCCACTGTCATCGGCGGACGCTCCCATTCCGGCATCACGCGACACAGGCGCCCGGTCTCGATCTGGTCACACACCATGTAGTGGTGCAGCCAGGCCAGCCCCAATCCCTGCCGGACGGCGCTGATAATGGCGCCGGTATCATTGAGGCGCAGCGGTGATCGCATCATCAGCCGGCGTCCGTCGCGCAGGAAAGACTGCTGCTGGGGCCGCGTCAGGTGGGTGATAAGCCGATGATCGCCAAGCTGATCAGGCGTGCGCGGCACACCATGCCGCTCAAGATAATCCGGCGCGGCGCACAACCAGTAAGCGGTCCGGCCCAGCGAGCGCCGCACCAGACCGTTGCTGCCGGTCATCGACATGCCAAAGATCAGATCCACGTTTTCCTGTTCCATATCCGGGAATCGTTCGGCCAGTTCCAGTTCCAGATCGATGCCCGGATAACGGCCCAGGAACGCCCCCAACTTCGGGACCAATGCGTATTCGGCCAGCCAGCGCGCCGCTACCACCCGTAATACTCCGGACGGTTCGCCGCGTATCCGCGACAGGTATTCGCTTTCCGATGTCTCCAATAATCTCAGGGTACGGATGGCGTGATCACGAAACAGGACTCCCGCCGGAGTCAGCACCAGGCGTCGCGTGGTGCGTTCCAGCAATGTCGTCTCCAAAGATCGCTCCAGGGCGCTGATCTGCTTGCTGACCGCTGCCGCGGAAACGCTCAGGGCGCGGCCCGCCGCAGCGATGCTGCCACCGTCGCAGACAGCCAGAAAGGTTCGCATGTGATCAAGCCGTGCCCGCATCAGCCGTAACTCAACGTTAATAAAGGCTTCCATTAAAGCATATTCATTCAATGGCCCCGGAGCTTTAAGGTGCGCGCCTTTTCCCCAGGAGGCACCCACCATGTCCGTCCGCTCCACCACGCCGCCCATTGCCTTGATCGTCGCCCTGGTGGCGCTGCCGCAGATCGGCGAAACCATCTTTACCCCGGCGCTGGGCGATCTGGCCGGCGACCTCGGAGTCACCCGCAATCAGGCCCAAACCAGTTTGAGCGTGTTCTTTCTCGGATTTTCCCTGGGCGTCCTGGTATGGGGGCGCGTCAGCGATCTGCATGGGCGGCGCCCTGTCCTGTTGACGGCATTGGCGGTCTACTTGCTGGGATGCGCGCTGTGTCTGACGGCGGACGGCATGACCGCGTTACTGGCCGGTCGCGCGGTGCAGGCCTTCGGTGCCGCCGCCTGTTCGGTGGTGATCCAGGCGGTTTGCCGGGAGGCCTTCGCCGGCACCACCCGGCTGCGGGTATTCGCCGTCGTCGGCATGCTGATTCCGGTGTCCTCCGCGCTTGGTCCCCTGATCGGCGGTGCGGTCACCACGGTATGGGGATGGCGAGCCACCCTGGCGGTCCTGCTGGCGCTGGGTGGCCTACTCTGGCTGGCAAGCCAGCGACAGTGGCCCGAGACCCGCGCCGCCTCGGCGTCACTCTCCCGGCTGGCGCCGGTGGCCCGGCGCATGGCCACGGACCCGTTCATCTGGGGAATGGTGATGCTGATCGGCATCAGCAACGGCGTGCTGTTCAGCTATCATGGCGAGGCGCCACTGCTGTTGATCGACGGTTGGGGGCTTTCCCCCGCCGGCTACGGCGCCCTGGGCGCCGTGGCGGCCTGCGGCAGCATAGCCGGGGCCTGGCTGCTACGCGGATTGAGCAGCCGGAACTGGCGCAGCGAAACCTTGATTACACTGGGCCTGGCCGTGATCACAACGGCGTCCGCCGGCCTGGTTCTGTTGGCATCGCTGCCACCCACGCCGACCGGATTGGTGCTGTTTATCAGTTTCGCCGCCCTGCTGTTCGCCGGGATGACACTGGCCACCACCGTCTGCCTCCAGCGCGCTCTTGAACACTATCACGATGCGCTCGGCAGTGCCGGAGCCCTGCTGGGTTTGAGCTACTACACCTTGGTCGCCCTGGTGACACAGGGTATGGCATGGCTGCACGACGGCCACCGCGACACCTTCGCCTGCTATGCCCTGGGGCTGATGGTGCTGGCCCTGACCATTCATCTCAGCCTGGTGCGCCCGCGACTGCGGGCGCACTGAAGCCCCGACGATCCGACAATGGTGTCGCCAGTTCCCGCGCCATTGCACCGCTCATCGTCACCGCACCTGTCTCATCCACCCGCTATGCCGGTCCACTTCAATGCGCTGACCAGAGAGCCGTCGACGGTGACGATCTCCGCGATAATGGTGTCGTTGTCCTTATCCTTGACGTTGCCAACCTTGAGGCGCGGATTGCCTCGCCACTCCAGATGCCTGCCGATCAGAGTGCGCACATCATCCTCATCCAGGTCCTGGGACGGCGCCATTCTGCCGTACCCCATCCCCGGTCCGCCCATCATGCCCTGAGCATAGGGGCACGGGTACATCTCTGGCCTTGTTAAGCCGCAACCGCACCGGACAACATCATGCCGGTAACGGCCAGACTTCGGGAAAGGATGGCGGCGGAAACCCAATGCGTATTCCCGTTCATGGTGAACCTCCGACCTGTTGGACTTACATACGATCTCAGTAGCGAGCTCATTCAAAATAGTCCCGCCCGGGAGACCCACCGATGATCCAGGTCAATATCCCCCATCCTCGTGGAAACCGGTTTCCTCGCCCTGCGAGCGAGCCAAGCGGCAAGGCGCGGTTGGCCTGGATAGCTGAACTCCCGGGTCGAAAGGGCTATCCTGAAGTCCCCAACCTCATCCTGCCGGAGCTAGGAAGCATCGTGATCATCCATCCTCTCAGTGATCTGCATAACGAGCTGTATCGCCACGCCGAGCCGTCGGTGGCGATTCCCGATATCCCCGGAACCGACGCCGACCTGATCGTTCTCGCGGGTGATATCGACACCGGTGACCGTGGCGTGCAATGGGCCGTGGAACAGTCCGAAAAGCATGACAAGCCGGTCCTTTATGTGCCGGGGAACCACGAGTACTACCGACACGACATCCAGGACAATCTGGCCGCCATGCGCAAGCGGGCGGAAGGGACCCGGGTCCAGGTGTTGGACCAGGATCAGGCCGTGATCGGCGGCGTTCGTTTCCTCGGCTGCACCCTGTGGACCGATTATCTGGCCTACGACGGCGAAAGCCGGGATGAGCCAATGGCGATAGCCGCGCAGCGCATGCCCGATCACCAACTGATCACCATCGAGGGGGTGCCGTTTCTACCGGAACACGCGCTTGCCCTGCACCAGGCCGCCATTGAATGGCTGGATCGGCGCATCGCCGAGCCTTTTGATGGCCCCACCGTGGTAATCAGTCATCACGGCCCCGCCGGCGCCTGCTGCCACCCGGTCTTCTCTCCCGGACCTCTGGACGGTGCGTTCTTCTCCCGGCTTGAAGACCGTATCGGCCGGGTGGATCTATGGATCCACGGTCATACCCATCTGTCCCTGGATTTACCGGTGGGCGAAGGGCGCTTGATCTCCAATCAGTCCGGCTACCGTGGTGAAACCTCCGGGTTTGACTGGAACAAGACGGTCAGCGTACCAGCCTAACGGTGAAATATTTACTTTAATTTTTCATGGTAATTAATTGATTTAAAAAGAAATCTGAGATCAAAATCGCCCAGCGTGCAAAGCGCTGGTACTCGGCAACGGTTTGCGTTTACATGGATACAGGGCCGCGCCGGTCCGGCGGGCCTCGCCCTCAACGGGAGGAGAACCATGGCACGTAAGCCGTTGTTCCTGATCCTGCTTCTGGCGCTGGCCATGGCCGTGCTGATCGCCCTCCCCGTTTCCGCTCAATCGCCCTCCGCGCAACACTCCGCCGCATCCGCGTCACCACCTGATGTCCGCGTGATGGTCCTGGATGACGCCATCGGCCCGGCGGTCAGCGACTGGTTCGTGCGCGCGCTGGAAGACGCCAACGACGAGGCAGCGGCTTTGTTCGTGCTACAACTGAACACACCCGGCGGCCTGGATCACTCCATGCGCGCCATGATTCGCGCCCTTCTCGACTCGCGGGTGCCGGTGGCCATCCACGTTGCCCCTTCCGGCAGCCGTGCCGCAAGCGCCGGCACCTATCTACTCTACGCCGCCCATATCGCGGCCATGGCGCCGGCCACCAATCTTGGCGCGGCAACCCCCGTGGAGTTGGGCGGCGGCGCCCCGGCCCCCAAGCCCGCCGGCAGCGATGGCGAAGCTCAGAACACCGCGCCGGACAGCGCCACCGCCCTGCGCAATAAACAGGTCAACGACGCCGTGGCGTATATCCGCGGGCTGGCGGAACTGCGCGGGCGCAATGCCGACTGGGCCGAGCAAGCGGTACGCCAGGGCGCCAGCCTGCCCGCCGAGGAGGCGCTGGAACAGAACGTCATCGACCTGATCGCCGATGACCTGCCCGCCTTGTTATCGCGGTTGGAAGGCTGGGAAATCGAAATTCGCGGGCAGCGACACACCCTGACGCTGAGCGGCAGTCAGGTACGGAACATCGAGCAGGACTGGCGCACCGGCTTTCTGGCGATCATCACCAACCCCAGTGTCGCCTACCTGCTGTTATTGGTGGGCATCTACGGCCTGATCCTGGAGTTTTCCAGTCCCGGCGTCGGCGTGGCGGGCGTGCTTGGAGGCATTTGCCTGTTGGTGGCCGCCTACGCCTTGCATCTGTTGCCGGTGAGCTACGTTGGCCTGGCGTTGATTGTGCTGGGTATAGGGCTGATCGCGGCGGAAGCCCTGTCGCCCTCGTTCGGCGTGTTGGGTATCGGCGGCGTGGCCGCTTTCGTGATTGGCTCGGTGATGCTGATGGATACCGAACTGCCCGCGTTCCAGATCGCATTGCCCGTGATCGCCGCCGTCGGCACCGGATCCCTGCTTCTGGTCGGCGTCATTATCCGTCTGATCACCCGTTCCCGGCGGCAGGCTCTGGTCAGCGGCGCCGACACCCTGCTCGGTCAGTCGGCAGTGGCCATCCAGGATTTCGAAATGCTCGGCATGGTACACATCAATGGCGAGCTGTGGCGTGCCCGCACCGCCACTCCGGTGCGCAAAGGCCAACGACTGCGAGTCATCGGCCGGAATGGCCTGACCCTGAATGTGGAGGACGCATCATGACGACCTACTATTTCTGGATTTCACTGGCGGTCCTTTTGATCGCCTTTCTGCTCAGCGCCTTTCGAATTCTGCGCGAGTACGAACGCGGCGTGGTGTTCATGCTCGGCCGCTTCTACCGGGTCAAGGGACCCGGGCTGATCCTGATCATCCCCATCGTGCAGCAAATGGTGAAAGTGGACCTGCGTATCCGCGTGCTCGATGTGCCTACCCAGGACGTGATCTCCCGGGACAATGTTTCGGTGAAGGTCAACGCGGTGTTGTATTTCCGCGTGGTGGACGCACAGAAAGCGGTGATCAACGTGGAGGATTTTTTTGCCGCCACCAGCCAACTGTCACAGACCACGCTGCGATCGGTACTCGGCAAGCATGAACTGGATGAAATGCTGGCCTCCCGGGATGAACTGAACCGCGACATCCAGGAAATCCTGGACGACCAGACCGACTCCTGGGGCATCAAGGTCTCCAATGTGGAGATCAAGCATGTGGATCTGGATGAGGCCATGGTACGGGTGATCGCACGGCAGGCGGAAGCCGAACGGATTCGCCGCGCCAAGGTGATCCACGCCAACGGCGAAAAAGAGGCGGCCCAGGTGTTGCTGGAGGCGGCGCGCACGCTGTCGGAGCAGCCCCAGGCGCTGCAATTGCGCTATCTGCAAACCCTGACGGAAGTGGCCAACGATCGCTCCAGCACCATTGTCTTCCCGCTGCCCATGGATCTGTTGAAAGGGTTTTTGAAACCCGGAGAAACGGGCGGATAATACTTTTTATTATCGATATTCAAGGCATCCATTCCACCTGGGAATGGATGCCAATCCTGCTTTTCATTGGATTTCCCAGCGGCGTGACGGGAACATGCCCTCTTTGCGGATGGAGTTCCCATGACTCGTCGCGGTTTCTGGCAAGCCGGCCTGACTCTGGTGGCGATGGCCACTTTCGCCATGGCCTTCAAGGGCATTTTCGCCCGGCTGATCTATCAACACGGGGTCTCCGTGAACGCGCTGCTGATCTGGCGTTTTGCCCTGGCCGTGCCACTGTTCTGGCTGGGCGGCATGTGGCTGCTGCGTCGCAATCCCGCCCCGACGGGCAGCCTGGCGCCGAGGCAGTGGGGATTATGCGCCGGCACCGGATTGCTGTTCTTCATCAGCGCCTGGTGTGACTTCCATGCCATCGAAAGCCTGGGCGCCAGCCTGTCACGCATGGTGCTGTATCTGTTTCCGGCCATGGTCATGGTGTTGCAGGCAATCGAACACCGGCGCTGGCCCGAGGGCCGCTCCCTGCTGATCTTCGCCGGCGCCTGGGTCGGTATCGCACTGGTACTGATGCCCGGCTGGCACGGCGGTACGGTGAACCCGGCCGGCCTTGCTTACGGCTTCGGCGCGGCACTGTGCTACGCCCTGTTCTGGCGGGTCAGTCAATCGCTGATGAAGCCGCTGGGATCGGTGCGGTTCAACCAGCTTTCCAACAGCTTCACGCTGGTGGCGATGCTGGTATTCCTGTTGCCGGGCGTGCCGCTTGAGAGCTTGTGGCTGCCGGCACCGGCGCTTGGCTGGATGGTGGTCATGGTGGTGTTCTCCACCGTGATTCCGTTCTTCCTCATGTTCGAGGGCATTCGCCGCACCGATACCAGCCGGGCCGGCGTGGTGTCCATGTTCGGACCGGTGGTGACGGTATTGGCGGCTATAGCGGTGTTTCCGGATGAGCAGCTGGGGCCGGTGCAGTGGTTGGGCATGGCGCTGGTGCTGGCCAGCATCGCCATGCTGAAATCCGACAAGAAACCCAAACCGGCCTGAAGCCAGCCAGGCCCCTCCCTCCCGACGGAAAGAGGGGCTCCTGGAGGTTATTTGCTGAGGTGTTTCATGGCCCGCTCCAGCCCTTCCAGGGTCAACGGGTACATGTGGTCCTCGGTGAGCTGCTTGATCCACTGAGTGGACGTGGTCATCTCCCAGGCCCTTTGCGGTTCGGGGTTCAGCCACACCACCTTCTCGTAAGTGTCCTTGATGCGCTGGAACCAGACCGATCCCGGTTCTTCATTCCAATGCTCCACCGAACCGCCGGCGGAATTGATTTCATACGGGCTCATGGCGGCATCGCCGATGAAGATCACTTTGTAATCATTGCCGTATTTGTGCAGGACATCCCAGGTGGCGGTCTTCTCGTCCCAGCGGCGGCGGTTGTCCTTCCAGACGTACTCATAAACAAAGTTATGGAAGTAGAAATACTCCATGTGCTTGAACTCCAGCCGGGCGGCGGAGAACAGCTCCTCGCAGAGTTTGATGTAGGGATCCATGGAACCGCCCACGTCGAAGAACAGCAGTACCTTGGCACGGTTTTCCCGTTCCGGGCGCATCTTGATATCGAGCAGGCCAGCATTGCGGGCGGTGGAGGAAATAGTGTCGTCCAGATCCAGTTCTTCCTCCCGGCCGGTGCGGGCGAACTTGCGCAACCGACGCAACGCCAGCTTGATGTTGCGGATGCCCAGTTCCACCGAGTCATCCAGATTCCGGAACTCGCGTTTTTCCCAGACTTTCACCGCGCGCTTGTTACGGGACGGGCCGGTCATGCGAATCCCTTCCGGGTTTTCGCCGTAACCGCCGAACGGGCTGGTGCCACCGGTGCCAACCCACTTGTTGCCGCCCTGGTGACGTTTCTCCTGCTCTTCCAGACGCTTGCGCAGTTCCTCGAGAATTTTCTCCAGGCTGCCCAGCCCCTTGAGCTTTTCCCGCTCTTCCGGAGACAGGGTCTTTTCCAGTTGTTTGCGCAGCCATTCGTCTGGAATCACCCGATTGAGCCATTCCGGCTCAATGTTCTCGATCCCTTCGAAATAGCTGGTGAAGGCGCGGTCAAAACGATCGTAGTACTTCTCGTCCTTGACCATCACCGCCCGCGAGAGCATGTAGAAGTCCTCCACGGAGCCGAAGGCCACGTGGTGTTTGAGTGCATCGCACAGATCCAGCAGCTCCCGCAGGCTCACCGGCACCCGGTGAGTGCGCAGGTTTTCAAAGAAGCCAATCAGCATAGCAACCTCTGTGAACGGAATGAGCGTATCGGCGCGAGCCGCCGATCAGCGCTCGCGCCGGTTCATGAACGCCAGGCGTTCCAGCAGTTGAACGTCCGCTTCGTTCTTCACCAGGGCACCATACAGCGGCGGAATCGCCTTCTTGGTGTCGCGATTGCGCAGCACATCGTCGGGGATATCGTCAGCCAGCAGCAGCTTCAGCCAGTCGATCAGCTCGCTGGTGGACGGCTTTTTCTTCAGGCCCGGCACCTTGCGCAAATCGAAGAAGATTTCCAGCGCCTCGGAGACCAGCTCCTGTTTGATGTCCGGGAAGTGCACGTCCACGATTTTCATCATGGTCTGGGCATCGGGGAAATTGATGTAGTGGAAGAAACAACGGCGCAGGAACGCGTCCGGCAGTTCCTTCTCGTTGTTGGAGGTGATGATCACGATGGGCCGCTTGGCGGCGCGCACGGTTTCGCCCGTCTCATAGACGAAGAACTCCATGCGATCCAGTTCCTGCAACAGGTCGTTGGGGAACTCGATATCGGCCTTGTCGATCTCGTCGATCAGCAACACCACCTGCTCATCGGCGGCGAAGGCTTCCCACAGCTTGCCCTTCTTGATGTAGTTGGACACGTCCTCCACACCTTCGGCGCCAAGCTGGGAATCCCGCAGCCGGGATACCGCGTCGTACTCATACAGGCCTTGCTGGGCCTTGGTGGTGGACTTGATGTGCCAGGCCAGCAGTGGCTTACCCAGAGCTTCGGCCACCTGTTCGGCCAGCAAGGTTTTGCCGGTGCCGGGCTCCCCTTTGATCAGCAGGGGGCGCTGCAGCGCGATCGCGGCGTTCACCGCCATTTTCAGGTCGTCGGTGGCGACGTACTGGTCGGTACCCTGGAACTGCATGCAGGAATCTCCACATCGTTTCGGAAACATGGCCGGACACTCTAGCAATCCACGGACAGAGCGCATAGGGCCAGAACCGCCATGAAGCGGGAGGATTGTGTCATAATCCGCGACCATGAATCTGCTCCTCCTGCACCCGGAACAACATCTGCAAGGCCCGTTTTGGCGGCTCGACGCCCGCCAGGGCGAGCACGTGCGCCAGGTGCTGAAATTGAGCGAGGGGGATCAATGCCGTGCCGGCGTGCTCAACGGAGACATAGGTTCAGCCCGCCTGGAATCCATAAAAAACAATGAGATAACGATTTTTTTTAAAGTTATTTCTCCCCCTCCTCCCCCGCTTGATCTGAACCTGCTGCTGGCTCTGCCCCGCCCCAAGATGCTCAAGCGGCTGCTGGTGGACGCCGCCAGCCTGGGCATCAAACGGATCGTGTTGATCAACAGCTGGAAGGTGGACAAGAGCTACTGGCGCACCCCCAATCTGAAGGCCGACCTGCTGCGGGAAAAGCTGCTGCTGGGACTGGAGCAGGCGATGGACACCCGCTTGCCGGAGTTACGCCTGGCGCCGCGCTTCCGTCCTTTCGTGGAAGATGAGCTGGATGCCTGGGCCGGCCCCGGAGAACGGCTGCTGGCCCACCCCGGCGACCATGCGGACCTGCCCCATCAGCAGGAGGGACCGTTGACCCTGGCCATCGGCCCGGAAGGGGGCTGGACCCCGTTCGAGGTGGAACTGCTGGAAGCTCACGGGTTCCGTTGTCACCGCTTCGGCAGCCGCATTCTGCGCGTGGAGACCGCCCTGCCCGCCCTGGTGGGGAGTCTGATGCGCCTGCCCTGACAGAATCACAGTTTCGACTCAATACCCGGACTGCGAAGCCGCTGTGGGAAGCTTGCTTGCAAGCGAATGGCCAACGGGGGCATTCGCGGCCAAGGCCGCTTCCCACAGCGGCTTCGTAGCACGATCCGTGGGAGCCAACCTGCCGCGAATGGCGCGCCAGAGCTTGCAAGGCACCATATTCCTCGGTGCTCAGCGACGGTAAGGATTGCGCCTTGGCTTGCGCGGTGGCTTGTTACCGCCACGCTGATGACGCAATCGCGCCCGACCATAGAGCCCGGTGTACTTCTTGCCTTTCAGGTCCACTCTGTCCAGCAACGGTCGAATCTCTTCCTCGGTGAGTTCCTGCCAGCGCCCCATGCGCAAGCTGGACGGCAGCGTCAGGTCACCGAAGCGGATCCGCATCAACCGCGACACATCCAGGCCCTGGGACTGAAACAGGCGACGCACTTCGCGGTATTTACCGCCAGTGAGTGACACCTTGTACCAGCGGTTGGCGGCATCTTCGTTATGACCCGCTTCCTCGATGCTGTCGAACCTGGAGATACCGTCTTCCAGCATCACCCCTTCCAGCAACGCACCGCGCTGCTCGTCGGAGAGCTGGCCCCGGATACGCACCGCGTACTCGCGAACAAAGCCGTTGGACGGGTGCATCAGGCGGTGCGCCAGCTCTCCGTCGGTGGTGAACAGCATCAGGCCGGTGGTATTGATATCCAGCCGTCCCACCTGCACCCAGCGCATACCCTGCAGACGCGGCAGATTGTCAAACACCGTGGGCCGGCCTTCGGGATCATTTCGCGAGCACACCTCCCCCGCGGGCTTGTGATAAATGATCACGCGTCGAACAATCTCTTCTTCCGGCTTCACTCGAATGATCCTGCCATCCACTCTTAATGCATCTTCTGGCTCCACCCGGTCTCCCAGGGTCGCCACCTTGCCGTTCACGGAGACTCGCCCGTCGGCGATCCAGACCTCCAGCTCCCGGCGTGAACCCAGCCCTGCGCGGGCCAGCACCTTCTGTAACTTCTCACTCATTGGGCGAACGCTCTTCATCGGCCGTCATGTCGGCCGCCTCCTGCTCCGGTGGTTCCGGGTCCTGCTCATCGGGAGAAGCGCCCTCCTCTTCCGATGCACCCGAATCCGGCCGGCGGCGGAATTCCGCTTCAAAATTGGCGATCACCGAATCCACTTTTTCCATGCTCATCAGGGTGGATTCGTCGATCTCCGGCTCATCGTGCATATTCAATGCCAGCACGTTGGCGTTGTCCGGTCCGGCCTCGTCTCCGTCTTCCCCCTCCGCCACAGGCTCGTTCTCGGACGGCGCATCACTGAGCGCCAGCTCCTCGTTGAGCTTGTCGAGGTCACGGATCTCCGCCAATGGCGGCAGCTCGTCCAGACTCTTCAAATCGAAGTAATCGAGGAACTGGCGGGTAGTGGCGAACATCGCCGGCCGGCCCGGCACATCCCGGTGTCCGACCACGCGTACCCAGCCGCGTTCCATCAGGCTCTTAATAATATGAGAACTCACCGAAACGCCACGGATCTCTTCGATCTCGCCGCGGGTGATCGGCTGGCGGTAAGCCATCAACGCCAGCGTTTCCAATACCGCCCGGCTGTAGCGGGGCGGCTTTTCCTGCCACAGGCGGCTGACCCAGGGCCCCAGTTCGGTGCGCACCTGGAAACGGAAGCCGGTGGCGACTTCCTTCAGTTGAATGCCCCGCTCGGCATAATCCTCGCCCAGCGATTCCAGCAAGCGGCTCAGATCCGCCTTGCTGGGACAATCCTGTTCATCGAACAGCGTCAGCATGGTATCCCGGTCCAGCGGGCCGTCGGCGGCCAGAATCGCCGCTTCCAGAATGCTTTTGATCCGCTCCGGCGACAGTTCGCTCATGCCTCGCTCCCTTGTTCGGCGTCCGGGATGTCATCATCCAGTTCCAGTTGCGCGATCACATCAGACTCTTCCACCGTCACCGTTTTCGCCTTGATGTGGATTGGTGAAAACGGCGAGTTCTGGACCAGTTCCACCAGTGACACCTTGACCAGTTCCAGCACCGCCAGGAAAGTCACCACCACGCCCAGCTTGCTCTCCTCGGCGTCGAACAATTCCACGAAGGGTACGAATTCCCGCCCCTTCAGGCGATCCAGCACATTCGCCATGCGTTCGCGGGTGGACAGCTTTTCCCGCGACACCTGGTGGCTCTCAAACATGTCGGCCCGGTGCAGCACTTCCTTGAGCGCCAGTAGCAATTCGCGCATATCCACGTCCGGCTGCGACTTCTCACGTACATACTCCGGACGGCGGGCGGCGGCCAGATGGATATCGCGCTCCAGCCGGGGCAGCGCCTCGATATCTTCCGCCGCTTTCTTGAATCGCTCGTATTCCTGCAACCGGCGGATCAATTCGGCTCGGGGGTCCTCGCCTTCATCCTCGCCCTCACTGGCCGGGCGCGGCAACAGCGAGCGGGATTTGATCTCACCGAGCATCGCCGCCATCACCAGATATTCAGCGGCCAGCTCCAGATTAAGCGCCTTCATCAGCTCGACGTATTCCATGTACTGGCTGGTGATTTGCGCCACCGGAATGTCGAGGATGTCCAGGTTCTGCCGCTTGATCAGGTACAGCAACAAATCCAGCGGCCCCTCAAAAGCCTCCAGGAACACTTCCAAAGCGTCCGGCGGGATGTACAGATCATCCGGCAGCTTGGTGATCGCCTTGCCATAGATCAACCCAAAGGGCATCTCCGCCTGCTGCGGAGCAGGCGGTGGCATCAGCGGATTGTCCACTGGGTTCGGATTGTTCATCGCACCACGCTCATCGGCACATGGTCATCCAAGTTCGCTTCATCGTCGGTTGGTTCATCAACGCTTGATTCATCGATAGTGCAATCCCATCACAGCCCGCACCTCTTCCAGAGTGGCGCGGGCCTGTTCCCTGGCCTCTTCGCAGCCGTCGGAGAGAACCGACCGCACCAGGTCCGGATTACGCAAATGTTCTTCCGCCCGCTTACGGATCGGCTCCACTTCCTCCTGCACCGCCTCGATCACCGGCTTTTTGCAGTCCAGGCAGCCGATCCCCGCGCTGGTGCAGCCCTCGCGCACCCAATCGCGGGTGGCGTCGTCGCTGTAAACTTTATGAAACTCCCACACCGGACAATTATCCGGGTTCCCGGGGTCGCTGCGGCGCCCCCTGGCCGGGTCGGTGGGCATGCGCCGAATCTTGCTCTCCACTTCCCCGGGCTCCTCGCGCAGGCTGATGAAGTTGCCGTAGGACTTGGACATTTTCTGACCATCCAGGCCCGGCATGCGCGAAGCCGGAGTCAGTAGCGCCTGGGGCTCGGGCAGGATCACCTTGCCACCGCCTTCCAGGTCGCCGTAGAGCCGCTCCTTGTCACCCAGAGTAATGTTCTGCTGGTCCTGGACCAAGGCCCTGGCGGTTTCCAACGCCGACTCATCACCCTGTTCCTGATACTGACGGCGGTGATTCAAGTAGATGCGGGACTGCTTCTTGCCCATCTTCTTGATCGCCGCGGCCACCGCCTCCTCGAACCCAGGCTCACGGCCATAGAGGTGGTTGAAGCGGCGCGCCACTTCCCGAGTCAGCTCCACATGGGCCACCTGATCGGCCCCCACCGGCACCTGCCCGGCCCGATAAATCAGAATATCCGCGGCCTGCAGCAGGGGGTAACCGAGGAAGCCGTAGGTGCTCAGATCCTTTTCCCTGAGCTTTTCCTGCTGGTCCTTGTAGGTCGGCACCCGCTCCAGCCAGGACAGCGGCGTGATCATCGACAGCAGCAGGTGAAGCTCCGCGTGCTCCGGCACCTGGCTCTGTACGAACAGCGTGGCGGAACCCGGGTTGACACCGGCGGCCAGCCAATCCACTACCAGATCCCAGGTGTGCTGCTCGATGCTACCCGGATTTTCATATTCGGTGGTCAGGCCATGCCAGTCCGCGACGAAAAAGAAACACTCGTACTCGTGCTGCAGACGTGCCCAGTTCTTCAGTACCCCATGATAGTGACCCAGGTGCAGACGGCCGGTGGCGCGCATGCCGGAAACCACTCGTTGGGCGGGAACCACGGAACTCAAAACCGACTCCTGTCGTATAGGCGTGAAAGCCAGCGATTATAAGGCGAAGAAGGTGCCCAGGGACAGGGTGCACGGATTGTGTACCCCGCCGGGTTCAGAAAATGGCGTCCAGCGGCCCGGCCCCTTCACGGATCACTTCCGGCCCGCTGCCATCAACCAGAGAGATTACCGTGGTTTCGGTAATACCGCAGAAGCCGCCGTCGATCACCAGATCCACCTGGTTATTGAGGAAGTCACGAACATCCTGAGGGTCGGTGAGCGGAAATTCATCGTCCGGCAAATGGGCGGTACTGGTCATGATCGGCTCACCGTATTCCGCCAACAGCGCCTGGCAGATCGGATGGTCCGGCACCCGGATGCCGATGGTGCGCTTCTTCGGATGCATCAGCCGCCGTGGCACCTCACTGGTGCCCTGAAGGATAAAGGTGTAGGCGCCCGGCGTGTGCGCCTTGAGCAAACGATAGTCCGGGTTGTCCACCTTGGCGTACAGCGCCAGCACCGACAGGTCCGGACACAACAGAGTGAACTGGTGTTTATCGTCCAGTCGGCGGATGCGAATCAGCCTGTCCAGCGCCGCCTTCTCTCCAATGCCACACCCCAGTGCGTAGGTGGTGTCAGTGGGATAGGCAATCAGCCCGCCCTGGCGCAGCACCTTGGCGGCTTCGCTGATCAGGCGCGGTTGCGGATCTTCCGGGTGAATGTGCAGTACGGTGGTCATGGGCGCGGATTGTCCGCCGCTTGGCGCGCCGACGCAAGGTCCCGGGCCGCCCATACCGGGACCGCGTCCTTCGGGTATGGCGGCAACCCGCCCAGCCGCAGCCATTTCTGCTCCGGGGAATGAAAATCGCTGCCACCGGACACCGCCAGGCTGAAGTGACGCCAGCATTCTTCAAGCAGCGCGCCTTGCGCCGGCGTCAGCCCCGGCATCAACGCCTCCAGCGCCAGCCCACCGGCATCACGGAAGGCGCCGACCAGCTGCCGCAGACGTTTGCGGGTCATGTTGTAAGCCTGCGGATGGGCCAGCACCGGCACCGCGCCGGCGGCCAGCAAATCCGCCACGCCCTGCTCCAGCGTGCACCAGGGCGTGGAAACGTAAGCGGACTGGCCTTTCTTGAGAAAGCGGTTGAAGGCGTGCTGGTTGTCCCGGGCCTTGCCTTCGCTGATCAGCATGCGCGCGAACCAGGGCCGGCCGGGAGCATCACTGTCCGCCAGGGCGCAGGCCTTGTCATAGCTGCCGGTCAGTCCGGCGGCACGGTCAAGGCGGGCACCGATACGGCGGGCGCGCTCACGGCGAGCGTCCATCTGGCTGGCCACCCGGGCCTTGAGCACGGGATTGTCCTCATCGAGCCACAGTCCGACCACATGGATTTCGCGGTTGTCCCACTGCACCGACAATTCAATACCCGGCACCAGCTCCAACCCCACTTCCGCGGCCCGGGCGCGCGCCTCCGGCAGGCCGGCCAGGGTATCGTGATCGGTCAGCGCCAGCGCATCCACACCGTACTCCGCCGCCCGCGACACCAGCTCCGCCGGAGTAAGCTGGCCATCGGAGGCACGGCTGTGGGAATGAAAATCCGGACACTGGTACATTAGCCCTCCAGACGGGCGCTCATGGTGGTGGCACACTATCATAACCGCCGACCGATCCCCATCCCGGGCAACGGCGGGTGATTTGTACCGCGCTTCCCGATAACATGCGTCCTCCGGGAGGACAACGTCGCTATGAAAGTAATGTCGCCATGAAAACCCTATTTGATTACTTGCCCGTGGTGGTGTTTTTCGGTCTCTACTTCATTAGTGGCCGGGATATCATGCTGGCCACCTGGGGGCTGCTTGGCGCCACCAGTTTCCAGGTCATCGCCGGTCGCCTGATCTGGAAGCGCTGGCACCGTCTGCATCTGGTGGTGCTGGCCATCACTCTGGTGTTCGGCGGCCTGACCCTGGCGCTGCACAATGATGTCTTCATTAAATGGCGCCCTTCCATCATCAGCTTCGTGCTGGCGGCGATTCTGGCCGTGGGGCATTTCCTGAAACACCGCAATCTCCTGCAACGTCTCTGTGAAAGCCTGATGCGCAGCGCCTTTGGCAAAGTCGTCACTCTGCAAGCGAAAGACTGGCGACGACTGAACCTGGCTTTCGTGCTGTATTTTATTTTCATCGGCCTGCTGAACCTGTACATCGCCTTCAATTTCAGCACCGACTTCTGGGTGAATTTCAAACTGTTCGGTTTCACCGCGATCCAGATGGTGTTCTATCTGGCCGCTTTTGCCTATTTCTACAAGCGCATGCCGGAAGCCGACCGCAAGAGTCTGTTTCACGGCGACGCCAACGACAAAAAGCCCGACGACAAGGACAACGATGCTTTACGCGATCATCAGTGAGGACGTGCCTGATTCCCTGCCCCTGAGAACGCCCGCGCGCCCCGCGCATCTGGCGCGTCTGGAAACACTCAGAGACCAAGGCCGGTTGGTGCTGGCCGGGCCGTTGCCGGCGGTGGATAGCGACAACCCCGGGGAAGCCGGTTTCACCGGCTCCCTGGTGGTGGCGGAATTTCCCTCTCTGGAACAAGCCCGGGCCTGGGCCGATGCCGACCCTTATGTGGATGCCGGCGTATACCGTCATGTTCAGGTAAAACCCTTCAAGAAGGTTCTGCCCTGAGAACCACTGATCGTTTTTACAAATACTGTACGCGGCACTACGGCGAAGCGCGCTTGTTTCGGCAAGAATAGCCGCCGCGCTTGCTCTTCATGGCGCCGTACTACTCACGCCGCACAACAAGGAGACCCGTGAATGCAAAATCGATGGTTAAGCGGCTTACTGCTGCTGGCGCTGTGCCTGCCAGCCCCCGTGTACGCCGCCGCGGCCTGGATCGACGATGAAATCTATGTCCCCATGCGAGCCGGCGCCGGCACTGGCTACCGCATTGTGCACAGAGGGATCAAAAGCGGTACCCGGGTGGAGCTGCTTGGCGAAGAGGGAGACTGGATCCACATCCGCTACGGCGACCGGGAGGGCTATGTGGAAAAGCAGTACATCAGCCGCACCCCCACCGCGGCTCTGCGCCTGCAAAAGCTGACCCAGGACACCGAGAAAGCCACCAGCACCGCCAGTGATCTGCGCCGGCAAGTGGCGGAACTGGAAGGTCAACGTGACGCGCTGCGTGGTGAAGTGGAAGAGCTGCGTTCTTCTCTGACCTCCCGCGGCAATGAGCTGGACCAGTTGCGCAACGTGGCCGCCGATCCGATCCGTCTGGATCAGGCCAACCGCCGCCTCAACGAGGAGCTGAGCATGCTGCGCTCGGAACTGGACCAGGTGAAGGCCGAGAATGCCCTTCTGCGCAACGACAACACTTCTCGCAAGTGGATTACCGGCGTTGGCATCCTGTTGCTCGGTGCCATCGGCGGGCTGCTGCTGAAATCCAAGTCCGGCCGCAAGCGAAGCACTTGGGCCAACTGATCCGCTGCTGGCACACCAATCACGGTTTGTGATCGGACCGCCACCATTCGCTGCCAAACAGCGTCTCCAGGCGCACCACCACGCCATTGATACCCTCATAATCATACTCCCGAGGCCACAGCACGAAAGGCTCCACCTCGATGAATAACCAGGGCCGCCACACATTGCGGCGATAGCGTGCGTAGATCCGGTAATTCTCCACCACCCCCGGTTTGCTGTATCCACCCACCGCCAACCCCAGATCCAGCGCCGAGCGATGATCGAAGCGCTTGAACAGATTGACGCCCTGAAACAACCCCATCCCCAGCCCCTCCTCATTGAGTTCCTCGGTATAACTCACCTCACTGGAGAAACGCAGGCTGGTGGTCGACGTCAGCGGACGATCCACTTCGACCAGAGAGCGGCTGCCCCAACCTTCCGGATCACGCCAATAGAAACGCTGGGTGTAGCGCAACCAGGCGGTTTCATTGAACAACGGGTACAGACGCCGGTAACGCAAGCGGGTGGAGGCAGTCAGATCGGAATGCACGCTCGCATCCAGATCCAGATCCATGGCGTCGGAGTGATCGATAACCCAGCGCAGTGCACCGCGAAAGCCGTCATCACGTTCACCCGAGGGGAGTTCCCGAGCCACCGGCGCATCCCTGCCCCGTTCATCGTCCTGGTTACGAAACAAAAGAGAGAAACGGCGCTCGGCGCTGGGCAGCCAGACCCGTGCGTCCACGTCCACATCATTGGCATCGTCGTTATCGTCGCGCCACACCTGCTCCGCGGTAACACGCACCCGGCTGGCGGCCGGCTCGTTGCTGCCGCGCACCGGATCGTCGAAAAAGCCATCCACCCAGCGGCTCGGCCAGCACAGCGTGCGCGACAGCCAACCGTGGGTGCGGTCCACCAGAGTATCGTTGGCGCCGGAGTAACAGCTATCCAACGACTCCGCGCGAACCGCCCCACTCAATACCAGCACGCCCAGCCACAAAACTCGCCTCATGGGGCCAGCATAGCGCCGCCGCGCGGCGCCGGGAATCAACCCGATCCCCTGAATCAGCCCAGTGCACCGGCCTCACGCAAGCGGGCCACATCCTCATCGGTGAAGCCCTGCTCCCGCAGGACGTCCTCGTTGTGTTGCCCCAGAGCAACGCCGGTGAAACGATACCCCACCGGCGTCGCGGAGAAACGAAACGGCGAAGCTACCTGCGGCTGCTCGCCACCGTGCCCGTCAGGCACCGATACCACCATATTCCGGGCCTTCAACTGCGGATGCTCACGCGCTTCGGAAAAACTCAGCACCGGCTCCACGCAACAATCCACATCGGCGAATACCTGCAACCAGTGATCCAGAGGATGCGCACCGATCACTTCGGCGATGGCGCTCTTCACTTCATCCACCACCTCCGGTGAAAAACTCAATCCCTTGGCGGTGAGGTCCGGACGCTGGATCGCTTCGCAGAAACGGCTGAAAAATTGCGGCTCCAGACCGGCCACGGACAGATAGCGCCCATCGCCGGTGCGATAGCAATCGTAGAAGCTGCCACCATTGAGTTTGGTCCTCTCCAGTTCCGGATCCTCGCCGGCGACCAGAGCGCCCGGCGCGGTCAGTGCATGCAGGCTGAACGCGGCGTCGGTCATGGAGATGTCCAGATACTGCCCTTCGCCGGTTTGCTGACGATGGATCACCGCCGCCAGTATCGCCATTACCGCGTGACAGGAACCGCCCGCCACATCCGCCACCTGGCATGCCATTGGCGCCGGCCCGCTATCGCGCCGGCCGTTGTAGCCGGTCATCCCGGCGATGGACAGATAATTGAGGTCATGACCGGCCCGATCCCGATAAGGGCCGGTTTGGCCGTAGCCGGTGATCGAGCAATAAATCAGCCCCGGATTGATCGCCTTGAGCGCCTCGTAACCCAGCCCCAGCTTGTCCATCACTCCGGGACGGAACTGCTCCACCACGATGTCATAGTCACCCACCAGCCGGTGAACAATTTCAATGCCCGCGGGCCGCTTCAGATCCAGCGCCATGGCCCGTTTGGAACGATTGAGGTAGGCGTGAGCGGCGGACATACCGTTCACCGAGGGCGGCAGCAGCCGCACGAAATCCGGACGCGTGGGAGACTCTATGCGCAACACATCGGCGCCCATGTCGGCCAGCATCAGGGTGCCGAACGGGCCCGGCAACAGCGTGGAAAAATCCAGAACTTTCAAAGAATTGAGGGGGCCGGTCATACGTTTGCTCCTTGTTTTCGGGCATGAGGGTACGGCCTTCGTCGCGCGGCGCCAATGGCCAGGATGATCGTCAAAGTGGCCGAAATGGACATGGGACTTTGACCAGCAAGTCCGTTAGCATCGCGGTTTTTCCCATTCGAACCTATTCATGACCGTATACAACAAAATTCGCGGCATATTGGCGCTGATTGGCATCGTTCTGAGCACCATGGTGATCATTTGCCCGTTCTATCTACTGACACTGATCAAACTGATTCTCCCCTGGCGGAGCGTCCGGATCAGGCTGTCCCGGGCCCTGGTGGTGGTGGCGGAAACCTGGATGACGATCAACAACCTCATCATCGGCATCAGCAGCGGTTTGCGCTGGGAGGTAGAGGGTCTTGAAGGCTTGCGCCGCGACGACTGGTACCTGGTTACCGCCAATCACCAGTCCTGGGCGGACATCCTGGTGTTACAGAAAGTCACCAACCGGCGGGTGCCATCACTGAAGTTCTTTCTCAAACAGGAACTGATCTGGGTACCGCTGCTGGGACTGGCCTGGTGGGGACTCGATTTCCCGTTCATGAAGCGCTACAGCAAGGAACAGATCGCCCGCAATCCGGAACTGCGCGGCAAGGACATGGACACCACCCGGCGCGCCTGCGAGAAGTACGCTCATTATCCGGTATCGGTAATGAACTTCTTCGAAGGCACTCGTTTCACCCGCGACAAGCACGACCAGCAGCAATCGCCCTACCGTCACCTGCTCAAACCCAAGGCAGGCGGTGCCGCTTTCACCCTCAGCGCCATGGGGGGGCAGTTGCACACCCTGCTCGACATCACCATCGTCTACCCGCCCGGAACCGACCGCTCCCTGCTGGCGTTCCTCGGTGGCGCCATGGACAAGGTCCAGGTCATCGTTCGCCAGCGTCCGATTCCGGATTGGGCCAACCAGGGCGACTATGAGAACGACGAGGCGTTCCGGCAGCGCTTTCAGAACTGGATCAGCGATATTTGGGCGGAAAAAGACGCGCTGATACAATCCCACCTTTCCGCCTGACCCGGTCTTTGCCTATAGTATGCGTCAAAAGGCGGCCAGCGGATTTCATTGGCCGCGATAATCACGAACGGCGCCCGTCAAACGGGCGCCTTCGATGCTGGTGACTTCTTTCCCACGGGACGCCCATGTTCGGCAAACTATTCAAACCCCGGTGGCAACACCGAGACGCCGCTGTTCGCAAGGCGGCCGTAGATACGCTCGACCCTCAACAACAGGCCGACCTCCTGGCCAGTCTGGCGCGCGAGGACACCAATGAAGAGGTGCGGGCCAGCGCCACGCGGCGGCTGCTGGACCTGACCGCGCTCGATACCTTGACCCGCGACAGCCACAGCGACGTGGTGCGCGAAGCAGCTTCCGAACGGATGATGGCCTTGCTTGCCGGCGCGGTGTCGGACGGCCCGGATCTCGATACCCGGCTGCATCTGTTGCGCCATACCGGCAACGCCAGGGTGCTTTATCATGTCACCCAGAACGGGGTGGACAGCGAAAGCCGGCGGACCGCGCTGACCTCACTGAGCGACGCGGACAGCTTGTGCGATGTGGCCTTGCACGGCCACGATGAAGCCTTGCGCCTGGCCGCCGCCCAGCGCCTGGAAAGCGCGGAGCACCTCAAACGTCTGGCCAAGGAAGGACGTGACAAGCGCGTGGTGCGCCATGCCCGTGACTGGCTGCGTGACCACCAGCAAGCCGAACAGGACCGCCGCAAACGGGAGCAGGACGGCGCGGCGGTGGCGGAAGCCCTTCGACAACATGCGCAGCGGGCCGCCGATGGCCTTTACCAGGCGCGCCTCCAGCAACTGGAACAGCGCTGGGCGGAATTGGCCAAGCACGCCAGCGAGGAGCACACCCGCACCGCCACGCAAGCGCTGGAACAAGCCCATCAGCGTCTGGCGCGACAAGCCGCCGAGGCGCGGGAGCAACAGGCCCGTGAGGCCGCCCTCGGCGAACGCCGTGCCGCCCTGGCCACGCTGCGGCAATTACTGGATGACGTGACCGAGGACACCTGGGACACACAGCTTGGCGCCCTGCGTTCCGCCATCGGCACCCAGGAACGTCGCTGGCTGGCCGCCGCCGAGGAGCTACCGGTGGAAGAAGGCGAACGTCAGCATTTCCAGCAGTTGCTGGAGCAATGGCGGAACCTGATCGCGCTGGCCGAGCAGAGCCAGAGCGAGGACCGCGAGCTGCTGGAAACCCTTTCCCAACGGTGGCCGCGCAAGATCCCGGCACCCAGGACCCTGCGACAGCGCCCCGTCCCTGACCCGGAACCGGCTCCGACACGTCCCGCCGCCGCCAAAGCCGGCAGCAGCGCCCATCAGGGTCTGGTGGTGGCGTTACGGCGGGAGCTTCAGAAAGGCAATTTAAAGCATGCCAATAGGTTATGGCTGAAAGCTGAGGCAGTACTTGAAGAAGAAAACGACGTCTGGCTAAGCAAACAACTGCAGCGCCTGGAAGAGCGTCGCAACGAACTGCGCGATTGGCATGCCTTCGCCGCTCAGCCGAAGAAGGACCAATTGTGCGAACAGATGGAGGCTTTGATCGGCGGCGATCTGGACCCCGAGGAACAAGCCAGCGCGATCCAGGCGTTGCACGATGAATGGCGTGAGCTGATGAGCTCCGACCAGGACCAGGATCAAGCTCAATGGGACCGCTTCAAAGCCGCCTCCGATCAGGCCTATGAACCCTGCCGGGCCCACTTCCGTGAGCTCGACGGACAACGGGCGGAAAACCTGCGCCGCCGGGAACAGTTGTGCCGCCAACTGGCGGACTTCGTCGCCGCCCAGGACTGGCAGCGGGCCAACTGGCAGGCGGTCTGGGAGATCCGCCGGCAGGCGCCGCAAGAGTGGAAGTCAATACAACCGGTCCGGTTCACCGATGCCCGGGATGTACAGAAACGGTTCTCCACCCTGCTTTCCGCAATCGATCAGCAGCTGGAAGGCGCCTGGCGGGAGGCCGAGCAGCAGCGCCAGAACATGATCGGCGAAGCCGAGGCTCTGCTCGCCCAGGAAGACCTGGACGGCGCCACCCGGGAAGCGCAGCAGTTGCAAAAACGCTGGCGCCAGGCCGGCTGGCTGCCGCCGGGCCGGCATCGTCCGCATCAGAAGCGTTTCCGCCGCATCATGGACGACCTGTTCGGCGCCCGGCAGGCGCGCATGGAACAGCGCCGCACCGAGCTTGAAGAGAAACAGAGCGAGGGCCTGGCCGTGCTGGAACAAGTGGCGGCGGCCCTCGAGGAACCACTCGCCAGCCAGGACGAAAGCGCCCTGCGCGATCAGGCGGCGGCCCTCAATGAGCTGGACGAAGCGACTCTGGGCCGGCCCGGCCAGCGTCAGTTCCGGCGCCTGCGGGATCAGATTCAGGAGCGCCTGGCGGCCCTGCCACGCTGGCGCCGTTGGCAACGGGCGGTTCTGGGCGTCGAGGCCAGCCCCGACGGAGAGCCCAGCGAAGAAGACCAGACCCTGACGGTGGCGCTGGAAGCCCTGGCCGGCATTGACAGTCCCGAGCACGCCCGCGAACGGCGGCTGGGCTGGCAACTGGAGCAATTGCCCCGGGCCATGAAAGGCGCCAACACCTCCCCCCTGGACGAGGCCCTGACACTGCTGGAAACCCGCCCCGACGGCCCGCTGGACACCGAGCTGGCGCGCCGCTTGCAAGCCGCCTTGCAAGCGATGCAGCCATAAAAAGCAGGGAACAGGGAATAGTGAATGGTTAACAGCAAAAAAATGCGATTCTGCAAAGGCTATTTGCAAATTCGCTATTCCCGATCTTAATTGACTAGTTTGTGGTTTATTTGCCTTTGAGAGCGGAGGGGGCTCGCTAGGTTTTGAGCGCGGCCCCTATGGCCTGAGGACGAAATTGCCTAATTCGCGCCTCTCTTCACTGTTCACTATTAACTATTCACTGCCTTTTTATTGTCCATATCGCTTAGCCCCCTCCAAGAACACGCTCTCTTCCGCCGTGTTTTCCCTGCCAAGTACCGCGTTGCGGTGGGGGAAGCGTCCGAAACGGGCGATGATGTCACGGTGTTCCTCGGCGAAGGTCAGGTTGTTTTCAATCTTGTTTTTCAGGTGTGCCGGAACGCGCTCCAGCAGAGCGCGGAAGCAGGCGATGCCCTGGTTTTGCAGGCCCAGGTCCTCGGCATGCATCAACGGCATGTAAAAGAATACCTGCCCGGCCCAGGGCAGACTGATTTCCATGCCGGTGGAGATGCCTTCCAGGGTCAGCGTGACCGCCTGATGATCGCCGGCGAAAGCCGCCGCCTCACCGCGATGAACATTGCGACTGAACTGGTCCAGTAGCAGAATCAGCGCCAGCCGGGAGCGGGGATGGCGTTCCCAGGCCACCAGTTCCCGGTCCAACGCCGCCCGCAAACGAGTACTGAATTGCTCGCGAATGCGTGCATCCAGAGCGACATCGCCGGAGAACCATCGCCGTTCACACTCCCCTGGCGGCCAGCCGCTCTGATCCGGTTCATCAAACCAGAAGTCCAGGATATCGTTGTAAGGCACATCGAAGTTCATCATTGTCGGCAGTCCTTCGGTAATATTTCCTGCAAGATTGGCCAGGCGTTATTCAGCAGGGTTGGCTGGGCTTCGGCGGTGGGGTGAATGCCGTCGCTTTGAATCTGGCCCGCTTCCACCACGCCGTCGAGGAAAAACGGCACCCAGGGCAGCTCATTGTCTTCCGCCACCTGCTTGAACACCGCCTCGAAGCGTTCGGTATAGGCACGGCCATAGTTGGGTGGAATACGCATTCCTAGCAGCACCACCCGGGCCCCGGCCTGCTGCCCCAGGGACACCATTTTTTCCAGATTACCGGCCAGACGGCTCGGCGGCAGGCCACGAAGGCCGTCGTTACCGCCCAGCTCCAGCACCAGGACGTCCGGCCGGTGCCTCTCCAACAAGGCCGGCAGGCGGCTGACACCACCGTCACTGGTCTCACCACTCACCGACGCGTTGATCACCGGCATCGCGGAACATTGACTTGCCAGTCGTTGTCCGAGAAGGTGCACCCAACCCTCCGTTTCCTGCAGACCGTAGCCGGCGCTGATGCTGTCGCCCAGCACCACAATGCCCTGCGCGCGGCCCACTATAGGCGCGAGGAACAACAATATGACCAACAGGCACCTCGACATGGCTTCTTCCCCTGTACTCGTGGCTCAACGGTTAACCAAAACAGTAGCCGCCCCGGAAGGCGACCTGACCTTGCTGCACGGTATCGATCTGGAGATCGCCCCCGGTGACAGTTTGGCCATCACCGGCCCGTCCGGTTCCGGAAAATCCACCCTGCTCTCTTTGCTGGCCGGCCTGGATACGCCATCCGGTGGCACCGTGACGCTGGCCGGGCAACCTTTCAGCGACCAGGACGAGGATACCCGGGCGGCCCTGCGCGGTCAGTATTGCAGCTTCGTGTTTCAGTCCTTTCATCTGGTCGCCGACCTCAGTGCGGTGGAAAACGTCATGCTGCCGCTGGAAATCGCCGCTGACGGCGAGGCCCGCGACAAAGCCCGCCACTGGTTGCAACGGGTCGGCCTGGAAGCACGCCAACATCATTTTCCCGCGCAACTGTCCGGCGGTGAACAACAGCGGGTGGCGCTGGCCCGGGCCTTCGCCATGGCGCCACGGGTATTGTTCGCCGACGAACCCACCGGCAGCCTGGACCGGGCCAACGGGGACCAGATCGCCGAATTGCTGTTCAGTCTGAATCGCGATCACGGCACCGCCCTGGTGCTGGTCACCCACGACCCGGAACTGGCGGCCCATTGCGCCAGCCACCGGCAACTGGTGGAGGGACGTCTCGGTGACTGAGCAACTGCTGCGTCCCTGGCGCTCCCCGGCGTTCCGGATTCAGGCGCTGGCGCTGATGGTGGCCACGCTCGCCATCGCCACCGTGGTGCTGTTGCGGGGCGAGCTGGAACACCGCTTCGCCACCCGCACCGCCGAGGCCATTGGCGGCGATCTGGTGCTGGAAGGCAGTGCCCCGCCCAGTGCCCGGCAAAAAGCCATGGTCAGTGATCTTGCCAGCGCCAACACCCTGACCTTCAGCAGCGTACTGGTGCGTGACGACACCTTCGTTCTGGCCAGCGTCCAGGCGGTGGACCAGGGCTACCCTCTGTATGGTTCCGTGGCGGTGGCTGGAGAGCGTTTCAGTGACCCGCGAAGGGTCGATCATGGCCCCGCCCCCGGTGAGGTGTGGTTGGCCGGTACGGCTCTCGATCGGCTGGAACAACAGGTCGGTGATACCGTCACCATTGGCGACCTGCCATTGCGGGTCACCGCCGTGTTGGAACAGGAGCCGGACCAGGGTGCCGGTTTCTACAGCATGAATCCGCGCGTGCTGATGAATCTCGCCGACGTGCCGGGTACCGGTATTATCGGCCCCGGCACCCGCGCCCGTTACAAACTGCACCTGCGCGCGCCGGGTGAGACGATGGCGCCGCTGATCGAACAACTGACGCCGACACTGGCCGCCAACCAGGAACTGGAAACCCGCGACAACGCCGGCTTGCGTTCCATGGGGCCACTGCGCCAACTGACCCTGTGGGGACAACTGGCGGTGATGATGGTGGTGCTGTTGTGCGGCGGCGCGGTCTATCTCGCCGCCGGCGTGCGCAGCCTTGAGCAGGCCCGGCGCAGCGCGGTGATGAAAACCTTCGGCGCCTCCCGGGCCAAGGTGCTGCGCTGGATCTTGTCGCGCGAGTTGACCGCGCTGCTGCCGGCCATGCTTACCGGGCTGGCGCTGGCGGTAGCGGCGTTTCTGGCCTTGCAACAATGGCTCGGTGATGCTCTGAGCTGGCGCCCCGGACCAGGTAGCTGGTTGCTTCTGGCGCTGGCACCGCTGGTGATCTGGGCCGGGTTCGCGTTGCCCCGTCTATGGCGGCTGGCGGATCTGCCTCCGCGTCAGATCCTGCAACCGGAACCGTCCGCGCCGGTAGCCCGCACCGGGCTCAATCTGGTTGGCGCGTTGGCGGCGCCGGTGCTGGTGGCCATGGTGCTGTCCGGTTCGCTGATGGAGTTGCTGCAGTTGCTGGGGCTGATGGTGGCGGTGGCGGTGGGGCTGCCATTGCTGCTCTGGGCACCGCTACGCCTGGCCGACCGCCTTGGCGACCGCTGGCCATTGGCGCCCAGACTGGCGCTGCGGCGCCTGTCCCGGCGTCCGCTGACTACCCTTCCGATGCTCTCCGCGTTGGTGTTGGCGCTGGCGATCATGTCCATGTCCAGTCACGTGGGTCAGCAATTACTGAGCCAATGGCGCGCCACCTTGCCGGAAAAAGCCCCCAACTATTTCGTGCTGAACCTGTTCGAACCGGACCTGCCTGCGTTTCGCCAATGGCTGGATCGTCACGGCGCGGAAACGCCGCAATTGTACCCGGTGGTGCGCGGCCGACTGGTGGAGGTCAACGGGCAACCGGTAAGCGAGGCGGTGACCAAGGAAAGCGATGACCGGGAACGAGGCGAGCGGGCGCTGAACCGGGATCTGTCCCTGACCGAGGGCGACACGCTGCCCGCCAGCAACCAGATCGCTTCCGGGCGCTGGCTCGATCCGGAGCGGCCCGGCGAAGTCTCGGTGGAATCAGAACTGGCCGCCTCCCTGGGGCTGCGGGTGGGTGACCAGTTGCGCTTCACCGGTGTCTCCGGCGAATTGAGCGCCACCATCGTTGGCCTGCGGGAGGTGGATTGGGAAAGCTTCCAACCTAATTTTTACTTCATGTTCAGCCCCGGCACCCTGGACGGCGAGGACCGCTACTGGCTGACCAGCTTCTATCTGGACGAAGCCGGCAGTGGCGCCCTGCCCGATCTGATTCGCGCTTTTCCTCAGATCACCTTGCTGGATGTGAACGCGCTGCTGGGTCAGGCGCAGACGCTGATTGCCCAGGCCAGCCGCGCCGCTCTCGCCCTCGCCGCGTTACTGCTGGCCAGCAGTGTCCTGGTCATGGCCGCGGCCTGGCTCGCCGGCAGCGGTCAGCGGCGGAAGGACGATGCCCTGTTGCGCGTGCTCGGCGGCAGCCGCTCACTGTTGCGGCGGGTGGCCGTCATCGAGCAGTTGTGGCTGATGGGCGGTGCCGCCGTGTTCGCACTGGTACTGCATTTTCTGGCGTTATGGCCGCTGGGGCAGCGTATGTTCGACGGCGATCTGCCGCTGTCTCCGTGGATGCTGCTGCCCTGGGCGGTGGTGCTGCCGTGGCTGGCGGTACAGCGGATTCTGCCCCACCGTACCGGCCCGCCACTGGCCCGGTTGAGCGGTTAAAACATCGACCCGCTGTGGGAGCTTTGTCCGGGCGGTGGGCCACTGCCAGCGAATGGGCTCTCGACCCAAAAGATTCGCTTGCCAGCAAGCTTCCCACAGCGGCTTCGTGACAGGGCCTGTGGGAGACCAGCTTGCTGGCGAATTCCGCCCTCCGACGTTTGGGACATTCGCTTGCCAGCAAGCTTCCCACAGCGGGCTTGTAGCACGCGTCCGGCGATTCTCAGCTCCGCCGCGCCAGGCCCCAATAGCATCCCAATGCCGCCAGCGCCGTCGCCGCCATCAATCCGGTCATCGGCAATGGAGTGCCGTTATGTATCATTCCCAGCCCGGTGCCGATCAGTCCCGCGAGCAGGAACTGCAGGCAGCCATTGAGACCAGTGGCGGCGCCGGAATCACTGTCAAAGTAGGCGAGAAAGCTGGCGATGGCGTTGGGAATGATCAGCGCGCCCATACCCGCCACCATCATGATCAGGGGCACCGTGTTCCACAGCGATAAGGCCCCGGTTAACGTCAGCACCAGCAGAGCAAGCGCCGACAACGTCTGAATCACCAGCGCCACGCCGAGAATGTCGGCGCCGCGATAGCGGCGCAGCAACAGCACATTGAGCCGGTTCAGACCGAGCATGGTGACGATGTTGCAGCCGAAATAGATCGGGAAACGGGTTTCATCGATACCGAAATAATCGATGTAGAGGAACGCCGCGTCGGTAATGAAGATGAACATGGCGGAGAAGCCCAGACTGTTGGCGAGGATGAACCCCATCGCCACCCGTTGCCGCAACACCCGGCCATAGGCGGCGAACATGCGATGACGCAGCGGCTCCGGATCCACCTTCGGTATCACCGTGGGCAACGCGAACCGCAATACCAGCACCGCCACCACCGCATAAGCCGCCAGAAACACGAAGATGCTCTGCCAGCCCAGTTGTTTCAGTAACACGGCGCCGATGGCGGGCGCCAGCAACGGTGCCATCAACATCACCAGGCCGATGGTGGTCAGCACCCTGCCGGCATCCGGACCGGTGAAGTGATCCCGCACCGAAGCCGCGCAGATTACCACCGTGGCGCCACCACCAACGGCCTGGACCACCCGCAGCAGATAGAGCATCCGCACACTCTCGGTGACGGCGATGGCGAGACTGGCGAGAAAGAACACCAGCAGTCCCACATAGGCCACCGGCTTGCGCCCGAAGTGGTCCGATAACGGACCACCCAGCCATTGTCCCAGCGCTACCCCGATCACATAAAAACTCACCGACAGCTCCACCGCGTGCACCGCCACGCCGAAGTCATCGGCCATGGTCGGCAGCGCCGGCAGATAGGTATCGATGGCCAGCGGCCCGAGGGCCACCAGACTGCCCAGCATGATCGCCAGGCGCGTGGGGGAAATGGCAGACATACAGGCTCCGTTTTTGGCGAACGGCTTTCCTCACCCGTCGGGTCTCACGGGGTTCGCCAGGGGTATAAGCGGGGTACGCGACGCCGGCCAGCGTGGCCGGGCAGTCACAAGATCAGGGCCTGTTCACGCTATTTTCATCCCGTCTGCTGGATGCCCTTTTTGCCTCCAGCGAGGCGGAGGGCACGCGGTTTGGTCATTCCAAATGAATAACCGACAACGACGCGGGAGGTAAAAAGGGCTCCAGCCCTTCGGGTTGCGGCTAAAACGTCACCACTCTACGTTACTCGTCGTTCATTTGGAACAACCAAACTTCTCTCCTCGCGCCTGGATTGGTGACGTTTTAGCCGCAACAGGCGGGACGAAAATAGCATGAACAGGCCCTAACACCGTCGGCACCATTTCCCCTGCTTCGTGGCGCAATCGCCCCAATCCGTCGGGCCGACATCGGCAACCATTGAAAAATCCATGCTCCCGGACGGTTCCGATACGACCAGTGAGGCCCTACACTTGCGCAGATGCCCCGGGCCACCGGGCACTCCCAAGCCAGTAAAAGGATGTTCATGGAACTGACTCTTCCGATCCAGCTTGCCCTGATCGTGGTGGTGGCCTTTCTATGCCAATGGGGCGCCTGGCGCCTCAAACTGCCGGCGATTCTGCCGCTTCTGCTGTCCGGTCTGCTGCTCGGTGGCGGCCTCGGGCTGATCGATCCCAAAGCCATGTTCGGCGACCTGTTACTGCCCAGCGTGTCCCTGGCGGTGTCGATCATCCTGTTTGAAGGCGCGCTCACTCTCAAATTCGATGAAATACGCGGTCTGGAGCGCACCGTACGCCGACTGGTGACCTGGGGCGCTCTGGTCACCTGGGCGGTGGTCACCGCCGCCACCTGGCATTTCCTCAAACTGCCACTGGATATGGCGTTGCTGTTCGGTGCCTTGGTGGTGGTCACCGGCCCTACCGTTATCGTTCCGCTGTTGCGCAGCGTGCGGCCGGTCAGCAGCGTGTCACGGTTGCTGCGCTGGGAGGGCATCGTCATCGATCCGCTCGGCGCGATTCTGGTGGTGTTGGCCTATGAACTGGTGGCGGCCACCGGCCAGGGAGCACTGCTCCATGGCCTTTGGTTATTCGCCCAGTCCATGGTGCTGGGCGTGGTGATCGGTTCCCTGGTGGCGTTCATGCTGGCGTTTCTGCTCAAGCGCCATCTGGTCCCGGAATACCTGCGCAGCTTCCTGGTGTTGTCCGTGGTGGTGGGCGAGTTCGTGCTGGCCAACTGGCTTGGCGAGGAATCCGGGCTGGTGGCGGTCACCGCCACCGGTATCGTGCTGGCCAACCTCAAGGGCGTGCGCACCGACGATATTCTCCACTTCAAGGAGAACCTGTCGGTGATGCTGATTTCGGTTCTGTTCATCATCCTCGCCGCCCGCCTGGACATGGCCCAGCTGGCGCAGCTGGGCAGTGCCACCCTGGTGGTGTTGCTGGTGGTGCAATTGGTGGCCCGCCCGTTGTCGGTCTGGGTGTCCACGCTGGGCAGCAAACTCAATTGGCGGGAGAAAGCATTGCTCGCCTGGATCGCGCCGCGCGGCATCGTCGCCGCGGCGGTGTCCGCCCTGTTCGCGGAGCGTCTGGAAAGCAACGGCGTGGAAGGCGCCGAGCTGCTGGTGCCGCTGACCTTCTCGGTGATCATCGGCACCGTGGCGCTGCAAAGCCTGACCGCGCGTCCGCTGGCGCGGCTGTTGAAAGTGGCGGAACCGGCGCCGCGCGGCTTCCTGATCATCGGTGCCAATCCGGTGGCTCGAGCCATCGGCAAGGCACTCAATCAGAATGGTTTCCCGGCCATGGTCACCGATTCCAGTTGGGAGAACATCCGCGCGGCGCGGATGGCCGGCCTGGCCACTTACTACGGCAACGCGGTTTCCAGCCATGCCGACCAGTACCTGGATCTGGTGGGCTACGGCAAGCTGCTGGCGATGAGCCCGCGACGGGAAATGAACGCGGTGGCGACCATGCGCTACCGCCTGGAGTTCGGCGAACGCAATGTCTACAGCCTGCCCTGGTCCGGTGACAAGGAAGAAAAACACGAGATTGCGTCCCAGCATCGCGGCGGCACTTTGTTCGATGAGGATCTCACCTACGCCCGGCTCGCCAGTCTGATCAGCCAGGGTGCCGAAGTGCGCAAGACCCGCCTCACCGACGAATTCGATTACGCCGCCTATCTGCAGGTGGAAGATCGCCAGGTGTGGCCGCTGTTCGCGGTGGATAGCCGTGATCGCATCCATGTTTTCAGCGCCGACAGCCGTCCCGAACCCAAGTCCGGCTGGTCACTGTTCGGTCTGATCCGCGAGGACGACGCCAAGGAAACGGCGAAGGAAAAAAACAATGGTGACAACGGCAATGGCTCTGCCCTGCCGGGGTAAAAGGCAGTGGACAAAAACAGGTGACCTTTAGCAGCTGTGGGAAGCTTGCTTGCAAGCGAATATTGCTCAACGCCTGGGCGAACCCCATTCGCGAGCAAGCTCGGCTCCCACAGCGGCTTTATAGCCCACTCTGTGGGAAGCGAGCTTGCTCGCCAATAACGGCCCCGATGGGAGTGTCGGAGATTAGGGCGATATCTCCTCGCCAATCCGCTCGAAGGAGTCGATCAGTCCGCATATACGGCCGTCGGATAAATGGCGATCCGGCGTGTCTTCCCAGGCCTCCATTGCCTGACGCATGCGCAGACTCAGCGCCTGCAATTCCTGAATCCTCTCCTCCACCTCTGCAAGCCGGGTCTCGATCAAATCACGCACTCGCGGGCACGGCGTCTGGCCGGCGCCACTGGCGGACATCAATTCCGCCACGTCACTGAGCGTGAAACCCAGACTGCGGGCCTTGAGAGCGAAGCACAACCGGCGCAAATCCTCGACACCGTATTCCCGATAGCCGTTGTGTGGATTGCGGCGCGGCGCGAGCAATCCCAGGTCGGTGTAGTGACGCACGGTTTCCGTGGTGGTGTCCGCGCGGCGTGCCAGATCCGTCACGCGCATGGTGCTCTCCCTTCTCTGGTCAGACGGTTTACGGCGGGCCGCTCACAGGTCCGCCGGATAACCGGTGATGGCGCGAATTTCCCGGTATAACCCCGACAGACGAGGATAAATACGCTGGTAGACCCGCCGATACAATTGCTGATACTGGTCACGAGGGCCGGCCCGGGGCTCAAAGCGTGGTCCCGGGTGGGTCATCGCCGCCACCGCCCGTTCGTGATCCGGATACAGCCCGGTCCCCACGGCGGCATTGATGGCCGCGCCGAGCCCGGAGGTTTCAAAGGTATGGGGGCGCACCACCGGTAAATCAAAGATATCGGCGGTGATCTGCAAAATGCGGTCGCTTTGTGAGCCGCCGCCGGAAACCCGCAGCTCACGAACCGGAACGCGATTGCGTTTCTGCAGGCGCTCCTGGCCATCCTTGAGCGCGTAGGCGATCCCCTCAACGATGGCGCGGTAAAGGTGCGGGCGATCATGGGCGTCACCGAACCCGAGGATGGCGCCCTTGGCCTCCGGCCCCGGGAAACGCACGCCGGGATTCCAGAAAGGTTGCAGCATCAGCCCCAGCGCCCCCGGCGGCGACTGGTCCAGTAACTCGTCGAACAAGGCTTCCGCCGCCACGCCCTGACGCTCGGCACGTTGCACTTCTTCCGCGGCGAACTCGCGCTTGAACCATTCCACCAGCCAGTACCCGCGCTGCACGATAATTTCCGAGGTGTAGTAGTCCGGCGCCGCGGCACCGTAGGCGGGCACGAACGGGTACGGTTCCACGTAACGGTGGTTACTGGTATTGAAGGTGGCGGTAGTGCCGTAGCTGACATGACCGATGTCCGGGCTGAGCGCGCCGGAGCCCAGCACCTCGCAGGCCTTGTCGGCGCCGCAGGCGATCAGAGGCAGACCGGCGGGAATGCCGGTGTGGGCTTCGGCCTCGGCGCTGATCCGGCCCAGCGGTTGTCCCGGCGGCACCAGTTCCGGCAACTGTTCGGGACGCACCCTCAAAGCATGCCATTTCAGGTCTCCGGGCCTGGCCCATTGCCGGCGCCGGTAATCGAACGGCAGGTAACCCACCTGGCTGGCGGTACAGTCCTTCAATACCCCGCACAGCTTCCAGGTCAAAAACCCCGACAACAGCACGAAATGCTCGGTACGCCGCCACAGCTCCGGTTCGCGTTCGGCCAGCCAGTTGCATTCCGCCTTGCCGCGAAACTGGCGCAGCGTGCCGCCCTGCCCCAGCACATTGACGCCCCAGCGCCAGTACCAGGGCAGCTCCGGATAGGCGGCGGCACGGCGCCGATCCAGCCAGATCACCGCTGGCCGCAACGGCCGATTGTCCCGATCCAGGCACACCACCGAGGCCCGTTGCGTGGTCAACGCCACCGCCTGTACCCGTTCCTTTAAATCGGGGTGAGCGCGCCACAACGTCTGGCAGGCCGCGCCGAGGCCCCACCAGAAATGTTCCGCGTCCTGCTCCGCCTCTCCCGGCGGCCCGGGCCAATACGACTCCACCGGCTGCCGCGCCCTTGCCACCAGTTCGCCACGGGCATCGAACAATAGCGCCCGGGCGCTCTGTGTGCCCTGGTCCAGGGCCAGCAGCAGCGGCGTGCTCACGAGGCCTCCGCCAACCCGCCCGGAACGCCGTAATAGTCATCGCGCAGCCGCCGGTAACGTTGCCACTCCCGCTCCCAGCGCGCCGCATCCCAGCCCAGCTTGGCGGTGGTCAGACCTTGCAAGCGGTCATGCAGCGCCTGGCCGCCGTCGCGCCGCAGCAGCCCCAGGCGGGTACGGCGTAACAGCAGATCATCCAGATGCACCACGGCTTCATGCTCCAGACACCAGGACAACAAGGCATCGTCGTCCTGGTCGCCGTGCAGGAATTCATCCACCTGCGCCGGCGCCTCCGGTATCGGTGCGTACAGAGGGACGTTGCCGCGCCGGGCGCGGCGCCAGCCGGTGCGGTCCAGCAAGCCGGCCGCCAGCAGCGCGTCCAGGGCAATCAGCCTGAACGTGGTGAGCTTGCCACCGCTCACCGAGATGATGCCGTCGTGCTCCCATACCGCGTGATCCCGTTTTTCCGCGGAGGGCTTGCCGGGTCGGCTGGAGCGGATCACCGGGCGGACTCCGGCCATGGACGACAACACGTCTCCGGCGCCAAGCCCGGCGCCGGGGAACTGCTGGTTGAGCAGCTCCAGCAAGTAGTCCATTTCCCGTGCCGAGGCGCGCGGCTCCCGATTGAGGTCTTCCCCATGGTCCAGATCAGTGGTGCCGACGCACACCACGCCTTCCCAGGGAAAGATGAATACCGGGCGCTGGTCACGGGGATGCAGCACGGTCAGGCAGTCCCGCACCGGCAGCCGGTCGGCGGAAAAGAACAAGTGGCTGCCTCGCAGTGGCCGGATTCGCTCCTCGTCGCCGCCCAGTTGCCCGGCCCAGGCGCCGGTGGCATTGATCACCGCGTGGGCGCTCAGGGTCGCGGTGGCGTCATCGGTCAAATCCCGCACCGCCACCCGTAACGGCGCCGACGTGGCGGCGCCCTCATGGCTCACGCCGGTGACGCGCGCATAGTTGAGCGCCCTGCCCTGATAACGGGCGGCTTCCAGCAGGGTCCTCAGCACCAGCCGGCAATCGTCGGTGAGGGCATCGGTGTAGCTGAGCGCGCCAGCCAGCCCTTGAGCATCCAGCCCCGGCACCCGTTTCAGCAGGGCCTCGTTGCTCAGATAGGCACGGTCGCGGATACCGGCCAGGAAATCGTAGACGCCCAATAAAGCGGTCATTGGCCAGCGCCCGGGGAAGCTCCCCTTGCGCAGCGGGAACAGGTAGGTGGCGCGTTCCACCAGCCCCGGCAGTTCACGCAGCAGGCGTTCCCGCTCTCTCAACGCGTCGCGGGTCAGCCGCACCTGGCCCTGGGCGATGTAACGTAAGCCTCCGTGGACCATTTTCGAGGATCGGCTTGATGTGCCCCAGGCGAAATCGGCCTGCTCCAACAGCAGGGTCCGGTAGCCCAGGCGCACGGCTTCCAGCAATACGCCGGCGCCGGTGATGCCGCCGCCGATCACGATCAGGTCCCAGTTCTGTTCACTCAGTGACGCCAGTGTCGGCCGTGGCCCCAGTGTCATGGATTCTCCTCCTGTGCCACCAGACAGCCGGGATTAAGCTGTCCGGAAGGATCGAAATGGGCGGCCAGGGCACGCAACGCCGCCACCCCCTGGACGCCTTTTTCCTCGCCCAGCCAGCCAAGGTGATCACGGCCCACGCCATGCTGGTGGCTGATGGTGCCGCCACGCGCCACCAGCGCGTCACTGGCCGCCGACTTCATCGCCCACCAGCGCCGCCGGGTTTGCTCATAGTCCGCCGAACAGCGGAACACGTAGGTGGTGTAAATACTGGAACCCTGGGGATAGAGATGGGACAAATGCGTGAACACCAGCGCTTTCTCGCCTTCTCCGGCGTGGGCGTGCAGGGCGTTTTCGATGGCGCTCACGGTCTCATCCACCTTGGACCATTCCACGCAGGTTTCCAGCGTGTCCACAGCGTAACCGTGCTCCCACAATCCGTGACGGAGGTACGGGGAGCGAAAGCGGGCGTGTTCCCATTTTCTGCCCAGGCTCCTGCCGATCATGACCCCACCATGGGCCCGCACCCGGGCCGAGGCGCGTTTCATGGCGGCCCGGCAAAGCGCCGTTTCCCCACTGACACCGAAAGTCACCATGCAGCGTCCATCGCCGCATCCACGCAAGGACAGGTAGCGGTTGAGCGCGGAAAGTGCCAGCGGCGAGGCCGCCAGACGCAGTTGGGTAGCGGTCTCCTCGGCGTTGGAGAAACGGGCCATGGACAGCAAGGACCTGTCCTGGGCAAGCTGACGGGCCAGTTCCCGGGCCTGATCCCAGCCCGCCACGAAACCCACGTAAAATTGCTCAAACTCGGGCAGCGGACTGATACGCACATCCACTTCGGTGATCACGCCCAGCCGGCCTTCGCTGCCCAGCACCCATTCGCGGACGTCCGGGCCGGCTGACGACGCCGGGATGGTGGGTAGACGCCAACCGCCGGCGGGTGTTTCAACACGGCCTCCGGCGAACAGCTGCTCAATGCGGCCATACAGCAGGGACTGCTGGCCACTGGAACGGCTCGCCACCCAGCCACCCACCGTGGACAGCTCCCAGGACTGGGGATAATGGCCGAGGCGGAATCCATGCTCACGTAATTGCGCTTCCAGTGCCGGGCCCGGGGTGCCGGCACCAAAACGCGCCAGGCGGTTCTCCGGGTCCAGCCGTAACAACCGGTCCATGGCAGCCAGGCTCAGGGTCAACACCGGCCGATCATCCACCGGCGGGTTGATGTGGCCGGCGACCGAGGTACCACCACCATAGGGAATCACCACCGCGCCCCGCGCCAGCGCCCAGTCCAGTAGTTGCCGCACCTGGTCACTGTCGGTCGGCCGGGCCACCCCGTCCGGAAAGACTCCGAATTGTCCCGAACGCATCGCCAGCCAGTCCCCCAGGCTCTGTCCCCGGGCATGGCGGACACGGGCCTCCGGGGAACGGTCCACCAACGGGTGTTCCGGCAGGCGACTCTCCGGTACCGACGCGATCACCTGGTCCAGATCGGCGTCGGCCAATGGCCGCCCGTTGCCGATGCGATGACGCAAAAAACGCACGGCGGAGGGCCGCAACGGAAACTCCGTGGCTTCATCCCCCCACCCATTCCAACGACGCATAGTGAATTCCCTGTTCTGATCCGTTTCCGATGGTAATCGGTCCCTGTCACCGTTGCACCGGCCGGCCATGCCAAAACCCGCCACCGCCGGTTCCATTCCTCATTCCGGAACCGCTAGGCTTTACCGCTTTTTACCGGAACACTATGGTACAGTCCCACGATTACAGTACCTTGGATCAGGCTGATCCGGATTTCGAGATAACAAGGAGACACAATGAAACACATCCTCGGTTGTTCCATGCTTGCCGCCGCGATCACTCTGGCCGGGTGTAGCACCGTGAACCCCTACACCGGCGAAAAACAAACCAGCAAGGCGGCCACAGGTGGCGCCATCGGCGCGGTAGCCGGGGCTCTGATCGGTATCGCCACTTCGGACAATGCCAAGGAACGCAAGGAACGGGCTCTGGCCGGCGCGGGCATTGGCGCCGTGGCGGGCGGCGGCGTCGGCTATTACATGGATGTTCAGGAAAAGAAACTGCGGGATAAGCTGCAGGCCACCGGCGTGTCCGTGACCCGTAACGGTGACAACATCATTCTGAACATGCCGGGCAATGTCACTTTCGACACCGACCAGTCCGACGTGAAGAGCAACTTCCGTCCGGTACTGGAGTCCGTCAGTGAAGTGCTCAAGGAGTACAAGTCCACCATGATCCAGGTGGCCGGCCACACTGACAGCACCGGCGGCGAACGCTACAACCTGCTGCTGTCCCAGCAACGCGCTCAATCCGTGGCCAACGTACTGAGCAGTTACGGCGTTGACGTTGTGCGCCTGGACGTGGTGGGCTTTGGTGAGACCCAGCCGATCGCCAATAACGGTACCGCCCAGGGCCGTGAACAGAACCGCCGGGTTGAACTGACCCTGCTGCCGTACACCAAGTAAACGGCAAGTCCGGCTCCGGTCTCATGGCCGGAGCTTCGCCCCGCCTTATCGACGACCTACTCTTCCCCGGACGCTTCCGCCTTCGCCCCGGCCACTGAACGCCGCCGCAGTCGCCACACCAATACCGCCAGCGGCACCATCAACACCGCCACCATGATGTACGGGAAGCGATGATCAATGCTGTACAGCGCGGTGCCGGCCAAGGGGCCGATGATGAATCCGAGGGAAGGACAAGCACTGGCCAGACCCGCCACCCGACCCTGCTCGGAGCTGTCCACGCGCAGACTGGCCAGGGCCATGATCGCCGGCATGCCGAAACCGATCCCCAACCCCACCAGCATCACCGCCACGGTCAACGCCAGGCGCTGATCGAACAACCACAACAGCAGGGCACCGGCACCGATCAACGGTACCGCCATACCCAGCAGGACCAGCGCTGGCGCGCGCAACCACTGCACCACCAGAATTTGCCCGGTGAGCGAGGTCACCGCCGCCGCCATCATCGCCGTGCCCAAGGCCCCGGCGGCGGCGGAGGGAGACATGTGCAGCGCGTCCTGAAACAGAAAGCCCAGGGTTTGTTGCACCAGGGCAAAGCTCATGAACAGAACCACACCAGTGATCAGAAGATCACGAAAACGGGGGTCGGTGTAAGCCCGCAGTCCCGTGGCCATGACGCTGCGTACGCGTGTATCCGGCGCCTGGGTGCGGTAAGGGGAAGGCGGCAGCAGCAGAAAAATCAGCAGCGCCATGCAGGCCACCACGGCGGCCACCAAGTACAGAGGCAGAATCAACGTGAGCGCGGCCAACAGTCCACCGATGCCCGGCCCCAGCACGGTGCCGAGATTGTTGGCCGCGCCGATGCGCCCCATGCCCCGGGTACGCGCTTCCGGGGCGGTGATATCCGCGGTATAGGCCGCCGCCGAGGGCGGAGTGGCGGCCATGATCACCGCCTGGCTCATCCGCGCCACCACCAGACAAGCGACCAGGGCACCACCGGTGAGCCAGCCATTGAGGCCGAGATGGAACACCACGGCGAACAACACAGTGCCCACGGCGTAACCGCTCAACCCGATGATCAACACCGGCCGGCGCCCGTACAGCTCGCTCAGGTACCCCCAGATCGGGCTGGCCAGAGCGAAGGCCAGAGAAGAGCAACTGATGATCAGCCCCACCTGGATCTCCGCCAACCCGGTGGAACGCCCCAGTGACGGCAGCAAGGTAAACACCAGGGTCTGGCCCAACGCGGTGACACCGACGGCGGCGAGCAGCAGGGTTTGCACGAATGCCGGGGAACGGGCGGCGGGCGACGCGGCGGGCATGGGGTCCTCCGAAAAGGGCTATGGTAGCACCCTTTGTGTCAGCCGAATTGCTCCTTTGGTAACCGGGGGTGACGAATCAGGTGGCGATTCGCTGGCAAGCCAGCTTCCCACAGCGGCTCCGTAGCCCCTTCTGGGGGAAGCCGAACTGCCAGCGAATCGGAACCGATTTCAGGAAACCTCATCGTAAAGCGGCCGGGACAACTCCGCCCAGTCCACTTCGCCGTCGTCCACCAGGTTCTCGAACTGCAGAATCCCCAGAGCCTCGAACTTGGGCCTTACCGACTCGGTCAGCAGACCGATACGCTTGAGGTTGGGGATGATGCGGGTAAACAGCAGATTGCGGAACTGCGCCATCAACGCCGATGCCAGCGCTTTCTCCCGCGCCTGTTCCACATCCCAGCCAAACTCTTCGAACACCTCCACCGCGATCAGCCGCTCACGCATCACCACGCAGGCTTCGTAGGCGAAATGGGCCCGCTCTTCCTTCTCCTGCTCGGTGAGGGTCTGCACAAAGTCTTCCAGGTAATTGACACCGAAGGTGACGTGACGGGCCTCGTCGCGCACAACCAGTTGGATGATTTGCCGCAGCAGCGGGTCCTGGGCGGTCAGTTTGAGCGTGTTGAAGGCGGCCAGGGCGAGCCCTTCGATGATGATCTGCATACCGATGAATTTCAGATCCCAGCGCGGGTCGGACAGGATCTTGTCCAGCAACGATTTAAGATGCTTGTTGACCGGGTAGAAAATGCCGATCTTCTCCTGCAGATAGCGGGTGAACACCTCCACATGGCGGGCTTCATCGAAGGTCTGGCTGGCGGCATAGAGCTTGGCGTCGTAGGTCGGCGCGCAACTGGCCAGCTGCGAGGCCACCAGCAAGGCGCCCTGCTCCCCATGAACGAACTGAGCCAGCATCCAGGCCAGGTTGTGCCAGCCGAAGCGCAGTTTTTCCTCATCCGGCAGCGTGGCGAACGGTTCCCAGTCGTGGAACGGGTTCAGTTTCTGATCCAGCGGCACTTCCGATTTCGGGAAGTTTTGCGACCAGTCCACATCCATGTCCGCGTTCCAGTTCAGTTCCTTGCCGAGCCGGTAGAGCTTGCGGATCCGGCCATCGGCACTGCTGTAGTCCCAGTTGTAATGGCCAGTGAGCGGGGTCTGGAAGATTTCCACCACGTCCTCGACATGGGCCGGTGTGAGCCGCTCTTCCAGATCGTCGCTGCCGGGACCGTCCCAGCTTTCATAGTAGGTGATGTCCGATGGCGGGGATGCCAATTCCTTGATGCGCATGATGAGGCTCCTTATGCTTTACGCAGCTGGATGCTCTCATCACGCTAGTCAGGCCGACCACCAACGGCAATGTCGGACAATGACAATTTGCCGTTGAATCTGTCGTAAAATCACAATCAGAAATGACATCAACTTATGGTTTCTTTTTCTTTCTTATCAATAAGATGGAAAAGAAACCTCAAGCATTTTCATCGGAAAGAAGAAAATGAGCGCGGGCAATGGTGATCGGTTCTTCCCGGTTCCTTTGCCAGGCGCTGATATGCACATTGGCAATACGCCGGCCAAGGCGGGTGACCCGGCATTCCGCGAACGTATCCTGGTACAACCCGGCACGCAGATAGTCGATGGTGAAATCGATGGTCTTCGGCACCCGCGGCTCCCCCATCTGCAGCAGAATAAAGATGATGGCCGCCTGCTCCATGAACCCGGCCACGGCGCCACCGTGCAATGCCGGCAGGGTCGGGTTGCCCAGGTTGTTCTCATTGCGAGGCAGAATGAAGGTCAGTTCCTCCCCCTGGGCCCGCACCTGAATGCCGAGAAAACGGGCGTAAGGCACCCGGTCGATCAGATCCTGGTAATCCGCTTCACCGGCCCGGCAGGCCTGAACCAATGCTTTCAGTGTGTCGCTCATCAGGATGCCACCCGCCCGCTTCTGTCCAGTTTCATACGTGTGTAGGTGGCCTGACCGGTGGCCACCGGCTCGCCCTGTTCGTCGCCCTCTTCCCAGGCTGTCATGCGCACGAAGGTGACGTGGGCGCTGAGGCGATAGCAGGTGGCGTCGCAGATCACCGCCTTGCCCGGCGTTGGCGCATGCAGGTGATCAATGCGCAAATCGATGGTCGGGGTGATCTCCACCGCTGGATAGAGCCGGCAGCTGTTGGCCATGCCGCCAGCGTGGTCCATCAGAGCGAAGACCGCGCCGCCGTGCAGCACGCCAGTGTCCGGATTACCCACCAGATCCTCGCGCCAGGGCAAACGCAGCCGCACCCCTTCCTCTTCCGCGCTGAGCACTTGCAGGCCCAGCATGCGCGAGTGACGCACGGTTTCCAGGGAACGTTTGCAAACGTCCATTCGCGTATACGGTACGGAGGAATCTGTCACGGCGGCCAATGCTCCCTTGGTCAAAGCGCGGCAAGCTTAACGCCTTGTTTTAGCGCTGAAAAGCGCCAATGGCAAATGTCCGGTGAGTCTCTATCGCCGGGCCTGGCAGTTCGGAGCCCTGATGTCACCTCGTTTCTCCCTGAAGAACGGCGCCCGCGCCCTGGGTCTGGCAATGGAACGCCGACGCCACCCGCGCCGCTTCATCCAGACCGACAAAACCCCCTGGGATCGTATCTACCAGGAGGGCATCATGTCGGTTCGCCACTACAGTCTGCCACCCATGGAGCGGATTCCGGTGGGCGATGAGAGCGTGCCGGTGGAGCGTCACAAGCACCGCCGACCGTTGCTGCTGGTGCCGGCGTTGGGGATCCACTGCTGGACCTTCGACCTGATGCCGAACCGCTCCATGGTGCGTTACCTGATGGCGCGCGGCCACGACGTCTATCTGATCGACTGGGGCCAGCCCTCCAAGGCGGACCGCGAGCTGGATCTGAACACCTACGTCAATCACTGGCTGCCGGCGGCGGTGGAAGCGGTACGCGACCACACCAGCGCCGGGGACATCAACCTGCTTGGCTATTGCATGGGCGGCCTGCTCAGCCTGATGTACCTGGGCGGCCACCCAGGGGCGCCGGTGCACAGCCTGGCCACCATCGCCAGCCCGGTGAATTTCCACAAAAGCGGCCCGTTCGGCACCGTCTTCAGTCTTGCCGCGATCCCCGCCATGCAGGTGCATGACTGGTTCCAGGTGCGTCTGGAGCCACTGGACAGCAAGCTGTTTCACATTCCCGCCAACCTGTTGTCATGGGGGTTCAAGCTCACCAATCCGCCGGGGCTGGTGCAGTCCTACGTGGATTTATGGCGCAACTCCGCCGACCGCGACTACCTCACCGAATACATGACCATGGGCCAGTGGTTCAACGACATGGTGGACTACCCCGGCGCGGTGGTCAGAGAAGTGATCGAGAAACTGATTCTGGCCAACAGTCTGGCCGACGGCCGTATCAAACTGGCTGACCACGAAGTGGATTTCGCCAACGTCACCCAGGATCTGCTGGCCATCGGCGGCACCAGTGATCGTATCGTCACCCTGCGCGCGGCGCGGGACATTCTCAAGGTAGTGGGCAGTAGCGAAAAGCGTTTCGAGGAAGCGCCGGGCGGTCATGCCGGTGTCTTTGCCGGCAGCAAGGCCCCGTCCCATACCTGGCGCATCATCGCCGACTGGCTGGCGGCGCGGGGGTGAAAAGCGCCAGACGCCAGACGCCAGACGCCAGACGCCAGACGCCAGACGCCAGAGGATGAAGCCCGGCCTCCGGCCCGTGCAAGCCTTGAACGCGATTATTTAGACCCGCAACGCTTCAAGAAACCGCGTTCTAAAGCGTCCGGCGTCCAGCGTCCGGCTCTTCTTGCCCGTCCCGCCACAGCCGGTACTTCTCCAGGTCCGAACCGATCCAGCGCCAGGCGCGATTGAGCACCACCAGATCATCCAGCAAGCCGGCGCCGAGAATCATGTCCGGCACCGCGTCCAGCGGCATCAGGAAGTAGATCAGCACCGCCGCTACCGTGATCAGCGTGGCCCATGGTGCCGCCGGGTAGCGTCGCAAGGACCAGTCCCGCAGCATGCCACCGGCCAGTTGCAGCCGTTCCCAGGCCTCACCCAGACGGTCACGATTGGCCCAGGCCTTGGCGGCACTGGCGCTGGCCAGCCGCTGGCTGGCCAGCGGGGATTTGAGTACACGGCCGGCCCGTTGCCGGGCACGGCGCCAGGGGGATTCAGCCATAGAGCTCCCGGTACAGCGCCCGGTATTCGTTGGTGAGTTTATGACGCGAATTCCAGTGCACCAGTGGCAATGCCTTGTCGTGGGATTCACGCATGGCGACACTGGCGGACAACCGGCTGTTGAGGATCGGCAGCCCCTCCTCCTGCAACTGCGCCACCAGCTCCTGGGGTAGACGGGCACGGGGCTGGTACTGGTTGACGACGATGCCGTCCACGGAAAGGTCCTCGTTATGGTCCTCCCGGGTTTCGTGAATATTTTCCAGCAGCGAATACAACGCCTTGCGTGAGAAGGCGTCGCAATCGAACGGAATCAATACCCGGTCGCAGGCGATCAACGCCGAAAGTGTATAAAAATTAAACGCCGGTGGCGTGTCCACATAGATGGCATCGAACTCCCGTGCCAGCGCCTTCAACAAACCTCTCAGTTTGTAGATTTTGTGCTTGGACTCCAGCAGGTGTTCCACTTCACCCAGCTCGCCGTTGGCGGGCAGCAGATACAGGTTCTCGAAACGAGTGGTGTGCACATATTCCCGCGGCGCCTTTTCCTTGAGCTTGAATGACAGCGTCTGCGCAAAGAATGAACCGATGTTGGGGGCGGGCCCGTCCTCGCCCCGATACGCCTCCATGCCAAGCAAATATTGGCTGGCGTTGCATTGCGGATCCAGATCCACCACCAGCGTCTTGCGGCCTTCGCTGGCGGCAATGGCGGCCAGGTTGACGGTGATACTGGATTTGCCGACCCCGCCTTTGCGGTTGAACACCACTGTTCGCATCAAAATACCTCCATAACCCGAGCCCACATGGTACACAGCCGGCCAGCATGGAACAGCGGCCGTGGAGACCAACGCCACAGGCGTGCGGGATGTCCACAGTTTCTGTGGATAACCGCGTGCATAAGCCGTTGATGGCCCGCCGTGGCCGGGAGAATACGGGAGCTGCCCGCCACATGATCGTTCTTTACCCACCACCGGGTAAATATCCGACAGAAAGACATATACCCGCTATTGCCTTCCGCCCGAAGCATGCTCAGCATGCAGGTAAACACGTTATATACACCGACATCATAACGACAACGGCATCGCCATAACGGCATTACCATAACGGAGAGCTCCATGGCCACCATCACCCCGCTGGCGCCGGTTCCCGCTGGCAGCACGTTGAAACCGGTCCCCGGCGATGCCGGGCTGCCGTTGATCGGCAACACCCTGGCGATGATGCGCGACCCGGTCACCACGTTACGGCAACGTTATGACCGTTTCGGGCCCGTGTCCTGGACTCACCTGTTTGGTTTGAAGATGGTGCAGATGCTCGGCCCCGACGCCAATCAGTTCGTGTTGATGAACCGTGGCGATCTGTTTTCCAACCACCAGGGCTGGTCTTACTTCATTGGCCCGTTCTTCCATCGCGGCATCATGCTGCTGGATTTCGAGGAGCACCGTTGGCATCGCCGTATCATGCAACAGGCGTTCCAGCGTGAAGCCCTGCGCGGTTACCTGCAGCGGATGGCGCCACGCACCGAGGAAGGTCTGTCGCACTGGTCCGAGGGCCCCGTCAAGCTGCTGCCGGCTCTCAAGCAGTTGACTCTGGATCTGGCCACCGACGTGTTCATGGGACGGGAGCTGGGGGATCAGACGGACCGGATCAACCGCGCCTTTATCGATACCGTACGCGCCGGCACCTCCCTGGTCCGTTTTCCGGTACCGGGGCTTGGCTGGTCCAAAGGGTTACGGGGCAGACGGGTTCTTGAACGGCTGTTCATGGACGATATCGGTGCCAAGCGCGCCGCTCCGGATAGCGACCTGTTCAGCATGCTGTGCCAGGCCCGTACCGAGGATGGCCATGAATTCAGCGACGAGGACGTGGTCAGCCATATGATCTTTCTGATGATGGCGGCCCACGACACCACCACCATCACCTTGTGTACCCTGCTCTATCATCTGGCCCGGGAGCCGCAATGGCAGGAACGGCTAAGGGAGGAATCCCTGGCGCTGGGCAAGCCCTGGTTGGAACACGAGGATCTGGACAAACTCCCCGGTATCGGCATGGCCATGAAGGAAGCTCTGAGACTATGCGCCCCGGTGCCCAGCATGCCCCGGCGTACCGTCAAGGACGTGGAGTATGACGGTTTCCATATTCCGGCCGGCACCTTCATCAATATCGCGCCGTTTTTCACCCATTCCATGGAGGAATACTGGCCGGATCCGGAACGGTTCGACCCGGAGCGCTTCAGCGATGCCCGCCGTGAAGACCGGGTACACCCCTATGCCTGGGTTCCCTTTGGCGGCGGCGCGCATAAATGCATCGGTCTGCATTTCGCCGAGATGCAAGTGAAATCCGTATTGCATCAGATGCTGTTGCGTTTTCGCTGGGAGGTGCCGGACGATTATGAAATGCCGCTGGACACCCGCAGCCTGCCGGTGCCCGCCGATGGCTTGCCAGTGACGCTGGAGCGACTTTAAGCGCCAAGCGCCCCGGCTGACACGCAACACGCCGACGCACGGCATTCGCTGGCAAGCCAGCTTCCCACAGAGGGAGCCACAAAGTCGCTGTGGGAAGCGGCCTTGGCCGCGAATGCTTTCCGGGTTTGCCAAAACACCAGTCAGTTTCGCGGCGCGGCGGTCACCGTCTCGCCCTGGCGTAACGTGACGAACTCCTCGGCGGAACTGGGGTGGATGCCCACGGTAGCGTCAAAGTCCGCCTTGGTGGCGCCCATGCGAATGGCGACGGCGAAACCCTGGGTGATTTCCGCGGCCTCCTCGCCGGCCATGTGCAGTCCCACCACCTTATCGCTGCTGTCATCAACGATCAGCTTCATCAGCGTGCGTTCCTGAATGTCGCTGAGGGTGTAACGCAACGGCCGGAACTCGCTGCGGTACACCCGCACCGTGCCATAACGCGCCAGAGCCTGCTCCTCGGTCAAACCGACCGTGCCGATATTGGGGTGGCAGAACACCGCCGTGGGCACGTCGCTGTAGACCACCGGTCCTTCCGGTTTTTGTTCACCGAACAGGAAGGCCGCCAGCCACATGCCTTCGGCCAGCGCCACCGGCGTCAACTGCAGCCGGTCGATCACATCGCCCAAGGCATAAACATTGGCGACGCTGGTCTCGAAGCGATCATTCACCTCAATGGCGCCGCGCTCATTGGTTCGCACCGCCATGCCGTCGGCGAACAACCGGTCTAGCCTCGGCACCCGGCCGGTGGCATAGAACACCTCGTCCACACGCAGCTCGGAATCGTCAGTAAGGCGAAGCACTTTCTCTCCGCCCTGCTCCTCGATGGCGGTCACGTCGGTATTGAAACGCAAGTCCACGCCGGCGTGGCGCATGCCTTCGGCGACGAACTCCCGCACATCCTTGTCGAAGCCGCGCAGGAACAGCTCCCGGCGATACAGTTGCGTCACCGCCACGCCCAGACCATTCAGAATGGAGGCGAACTCGCTGGCGATGTAACCACCGCCGACCACCGCCACCCGTTTCGGCAACCGCTCCAGGTAAAACAGATCATCGGAGATACGCACCTGTTCACGGCCGGGGAAGTCCGGTACGTACGGCTTGCCGCCGGTGGCGATGAGAATATGGCGGGCCTGGAGTACGGTGTCGCCGTCCACGCTGACCGTGCCACTGCTCTCGACCCGGCCATGGCCTTCGAAGATTTGTACCCCGGCGCCGTCCAGCAGCTTGCGATAAATGCCGTTCAAGCGCTCGATTTCACGGGTTTTGTTGTCCCGCAAGGTAGCCCAGTCGAAGGACCAGTCAGCCACCCGGTAGCCATAACTGGCGGCCAATTCGAACTCACCAGGGAACCCGGCGCCATAAGCGAACAGCTTCTTCGGCACGCAGCCCACATTGACGCAGGTGCCGCCAAAAAAGCGCTCCTCGATGATCGCTACTTTGGCGCCATGGCTGGCGGCCATGCGCGCGGCACGCACACCGCCGGATCCCGCGCCGATCACTACCAGGTCAAATTCAGCGGACACAAGCTGCTCCTTGATTCATGTTGGATCAGGGCACCGGTTACGGTCCCCGGGAAGATGCCGTTATTCTGGCGCCTGTCCCGGGAATCACAAGCCGGCGCTGACAATAACGCCGATAGCGGACGGCGATACCCTCTAGGGCCTGTTGACGATCTTCAGGCACCCACGCGGAAACGGGCAAAGGGCGCATGCAGGCTGGGACGCCCCTCGGTCAGATAAAGGCCGCGCTCAATTGGCGGCCACAATTCTTCCATGGGAATCGAATCGCCATTGGAATTGACCAGCCGAACATGATGCCGGCGCAATTCCCGCGGCTCGCCGACGCCGCAGGAGTGGGCGATGGTTTCCACTTCCTTGACCAGATTGGCATGAAAGTAAGCCACCCGCTGGGCCTTTTCCGCCGGCACCAGGCCACGCTGCAAACGGGGGTTATGCGTGGTGACGCCGGTGGGACAGGTGTTGCGGTTGCACTGCATGGCCTGGATGCATCCCAAGGCGAACATATAGCCCCGTGCCGAGACACAGAAATCCGCGCCCATGGCGATGGCCCAGGCCACCATGTTCGGCGTGATCAGCTTGCCGGACGCGATCACCCGGATCCGCTCCCGCAGGGCGAAGCCGTCGAGCAAATCCACCACCAGGGGCAACGATTCGGACAGATTCAACCCCACATCGTCCATCAATGACATCGGCGCGGCGCCGGTGCCGCCATCGCCGCTGTCGATGGTGATGAAGTCCGGCGCACTGTCCAGACCGCGTTCATGGATTTCCATGAACAGGTCTTCCAGCCATTGCCAGGAACCGATAACCGCCTTGATACCGGTGGGCTTGCCGGTGACATCGCGGACGTGGTGGATCATGTCCAGAAGATCGGCGGCGCTGCCCACATCCGGTTGGCCGTTGGGGCTGATCGACGGCTGTCCCACCGGGATACCGCGAATCGCGGCGATTTCCTCGGTCACCTTGGGCCCCGGCAGAATCCCGCCCTTGCCCGGCTTGGCCCCCTGGCTGAGCTTGATCTCGATCATCTTCACTTCCGGGCGCTGCGCCACCTGTTCCAGCCTGGCGTCATCCATGTTGCCCTCGGCATCGCGCACGCCATAGCGGGCGGTGCCAATCTGGAAAATCACATCGCAGTGGCCTTCCAGGTGCCAGGGGGCCAGTCCCCCTTCCCCGGTATTCAGCCAACACCCGGCGAGCGAGGCACCGTGGGATAGCGCCCTTACCGCGGGTTTCGACAAAGCACCGAAGCTCATTCCGGAAATATTGTAGAAACTGCGAGCCACGTAGGGCTGACGGGCGTGCGGCCCGATCATCAATGGCATGGTCTCCGCCGCGTCCTTCTCCAGGGTCGGAAACGGCGTATTGAGAAACACCACCCGGCCAGCGCCATTCTGCTTGGTGGAGCCGAACGCCACGGTGTTGCTCAGATTTTTCGCCGCCCGGTACACCCAACTGCGCTGAGCGCGGTTGAACGGCAACTCTTCCCGGTCCATGGCGAAGAAATACTGGCGGAAGAATTCGCCCAGGTGCTCGAAGAAATAACGGAACCGGCCGATCAGCGGATAATTTCGGCGGATGGAATGGGCGGTTTGCAGATAGCGATCCTGAAACCACAGCACCAGGGCGGTCAGCAGCACGATCACCAGGGCCAGCAACAACCCCAGTTCCAGCCAGGTAATGAACGTATCCAGCCAAGACTGCAGCTGTGGAGACAACATACTTCCTCCTTGACGACTCGGGCTCTGTAAAGAGTACTGGCCAGCGCCCCCGCGGGAAAGGTGAGACCTGGTTCAGAGGGAAGCCGTTACCCCCTACCCCGTGGCCGTCCGCTATGGTATCAAAGGAACCCTTGGGGGAACCGTCCATTTGGATATGGACCGATAAACAATAGCAGCACGGATTGAATAACGAGATATGACACGCTTTGGGGTATTCGGGTTGCTTCTGATCCTGCTGGTAGGATCGCCGTCCTGGGCCCGGGACATCTACAAGTATCGGGCCGCCGACGGCAGCATTCTGTTCACCGATCAACCTCGTGACCGGGTTGGCCCGGAGTATACCCTGTTGTCCGTCCGCAAGGGCTGGAACTACGTGCCCCGAGGCCTCACCGCCGCCCAGCGCGACCGCTACGACGCGGTCATCGCCCGCGCCGCCCGTGCCCATAACGTGGAGGCCGCGCTGGTCAAAGCGGTGATCCACGCCGAGTCCCTGTTTAATCGCCTGGCGGTATCCCGGGTCGGCGCCCAGGGACTGATGCAATTGATGCCGGAGACCTCCCGGCATCTTCAGGTGCTGGACCCGTTCGATGCCGATGAGAACATCGACGGCGGGACCCGCTTTCTCGCTTATCTGCAAGGCCGCTTCGATGATCTGGATCGGGTGCTGGCGGCCTACAACGCCGGAGAAGGCAATGTCCGCCGCTACGACGGCATCCCGCCCTTTGCCGAAACCCAGGCCTATGTACAAAAGGTGAAGGCGTTGAGGTTGCGCTACCAGGTGCAACTGGCCGCCCGCTCCGATCAGGACGACGACACCCTGGCGATCCGCTGATTCCCGGAATCAGTCGCCATCGGCCACCCACACTCCCAGCCAGGGCCCTTCGTAGTCAATACGGTAGCGGCGCAGTTGATAGCTCTGATTCGGACAGCGGCCGCTGTCCAGAGAGAATTCCAAACCATGCCCCGGACAGCGGAGCACGCCGCGATGAACCGTGGCCCGCTCCAACGGAAATTCACCATGGGGACAGCGGCGCTGAATCAGCCAGGTTTTCCCGTCATCGTGCACCAGCAATAACTCCACCCCGGCCACCCGCACCGGCAGGCGCAGACCGTCGTACAGCTCCAGAGTGCGAATGATGCGATGAAACATGCTGTTCCCTCTTTTTCGGGAACGATAGCACGGAGGGGGTTCCTGTAAGCAATAGCATGGCCATCTATTGAGGGCTGCTCAGAGGTCGCTACAAGGCCGCTGTGGGAAGCGGCCTTGGCCGCGAATGCCTCTCCGTTGGCCATTCGCTTGCCAGCAAGCTTCCCACAGCGGCTTCGTGGCACAATCCGCGGGAGATTCCATGGCGCCCCGCACCCCTTAAAAGAGCTTTGCGGGGCACCATAGAATCTCCCACAGCGACTTCGAGGCCCTTCTATGCCAGACCCTCACCTCGAAGCGTAGCCGTGTTACGCCTTTGCGGAACCTGCTTCACGACGTTCCCGCAAAGGCGTAACACGGCTACGCTGTCCCTGATGCAAGGTAAGATCGCTTCCCGCCAAGCCGCGATGAACCACAAAATCGCCGGGAGCGATTTTTGACGTTGTGCCAGCAACGCCCCGAAGGGTGGCCGCCAGGGATGGCGGCCACAAAAAAAGCCGTGCCCCTTTCGGGACACGGCTTTTTCGTTCAGCACGGACCGATTAGTGGCCGTGTTTCTCCGCCAGGTAGAACCAGGTATCCAATACCGAATCCGGGTTCAGGGACACGGAGGAAATGCCCTGCTCCATCAGCCACTTGGCCAGATCCGGGTGATCGGACGGGCCCTGACCGCAAATGCCCACGTATTTGCCCTGGGCATTACAGGCGTCGATGGCCATCTTCAGCAGCGCCTTCACCGCCGGATCCCGCTCATCGAACAGGTGGCTGACGATACCGGAATCACGGTCCAGACCCAGGGTCAGTTGAGTCAGGTCGTTGGAGCCGATGGAGAAGCCATCGAAGAACTTGAGGAAGTCATTGGCCAGCAACGCGTTGGTGGGCAGTTCGCACATCATGATGATGCGCAGACCGTTCTCGCCCCGCTTCAGACCGTTCTTGGCCAGCAGATCGATGACCTGCTCGGCTTCGCCCGGTGTACGCACGAAGGGCACCATGATTTCCACATTGGTGAAGCCCATTTCATCGCGTACTTTCTTCAGCGCGCGACATTCCAGCTCGAAGCAGTCGCGGAAGTTCTCGCTGATGTAACGGCTGGCGCCACGGAAGCCCAGCATCGGGTTCTCTTCCTCGGGCTCATAGAGCTTGCCGCCGATCAGGTTGGCGTATTCGTTGGACTTGAAGTCCGACAGACGGACGATGGCTTTCTCCGGGTGGAAGGCGGCGGCCAGGGTGGAAATCCCCTCCACCAGTTTCTCCACGTAGAAATCCACCGGGTCGTTGTAGCCGGCGATACGCTTGTCGGCGGCCTGCTGCACGTCCCGCGGCAGGGTGTCGTAGTTCAACAGGGCCTTCGGGTGTACACCGATCATGCGATTGATGATGAACTCGAGACGGGCCAGCCCCACGCCCTGGTTCGGCAGCGCGGCGAAATCGAAGGCGCGATCCGGGTTGCCCACGTTCATCATGATCTTGAACGGCAACTTCGGCATGGATTCGATGGAGTTACGCTGAACGTCAAAGTCCAGCATGCCTTCATAGATGTTGCCGGTGTCGCCTTCGGCACAGGATACGGTCACCTTCTGACCGTCCGTGAGCTGCTCGGTGGCGTCGCCACAGCCGACAATGGCGGGCACGCCCAACTCGCGAGCGATGATCGCTGCGTGACAGGTCCGGCCACCCCGGTTGGTGACGATGGCGGCGGCCCGCTTCATGACCGGTTCCCAGTCCGGGTCGGTCATGTCGGTGACCAGCACATCGCCGGGCTGCACTTTTTCCATTTCCTTGATGCTGGAAACGATCCGCACCGGCCCGGCGCCGATGCGCTGGCCAATGGCCCGGCCTTCCACCAGCACCTTGCCGGTCTGCTTGAGCAGGTAGCGCTCCATGACGGAAGCGTCGGAACGGCTCTTCACCGTCTCCGGACGGGCCTGCACGATGTACAGTTTTTGATCATCGCCGTCCAGCGCCCACTCGATGTCCATGGGCATGCCGTAATGCTTTTCGATCTCGATGGCCTGGCGGGACAAATCCGCCACCTGGGCATCGGAGAGACAGAAGCGCAGACGGTCCTCGGCGCTCACATCCACGGTCTGCACGGACTTGCCGGCCACCGCTTCGCTGCCGTAAACCATCTTCTGCATCTTGCTGCCGAGATTGCGGCGCAGGATGCTCGGGCGCTTGTTGAGCAGGGTTTTCTTGTGAACGTAGAACTCGTCCGGGTTCACCGCGCCCTGCACCACCATTTCGCCCAGGCCATAGGACGCGGTAATGAAGACCACGTCACGGAAACCGGACTCGGTATCCAGGGTGAACATCACACCTGCGGCGCCGGTTTCGGAGCGCACCATACGCTGGATGCCCGCGGACAGGGCCACCAGTTTGTGGTCAAACCCCTGATGCACCCGGTAGCTGATGGCGCGGTCGTTGAACAGGGAGGCGAACACTTCCTTCACCGCCACCATGACACTGTCCAGGCCGCGGATATTGAGGAAGGTCTCCTGTTGACCGGCAAAGGAAGCATCCGGCAGATCTTCCGCGGTGGCGGAAGAGCGCACCGCCACCGGCAGATCACCGTTGCCTTCACACATCTGTTCGTAGGCGTCACGAATGGCGGCTTCCAGGGCGGGCTGGAACGGCGCGTCCACCACCCATTTACGGATTTGCTCACCGGTCGCCGCCAGCGCTACCACATCGTTCACGTCCAGGCTGCTGAGCGCGTCGTTGATCTTGGTGGTCAGGTCGTTGTGTTCCAGAAACTCGCGGAAGGCTTCCGCGGTGGTCGCGAAACCGCCCGGAACGGACACACCGGCCGCCGCCAGGTTGCTGATCATCTCGCCGAGGGAGGCGTTTTTACCACCGACGCGTTCCACGTCTCCCTTGCCCAGATCCTTAAACCAGACTACGTACTCCGCCAAGGTCGTCTCCTTAGATATTGCTGGCCGATACTGTGGAAACCCACTGTTTAATACATCCCGGTCCAGGCCGGAGGCGCCCGGAACCGTGGAGAAAAATTAACCAGGAGTTCCTTTACCGGATTGAACCGAGCCGCCATTCTACTCAAAACCAAGGCGGTTTGCCCGCATGGATTGGGTAAACTGTTACGACTTTCGTTTAGAACCAGGCCGGCGTTACGGTCAACCGGCCGCGACGGGCCCATGTTCGCGGGCCCGCCATCTGTACCCACGAGGAGCTTCACCGCATGAAAAGATCCGCATTCTACGTCTCCGACGGCACCGGGATCACCGCCGAGACGTTGGGTCACAGTCTTCTGAGCCAATTCGGCAGTGTCGAATTCAGCCAGACCACCATCCCCTATGTCCAGTCCAATGAGCTCGCCCGCGAGGCGGTAGCGCGGATCAATCAGGCCGCGGAGCGCGACGACGCGGCGCCGGTGGTGTTCTCCACTCTGGTCCACGACGACCATCGTGAGATCCTGCACACCTGCAAGGGTCGCGTACTGGACCTGTTCACCGCCTTCCTGCAGCCGCTGGAGGACGAACTGGGAGTGCGCTCCAGCCTCCAGGTGGGCCAGAGCCACGCCATCCGTGACCAGCAGGCCTACCGGATTCGCATCAACGCGGTGCACTTCGCCCTCGACAACGACGACGGCGCCCGCACCCGGCACTACGACCAGGCCGACGTCATCCTGATCGGCGTGTCACGCTCCGGCAAGACCCCGACCTGTCTGTATCTGGCCCTGCAGTTCGGCCTGTTCGCCGCCAATTATCCGCTCACCGAAGACGATTTCGATGATCTGCGTCTACCGGACAGCCTGGCGCCCCACAAGGACAAGCTGTTCGGGCTGACCATCAATCCGGACCGCCTCAGCGCCATCCGTAGCGAACGCAAGGCGGGCAGCCGTTACGCATCACCACGCCAGTGCGAGATGGAGGTGCGCGCCCTGCAGGCCCTATACAACAAATTCAATATTCCCCATCTGGACGCCACCGAGCTGTCCATCGAGGAGATCAGCACCCGCATCCTGGCCATGAAAGGCCTGACCCGGCGGCTGCAGTAACCCGTTGCAAAGAAAAGGACAACAACATGACCCGTGGACTGTTTCGTCGCGATGGCGACCTTTATCACCCGAATCAGGCGGCCCTGGGGCCCTGGAGCCCTGATTTTCTGCATGGCGGCTCCCCTTCCGGCCTGTTGGCGGCGGTCATGGAGGATGCCATGGACGGCGCCGACCTGCGTCTGGCCCGCTTCACCCTGGACCTGTTGCGTCCGGTACCCGCCAAACCGTTGCTGGCGACGGTGGAGACCGTGCGCGCCGGGCGACGCTTGCGGGTATTGCAAGGTACCTTGTCGGCTGACGGTGTGGTGGTATCCCGGGCAACCGGCTTGTATCTGGAACGCACCCCGGTGACCGTACCCGCCGAAGCCCGTTTCGACGCTCCCGCTCTACCCGCCAGAGACAGCCGGCCAGTGGCCTCGCTGATCGCGGTGGCGGAACGGGACCTGGAAAAGCCGCGTCTGCCCCTCCCCGGCCTGCACAGCACCGTGGAGGTGGCACTGATCGATGGCGTCGAAGGGCGTGGCCGGGGACGGGCCTGGATGCGGCTGCCGGTCCCGGTAATCGAAGGCGCGCCCTGCTCCACCGTGGTGCGGGCCGCCACCCTGTCGGATTTCGGCAATGGCGTCGGGCAACTGAAAGTCGCCGGGGACATCGGCACTATCAATGCCGACATCTCGCTGTACCTGCACCGTGACCCGCGTGGCGATTGGCTGGGACTGGACGCTCGCTCCCGCATGGAGGACAACGGCAACGGCCTGGTGGAAACCACCCTGTTCGATGAGCATGGCCCGGTGGGCCGGGTGCTGCAAGCGACGCTGGCGATGCCGGTGTACGCTGGCTGAACACGCCAACCGAGCGCACCGATTGTTCTTTATCCTGGCGGAGACACTATTCTCGGGAGATCTCCGCCGTCCACCCCTCCCCGCGATGGTGGTACGCGCGACACTCATAATCCTCGCTATACCCGTCGGCATTCGCGCGCCCATCGAAGTACCGGAAAGACCAGACACGCCCCACCGTCTGCATCCGTTCATTCAGGCGCCATTCGATATCCAGCCCCTGGGCGGTCGCCAGTGCCACACAGGCCGACACGGCCGCCCTCCGTCCCTTACCGCCAAAGTGTTCCATATAGGCGAACGACCCGGCAAAAAGAACGGTAATGCAGAGCACCGCAAGCGCGAACTTCTTCACCGCGTGCCAAGGGATCCCACCTGTTGGCATCCTCTCTTTATTCGTCTTCTGCCTTTTGCCACGCCGCCGTGCATAGTCAACTCCAGCCGTGGCGATGCCGATTACGGCCATCACCAGCATGAAAACAACAACCACTTCCATGTCGCTTAAGACCTCCCTCTTAACCGCTTTCGACGCCTTACCCGGGATTGGCCACCATAAAAAAGGCCCAGCTTGTGGCCGGGCCTGGGTGCGACGCCTCGGCGTCGCTGGGGTTGGCGGGGTTGCCGCCAGTCTTGGGCGGCTTACCGGTGTGCGGTACGAGACCGGCTCAAATCACCAGCAAGTCCATGAATGCGTTTACCGGGGTCCTTTCCAGGGTCGCCTGATCCTTGCACAACTCGAAGACCGTTCTGGCCCGCCCGCTGGGAAAGCGGGTTTCCAGATTACGCCTGAATTTGGTTTCAAGCAGCGGAATACCTTCCGCGCGACGGCGACGGTGGCCGATGGGGTATTCCACGGCGACCTGGTCGGTGCAGGAACCATCCTTGAAAAACACCTGAACGGCGTTGGCGATGGATCGTTTCCGCGGGTCATAATAATCCTTCGTGTAGCGTTCGTCTTCCTCGATCTGCATTTTGTCACGAAGTTCGTCGATCAGCGGATGAGCGGCATGGAAATCGTCCTCATAATTTTCCGCCACCAGGTCGCCGAAGATCAAAGGCACGGCTGTCATGTACTGGATGCAGTGATCCCGGTCCGCCGGATTGGCCAACGGCCCCTCCTTGGAAATGATGCGGATCGCCGAATCGTGGGTGGTAATGACAATCCGGTCGATCTGATCCAGGCGGTCCTTGACCCGCGGGTGCAAGGTCACGGCGGCTTCGCAGGCGGTCTGGCTATGAAACTCCGCCGGGAAACTGATCTTGAACAGAATGTTTTCCATTACGTAGGAACCGTATTCCCGCTGAAACGAGAAACGGCGTTCCCCCTCCGGTTTCAGCTTCTGATCCTTGTTGGTTTTGGAAAACGACACGTCGTAAAAGCCCCACTGCGGCGCGGTGAGCGCGCCGGGAATACCCATTTCCCCGCGCAGCGCGATGTCCGCCAGCCGCACCGCCCTACTGGTGGCGTCACCGGCGGCCCAGGATTTACGTGAACCGGCGTTGGGTGCATGCCGATAGGTACGCAGGGACTGCCCGTCCACCCAGGCGTGAGACACCGCGGACAGCAACTGCTCACGATTCGCGCCCATCATCTTGCCCACCACCGCGGTGGTGGCGACCTTTACCAGCACCACATGATCCAGGCCGACCCGGTTGAACGAGTTTTCCAGCGCCAGCACACCCTGAATCTCATGGGCCATGATCATGCCTTCCAGCACCGTCCTCATGGTCAGTGCCGGCTTGCCATTGGCCAGGTTCTTTTGCGAAAGGTGATCCGCCACCGCCAGGATACCGCCAAGATTGTCCGACGGATGGCCCCATTCCGCCGCCAGCCAGGTGTCGTTGTAGTCCAGCCAGCGGACAATGCAGCCGATGTCCCAGGCCGCTTTCACCGGATCCAACCGGAACGAGGTGCCCGGCACCCGGGCGCCATGGGGCACCACCGTTCCCTCCACCAGGGGGCCCAGATGCTTGGTGCATTCCGGGAAACGCAACGCCAGCAACCCGCAACCGAGCGTATCCATCAGACAATTGCGGGCGGTGTCCCAGGCTTCCAGGGAATCGATGCGGTAGTTGAGGACGTAATCGACAATCGCCTGGATTTCGACGTCGTAATCCGGGCGCAGGTTTTGATCGACGTTACTGCTCATCGGGCTCACTCCTTTTCCGTTATTCAAAGGCGGAATGGCGACGGCTATCCGACGTTCAAGATGCGGGATGTGAAGGGGCCGGTCAATCCGGCGAGGGCTTACAGCGTCAGGGCTTGATCCGCGACACGCCCCTTCGCCGCCAAGGCAGCACCCATAGCGGCTCCGCGAAGATACGGCTGTGGGAAGCTGCCTTGGCGGCGAATGACGATACCGCGGAATCCGTCAAACCGGACGCGGATTATCCGGGCACCCGCACCCAGCCTTCCATCAGGACTCGCGCACTGCGGCTCATGATCGCCTTGGTGGCGGTCCATTCGCCATTGACCTCGGCGGCTTCGGCGCCGACCCGCAAGGTGCCGGAGGGATGGCCGAAACGCACCGCGTTACGCTCGCCACCACCGGCGGCCAGATTCACCAGGGTGCCGGGAATCGCCGCGGCGGTACCGATGGCCACCGCCGCCGTCCCCATCATGGCGTGGTGCAGTTTGCCCATGGACAGAGCGCGTACCAGCAGATCCACATCATCGGTACTCACCGCTTTGCCACTGGAAGAGGTGTAACTGGCCGGCGGTGCGACGAAGGCCACCTTCGGCGTGTGCTGCCGCGCGGCCGCCTCGCTGATGTCCTTGATCAGACCCATGCGCACCGCACCGTGGGCACGAATGGCTTCAAAGCGGGCCAGCGCTTCGGCGTTCTCGTTGATGTCGCCTTGCAGTTCGGTACCGGTGTAACCGATGTCCGCCGCGTTGACGAAAATGGTGGGAATACCGGCGTTGATCAGCGTCGCATTCAGGGTGCCGATGCCGGGGACGTCCAGCTCATCCACCCGATTGCCGGTGGGAAACATGGCGCCATCGCCATCCGCCGGATCCATGAATTCGATCTGTACTTCCGCCGCCGGAAAGGTGACGCCATCCAGTTCGAAATCGCCGGTTTCCTGCACCGCGCCGTTGGTGACCGGCACATGGGCAATGATGGTCTTCTCGATATTGGCCTGCCAGATCCGCACCACCACCGTGCCGTTTTCCGGAATCCGCGCCGGATCCACCAGCCCGTTGCTGATGGCGAAGGAACCGACCGCCGCGGTGAGATTGCCGCAGTTACCGCTCCAATCGATAAAAGGCTGATCAATGGAAACCTGACCGAACAGATAATCCACGTCGTGATCCGGTTTTTCGCTTTTCGACAGGATCACCGTTTTACTGGTGCTGGACGTCGCGCCGCCCATACCGTCGGTGTGCTTGCCGTAGGGATCGGGGCTGCCGATCACCCGCAGCAACAGCTTGTCCCGGGCCTCACCGGGAACCCGCGCCGCTTCCGGCAGATCCTGCAAATTGAAGAAAACGCCCTTGCTGGTGCCACCGCGCATATAGGTGGCGGGAATCCTGATCTGCGGAGCATGGGGCTGGGATGAATGTGTCATGCGTTTCTCGCTTTATGAGTAAGGCTTGCACGCGACACGCCGCGCGCAACACGCCAAACCGAAGAACGGCTCCGGTTGTAGCGTGCTGGCGTGTCACGTGTGAGCGTGCCGGCGTCTCTCAGCCTGCTTCCGCCATGAACTCCTTGGCGAATTTCTGCAGGATGCCGCCGTTGGTGTAGACGGAGACTTCCTCCGCGGTATCCAACCGGCAGATCATCGGCACGCGGTCCACGTCACCGTTGTTGCGGGTAATCACCAGCGTCAGCGTCGCACGCGGCGCCAGTTCACCTTCCACGTCATAGATTTCCGTGCCGTCAAGCTTGAGCGTGTTGCGGGTGGTGCCCTCCTCGAACTGCAGGGGCATGACGCCCATGCCGATCAGGTTGGTGCGGTGAATCCGCTCGAAACCTTCGGCGGCGATCACCTCCACCCCGGCCAGTGCCACGCCTTTGGCGGCCCAGTCACGGGACGAGCCCTGCCCGTAATCCGCGCCGGCAACGATAATCAGCGGCTGCTTGCGCTCCATGTAGGTTTCGATGGCTTCCCACATGCGCATCTGCCGGCCTTCCGGTTCCACCCGTGCCAGCGAGCCCTGGATCACGTTACCGCTGTCGTCACGGCACATCTCGTTGAACAGTTTCGGGTTCGCAAGAGTGGCACGCTGAGCGGTCAGGTGATCGCCACGGTGCGTCGCGTACGAGTTGAAGTCCTCTTCCGGCAGGCCCATCTTGTGCAGGTAGGCACCGGCAGCGCTGTCCAGCAGGATGGCGTTGGAGGGCGACAGGTGATCGGTGGTGATGTTGTCCGGCAGGATCGCCAGCGGCCGCATGCCCTTCATCTGGCGCTGGCCCGCCATATTGCCTTCCCAGTAAGGAGGGCGGCGAATGTAGGTGGATTGCGGACGCCAGTCGTACAGCGGGCTGGCGGCGCGAGCACCATCGCCCTTCTTCTCGAACATCGGGATATAGGTCTTGCGGAACTGTTCCGGTTTCACCGCCGACTTCACAATGGTGTCGATCTCCTCATCGGAAGGCCAGATGTCCTTCAGGTAGACCGGGTTGCCGTCCTGGTCCTTGCCCAGCGCGTCCTTTTCGATGTCGAAACGGATGGTGCCGGCGATGGCGTAGGCCACCACCAGCGGCGGCGAGGCCAGGAACGCCTGCTTAGCGTAGGGGTGGATGCGGCCGTCGAAGTTACGGTTGCCGGAAAGCACGGCGGTGGCGTACAGGTCGCGGTCGATGACCTCTTTCTGGATCTTGGGATCCAGAGCCCCGGACATGCCGTTGCAGGTGGTGCAGGCGAACGCCACCACGTCGAAGCCCAGATTCTGCAACTCGGGCAGCAGGCCGGACTCTTCCAGGTACATCTTCACCGTCTTGGAGCCCGGCGCCAGGGAGCTTTTTACCCAGGGCTTGCGTACCAGGCCCAGTTTGTTGGCGTTGCGGGCCAGTAGCCCGGCGCCGATGATGTTGCGCGGATTGGAGGTATTCGTACAGCTGGTGATGGCCGCGATGATCACCGCGCCATCGGGCATCAACCCTTCTTCCTCTTCCCATTCCTTGGCGATGCCACGATCGTGCAGCTGGGACACGGGCAGCAGCGCATGCGGGTTGGACGGGCCGGCCAGATTGCGCTCAACGCCGGACAGATCAAACTTCAGCACGCGCTCATACTCGGCGGCTTTCAGGCTGTCCGCCCACAATCCGGTTTCCTTGGCGAACGTCTCCACCAGAGCCACCTGCTCATCTTCACGGCCGGTCAGCTTCAGATACTCGATGGTCTGATCGTCGATGAAGAACATGCCGGCGGTGGCGCCGTATTCCGGGGTCATGTTGGCGATGGTGGCGCGGTCGCCCACCGACAGGCTGTCCGCGCCTTCACCATAGAATTCCAGATAAGCACCGACCACCCGCTCGCGGCGCAGGAACTCGGTCAATGCCAGCACCAGGTCGGTGCCGGTGATGCCCGGCTTCAATTTGCCGGTTAGTTCCACACCGACAATGTCGGGCAGGCGCATCATGGACGGATTGCCCAGCATCACGTTTTCGGCTTCCAGACCGCCCACGCCCACGGAAATCACGCCCAGGGCATCCACCATCGGCGTGTGACTGTCGGTCCCCACACAGGTATCCGGATAAGCCACGCTCCGTCCGCTGCCATCAGCACGGACCTGCACCACCGGGGACATCTTCTCCAGATTGATCTGATGCATGATGCCGTTACCCGGCGGGATCACGTCCACGTTATCGAACGCGGTTTTGGTCCAGTTGATAAAGTGGAAGCGGTCCGCGTTACGGCGTTCTTCCACCTCCCGGTTTTTCTGAAAAGCGTCTTTTTCGAAGCCCGGGTGCTCAACGGCCAGGGAGTGATCCACGATCAATTGGGTCGGCACCACCGGGTTCACCTTGGAGGGGTCCCCGCCTTTCTCGGCGATAGCGTCACGCAGACCGGCCAGGTCCACCAGCGCGGTTTGTCCAAGAATGTCATGGCACACCACACGAGCCGGGTACCAGGGGAAATCCAGGGTACGCTGGCGTTCAATCAACTGCTTAAGAGAATCCGTCAACGCCTCCGGTGCACAGCGGCGTACCAGCTGTTCGGCCAGGATGCGGGAGGTATAGGGCAGTTTGTCATAGGCGCCAGGCTGGATGGCGTCGACCGCGGCACGGGTGTCGAAGTAGTCGAGATCGGTACCGGGCAGCGGTTTGCGGTAATCAGTGTTCATGGCTAGGCATCAATCGAGTCGGGTTGACGGGCTGGGTCGAGGGAGCGGCGCACCGCTCCCCTTCCCGGATCAGCGTTGCGCGATCGGGGTTACCTTGCGAATCTCCGGACCGGTGTACTCGGCGCTCGGGCGGATAATACGGTTGTCCGCGCGTTGCTCGAAGACATGACCGGCCCAACCGGTCAGGCGGCTCATCACGAAAATCGGGGTGAACAGCTTGGTCGGGATCCCCATGAAGTGGTACGCGGAAGCGTGGAAGAAATCAGCATTACAGAACAGCTTTTTCTCCCGCCACATGACTTCCTCGCAACGTACCGAAACCGGGTAAAGCACGGTATCGCCCACATCGGCGGCCAGTTTCTCGGACCAGCCCTTGATGATGGCGTTGCGCGGGTCGGACTCGCTGTAGATGGCGTGACCGAAGCCCATGATTTTTTCCTTGCGCTCGAGCATGCCCATCATGCCCTGCTCGGCGTCGTCGGCGTCCTTGAACTTCTCGATCATGTCCATGGCCGCTTCGTTGGCGCCGCCATGCAGCGGGCCGCGCAGGCTGCCGATGGCACCGGCGACGCAGCTGTGGATGTCACTCAGGGTGGAAGCGCAAACCCGGGCCGTGAAGGTGGAGGCGTTGAATTCATGCTCCGCGTACAGGATCAGGGACACGTTCATGACCCGCTCATGCAGTTCGCTGGGGGCTTCATCACGCAGCATGTGCAGGAAATGAGCGCCGATGGAATCGTCATCGGTGTTCTCTTCCACACGAACGCCATCGTGGCTGAAGCGGTACCAGTAACAGATGATGGAAGGGAAACAGGCGAGCATGCGGTCAACGCAGTCTTCCTGGTTCGGGAACACGCCCAGAACCGAGGTGTCTTCCTGCTCAAGATTACCGAGCATGGAACAGCCGGTGCGCATCACATCCATCGGATGGGCGTCCTTGGGAATACGCTCGAGCACTTCCTTGAGAGCCTGGGGCAGACCGCGCAGCGTTTTCAGTTTGGCCTTGTATTCGTCCAGTTGCGCCTGGGTGGGCAGTTCGCCCTTGAGAATCAGGTAAGCCACTTCCTCGAACTGGCAGTGTTCCGCCAGGTCCTTCACGTCATAGCCCCGGTAAGTGAGCCCGGAACCGGATTTGCCCACGGTGGACAGAGCGGTTTTACCTGCTACCTGGCCTCGCAGGCCGGCGCCCGCCAGTTTCTTGCCTTCTGCCATTATCATTCTCCTGCTTCAATTCCGGTATTTACGTCTGCCCTCTCCTCTGCCGGGAGAGGCCTTGTCATCAGCCCTTGCCCTTGGCGAACAACTCGTCCAGCTTGCGCTCGTAGTCGTGATAGCCGAGGAAATCGTACAGTTCCATACGCGTCTGCATGGTGTCGACCACTTCTTGCTGAGTACCGTTCTCGCGGATTTCGCGATACACCTTCAGCGCCGCCTGGTTCATGGCGCGGAACGCCGACAGCGGATACAGAATCATGCTGGCGCCGGCGTCGGCCAGCTCTTCACGGGTGAACAGCGGCGTGGCACCGAATTCCGTGATATTGGCCAGCAACGGCGCGCCACCAATACCATCGGCGAAGGCCCGGTAGTCATCCAGAGTGTGCACGGCTTCGGCGAAGATACCGTCGGCCCCGGCTTCCAGACAGGCGCGGGCGCGTTCCACCGCCGCGTCCAGCCCTTCTTTCTGGAACGCGTCGGTACGGGCGATGATGAAGAAATCATCGTCGGTGCGGGCATCGGCGGCGGCCTTGATGCGGTCCACCATTTCTTCCTGGGAGACGATTTCCTTGTTGGGACGATGGCCGCAGCGTTTCTGCGCTACCTGATCTTCCAGGTGCACGGCGCCGGCGCCGGCACGAATCATTTCCTTGACGGTACGGCCAATGTTGAAGGCCCCGCCCCAGCCGGTGTCGATGTCCACCAGCAGCGGCACTTCGCTGGCGGCGGAAATCCGGCGAACATCCTCCAGCACGTCGTTCATGGAGGTGATGCCCAGATCCGGCAACCCATAGGAGGCGTTGGCCACGCCACCACCGGACAAGTAGATCGCCCGGTACCCCACCTGTTCCGCCATCATGGCGCAGTAGGCATTGATCGTGCCCATGATCTGCAGGGGCTTTTCTTCGGCCAGGGCCCGTCGAAAACGGGCGCCGGCGCTGTTCGGCTGGCTCATTGTCATCTCCTGTGTCGGTTCCACCCGGCTCACGGCGCGTGACGCTCAGACGGCGTCCGGCTCTCTCCGCTTCGCCTGCTGTTCGATATTTTCTCTTGCCCGGCTGATATGGCGGCGCATCAGCAGCTCCGCCAGGTCCGCGTCCCGAGCCTCGATCGCCTCGACGATACGGCGATGCTCGTTGAGGGCCTTCTGCGGCCGGTTGGACACGGTACTGAACTGGTAACGGTACATTCGCACCAAGTGATACAGCCCGCCCACCAGCATCTGGATCAGCGTGGCGTTGTGGCTGCCCTGGATAATGCGGTAATGGAAATCGAGGTCGCCCTCGCGCTGAAAGTACGCGGTGTCCTCGCGCAGGTCCTGCTGCTGTTCATGCTGACCGAGCAACGCGGTCAGCCCGCGCACTTCCTCATCACTCATGTTCTCGGCGGCAAGGCGCGCGGCCATGCCTTCGAGCGCTTCGCGCACATAGTAGATTTCGATCAGATCGTCGAAGCTGAGGGAAGTCACGCGGGTGCCCACATGGACCACCCGCTCCAGTAGCTTGCGGGATTCCAGGCGGCGCAGAGCTTCGCGCAAGGGGCCGCGGCTGACGCCGTAGCGGCTGGCGAGATCGGTTTCACTGACTTTGGTGCCGGGGGCGATCACACCGCGCACGATATCGTCCTGGAGACGGGCAAACACCCGATCCGCCAGGGTTCTTACGTTATCGTCGAGGGCGTGGGTCATGGCATCCATTGTCGACAATTGAAGGATCAGGTGGCGACTTTACTCGGCGCCATCCAATCTTTCAATGATTATTGTCGACAATGATGCCGAGATGGACTCAGAGAGCGCAAGCACTACCCTGATAACGCCATTCCACCGAGCCACGGCTTTCCGAGTCCTGGCGTTCCAGATCATTGCTTCCGGCGGCCCGCAGTTGGGCCGGGCGGTAGAGATCACGCCAAGTGCCACGCAGACGTTCGCTGTAACGGTCAGAGCGATACAAGGTGCGAGGGCCGCTGGTCAGATCCAGGGTGCCGTCAATGCGGGTTCCAAAATGCGGTGTTCCGGTCCGGTTGGTGGCCCCTGGCGCCAGCAGCAACGCCACTGTCGCGGTGTTGGCGCTGGCGGAGGTGACCAATCCGGCTGGAAGCAGCTCGTCCTCGCAGGTCGCGGCGGCGTAGGCGGTGCCGTCGTTGGCGATCCGCACCACGAAGGTTTCGGTCTGGTTCTGATCGGCCCGGTTCCGCTCGCGGGCCTGGTTCGGCTCCAACGGCTGGCAGACGCCACTGCCATCCCGCAAGCACCGCGGATAGTTGCCGTCGCTGCCCAGTTCCCTGGTGGGAATGAAGTCCGAACACTCCGCCGAGTCACTGGCACAGGCCCGTTTCAGGGTCACGGCGTAATAGCCGGCGGCACCGCCAAGCCCGTCACCGTTCCCCATCACCGACCCGGTCTGGGTAGCACGAACACTCAGGCCAATGTTGCCGGCGCCGAGCACGCTGCCTTGGATCCGCCCGGTTTCACCACCACTGGGGGCGGACGGACTGCCCGGCAGATCCAGCGCGAAGTCGGTGACGAAACCGCCCCCCACCCGCTGATTGATGTAAAGCGCCCGATGCCCCAGCAGACGCCCGCTCAGGGTGGCGTCGGTGGCGGCCGTGCTGTTCAAGAGGCCAACCAGGGTTCCCTGTTGGACGGTCAGTCCCGCCGCCAGCGTGGGAACACCTTCCCAGGCCACCAGATCCTCACTGCCTCCGTTGTCCGGATCCCCTTTTTGCAGCTGTCCCAAACCCAGCACGCGGCCATCGGGCAGCACCAGGGATTCCATGCGCAGCGCGTTCTGGTTGCTGTCGAATGCCTTCGGCTGATCACAGGGGGCGGCGCCATCCTGACAGGTCTCGAGAACATACTGGCCGGCCCGCGTCGCCGTGTTGGCGTTATCGATCCGGGCCGTCACCGTGGATGGATCCGCCGGGAAACCGGAAACCGTAGCCTCCGCGGACACCGCATCCAACAACGGCTGCCAGGCGGCGCGGAAAGCGGCATAGTCCGGATAATCAAATTCCAGCGACGGTACCAGGGTATCGAAGTTCTCGCTGACCAGCTCATTCACCACTTCCGGCAATTCGAGCCGCGAGGTCGCCGGATCACTGTCCAGCGCCATCAGCAACGCCGTCCGGTTGCGTACCCGATAGTCGCTGGCGGCGATCCGGCGCGGCGCCTCCACCATATCGGCCAGAGTGAAACGATAATCGCGGGTTGTCAGCCGTTGCGGCAAATAGGCCTCCCCGAGGGTGACCCAGCGCCCCTTGTAGCGGCGGTCCCCGAGAAAGAAAGCGATGCTTTCAGCGTCCGACGGACACAGGGCCCGGTCCGCTGGCAACTGCTCGGTCGCGGTATCCAACACATAATAAAGAGAGCTGCCGCACTCATAAGACAGGTTGGTCGCCACGGTGCCCTCCAACGTCACCTGATACTCACCACCAGGTTCCAGCAGACACCGCGCCGTGGAGGGGCAGACCCCCACGTCATGCTGGGAATAGCTTTTGCCCCCACCACCGCAGGCCGCCAGGGCCAGACAGCCGGATATCAACAACAGTTTTTTCATGCGCGTTTATTCCTTCACCACGGCTCGCCGCCCGGCGCCGGTGGCGCTACACTAGCCGGCCTGTTTTCGCCGCTCGCGAGCCTTTCCCGACACCTCATGCTTGATAGCGTTCACGTCGTCTTTCGTCAAAATGGCCGTTTGCTGGCCCTCGGACCACCCGATCACACGCTTTACGCGCGAGACCGCGACGCCCTGAGCGCCCTGCCAGAACGGGTCGCCAGCGCCCTCACCCAGGGTTACCGGTTCGCCTGCGGACTGCTGCCCTATGCGGCGGGCCTGGCTCTACAGGGCATCGGCGACAGTGATGCGCCGGCGGTGGTGCACCTTTACCGGTCCACGCCGCGGCCGTTCCAGGAGCAGTCCGGCGCCTTCCGTCTGACCCGGCCGTTCCAGCCACAGCAAACTGCTGATAAGTATGCCTATGCACTGCAAAGGATCAGTTGCTATCTCGTAGCCGGAGATTGCTATCAGGTAAATTACAGTCAACGTTTCGATGCCCGCTTCCAAGGCGATCCGCTGATCGCCTTCCAGCGGCTGGCGCGTGCGCACCCCGCTCCCCATGCCTGTTTTTTCCGTGATCGTGGCGAAGCAGTGTTCGGCGTATCGCCGGAGCGCTTCTTGCGGGTGGACGGCCGCGACGTGGTCACCGAGCCGATCAAGGGCTCACGGCCGCGCGGTAACAATGAAGAGGAAGATCGGCGCCTGGGAGAAGCCCTGCTGGCCAATCCCAAGGACCGTGCCGAGAATCTTATGATCGTCGATCTGTTACGCAACGATCTGGGCGCGGTTTGCGAACCGGGCTCGATAACGGTGGACCCGCTGTTCGAGTTACGCCGCTTCAGCAATGTCCAGCATCTGGTCTCCACCGTGCACGGACGCCTGCGTCCGGAGGTGACGCCCCTGGCCGCGCTGATCAGCGCCTTTCCCGGAGGCAGCATCACCGGCGCGCCGAAGAAACGGGCCATGGAAATCATTCAGGAACTGGAACCGGTGCCGCGCGGCCCCTACTGCGGCACGCTGTTCTGGCAGGACGATCAGGGCCGGCTGGACAGCAACATTCTGATCCGCACCCTCTACACCCGGGGCAACGCGCTGTACTGCCACGGCGGCGGTGGCATCGTGATCGATTCCACCACCGAGGAAGAGTATCGGGAGAGCCGCTTTAAGGTGGAAAAACTGATGGCGGTGTTATAGCCCGGCACCAAAGGAATATTGCGGTCCGTCGATCATTGCTGTACCGCGACTCGCCAGCACTCTTACACGCGCCACTGAGGCGCTCCATTCGCGGCCAAGGCCGCTCCCACGGCGGCTCTGTAGTGCTCTCCGTGGGAAGCGAGCTGGCTCGCGAATGCAGCGCGCGTTCATGCCTCCAGCCCCCATGGACTACCATGATGCTCTTTCGACTTCGGTATCAGCCCTCTTCGCTCTCCCACAATGTCGGCTGGCCATTTTGCTCCGCCATCGAGCGCAGCTTGTCCAGATGGCGCTGAAGATCGTCACCACCGGCGGACACCACTCGCAACGAAGGACGATCCGCGCTCAGCCGGCGAATCGCCTCCGCCTGCCGCTGGCCTCCGCCGCCGCCATCCTGCCCACCCAGGGAAAGGTTGGTCTGGCCACCGGTCATGGCCAGATAAACGTCGGCAAGAATCTCCGAGTCAAGCAGAGCGCCGTGCAACTCCCGGTGGCCATTGTCCACGTCGTAGCGGCGGCACAACGCGTCCAGGCTGTTCTTCTGCCCGGGGTGCATCTCCCGCGCCAGCCGCAGGGTATCCAGTACCCGGCAGCGCTGCTCCACCGTACCCCAGCGGGCGCCCAGCAGCTTCAATTCATGATTGATGAAACCGACATCAAAAGGCGCGTTATGGATCACCAACTCGGCGCCATCGATGAAATTGACGAATTCCTCGGCCACCTGCGCGAACACCGGCTTGTCGGCCAGGAACTCGAGAGTGATCCCGTGCACCTCCATCGCCCCTTCGTCGATTTCCCGTTCCGGGTTGATGTACAGATGCAGGTTGTTGCCGGTAATACGGCGATTCATCACCTCCACGCAGCCGATCTCGATGATACGGTGTCCGGCGGCGGGCTCCAGGCCAGTGGTTTCGGTATCCAGTACGATCTGTCTCATCCGTCCACTCTCATCTGATCAATTCCACGGTTGGCCAGGCGGTCGGCCCGTTCGTTCTCCGCGTGCCCGCTGTGCCCTCGTACCCAGTGCCACTCCACTTCATGGGGCGCGGCGGCCTGATCCAGGCGTTGCCACAGGTCAGCGTTCTTCACCGGTTGGCGGGAGGCGGTGCGCCAGCCACGCCGTTTCCAGTTGGCCATCCATTCGGTGATACCCTGACGTACATATTGGGAGTCCGTGGTCAGCACCACCCGGCAGGGGGACTTCAAGGTTTCCAGAGCGACGATGGCCGCCATCAATTCCATGCGATTATTGGTGGTCAACGGCTCGCCACCGAATAATTCCTTTTCGTGCTCGCCATGACGCAACAGCGCCCCCCAGCCTCCCGGGCCCGGATTGCCACGACAGGCGCCGTCGGTAAAAATTTCCACTGTCTTCAAGAACCACTCCAGTCACTTTCGATGATCATTCCGCATTGCGCTCATTCCACGTTACGTTGCCAGCGGGCCAACGGCACGGAGATGACCGTCGGATGTGATGGCTCGCCCCGCCGGAACGACGGCGCCAGAGGCCGTACCATGGCGGCGCGCTTGCGCGCCACCAGCAAATAACTGGCACCGTGACGCCACCACAGGCGCCGCCCCAGCCATTCCAGCCAGGACAACCTGCGGCGGCCGCGCTCACCCAACGGCAGATTATGAAAGCCGCTGGCCAGTCCTTCCACTTCAAACCCCAACACCTGCAGCCAATCACTGACCCGATAAGGGGTGAAATAACGGCCGACCCAGCCGGGCCGGCGGTTGGCACCAGGCCGGAACCAGCGCGCCAGACCCAACAGACTGACCGGTTGAAACGACACCACCGCGATCATGCCACCCGGCGCCACGCAACCGGCCGCCTCCCGCAGCACCTGGTGCGGCTCGTTCTGAAACTCCAGGCCATGGTGCAGCAACAACACATCCACGCTGTTCTTGGCTATCGGCAGCGCCCTGGCCTGAGCCTGCACCTGACCGCCGCCCAGCTTCGGCGGCGTAACGTTGCAGCACCAAGGAATACGAATACCTTCCAGCATATGGCGACATGCGCTGGAGCCCACCGATACCGCCCGCTGCCCCACCAGTCTGGGCAGCCAGTCGGCGAGCAGCTCGCGTTCCTCGTTCAGCAACGCGCGGCCGGCGTCGCTGTCGAGCCAGCGATCAAAGCGGTGCGGCATATCCTGGGGGTGGCGCCGGTAGGGGCCGCGGGGCAAAGGGGGCAACTGCATCCGTGACGCTCTCCGTGGTAGGCTTGACTCCGTGACAGGCTTAACGTGGATGTTCGGTATCAGTTCCAGCGCCAAGTATCAGCGCCAAAACAAGGGTAGCACGACATGCTTCAGACCCCTACGGCGATTCCCGCCTTCCAGGACAATTACATATGGGCCCTCCGCCGTGACCATCACTGCGTGGTGGTTGATCCTGGCGACGCCGCCCCGGTTGAGGCCTGGTTACGCGAACAGGGCCTGATTCTTACCGGCATTCTTATCACCCACCACCATCCCGACCATGTCGGCGGCGTTCAAGCCTTGCTGGAACACCGGGAGATCCCGGTCCATGGTCCGGCCCGGGAAACCATTCCCGGCCTTACCCACCCCCTCAATGACGGCGACCGGGTGAAACTGGCGGACCTGGATCTGGAGCTGGAAGTACTGGACGTGCCTGGCCACACCCTGGGCCACATCGCCTACCATGCCCGTCAGCCGGGCTGGCTGTTCTGCGGCGACACGCTGTTCGCCGGAGGCTGCGGGCGGCTGTTCGAAGGCACCCCGGAACAAATGCATCATTCGCTGTCCCGGCTGGCCGCGCTGCCGGAGGGCACCCAGGTCTTTTGTGCCCACGAATACACCCTGGCCAATCTCACCTTCGCCGCCAAGGTGACCCCCGAGGACCCCGACGTCCGCACGCGCCTGAACGACGTCAAGGCCCTGCGCGATGCCGGGCGCATCACCCTGCCCTCCACCATCGCCATGGAGCGCCGTACCAACCCGTTCCTGCGCGCCACCGAGCCAGCTCTGCGCCAGTCCTGTGAGCGCCACTTCGAGGCGCCGCTGGATACTCCGGTGGACAGTTTTGCCGCCCTGCGGCGCTGGAAGGACAGCGGCTGATCGCGGGGCGGGCGCCCGGCACCGGGCGTCCGCCCCTCCCCGCACCACCATATTTAACCTTGCCGTAACCTTTCCCGCTCCCTAGAATTCACCGGAATTTCAATAGCCATATAATTGACATGCATAGACTTCTAGGCGTTTTTGCCTTGGGGGTGTTGTTGTTTAGCGGGGGCTGCTCACTAACACCATCCGTGGATGAATTACCGCCCATGCCACCGGCGGCACCGGAGCCGGAACAAGAACCAATACCGGGCTCGGAGGCAGGTGCATCCGACCTTGCCAACGGCATGGAACCTGTTCCCGTGGGCGTCGCCGAACCGGCGGACCAGGATCTCTGGGTACGTTTGCGCGAAGGGTATGGCCTGCCCCGGGTGGACAATGCCCGGGTGGAGGAACAGCGTGTTTTCTACACTCGTCACCCGGTCTATTTCACCCGGGTCACCACCCGCGCGGAACGCTATCTGAAGTTCATCGTCGATGAAGCCACCGCCCGCGACATGCCCACCGAACTGGCGTTGCTGCCGGTGGTGGAAAGCGCCTTCGACCCCTTCGCCTATTCCCACGGCCGCGCCGCCGGCCCCTGGCAGTTCATTCCCTCAACGGGCCAGCATTTCGGCCTGCGCCAGGACTGGTGGTACGACGGTCGCCGCGACATCATCGCCTCCACCCGGGCCGCCCTGACTTACCTGCGGCAACTCGCCGACCGTTTCGAGGGCGACTGGCTGCTGGCGCTGGCGTCCTACAATGCCGGCGCCGGCACCGTTCTCCGGGCACAGAAACGCAATGAAGCGGCGGGCAAACCCACGGACTTCTGGAGTCTGGATCTGCCCACGGAAACCACTGCCTATGTTCCCAAGCTGCTGGCGGTGGCGGACATCGTCAGGAATCCGAAGCAATATGGCGTGGCTCTGCACCCGATCACCGATGTGCCCTACTTCATCAGTGTCGACACCGGTGGGCAATTGGATCTGACCCAGGCCGCCCGGCTCGCCGAAGTGCCCATGGAAGAACTGTATCTGCTCAATCCCGGCTTCAATCGCTGGGCCACGGCCCCCGCCGGCCCGCACCGCCTGCTGGTGCCCGCGGACAAGGCGGACCGGTTCAAGGCCGGGCTGGCCAGCTTACCCGCCGGCCAGCGAATGCGCTGGCAGCGTTACACCATCGCTCGCGGCGACAATCTGCAAAGCATCGCCCGCCGCCATCGCACCAAGGTGCAGGTCCTGCGCGAGATCAATCACCTCAAGGGCAACACCATCATCGCCGGCAAGACCCTGCTGATTCCTCAATCCGCCCGCGGCAGCGCGGCTCCGGCCGGGGACGGCGCCAAGCCGCGGGGCCGGCGGCTGGCACACAAGGTCGACAGCGGCGATACCCTGTGGGACCTGGCCCGGCATTACCAGGTGTCGGTACGCGACCTGGCCCAATGGAACGATCTCGACCCCAAGGAACCACTGCGGGTCGGGCAGACCTTGCAGGTATGGAGCGGCAACGAAAGCGGCGATCAGGGGCAACGTTCCGAAATGGTTCGCCAGGTCCGCTATTCGGTACGCCACGGTGATTCGTTGTACACCATCGCCAATCGCTTTAATGTGTCCGTGAACGACATTCGCAGTTGGAATAATACCCTGAGCAAGCGCCGCTACCTGCGTCCCGGTGATCGTGTCACGCTGTTCGTGGACATTCGCGACGCCCCCTGATCGAACCGTGCGGGCCGCCGGAACGCCGCGCGCCGCTCATGGTCATATACCCTGTCGAAGGCGCTGAAAGCTGGCACCGAGGCCTTCGACAGGCTCTAATATGAGATTCGATGACGATCAGGAGTGGATAATAACGATGAGAGCCGTCACCATTTTGTTGGGTTTGCTGCTGGTCCTGCCGGCCTTCGCCGAGGTGCACAGCGGCCATGCCATCACCATGTACGACGCTCCCAAGTATGGCCCTTCCTTCCGTCACTTCGACTACGTCAATGCCGACGCCCCCAAGGGCGGTCAGATCAAACTCCATGTGATCGGCGGCTTCGACAGCTTCATGCCCTACCTGCCCAAGGGCAGTGCCGCCGCCGGCGTCGGCGGTCTCGGTCCCAGCTATATTTACGACAGCCTGACCGTGCGCAGCCTGGACGAGCCGTTCACCGAATACGGACTGCTCGCCGAACGCATGGAATGGCCGGACGATCGCGGCTGGATCACCTTTACTCTGCGTGACGAAGCCCGCTTCGCCGATGGTCACCCGGTCACCGCCGAGGACGTGGTATGGAGCTTCAATCAGCTGACCGAACATGGCCAGCCGCTTTACGCCTACTACTATGCCGACGTGGAAAAGGTGGAGGCACTCTCCGAGCGCAAGGTGAAGTTCACCTTCAAACCCGGCGACAACCGGGAACTGGTAATGATCGTCGGCCAGCTTCCGGTATTGCCCAAGCACTTCTGGAAAGACAAGGATTTCACTCAGGCGGATCTCACCGTGCCAATGGGGTCCGGCCCTTATCGCATCGCCAGTTTCAAGCCCGGCAAACAGGTGGTGTATGAGCGCCGTGATGACTACTGGGCCTGGGACCTGCCTGTCATCCAGGGCCAGTACAACTTCGACCGGGTGATCTTTGAGTATTATCTGGACCAGACCGTGGCGCTGGAGGCCTTCAAGAAAGGCGATTACGACTTCCGCTTCGAGATGAACTCCAAACTCTGGGCCACCGCCTACACCGGGCGGGATTTCAACAGCGGCAAGCTGGTGAAGGAAGAAGTCCATCACCAGAACCCTTCAGGCATGCAGGGCTTTATCTTCAATACGCGCCGCCCGTTGTTCCAGGACCCGGTGTTGCGCGAGGCCATGGCCTACGCGCTGGACTTTGAATGGTCCAACAAGCAGCTGTTCTACAACCAGTACAAGCGCACCCGCAGCTATTTCCAGAACTCGGAGATGGCCGCCACCGGACTGCCCTCCGAAGCCGAGCTGAAACTGCTGGAACCTTTACGTGATAAGCTGCCTGAGCGGGTCTTTACCGAGGAGTATCAACCACCGGTCTCCGACGGCACCGGCCGTCCGCGGGAGAATCTGCGTACCGCCCAGACCCTGCTCAAGAAAGCCGGCTATGAGGTGCGTAACGGTCAGTTGTTCAATCCCGAAGGGAAGCCGGTGAAGTTCGAGTTTCTGCTTTACAGCCCGGCGTTCGAACGTGTGGTCCTGCCCTTCTCCCGCAACCTCAAGGCTCTGGGTATCAGCGCCGATGTGATCCGCGTCGATGAGTCCCAATACCTGCAGCGGGTGCGAAATTTCAATTTCGACATGATCGTCGGCGGCTGGGGCCAGTCCTCCTCTCCGGGCAACGAACAGCGGGACTTCTGGTCCAGCAAGGCGGCGGACCGGCCCAGCAGCCGCAATTACGCCGGCATCAAGGATCCGGCCATCGACAGCCTGGTGAAAACCCTGATTTCCGCCAAGGACCGTGAGGCCCTGGTGACCAGTAGCCGGGCGCTGGATCGCGCCCTGCAGTGGGGATTTTATGTGATCCCCAATTGGGGGATGGATTACCACCGCTTCGCCTACCGCTCCCGGTTGGCCCATCCGGATTTGCCGCCGTACCTTGGCGTCGACGGGGCCCTGGATCTTTGGTGGGATACAACGGCGGAATAAATGCCACGTTATATTCTCAAACGGTTATTGCTGATCATTCCCACCTTGTTCGGCATTCTGTTGTTGAACTTCCTGGTGGTGCAGGCCGCCCCTGGCGGCCCGGTGGAGCGCGTGCTCGCCGAGCTCCAGGGTCAGGGCGGCGGCGGGGGTCCCGGCGGCGGCTTCGCCGGCACCACCGCGGATACCATCGGTGGTGGCGGGCATTCCGGTTATCGCGGCTCCACCGGGCTGTCACCGGAGCTGGTGGCCCGTATCGAGCAGTTCTACGGCTTCGACAAACCGGCCCTGGAACGCTTTTGGATCATGCTGCGCAACTACCTGAGATTCGACTTCGGCGAGTCCTATTATCGCGACCGTCCGGTATCGGATCTGATCATCGAGCGCATTCCAGTGTCGGTATCATTGGGGCTGTGGAGCACGCTCATCGCCTACCTGGTGTCGATTCCTCTGGGCATTCGCAAAGCGGTGAAGGACGGCTCCCGGTTCGATGTGTGGAGCAGCACCGCCATCGCCATCGGCTACGCCATTCCCAGTTTTCTGTTCGCCATACTGCTGGTGGTGCTGTTCGCCGGCGGTTCCTATTTTGAGTGGTTCCCGCTGCGCGGCCTGACTTCGGACAATTTCGAGCAGTTGTCCTGGTTTGGCAAGATCATCGATTACCTGCATCACATCGCCCTGCCCACCCTCGCCATTGTCATCGGCAATTTCGCCACCCTCACCATGCTGACCAAGAACTCGTTCCTCGACGAGATCGGCAAACAGTATGTCCAGACCGCCCGGGCCAAGGGGCTGAGTGAAAAGCAGGTGCTCTACCGCCATGTTTTCCGCAATGCCATGCTGATCATCATCGCCGGTTTCCCGGCCGCTTTCGTCAGTGTGTTTTTCACCGGCGTGTTGTTGATCGAGTATATCTTCTCCCTGGACGGTCTCGGACTGCTTGGCTTCGAATCGGTGATCAACCGGGACTATCCGGTGGTGTTCGGTACCCTGTTCATCTTCACCCTGCTGGGCATGCTGCTGAAACTGGTCTCCGACCTGACCTACATGTGGGTGGACCCGCGTATCGATTTCGAGCGGAGGGCCCACTGATGATGGCGACGGCAAGCGCCCCTCTCTGGCGGCGGCAATGGCGGGCGTTCCGGGCCAACCGCCGCGGCTTCTGGTCCCTGCTGGTATTCCTGGTGCTGTTTGTGCTCAGTCTCGGCGCGGAATGGATCGCCAACGACAAACCTTTGTTGATTCGTTATGACGGCGCTTTCTATACCCCGGTGCTGAACACCTATCCGGAAACCACCTTTGGCGGTTTCTTCGAGACCGAAGCCAATTACCGGGATCCGGTGGTAAGGGAATTGATCGAGGAAAAAGGCTGGATGCTCTGGCCGGCGATCCGTTACCACTACACCACCATCAATTACGAGCTCACCGTGCCGGCGCCAGCGCCGCCTTCCGCGGAGAACTGGCTCGGCACCGATGATCAGGGTCGGGACGTTCTGGCGCGCCTGATCTATGGATTCCGTACTTCGGTGCTGTTCGGTTTGATGCTGACCCTCAGCGCCAGCGCCATCGGTATCATGGTGGGCGCGATCCAGGGCTATTACGGCGGCTGGACCGATCTGGCCGGACAGCGCTTTATCGAGATCTGGTCGAGCATGCCGATCCTCTATCTGATCATCATCCTCTCCAGCTTCGTGGTGCCCAGTTTCTGGAGTCTGCTGGTGATCATGCTGCTGTTCTCATGGATGACGCTGGTGGATCTGGTGCGCGCCGAGTTCCTGCGTTGCCGCAACATGGAGTATGTGCGTGCCGCCCAGGCCATCGGCGTGCGCACGCCGGTGATCATGTTCCGTCACATGCTGCCTAATGCCATGGTCGCTACCCTGACCTATCTCCCCTTCGTACTGAACGCCGCGGTAATCACCCTTACCTCCCTGGATTTCATCGGCTTCGGCCTGCCACCGGGATCACCGTCACTGGGCGAACTGCTCGGCCAGGGCAAAGCCAACCTGCAGGCCCCGTGGCTGGGACTGAGCGCCTTCGCCACCCTGGCCTTGATGCTGTCTCTGCTGGTGTTCATCGGCGAAGCCGTGCGCGATGCCTTCGACCCGAGGAAATTCCTGTCATGAGCCTGCTGGAGCTGGAGCAACTGACGGTCCGTTTTGGCGACGCCGCGCCGGTGGTGGATCGGGTCAGTCTCAAACTGGAACGGGGCCGCATGCTGGCGCTGGTGGGGGAATCCGGTTCCGGCAAATCACTGACCGCCATGTCCATCCTCGACCTGCTTCCCGCCAGCGCTACCCGCGAGGCCAAGGCCCTGCGTCTGGATGACGAGAATCTGCTGGCCTGGTCGGAAACCGAACGGCGGCGGCTGCGCGGCGGGCGTATCGGGACGATATTCCAGGAACCGCTGACGGCGCTGAACCCCTTGCACACGGTGGAGAAACAGATCGGTGAAACGCTGCGCATTCACCAGGGGCTCAGCGGCGCCGCCGCGCGCCAACGCAGCCTGTCGTTGCTGAGCCAGGTGGAGCTGCCCGCCAGCGAAGCCATGCTGTCGCGCTATCCGCACCAGCTCAGCGGTGGACAACGCCAGCGCGTGATGATCGCCATGGCCCTGGCCAACGACCCGGAGTTACTGATCGCCGATGAGCCCACCACCGCCCTGGACGTGACCGTCCAGGAAACCATCATGGACCTGCTCAAACGCCTGCAGCATGAGCGCAATCTGGGCATTCTGCTGATCAGCCATGATCTCGGACTGGTGGGCCGGTTCGCCGAGGACGTGGCGGTGATGCACCACGGCAAGGTGGTGGAAAGTGGCCCGTCGGAGCAGGTGTTGAGCCAGCCACAAGCACATTATACCCGCCATCTGATCGACGCCGAGCCGAGCGGTACCGCGATACCGGTGCCGGATGACGCGCCCACCTTGCTGCGGGCGGATGATCTGCAAGTGAGCTTCAAAGGTGGTCGCCGTGGCTGGTTCGGTCCACGGGAGGAGACCCGGGCGGTGGACCGCATTTCCTTTCAACTGCGCCGGGGTGAAACCCTGGGCGTGGTGGGTGAATCCGGCTCCGGCAAGTCGACCCTGGCGCTGGCGCTGCTGCGGCTGGTTGCCTGCCAGGGCCGCATAATGCTGCTGGATCAGGATCTCACCCGTCTGCGGGGTGGCGCCCTGCGTCCCTGGCGGCGCCATATGCAGGTGGTGTTCCAGGACCCGTTCGGTAGCCTGAATCCGCGTCTGACGGTATTGCGAGCGGTGGAGGAAGGACTTCGCGTACACCAACCGGATCTGAGCCGCGACCAGCGCCGGGATCGGGTGCGGCAGCTGCTGCGGGAAGTGGGACTCGATCCCGAGGCCTTGGAGCGTTATCCCCATGAGTTCTCCGGTGGCCAGCGCCAGCGGATCGCCATCGCCCGGGCATTGATCATGAAACCGGATCTGCTGATCCTGGATGAGCCCACCTCCGCCCTGGATCGCAGCGTACAGGCCCAGGTACTGGATCTGCTGCGCGATCTGCAACGCCGGCACGGGCTCAGCTACCTGTTCATCAGCCATGACCTCAAGGTGGTGCGAGCCCTCAGCCACCGGTTGCTGGTGATGCGCCAGGGCCAGGTGGTCGAGCACGGCGACACCGAGACTGTCTTTCAGCGGCCCGAGCACGACTATACGCGCACCCTGATCGACGCGGCTTTCAGTACCGAGAAGAAACACGCCGTTGCACATTGAAAGGCCAGCACCGTTTATCCCCGGCCGGTTTTCTCTATACTTGGAGCAGCTATCTTCAACACCAATATTCGAGGACAGACCATGGGTTTTCTCGCGGGCAAACGCTTCCTGATCGTCGGCATCGCCAGCGATCGCTCCATCGCCACCGGTATCGCCGAAGCCATGCACCGGGAAGGCGCCGAACTGGCCTTCACCTACCAGAACGACAAGCTGAAAAAGCGGGTGCTGAAAGCCGCCGAGGCCTATGGCAGCAACGAGAATCTGTGCTTCCCCTGCGATGTGACCTCCGATGAGGAAATCAACCAGGTGTTCGCCGACCTGGGGCAACAGTGGGACGGCCTGGACGGCGTGGTGCACGCGGTGGGCTTTGCTCCCGCCAACGAACTGGATGGTAACTTCGCCGAGGTCGCCACCCGGGAAGGCTTCCGTATCGCTCACGACATCTCCGCCTACAGCTTCGTGGCACTGGCCAAGGCGGCGCGGCCACTGATGCAAGGCCGCAACGGCGCCCTGCTGACGCTGTCCTATCATGCATCGCGCCAAACCGTACCGAACTACAACGTCATGGGCCTGGCCAAAGCCAGCCTGGAAGCCTCGGTGCGCTATCTGGCCTCCAGCCTGGGTCCGGAAGGGATTCGCGTGAACGGCGTTTCCGCTGGTCCGATCCGTACTCTGGCCGCCTCCGGCATCAAGAAATTCCGCACCATGCTGGAGTACAACGCCGCCAAGGCACCGCTGCGCCGTAACGTCACCATCGAGGAAGTGGGTAATACCGCCGCCTTCCTGTGTTCCGATCTGGCTTCCGGTATTACTGGCGAGATCACCTACGTGGATGCCGGCGCCGCCACCGTCTCCATGCCGTTCGAGGAACCGGGCGAGGATTAATCCTCGCCTCCCTCTCCCCGCCCTCTCCCCGCCCTCTCCCATCACCACACTGACATATTCCACTGTCAGGCTGGCGGCTCCGAACCGATCAACAAAGGAGCCCGATGGTGAGCCCGAAAACCTCTCTGGCCCTGTTGCCACTGGTATCCGCGCTGGCCCTGGCCGGCTGCGGTGGCGACGGCAGCGATAACGATAACAGCGGCGGTGGGGAGCCGCTGTCCCTGACCCTCCTTCATATCAACGATCATCACTCCAATCTGGAGCCGTCGAGCCTGACGCTGGATATCGCCGGCGCGGAAACCACCTTTGAGTCAGGTGGTTTTCCCCGCGTGGTGGCCAAGATCGCCGAACGGGAAGCAGCGCGGAGCAATGTCCTCAAGCTGCACGCGGGGGATGCCATCACCGGCACTCTGTACTTCTCCAGCTTCGAAGGCGAGGCCGACGCCAAACTGATGAACCAGGTGTGTTTCGACGCCTTCGCTCTGGGGAATCACGAATTCGACCGGGGTGACGCCGGCCTCAAGAAGTTCCTCGACTACCTCGCCGATGACAGCTGCGGGACTCCGGCTCTGGCCGCCAACGTCAAACCTCAAGTAGGCACCCCGCTGGCGCCCAACGCCGAGGACGACTACATCAAGCCCTACGTGATCCACGAAGTGAACGGGCAACAGGTGGGCATTATCGGCATCGACATCGCCGGCAAAACCCAGAACAGTTCCAGCCCGCTGGACACCACTCAGTTCCTGGACGAGCAGGAAACCGCCCAGGCCATGATCGACGAGCTGGCCGATCAAGGCGTCAATAAAATCGTCCTGCTGACCCACTACCAATACCAGAACGATCTGGAAATGGCCGCCAATCTGTCCGGCGTGGATGTGATCATCGGCGGTGACTCGCACACCCTGCTGGGAGATTTTGCTGATTATGGCCTGCCCGCATCCGGTGATTACCCCACCATTGTGACCAACGCCGATGGCGATCTGGCCTGCGTCGCCCAGGCCTGGCAGTACTCCCAGGTGGTGGGAGAGTTGAACGTGGAGTGGGATGGCGAGGGTAACGTCACCGCCTGCGCGGGGGTGCCGCACCTGCTGTTGGGAGACTCAATCACCCGCGAAACCGCCAACGACGAAACCTACCAGCCGGAGGGAGCGGAACGGCAACAGATCCTCGCCGCCATTGACGCCGACGCTCAACTCAGTCTGACCAGCCCCGACCTCAATGCGCGGACGCTGCTGGCTGGTTTTACCGACCAACTCGATGAATTCCAGAATATCGAGATCGGCACCGCCACCGAAGACCTGTGCCTGGCCCGGATCCCCGGTCAGGAGTATGGCGATCCTTGCCCCAGCGAGGATCCCGATCGTGGCGGTGATATTCCCAATGTGGTGGCCAACGCCTTTCTGTTCATGAGCAAGGCGGCCGACGTCTCCATCCAGAATGCCGGCGGCGTGCGCATCGATATCCCGGCGGGCCCCGTCACCATTGGTAATGCCTACAAGTTGCTGCCGTTCGGCAACACCCTCACCAACCTGGAAATGACCGGCGCGGAAATCCGCCAGGTCCTCAATGAAGCGGTGGAGTATGCCCACACGGACTCCTCCGGTGCTTACCCCTATGCCGCCGGGTTGCGATGGTACGTGGACATGAACCGGCCTGAAGGTGCACGTCTTTATGACATAGAGTACCGTCAGCGCAACGAAGGCGAGTGGCAGCCACTGGAAGACAGTACCGAGCTGACCGTGGTGAGCAACAGCTTCACCGCCAGCGGTCAGGACGGCTACGTGACCTTCGGTACGGTCAGCGAAGATGGCCGCGCCGAGGACACTTTCCTTGACTACGCACAGTCCTTTGTCGACTACATGATGGAAGTCGGCACGGTCAGCAAGCCGGCTCAGGACACCTATTCCACCCGTTACTACACCCCGGCGCCGGAGTAAGCGGCATCACCGTGGACGGTCTAATGAAAAGCCCGCCCCTGAAACAGGGCGGGCTTTTTATATGTTCATCGCGGGGTTTGTGGACAGTAAGCACAGCTGCCCCACAGTTATGAAACAGTCCGCCTATACGCAGCACGCTGGCACACCAATTCGCTGGCAAGCCAGCTTCCCACAGAGGGAGCTACGGAGCCGCTGTGGGAAGCTGGCTTGCCAGCGAATACAGCGCGAATCCATGCCTGCAAAGCTATGAGGTTCCCCTGTTAGCGTGCTCCGATGGCGCTCCCCATTCCCTTTTCAGCGAAACAAAAAATCGTCGGGAACGATTTTTGACGTCGCTTGCGACGGCCCAAAGGGTAACCGCCACGGATGGTGGACACAAAAAAAGCCCGCTCCTGAATCAGGGCGGGCTTTCATCATCGTCGCGACGTCGGCGACTTACTCAGGTTTGGCTCGCAGCTCATCGGCATGGATGGCAACATCGCGGGTATCGCGCAGGAACGCCATGACCTGCTCGAAGTCGCGCTCACCTTCCATCTCACCCAGTTGCAGCAAAGCCTGCTTCTGCTGGTTCTCCGGCAGCGGCTCCCCACCGCCGTCAGTCACACCGGTAACCTGAAATGCCACCCAGCCACCATTGGGTAAATCCGCCACCTGAACTTCAGAGGCGCCCTGCTCCTGCGTCCATGGCAGTGTGAAGGCTTGCTGCACCACCATCGGTGCCGGTTGACGAGCACCGCGATGCACCGCGCTTTGCTCTTCGATCTGGACATTTGCCAAGGCCGCGATTTCATCCATCGCCTTGCCCTCTTTGGCCAGTTCGCGCGCCTGCTCGGCCAGAGAGCTGGCTTTTTCCCGCGCTTGCTGGCCCTTCAGGGTATCGCGAATCCGTTCCGCCACCTGATCAAGCGGCAACGGCTCCGGCTCCTGGCGATCCTCCAGATGCACCGCCAAATAGCGGCCACCATTCAGCTCCAGCACGTCACTGTTATGGCCCTGCTCTTTCACCGCCGGCGTGTTCAGGGCTTCACGCACCTTGGCCGAATCCAGCTCCGCCGGCAGGGCATTCAGAGCTACCCAATCCGTGGTCTCGACTTTCAGGCCCAGTTGCTCCGCCGGAGTCTGCAGATCACCATGCTCGAACACCAGTTCTTCCATCTGTGCCAACGCGTCCATCATCATGGACTGAGCACGGGCGGCTTTGAGATCGGCGGTCAGACGCTCGCGCATTTCGTCCAGCGGCGGGAAGGTCTGCTTGTCCTCGCGCAGCACGGTCAGCAAATGCACACCGGATTCAGACACCACCGGCTCGGAAACATCGCCCACGGACAGAGACTTCAGTGCCTCATCCAATGCCTCCGGCAACGAGCCGGGAGCCAGCATACCCAGATTACCGCCGTTATCGGCACTGCCCGGGTCATCGGAATAGGTCTTCGCGGCATCGGCGAAAGACTCACCACCTTCGATGGCCTCGCGCACTTCACGGGCACGCTCAAGCGCTTCATCCGCACCGCGGCCGTCCGTGCCAATCAGAATATGGGCCACTTCCTTGGAACCATTGGCGCGGCTCTCCGCCATGCCGCGGCGAGCTTCGTATTCGGCGCTAATATCATCGTCGCTGACCTCAACTTGCCCGGCGTACTGCTCCGGGCTCAACACCAGATAGCTGATGCGATAGCGCTCGGGGCGCATGAACTGGTCCTGGTGGTCCTGGTAATACTGCTCCACCTGCTCATCGGTGGCGTTGAACTGGCTTTCCAGATCCGCCAGGGACAACCGCACATAACGCAAGTCACGGGTCTGCTCACCCAGGCGGCGCTGTTCGGCGAGCTCACCGGGTAACGCGAAGTCGGTGCCGGTGAAGGCGAACCGGTACTGCTGGGTCAGCCGGTCCTGACGATAGCCATCGAGATAGCCACGCGGGGTCATGCCCTGGCTGCGCAACAAACGCTCGAACTGTTCGTCGGAAAATTTTCCATTCTCGAAAAACGCCTGATTGGAACGGATCTCCGCCGCGGCCTGCACTTCGCTGAAAGCCATGTCAGCGTTATTGGCGGCGGACAAAGTGAGCTGCTCGTTGATGATACCTTCCAGCACCATTTCCGGACGCACATAGGCATCAAGCATGGCCTCGTTCATACCCGGACTTTGCTGACGCAGCATCTGCCGCAGCCGCTCGGTTCTCGCGGTCACGTAGTTGCGATAAATCTTGTTGCCGTCCACTTCGGCCACCGAGACCGAGTCACCCCCACCGGTGAAATAACCATAAAACCCGGAAATAATAAAAGGGAGAATAATGGCGGCGAGCAGAACCTTGCCCACGGGCCCGCGGACAAATCGCCTGAACTCCTGCATGCTTCACTCCAAAGAGATACCGATCAATCGATTCGTTTTTATTTGGAACACCAAGGCGCCAGACGGTTCCGGGTTCCAGAGAGCCTGTTCATGATTTTTACCTCCGCATGCGGAATTCGATGATCCCGGCACGAAGACCGGAGCCAGGCGAGATAAAAATCATGAACAGGTTCTCAAAGCAAAAAAGCGCATCCGCTCTCCGGATACGCTTCCTGGGACTGGCGGAGCGGACGGGACTCGAACCCGCGACCCCCGGCGTGACAGGCCGGTATTCTAACCAGCTGAACTACCGCTCCCGGAACCAGTTTAGTTCACCGCGTCTTTCAGTGCCTTGCCGGCTTTGAAGCCCGGCACGGTGGCTGCGGCGATCTTGATGGTCTCACCGGTCTGCGGATTGCGGCCTTCACGAGCGGCACGCTGCTTCACGGAGAAAGTACCGAAGCCAACCAGAGAAACGCTATCGCCTTTCTTCAGTGCACCGGTGACCGCTTCCAGCGTCGCATCCAGAGCACGACCCGCGTCGGCCTTGGAAATGTCAGCAGCCGCTGCGATCGCATCAATCAGTTCTGATTTATTCACAAAATTCCCCTTTTGCTGTTTCCCGGTTTCGTGGTCGAGGCGTAACGCACTCTCCTTACGACGAAGCCGCCTTTATACCAATGGCTTTAGGCAGGCGTCAAGAAAGGAAAGGCGCTATACCGATAACTCACGTGATTGTAAAAAAGTCTGCCAAATCAAACTGTTAAACGCGGAAAAAAAGGCGGCTCAATGAGTACTTGGCCGCTCTGATTCTCGCTGCGCTTTTTCATCGGCCAGGGCCAGATCCTCTTCAACTTCCGCTTCGCTCAAAGGCGTAGGCGTTTGCGTCAAGGCCACTTCCAGCACCTGATCGATCCATTTTACCGGACGAATATCCAATGACGCTTTGATATTTTCCGGCACTTCCTTCAGGTCGCGCTCATTTTCCTGAGGAATCAAGACGGTTTTTATGCCACCGCGGTGAGCGGCCAGCAATTTTTCTTTAAGTCCACCGATGGCCAGAACCTGACCACGCAGGGTGATTTCGCCAGTCATCGCCACGTCGGCGCGAACCGGAATCCCGCACAATACCGAAACCAAGGCGGTGCACATGGCAGTCCCGGCGCTGGGACCATCCTTTGGGGTCGCCCCTTCCGGCACGTGAATGTGCAGATCGTTACGCTCCAGTTGCCGGCGACGAATTCCCAGCATCCGGGAACGGCTTTTCACCACGGTCCAGGCTGCCTGGATCGACTCCTGCATCACATCACCCAGAGACCCGGTGGTGGTGACACGGCCCTTGCCCGGCGTCGATACACTTTCAATGGTCAGCAACTCGCCGCCAACAGAGGTCCAGGCCAGGCCGGTAACCTGCCCGATCTGGTCCTGATCCTCGGCCAGACCGTAGCTGAACTTGCGCACTCCCAGATAGTGATCGAGATTGTCCTCGGACAATGTCACCGTCTCGGAGGAACGGCTCAGCGAATGCTCTTTCACCACCTTGCGGCAGATCTTGCTGATCTCCCGTTCCAGACCACGCACCCCGGCTTCACGGGTATAATGGCGGACGATATGACGCAGACTGTCGTCGCTGAACGCCACTTCGTCCTTCTTCAAACCGTTGGCTTTGATCTGCTTGGGAATCAGGTACTGGGAAGCGATGTTGACCTTCTCTTCCTCGGTATAACCGGGAAGGCGAATCACTTCCATGCGATCCAGCAGCGGCGCGGGAATGTTCATCGAGTTGGACGTGCAGATGAACAAGGTCTCGGAGAGATCGTAATCCACTTCCAGATAGTGATCGTTGAAGGTGTTGTTCTGTTCCGGATCCAGCACCTCCAGCAGCGCGGACGCGGGATCGCCACGCATATCCATGCCCATCTTGTCGACTTCGTCGAGCAGGAACAGTGGATTGCGCACACCGACCTTGGAGAGCTTCTGAATCACTTTGCCCGGCAATGAGCCGATATAAGTACGGCGGTGACCGCGAATTTCCGCTTCATCACGGACCCCGCCCAGCGCCATTCGCACGAACTTGCGGTTGGTGGCCCGGGCCACGGACTGGCCCAGGGAGGTTTTGCCCACGCCCGGCGGTCCCACCAGACAAAGCACCGGCCCCTTGACCTTGCCGACCCGGCTTTGCACGGCGAGAAACTCCAGAATCCGCTCCTTCACTTCTTCCAGGCCGTAATGATCCTGATCCAGCACATCACGGGCATGGGCCAGGTCGTGACGCACCCGGCTGCGCTTTTTCCATGGCACCGAGGTCATCCAGTCCAGGTAGCTGCGCACTACCGTGGCTTCGGCGGACATCGGTGACATCATGCGCAGCTTGCTCAATTCAGCCTTGGATTTCTCCAAGGCGTCCTTGCTCATGCCGGCGCTGTCGATGCGTTTTTCCAGATCCTCGAGCTCGTTACCGCTGTCGTCCAGATCACCAAGTTCTTTCTGAATCGCTTTCATCTGCTCATTCAGATAGTACTCGCGCTGGCTCTTCTCCATCTGCTTCTTGACCCGGCCACGGATGCGCTTTTCCATCTTCAGCACATCCATGTCGGATTCCATCAGCGCCACCAGGTGTTCCACCCGCTCGCGCACATCGGCCATTTCCAGCACGTCCTGCTTTTCTTCCAGCTTGAGCTGAAGATGGGCGGAAATGGTGTCCGCCAGACGGCTGATGTCCTCGATCGACTGCACCGAACTCATCACTTCCGGCGCCACTTTCTTGGACAGTTTGACGTATTCCTCGAACTGCGCCAGCAGCGAACGGGCCAGAGCCTCCTGCTCGCTCAGCGACGGCAACTGATCGTCCAGTTCCCGCACGTCCGCCACCCCGCCCTGCTCGTCGAAGCGGGCGCGGGTGACATGGCCGCGCACGCCGCCTTCCACCAGCACTTTCACGGTGCCGTCGGGCAGTCGCAGCATCTGCAGGATGGTGGAAACGGTGCCCACCCGGTAGATATCGTCCTCGCCGGGGTCATCGTCCGAGGCGTTGCGCTGGGCGACCAGCATGATCTGCTTGTCGTCACTCATGGCCGCTTCCAGAGCGGCGATGGATTTCTCCCGCCCGACGAACAGCGGGATCACCATATGGGGATACACCACTACGTCTCTGAGCGGAAGCAAGGGAATATCTTTCAGCACTTAGGGCCTCTATCGGTTCACGGGGCGCCCGATCAATCGGGCGCCACTCGGGACGTTTGCTCGCTGTTTTCGTAGATCAGCAACGGCTCCGATTCACCTTGGATGGTGGCGCTGTCGATCACCACTTTGACCACGCCCTCCATGGAAGGCACCTGGTACATGGTATCCAACAAAACGCTTTCCAGGATGGAACGCAGACCACGGGCGCCGGACTTTCGTTCCATCGCCTTGCGGGCCACGGAACGCAAAGCGTCCTCGCGGAAGTCCAGTTCCACGCCTTCCATCTCGAACAGGCGCATGTACTGTTTGGTCAGGGCATTACGTGGCTCGGTGAGAATCTGCACCAGCGCGTCCTCGGATAATTCTTCCAGAGTCGCCACCACCGGCAGACGGCCGATGAATTCCGGAATCAGGCCGTACTTGACCAGGTCCTCCGGCTCCACGCCGACCAGGGTCTCGCCCACGTTGCGGTCCCCTTCCTTGCTTTTCACCTCGGCGGAAAAACCGATGCCGCCCTTCTCGGAACGATCCCGAATCACCTTGTCCAGGCCGGCGAACGCGCCACCACAGATGAACAGGATGTTGGAGGTGTCCACTTGCAGGAATTCCTGCTGCGGATGCTTACGCCCTCCCTGGGGCGGCACCGAGGCCACCGTGCCCTCGATGAGCTTCAGCAGGGCCTGCTGCACCCCTTCCCCGCTAACGTCACGGGTAATCGAGGGATTGTCGGATTTACGCGAGATCTTGTCGATCTCGTCAATGTAGACGATGCCCTTCTGGGCCTTCTCCACATCGTAATCACATTTTTGCAACAGCTTCTGGATAATGTTCTCCACGTCCTCACCGACATAGCCGGCCTCGGTAAGCGTGGTGGCGTCGGCAATGGTGAAGGGAACATTGAGCAGGCGCGCGAGGGTTTCGGCCAGCAGGGTCTTACCGCTGCCGGTGGGACCGATAAGCAAGATATTGCTTTTACCCAGTTCCACGTCGTCACGACCGCGAAGGGTGCTGTTGAGCCGCTTGTAGTGGTTGTATACAGCCACGGAAAGCACTTTTTTGGCCCGTTCCTGACCGATCACGTACTCATCGAGCGTGTTCTTGATCTCGTCAGGCTTGGGCAGGCTTTCCTGACCACTGTTGTCGCCGTCTTCCTGGACTTCCTCGCGGATGATGTCATTGCACAGATCCACGCACTCATCACAGATGAAGACCGACGGGCCCGCGATCAGCTTGCGGACTTCGTGCTGGCTCTTGCCACAGAACGAGCAGTACAGCAGCTTGCCGTCGTCGCTCTTTCCGGTGTTATCGGTCATCGAATCGCCTCTGAACCTGATTTAACTTTGAAGATGCAGGGAGAACCCGCTTTTTTCAAGCCCGGAAGCTCCGGGGAGGTGCCCCGGAGCCGCTCCAGACCCTCAGCGCCGATGGACCACCTGGTCAATCAGACCGTATTCCCGCGCCTGCTCCGCGGACATGAAATTGTCGCGGTCGGTGTCACGCTCCAGCACTTCCAGAGGCTGGCCGGTGTGTTTGGCCAGCAGCTCATTGAGCTGGGCCTTGATCTTGAGGATCTCCTTGGCGTGGATCTCAATATCGGAAGCCTGGCCCTGGAAACCGCCCAGCGGCTGGTGAATCATCACCCGGGAGTGCGGCAATGCCAGGCGTTTGCCTTCGGCGCCGGCCGCGAGCAGGAAAGCGCCCATGCTGGCCGCCTGCCCCACGCACATGGTGGACACCTCCGGTTTGATGAATTGCATGGTGTCGTAAATGGACATCCCCGCGGTTACCGAACCGCCCGGGCTGTTGATATACAGATGAATGTCCTTGTCCGGGTTCTCGGACTCGAGAAACAGCATCTGCGCCACGATCAGGTTGGCCATGTAGTCTTCCACCTGGCCAATCAGGAAGATCACCCGCTCCTTGAGCAGTCGGGAGTATATATCGAACTGCCGCTCGCCCCGGGAGGTTTGCTCCACCACGATGGGCACCAGCCCCGTGGCGGTGGGGTCGGCCATCAGCGTTTTCATCTCCGGGGTCAGGGAGGTAATCCGGCTCAGATCGATCATCTAGCGTTTCCTTTGTCTACGGGATCAGGGGCAACGTGCCCGGCTTGATACCGCGGGTGTTGGGGCGGCACCCTCGAATCACAAGGGCCTGCCCGTTTTTTCCGATACTATGACGCCCTTCGGCAAGGCGTCCACAAAGGCGGGGCCAGAAGTGGGTTAACTGCGCAAAACTTGGCCAATACGGTTACTTTCACAGCAAAACGGGGCCAAAAGGCCCCGCTCTGAGTAGGTCTATTCGGCTCAGGCCGTCTCGTCGGCCTGCTCCGGCTGGCGGGGTTTCACCGCCTCCTGGTAGGACATGGTCTTCTCTTCGACCTTGGCCCCTTCCAGAACCAGATCCACCACCTGATCCTCCAGCACCGCGCCCTCGATCTGCTGCAGCTGCTGCGGGTTGCTGTAGACCCAGTTGATCAGTTCCTGCGGCTGTTCATACTGAGCGGCGATCTCTTCCACCCGGGCCTTGACGCGATCCGCATCCGGTTTCAGGTCGTTCTTCTCGAGGATGGCGCGCACCACCAGGCCCAGACGAACGGAACGCTCGGCCTGGTCACGGAACAGCTCTTCGGGAAGCATGGACGCATCGAACTGCTGACCACCACCGAACTGCTGCACCATTTGCTGACGCATGCGGTCCACTTCCTGTTTGATCAGCGCCGCCGGCAGATCGAACTCATGCAGTTTGGCCAGGCCGTCCATGGTTTGCTCTTTGACCTTGCCGGACACCGCGTTTTTCAGTTCGCGTTCCATGTTGTTGCGAACCTCGGCCTTGAACGTATCGAGTTCACCGTCCTCGACACCGAACGCCTTCATGAACTCGGCATCCACTTCCGGCAGGGTCTTGGCTTCCACCTTGTTGACCTTGATCTGGAACACCACCGCCTGACCTTTCAGTTCCTCGGAGTGGTACTCCTCCGGAAAGGTCACGTCGATGTCCTTCTCTTCACCGGCTTTCATGCCGACAATGCCGTCCTCGAAGCCGGGGATCATGCTGCCGGAGCCCAGCTCCAGGTTCTGACCTTCGGCGCTGCCGCCCTCGAAGGCTTCGCCATCCTTCAGGCCTTTATAGTCGATGTTGACACGATCGCCCTGCTCGGCGGCGCGGTCCACTTCAGCGAAGTCGGAGCGCTGGGTGCGCAGGGTTTCAATCATTTCGTCAACGTCGGCGTCAGTGATTTCCGCCACCGGCTTTTCCACCTCGATGGTGGACAGATCGGCCAGTTCCACTTCCGGGAACACTTCGAAGGTGGCCACGAATTCCAGGTCCTGGCCGCCCTCATTACGGGTGGCTTCGAAACCCGGCAGACCGGCGGGTTGCAGGTTTTCCTTCTCCACCGCTTCCAGGAAGGACTCGCGCATCACGTCGGCCAGCACTTCGTTGCGCACGGCGGCGCCAAAACGACGCTTTACTTCACGCAGCGGCACCTTGCCGGGGCGGAAACCGTCCAGACGGATGTTTTTCTGCGCTTCGCGCAGCTTGTTTTCCACCGCCTGATCCACCTTATCCGCGGGGACACCGACGGTCATGCGCCGTTCCAGACCTGAAGTCGTTTCTACAGAAACCTGCATAACATCCTCTATTTAAAAGACTTTTCAAATCCCGCGGCCCCCGATGCACGGACGGACCCCGTATGAAGGGCGCAAATTATAATCAATGGCAGCCGCCCTGCCTACGCCCATGAGACGCCAGACGCCAGACGCCAGACGCCAGACGCCAGACGCCAGACGCCAGACGCCAGACGCCAGACGCCAGACGCCAGACGCCAGACGCCAGACGCCAGACGCCAGACGCCAGACGCCAATGATGCAAAACCAGACCTAACGCTCTGGCAAGCACTAAAACGCTTATCTGTATCCGCAATGTTCGAAGATGCGATGTTCTAAAGCGTCCGGCGTTGGGCGTCCAGCGTCTGGCCCCAACAAAAAAGCCCCCGGGTTTCCACCCGGAGGCTCCATGTATGGGGTGACTGATGGGATTTGAACCCACGACCACCGGAGTCACAATCCGGGGCTCTACCAGCTGAGCTACAGTCACCATAAATCACTTGAGCCGCCAGCGATGGCACGCCTGGCAGGGCTCGAACCTGCAACCTACGGCTTAGAAGGCCGTTGCTCTATCCAATTGAGCTACAGGCGCTTAACTATCTTTCAACCTTGCGACCTCTCAACCTTCGCTGAGTTGGTCGGGGTGGAGGGATTCGAACCCCCGACATCCTGCTCCCAAAGCAGGCGCGCTACCAGGCTGCGCTACACCCCGCCGAGCAGGTCGAGCGAGGCGGCATAATACTCGCCGCCCCCGGGAGCGTCAACGCCGCGAACCCGCTATCCGACCTGTTCGCTGGAATTATAAACAACCGGAGGAGAAAAGTGCCGTGCCTCTGTTTTTGTGGCCACCATCCATGGCGGCCATCCTCCGGACCATTGCTATCGCAACGTCAAAAATCGCTCCCGGCGATTAGTGTCCCACAATCCGCTGACACGCAACACGCCGGCACGCCAAACCCAAGGCCCGCTTACCGGCCTTGGGGGACACCAATTCAAAGCAACCCCGTCATGCCGGACTTGATCCGGCATCTCCCGCTACGACGTTGTGCGTCCTGCGGAGGAAGATCCCGGGTCACACAACGGTGCTTAGAGCACCGCTTGGACGCCCCACAGGGTGCCCCGAAGCGGGGGGCAATGGTCTTAAGCCATGGAACTCTCTACCCCGGGGATGCCCGAGTGTTTTCAAAGCGTGTTGGCGTGCCGGCGTGTTGCGTGTTGGCGGCCCGTTCCACAACGGTGAGACAGCAATGGCTCCCGGCGATTTTTTGTGACCACCGTCCATGGCGGTCACCCTGTGGGCCGTCGCCAAGGCGACATCAAAAATCGCTCCCGGCGATTTTTTGCTCCAACCCGCCGACCGTGCGAGAATCGCCGCGCGATTCCCACCGCTTTCCTTTTATATGTTCCAAGGACCAAGAGAGACCCATGAGCGCGCAGATTCTGGACGGCAAGGCCCTGGCTCAACGCTTCGAGCAAGAGATGTCACAACGGGTGGAAGCCCTGAAAGCCGCTTCCGGCGGCCGCACGCCGATCCTTGCCACCATTCTGGTGGGCACCGATCCGGCCTCCGCCACCTATGTAAAGATGAAGGGCAATGCCTGCCGCCGCGTCGGCATGGATTCCCAGGCCATCGAGTTGCCCCAGGAAACCACCACCGAGCAACTGCTGCAGCGTATCGAGGAGCTCAATGCCAATCCGGACGTGCATGGCATTCTGCTGCAGCACCCGGTGCCGGAACAGATCGACGAGCGCTTGTGCTTTGACGCCATCGCCCTGGGCAAGGACGTGGACGGCGTTACCTGTCTCGGCTTTGGCCGCATGGCCATGGGCGAGCACGCTTATGGCTGCGCCACGCCCAAGGGCATCATGCGCTTGCTGGAGCACTACCAGGTGCCGCTGGAGGGCCAACACGCCGTGGTCGTGGGCCGCAGCGCCATTCTCGGCAAGCCGATGGCGATGATGCTGCTGGGGGCCAACGCCACCGTCACCATTTGCCACAGCCGGACCCGCAATCTGCCGGAGCTGGTGAAACAGGCCGACATCGTGGTGGGCGCGGTGGGCAAGCCGGAGTTCATCAAGGCCGACTGGATCAAGGACGGCGCCGTGGTGGTGGATGCCGGCTATCACCCGCAGAAGTGCGGTGACATCGAATTGGCACCGCTGGTGGAACGGGTCGCCGCCTACACGCCGGTACCCGGCGGCGTTGGCCCGATGACCATCAACACCCTGATCTTCCAGACCCTGGAAGCGGCGGAAAAAGCATTGAAGGGCTGACGTAACACGCAACACGCAACACGCAACACGCAACACGCAACACGCAACACGCAATCAATAGGATTACCGGGCATCACCATCCCGGCGACAGCCGCCCCATCAGAAGTCAGCGCGGCCAACTGGCCGCCCCTGATTTTGCGTGCTGGCGTGTCGCGTGTCAGCGTGCCCGCGTCTTTTCCGGCAACACCTGCACGCTGGCGGTCATGCCGGCACTGAGCAACAGCGTTTCCGGGATCTCATCGAACTCCACCCGCACCGGAATCCGCTGCGCCAGCCTTACCCACTCGAAGGTCGGCGCCACGGAAGGCAGTCCCTTGTCCGCCGTCACCGCGTTGCTGTTGGCGATACCGCGACCAATGCCGGTGACCTTGCCGGTCAGCGCTTTGCCGGCACCCAGCAGATGAATACGAGCCGCATCCCCTACCCTGATCTGATGCACCTGGGTTTCCTTAAGATAGGCCTCGACCCAGAACGACTGGTCATCCACCAGTGTCACCACCGGCTGCCCGGTCTGGGCGTAATCACCGGTATGCGCCAGCAAATGAGTGACGAAGCCGGCTACCGGAGCCTTCACTTCACTGCGAGCCAGATCCAGTTCCGCCCGTGCCAGGGCCGCTTCCGCCGCTTGCAGATCGGCCCGCGCCAAAGCCGCCTTGTTGTCCGCTTCCTCCCGTTCCTCCTGGGAAATGGCTCGCCCTAGGCTGCGACGGCGGCTGGCTTCCCGGGACAGCAGATTCAGTTCCTGGCGCCGGTGCGCCACCTCGGCCCTGGCCTGATCCAGCGCCAGTTGATAACGGCGCGGGTCCACCAGCAGAAGGGTTTCGCCCTCCTCCACGTACTGATTATCCACCACCTTCAGGGATTGGATCGCTCCGGACACGTCCGGGGCCACGCTCACCACCACCGCGCGCACCCGGGCATCCCGGGTCCAGACATCCTCGAAATAGTGGCGCCACAGATACCACACCGCCACCGCCGCGGCCGCCACCAGCAGCGCGGTGAACAGATAAGCGCGCCAGCGGCCGCCTTCCTTATTATTAGCCATGCATACTCCCCAGCGACAGCCACGCCCCCATCACCAGGGCGAGCACGATCAAGAACACACAGAATCCGGCCAGGGCCGGATGCCACAGGTGCCGGTAGCCATCAGAACGACTGATCAGACCGTGCACCAGCAGAAACAACAGCAGGGCCAACAGCACCTGCGGCACCAAGGGCGGCAGCAACACGCCGCCCAGCTCAATCTCATACAGCATGTGCTATCTCCAGCCCCCGCCAGCGGCCGGCTCCGGATCCGGCCAGGAAGAAGCCGCCATAATTTCCGATCATATTGATCTGCATACGCAGACGCACCACCGCCCGCACCAGCCGGCGGCGCTCACCCTCGCCTTCCGCTTTGTTATAGGCTTGCTGACACTGCCGCAGTGCGCGCTCGGTGTCCGCCGACAATTGCCGCCAGCGGGCCTCGTCACCGTCTCTCAATACTCTCTGAGTGTCCCGGATAAGCCGCGTCAGGGTGAGCCGGATCGGATCAGGCACGCCACGCCGACACAAGGCGTCGAGAAACAACAGCCCCAGCCCCAGCGTCACCGCCGCCATGGCGCCGTGCAACAGTTCCCCGTCCTTTGCACTCTCCGGACTCAGTCGCGGCAAGGTTCGGGCAATGCGGTCATACAGCACGGTTTCCATTTCGTGACGGGGACGGCGGCGGGCCATGGGCCAGCGCCCGAGAGTGCGGCACAGATCCCGGCACAACCGGGTACGGGCGGTGGCGGCATCATCGCCGGGCCAGATCAGCAGAAAGGCCAGCACCGGCAACGACATGCCCAGCGCCAACCCAAGCACGTTGTTGAACAGAGGCAGAGCCGAGAAGTCCTGTTGCGGTCCGAGATCCAGCAGGATCGGGAAAAAGATCACGGTGGCGGTGCCCATGGCCATGCTCGGCAGCTGTGTCATGGCCAGACCGGCCAGCAGATACACCGGCGCCAGCAACAGCACCAGAGCGGCGAAACCTTCCGTGCCCGGCAGCAGAACCAGACGATAGAGCGTGGCCAATACCACCGCCAGGGAGGCGCCTTTGAGGAACCCGGACACCGCCTTGAGCGGATCGTCCCGGGTGGAGAACAACGCGCACACCACTCCGGTCTGGATCACCATCAAAGTACCTTGGTCCTGCGGCGCGGCGCTCCAGAACCAAAGGCTCAGAGCCGCGGCAATGGCAATCGCGGTACGCCCGGCGCTGCGCAACGCCTGCCCATGATCCAGGTGCAATCGTGACGTGCCGGACCGCCACGACTGTGTCAGGGCCTGGTCGCTCAGCATGGCGTAAAGAACCACGCTGGAGCGCAGGCGATCACACAGCTCGCCACAGTGTTCCAACGCCAGCTGAAGGGCATGAAAACGCTGTTCGTTGTCGCCCACCGCCTCCTTGCGCAGACCGCGGGCCAGGTCCCGGGCCTGATCATGGAGCTCCGACAAGCGAACCCGCGGGCTTTCCGGGTCCAGGTCTCCATCCAATTCCGCCATGCCACGCAGCAAATCGTCGAGGCGCTCCTGTTGATACACCGAGGCATAGCGGTTGATGTAGGCCCCCAACGGTCCCACCGAGGAAATCAACGCCAACATCTCATGTCCCAGACGACGGCACAGTCCAGCCCGACGCCGCAGTTGCTGGGAATCAAACAGGGCGTTTTCGCGCAGGGCTTCCAGCGCCATGCCACTGGCAATCAGTTCGCGTCGGCGCAGCTGCAGGGTGCGATTGTCGGCGCGTCCGCCGGCGGTATCCGCCACCAGTGCGATCAAGTCCCGCAATTGCTGTCGACAACGGTGCAGATAAGCGGTGGCGGCGGAACGGGGCCAGATCAGCACGCTGGCGGCGGAAGCACAGAGGATGCCGAGGCTGATCTCGGTGACCCGGGCCACCGCCACGGTGAACATCTGATCCGGCTGCGACAGGGCCGGCAAGCCGATGATCAGCGCGGTGTAGCCGGAAAGCACGAAGGCGTAGGAGCGGAAATTGCGCAGCAGATTGGCCAGGTAGGTACACAGGGCCATCCAGGCCGCGATGGCGATAAAGAACAGCAGCGGTTGCTGCGCGAACCCGCCCACCAGCAACAACGCCATCACCGCGCCCAGCACCGTGCCCACCAGTCGCGACAGCCCCTTGGCGATCACCATGCCCCCCAGCGGTTGGGCGACGATGTACACCGTCATCAACGCCCACTGGGGTTGGTCCAGCCCCAGCAGCAGCGCCAGATACAGTGCCATCATGCCGGCGGCGAAGGTCCGCAGGGCGAATTGCCACTCCTTGCGCCCGGAGTCGCGTATGAACGCCGGCACCGCCAAGATCATCCACGCTTCCCCTTTCCCTGTGCTCGTCGCGGCAGTATACAACGAGGCGACGTCGACGCTCCTACGAAGCGAAACCAACGCTAAACACTTTTACAACCCTTGTCACATCACAATGGCACACTCTCTTATAGCCCCTGCTTCCGGGGGCGCGAACCAAGGAGAGACACCATGGCAGGAAAGTTTGAGCTGGATAAAGCGAGCAACGGGCAGTTTATCTTCCGACTGAAAGCCGCCAACGGTCAGGTCATTCTCGGCAGCGAGCAGTACACCACCAAGGAGGCCTGCAAGAACGGCATTGAGTCGGTACAGAACAATGCCGCCAAGGACGAGCGTTATCAACGCAAGGAAGCCAAGGACGGTCGTCATTATTTCAATCTGCTGGCCGGCAACCATCAGGTCATCGGTACCAGCCAGATGTACAAGGACACCGGCGGCATGGAAAACGGTATCGACTCGGTAAAGACCAACGCACCGGGCGCAGCCGTGGACGATCTCACCGACTGAAGTACAGGGGCGGCGGTCGCCGCCCCTTTATACACCCAGCGCCGTGGCCCGGTTCAGGCCTCGCGAGGCCAGGATTCGCGCAACCCCACGGTGCGATTGAAGATCAGGCCATTCTCGTCGCTGTCCGTGTCGACACAGAAGTACCCCTCCCGCTCGAACTGATAGCGGGTTTCCGGCAATACCCCTTTCAGGCCTGGCTCCACCACGCAGTGATCAAGCACCTGCAGGGACGCTTCGTTGATGTGATCCAGGAAATCCTCGCCCTCGCCCACGCGGGTCGGCATCGGCACCTTGAACAGACGGTCGTACAAACGCACCTGGCATGGCAGCCCCAGAGGGGCGCTGACCCAGTGGATAACCCCGCGCAGTTTACCCTGCCCTTCATCATTCTCCGGGTTCTTGCCGAGCGTGTCCGGATCATAGCTGCAGTGGACCTCGACAATCTCCCCGGCAGAGTCACGCACCACCTCCTCGGCACGCACCACATAGCCGTAGCGCAACCGCACCCGATCCCCGAGCACCAACCGCTTGTACTTCTTGTTGGCTTCCTCGCGAAAGTCCTCACGGTCGATATAAACCTGGCGGGTCAGCGGCATTTGCCGGGTGCCCATGGTTTCGTTCTGCGGGTGCACCGGCGCCTGCAGCCATTCGGTCTTGTCCTCAGGCCAGTTGCGGATCACCAGCTTGAGCGGGTTAAGCACACAGAAGGCCCGGGGCGCATGCTGATTGAGGTCGTCGCGCACCGAGTCTTCCAGAATCGACATGTCGATCACCGAGTCCGCGCGGCTGACTCCCAGATTCTCGCAGAACCCGCGAATCGATGCCGGCGTGAAACCACGGCGGCGCAGACCGCTGAGCGTGGGCATGCGCGGATCATCCCACCCGGCCACATGGCCTTCGTCCACCAGCTGTTTGAGGCGGCGCTTGCTGGTCACCGTATAGTTGAGGTTGAGCCGGGCGAATTCGTACTGACGCGGCTGCGCCGGCACCTCCACGTGCTCCACCAGCCAGTCGTACAGAGGACGATGATCCTCGAACTCCAGGGTGCAGAGACTGTGGGTGATGCCCTCGATGGCGTCCGACAGCGGATGGGTAAAGTCGTACATCGGGTAGATGACCCACTTGTCACCGGTCTGGTGATGCGTTTTTTTGCGCACCCGGTACAGGATGGGGTCACGCAGATTGATGTTGGCGCTGGCCATGTCGATCCTGGCCCGCAACACCGCCTCGCCTTCCTCGAAACCGCCGTCCCGCATGCGCTCGAACAGCGTCCGGTTCTCTTCCACGGACTGCTCCCGGTGCGGGCTGTTCTGGCCCGGCCGATTGTAGTTACCGCGCATTTCCGCGATTTGCTCCGGGCTCTGGGTGTCCACATAGGCCAGGCCCTTGTCGATCAACTGCAGCGCATATTGATACAGCTGGTCAAAATAGCCGCTGGCGAAACGCACCGGTCCGGTCCACTGGAACCCGAGCCACTCCACGTCCCGCTGGATGGAGACGATGTACTCCTCCTCCTCCTTCTCCGGATTGGTGTCGTCGAAGCGCAGATGGCAGGCGCCACCATAGCTTTCGGCAATACCGAAATTCAGGCAGATGGACTTGGCATGGCCAATATGCAGGTAGCCATTCGGCTCCGGTGGGAACCGGGTCACCACCCGGCCGTCGTTTTTACCTTCGGCGAGGTCACGATCGATGATCTGTCTGATAAAATTACTGGGCGCTTTCACGTCACTCATTAAGCCGCCTGCGGCTGAAATACGGGGGGCATTAGTGTACAGTGCGCCCCTTTACAGTCAAAGACTCAGGAGCCGGTCGAAACGCCCCCAGACGCGCCAGACCTTCCGGCTCCCACCAAGGAGAACTCCATGAAAGTGGTGCTGACGACCACCTACGGCAAGATCACTCTGCAACTGGATAGCGAACGTGCGCCGAAAACCACGGAAAACTTCCTCTCATATGTCCGGGAAGGGTTCTATGACGGCACCATTTTTCACCGCGTCATCGGCAACTTCATGATCCAGGGCGGCGGTTTCACCACGCAAATGGAACAAAAGCCGACCCAGGCGGCGATCGAGAACGAAGCCGCCAACGGCCTTTCCAACGAAATCGGCACCATCGCCATGGCGCGCACCTCCGACCCGCATTCCGCCACCGCTCAGTTTTTCATCAATGTGGCGGACAACCACTTTCTGGACCAGGCCCGCTCCCCGGACGGCTGGGGCTACGCGGTGTTCGGTAAGGTCGTGGAAGGCATGGAAACGGTGGAAAAGATCAAGGAAGTGCCCACCGGCCGCAGTGGTTTCCACCAGGATGTGCCGCAGGATCCGGTGCTGATCGAATCCGCTCAGATCATCGAGGACTGATCCATGCGTCTGCTGATCGCTCTGTCCGTCCTGCTGATAAGCTCCCTGACCTGGGCCGCCAACCCTCAGGTACGCCTGCAGACGTCCATGGGTAACATCACCATCGAGCTGTTCCCGGAACAGGCGCCCGAAACGGTGGAGAACATTCTGCGCTACGTGGACGAAGGCTTCTACGACGGCACCGTGTTTCACCGCGTGGTACCGGGATTCGTGATCCAGGGCGGCGGTTTTGACCGCGATCTGCAGCAGAAGAAAACCCACGCTCCGATCAAGAATGAGGCCGACAACGGTCTGAATAATGAGCGCGGCACCCTGTCCATGGCCCGCACGTCCAACCCTGATTCCGGCACGTCCCAGTTCTTCGTCAACCTGAAGGACAACGCCATGCTCGACCACACCGCTCCGACCCCGCGTGGCTGGGGTTACGCGGTGTTCGGCAAGGTGGTGGACGGCATGGACACGGTGGACCGGATCGCCAAGGTGCGCACCGGCGTCGGCCGCCTCAACGGCGCCCACAGCGTCCGCGACGTGCCCAGCACCCCGGTGATCATCGAGCGGGCGGTACGCCTGGATGAAGACAGCCAGGCCGACTGAGCATCATGAGCTATACGCTGTTTATCTCCGATCTGCATCTGGACCCGGCGCGACCGGAACATCTGGCCGCCCTGGAACAGTTACTGGAAGAACACGCCGGCAAGACCGATGCTCTGTATGTGCTCGGTGATCTGTTCGAGGCCTGGATCGGCGACGACGACGATGCCCCCTTCAACCGCCGGGCCATCGACGCCTTCCGTCGCTTCAGTGATACCGGCAGCGCCCTCTATTTCATGCACGGCAATCGCGATTTCCTGCTCGGCGAACAATTCGCCGCCCAGTGTGGTGGCCAGTTGCTGGATGAAGGCACCGTGGTGGATTTGTACGGAACCCGCGCTCTGCTCATGCACGGCGACAGCCTGTGTACCCTGGATACCGCCTATCAGCAGTTCCGCGCGCTCGCTCGCAATCCACAATGGCAACAGGCAATGCTGGCCAAGCCCCTGCAGGAACGCCGAGCCATCGCCCAGGGCATGCGCATGCAGAGCCAGGGCAACAACGCCAACAAGGCCGAAAACATCATGGACGTGACCCCGGAGGAAGTGGTCCGGGTGATGGAGGAAGCCGGCGTCCAAAACCTGATCCACGGCCACACCCACCGCCCCGCGGTCCATGAGGTTCCCCTCCCCAACGGCACCGGCACCCGCTGGGTACTCGGCGACTGGGGCGATCTGGGCTGGTGGATCATTGCCGATGAGACGGGACTGCGGCTGGAAAGTTGGGAAATCAGTAGAGACAGTTGACAGTTGATAGTGGACAGCTGACAGCGAGAAAAACAAAAAAGCCCGATCCTTAGCCGCTGTGGGAAGCTTGCTTGCAAGCGAATGGGCTTCACTTCAGCGGCTGGTAATATTCGCTTGCAAGCAAGCTTCCCACAGCGGCTCAGTCCAGCTTTGATCCTGGAACGCCGGAATGAAAGCGGAAGGCCTCATCCGGCTCCTCGATCAGTTCCTCTTCCTTCTCCTTAAAGAACGCCACCCGGTCCTCGATGTCCGTGTCGCTGTAGCGGCGGGCGAGGTCAAGGTAATCCTCGAAATGGCGGGATTCGCTTTTCAGCAGGTAGCGGTAGTAACGGCCCAGCTCCTCGTCCACATGGGGAGCCAGCGCGGCGAACCGTTCGCAGGAACGGGCTTCGATCAGGGCACCGATGATCAGCGTATCCACCAGCCGGCCCGGCTCGCTGGTGCGCACATGACAGCGTAGCCCCTGGGCATAGCGTGACGGTGACAGGTGGTCGTACCGCACGCCGCGCTCGCGCATCAGTTTCACCACCTGTTCAAAATGCAGCAATTCTTCCCTGGCCAACTGGCTCAAAGTATCCAGCAGTTCCGGCCGGTCCACGTAGCGGAACATCAGATTGAGGGCCGTTGAGGCAGCCTTCTTCTCACAATGGGCATGGTCGATCAGCAGCAGATCGGGGTTTTCCAGCGCCCAGTCGATCCAGGCCCGGGGCGTGGCACACGGCAAAAAGGCTTGCAGGGCGGATATGTCGGTCATGGCTTCCTCGTTTGGTCCGGCGGCGATTATAGCGGCCCGCCGGCGGGCAAGCACGCCGGACGCCGGACGCCGGACGCCGGACGCCGGACGCCGGACGCCGGACGCCGATAATGAAAAGCCCGACCCTTCGCCCTGGCAAGCCTTGAAAACGCTTATTTATGTCCGCAATGCTCCAAGATGCGATGTTCTAAAGTGTCTGGCATCTGGCGTCCAGCGTCCGGCGCTTCCTTTCCCCTCTGGCGTCCCGCGCCCAGCGCCGTATACTTGCCTGCCATGGGACGTCGAACCAATCCACGCATACAAAAACTGAAAGGGAATCTGGTGGTGGCCGGATTGCGCCTGCTCGGCCTGTTGCCTTTCGGGCTGAACCGGGCTCTCGCCACCGCCGTGGGCCGCCTGCTCGCGGCCCTGCCCACCGAGGCCCGGCGCGTCACCCGGATCAATTTATCGTTGTGCCTGCCGAATCAGCCGGACCCGGATCAACTGGTCAGGGATTCCCTGGTGGAAACGGTGAAAAACACCTTCGAAATCGCCCTGTTCTGGCGCCGCCCGGAGGAAGGCCTGGAGCGGGTGGTGTCCGTGGATGGCGATGGCCCGCTGCGCGAAGCAGTGGACGCTGGTCAGCCGGTGCTGATCCTGGCACCGCATATCGGCTGCTGGGAAGTGCTGAATTTCTGGCTGGCACGGGACTTTCCGCTGCATGTGATGTTCGCCCCTTCCGGCATGGCCGAGGTGGATGATCTGATCAAAAAAGGCCGCGAGCACTTCGGCTCCACCATGTACCCGGCCAGCGCCCGCGGCGTCGCCGGTCTGGTGCGAGCCATGCGCAAGGGGGCGATGACCGCGATTCTGCCGGATCAGGTGGCGGATCGCCGCAGTGGCCGGTTCGCTCCGTTTTTTGGCCAACCCGCCTACACCGGCACCCTCAGTTGCAAACTGGTGCAACAAACCGGCGCCCGGGTGTTCATGGCCTGGGCCTGCCGTCTGCCCGGCACCGGCGGTTTCGAAATCCGTGTGCGCCCGGCCCACCAGGACATTCACGACGGCGATCTGGATCACGCGCTGAAGGCCATGAACCAGTCCATCGAAGCGCTGATTCTGGAGGAACCATCCCAGTATCTATGGAGCTACAAGCGCTTTCGCCGCCAACCTCCTGGCGGTACGCTGCCGTACTAGGGAACCTCTGAAAATGTCATGCCGGACTCGATCCGGCATCTCCCTCTACCACGCCATACGCCCTGCGGAGGGAGTTCCCGGGTCAAGCCCGGGATGACGGGGTGTTTTGCAGAGGCACCCTAGTTTTTCGCCCCCACCTCCAGCGCCGCTTGCGACGCCGCCCGTCGCAACCCGCGAGCCAGATCGGCATCGTCAGTAGCGCGCGACAGCACCAGCGCCCCCACCAACGTGGACAGTACCGCCATCGCCTGCTGTTGGCGCTGCTCTTCGTAATCGCCAGCGCATAATCCGGCCACGAAATCCAGGAAGGTCCGCAAATTATCGGTAAACGCTGCTTTCAGTGCCTCCGGCTGGCGGGCCGCGTCCACCGCCAGCGCCGCCAGTGCGCAGCCGTCTTCCGGGTGTTGCTGGTGATAGCGCGACAGATAATCACCGACAAGATTTCGCAAAGCCTCTTGCCGAGGCTGCTCCGCCAACGGACGCCAGCGTTCCAGATTGTACCGCTGAGCCCGGTTCAAGGCCTGCACGGCCAGATCCAGCTTTGACTCGAACTGCCCGTAGAATCCGCCCCGGGTCAGCCCCGCCGCCTTCATCAGGTCGTTCAGGCCAACACCGTCAAACCCTTTCTCGCGGAACAATTGCCCCGCCGTTTCGATGACCCGCTCACGGTTCTCTTCGGCCTGAGCCCGGGTGACCCTCATGATCCATCCTCCTTGCCACGGAGCGAAAATCGCCCCGGCCATCAGTTTGAAAGTGCTTGACGAATTTTAAATGATGAGTGACATTTATTCAAACATGTTAGTCATCATTTAACCGGCTCGCCACGCCGAGCCCTCTTCGAGGAGGTCCCATGCCCACTCCACAACAGCCAAAGTCCATACCACCGGCCCTCATCAGCGCATTCGCGGTGCCGGAGCGTCCGCCCTTGATGCCCCATGAACAGGAACGGCTCGACGGCGGCGAAAAAAAAGTTCACTCCACCGCCATGGGCACCCTGGTGAGCTGGACCTTCGGCGTCGGCCCCCGGGTGGTTCTGGTGCACGGTTGGAGCAGCCGCGCCGCGCACATGCTGGGCTTCGTCGATCCGCTGCTCGCCGCCGGATACAGTGTCTCGCTGTTCGACGGGCCGGCCCATGGCGACGCCAGTGGTGACCGGGCCAGCGTGGTGCATATGGGCGAAGCGCTGCTGGCACTGACCCGGGAATGGGCACCCGTGCATGGTGTACTCGCCCATTCAGTAGGCTCCGCCGCCGCCCTGTGGGCGTTTCATCGTGGATTGAACGTTCACGCCAGTGTCCACCTGGGCGGCCCTGTCTCGTTGTCGGCCATGGTGCGGCGACTGGCCACCGGCTTGGGGCTGGATCAGGCGAGTACCGCCGCTTTCGAAAAATGGGTGGAGGACTTCATCGGTCACCCGTTGACGGCGTTGGATCTTGAGGCCTTGAAGGATGGCCTGCGTCACCCCGGATTGATCGTGCATGATCCGGAAGATGACACGGTGCCGTTCAGCGCCGCCGACACCCTGCATCGAAACTGGCCGCAATCCGAACTGATCCGCGCCGACCGGCTGGGGCACCGGCGTCTGCTGCGGGATCCGGCGATGATTAGGCTTTGCAGCGACTTCATCGCCACCGCCGGCTTCCGGGAAATGGCGCGGGTGAACACGGGAGCTGAAGCGTGACCGGCCCGATATCCGAGGATGGAAACCCTCTCGCCCCTGCTCTGGAAGTTACTCGAGAATTCAGTGGTAACTTATTGATATTACTTGCTGGCCTTGCGGCCATCGGCACTCTTTCCACCAATATTATTCTGCCTTCCTTTACCTCCATGGCCACCGACATCGGCGTGCCGGCTCGGGATCTGGGGCTGCTGTTGTCGAGTTTTTTTGCCGCTTTCGCCATCGGCCAGCTATTGGTCGGCCCGTTATCTGATCGATACGGCCGCCGCCCTCTGGTGGTATTGGGGTTGGCGATATTCATCGCAGGCAGCCTCTGGTGCAGCCGGGCTGATAATATGAACGGATTGATCGTGGGCCGGGTGATTCAGGCCCTCGGAGTATGCGCGGCCTCGGTTCTGTCCCGCGCCATCGCCCGAGATTTGTTTGACGGTGAAGTTCTGACCCGCGCCCTGGCGTTAACCATGGTGGCGATGGCCGCGGCCCCCGGCTTCTCGCCGTTGCTGGGCGGCGCTCTGGAGCAGGCTCTGGGCTGGCGTGCCAACTTCCTGATGGTGGCCGTGCTTGGCGCCGTCCTGATCCCTCTTTATTTGTCAGGCGCCGGTGAAACCCTGCCACCGTCTCACCGCAACCGCAAAGCGCTGACCGCCGCCGCGCCGGGTTACCTGCGCCTGCTGTTCGATCCGCGGTTTCTGCTGCCCGCCCTCGCGGTGAGCCTGGTGATCGGAGGCCTGTACGGTTTCTTCGCCGCGGCCCCCGCGATTCTGATGGGGCACCTCGGGCTCAGTGCCTTGCAATTGGGGTGGTTCTTCGCCGCCACCGTGTTCGTGGTGTTTGCCGCGGGTTTCCTGGCCCCTCGTTTCGCCCGGCGATTCGGCACCGTTCCGATGGGGCTGGCGGGCATTCTCATCGCCCTGATCGGCGGTCTCGCTCTGCTGCCCAACCTTGCCGGGGGTCTAGTTCCGTTCTCCCTGGCAATCGCCGTCTTTCTGTTCGGCATGGGGTTGATCAATCCACTCGGCACCGCCCTTACCCTGCATCCCTTCCCCGACCGGGCCGGACTGGCTTCGGCGTTACTCGGCTGTCTGCAAATGAGTTGCGCGGCGGCGATAACAGCACTCACCTCGGCACTGCCGTTGCCGCCGGTAACGGCTCTGGGGACGATTCTGGCCTCTGTCTCGGCGCTGGCTCTGGCGGCGTTTCTACTGTACCGGAATCGAGTGACAGCCAGTTAATTCAGGACACGATGCGCCTGCATGCCGATTCGCTGCCAAGGCAGCTTCCCACAGGGGGCCACGGAGCCGCTGTGGGAAGCTGCCTTGGCAGTGAATGGGTTTTTGACTTTGATCCGGCCTCCGAGCCGCGCTTCCAGTGATTACGAACATTCATACCATGAATGGCCACAGGCCCCGTTTGGCTTAACAGATGATGGGGTTTCCGCTATACTCCGCCCGCAATTCCGACCCCCAGAGACACCCTAACCAGCTGATTTTCAAAAGAAATTGGCCAAGACGAAACGAGGGATACGCTGTGCTAGACGCCTATCGCAAACATGTCGAAGAGCGCGCCGCCGAAGGTGTGCCGCCCAAGCCGCTGAACGAGCAGCAAGTTGCCGAACTGGTTGAACTGCTGAAAACCCCGCCGGCCGGCGAAGAGGAGTTCATTCAGGATCTGTTCGTCAACCGCGTTCCGCCGGGCGTGGACCAGGCCGCATACGTCAAGGCCGCGTTCCTGACCGCGATCATCAAAGGCGAAGCCAGTTCCCCCCTGATCGACCGCAAGCGCGCCGTTCAACTGCTGGGTACCATGCAGGGCGGTTACAACGTCGCCACCCTGGTGGAAGCGCTGGACGACGCCGAACTGGCGGAAATCGCCGCCAACGAACTCAAGCACACCCTGCTGGTGTTCGATGCCTTCCACGACGTGGAAGACAAAATGAAAGCCGGCAACGCCAAAGCCAAGGAAGTGATCGAGTCCTGGGCCGAAGGCGAATGGTTCACCAAGCGCCCGGACCTGGCGGAGAAAATGTCTCTGACCGTCTTCAAGGTCACCGGTGAAACCAACACCGACGACCTGTCCCCGGCCCAGGACGCCTGGAGCCGCCCGGACATCCCGCTGCACGGCAACGCCATGCTGAAGAATGCCCGTGAAGGCATCTTCCCGGAAAAAGACGGCGAAATCGGTCCGCTCAAGCAAATGGAAGAACTGAAGGCCAAAGGCCTGCCGGTTGCTTACGTGGGCGATGTGGTCGGTACCGGTTCCTCCCGTAAGTCCGCCACCAACTCCGTGCTGTGGCACTTCGGTGAAGACATCCCGTATGTGCCCAACAAGCGCGCTGGCGGCGTTTGCATCGGCGGCAAGATCGCTCCGATCTTCTTCAACACCATGGAAGATTCCGGTGCCCTGCCGTTTGAATGCGATGTTTCCAAAATGGAAACCGGCGACCAGATCGACGTCTACCCGTTCGCGGGCAAGGTCGAGAAAAACGGCGAAGTGATCGCCGAGTTCGAACTGCGCTCCCAAGTGCTGCTGGACGAAGTACGCGCCGGTGGCCGTATCAACCTGATCATCGGTCGTGGCCTGACCACCAAGGCTCGCGAAGCGCTCGGTCTGGCACCGTCCGAACTGTTCCGTAAACCGGAGCAACCCGGTGATTCCGACAAGGGTTACACCCTGGCCCAGAAGATGGTCGGCAAGGCCTGTGGCATGGAAGGCGTGCGCGCCGGCATGTACTGCGAGCCGAAGATGACCACCGTGGGCTCCCAGGACACCACCGGTCCGATGACCCGTGACGAACTGAAAGACCTGGCCTGTCTGGGCTTCCAGGCGGACCTGGTGATGCAGTCCTTCTGTCATACCGCCGCTTACCCGAAACCGGTGGACGTGGAAACCCAGCACACCCTGCCCGACTTCATCATGAACCGTGGCGGTGTGTCTCTGCGTCCGGGCGACGGCATCATCCACTCCTGGCTGAACCGCATGCTGCTGCCCGACACCGTGGGCACCGGCGGTGACTCCCACACCCGTTTCCCCATGGGCATTTCTTTCCCGGCCGGTTCCGGTCTGGTGGCGTTCGCCGCCGCCACCGGGGTTATGCCGCTGGACATGCCGGAATCGGTGCTGGTTCGCTTCAAGGGCAAGCGCCAGCCGGGCATCACCCTGCGTGACCTGGTCCACGCGATTCCGCTCCAGGCCATCAAGGAAGGTCACCTGACCGTTGCCAAAGCCGGCAAGGTCAACGTGTTCTCCGGCCGCATCCTGGAAATCGAAGGTCTGGAAGATCTCACCGTGGAACAGGCGTTCGAACTGTCCGACGCTTCCGCCGAGCGCTCCGCCGCGGGCTGTACCATCACCCTGTCCGAAGACAGCGTGACCGAGTACCTGAAGTCCAACATCACCATGCTCAAGTGGATGATCGCCAACGGTTACGGCGACGCCCGTACCATCGAGCGCCGTATCCAGGGCATGGAAGAGTGGTTGGCCAACCCGAGCCTGATGCGTGCCGACGCCGATGCTGAGTACCACACCGTCATCGAGATCGACATGGACCAGATCAAGGAGCCGGTACTGTGCTGCCCGAACGATCCGGACGACGCCAAGACCCTGTCCGACGTGGCCGGCGCCAAGATCGACGAAGTGTTCATCGGTTCCTGCATGACCAACATCGGTCACTTCCGCGCCGCCGGCAAGCTGCTGCAAAAAGTGGAAAGCGGCACCATGCCGACCCGTCTGTGGATCGCGCCGCCGACCAAGATGGATCAGCGCCAGCTCACCGAAGAGGGTTACTACAACATCTTCGGCAGCGCCGGTGCCCGCACCGAGATGCCGGGTTGCTCCCTGTGCATGGGGAACCAGGCCCGGATCGCGCCGAAGTCCACCGCGGTGTCCACCTCCACCCGGAACTTCCCCAACCGTCTGGGCCAAGGCGCCGATGTTTATCTGGCGTCCGCGGAACTGGCGGCGGTGGCTTCCATTCTGGGCAAGCTGCCGACCGTGGAGGAGTACATGGAATATGCGGATACCATCGATTCCATGTCCGATGAGATCTACCGCTACCTGAACTTCGACCAGATGGACGAGTATCAGGAAGTGGCGGATACCGTGAAGATCCCGGTGGCGCAAGCCAGCTAAAGGGAACCTTCCCGTTGTAAAAAAGCCCGGCCTTCGCGCCGGGCTTTTTTTGTCCGCTCATAAAGTGTCCGCGGAAATTTACCTTGAAAACGGATTATTGCTCCCAGTGGCATCCCACCTTCAACGGAGTATGATGATTTTTTTGATCTTTTGAACGCTTGCGCCAGGAGCTTTTTTCTTGCCTGACAGTACATCGGGCCAACGCCGCCCGGACCAGGACGGCCTGCCCACCGAGCAACGGCGCTGGGCCATGTTCGCCATCGTGGTCAGCGTCGGTCTGGCGGTGCTGGACAGCAACATCGTCAACGTGGCTCTGCCTTCCATTGCCCGGGATCTGGAGATCAGTCCGTCGCAATCGGTGTGGATCGTCAATGCCTATCTGCTCGCCGTCGCCACCACGCTGCTGCCGCTGTCCTCGCTCGGCGACATCGTGGGTTACCGCCGGGTCTACCAGACCGGGCTGGCGGTGTTCACCATCGCTTCCCTGGTGTGCACGCTGGCGGATTCCCTGGTGACACTCACCGCCGCCCGCTTTTTTCAGGGGTTGGGAGCGGCCGGCGTCATGAGCGTCAACGCGGCTCTGGTCCGCTTTATCTATCCGTCACGTTTATTGGGCCGGGGCATCGGCCTGATCGCCATGGTGGTGGCGTTATCCTCGGCGGTCGGCCCCACGGTGGCCTCCGGCATTCTGTCGATGGGGTCCTGGTCCTGGCTGTTCGCGGTGAACATCCCACTGGGCTGTCTGGCCTTCGTGCTGGCCCGCCACAATCTTCCCGAAACCGGACAGGCCCCACGCCGCTTCGACTGGGGCAGCGCGCTCCTCAATGCGCTGGGCATTGGCTTGCTGGTCATGGCGGTGGACAGCCTTGCCCACGGCATGGGCGGCACCCTGGCGGCCCTGGCGCTGGCCGCCTCGTTGGTGGTGATCGCCCTGCTGGTCCGCCGGCAGTTGTCCCAATCCTCACCGCTGTTGCCGGTGGATCTGCTGCGTATTCCGCCGTTTGCCCTGGCCATTGGTACCTCGTTTTGCGCCTTCACCAGTCAGATGGCGGCGTTCATCGCCCTGCCCTTTTATCTTCATGACATACTCGGTTACAGCGCGGTGGAAACCGGGCTACTGATGACCCCGTGGCCCGCGGCCGTGGCGGTCACCGCCCCCATCGCCGGACGGTTGGCGGATCGCTATCCGATTGGCGTGCTGTGTTCGATGGGGTTGCTGCTGAAAGTGGTGGGACTGGTGTTGCTGGCCTTACTGCCGGAGCAACCGCCGTTGCCGGCGCTGCTCGGCGCCATGGCGTTGTGCGGCATTGGTTTTGGACTGTTTCAGGCGCCCAACAACCGCGCCATGATCGGCTCCGCGCCGCGGGAGCGCAGCGGCGGCGCCGGTGGCATGCAGGGCACCACCCGTCTGATCGGGCAGACTCTGGGCGCGGCGCTCACGGCTTTGGTGTTCGGGCAATTGGCGCACGGCATTACCCCGGCATTGTTCATGGCCGCCACGTTCTCCGGTGTCGCCGCGATCATTAGTCTGTTTCGGATCCGCTACACGCCCAGGCCGTAATCACGAGCCACTCAGGCCGACAGCGCGCGCCAGGTCACGGCCACCAGTTCATCCAGGTGCGAGGTTGGGGCGGCAGCGCTGTCCGACGCCAACCAGGCCCGACACAACAACTGGGCCGGTCCCAGCAAGGTGGCCACCACCACCTCCGGTGACACCGGTTTGAGAGTGCCTTCCGCAACGTGCCGCCGTACCCAGGCGGACACCGTCGACATCAGCGCGGTATTGGCCTGATCCACCTGACGGGCCAGATCCCCGCCCCATCCGGTATAGCCACGTTCGGACAGGAACCGGGCCCGATCCCGGTTTCGTTCGGTCCATTCCAGGTGGTAACGCAGTACCGCCGCCACGCTCTCTCGAGCTCCGCCACTTTGCTTCAGTTGTTCCGCCAAGCCGTTCTGATAGTCCTGGATCCCCTCCAGGTAGACCGCCTCGCACAGGCTCTGTTTGTTGGCGAAGAAGTGAAACAGGCTGCCATTACTCACTTCCGCGCGCTCACGAATCGCCTGCAAGGTGGCACTGGCCACACCTTTTTCCACGAAAGTGGCCAGCGCGGCGGCAACAATCTTGTCACGTGTGTCCGAACTCGGCATTCCCAACCCTCGGCAGTGGGAAATGGAAGTAGAAGGTGCAGAGAGGCAAGCACCCTAATGCGATTCACGATAACGCACAACCTGAGTGGATTGACGCCATTAGAGTATAACTCTAGAGTAATACTCTGTTTCTGGTGCCGCTATTCCGGCGGTACCCCGAACCAGGGAGTTTCTCTCCATGCACGCGTCTTTGCAGCAAGCCCGGCAGGTCCTGGCCGAGCAAGCCTTCAGCACCCTGTTGGGAACGGAGTTACTGGAATACCAGCGCGAGAAAGCGGTTCTGCGCCTGCGGGTCAAGGACGATCTGCGTCAACAATATGGCTTCGTCCACGGCGGCGTCCTGAGCTATCTGGCCGATAACGCGCTGGCATTCGCCGGCGGCACGGTCCTGGAACCCTTGGTGTTTTCCTCGGAATTCAAGATCAACTACCTGCGCCCCGCCGGCGGCGACACCCTGCTGGCGGAGGCCTCGGTGATTCACGCCGGCCGTAATCAGGCCGTGGTCCGTTGCGACATCTACGATTGCCGCGGGGAGCAGCGCAAGCTGTGCGTGGCAGCCCAGGGCACCATCGTGCGCAGTCCACCGCCCGCCGGTTGAGGCCGGAGTCGAGCTCTGGGCAGACAGCTAACGCCAGGGAGAATCGCCGCTTTTGACCAACAGTTGCCAGACCCGCGCCGCCGCGTCGGACAATGGATGTGAGCGCAGCCGGCAGGCACTGACATCCACCCGTACACCGGTGTCCAGAGGCAGGGTCACCAGATGCCCCGAGGCGATATCCGCCTCGATCAGCAAATCCGGCGCCACCGTCACCGCCTGGCCGGCCCGGCACAATGCCAGACAGGAACTGATCGCCGCCATCTGATATTCAGCGCCCTTACGTTGTTCCAACAAGGTCTGGAACCAGGGCGCCAACCGCTGACGATAGTCCACCGGCACCCTGGGCAATGCCCAGGGCATGCGGGCCATGAACGCCTGTGCCGCGACCGGATCCTCGGTGACCGGCGCTTTCTGCTCGCGAACCCAGGCCGCCGGCGCCACCGCCCTCAACGGCAAATGACGTAACGGCTGAACCACGGTGTCGGCCTGATCCGCCAGGGTCTCCAGTTGCGGGCGATCATAGACCAGGAAGTCGTACCGGTAGGCATAAAGGCCTTCCTGCAAGGCATCAAACTGATCCGCATGCAGGTCCAGCCGAATACTACTGCCCTCACGACGTAACGGTCCCGCCAGACTCTGCCCCAGAATGTCCGGCGCGAAGGGCCCGCAACCGATCCGCACCACGCCACTGCGTCCTTCGTGGAAACGGGTCACCAGCAGATCCAGGCCGGCCACTTCGTCGAGCACCCTGCCCGCCTGCTTGTACAACGTCCGGGCCAGGTCGGTGGGGCGCAGGGAGCGGGTGTGTCGTTGGAACAGAGCACCGCCGAGACGCGCTTCCAGCTTACCGAGACTGTGGCTCAGGGCCGGTTGTGACATCCCCAGGGCACGCGCCGCCGCCGACAGGCTGTCGTGCTCGTACACCGCCCGGAATTGAACCAGCTGCTGCAGGGGCCACATCGGCGCTCTCCTTGTTGTCATCCGGCCATCTTGGAACATTCATAAATAACAAGAATGGATTTATTCACCCTGTTTATCAATGATCCCGGCATACTCCGGTCATCCAATAACCAATAACAGGGCACATCATGACCGGACCGGATCGGCGCACCGTTCTCAAACACCTGGCCTTGGGGGCCGCCGCGCTGGGAGTCAGCCGCCCCGCCGGCGCCCGCGCTCCCTCGCCGACCGGCGGTGACCGGCCGCTTAATGTACTGCTGCTGGTATCGGACCAGGAACGCTCCTGGATGGATCTGCCGGCGGAGCTGGATCTGCCGGCGCATCGGACCCTGCTCGCCGAGGGCGTGGGCTTCAACCAATATCACGTGAACACCTCGCCGTGTTCTCCGTCACGTTCGGTGATGTACACCGGGCAGCACACCATGCGCACCAGCATGACCGCCAACCTGCATGCGCCGCCGTTCCCCACGCTGAATCCGGACCTGCCCACGGTTGGCCACTTCTTTCAGGAAATGGGCTATCACACCGCCTACAAAGGCAAGTGGCATTTATCCGACATCGAGGACGGCCCGGGTTTGCTCTATGGCAGCTACCCCAGCCGCGACAAGGCCCTGGAGGAACATGGCTTTCATGACTACAACCTAACCGGCGATGTGCACGGCTCGGTATGGCAGGGTTATCTGGCCGACCGCATGGTGGCCGGCGAGGCCAGCCACTGGCTGGCCCGGCGCAGCCACCAGTTGGACAAGCCATGGATGCTGGCGGTGAACTTCGTCAATCCCCACGACATCATGTTCTTCTCCAGCGGCGCGCGACAGGAACAATCACGAGTCAATCCGGACTTCATGGCACCGCTGCGGCCGCCGCCCAACGACCCTGTGTACGAGGCGGACTGGCGCCATATTCCGCTGCCGCGTTCCTTCCATCACGCCAACCTGATGGACAAGCCCTGGTGCCACCGCTCCTACGCCCAGGTCCTCGACGCCATTTATGGCCGCATCGATAAACAGGACGAGGCCGCCTGGCGCGCCAACCAAAGCTACTACTTCAACTGCATCCGTGATGTGTCCCGCCAGGTGGAACACGTACTGCGGGCCCTTAAGGTCAGTGGCCAATGGGACAACACCATCATCGTCTATACCGCTGACCACGGCGAAATGGCCGGCGCCCAGGGACTGCGCCAAAAGGGCCCGTTGATCTACAAGGAGAACAGCCGCGTTCCCCTGATCATCCGTCATCCGGATGTGCGGGGTGGACGCCGGGTGGACAATCTCGGCAGCACCGTGGATCTGCTGCCCACCCTGGTGGGGCTCGCCAGCGCGGGCAAACACAAGAGCGATACGCCGGGAGTGGACCTGAGCCCGGCGCTCAACGGCAAAACCACCGAACGAGACGATCGGGGCGTGCTGTTCGCCTATGGCGTGCTGCTTTATACCGATCCGGAAGCCACCCGGCGGCTGGCCAAAGAAGGGGATGAGATCACCCCCATGGCCATGCTCGCCGACTTTTTCAAGCAACTGCGCCTGGGCCCCGAATTGGGTAATCGGGGCCTTCATAGGGGGGTGCACGACGGCCGCTATAAGTTCGCGCGCTATTTCAGTCCCGACAGCCATCACACGCCGACGGACTGGGAAACGCTGCGAGCGCATAACGATCTGGAGTTGTATGACACTCATACCGATCCGGATGAGCTCAACAATCTCGCGGCCGACCCGGAGAAGGTAAAGCCTCTGCTGATGGCCATGAACGAAAAAACCAACCAATTGGTGGCCGCCGAAATTGGCAAGGACGAAGGCCAGGAATTCCCCGGCCCGACCTTTCTTTACCGACTTTGACGGAGAACAACACCGCGGCTCCCCCGCGGTGCTTTTTATGGCGGTCCCATGTGAAACGGCATGGGACCGTTTTTTTTATTCGCCGTGATATCAGAGCAAAATGGGATTGCCCTCCATCAGAGACGCGGATCTGTACGGGGGGCTTCCGGGAACGCCGTGAATACATCCTTGTAGGCTCCCGGTTTGACGTCCCTGTCAAACCGGGTCCCGGAAGCCCCCCGTACAGATCCGCTTCGAGTGAATCCCAACATCTGGGGTCCCAAGCACGACGAACCTTGCGGAATGAGGAGATCGCTCCATCTCTTCCATCGTCGCCGCTGAGAGGCTTGTTAAGAACACCAATGCTTGCCCGTCACCTCGAAGCTGGGCTGCGTTATACCTTTGCGGGACCCTGCTTCACGACGTTCCCGCAAAGGTATAACGCAGCCCAGCGTCCCTGATGGAGGGAAGTTTTCGCGCCGCGACCATCACCTTTAAAATCGCTCCCGGCTTTTAACCGGCTCGTTCCTGCTCCCGTCCCCAATAGAAGTCCTCCCGCCAATAACGGAACTTGCCGAAATCGCCGTGATTCCGCGGCACGCTGTCGTCGTTGGCGGGAAACACTTTCAGGTAGGCGTTGCCGGCATCACGGTAAAACGGCAGCAGGTGACGGGCATTGGTCCAACGGCCGGAACGGCGGTCCAGCATATGATCCGGTTGCGTCAGCATGTCATCCAGCCATACCAGCAAACTGCCGTTAGGAATCAGGAAGTAGCCGCGCACTTCCCTTTCTTCGCTGGTGGGATGCAAGACCAGATTATAGAACGCCACGTCCGGATCATCGGCGTGCGCCTTCAACCAGGGATAGGTTTTGTCGATCCAGTTGCGGCTGCTGTCGGCGGCCCCCATATGGATGATGGTTTTATACGGCAGTTGCGGGTACAGAGACACCAGCTCGTTGGCGACGATGGCGCCCATGCTGTGCCCCACCAATGTGATTTCCATGGTCATACCCGCCGGTAAACGCCGGTTCAGCTCATCAAGACGCCGTGCCAGCACCGCCACCACGCCATTGCCTTCCACCGCGCAATCCTCACCACAATAATCCTCGTTGTAGCCGAGCACATCCGCTTCCATGGTGGTGAGATGTTTGGTGCGGCGCAGCATCATACTCCAGGCCGGTGTCCCCAGACCCTGCACCGCCGGCGTGGTTACCAGACGGACCACGCCCGGCACCACCTGCCCGGTGCGATACAGCGTCTGGTCCAGGAAGGAATAGGGCTCGCTCTCCGGCCAGTACAGGGCCTCATCGTCCTGATAATCAGGCCGGTCCCGATCCATGCCGCGCTGCCTGGCGTCGGCGGCGGCGATGCTGTTGGCGGTCACGTCCCAACCGGTTTCCGGAAATTTCACCAGACCGCTCAAGGTGTCGCTCAGGGTATAAACCGTGCCTCGCACCGGGGCCATCGGACCACGGGCAACGCCACCGTTACGCACCGAGGTGAAGCGGTCCCAGAACGAGACAAAGGCACCGGAGCGCCAACTGACATAGAGTGGATAGAAACCGTCACACTCCATCTCCGCCAGATAACGGTCCAGGCGTTCGTCGTTATAACTGGGGTGATTAAGGCCGCCATGGAAGAACAACAACACCTTTAGAGTGTCACCGTCCCGCCCTTTTTCCTGCCGGGCTCGCTCCAGCATTTTTGCTTCAATGTCATCAAGCAGTGCTTGATAGCGGGCGTACAGATTACGGTTCCCCGCCCCGTCCACGACAGCGCCGCGACGCTCGGCCTGGAACCGGTCCATGGATTTGAAGTTGGCCTGCTGATGTGAATACGGATCATAGGCTCCGTTGAGGTCGCTGCCGATATGGTGCAACCGTTTGGGGTCGTTCTGATCATATTGGGGTTTGGGAAAAAGCCGGGCACAGCCGGAGACCATCATCAGGCTGGCGGCAAACAGCAACACACCTGACAAACGGGCCCGGCCCGTCACACTGGGGGTGGCTGGCATATTGAAATCCTTATGTGTTGTTATTTGGTTTTGGTCATTCCCGCCCTGAATAGAGCACGGATAAAAATGTGACGTCAATCACAAAATCAGCGTTCCCCGTGGCCCAGCAACGCGGTCGCCTCACGGCCGGCCAGTGCCAGAAGACAGCCGCCACCGACCAGTAGATACAGATAAAAGGTCATGAACCGCCACACCAGCAACACCGTGGCGGTGGTCATGGTTCCCAGCCAGGGGGCCAGCAAAGCGGCACCGGCCACCTCCGCTCCGCCGGCGCCACCGGGTAGCAGAGTCAGGTAACCCGCCCCCATCGCCATCATCTGCACAAAAAAACCGTATACCCAGTCCACATGCTTACCCAATGCCAGCACAGTGAGATAGATCACCGAATACCGCAGCAGCCAGTGCGTCAGGCACAGGCCGAACAGCGCCATCAAACGGCGGCGCGGCACTCGCAGGGTTTCCGCCATGCTCTGGCGAAAGCGCAGCAACGCGCGGGCCAGGGCACGCCGCCGCCGCAACGGCACCTGCCAGCGTTCCAGCCAGGGGTCGGTGAAGCGCAGGATATCACTGAACCGGTTCGCCACCGCCCAACACAGCAGCAGTGCCAGACCCAGCAATACCATCGGCAATGCCAGTTGCCACCAGCCCTCAAGATCCAGATAACGGCTCAGCCCGTACAGAGCCACCGTCGGCAGCAGTACCAGAAACACCACCAGGTCAGTGATCTGATCCACCGCGAACACCGCCGTGGCGGTGGCCGGTGTCACCTGATAACGACGCAATAGCGCCACCAGCGTAAAGGGCGCGCCACTGCCGCCGGGGGTGGCATTGAGCGCGCATTCAGTGGCCATCACCGTGGCGAGAGCACCGCCGTGGCCCAGGCCCTCGGCGCGATCCGCCAGCATAATGCGCAATCGCCAGGCATTGAGGTTCCAGCACAGGAAGATCATCGCCACCATCAGCAGCAACCAGGCCGCCGGAATATGCGTCAACCCATGAAAGGCACCCGCGCCCCCCAGCACCAGCGGCACCAGCGCCCCCAATCCCAGGGCCAGGAGCAACAGCCACCAGCGGCGCCTCACGGGGCCTCCCCGGTCAGTTCGTCAATCCATTGGGATTTGGTCAACGCCCGGCGACATCCGGCCAGCCGCTCAATGGCGGCGATCCAGGCGCGCCGTGAACGTGAATGGCGCATGTCCACTGGGTGCACCGCCAAGCGCAATACCGGTGAAGCATGGTGCATCCACTCGCGCATCCGATTGACGCCCTGGAACAGCCCGCGCCGCCATGGTGATCGGGCTGACCACACCAGCGTTGGCGTCGGCAGAAACAGGTCGCTGGCGGGATAATGGAAACCGTCCCGATCCGTCCAATAAGCGAATCCGGCTTCGGCGATGGCGGCGCGTGAACCAGCGCTGGTCATCCAACCCGGAGGCACGAAGCCACGGGACCACCAACCGAGCTGATGAAACATCGCCAACCCCCGCTGTATTCGCACCGCCGCCGCTCGCCGGTCCAGGGCCGCGAACTCACCTTCATGCGTCAACAAACGCCGGCGCACCCAGTCCCCCGGCGTCGCCGGAGGGGGACTGTCGTCATGGTGGTAGTAGCCATGCAGTACCAGTTCGTCACCACGCCGGCGGCGCTGTTCCAGTGCCTGACAAAACCGCTTGTCCTCGATAAAGCCCCCGCCGCCATGGAAGTCCGGCACCACCAGCAAAGTCAGCGGAATCCGCGGGTGGCGCTCAAGGGCGCGCAGCAACGGCTGATAATCCGGCCAGGTGGCCGGACACACATCGTGCAGCGATAGCAGAAAGGCGCTGTCCGGCTGGTGGTCAGGTTTGTGGGCCATGGTGCTCCGATATCCGTGTTTCAGGACGGGCGCCAACCAGTCGCTGGTAATGGCGCACCAGACTGTCCACCACCTTGTCCCAACCGTGCTCCACCTCCACGTGGCGTCGCGCTCGCTCACCCATGGCTACCGGGTCAAGTTCCCCGAACAGGGCCCGCACCGCCGCCGCCATGGCCTCCCCGTCATGGGGCGGCACTCTTATTCCACACTCCTCCGGCACCACTTCCGGCAAGGCACCGCCATCGGCACAGATCACCGGGATTCCGGAGGCCATGGCCTCGAGCGCGACCAGCCCGAAGGTTTCCTGATCCCCGGCGTGCAGCAGCACATCCGACGACGCCAGCCAGGCCGCCACTTCCGTCGCCGGCAGAAACCCCTCGAATACCGTGGTGTTACCCGGTGCCTCCGGCTGCGCTCCGGTACCGATCAGCAACAGGTGATAACCGGAGCCCAGCTTCCGCATGGCATCGAACAACACTGGCAGATGCTTCTCCTGGGAGCCGCGACCGGCGAACACCAATAAACGCTCGTGTTCGCCGAGCCCCAGACGCGCCCGAGCCAACGGGTCGGCCCGGTTGGGATGAAAAACGTGAGCGTCCACGCCCAACGGCTGGATTTCCACATTGTGCAGACCACAGTCCCACAGCCGTTCGGCCATCACCCGGGACGGGCTGAGCACCAGATCGAAGCCGTCGTAAAGCTTTCTGACGTAGGCACGGGAGGCCCCGTCCAGTATCGGACTGATGCGGTTGTGCAGAAGCGTGATCAAATCGGAGTGGTAAAAGGCCACCGCCGGCACGTCCAGCAAGCGCGCTGCCTGGCGGGCCGACCAGGCCGGTGTGTAGGGGTCGCCGGCCTCGATCAGGTCCGGTTGCAGGCCGGCGATAATATGACTCCACAGCCCGACCCGGGTGGGAAAGCGGAAACCCGGCGCCATTGGCAGGTTGAGCGCCGGCAGTTGAATCAAATCACCCTGCAGCACTGTCTCCGCCCCCGGGTACACCACCTTGTGTTCGATGTCCCTGGCCAACAGTCCCTTGCGCTTGCTGTCCACATAGGTGTGTACCCCGCCGCTGGACTGCGCGTAAAACAACGTGGTATCGACGACTCTCAAGCGTGACTCCTTTCTCTCGCCTGTAATGAGCGCCCCGGGACCGGACCGGTTTGTGACCCGGTAATGACCCGGGGGTTTCAATATTGTGATAGGGCTAACGGCGCGGCCGTTCAATAGAAAAGGAGAAAAAATTTCACAGGCCCGCGAATTCCCTGGGGTCGCGGTGGTAAAGGGTTGTAAAACGGGGTCAGCGGCCGCGCAGCGGGTCCTGCCGGTAGAACAGAGTCAACTGGCCATAGACCTCCGGCAGGATCTGTTCGAGGGGCTCCGGCGTTTCGAAAAAACTTTCCGTGATGACCGCGAAAAACTCTCCCGGATCCCGCAGGGCGTAGGGATCGAGAAAGGGCTCCCCCTCCCGCTCGGCGTTTTCCAGCGCGCTCCAGGCGCGAGTGAAGGTGTCGTGCCAGACCCGGGCGTCCATGCCGTGATGCAGTGGCGGCGCGCCGTTGGCCGCGCCATTGCGCATATCCAGTTTGTGCGCCATCTCGTGCAGCACCACATTGAAGCCCGGCTCCGACGCCGCCGCCTGCACATCCTGCCAGGACAGCAGCACCGGTCCCCGGTCCCAGGCTTCCCCGGCCAGCACCCTCCCCTCACTGTGAACGATGCCGAACTCGTCCATCTCGTCGCCGGGCGTGACGAAGGCGTCCTCGTAGACAATCACCGTGTACCAGCCGTCGTACCAGTCCAGGTCCAGCCCCATGATCATCACCACCGCCATGGTGGCGATCTTCAGTTGCATGGCCGGCGTCACCTGGAAATCACCGCCGCCCCGAAACTCCTTGCGCAGCAGGAAGCGCAGCGTCTGTTGGAACAATCGCTCGCGCCGCTCCCCCTGGTAACGTCGCGCTGGTGCCCAATCAGCAATGGCGTGCTCCCATTGTTCCCGGGTCACCGGCAAACGGGCCAAACGTCGGTTTTCCAACCACAGACGGGTACGGTCGAACATGCGAGGTCCAGCAGGCAGAACAGGATCGCGCGGCAGCGCTCAGGCAGCTTGCCCCGTTCCCACGACACGTACAAGCATGGAACGATTGCAGGCTGTTTCAGAGCGCCGGCACGCCGATTCGCTGGCAAGCCGGCTTCCCACAGCGGCTTCGTGGATTGTTCCGTGGGAGGCCGGCTTGCCAGCGAATCGGTCTGGCCTGTTGCAAGGCAGCGGTTCATGAGCAGCGATTGTGGTGCTGCCCTCTCCGCCTCCTGCTACACTTCGTTCCTGCGTCCATACTGACGCTTGTTCCGCTTTTATCCCTGGGAGAGAAAACGATGGTGTTGTCCATGGCCGTGCCTTTAGTGCTGCATATACTGGCGGCGGTGATTTGGGTCGGCGGCATGTTTTTCGCCTACATGGCTTTGCGCCCCGCCATGGGTGCCACTCTGGATCCGGAGTCCCGGCCACGCTTGTGGCTGCACACACTGGACCGTTTTTTCCACTGGGTATGGGGTTGCGTGGCGGTGTTGTTGATCACTGGCCTGTGGATGGTGTTCGGTGTCTATGGAGGTATGGGTTCCACTGGCGCCTATGTGCATACCATGCTGGCGCTGGGCCTGGTAATGATGGCGCTGTTCGCCCACGTTTACTTTGCTCCGTTCCGCCGTCTGCGCCAGGCGGTGACAGTGCGTCACAACGCAGACGCCGCCTTTCAGATAGGACAGATCCGGCGCATTGTCGGCATCAACCTGCTGCTGGGGCTGCTGGTGATCAGCATCGCCGCCGCCGGACCCTATTTCTAAGAGCCTGTTCACGATCTTTACGCCACCGCGTTGCTGCTGGAAAATACCCGGAGGGCCGGGCCCCACTTTCTTTAGGTGGAGAGTCCACCAGGAGAGAAGGGAACTCCGGCGCGGCGGCGTAAAGATCGTCAACAGGCTCTAAGTATCCAGCGATCCCACGGCCCGGCCCGTGGCCGGTGAAGCCGCCATGCCGCCGTGCTAGAATCCGCATCGCCGTGCAAGGCGGCCCCACACTTGTAGCGGAGTTATGGTCCTTCCCAGTTCGACCAAATCGGATCTTCTGCTGGTCTGCGTGACCTTGTTGGCGGCAGTCAGTTGGATGTTCTCCAAGGAGGCGGTGTTGCTGATGCCGCCTCTTCTGTTCATGTGCCTGCGTTTTCTGCTGGCCGGCCTGATTCTGGCTTTGGTGGGACAGCGGCAATTGCGCCGCATGAATCGGGATCAGTACTGGCGCAGCGTCCAGGTAGGCATGGTGTTCGGCACCGCCATGAGTTTCTGGATCATGGGACTGCACTACGGCAACCATGTCGGTGAAGGCGCTTTCATCACCAGTCTTGGCGTAGTGCTGGTCCCGGTAATGGCGCGCCTGGTGTTCAAGGAGCAGCCGCCGCTGAGTACCTGGCTGGCGCTGCCGGTGGCGGTGTGCGGGCTGGCGCTGCTATCTCTGGACGGTGGCTTCCAGGCCGAGTTGGGGCAGCTGTTCTTTCTTGCCTCGGCGACGATTTTCGCGTTGTTTTTCACCCTCAACACCCGCGCCGCCAATAACGCCACCATCACCGGCGCCGGTGGCCGGATCACCACCCGCGAACGGGTACCGGCACTGGCGCTGACCTCCGTGGTGTTGGGCACGGTGGGGCTGGTCACCGGCACCGCCTCGCTGTTGCTGGAGCCCTGGAGCCCCACTTTCCATTCCGGCGAACTGGGCCTGGTGATCGCCGCCTGGGTGGTTGCCAGTGCCACCCTGGGCACCGCCGCCCGTTTCTTTCTGCAGACCTATGCGCAGAGCCTGTCCATGCACAGCCATGGTGTGGTGATCATGATCCTGGAACCAATGTGGACCGCGCTGCTGGCGGCATTCTGGTTCGGCGAAACCATGAACGCCACCCAACTGAGCGGCTGCGCGATGATCTTTCTGGCGCTGCTGGTCAACCGCTGGGGCGCGATACGGCGGGTGCTCAAACGCTGGATCGATCAACGCCGGGCGGCACGCGCGTGATCCCGGATCGCGGCGGTCCACTGCTGCTCCTGGCGGTGATCAGCCTGCTGCTGTTCGCACCGTTGGGGCCGGTGGTCTGGTGGTGGGCGCGGAAGGACTTGGATGCCATGGCGGCCGGCCGCGTGGACCCAGTGGGGCGCCCCTTCACATTGTGGGCCCGTGGGGTGTCGATGGCCGCCACCCTGCTGTTGGCGATGATGTTGATCGGGATATTGACTGCTTTATTTTCAATGAGATAGCATCTTTTTTTAATCTCAAATCAAGATCAAGAAGGTCCATTTTTCAACGCCTCCGTTGAAGCCGCTACCCGCCGCCCCCATCTGCTGGCGCTACTGTTTTTAATTAAGCCGGTTTGACCGTCAATCCACCATCGCCGGAAACCTCACTTGGTCGCTCTGTCGTCACGCAGCCTTCGCTCCCACCGTCGGGCACCGACAGGGAGTCTGCTCGCCCATCTGCTATGGGTGCTAATGCTGCTTGCCGCACCGCATTCCGGTCAGGCGTCTGGTACCGCCAAAGACGGACCGCACACCCGGCCCCTCGACGGTGCCGCTCAACTGGCTCTGCCCTCCGGCTACCAGGTCCGTGGCGATACTTTCGCCGCTGATCACCACGACAACGGCGGTAACGCAGCGCTACTACCGTGGCTGCCGTCGGTGCCGCCGACATCGTCCCGCCCTGGCCCGCTTCCTCCGCACCACCCCCTGGCGGTGGCTGTCGAGCACCACCGACCACAGGCTCCCCGCGCCCCACCCGCGTTCTCCATGCTTTGACACCAAGAACACCGCCACAAGGTGGCGCCTTCGGGCGCGCGCCCGGCGGAGAGTGGTTTTAATGGAGAACGAACTTGAACCGATTTCGCTTACGGGCGACGGCCTATGCCCTCGTCATTCTGCTTGGTGTGCTCGCCGCACTGCCGAGTATCCTGCCACCGACGTCGTTGCAATGGGCGCCGGACTGGTATCGTCAACACCACCTGTCCCTGGGGTTGGACCTCCAGGGCGGCTCCCATGTGCTGCTGAAAGTCGAACAGGGACCACTGCTGGCCGAGAAAACCCGCAAGATCGCTCAGGAGCTGAGCCAGCGCCTGGACCGCAACGGTATTCAACATGGCCGCCCGGTCGTCGACGCTGATCATGTACGCCTGGCCATTCGCCCGGCTGCCGCCATGGAAGCCGCCGAGCGGCTGGCCGCGGACATCCGGGACAATCAGGGCCGCCGCCAACTCGCCGTGACTCACGATGGTCTGTTTCTGCTGTTACGGCCTTCTTCCAGTCTGTCGCAACAGGTGGTCAGCGATGCGGTGGAACGCAGCCTGGATGTAGTGCGCCGCCGCATTGATGAAACCGGCGTGGTGGAACCCCGGGGCACCCGCCAGGGCGACGATGCCATTCTGGTGCAACTGCCCGGCGTTACCGATCCGGAACGCATCACCGCCCTGCTCGGCCGCACCGCGCGCCTGACCTTCCACCTGGTCGCCGATGGCAGCGGCCCGGATCGTACCCTGGCGCTACCGGGAGCGGAGGACGGCCGGCGCTACCAGGTCGAGGCCACGCCTTTACTGGACGGCGGACAGCTGGCCGACGCCCGCCTGGGCTTCGACAGCCGTACTCATCAGCCGGTGGTGAATTTCACTCTGGACAGCGACGGTGCCCGCCTGTTCGGCGACATTACCACCCACAACGTGGGCCGGCCCTTCGCGGTGGTGCTGGACGGCGAGGTCATCACCGCGCCGGTGATCCGGACTCCGATCACCGCCGGTCGCGGTGAAATCAGCGGCAACTTCACCCCACAGCAGGCCGGTGACCTGGCCATGTTATTGCGCGCCGGCTCCCTGCCCGCTCCGTTGCAAGTGGTGGAGCAACGCACGGTGGGCGCGGAGCTCGGCGGCGACACCATCCGCATGGGCGTGATCAGCGGCGCCCTCGGCGCGGCCCTGGTGCTGGTGTTCATGATCTCGATCTATCGCCGTTGGGGCGTGATCGCCAACACCGCACTGGCCATCAACGTGCTACTGGTACTGGGCTTGCTGGCCAGTTTCGGCGCCACCCTGACGCTGCCGGGCATCGCTGGTCTGATCCTTGGCGTCGGCATGGCGGTGGACGCCAATATCCTGATCAATGAACGCATCCGCGAGGAAACCGAGAAAGGCAAGAATGCCATGGCGGCCCTGCGCGCCGGCTTTCAGCGCGCCTTCGCCACCATCGTCGACGCCAACATCACCACGCTGATCGCCGTCGGGCTGCTGTTCGGTTTCGGCAGCGGTCCGGTGCGCGGCTTCGCCGTGACCATGGCGGTGGGTCTGCTAGTATCCATGTTCACTTCGGTGTCGGTGACCCGGTTACTAATGGAATGGCGGCTGCGACGGCGGCAGCGGCAACCGCTGGCGCTGCCGGAGGTGCCCGGATTTCAGCGCCTGCGACAACACCAGCGGCCAATTCAGTTCATGCGCGTGAAGGCGTTGGGCATCGTGCTGTCGGTGCTGCTCTCGGCACTGTCTCTGGGCTCCCTGGCTTGGCCCGGATTGAATCAGGGTATCGATTTCCTCGGCGGTACCGCCATGGAAGTTCAGGTGCCGGCATCGTTGCCGGAGAATGCTCTGCGTCAGGCATTGCGGGACGCCGGCCTCGCCGACGCGGCGTTGCAGCCATTCGCCGATGACGGCCATTTCCTGGTGCGGATGCCCGCCAGCGACGATGGTAACGCCAGGGTGGAAGCGGCGAAGACAGCGATCACCCAATTGGACGCCGACAGTCGTTTTCCACGGGTGGATATGGTCGGCCCGGCGGTCAGCGGTGGCTTCATTGAAGCCAGCATCCTGGCGGTGCTACTGGCCGGGGCGGGCATGTTCGCCTACCTGCGGCTGCGCTTCGAACGGCATTTCGCCTGGGCGGCGCTGATCACCCTGCTGCTGGACGTGAGCAAGACACTGGGGTTCTTTGTGCTGACCGGGGTGGAATTCAACCTCACCGCCATCGCCGCCCTGCTGACGCTGATCGGTTACTCGGTGAACGACAAAGTGGTGGTGTTCGATCGCATCCGTGAAAACCAGAAGCTCAATCCGGATCAGCCGTTGGAGACGCTCATCAACGTCAGTCTGACCCAGGTGCTGACCCGCACTTTGTTCACCTCCGCCACCACCTTCCTGGCCCTGCTGCCGATGGGGTTGCTGGGTGGCGGCGCGGTGGCCAGCTTCGCCCTGCCGGTGCTGTTCGGCATTGTTGTCGGCACCACCTCTTCCATGTACATCGCCGCGCCCATGGCGATGTTCCTGGAGCGCTGGCGGCCGACGCAACGGGCAGACACGGAGGCGCTGGCGGAACGACCCTGAGCCCCTCGCGGTTCGTGGATCAGTGGTGTCCCGGAATTCAAAGGCACGCTCCATTCGCGGCCAAGGCCGCTTCCCACGGAAGGCACTACCAAGCCGCTGTGGGAAGCTGCTTTAGCAGCGAAGGCGGCGGTGGGCTTACCCACCGACCGCCACGTTGGCGTCCGGCTCTCAACCGTGACTCTTCAGCAACGCTTCCACCTTACTGATGTAGTTTTGCCGCGCGCTGTCCTGGTCCATGCCCTTGAGCCTGGCCCAGGCGTCGTACTTGGCGCGCCCCACCATATCCAGCATGCCCGGCCGCTTGCCGGTCACGTCACCGACACTGCCCTGCTTGAAATGGGCGTACAGATACAACAGGTCATCGTTGCCCGGCTTGCGTGACAGGGTCTGTACGTCCTTGCGGGCCTGTTCAAATTGCTCTTCATACGCCATTATTCGTACCTTCAGGTTGTGTTACCCATTTATCATTAGTCCGTTGCCCGGCGCGCTATCATGCCCCGGTTCGGCAAATAGTGTCCGCACCCACCAACGGAAGCAACCGGGCAAGCGACCACATAATAAGCAGCAACGTCAAAGAACGGGGGACTCCATGGCCACTGACAGCACTCAGACGCGATCTCTGGAAGCGGAACAGGAACGCGCCCTGAAACGCGCGCTGGGCACTCTCTGGGTACGGTTTCCCGGATCCCTGGAAGACGATTACATCGTCTACGCGGAACGCCGCGCCACCCAGTTGATCCGGCGATCGGTGTACATCCTGCTGACGATTTTCCTGATCGTGGTGGTGCCGGTCTCGTTGCTGGTGAAGGACCCTTCGCTGAGCCGTTGGCAGGCCCTCGGCGTTTATCCCATTGCCTGTTCCCTGGTGTTGCTGCTGGCGGCGATCCATATCCGAGCGGTACAACGCCTGGTGGCCACATTGATCGGACTGGCGCTGATGATCTCACTGTCCGGCACCCTGATCGGCGCGATCCATCTGCAGGACCACTTCCTCGGCCAGGTGGCGGCGTTTGAAACCGTTTATGTGCTGATCATTGGTTTCTCGATCCTGCGGTTGCCGCCCACCCGCACCCTGTTCTGGTCCCTCGGTGCCCTGATCATCGCCCTGGCCGTGGCCCTTTATCAGGATTGGCGCATTACACCAATCTCACTGCTGCTGTACTACGGTTTCCCGCTTCTGGTATGCGCCTTGAACGGCTACATGCTCGACGCCAGTGCCCGCGGCAACTTCGCCAACATGCTGCTGCGCAACGCCGAGTCACAACGGCTGCGACGCTGGCGCGACAATGCCGACCGGGAAGCGCGGCGGCAGCGTCTGCTGAATGAATTCACCGCCCATATCGCCGGCAATCCGCGGGTCACCGAACTGCTCGACAAGACCTTGGCGTTTCTGATCGAAAACACTCCGGCGGTGGCCGGCGCCGGCTACCGATTGGAGGACGACGGCCTGCACCTGGAAGCGGCGCGTGGGCTCGGCCAGACGGCGCGGGAGCAGTCCCACATCAAAAGCGACGGTTTCCTCGCCTCGGCCCTGGAGATTCAGGGCGCCTCGGTGCGCCATGAAGTCCCCGGTGGCTACATGGATCTGGAAACCGGCCACAGCCAGATCCGCCCCGGCGAGGTACTGTTCCTGCCGATCCGGCAGGGCGAACACACCCTTGGCATCCTGGAACTGGCTTCCCTGGAGCCGTTCGACGAACACGTGCGTTCCGCCTGTGACGCCATCGCCACGCCACTGGGTTACGCCATGATCGCGGCCCTGGGACGGGAGACCTTTATCCGCCGGGCCAGGGAGAAACAGCAACAGCAAAGTACGGTGACATAAGGGTGTCATTTTCGCATTGATAAGCATTATCAATACACCTATCCTCCCCGGCGAATCACAATTCCAATCCGGGGAGTCTCAATGTCGTCGCGCGCGAACACTTTCAATGGCTTTGCCGTCCTGTCTCCGTTACTGCTGACCATGGCCGTCACTGGCCATGCGGAAAACCGTCTCGACAGCGTGGTGGTCACCGGCTCCCGGGCGCCAACGCAAATCAGCCAGGTGCCCGGCAGTATCCACGTGGTTTACCAGGAACAAATCGAGGAACAGGTTCGCTCCGGCAAATCTTTGAAGGAAGCGCTGGGCACGCTGATCCCGAGCATGGATGTGGGGCCGCAGGGCCGTACCAACTATGGGCAGAACATGCGTGGCCGGTCGGTGCTGGTGATGATCGACGGCGTATCACTGAATTCTTCCCGGGGTTTGAGCCGCCAGTTCGACAGCATTGATCCCTTCAACATCGAGCGCATCGAGGTGCTCTCCGGCGCGTCCGCGATTTACGGCGGCGGCGCCACCGGCGGTATCGTCAATATCATTACCAAAAAGGGTCAGGGTGGGCCAACCGGCTATGAAACCGAGCTGGGCCTGACCTCCGGCTTCAACAACAGCGACGACCGCGATCTGCGCGCCGCCCAGTCCGTTTCCGGCGGCAGCGATACACTGCATGGCCGCCTCGGTGTGGCGGTGCAGAAGAACGGCAGCTTTTACGATGGCAACGGTGACGCCGTGCTGCCCGACATCAGCCAGACCGATCTGCAGGAAAACCGCAGCGTGGATCTGCTCGGCTCGCTGCAATGGAACCCGGACGAAAACCAGAACCTGCAGCTGCTGGGCCAGTTCTACGATTCCGGTTACGACGGCGACAAGGGTTTGTATCTGGGCGAGAACCTGTCGGCGGTCACCGGCGCCGATCCGGATGCGTTCGATGTACGTTCCGGCTTTAACTCAGACCGTGAACCCGCCACCCGCCGCTACCAGTTCAGCGCCAGTTACCGGCATGGCGACATACTCGGCCAGACCCTGTATCTGCAGGCGTTCACCCGCAACGAAACCATGGACTTCCACCCCTTCCCCTATCTGGACCGGGGCAGCGATCCCAACGCCCCTGACGGATACTACTCCGCGTCCCAGCAAAGCACTGGCCTGTCCGGTCTCAAAGCCATGCTGGTAAAAGACTGGAACCGATTCAGGGTGTCCTACGGAGTGGATTACGACCGGGAAACGTTCGACTCCGACCAGATGCTGTTCGACTTCCAGCGGGTCCTGGACAGCGGCGGCCTCGACCTGGACCGGGTCAACAAACTGGGCCGCTATCCCGATTATCAAGTGGATAGCCTGGCGGCCTTCGTTCAGGCGGATTGGAGGATCACGGACACGCTCCGTTTCAGCAGCGGGCTGCGCCATCAGCGCATGGATGTGGAGGTGGATGACTTCATCGCCGTGGCCCAGCAAGTAAAAATCGCCCGGGGCCAGCTCAGCGGCGCCGATGCCATCCCCGGTGGCGATAATGATTACCACGCCACTCTGTTCAACGCCGGTTTTATTCAGGAACTGAGCAACGGCCATCAGCTCTGGGTCAACTACAGCCAGGGTTTCGAGCTGGCCGATCCGGCCAAATATTACGGCCGTGGCAGCTACGATGAGAGCAGCGGTTACGGGGTGCTGGTACGTGGCATTGACGTGGACGGCCAACCCATGGATGCCATCAAGACCGAACAGGTGGAGCTGGGCTGGCGTGGCTACGGCGAGCGCTGGAACGCACAGAGCGCGGTCTACTACAGCTGGTCGGACAAGACGCTGCAAATCAACAGCGGCGACCTGTCCGTGGACGTGGAAGACGACAAGAAGCGCAACTACGGCATCGAAGCTCAGTTGGACTACTCGCTCACCGATCAGTGGAGCCTCGGTGGTAATGCCCATATTGTCCGTTCTGAAGAAAAGAACGACGGCGAATGGGACCCGCAACTGGCCACCACCGCCAGCCTCTCAAAAGCCACCGCCTACCTGGGCTGGCAGCAGCGCGGCACCCGCGCTCGCGTGCAGGGCACCTATGTCCACGATCTGGACGACGACTACGACAACGAAATCAACGGCTACACCCTGGTGGATCTGATGGCCAGCCAGCGCCTGCCGGTGGGTACCGTGTCCGTGGGCATCCAGAACCTGTTTGACCGCGACTACGGCACCATCTGGGGCCAGCGGGCACAACTGTTCTACGGCGGTTACTACGGCCCTGACGCCATGTTCGATCAGCGTGGCCGGGGGCGGACCTACACACTGTCCTACTCAATTAAATACTGAGAGCGGCATGCTTGACGCTTAAAAGGACCCAGCCTGATTGCTTTGCAGCGTTACAGGACATCGTTATCAGGAGCCGCCCCAGCCCCGGAGACATAAACTCGCGCTGCATTCGCGGCCAAGACCGCTTCCCACAGAGCATGCCACGAAGCCGCTGTGGGAAGCGGCCTTGGCCGCGAATCGGCGCCGCATAGGCGTGTGGCACGCAAGGGGGCTCTTCCACAACGGTGGCAGCCTCTCCTATACACTCTTCCTATGTAGGAGCGGCTCACGAGCCGCGATTTTCATCTTCCACGTCAGATGTATTACCGGCGGCGCTTGAGCGGCGCCGACAGCCTTTCCGGATGGCGCGGCTCGACGTCGTCCAGCAAGGCGTAGATCGCTTCCAGATCCTTCTCCACATCGCCGGTGGGCCAGAACGCGTCCAGAATCCGCGCTTCCTTGCGCCGATAGCAGAACGTCACCACGATGATCGGCAATTCCAGCCCCAGGGCGATTCGATAGAAGCCGGTCTTCCATTCCCGCGCCCCGGTGCGAGTGCCTTCCGGCGTGATGCCGAGCCAGAATGGGTCGCCAGCGGCCAATAATCTCTGCGTTTCTTCCACCAACCCGCCAGCGCGGCCCCGGTGCACCGGAATGCCCCCCAGCGCCTTGAGCAATACGCCGGTGGGACCCCGGAACAAGGTGTGCTTGGCCATGAAACGGATGTCCAGGCGCAGGCTCTGGATCGCGCTGATGCCCACCAGTCCATCGTAATTGGAAGTGTGCGGAGCGGCGATCATCACCGCCCGGGATATGTCCGGCAAACGCCCGACCACTTTCCAACCGATGGCACGGAGAACCCAGCGGCCCAGCAGCGCCATCATGACGCTGCCGCGACGTGGCACCCGCGCGCCCAGATCCGCCGGATGTAGAGGAGGCAATTCAAGCCCGCTCATGGAATCAGCCAAACACCACGATGGTCTGGCGGCTGAACGCCACCGGACGGCCTTCGCCATCCCAGATCACCGAGCGATTCTGACCGTAGCCATCGGCGAAGCTGTCGGTGTGCACGGTGTACAACCAATGATCGGTCCAGGGCAGCTCGGCCGGATCCTCCAGGAACTCCATGATCCAGGTCATGGAGCTGGACGGCACGCGCTTGGTCAGCATCGGAATCACCGACGGCGGCCAGACGTCCACCAGGCAGGCCAGGCTGGCGGCATCCTGGCGCTCCGGGCGTTCACGGAAGCTCATGTAGCCTTCGAAGTCCGGCTTATCGCTACCGGAATAAGGAAACTGACCGGCCACCGGGCGCATTTCGAACTCGCGCAGAAAGTCCGGCGAGACACCTTCCATGAACGGAATGGCGTGATACTTTTCCGCGGGGTTCCAGTCCGGCGCCGCCGGCCCCTGAACCCGGATGGAAGAGTCGCGGGCGTGCCCCAGGCTGGCCAGCATGGTGCTCACCACCTGCCCTTCCTGACGGGCGGTAACCTGCATCTGGGTCACGGATTTACCACTGCGCAGGATTTCCGCGTTCAACGCCAGCGGCCCCGGAACAGCGGGACCGACAAAAGTCAGAGCGAAAGAACGCAAAGGCGGAGGCTCCGGCAGTTCCCGCGCCAGATACGCCTGCATATGACGGATCAGGATGGCCCCCATCAAGCCACCAAAGGTGGCACGGCCCTGCCCCCAACCCTCGGGCAGAATCATTTCATTGGCTTCAGCCGCAACCATAATGGAATCAAATTTCATATTTCGCTCCCTCCGAGAGCGGCTATTGATAGCAGAGGGCGTGTTCCAGGGAAAGGGCCGAAACGATCACACTGCGGGATGCGTGGTCAATCAGGCTAATAGCGACACGGAAGGGACACCGGCGGCACCTCTAATAAGCTGTTCGCTGCCCAGGCAGCTTCCCACAGAGAGCACTACGGAGCCGCTAAGGGAAGCTGCCTGGGCAGCGAATCGGCGCTGTCGGCGGCATGTAACGCGCAAACGTGTTACCCCCGCCCCATGCCTTTCTTGGTCCGCGCCGTCGCCTCCGCGTGCAGCGGGTCCTCCGGCCAAGGGTGTTTGGGATAACGGCCGCGCAATTCCTTGCGGACCTCGGCGTACCCCTCCCGCCAGAAACGGTGGAGATCCCCGGTGATGGCCGCCGGGCGTCCGGCCGGGGTCAACAGCGAAGCGGTCAGCGGCAGTTGCCCATCGGCCAGGGACGGCAGCGCTTCCATACCGAAGCATTCCTGCAGTTTCACTTCCAGGCGCGGGCCGCCCTCGGGGAGATAATCGATCATCACGTCACGCCCCGACGCCACCGTGCAGCGTTCCGGCAACCACTGATCCAACCGCGCCTGCCGTTCGTGACCAAGCCACAGTGATAAGGCTTGCCCTAACAGCAGGTCACGCAGATCCCGCAAACTTCGGCGGCCAGCGAGAAACGGCAGCAACCAGTCCTCCAGCGTATCCAGCAGCGCCCCATCGTCCGCCGCCGGCCACTCTTGCGGGCGTAGCCGATGCATCCAGTTCACCCGTGCTTGCCACTGGCGCCAGCGGGGTTCCCATGGCAGCACCGACAGCCCCCGCTGACGGATACCGGCCAGCAAACCCTGCTCGATCAGCGCCGGCGATGGCGAGGGCAGCGGCCGCTGCTCAATCACCAACTGACCCAGGGCGCGTATCCGCTCGGCCACGACCCGCCCGCGCTGCTCGTCCCATCCCACCCGTTCGCTCCATGGAGCCTGCTCCAAGACCCTGACCAGCGCGTCCCCGTCCAATCCCCAAGCCAGCCGGATACGGCCCTCCTTGGGATCGCCGTCGGTGTCCAGCACCACCAGCCATTCATGTGCCGCCAGCGCCGAGCCCGGTGGCAGACGGGCGCCAGAGCCGTCAGCGAGAAGGTAACGAGAGCCGTCAGCCAGGGCACGACGGGCGCCATCAGCGACGGCATTACGACCCGTGCCTTGCTCTCGCCGGCGGGCCAGGCCGTCCGGAAAGGCCTCCGCCAGCACCCGCCCCAGCAGACGGGCATCGGCTTCCTCCCGATCCGCCCGCACTCCGCGCAAACGCCGCAATGCTTTACGCAGTAACGGCCAATCCCCTGGGCGGGCTCGATAACGTTGCCAGCGCCGTTGCAAATCCACTTCCCGGTCCAGCCCGGCCGGCGCGTCCTGAATCAGCAACGCCAGTACCGCCGCGCTTTCCGAGCAGCCGTATTGATCACCCCGCACCACCAGAGCCCCCTGCTCCGGGTCCATTGGCAGTTCCGCCAGCGCCCGCCCCAGTTCGCTGAGCGCGCCCTTCTCATCGAGCGCGCCCAACCGTTTCAGCCGCGCCCTCGCCGCCCGCCAGGGCCCCGCCGGCGGCGGCGTCAGCCAGAACAATTCACCGGGGTCGCGGCACCCCCAACGGGCCAGATCCAGCACCAGACCGTCCAGCGCCACCTGGCTGGTCTCCGCCTCAATATGCCGGGCCAGTACTTCCTCCCGGGACCACAACCGCAGGCACTGGCCCGGCCCAAGCCGCCCGGCGCGCCCGGCGCGCTGGTCAGCGTTAGCCAGGCTGATACGGCGGGTGGTCAGGCGGCTGCGATGACGCCGTGGATCGTATTGCGGGCTGCGCTGCAAACCGCTGTCCACCACCGTGGTGACACCGTCCAGCGTGACACTGGTCTCCGCCACATTGGTGGCGAGCACCACTCTCGGGCTCTGACTGGCGCGCAATACCCGCTGCTGCTCATCGCCATCGAGGCGCCCATGCAAAATCTCCACCGCACAGCCCAGGCCAACCAGCGCCTCGCTCAGACGCCGGATTTCCCCGACGCCGGGCAAGAACACCAGTACCGTGCCCTGGCCCGCCATCTCACGCACGCAATCGGCACAATGATCCAGCCAGTGACGATCCCGCGTCGGCGCCCGATAGTGCACCGTCACCGGGTACTGCCGCCCCTCACTGCGCACCACCGGCAGTGCCAGCCCCTGGCCCAGCGGTTCCGCATCCAGGGTCGCCGACATCACCAGCAAACGCAGGTCCTCACGCAATGCCTGACGCACTTCCTGCACCAGGGCCAGCCCCAGATCCGCCTGTAGGGAACGCTCGTGGAATTCGTCGAACAGCACCGCCGCGTAATGCTCCAGCGCCGGATCCTCATGCAGCATACGGGTGAGCACACCTTCGGTGACCACTTCAATCACCGTGTCCTTGCCCACGCGGCTGTCCAGCCGGGTGCGATAGCCCACCCGCTGGCCCACCGGCTGATCCAGCCGCGATGCCATGTAGGCCGCCACCGAGCGTGCCGCCACCCGCCGCGGCTCCAGCATCAGAATACGGCGCCCCTGACGCCAGCCGGCGTCCAGCAGAGCCAGCGGCACGCGGGTGGATTTACCGGCTCCCGGCGGCGCTTCCAGCACGGCGCCGCCATGCTGTTTCAGGGCATCGAGCAGGTCCGGCAGAACCTCGTCCACCGGCAGGGAATCGCAGGGGATAAAAGCATTCGTGGTCATGGCGCGTCATGATACAGACGCACCCGTCCGGCGGGCAGCCCTGTCAATGCACGGGCGCGCCGTCCACCAGAGCGCTGACTACATTCAGCAAGGGGTCGTCCGCCCGATCCGCGCGATGGGCGAATACCAGGCGCACTGGGGGGCCCGCTTCACAGAGCACGGTCACTCCGTCCTGCCGCCGTGCCTCATCGGTGCCGCCTTCATGCACCAGGCCCAACCCGGCACCGGCGGCGACCAGGCCCCGGGTCATGCTTTCCTTGTCGACCCGAATGATGCGCGGCGGTCGGATGCCGTGCCGCCGGAACAGCGCTTCCGCCGCCCGGCCGCAGCCGCTATCGGTGCCGGGACAAATCCACGGTAACGTCTCCAGACGCCGCCAGTCGAGCGGCCCCGGTGTCACCCAATCCGACGGCGCCACCAACTGAATGCTGAAGCGGGCCAGTTCCCAGGCGATCAGGCCTTCCTCCGCCGGCCCGGCGCGGTGATAAAAAGCCGCGTCCAGGGCTCCTCGCTGCAGCGCTTCGGCGAGGTCCCGGGAAGCACCGTATTCCAGCGCCACGTCCACATCGGGATGATGGCGCGCCAATTCGGTCAGCAAACGCCGTAACGGTGCCGGCTGAATATTATGGCCAGCACCCAGCCGCAACCGGCCCGCCGGCCCGCCGCGCAGGCGGGCGGCTTGTCGCAACAGGTCCTGGCGGGCCGCCAGCACCACTTCCGCCCTGGTCAGCAGGATTTCACCGTCGGCGGTGAGGTTCATGCCCCGGGGGGTACGTTGGAACAGGGTCAGTGACAGGGATTGTTCCAGGGCCTGAACGCGGGCGCTGATCGCCGGCTGGCTCAGGCACAGACGGCGGGAGGCGCGGGTGATGGAGCCTTCCCGGGCCACCGTCACGAATACGGTCAGTTGCTGCAGATCCATTCGCTCTTTATCCGGTCGCTCTTTATCCGACCGATTGGGCTTTCGGCCAGTTCCGCATCATGGCCCGAATCGGATAGCGTTGAGAAGCCCGCCGGGCCTTCAGCGCCGTCCGCTGACCAGGTGGACCCGCGCGCCCATCCATACTTCGCCGTTGCTCACATGGGCGCGGAACCGCTCCGTCAGCCGTTCCCGGGCGGTCTGGCGCTGAGCCTCATCCGCCTCCGCCAGCCGCTCCGAGATGGCGAAACTGGACAAGGCGAAATCCGCCGCCGGTTCCGGCGCCAGTCCGCCCCCCACCGGCAACCGCCCGCGCCATTCCTCCACGTGCAGGCCACTGAAACCGGCGGCCGCCAGCAACGCCAGCAACGGATCGGGATCGCCGTACCGAAACGGTCCCGGCGCTCGCCAGTCCGGCTCCGGCAGATTCATCACCGCGGCCACCTCACGGCGCGCTCCGTCCATCCACAGATTGTCATCCGCCGGTCCCCAGACCGCGAAAGTGAAACCGCCGCCGGGTGTCAGCCAGTCCGCCAATCGCGCGAACGCCGCCGCCGGCTCAGCGAAGAACATAATGCCAAAGCGGGACACCAGTTGATCAAACCGGGGGAAGGGAAGATCGACAACGGTGACATCGGACTGCTCGAAGAGCACCGGAGCGGCCGCGGCGGCCGCACGCTCACGGGCACTGGCCACCAGTTCCGGGGCGATATCGAAACCATAAACCTGGCTGCCGGCGGCCGCCCGTGCCGCGATGGCCAGGCTGGTGCCACCTCCTCCGGAACCGATATCGGCGATACGGCCGGGCCGGCTCAGATCCATGGCGTCCAGCAAGGGTCTGTCCACCGGTTTGAGCATGGCTTCGATGGCCCCCAACTGAGCCTGCCATTTACCGCCTCGCCCATTGGCCCAATCCCGGGATTGCAATGCATCGCTCATTCACTTCCCCTGCTTTTTCTGCCCGAAACCCGGGAGTGTGCCGACGCCGACCCACGCCATCCAATCGTTTTTACCGAGGGCCACCCCCGGCAAAACGAATACCCCCTTGTCCCGAGCCCGGCGGCGTTGGCTACGAAGCGGCTTCCCCCGCGGTGCCGCCCGCACCGCCGGAGTCGGCTGCGGATAATCCGGACGCCGGTGCGGCCGCTCGGCGAGATACCCTCCCGCGGTCTCCGCTAATGCCCTGTTGAATAACGGCGCCAGGCCGGCATGGAATTCACAGGTGACAAATTTGAACCGCTCCCGCAATCGCACCCGCTCCCAGGTAGCGGCCGGCGATGCCAGCCCCTGCTCTGGTCGCGGATCCGCCAGGTACCGGACTATCAGTGCGCCTTCGGTCAGCACCCGCCCATCGTCCAGTTCCAGGGCGGCAACATAGCCCTTCGGATTGATGGTGAGAAAGTCGCGGCCGTCGGCGGTTTTCTTGGTGCGGATATCCACCAGAATCCGTTCACTCGTGCAATACGATATGCGGCGACAAGGAGCAGGTACGCGGGGCGTCATACAGCTTCGTCGGGATCTCCATCTACAGGGCGCATGGCTTCGTAGAGGGGAATACTGGAGCATGCCCGCGCCATGCGGGCCCATCCGGACACGATCCGTGCACTGGTCGATGACAGCCACGGCCTGCGCTGTGGACGTCTCCGCCTGGGCCGCTTTCCTTCGGTCATCTCGACGCTATCGAGGTGGTTTCCCAGGAAGGCACTGATGAACTCGCCCGCCGCGCCACCGCGCCGGGCATCACGCTGGCGACGCAGCCGTTCATTCTCGCCACGGGCGGCTGCAAGGTGAACAGGCACAGCCTGTCTGCTCGGCACGGGGAGAAACGTTGCCGGCGGCACAGGCACTCCGGGAGCATCTGGCCGCCGCGATCCGAGCCGCGCCCCCGTCATCAGTAACGGCGCGGTGAAGAATTACCCTGGCATGCGCGTGGCGGCGTACTCGGCCAGGGCGGCGATGGTCTTGGACGGGTTCAATCCCAGCGCGCGGGGCACCATGGCGCCGTCCACCACATACAGGCCGGGATAGTGGAATACCGCGCCGGTGTGGTCCACCACGCCCTGCTTGGGATCATCGGCCATGCCGCAGCCGCCCAACGGGTGCGGGGTTACCAGGTTCTTGAACCACTTCCAGGTGGCCGGCGTCATGCCTCGGCCACCGGTGGCTTCGGTCAACGCCAGATGGCGGTCGGCCAGCGCCTGCACCGCTTTCTCCGCCTTGCGATAATCCCACTTCAGCCGCAGCCGGTCCTTTTTCCAGGGCGCGTACCAGCGCCGTCCCAGACGGAAGCGGCCGCCGGGATCGTCCACCGCCTGGCCGAACCACGGCATCATACGCAGAAACGGGTTACTGTCCTCGCCATATTCAAGCATGGCCGTGGCCAGGCGGGTGCGTGCCAGACGCGGGTGCCGGGCGGTGTGTTCCAGCAGATTACCCAGCAAGTCCGGCAGGCCGCCGTCCTCCACCAGGTAGCGAGCGCCGTTGTCGCTGCCATCCAGGTAATCGATGGCGCTGGTGATGGTGGGGCCGCGAGTCGGCGCGATCTCGCGATCGGCATAGAGCGCCGGCGTGAAGAAGTCGCCGTTACAACTCCAGTTGCGTCCCAGTACCCGGCTCAACTTCGGCAAGGTGCGGTACTGATCACGGCAACGCAACAGCAACTCGGTGGAACCGACACTGCCAGCGGCGACGATCACCCGGCCGGCGCGATAGCGGCGCCAGGCACCGGCCAGCAGATCACGCACGCCCACCTCGTAGCGGCCGTCTTCCAGCGGCCGTATCCAGCGCACGTGGTGCAACGGGCGAATATCGGCACCGTGCTGCTCCGCCCGTGCCAGATAGTTCAGGTCCAGAGTGTTCTTGGCGTTCACCGGACACCCCAGATCACAGTTGCCGCAATGCACGCAGGTGCCTTGCTCGCGGCCGTGGGCATTGGTCCAGGTTTTGCTGTGGCGATAGTCGTAAGCGTCATCGAGGCCGGCATGCCAGTCCGGATCGAACTGGATCGCCTGCGGCACCACTTTGAAGCGGCCACCGTGACCGAGCTTCTCCGCCGCCTCGTGCATCAGGCGGGTGCGCGGCGTCCACTGATTGTCCGGCAGCGACTGCACCCCCATCATTTGGCCGACGGTGTGGTAATGGCGGCTCAATTGCGGGAAACGAATGGCTTCCGGCCAGCCCTGTTCGAACATCTCCGGGCGAGCATCCAGGCTGACGTTGGCATAGATCAGCGAGCCGCCGCCCACGCCCGCGCCCATGGCGATGCTCATGTCACCGAAGTAGCGGAAGTCGAGCCAACCGTTCTGATGTTCGGGCTCGTCCTCATCCCATAGCCAGTTGTCCTGGCTGACACTGGGGTAGTCCCGTGACTGCCAGCGGCGCCCCCGCTCCAGCACCACTACCCGTTCCCCGCGTTCCGCCAGCCGGCAGGCCATCACCGACCCACCGAACCCACTGCCGATAATCAGTGTCGCCACTGTTTCCATGGCGCTTCCCCCCTGCTCCGTTCCCAACCCGGACCGCCGCAAAAGCCGCGCGACCGTGTCGCGCCCCCAGGCAATGACAAAGAGTCCGTTTTATTCCCTATGCTTTTCAAACACTTGCATGATGGATTGAAAGTAAATTCCTGTCCATCCGCGGTGCTATGTATTATCCTTCGCGCATCTCAGCCCCGCCAGCTTTTCATCATGGAACAGATCGATTTCGTCGACCAGCAGCAGAACCTCCCGACCACGCCGAAACGGGCACCGCGCATGCGCCGTACCGGTTCAGTGCGGGCCGGACACCGACGCCTCACCGCCGACATTCCCGCGGATCTGCACAAGCGCCTGAAGATGCAGGCCCTGCGCGAGGATCGTTCGGTTACCGATCTGATCGTTCACGCGGCGGAATATTATTTGCGGAAGGTCTAAACAGGGTCGCGTCCCATGGCACATGGGCCCCTGTAATTCGCTGGCACGCTTACACGCAAGCACGCTTGCACGCTAAATCCAAAACCCAGTAGCCAGTCCTGAAAACATGCTGGCCCACCCTTCACTTGTTAAGCAATCAGCCCTTTCCGCATGGCTACTGGGCTGGCAAGCATGGCGTGCTTGCGTGTCCTATGCCAGCGCCTTATCCCCGCCTTCACCAAACCGTCAACAATCCGTCACCGATCCGTCCTTGCTCATTCCTTAGCCTGCCGTGGAATCGGACAAGCGGAGGGACAATCATGGACGCGGATCTCTTTGTACTCGCCCTGGCGGTGCTGTTCGCCTTGAGCTACCGGCTACTGTTCCGTGCTCTGCCCCGGGAGCGCTGGCAATTCGTTGCCTGCCTGCCGTTGGCGAAAAACCGGGACGGCACCTGGCGCACGCTGAATCTCACCTATTATGGGCTGTTCACCGGTCTGGCCGGCGGCTTTGGCGTCGCCGCGTTCGTGTTGCTCACCGCCGCTTCCGGCGTCCCGCTGGGCATTTCACTGGGACTGACCGCCGGAATCCTGGCAATCTGTCTGCCGGCGGCCAAGCTGATCGCCACGGTGGTGGAAAAGAATCGCCACGGCTTTACCGTGGGGGGCGCCAGTTTCGTCGGTATCCTGCTGGCGCCGCTGCTGCTCTGGGGTGCCGATGAAGTGTCCCGGCAATGGTGGCAAGAGCCGTTGCCGGTGATGCCACTGCTGGCCGCCATGACCATCGCCTATGTGCTTGGCGAAGGTATCGGCCGGCTCGCCTGTATCAGCTTCGGCTGCTGTTACGGGAAATCCCTGGAGCACGCGCCGGCCTGGGCCCGGCGTTGTTTCGCCGGCCTGCACCATGTCTTTCACGGCTTCACCAAGAAGATCGCCTTCGCCGGGAACATGGAAGCGGTGCGGGTCATTCCGATCCAGGCCCTCACCTGCGTGTTCCACACCCTGCTGGCATTGGCGGGCATGGCCTTGTACTTCCACGGACTCTATGCCATCGCCTTCGCTCTGACACTGACCGGCGGACAATCGTGGCGGGTGTACTCGGAGTTTTTACGGGCGGATTTCCGTGGCGGCAAGCGCTTTACGGTTTACCAGACCATGGCCAGCCTGGCGGCGCTCTACGGCCTGCTGATCAGCGCGCTGCTACCGGGCGGCGACACTGTTGTGCCGGTATTGAGCGCCGGTCTGACCACCCTGTGGCAGCCGGGTATGATTCTCTGCCTGCAGTTAGTGACGGTGGGCATGTTCCTGTTTTCCGGCACCAGCACCATCACCACCGGGGAGCTGCGCTTCGGGCTGGCGCCGGACTGGCGCGGACAGGCCGGTTGCGATAGCGAGGCCGAGCCGCCCCTGGCTACACCAGCGCGGCGGCCTTGATCTGGGCATGGACCCGGCTCCCCGGAGCCAGTCGCAGCCGGTCCCGGGAATAGCTGGACAGACGCGCCAGCAACCACTGCTGTTCACATCGCAGCCGCACCAGACACTGCCCCTCGGGCAGTGTCCGTACATCGTCGACAATGGCCGGCAGGATATTCAGCACGCTGGAATCGCTGGCCGGCGACAACGTCAAACTCACGTCCCGCGCCGCCACCCGCAGACGCGGTGTGTCACCGCCGGGCCCGGAGGCCGGCACTCTCATCTCGCTGGCACCCAGCGCCAATACCAACAGATGATGCTCCGGTTCATAACGCAGATGCCGGGTGCGCAGCACCACCGCCGCGTCCCGGTGCTCCGCCAGCGGTGAGCCGGGGCCAGCCAGCACATCGTTGACCTCGCCCTGCGCCGCCAGGGCACCGTCGCGCAACCACCAGAGGTGCTCCCCCAATGTCAGAACCTCGTCCAAATGGTGGCTGACATACAGAACCGGAATGGTCTTCGCTACCTGGCCAATCACCGCCATCAGCGTCTGACGCCGGGCCTGATCCAGGGCCGCCAGAGGCTCATCCAGCAGCAGCAACCGTGGCGCGCTCAACAGTGCCCGTCCCAACGCCACACGGCTGGCCTCGCCACCGGAAAGCCCCTGTACCCGGCGCGACAGCAACGGCGCCAAGGACAGCAGTTCCAGGACTTCTTCCCAACGCTCAGCCGACACCGGTGCCCGCCGCGCGGCGTAGCGGAGATTGCCGATGACGTCCAGGTGTGGAAACAGCGCGGGTTTTTGCAACATCAGGCCCACCGGCCGGCGATGGGCCAGCAGCGTTCCGGCACGACCCTGCCAACGTTCACCGTCGAATTCAATCCGTCCCTGGCAAGGCTCAAGACCCGCCACCGCCCGCAACAGGCTGCTTTTGCCGGCCCCGGACTCTCCGAACAGGATGGTCACGCCACGCTCCGGCAACGTCCCCTGCACGGAAAGCTCAAAAGCGCCGCGACGAAGGGCGATATCCAGGCACAGACTCATAGCGGCCCCCGCGCCTTCTTCTGCCAGCGGAACACCGCCCACAGCAGCGCCAGCGACATCACCACCAGCACCAGCGCCAAACGCTGGGCACTGGCGTAATCCCCGGCCTCCACATGCTCATACAGCGCCACCGAGGCGACCCGGGTCTCGCCGGCAATGCTGCCGCCGATCATCAGCACCACCCCGAACTCTCCCAGGGTATGGGCGAAGCCGAGCACCGCGGCGGACAGGTAACCCGGGCGCGCCAATGGCAGCACCACGGAGAAGAAGCGGTCGAGAGGACTGGCGCCGGCGGCGGCGGCCATGTCCAGAACGTCGTTATCTATGGCGGCGAACGCATTCTTTAACGGCTGCAGCACGAACGGCAGTGAATAGACCACGGAACCGATCACCAGACCGGCGAAGGAGAACGCCAATCCCGGCCGATTCAGCAAGGGACCAAGCCAGCCGCCGGGACCATCCGGACCAAGAAACAGCAGCAGATAAAAGCCCAGCACCGTGGGTGGCAGCACCAGCGGCAACGCCAGCAGCGATTCCAGCAGGGCCTGACCGGGACGGAAACGCCGGGCCAGCCACCAGGCCAGCGGTGTGCACAGCAGCAACAGGATAACGGTGGTGATCAGAGCCAGTTTGACACTCACCCATAATGCCAGAGCGTCACCGGCCGCCAGCATCAAGGCGTCTCCAAGCGATACCCGGCCGCGTCGATCCGTTGCCGGGCGGCGTCACTGAACAGGAAATCATAGAAAGCGCGGGCCGCGGGCCGGTCATCCAGCAGCACCGCCTGTTGGCGAATAGCCGGATAGGACTCCATCGGCGGCAACCAGAGACTGCCGCCGGCGTCCTTTACCTGGGACAGGGCCACGAATCCGGCCCGGGCGGCGCCGCTGTGGATGAACTGAAAGGTCTGCCCCACGTTCTCGCCACGCACCAGAGTGACGGACTCCGGCAGCGCCATGGTGGCCAGCACCGCCTCGGCGGCAGCCCCGTAAGGCGCGGTACGGGCGTTGGCCAGCGCCAGCGGCGTCAGTTCGCCGCCCCGCAGTGCTTCCGGTCCCAGAGTCAGCCCCGGCTCCCGGCTCCACAGTGCCAGCACGCCCAGCGCATAGGTACGGCGGCTGCCGGCGACAATGCCCTGCTGCTGCTCCAATTGACGCGGGCGGGCCTCATCGGCGGCGAGGAACAAGTCCAGCGGCGCGCCCTGCCGTATCTGTGCATAAAGCTTGCCGGTGGAGCCCACGCTGACGGCCACCTCGGCCCCGGTGTGCCGGGATTGGTAATCCGCCACCAGCTGCCGCATGGGACCGGCGAAATTGGCGGCCACCGCCACCCGCACCGGCGCTTCCGGCCACGCCAGTAGCGGAAGCACCATCAGCAAAGCACAGCAGGCGAAGCGGACCATGCCGGTCTCCGTTAATGTGATCCGGACTCCCGGGGATTTTGTCCAAGATGGGCTTCGCCACGTTGGCGGGACAGTTCGATCTGACGCTGCCGCTCGGCGAAGCGGGCTTTCTGATCCGCCGTGGATTCGTGATAGCAACGCGGGCAAGACACCCCCGGCTCGTACATCGGGGACAGTTTGTCCTGATCCGAGATCGGCCGGCGGCAGGCATGGCACTGTTGATACTGGCCAGGCTTCAGGTCGTGATCGACGGTGACCCGCTCATCGAACACGAAGCATTCGCCCTGCCACAATGACTCGTCCCTGGGCACGTCTTCCAGGTATTTGAGGATCCCGCCCTTGAGGTGATAAACCTCCTCGAAGCCTTGCTGGCGCAGATAGGCGGTGGATTTTTCACAGCGGATGCCGCCGGTGCAGAACATCGCCACCCGCTTGTGGCGGGCCGGGTCCAGATTTTCACGCACATAATCCGGAAACTCACGGAACGCCTTGGTGTGAGGATTGATCGCGCCGGCGAAGGTGCCTACTTCGAACTCGTAGTCGTTGCGGGTATCGATCACCAGAGTTTCCGGATCGGCGATCACCCGGTTCCAGTCCTCCGCCTCCAGATAGGTGCCACGTTCGGCATCCGGATCCAGGTCCTCCACGCCCATGGTGACGATCTCTTTCTTGAGCTTCACCTTGGTGCGCAGGAACGGCGGCTCGTGGGTATAGGATTCCTTGTACTCCAACCCCTGAAAACGGCCGTCCGCCGCCAACCAGGCCAGCACCGCGTCAACGCCCTCACGGCTGCCGGCGATGGTGCCGTTAATGCCTTCCCGGGCCAACAGCAAGGTGCCGCGCACGCCGGCTTCGGTCATGCACGCCAGCAGCGGCTCACGCAGGTTCTGATAATCGTCGAGACGGGTAAAGCGGTACAACGCCGCCACCACGATGACATCGTTCATCGACTGAACTCCGGATCATGTTTGCTGCCGCCACGGCAATCCGGCGAGGCCGTCACCTCGCCGCCGCGGGCGTCCCATTCCTCGGGCGTGAACAAATGCAGGGCCAGTGCATGCACCGGACCAGCCAATTCCTCGGACAGTATCGCGTAGATCGCCTGATGACGGCGCACCGGCATCTTGCCGGCGAACGACTCGGACACCACCGTCAGTTTGAAGTGGGTTTCCGAGTCGGGCGGCACGTTGTGACGGTGGCTTTCGTTCTCCACCATGACATGGACCACCGGCATGGCGTCGCGGATTTTGCGCTCAATGGCTTGAGCCACGCTCATACTGCTCTCCGTGGAATCGGGTTTGGGGACGCTATTCTACGGTTTTAGTGATCATTTTGCAGTCTTTGCCGATAACCCGCTTGCACGCAACACGCCCGCACGCTTACACGCAAAATCAAAGGAGCGCCCGGGCAAGCCCGGGGTAACAATGTGTTTTCCAAGCGTGCCAGCGTGTTGCGTGCAAGCGGGTTTGCTACGGCCGTGGAATCACCACCTCCCACAGCGCCTCGCCCTGTTCGTCCAGCAACGCCGCGTCACTGTCACCGGGCCCGAACTGGTGCACCCGGCGGCTTTCGCCCCAGGCGGGCCAGTCCGCGCCACGACCGTGGGCAAAGTCGCTCCACACCTGTTGTACCCGGCGGGCAAGCTGTTTCGGCTCCTCGCCACCACCGGTGAAATACTGCCCCACCGGCGTATCGGTAATGCCGAACACGAACGGCACATCGATCACATGGCAGGCGCCCATGGGAATACCGAACTGGGTGCTTGGCCAGGTGAACTGGAACCCCCAGGTGCGCGGCTGCCGGGAAGCCTGAGCGTCCAGCAAACGCAAAGTCGGCACCCGGAAAAGACGGTCGCTCTCCATGGCGGAGAACCAGTCCATGTTGCTGCGCCGCGGGTGCGGGGTGATGTGAGCGCGATAATAGTCGAACAGGCGCTGGCCGTTGCCCGGCGCGGCACGTTCAAAGCGACGCAGAATCTCGGCATCGTCCATGGCGCGCATCTGCTCCACCGTGGGGAAGCCGGCCAACGGCCCGGAATATTGAAAGAAGTTCCATTCGTCCCGGCACACTCCGGCGAGCAGCTCGATATCCGCGCAGGCCCCCTCGGCCATGGCCTGGACCGGGACCCGTGGCAGCAGGTCGCCGTCCACCATTGGCAAAAAATTCATCCCGAACTGAGGGGTGGAATCCCGTAATCCCCGCGCCACCGAAGTACGCAAGGCCTCCCCCTGGGCCGCCAGCCAGGCTTCACCGTCGGCCTGCCGTAAACGGTCGGCGACATCACCCTCGCCGGGCAGCGCCGCCAGAAACGCCTCGGTGACGCGCCGGGACTCCTCCGGCGACAGCACGAAATCGGCGCCGCCGGACTGGATGATGGCGCGCTGGAACAGTGGCCGCGCCCGTGGCGCCGCCATCAGCGAGGCGACACTGAAACCACCGGCGGATTCGCCGAAAAGGGTTACCTGGTCCGCCCGGCCGCCAAAGGCCTCGATGTGGCGATTCACCCATTCCAGGGCGGCGATCTGATCACGCAACCCCAGGTTGCTGTCCGCTCCCGGCAGTACCGAAGCAAAATCGGCGAAGCCATGAGCGCCCAGCCGGTAGGCGGCGTTGACCACCACCACCTTGCCATGACGAGCCAGCTCGGCGCCGTTATACAGCATCTGCGAAACCGATCCGGCGGTGTAGCCGCCGCCGTGATACCACAACATCACCGGAAAGGGGCCCTCGCCTTCGGGAACCCAGATATTCAGATACAGGCAATCCTCGCCGGATTCCTCCACGCCCATCAGCGGGTTACGGCGCTGCAAGGAGGGCAGCGGATAACGGTCAGCCCGTTGCATCTGATCACTGTCGGGCAGCGGCTGGGGCGCCTTGAAACGGCGCTCGCCCAACGGTGGCAAGGCATAAGGCACGCCCCGGAATTCGTGGACACCCTCCCCCGGTACGCCCTGATAGCGACCCTGCGACAGGGTCACGGTCTGTTCATTCGCCACCTTGTTCTCCTTAGCACTTGGCTGGTTGTCGAATTGTTCGACAGAAAAAAAGAGCCCCGCATGCACTCAACGTACACTTGTAGCCGTTACTACAACGCTTACGACTTGGCACAGGAGCCATTCAATGAGTGAACATGACGTAGCAGAAGCCCAGACCGAAGTCACCGAAACCGCAGGCCTGCGCGCGCGCCTGTCCGCCACCACGGACAAGCTTAACAAAGCCGCCCGGGGAATCGTGAATCAGATTACCGGGAATGGTGAGCGCCTGTTGAACGGGCTGGTGGAGACCGGTGAAGCGCTGCGCGGCAAGGCCGGTGACAAAGCCAAGGCCGTGGTCCCTCAGGACTGGCGTGCCAATCTGGCCCATGTGCTTGGCCTGCCCACCCGCGACGAAATGGACGCGCTGGGCAAGAAGCTGGACCGCATCAGCCGCAAGGTCAACAAAATGGCCCGCGAGCAGAAAGCCGCCGGCTAAGCGCCCGGACGCGCTTACACGCAACACGCTTGCACGCTAAACCCAAAGCCTGATCGCCGGCAGCAACTAGGTGCCGGCGTGTTTGCGTGTTGCGTGTAAGCGTGCTAGCGACTCCTTCCCCCGTGCGCTTGGCGGCGCGGTCCTCTATAATGCGCGCCGACTTCATCTCCCCACGATCTAGGAGACCTTCATGAAAGCACCTGTACGCGTGGCGGTGACTGGCGCCGCTGGTCAAATCAGCTACTCCCTGCTGTTCCGTATCGCTTCCGGCGACATGCTTGGCAAGGATCAGCCGGTAATCCTGCAACTGCTGGAAATCACCCCCGCTCTGGAAGCCCTGAAAGGGGTGGTGATGGAACTGGAAGACTGCGCCTTCCCGCTGGTGGCCGGTATCGTGCAAACCGACGACGCCAATGTGGCCTTCAAGGACGCCGACTACGCCCTGCTGGTAGGTGCCCGTCCCCGTGGCCCGGGCATGGAGCGCAAGGACCTGCTGGAAGCCAACGCGGCGATCTTCTCCGCCCAGGGTAAAGCCATCAACGACAACGCCAGCAAAGGCATCAAAGTGCTGGTGGTGGGCAACCCGGCCAATACCAACGCTCTGATCGCCCAGCGCAACGCGCCGGACATCGACCCGCGTCAGTTCACCGCCATGACCCGTCTGGACCACAACCGCGCCATGGCGCAACTGGCCAACAAACTGGGCAAGACCGTCAACGATGTGAAGAAGATGACCATCTGGGGCAACCACTCCTCCACTCAGTACCCGGATCTGCACCACTGTGAAGTGGACGGCAAAGTGGCCGTCGATCAGATCGAGCAGGACTGGTACGAAGCGGACTACATCCCCACCGTGCAGCAACGTGGCGCCGCCATCATCAAGGCCCGTGGCGCTTCCTCCGCCGCTTCCGCCGCCAACGCCGCCATCGACCACATGCGCTCCTGGGCGCTGGGCACCGATGAAGGTGACTGGGTTTCCATGGGGATCTACAGCGACGGTTCCTACGGTATCCAGGAAGGCCTGATCTACTCTTTCCCCTGCACCTGCAAGGATGGCGACTGGAGCATCGTTCAGGGCCTGGAAAACAACGAGTTCTCCAAAGCCAAGATGCAAGCCACCGAGCAAGAACTGGCCGAAGAGCGCGACGCGGTAAGCCACCTGCTGCCGTAATCGCCTTCCGTATTCACCGGGGACCCGCACTCGCGGGCCCGGTGAAGCGGCGATCAGGCTTCCGAAACAATACCGTCCTCGGCGGCCATCTCCAGCATCGCGCGCAGAATATCGTGCCGGCTGATCTGCCCCACCAGTTTTCCGTTCTCCACCACTGGAAGGCGGCGGCGGTGGTGGCGCAGAAAAACCTCCATCGCTTCCAATACCGTGGCACGGGCCGGCAGCACCTGTGGTTCACGGCTCATATAATCCGCCACCACACCGATCTCGATACCGTGGTACCGGGCTTCCAGCATGCCGCGCAGGCTGTCTGACTCCGAGAACATCCCCACCAAAACACCCCGCTCCACCACCGGTGCTCCGGAAATACGATTTTCCAGCAACAGCTCCATGGCACGGAACAGGGAGACACCCGGATCAAGCGTAAGCGGACCACGCTTCATGTAGTCCGTTACTTTCATTGTTTTCCACATGATTTCATTCCCTTGATCCAGACGTATCCTACAAACCGCGCCCCCGGCGGTCTGGGCTCATAGCAGAGCTTCGGTGGAAGTGATCACGCCATTGGCATCGGCGTAGACGAAATCACCGGGGCGGAACGTGACGCCACCAAAGGTGATGTCGATGTTCAGTTGGCCTTCACCGCGACGGACCGATTTGATCGGCACACAGCCCAGAGTGACCACGCCAAGGTCCAGTTTCGCTAATTCCAGCACGTCACGGCAGGCGCCATGAATAATCACCCCTTCCCAACCGTTGCTCACCGCGTTTTCAGCGATCATGTCACCGATCAGGGCATTGCGCAGGCTGCCGCCACCGTCCACCACCAGCACCCTGCCTTTGCCGTCAGTGGCCAGATGCTCCTTCACACGGGAGTTATCCTCAAAACACTTTACCGTTACGATCTCGCCGCCAAACGCCTGACGGCCACCATAGCTGAACCAATTAAGGCCGGTAACCACGGACACTTTATCGGCATGCTCATCACACAGATCGCAGGTTACGAACGTCATATTCACTCCTTGGCAGGCCCGCCGCGGCGTGGCCGTCGGCCGGGCGAATCAACATTAATGGGGGAAATCAGGCCAGAGCCGGGAACTGACTCTGGAATTTGCCGGCGAACACCTGAAAGTCCCGATACCGTACCCGGTGGACACCGGTGTCCGGCCCCATCAGGGCCATGCCCACCATGGCCTGCGCCACCCGTTCCGCCGGCACCGGCAACCAGTGCGCGTCAGTCCAGCGGGTCACCGGTTCCAGCAACCGGGAGATCAGATTGCCCACGCCTTCCGCCAACCGCTTCTCTCGCCGGTCGCCGCGCAGCAAGGACGGCTGGATCAAGGCCAGCAGCGGCAGACCGAGCGCCTCCAGATCCTGTTCCATGCGCCCTTTCACCCTCGCATAGAAAAAGGAAGAACGGGCATTGGCATTGACCGCGGACACCACCATGAAACGCTGTACACCGGCCTGCCTGGCCATGTGTCCACAGCGCACCACCAACTCGTGGTCCACATGTTCAAAGGCTTCCCGTGAGCCGGCTTTTTTCATGGTCGTACCCAAACAGCAGAACACATCGTCCACTTTGAAGAAGTCGCCTTCCTGTTCCAACTGCTCCGGATCAATCACTTTCTCCCGCAGGCGGGGGTGCTCCACCTCCACCTCACGCCGGGTCAGCACCCGCACTTCATCGTAGGCCTTGCAGCCCAGCAGCAGTCTCAGACAGTGCCGGCCAACCAGCCCGGTGGCGCCCAACACCAGAGCACGTCGGGTCATTATTATTCTCCTTCGCTTCCGTCGTTATCGTCGCTCACCGATCCCAGCGGCAGCCAGCGGCGCAGTACCGTTTCCATCTCCTCAAGATGCACCGGCTTGGCCAGGAAGTCATCCATTCCGGCGGCAAGACAGCGGGCCTGAACGCCCTCGGCGGTATTGGCGGTAATGGCGATGATCGGCGTGCGTGGCCGGCCTTCCTGACGCTCGCTTTCGCGCATTACTCTGGTCGCCTCGAACCCGTCCATGCCTGGCAACATGCAATCCATCAGCACCAGATCGTAGGTCTCGCGCTGCAACAGTGACAACGCCGCCGGTGCATTGCTGAAGGTCGTGACCTGATAACCCAGCTTCGCCAGCATGCCTTTGGTGACCAGCTGATTGACCTCGTTGTCTTCCACCAGCAGCAATCGATAATGTTTGCGGCGCTCCATCGCCTCGGCGTTTTCCAGGGGCAAATCCCGTACCGGCGCGGTCCTCGGCACGCCGAGCAGGCGTTCCAGAGCCCCCCGCAGGACGCTGCGGTGCACCGGCTTCACCAACACCACCAGGCCATGTCGTTCCACCAGACGCTGAATCGCCGGCTGGGCCCGCTCCTCGATAGTGCACATCAGAATCAGTTTGACCGGCCGCAGCGCCGGGTCCACCAGCACGTTGTGGCACAGATTCAAGGCCAGTTCCTGTCGTTCCCGGGTGTCCACCAGCAACAAATGAAACTCGGATTGTTCGCGCTGTCCGGCCCGCAGCGCCTGCAGCGCGTGGTCGTAATCACGGGCACCCTGGCACTGGCAGCCGAGCGCCTCGAGTTCTTCCTGCAAGCCGGCCAGGGCACCGCCCGCGCTGCCCACCACCAGCGCCTGCAAACCGTCCATGGCGCTCAGCAGTTTCTGCGGTTCATTCATGTCGGCTTGCATGCCCAGGCGGACCGTGAACCAGAAGGTGGCGCCCTCGCCTTCCACGCTTTCCGCGCCAATGGAACCGCCCATGGCCTCGGTCAGCCCCTTGCACACCAGCAAGCCAAAGCCGATGTGCTTGGCGGCGAAAGCATCCTGGGCGCCGTCCAGAAAATGGTCCTGGAACAGGGTACGCAGGGTATCGGTATCCATGCCCCTGCCCTGGTCACTGACCCTGACACGCAGCACGCCTTCGTTGTCGCTTTCTTCGGTGAAATCCACGTCCAGGCGGATCTCGCCCTTGTCACTGAATTTGACCGCGTTGCTGAGCAGATTGGTCAGCACTTGCATGAAGCGATCGCGATCGCCACGTACCCGCCGGGGCAGCATGCGATCAACCACCGCGGACAGCTCCAGCCCCTTGCTCTGGGCCATCGGACCAAACGCCTCCAGGGCCTGCTCAAGGGTACCGCGCAGATCGAAATAGTCGGGGCTCAGCACGATGCGGCCAGTGAGGATGCGGGAGTAGTCCAGCACATCGTCGATCAGCGCCAGCATCAGCTTTCCGCTCTGCCCCGCCGCTTGCAGGTATTCACGCTGCTCATCGGAAAGCTTGGTTTCCTCCAGCAGCGACATCATGCCCATCACTGAATTCATCGGTGTGCGCAGCTCATGGGCCAGCCGGTAGACCAGGCTGAGCTGGATGTCGGTACCGGCATGATGATCCCGCCGCCGGTCATGCTGTTCGCCACGCCGTTCACGGGTTACCGCGTGCCAGAACAACTCATACTGTCCCCGGTAAAGGCGGAACAAGTAGAAGGTGTAGGCACCGACCAGAACCACCAGCAGCCACTCTTTCACGCCACCATAGAAAAACAGCCCGAGCAGGACTGGCACGAACATCAATACGATGTAGAGCTGGCGCACGCGCAATCCGGCCATCCAGGAACTGCCCAAAGCGGTGGTGACACCAACGTTGTAGAGAATAACCACGAAGAAGTTGAAGCCGGCGCCGGTGCGCCACAACAGCCACACCGGCATCACGCCCCAGACCAGTGCGTGCAGGATCAGTCCGGCGCCGAACAGCTTGCGCCAGCGCGCGGGACCGGCGCCGTACAGGGCGTCGAACCGGGCGATCAGCCACAACCGGAAGGCCGTGACCAACACCACCGCGGCGCCAACCATCAATGTTTCCAGTTCGTAGGCCCGGTATACCCCGCCCCAGGCCGTCACCAGGGCATAAACCAGAAGGGCCGCCAACACCCCCATCAGGGAGTTCTTGGCGGCCCCGTAATCCACTCGCTTGAGGACCTTGCGATCTTTTCTGTATATCACCGTCATTCTGCCGACATACGGATCAGCCGTAAGTTAGGCCTTGCCGCCATTAAATTCAACCGTAAAGTCACTGTGGGAGCGTGCTTGCAAGCGAATTCTTGACGAACGGGGCGATTCGTTTGCAGCGGCCCGCCGCCCGGAAAAAGCTCCCACGACGGCGCGGTAGCGAATATGGTGGCAAGCAGCACTCCACGAACCGCGATAGGCGGTTGGCATGTCGGCAACATCTTTACGTTTACGTAAACTTCCCCTATGCTGCCACCATGACAACACAAAAGACCTACAGCATCGGCGAGTTGGCCCGCGAATTCCAGATCACCACGCGTACCATCCGCTTTTATGAGGATCAGGGGCTGCTGCACCCGCAACGGCGTGGCCAGACCCGGATTTATCTGCCTTCCGACCGCGTCGCACTCAAGCTGATTCTGCGCGGGAAGCGCCTTGGATTATCCCTGGCCGAATCCCGTGAACTGATCCAGCTCTACATCCCCACCGGGGATAACCGCCATCAATTACAAGCCCTGCTCGACAAAATCGCTGAAAAGCGAGCCATGCTCGCGCAGCAACTCAAAGACATCCAGGCCATGCAGCAAGAAATGGATGAGGCTGAACAACGGGCCCGCGAGGCCATGATGCAATTGGAGAACAATAATGTTTGACGGTGGATTGGACTTTCACTTCGACGAAACCCTGAATGCCCTGCGCGACAGCGTGCGCGCCTTTGCCCGGCGTGAAATCGCGCCTATCGCCGCCCGGGTGGACAGCGACAACCTGTTTCCCAATGAGCTGTGGAAGAAGCTCGGTGATCTCGGTGTGCTTGGCATCACCGTTTCCGAAGAGTACGGCGGCGCCGGCCTGGGCTACCTGGCCCACACCCTGGTGATGGAGGAAATCTCCCGTGCTTCCGCTTCCATCGGTCTGTCCTATGGCGCTCACTCCAATCTCTGCGTGAACCAGATTTTCCTCAATGGCAACGAAGCGCAAAAAGCCCGCTATCTGCCCAAGTTGGTCAGCGGTGAACATATCGGCGCGCTTGCCATGAGCGAGCCCGGTGCCGGCTCCGACGTGGTGAGCATGAGCCTGCGCGCGGAGAAGAAAGGCGACCGTTACGTACTCAACGGCAACAAGATGTGGATTACCAACGGGCCGGACGCCAACACCTATGTGATCTACGCCAAAACCGATATCAATGCCGGACCGCGCGGCATCACCGCCTTCCTGGTGGAACGGGATTTCCCCGGTTTCTCGCGGGCGCAGAAGCTCGACAAGCTGGGCATGCGCGGCTCCAATACCTGCGAACTGGTGTTCGAGGACTGTGAAGTGCCGGAGGAAAACATTCTCGGCAAACTGAACGAAGGCGTTCGCGTTCTGATGAGCGGCCTGGATTATGAGCGCACCGTGCTCTCCGGCGGCTCCACCGGCATCATGCAGGCGTGCCTGGATGTAGTCGTGCCCTACGTGCACGAACGCAAGCAGTTCGGTAAGGCCATCGGCGAATTCCAGTTGATGCAGGGCAAGCTCGCCGACATGTACGTGACTCTCAACGCCAGCCGCGCCTATCTGTATCAGGTCGCCCGCTGCTGCGACGCCGGCCAGACCACCCGCAAGGACGCCGCCGGCGTCATCCTGTATTGCGCGGAAAATGCCACCAAGATGGCTCTCGACGCCATTCAGTGTCTCGGTGGCAACGGCTATATCAATGAATACCCCACCGGCCGCCTGTTACGCGATGCCAAGCTCTATGAAATCGGCGCCGGCACCAGTGAAATCCGCCGCATGTTGATCGGTAGAGAGCTGTTCAACGAAAGCCGCTAACACGCATCACGCAACACGCTGGCACGCCGCCTATAGCGTAGTGCCAGCCTGTTGCGTGTGAGCGAGGAATGTCCATGCCTAAAATCATCAGTCATCTTAATAAAAGTGCACCGGAATTCGATCAATACCGCGAGCACAATCTGACGCTGCGCGGGGAACTGCGGGAGAAACTCGCGCGTATCGCCCACGGCGGTGGCGAAGCGGCGGAGACACGATTGCGGGAAAGAGGCAAGTTGCCGGTGCGGGAACGCATCCAGTACCTGCTGGACCCCGGCTCCCCCTTCCTGGAGCTGTCGGCGCTGGCCGCCGATGGGGTTTACCCCGGCGAAGACGTCCCCGCCGCCGGCTGTGTCGGCGGCATCGGCCGTATCAGCGGCGTGGAATGCATGATCGTCGCCAACGACCCCACCGTGAAAGGCGGCAGCTATTACCCGCTGACGGTGAAAAAGCACTTGCGCTGTCAGGCCATTGCCGCGGAAAACCGCTTGCCCTGCGTCTATCTGGTGGATTCCGGCGGCGCCAATCTGCCGCGCCAGGATGAGGTGTTCCCGGACCGGGATCACTTCGGACGCATCTTCTTCAACATGGCCAATATGTCCGCCAACGGCATCCCGCAAATCAGTGTGGTGTTGGGCTCCTGTACCGCCGGCGGCGCTTATGTACCGGCCATGGCCGACGAAGTGATCATGGTGCGCAATCATTCCACCGTGTTCCTTGCCGGCCCGCCTCTGGTCAAAGCCGCCACCGGCGAGGTGGTGAGCGCCGAGGAACTGGGCGGTGCCGCGCTCCACGCCGAACAATCCGGCGTCGCCGACCACCTGGCCGAGGACGAACCCCACGCCTTGGATCTGGCGCGGCGCTGTATTGCCCGGCTCAACTGGCGTAAGCCGGAGCAACTCGATCTCCGCGAGAGCCGCGCGCCGGCCTATGATCCTCAGGAACTGTACGGGCTGATCCCGCCCACCACCCGTTCGCCGATGCCGGCCCGAGAATTGATCGCGCGCATCGTCGACGCCTCCGAGCTGGATGAGTTCAAGGCCAGCTACGGCACCACCCTGGTCACTGGCTTCGCCCGCATTCATGGCATACCGGTGGGCATTCTCGCCAACGATGGCGTGCTCTATTCCGAATCGGCGCTGAAGGGCGCGCACTTCGTCGAGCTGTGCAACCAACGCAAGATTCCGCTGCTGTTCCTGCAGAACATCACCGGTTTCATGGTCGGCAAGAAATACGAAGCGGAAGGGATCGCCAAACACGGCGCCAAGATGGTCAACGCGGTAGCCTGCGCCCGGGTACCGAAATTCACCGTGATCACCGGCGGCAGTTTCGGCGCCGGGAACTATGGCATGTGTGGCCGCGCCTACGACCCGCGTTTCATGTTCATGTGGCCCAATGCCCGCATTTCGGTGATGGGCGGCGAACAGGCCGCCAGTGTACTCACCCAGGTCAAGGTGGCGTCACTGAAGAAGAAGGGCGAGAGCTGGAGCGAGGACCAGGCGCAAGCCTTCCAGGAAGAGATGACCGCCCAATATGAGTCCATGGCCACGCCCTGGTATGCCAGCGCCCGGCTCTGGGACGACGGCGTCATCGACCCGGTGGACACCCGCGATGTGCTGGGGCTGGCGTTGTCCGCCAGCCTCAATGCACCGATCGAGGAAACCCGCTATGGCGTGTTCAGGATGTGAACAAGACGCTGACACGCAACACGCCAGCATGCGGACATGCTGCACGCTTACACACGGAGTACGTTTGTCTTTTGCGTGCAAGCGTGTTGCGTGCAAGCGCCATAAAACTTTGGAGCCTTCCATGAGCGTTCAACTCAACATCAACGGCCCGGTCGCCCGCATCACCCTGAACCGGCCGGAAAAAAGCAACGCTTTCGACAATACCGTCATCGAGGCCTTGATCGACGCTTTCGCCCAGGCTTCCGCCGATGATCAGACCCGTGTCATCGTGCTCGATGCCGCTGGCAAACATTTCTCCGCCGGCGCCGATCTCAATTGGATGCGGGCCATGGGCCAACTGGACCATGAAGAAAATCAGCGCGATGCGCTGAGGCTGGCGGCGCTGATGGCACGCATCGATCAGGCCGGCAAGCCGGTCATCGCCCGGGTCCAGGGCGCGGCCTTCGGGGGGGCACTGGGATTGATTTGCGCCGCCGACATGGCGGTGGCGGCGGACAACGCCCGCTTCTGCCTGAGCGAGGTCAAGCTCGGTATTCTGCCCGCGGTGATCGCTCCCTACGTGGTTCGTGCGCTGGCCCCCCGCCAGGCACGCCGCTATTTCATGACCGCCGAAGTGATCGCCGCGCCACGCGCCGGGGAACTGGGCATCGTTCATGAAGTGGTGGCCGAGGATCAATTGGACGCCACCGTGGCAGGCCTGGTTGACGCCTTGTTGAAAGGCGCCCCGGAAGCCCAGTTGGAAGCCCGCGATCTGGTACGGCGCAGTGACGAGCAGCCGCTGGACCAGAACCTGATCGGCTACACCGCCGAATTGATCGCCCGGTTGCGCACCGGTGACGAAGGCCAGGAAGGGCTCGCCGCCTTCCTGGAAAAACGGGCGCCCTCCTGGAGCGCCTCCTGATTCGTTGGTGACCACGCAATCCCGAGAGTCATCGAACCCCGGGAGTGTCATACAGAGATCGATAAAAGGGCTGATATAAGAATGACCAACATCACCACACTGCTGATCGCCAACCGCGGAGAGATCGCCCGTCGCATCATCCGCACCTGCCGCGAACAAGGTATTCGTACCGTGGCGGTTTACTCCGAGGCCGACGCCGGTCTGCCCCATGTCCGCGAAGCGGATCAGTCCGTTTGTCTCGGGCCGGCGCCGGCCCGGGACAGTTATCTGGATGTCGGCAAGGTGATCGACGCCGCCCGCGCCACCGGCGCCCAGGCGGTGCACCCCGGTTATGGCTTCTTGTCGGAGAACACCGCGTTCGCCGCCGCCTGCGACGAGTCCGGCCTGATCTTCATCGGCCCCGGCGCCAACGCCATCCGGGTAATGGGCGACAAGGCCGCGGCCCGACAGTTAATGAGCGAAAACAAGGTGCCGGTGCTGCCCGGATTCGATCAGGAAGGCGCCGACGATGCCACCCTGGCGAGCGAAGCGGAACAGGTTGGTTTTCCATTGCTGATCAAGGCGGTGGCCGGCGGCGGCGGCAAAGGCATGCGCGTGGTGGAAAGCGCGGACCGCTTCGATGAGGCGCTGGCCTCCGCTCGCCGCGAGGCTCAGGGGGCGTTTGGTGACGACCGGGTGCTGTTGGAACGGTACCTGCCCACCGCCCGCCATGTGGAAGTGCAGGTGTTCGCCGACCAACACGGCAACGCCGTCCATTTGTTCGAGCGGGACTGTTCGGTGCAGCGCCGCCACCAGAAAATCATCGAGGAAGCCCCCGCCCCGGGGCTGGACGAAGCACTGCGCGAACGGCTCGGCGAAGCGGCGGTGCAGGCCGCTCGCGCCATCGACTATGTCGGCGCCGGCACCGTGGAATTCCTGCTGGCGCCCAACGGCGAATTCTTCTTCATGGAGATGAACACCCGCCTGCAGGTGGAGCACCCGGTCACCGAGATGATCACCGGCGAGGACCTGGTGGCCTGGCAGATCACCGTGGCCGAGGGACGCGCGCTGCCAAAACGCCAGGAACAGATCCAGCGGCACGGCGCCGCCATGGAAGTGCGCCTCTACGCGGAAAACCCTTATCAGCATTTTCTGCCGTCTTCCGGCACGCTGCAACCGCTGGTGTGGCCGGAAGGCGTGCGGGTGGACGCCGGCTTCGAGGCCGGGGATACCGTCAGCGATCACTACGATCCGATGATCGCCAAGCTGATCTGCCATGGCACCGACCGCGAACAGGCCCGCCGCCGGCTGGTGCTCGGCCTGGAAAATCTCATGCTCGGCGGCATTCACCACAACAGCGCCTTTCTGCACCGGGTACTGAGCAGCGAACCGTTCAGCCAGGCCGAGCTGGACACCCGCTTGCTGGAGAAACATCCGCATCTGCTGGAACCGGTAAGCATACCGGCACAGGCTCTGGCGGTGGCCGCCGCGGCGCTGGTGGTGCAACGGCCGGCGGCCGGCGGCGATCCCTGGCGGACCCTGAACGGCTGGCGGCCATTGGGCCAGCGCCAGACCCTGGTGCCGCTCAAAGTGCGGGACGAGCACCTGATCGTGATCCTGGAGGACGGCGAGGCCAGAGTGAATGGCGCCCCCCTGTCCTTCCGGTTTCACAGTGATGGCGGACGCTTCCATCTTGGTATTGATGGCGGCACACTCGACGATGCGATGACCGGCGGCGACATAACCCTCTCCGGCCGTTTCGTCGACGAGGCGCAACGGTTGTGGCTGTTCATAGCCGGTCAGGATTACGCCATTGACCTGCACCCGGCGCGCGAGAGCGAGCATGATACCGGACACGGCGATTTCACCGCGCCCATGAGCGGTACCATCGTCGCTCTGCACGTCAATCCCGGTGATCGCGTAGCCGCTGGCGACGCCGTGATTACATTGGAAGCAATGAAAATGGAACACACCCTGCGCGCCGGTGAAGCGGGCGTGGTTCAGGCCTTCACCGTGAGCGCCGGAGACAGCGTTGGCGAAGGCACGCTGCTGGTGGAGTTTGAAGTGGAGCAACAATGACGACCCTCGATCAACAACCGCTTTGGCAACCGGATCAGCAACGCCTGCAACACAGCGCGCTGAACACCTTCTGGCAACAGGCCCGTGCCCTGTCCGGCCAGTCCTTGCCGGACTATCGGGCCCTGCACCAATGGTCGGTGAACGAACCGGAAGCGTTCTGGAATCTGGTGTGGGACTTCTCCGCGCTGAAAGGCGATAAAGGCAGTAAGGTACTGGAGCGGGCCGAGCACTTCCGCGATCACCGGTGGTTTCCCCAGGCCCGCTTGAATGTGGCGGACAACCTGCTATCCCGTCATGACAATCACATCGCTCTGATCAGCGTGGACGAGGCCGGCCAACGCCATCAAATCAGCTACAGCGAACTGCGCGTGGCCGCCGGCCAGGTGGCGGCGCAGTTGCACGACGCCGGCGTGCGCCCCGGCGACCGGGTGGCCGGCTATATGCCCAATCGCATCGAAACCGTTGTCGCCGCTCTCGGTGCGGCCTGGATTGGCGCGATCTGGTCATCCTGCTCTCCGGATTTCGGCGTGCAGGGCGTGCTCGACCGTTTTGGCCAGATCGAGCCGAAGGTGTTGTTCGCCTGCGATGGCTATCAATACAACGGTAAGTGGATCGATCTGGGCGAGCGCCTGCGGACCTTGCGCGAACAGCTCAAACCGGAACTGCTGGTGGTGGTTCCCGGCCGCGGCAAGGCCACCACCGTGCATGCCGCCCTGCCCTGGCGCGAGTGGCTGGCCGCCGCCGGGCCAGCGCCGGAATTCGCCGCCCTGCCCTTTAACCATCCGCTGTACATTCTCTATTCCTCCGGCACCACCGGCGCTCCCAAGTGCATCGTTCATGGCGCCGGCGGCACGCTGATCCAGCACGCCAAGGAACACCGGTTGCACGGCGACCTGGGCGCCGATGATGTGCTGTTCTACTTCACCACCTGCGGCTGGATGATGTGGAACTGGCTGGTGGGGGGGCTGCAGACCGGCGCCACCCTGGTGCTGTACGATGGCAACCCGGCCTACCCGGACGCCTCCCGGCTGTTCGATCTGATCGACGCCGAGGGCGTAACCCATTTCGGCACCAGTGCCAAGTTCGTTCAGGCGGTGGAAAAGGCCGGCGTGGTGCCGCGCCAGAGCCATGACCTGAGCACGCTGCGCAGCCTGTTTTCCACCGGCTCGCCATTGCTGCACGAAAGCTATGATTTCCTTTATCAGAAGGTGAAACCGGATCTGCTGGTGAGCTCCATTTCCGGCGGCACCGACATTATTTCCTGCTTCGCTCTGGGCAATCCGATGCTGCCGGTGTATCGCGGCGAGTTGCAATGCGCCGGTCTCGGCATGGACGTGGCGGTATTTGATGACCATGGTCAGACCATAACCGGCGAGAAAGGCGAGTTGGTCTGCCGCACGCCGTTTCCATGCTGCCCGGTATCGTTCTGGAACGACCCGGACGGCAGGCGCTTCCAGGAGGCTTACTTCGAGCGTTTCGCCCCCCTTGGCATGGACATCTGGGCCCATGGTGACTATGCCGAAACCGTCGCCCACGAAGGTCACGACGGCCTGATCATCCATGGCCGCTCCGACGCCGTGCTCAACCCTGGCGGCGTGCGCATTGGCACCGCCGAAATCTATCGGCAGGTGGAAACCCTTCCGCAGATTCGCGAGGCGGTGGTGATCGGCCAGCAGTGGCAGGGTGACGTGCGCGTGGTGCTGTTCGTGGTGATGGCCGGGGACGCGACCCTGGATGACGATCTCAAACAAACCCTTCGCCAGACCATCCGCGACGGCGCCAGTCCGCGCCACGTGCCGGCGGTAATCCTGGAAGTGCCGGAAATCCCCCGCACGGTCAGTGGCAAGATCGTGGAACTGGCGGTGCGTGACATCGTCCATGGACGCGAAGTCCGTAACCGCAACGCTCTGGCCAACCCGGATGCACTGGCGCATTTCGCTGACCGGCCGGAACTGGCGGAATAAACCGCCGCCAGCCTCCACACCGTCCGTGCGCTTGTTTCCATATGGGACATGCGGACGGCGGGGGCTGGTCTGTCTGTTGTTATTCCTTCTCTCCCTTCCCGCCCACGCGGCTCTGATCACTCTGACCATCGAAGAACACAGCCCGCTGGTTGGAGCGGACCGGAAGGACTTGATGTTGGTCCACTACCGGGGTGGCGCGTTTCATGAAGTGCGGCATCAGTGGCTACCCTGGACCCTGGGCCATCAGCCCTATTTCCAGGAAGATGTCGACGCCCGCCGGGATGCTCCGGTAGACCGGGTCGCCGCTGGAGACCGCTTGCTGCTGCGCTCCGAGGACGCCGGGGAGACACATCCCATGCCCTTGCCGGCGGAGGTGCTTGCCACGCTGCCCGTTCCCGACGGCGTTTTCTATGTTCCGCAAGCCCGGCCCCGCGCCACTTTCGCCCCGGCGGCCACGCTCGAACGCACGCCCCTGGCAATCAGCGGTGATCGCTTCCGGCTCGCCTTTATTGACGACAATCTGTTTCGTTGGGGTGATTTCACTTATCGGGGCTGGGACGGCGAAGGCACTTTGCTGGATGGCCTGAAGCTGAGACTCAGCGCCGGCCTGTTGTTACGTAACGCGCGGGTCACTCTGGACAACGATAATCTGGACCCGGTGATCCGGCAGGTCATCACCGGTCCGCTGGCGACACTGGTGTACGCCACCACCCGGGTACGGGTGGCCGGATTACGCGTGCTCACCGTGCATAATTATTTCATCGTTGGCGCCGACAGCGTGATGGTGCACAGCCGCTTTACCCTGCCGGCGATGGCCGCCGCCGTGTTGCGCGAACCCAGCGCCCGCATCACCGTGGACGGCTATCGGTTGCAAGGGGCGCGCCTGCGTACCAGTTGGACCGGCGCGCGGGAAGCGGTGGTGGACGGCAAGCTCAGTGACACGGAGCAGATCATGCGTGGCAGCATAGTGCCACGGGACAACACGCTCAGGTTCGATACCGGCAAAGGGTTCGCGCTACGTGCCCGCCTGCGTTTCATGGAAGGTTTCGACACACCGGTGCGTTTTATTTACCAGGATGACCCGCAACGGCCCGATCCGCCGGAACGGTTTCCCGGTCAGGAGCCGGAAGTGGGCTTTTTACTGCAGGATCTGCCCTTCGGGCAGGAATATTACGTCATCGCTGAACTGTGGTTCTCTTCCTCCTCGCCGTGATACCGGGCCATTCGCTGCCAAGCGGAGCGCCGCCCGGGCCTCTTCCCACAGCGGGCTTCGTGGCCGGGGGTGATTCGAAGTAAACGGTTTCAGAGCTCGTGGAGGGCCGGCGGTCAGGGTTCCAGGACCGTGCTTCTCCCGTGTCCTGGAACCCTGACCGCCGGCTCTCCTCCCCTGGCAAAAGGCGCTCCCTCAACCCTGCCTGTTACGCCAGCTTTTCCAGCGCTTTACGCAACGGTTCCGGAATCGGCACCGGGCGGCCGCTTTCACGATTGACGAACACATGCACCACGTGGCCCAGGGCCTTGGCCGCGCCCTCGGCGCCGAACACCGCCAAACCATAACGCACCGAGCTGTTACCCAGTTTGTCCACGCGCATGCCCACCGCCAGGGAGTCCGGATAAGCCGCCGCCTCGAAATACTCACAGCCGGAGCTGACCACATAGGCGATCACATCACCCTGATGAATATCCAGACCACCCCGTTCAATCAGATAACGGTTAATGGTGGAATCAAAGTAGCTGTAGTAGGTGACGTTATTGACGTGGCCGTACAGATCGTTGTCGGACCAACGGGTATCCAGGGGGCAAAGGTAACCAAAAGCGTCCCGCGGCGGACGTGTGTTCGCGTCAGTCATGGTTTCTCCTGTGTGGATTTGCGGCGCGACAGCCGCGAGCGGCAATGATAGCCTAAGAGCCCATTCAAGATCTTTACGCCACCGCATTGTCGCTATCATCGCACAGGGAACGCCATGGAAAGCGCTGCTTCCGTTATTGTTCGTGCAGGCCTGCGTATCGTCTGGCCGCTGTCACTGGCCACGCTGCTCAGCGCCTGTGTTACCGTTGCCCCCCATACTCCGAAATTGAACCCTGCCCCCGCCAAGACCTGGTTCTACCTATTGGATATCGAACCAGCGCTGCCGGCCAGCGAGGTGCAAGTGGAAGCGTTGTACGTGCCCACCAAACCGGACTGTCCGTTGCGTCAGGTGGGCACCGACGTGCCGTTGGAACCGCAGGGATTGAACTATCGCATGACGGTTTACCTGGACCGCTTCGACGACCCGCTCTGCGGCTGGCGTTTCAATCAGTTATGGCTGGGCCTGAACCGGGAAAGCGGCTACGCCACCCGCTTCAGCGTGGTACCCGGCGGCGGCGACCAGACCCGCTGGTGCCGCCTCAATCCGGAACATGGCGTGTGCATGCTCCGGGAACAGGACGTTCTCGACTACAAGGTGTCCGGCACCGTGCACCGCGTCAGGCTGATGCAGCAATAGCCTCGGCGATGCGGGTCGCCAGAGCGTAAACCGTGATCTGCGGATTGACGATAATCGAGGTCGGCAACAGGCTGGCATCGGCGATATAGAGCCCGGCCACGTCATGGGTTTCTCCGCTTTCCGCCGCCACGCTGTTGGCGGGATCCGCGCCCATGCGGCAACTGCCCTGGGGGTGATAGCTGACCATGCGCAGGTGATGCGGCTGATTCTCCAGGCGTTCCACCATCGGATCGATATCCGCTTCCTGGCGTATCACCAGCGGCTCACTGGTGGGCACATACACCTGCTCCGCCCCAGCGGCCAGATGCAGCCGCGCCGCCGCTTTCAGGGCGTTTTTCATGGACGGGAAATCGATATCGTCCAGTTGGTAATCGATGACCTTATTGTCCCCGTCCCAGTGCACCCGGCCCACATTGTGATCGTGAATCAGGGTCACCAGCCCGGCCAGATAACGGGCCTCTCCCATGAAATCCATGAACGGCGCGCCGGTGCCCGGTTCCGCCGTCATCGACAGTTCCACGATCCCGGCACCACCGTCCTCAAGCACGAAACCGCCGTCCTCCGGGGCCATGAATTGGTCCACGTAGACCCCGAGCATGGCACCGCGCCAGGCGTGCACCGGTTGCGGATAACGGGCGCTGACGTACAGCGACGGATGGCAGGCGAAGTGACGCCCGACCTGATCGGAGCCATTGGCCAATTCGCTGCGCAGCAACAATAGCGGCGTTTGTACCGCCCCGGCGGCCAGCACCACCCGTGGCGCCGTCACCGTCATCGACGCCACCGGTTCGCCGCCGGTTCCGGTGACCTCGGCGCGAACGCCGGTGGCGCGGCCATTATCGGTGAGAATTTCAATGACCCGGGTGTCGGCGAAAATGCGCGCGCCGTGGGCCACCGCCCAGGGCAGATAACTGACTAGCATGGATTGCTTGCGCTCGGTCTTGCAGCCGGACAAGCAGTGTCCGGTAAGCGCGCAATCGCGGATATTGCGTTGAAACGGCTTTACCGACCACCCCAGCTTGTCGGCGCCGGCCCGGATCAGACGGGCATGGGCGGCAATCTCATGTTCACCGTTTTCATGCACGCCCAGGTGTTTTTCCACCCGTTCGAAATAGGGCCTCATGCCGTCGCTGGTGAGTCCGCTGAGACCGAAATTCCGCTGCCAGTCCCGCAGAATGAAGTCCGGAGTACGAAAACAGACGCCCGCATTGACCACGGTGGAACCACCGACACAGGCCCCCTGCAGAATCAGCAGATCGCCGCTGCGATTGGTCTGGCCACCGTGGTCCTGATACAGCTGCTCCAAGGCGTCCGGGAAGCGTTCACTGAAATCCCGCGACGGCACATAGGGCCCCGCCTCCAGCACCAGCACCCGCTTGCCGCGCCGAGCCAATTCATAGGCCGCCACGGCGCCGCCGGCACCCGAGCCGACCACCACCACATCCGCCTGCAAATTCAAGCGCGATTGGTGGATGTCTTTCGCCTCGGTCACCGCCAGGCCGGAGTCACGCCAAAGTGTTGTCGTCATTCCGCTACCCCCGCCTGTACTTCCCCGTTTTCTTCCGGCATCGGCGCGTTCCCCAGATACGCCAGCCCCCAACGATCCGAAACCGGACCGTCGAATTCCAGAGCCTGCCAGGTACGTTCGTCGCGCCAATAAGCGCTGTACACCAGTTGCTTGATCACCGTGGCCAGAGTTCGTTGCAACACCAGCCCCCGCCCCCAGCGATCGAAATAGTCCCGCGCCGTTTCGTCGTCGAGATCCACGAAACGGCGGCCATGGCGGAACACCGCGGCGTTATCAAACAATCCCAACCCCCGCGACAGTTGCCGGCGCAGTGCCGGCGCCATCAGCGACAGCGTGCGCTGCACGTTGGCCACCACCGGCACGGTTTCGGTATCCGGCAGGCCCCGCCCTTCAGTAGGCAATAACACCCGCCGGCAACGGTCCAGCAACAAAAACTCCCCGGGGCTGAGTCCACCGGCCCAATCCGGTATCCGCTGCTGGTCCAGGGGGGAACGGCGCAGCCAGAGAAATCCGCCCGCGGCGGTACCCACCATCACGGCACTGGCGGCCAGCGTCCACTTGAGAAAACGGCGGCGCGCCAAGCCTTGTTGCAGCCACTCCAGCCCCGGCGGCGCACTGTGTTGTTGTGTCATCGTCGCACTCACGGAAGGGAATCAAGCCCTCAACATAGTCAGCCCGAGCGAGGGAGACAACATGTATACCAGCCAGCAGACGGATTGACCCGATCGGCACATCGGAATACTGTACACAAGGACAGTATATGGATGCTTACCTCATGAATGCGGACGCCCTGCAACAACTGCTTCGCCGCCAGGACACCTGGCAAGGCTCCAGCCGGGGAGCGGCCCGCGAAGAACGCCGGCACACCGGTTTCCCGGCCCTGGACCGCCTGCTCTGGCAAGGTGGCTGGCCCAACCAGGGGCTGGTGGAACTGCTCTGTCCACTGCCCTGTCCGTCATTACTGCATTTGCTGTTGCCCCTGTTGCGTCGCCGAGAGGACGGCGCCCGCATTATCGCCAACCCCCCGGCCCGGCCTTCCGCCACCGCCTTGAAGCGGGCCGGGTTGCCGCTGGAGCACATCCTGGTGCTACAAGCCCGGGAACGCTCCACGCTGTTGCGTGCCTGTCTGGAAGCCGCCTCCAGCGATACTCTGGACAGTCTGGTGTTGTGGGCACCGGGAGGCACCCTGCCCACCGGGACTCTGCGCCGCCTGCACATGGCCGCGCAGCAGGGCCGTTGTCTGTTTCTGCTGGTGCGCCCGCGACGGGCCTCGAAACAGCCCAGCCCGGCGCCCCTGCGTCTGCTGCTGGACGTCGATCAGCCCGGCGAACTGAGCGTCACCGTTGGCAAGCAGCCCGGTGGCCGCCACGGTCAGCAATGCCGGTTGATGGTGCTGCCCGAGCACCTGCGCCACCCCCCACCGCCCTGCGCCACCATGGCGGCCCGGACCCGCCGCCCGGAGACCACGACGACGCCCTCTCCGCTGGCACTGCCGGCGCCAACATCGGAGCTCCGTCCATGAATCCCCCCTTGTGGCTTGCCCTGCATTTTCCCTTGCTGGCTCTGGAAGCCGTGGATGGCCCCAGCCCCGAGCCCCGTGTGCTGGTGCGACAGCAGCGGATCACCCTGGCCAATGCCGCCGCCCGTGGCGCCGGCGTGAACATAGGGCAGCGCCTGGGCACGGCGCGCGCTTTATGCGACGGCCTCCAGGTGCAACAAGCCGCCCCCCGGCAGGAGGAACAGGCCTTGCAACGGGAAGCCCGTCATCTGCTGGCCATGACGCCACAGGTCTGCCTTGCGCCTCCCCATACCCTGCTGCTGGAAGTCGGGGGCTGCCTGAGTCTGTTCGGCGGTTTCAGTGGACTGCTGTCACGAGTGGACCAATACCGCCTGCACTGCCCGCTAACCAGCCATCTGGGCCTTGGTCCCACGCCGCTGGCGGCCTGGCATCTCACCGAACCGCCCAACCTTGAGCAGATGCCGGAGCGCAGTCGCTTCCAGGCCTGGCTGGCGGCCCTGCCGATCGACTCCCTGGCTCTGGAAGACGCCGTCAAGGAACGTCTGAAGGCCCCTGGCTTTCATACCCTCGGCGACCTGTTCGCACTGCCGCGGGCCGCGCTCGGCAAACGATTCGGCGCTTCCTTTCTGGATTGGTTGCAACGCCTGCTTGGAGAGAAAGCGGACGTGCGCCGGACGATTCCCGCCCCGGCACCATTCCGGGAACAACAGCAATTCGATGATCCGATAAATGATCAGGCCCTGCTCAAAATCCCCATGGCGGCGCTGCTTGAGCAGATGGAGCAACACCTGAGGCGCTATCAGGAGCAGGTGCTGGCGATACGCTGGCATTTGCGTCTGGACAATCGCGAACGGCACACCCTGCTGGTGCGCCGGGCCTGGCCGGCCCATGACGCCGCCGGTTGGCTCGATCTGAGCCTGCGGCGCCTGGAGCACCAGCCTCTGGACGGCGCGGTGCTGGGACTGGGTTTGGATACCAGCCGGCCACGGCCATTGAACCCCGGCCTTGCCGCCCTGTTTCCGGAGCCCGGAGCCCGCGCTCCGCTGAACGGCCTGCTGGAAAAGCTGGTGGACACTCCGGGGCTGGCGCTTTATCGCCCGGCCCTGGCCGACGATCACTTGCCGGAATACAGCGAATGCCGTCAGCCACCGTTCGGCGCGACACCACGAGAGCATGAAAGCGATCAGGCGGATCAGGACCGTCCTCTGTGGTTACTGGAATCCCCACTGAGACTGCACCAGGACAACGGCGTGCCGGTATGGCGGGGGCAGCGCCTGCGACTGTTTCCGCAACAGGAACGTTTCAGCCAGCCCTGGCGGGGAACGATGCCCCGCCATTACCGGCTGGCGCACCACCCCCAGGGCGAATGCTGCTGGCTGTTCCAGGATGCCCGGCAGCAGTGGTGGCTGCATGGTTTCTTCTAATAAGGCCAGGGGCCTTCCGCCAGCTTATACGGTTATCCCGGAAGCTATCGTCTGGCCGCCGCGCGCCCACGCCGGCACGCAACACGCTTACACGCCATCCTTGCCAACCCCGCGGACAATTGGGAAAGCCTTCCCGTCCGGCCAACGGAAAGGGGGACATTCTTTGGCTGACGGCGGTTTCCGCGTGTTGCGTGTCAGCGTGTTTGCGTGCCAGCGTTTTCCGTCAACGTGGCACCCGCCCCATCAGGTAGAACTCCTCGTTGGGCGGCGTTCCGGTGAGATTGACCATGCGATTGGACATACCGAAGAAGGCGGCGATGGCGCCAATATCCCACATGTCCTCGGTGGTGAAGCCCACCTCCGCCAAGCGGGCCTCCCAGTCGTCGTTCATCTCCCCCTGTTCCAGGGCCAGATGGAACGCGAAGTCCAGCATCACCCGATGACGCTCGCTGATCGGCGCGGTGCGGTGGTTGATCGCCACCTGATCCGCCACCAGTGGATTCTTGCTGTAAATCCGCAACAGAGCGCCATGGGCCACCACGCAGTACAGGCAGTGATTGCGGGCGCTGGTGGCGACCACGATCATTTCTTTTTCCGCTTTGCTCAGGGTGTCGGATTCGCGCTCCATGAGGGCATCGTGATAAGCGAAAAAGGCCCGGAATTCCGCCGGGCGGCGGGCCAGCATGAGAAACACATTGGGCACGAAGCCGGCTTTTTCCTGCACGCCGAGAATCACCTCGCGGATGTCTTCGGGCAGGTTGTCCAGACTTTCCGGCGAGGGAAAGCGTTTGTTATTCAGAGTCATGGTGATATCCCAAGGCAAACGAATGAAACAGGCTCTCCAGTTAACGTTAACGTCAGGTTGATGTCCATCCTTCAATGGCGGCCCCAGAGGGGATCAAGGAGCCGCGTATGAATCCGGCCCCCCCGCCTTTCGCCGAGTTGCATTGCACCAGCGCCTTCAGCTTTCTCACCGGCGCCAGCCAACCGGAGGAGTTGGTACAACGTGCCCACGAACTGGGCTACCGGGCTCTGGCGATTACCGATGACGCCTCTCTGGCCGGGGTGGTGCGGGCCTGGCGGGCGCACCAGGCGCTGCGTGACGACGTCGGCACCACCCTGAAACTGATCATTGGCAGCACCTTCCGCCTGGAGACCGATCAGGGCGCTTTGCATCTGGTATTACTGGCCCGGAACCGCCGCGCCTATGGCGAGATATCCACCTTGATCACCCAGGGACGCCGGCGGGCGGAAAAAGGAAAATACCAACTGCACTGGCGGGATCTGACGCGGCTGGAACGTCATGCCCTGTGTCTGTGGTTCCCCGCCGGTGATGGCCGCGATCCCCATCATGCCACCTTGCTCCAGGCTCATTTCGGCGATCGTTTCTGGCTTGCCTGTGAACTGCTCCAGGACCGCAACGACGCCCTGCACTATCGCTATTGCCTGGATCTGGCGCACCGCTTCGAGCTCGCCATGAGCGCCGCCAACGATGTGCACTATCATCGCGCCGAGCGGCAAAGACTGCAGGACGTGCTCACCGCGCTGCGGCTGAACACCTCGGTGTACGAGTTGGGCCGCCGCCGCTTCCAGAATGATCAGCGGCATCTGCGTCCGTTGGAAACCCTGGCCGATATTTACCCGGAAACCCTGCTTCGCGAGGCGGCCTGGATCGCCGATCAGTGCGAGTTCAAGCTGGACGAAATCCGCTACCAGTATCCCGAGGAAGTAGTGCCGCCCGGGCAGAACGCCGACGATTATCTGGCCGCCCTCGCCCATCAAGGCGCCGCGCGGCGTTATCCCAAAGGCGTGCCCGCCTCCGTACGAACCCTGCTGGAGCGGGAGCTGGCGCTGATCCGCGAACTGGAATACGCCCATTACTTTCTCACCGTCCACGACATCGTCGCCTACGCCCGTGGCCAGGGCATTCTTTGCCAGGGGCGCGGTTCCGCCGCCAATTCCGCGGTGTGTTACTGCCTCGGCGTCACCGAAGTGGACCCCAACCGCAGCCAGCTTCTGTTCGAGCGCTTCATTTCCAAGGAACGGCGGGAACCGCCGGACATCGACGTGGATTTCGAACACGAACGCCGCGAAGAAGTGATGCAGTACCTGTACCGCAAATACGGCCGGGACCGCGCCGCCCTCGCCGCTACCGTGATCCATTACCGCACCCGCTCGGCGGTGCGTGACGTGGGCCGGGCCCTGGGCGTGGATCTGTCGATCATCGAGCGGCTCAGCGCCAACCTGGCCTGGTGGGACAAACCCGCCGATCTGCAGGAGCGGTTCCGCGAAGTCGGTCTGGGCGATACCGCCCTGGGCCGGCAGTACCGGGCGCTGGTGTTTGAGCTGGTCGGCTTTCCCCGGCATCTGTCCCAGCACGTGGGCGGCTTTGTCATTACCCGTGACCCGGTGCCCACGCTGGTGCCGGTGGAAAACGCCGCCATGGCCGACCGCACCGTGATTCAGTGGGACAAGGACGACCTGGAAGCACTCGGGCTGATGAAGGTGGACGTGCTGGCCCTGGGCATGCTCACCGCGATCCGCAAAACCCTGGACCTGATCAGTCACTACCGTGGCCGGCCGTTGATCATGCAGGACATTCCCACCGAGGACCCGGCCACCTACGACATGCTCTGCAAAGGCAACAGCCTGGGGGTGTTCCAGGTGGAATCCCGGGCGCAGATGAACATGCTGCCGCGACTGCGGCCCCGCAAGTTCTACGATCTGGTGATCGAGGTGGCCATCGTCCGCCCGGGGCCGATTCAGGGCGACATGGTGCATCCCTATTTACGCCGCCGCGACGGCCTGGAAGAACCGGATTACCCGGACCCGAAAGTGGAAGCGGTACTGAAACGTACCCTGGGTATCCCCATCTTTCAGGAGCAGGTGATTCAACTGGTCATGGTGGCGGCGAAATTTTCCGGCGGCGAGGCGGACCGGTTACGCCGGGCCATGGCCCGCTGGGGCAAGAGCGGCGAGCTGATGCAGTTCCAGGACAAGGTGATCCAGGGTATGCGCGCCAACGGCTACAACGAGGATTACGCCCAGCGTCTGTTCGAGCAAATGAAAGGCTTCGGCGGCTACGGTTTCCCGGAATCCCACTCCGCCAGTTTCGCCCTGCTGGTGTACGTGTCCGCCTGGCTCAAACGTCATCACACCAGCGCCTTTTATTGTGGTCTGCTCAACAGTCTGCCGATGGGCTTTTACAGCCCCTCGCAAATTCTCCAGGATGCGCGCCGCCACGCCATCGAACTGCGCCCCCTGGACGTACGGCACAGCCACTGGGACCACACTCTGGAAGAGACACAAAGACAGAAACTCGGGGTGCAGCCGGCCTTGCGGCTGGGATTTCGTCAGTTGAAAGGATTCAATCCGGAAGCCGCCGAGCGCCTGGCGCGGGCCCGCGCCGAGCGCCCTTTCAGCAGTGTGCGGGATCTATGCCAGCGGGCCCGCCTCAATCAACGGGAGCGGGAAGCCCTGGTGGCTGGTAACGCACTGCGTGCACTCAGCGGCCACCGCCACCAGGGCCATTGGGAAATCCAGGGACTGGAAGCGCCTCGGCCATTACTTGAAACGGAGCGCGGTGCCGGCAAGGATCATGACGGAGTCTACCTCGACGCCCCTTCGGAGCACGCTGATCTGCTGCAGGATTACCGTCACCTGGGCCTGACTCTGGGCCGGCATCCCATGGCCCTGGTCCGCCATCTCCCCCGCTTTCGCGGCTGCCGCCGGGCACGGGACTTGAAGCGGGGCCGGCCGGGACAACTGATCCGGGTCGCCGGGCTGGTGACCAACCGGCAAAGACCCGGCTCCGCCAAAGGCGCGCTGTTCATGACACTGGAGGATGAGACCGGCAACACCAACGTGGTGATCTGGAATGCCATTCAGGAACGGTTCCGCAAAACCCTGCTTCGCAGCCCGTTGGTGATCGTCAAAGGCACTCTGGAAATCAGTCCGGAGGGGGTTGTTCACCTCATGGCCGGCGCACTGATCGATGCCAGCGACGCCTTACTGGAATTGAATATCAAATCCCGGGATTTTCGCTAGGGCTGGTATCCACCAGATACAAATACAGCGGATTAGCAAGTCAGCGAGGGAGCGTTGCCGGTCAGGGCGTTCCAGGACACGCTACAAGCACGTCCATGTGCGCTCGGGTTTGGCCATCCCTGGCCAAACACGGTCCTGGAACGCCCTGACCGGCAACACTCCGCGAGCTCTGAAACACTCAGCCTCAAATCAACGGCGGTGAAAAGAAAAACGAGCCCTTCGCTTGGCTGCGACCGAGGGTTTTGCGGGTACCCCGAGGTGTCCATGACTGTGTGAGGCAGGACGCCGACCGCAAGCCCCGGGGTGGGTTCACGGCGGGTCATGGACACCTCGGGGTACCCGCAAAACCCGCCTTCGGAGCTCCACTGAGAAAGACAGCCTTTCTGTTTAAAACGTCTTCCCTCGATCTCAAAAATAAACCACAAAAAAACCCCGCTCAATGAGCGAGGTCTTTTTGTAGTGGCGTCCCCTAGGGGAGTCGAACCCCTGTTACCGCCGTGAAAGGGCGGTGTCCTAGGCCACTAGACGAAGGGGACGTATTTGGTGGAGCTAGGCGGGATCGAACCGCCGACCTCTACAATGCCATTGTAGCGCTCTCCCAGCTGAGCTATAGCCCCAGATTGTGACCACCGGTATGTGCGTCCCGTGTGGTGCGGCGTATTCTACCCAGGGGCCCTATCCTGTCAAGCACTTAGCGGCGGTTTTTCACGGTTTTTGCCCCGTCTGTTCATCCCTTGGTCAAATTGCCGCAATCTTAATCAGCCCGGCCAATCAAAGCGGCGTAGGCCTTCTCCAGCTTCTTGGTTTGCTTCTTGGAGACCCCGCCCAGCACCTCCACCGCGTGACGCAATCGCGCCCGGCTGATATCGGCGCCCAGCAATGCCATGCTGTCCACCACCGAGAAACTGGCGCTGGTGCCGGCGATGGCCACGAACACCGGAAACAGGAAATCACGGATTTTCACATCCAGGGCATCCGCCAGGGCCTTGGCATCGACGAACAGATTATCCCGATTCCAACTGCGCTGAGCCTCACAGGACCAGAGGAAGAACTGCAGCCATTCCTTCATATCCTCGGTGCTGTACTGCTTGTGCTCGAAATCCTGTTCACTGATGGTGAGCATCCCGGAGAAACAGAAGCCGGCCTTGTCCACCACGTCACTCAGCGTTTCCACCCGCTGCTTGATATGCGGCAGCACCTGCATCACGTAGTCCCGATTGAAAGCCCAGCCCATCAGCTGTTGCAGGAACTGTTCGTCGGACAGGTCCCGCAGCCACTGGCCGTTGAGCCAGCTCAGCTTTTCCACATCGAACACCGGTCCGCCCAGGGACACACGGTTGATGTCGAAAGCCGCTTCCATCTCACTCAAAGAGAAACGCTCACGTTCGTCGGGCATGGACCAACCCATGCGGCCGAGGTAGTTCACCAGCGCTTCCGGCAGGAAACCCATGCGGCGATAGAAATTGATACTGGTGGGGTTCTTGCGCTTGCTGAGTTTGGATTTGTCCGGATTACGCAGCAGCGGCATGTGGCACAGCGCCGGCATGTCCCAGCCGAAATACTCATACAGCAGCTTGTGCTTCGGCGCGGAGTTCAGCCATTCCTCACCACGCAGCACATGAGTGATGCCCATCAGATGGTCATCCACCACATTGGCCAGATGATAGGTGGGCAGGCCATCGGATTTCAGCAGGACCTGCGCGTCGGCCAGGGCCCAATCCAGCTCCACGGTGCCGCGCAGCATGTCCTCGATGGCACAGCGCCCATCCTCCGGCACCCGCATGCGGATCACATAAGGTGCCCCTTCCGCTTCACGGCGGGTCTGCTCGGCCTGATCCAGCTCCAGATCACGGGGTTTCAATGCCCGGTTTTCACCGCTCTCCTTGATCCGGGCACGTAACGTGTCCAGTTCCTCGGCGCTACGGTAACACTTGAAAGCGTGGCCGGCCTGAACCAATTGCTCGGCGTACTGACGGTAGATATCGCCGCGCTCACTTTGACGATAAGGCGCGTGAGGGCCGCCGACGTCCGGCCCTTCGTCCCAATCCAGCCCCAGCCAGCGCAGGGAATCCAGGATCGCCTGCTCCGATTCCGCGGTGGAGCGCACCTGGTCGGTATCCTCGATCCTGAGAATGAACTGACCACCGTGCTGACGGGCGAAACAACGATTGAACAAGGCAATGTAAGCGGTGCCCACATGGGGATCGCCAGTGGGGGACGGGGCTACCCGGGTACGAACGGTCATGACAACTCCACGGCCGGAAAAAGGCGGCATTATACGGCATTTGCCGGCACGCCGACACGCCGGACGCCGGACGCCGGACGCCGGACGCCGGACGCCGGACGCCGGACGCCGGACGCCGGACGCCGGACGCCGGACGCCGGACGCCGGACGCCGGACGCCGGTAATGCAAAACCAGACCCAACGCCCTGGCAAGCATAAAAAGCGCTTATTTATGGTTCATCGCGGTTTGGAGGGAAACCGTATTGCCTTCCATCAGGGACAGCGGAGCCGTGTTACGCCTTTGCGGGAACGTCGTGAAGCAGGTTCCGCAAAGGCGTAACACGGCTCCGCTTCAAGGTGAGGGGCTGGCATGGAAGGGCCACGAAGCCGCTGTGGGAGATTCTATGGTGCCCTGCAATGCTTAAAAGAGCTTTGCGGGGCAATATTCTTGTTGCTGCTTCATCAGGGCGAAGGCGGTGCGGGCGATCTTCCGGGCCAGGATGACCAAGGCTT
>NZ_SNUA01000004.1 GCF_004360225.1 Alcanivorax sp. 24
TGTAGGTGCGGGGTGGGGTCATTTCTCCCACGGTCTGTACCCGAAGGGGTCAGAAGCTGCCTAGGTCCCGCCACCCCGACAAGTCTCTCTGCCTACTATCGACTTGCCACGCCAACATACAAGCTGCCTTGGCGGCGAATAGCGCACGCCCCTCCATCAGCGTTCCGATCTCTCTCGCCGGTAATCCCTCGGCGCCACCCCCATGACTTTCTTGAACTGGCGCGAGAAATAATAGGGGTCGTCGTAGCCGAGATCGGCGGCCACCTGGGTGATACTGAGATCGGTGATGTCGAGCAGATAGCAGGCACGGGTGATCTTCAAATGCTGGAACGCCTGCATCGGCGTCTGCCCGGTCTGTCGTTTGTATTCGCGGATAAAATGATAAAGCGACAGTTCGCTGGTGGCACTGACCAGTTGTTCCAGCTCGATGCGTTGGTGCAGATGGGCCTGCAACCAGGCCTGGATCCGCGGCAAATCCAACGCCACGTTGCGGGCCTGACGCTGCCGTCGCATCAATGCCATGAACGAGAGCAGGCTCTTGAGCAGATTGGCGGCGTAAATCAAGTGATGGGGACGGAAGCGCGTCACGGTGGTCAACAGCAGCTCCAAATCCTCGGTGAGCCGCGAGTGCTGCCCGACGGTGGCGGTGAAGCCGTCCGGGGCGCTGAGGATTTCGTTGAAATAGGTATCCACCTCGGCACCGCCCAGGTGCACCCAATAGATGGTCCAGGGGTCCTGAGGGTTGGCCCGGTAACGGTGACGCTGGCCTTCCCGCAGCAACAGTACGTCCCCGGCCCGCACCGGCTTGCGCCGCCCTTCCAGCTCCGCCACGCCGGATCCCGACAGGCAATAAATCACCAGATGATCCCGAGGCTCGGCACGGCCCATATGGTGGCCTGCGGCGGCGGGATAGAACCCGACGCCATGGGGCATGCAATCCCGGCACAGCGGATGTTCCGCCAGCTCCGCCACCAGCGTATGGGGGATCACCACCCGCCGACCGGTCTTCGGCAATGGCCAGCGGGAGGTTTCCACCGGCGGGGTAAGAATGTCGCTCATAAGCGCAATTTTATCCAGGTATAGTCAATTGCCGCTATCTTACCGTCCCCCGCCCTGTGATACACAATAGCCATACTGTTGGAAACGCCACCCCGTGCAGCAGCATGATGGTGCCACCTCGCTCCGAAGGAGCGGCCGGGCTCGGCGCGCGTGGCCCGTTATACCCCTAATAATTATTTGGAGAGCGTTATGTCCACCCGACTGCCTCAACTGATCAACGGTGAGTTCGCGCAAAGTGCCACCGACACCTGGATTCCCGTCACCAATCCGGCCACTCAGGAAGTATTGTGCGAGGCCCCGGCGGCCACCGGCGAGGAAATGGAGCAAGCGATCGCCGCCGCCAAGGCCGCGTTCGAGGAATGGCGTGAAGTGCCGGTGACCGAACGGGCCCGGCTGATGATGCGGTATCAGGCCCTGTTGAAAGAACGCCATGACGACATCGCCAAGGTGCTGGCGAAGGAAACCGGCAAAACCTTCGAGGACGCCAAGGGCGACGTCTGGCGCGGCATCGAAGTGGTCGAGCAGGCCGCCAACATCCCGTCGCTGATGATGGGCGAAACGGTGGAGAACGTGGCCCGCAGCATCGACACCCATTCCTGGATCCAGCCGCTGGGTGTTTGCGCCGGTATCACCCCGTTCAACTTCCCGGCAATGATCCCGCTGTGGATGTTCCCGATGGCCATCGCCTGCGGCAATACCTTCGTGCTCAAACCTTCCGAGCAGGACCCGATGACCCCCAATCTGCTGGCGGAACTGTTCCTGGAAGCCGGCGCGCCGAAGAACGTGTTGCAGGTGGTGCACGGCGGCAAACAGCAAGTGGATACCCTGCTCACCCATCCGGAGATCAAGGCGGTGTCCTTCGTCGGTTCGGTGCCGGTGGGTCAGCATGTCTATCGCACCGCCACCGAGCATCTGAAACGCGCCCAGTGTTTCGCTGGTGCCAAGAATCACATGGTGATCATGCCGGACGCGCAGAAGAGCCAGGTGGTCGGCAATCTGGTGGGCTCCTCCTGCGGCGCCGCCGGCCAGCGTTGCATGGCGATCAGCGTGGCGGTGTTCGTCGGTGATTCCAAACAGTGGATCGACGACATCAAGGACGAGTTCGCCAAGGTGCGCCCCGGTGCCTGGGACGACGCCGGCGCCGCCTACGGCCCGCAGATCAGCCCGAAAGCCAGGGAGCGCATCCTTACCCTGATCAAACAGGGCAAGGAAGAAGGCGCCACCTGCCTGCTGGACGGTTCCGACTGCACCGTGGACGGCCTGCCGGATGGCAACTGGGTCGGCCCCACGCTGTTCACCGACGTGAAGCCGGAAATGAGCATCTACAACGAAGAAATTTTTGGCCCGGTACTGTGCTGCGTGTGCGTGGACACGTTGGAAGAAGCCATCGAGCTGGTCAACAACAGCCCCTACGGCAACGGCACCTCGATCTTCACCGCCAGCGGCGCCGCCGCCCGCAAATACCAGCACGAAGTGGAAGTCGGCCAGGTCGGTATCAACATTCCGATTCCGGTGCCGCTGCCGTTCTTCAGCTTCACCGGTTGGAAAGGGTCCTTCTACGGCGACCAGCACGCCTACGGCAAGCAGGCGGTGCGGTTCTACACCGAGACCAAGACCGTCACCAGCCGCTGGTTCGAGGACGACATCGCCGATGCCACCCACAGTGGCCCGAACATGACCATCCATCTGAAATAACCTCGCCGGCCGGCCCGCTCCCTCACCCGTACCGGCATGAGAGAGCGGGCCCGCCCGCCAACAGCGGAGACCGATACCGTGGATTTCTCCCTCAACCAAGAACAACAGGCGTTCCGCGATACCGCCCGTCAGTTCGCCGAAAAAGAACTGGCGCCCTTCGCCGCCGAATGGGATGAACACAGTACTTTTCCCAAGGACACCATCAAACGGGCCGGAGAACTCGGCTTCTGCGCGCTGTACTGCGACCCCGATCATGGCGGCATGGGATTGAGCCGGCTTGATGCCGCCTTGATCTTCGAGCAAATGGCCGCCGGCTGCACCTCCACCACCGCCTTCATCACCATCCACAACATGGCCACCTGGATGCTGTCGAACTTCGGTTCCGATGCGTTGCGGGCACAATGGGCGGACGGTCTGATGAGCGGGGAGCAGCTGGCGTCCTACTGCCTCACCGAACCCAACGCCGGTTCCGACGCCGCATCCCTGAGCACCAGCGCCAAAAAAGATGGCGATGACTATGTGCTCAATGGCGCCAAGGCGTTTATTTCCGGCGCCGGCGACACCGATGTACTGGTATTGATGGCACGCACCGGCGGCAGCGGCGCCGGCGGCGTCACCTGCTTCGCCATCCCGGCGGACACCCCCGGCGTCAGCTATGGCCGCAACGAAGACAAGATGGGCTGGAAAAGCCAGCCCACCCGGGCGGTGATCCTGGAAGACGCGCGCATTCCCGAGCGCTACCGCGTCGGTGAAGAAGGCCAGGGTTTCAAGATCGCCATGGCCGGCCTTGATGGCGGCCGCATCAACATCGCCAGCTGCTCCCTGGGCGCCGCCACCGCGGCGCTCAATCAGGCGCAAGGCTACGTACAGGAACGCAAACAGTTCGGCCAGGCCCTGAGCCAGTTCCAGAACACCCAGTTCACCCTCGCCGACATGGCCACCCATCTGGTGGCGGCGCAGCAGATGGTGCGGCTGGCGGCATGGAAGCTGGACCAGGGCGACGCCGACAAGTCCATGTACTGCGCCATGGCCAAGCGGCTCGCCACCGATCTGTGTTTCGACGTCTGCAACCAGGCGCTGCAGCTGCATGGCGGCTACGGCTACATCAAGGAATACCCGCTGGAACGTTACGTGCGTGACGCCCGCGTGCATCAGATTCTGGAGGGCACCAACGAAATCATGCGGGTGATTATTGCCCGCCGCGTGCTGGGCGACCTGGCGTTCCTGTGAACGACCGGGATAATGCCGCGCGACGCAATCAATTGATGGAGTCCTGTTGATGGAGAGCACTGTGAGTGACAGCAAGGCCCTGGTGACATTCGAGATTCTGGAAGGCGATCACGGCCGGATCGGTCGTGCCACTCTGAACGCACCCAAAAGCCTCAACTCCCTGTCCCTGGAAATGATCGATCTGCTGGAGGAGCAACTTGCCGCCTGGCAGACCGACAACACGATCCAGGCGGTCTGGCTGGACGCCAACGGCGATAAGGCGTTCTGCGCCGGCGGCGATATCGTGCGCCTGTACCAAAGCATGGTGGATACATCGCAGGGAGAACGGAACCGGTACGCGGAAGCCTTCTTCGGCCGCGAATACCGGCTGGACCATCGCCTGCACACTTTTGGCAAACCGCTGATCTGCTGGGGCAACGGCATCATCATGGGCGGCGGCCTCGGTCTGCTGGCCGGGGCCTCGCACAAGGTGCTGACCGAAACCGCGCGCATCGCCATGCCGGAAATCACCATCGGCCTGTTTCCGGATGTGGGCGGCAGCTACTTCCTCAGCCGCATGCCCGGCAAGGTCGGCCTGTTCCTGGGACTGACCGGCGCCAACATCAACGTCAGTGACGGGCTCGCCATCGGTCTGGGTGACGTGGCTATCGCCCATGAGCGCAAGACCGCGGTGATGACCGCGCTCAACGAACTGAACTGGAACGATGACGCGCGACATCACGACGGCCAGGTCAGCGCGCTGCTGGCCGGATTCAGCCTGACCGCCGGGGACCTGCCGGAAAGCCCGGTCAGCCAGCACCGTGGGGAGATCGATCGGCTTTGCGATAGCGACGATCCGAGCTATGTGGTCGAGGCCATCACCGGTCTCGACAGTGAAGACCGCTGGCTGAGCAAAGCCGCCGCGACGCTCGCCAAAGGCTGCCCGCAAACCGCCGCTCTGGTATGGGAAAACTGGCACCGGGGCGCCGACATGACGCTGGCTGATGTGTTCCGTATGGAATGGCGGGTGGCGGTGCAGTGCACGTTGCACGGTGATTTTCAGGAAGGCGTGCGCGCGCTGTTGATCGACAAGGACGGACAACCCCATTTCAAACACCGCTCGGTTGCCGAGATCACCCCGGCCTACCTGGCGGAATTTTATCAACTTCCCGGCGTACCCGATCCGTTAGCGGACTTGTAAAAGAGACCTGCGAAACGGGCACCGCGCCGGCTTCAGCAGCTGGAGGAATAATTATGAGAATCGCGTTTTTTGGTGTCGGACACATGGGCGGGCCGATGGCCGCCAATCTGGTCAAGGCCGGTCATGAGGTGTCCGCCTTTGATCTGGTGCCCGCCCTGCTGCAAGAGGCGGTGAACGCCGGCGCCAGCGCCGCTGACTCACCTGCACGGGCAGTGGAAAACGCCGAGGTGGTGATCAGCATGCTGCCCTCCGGTGCCGCGGCCAAGGGGCTCTATCTGGGAGACAACGGCATTCTCGACGCCATCGGCCAGGACAGTCTGATCATCGACTGCTCCACCATCGATGCCGCCACCGCCCGCGAGCTGGCCGCCGCCGCCGCCGCCGACAGCGGCCGGGTGATGATCGACGCCCCGGTATCCGGCGGCGTCGGCGGCGCCAAGGCCGGCACCCTGACGTTCATCTGCGGCGGCCCCGAAGATGCGGTGGAGCGCGCCCGCGCGGTGCTCGAGTGCATGGGCAGCAAGATCTTTCGCGCCGGCGACAACGGCGCCGGGCAAGTGGCGAAAATCTGCAACAACATGCTACTGGCGATCCACATGATCGGCACCGCGGAGGCCCTGCAGCTGGGCGTCGATCACGGTCTCGATCCCAAGGTCCTGTCGGACATCATGTTCGCCAGCTCCGGCCGCAACTGGTCGTTGGAAGTCTACAATCCGTGGCCCGGAGTCATGGAGGGCGTGCCTTCCAGCAACAACTATCAGGGCGGTTTCGGCGTCAACCTGATGAACAAGGACCTGGGCCTGGCGCTGGAAGCCGCGCTGGCGAGCAAGTCCGCCACGCCCATGGGCGCTTTGGCGAAAAGCCTTTACGGTCTGCACGCCAACGCCGGGAACGGCGGCCTGGATTTCTCCAGTATCCAGCGGTTCTTCAAGCATCGGGACGAATAAACGGAGCACCTAGACGCGGTTACAGCGTGCCATTCGCCAGCAGGCTGGTTCCCACAGATCATGCCACGAAGCCGCTGTGGGAAGCTTGCTGGCAAGCGAATGAACAACGGCCCCGAGGCATTCGCGGCCAAGGCCGCTTCCCACGGCAATGAACTACGAAGTCGCCCTGTGGGAACTTGGTCCGGCATCAGAGGTCCGGCGCCCATTCCCGATCCGGGTGGTGGGCCAGAAACTCCGGGCGCCGGCGGCGCGCGGCGAACGGCGCCCGGCAACGATTGTCACGGCGGTTATAGACAAAAAACACATTGCTGCGCGGGTCCGGCGACATATTGGCGTTGGAACCGTGCAGCGTGTTGCAGTCGAACAGCAGCAGACCACCGGCGGCGCCGGTGGGTGCCTCGATACCATGCCGCCGGATCAACTCCGCCAGCACCGCCTCGCCGGGAACACCGATCTCCTGCCGTCGCAATGATTGTTCATGATGATTTTCCGGGGTTTCACCGACACAGGGTACGAACACTTTGTGCGAGCCGGGGATCAGCATCAGAGGGCCGTTGAAAGTGTGATTGTCGGTGAGCACGATGGAGGCGCTGACCGCGCGCATGGCCGGCATGCCGTCTTCCGCGTGCCAGGTCTCGAAGTCCGAATGCCAGTTGAACCCCTTGCCCTTGAAGCCGGGTTTGTAGTTGATCCGGGACTGATGCACATAGGGTTCACCGCCCAGAATCTGGCGGGCCCGCCCGATAAGGCGCGGATCCTCCGCCAGTTGGCGGAAACGCCCGGACAGAAAGTGCACCGCGAACAGCGACCGGATTTCCTGGCTCTCCGGCTCGGTGATGGTGAAAGGACGCCCGCGAAACGACGGCGTGTTCATCAGTGACAACATTTCGCGTCGCAGCGCCCGGACTTCTTCCGTATCAAGAAAACCAGGTTCGAACAGGAAACCCCGCGTCTCGAAAGCGTCCAGTTGTTGCGCCGAAAGAGGGCCTTGATCGGGGTCGCCTTTGACCACCGCTTCGCGGCGTTGCAGCCAGGGCTGGTCCGGCGTTCGCGCCAGACGAGTGGGATAAGGGTCCGCTGGTGAGCGGGGCGTATATTGAACAGATTGACGTGATAGCGTCGGTGCTGACATCAAATCACCTCCGGGATTCGCGATCAGTTCCAGCGCGGCGGCACGATCCGCCTGTTGACTGGGTGTTCAAGGGTTTTGTCCATGACGTGGTGAGGGATGGTGGTGATCAAAAGGGAAATTTCAAGGCTTTCGGCGTACAGTACCCCTTTGTTCGGCCCGGTTTGGCCGACATCAACGGGAACGGGAGAAAGCCATGGGATTCGATTTCAACGACACGCGCGTGGTGGTGGCTGGCGGCAGCCGTGGCATCGGCCGCGCCATCGCCTTGGCGTTCGCGGCGGCCGGAGCCCGGGTCTCGGTCTGCGCCCGTGGCGCCGAGACGCTGGGTGCCTTGCGCCAGGACGCCGCCGCCAAGGGGTGGGAACTGCATGTGGCCACCTGCGACCTGGGCGACAAGACCGCTATCGACGGCTACATCCGTGACGCGGCGCAAGCTCTCGGCGGGCTCGACGTGCTGGTCAATTGCGCGTCGGCGTTCGGTCGCGGCGACGACGAGAGCGGCTGGGGCATGAGCGTGAACGTGGATCTGATGGGCACGGTCCGCGCCTGTCACGCCAGCCTGCCGTATCTGCGCGAATCCTCCCGGGCGGCGATCATCAACCTGACCTCCATCGCCCAATTCCATCCTTCCGTGCGCACCGCCCCCTATGCCGCGGTAAAGGCGGCGGTGAGCCACTACACCAGCAGCCTGGCGTTGCGGCTGGCCGGCGACGGTATCCGCGTCAACGCGGTGGCGCCAGGGTCAGTGGAATTTCCCGGCGGAGTCTGGGACGACGCCCGCCGCGATAATCCGACGCTGTATCAAAATATCCTGGCCGGCATCCCGTTCGGCCGCTTTGGCGCGCCGGATGACATCGCCGAACCGGTGCTGTTCCTGGCTTCCCCGCAGGCGCGCTGGATCACCGGCCAGACGCTGGCGGTGGACGGCGGCCAGTTGCTCAGCTGAGATGGCCAACTCCACGCAGCGGCTGTTCTTCGACCTGGTGGACCTGCGCCTGTTCATCAATATCGCCGAAGCCAACAGCCTGACCCGTGGCGCCGAACGCTCCTGCCTGTCCCTGGCGGCGGCGAGCATGCGCATCAAGAATCTGGAAGATGCCATCGGTACCCGTCTGCTCAACCGCGCCAGCCAGGGCGTGACGCTCACTCCCGCCGGCCAGGCCATGTTGCGCAACGCCTTGCGCATCCTGCAACAAAGCGAGCGCCTGCTCGGCGATTTGGCGGAATACGGACAAGGGGTCAAGGGCCGGGTGCGTCTGTTCGCCAACACCACCGCCATGACCGAGTTCCTGCCCGCCGCGCTGGGCCGATTCTTGTCCGACCATCCACGGGTGGATATGGATCTGCAGGAGCGGCTCAGTCACGATATCGTCAAGGCGGTCCAGGATGGCGCCACCGACATTGGCATCGTCGCCGGCTCGGTGTCCACCGAAGGCCTGCAGGCGCTTCCCTATCACGGCGACCGGCTGGTGCTGACCACCGCCTTGAACCATCCCCTGGCCAGCCGCGCGCGACTGGCCTTCAAGGAAGCGCTGGGCCACGACTTCGTGTCCCTTCACTCCGGCAGTGCCATCCACACCTTTATGGCCCAGGTGGCCAGCGAGTTGGGCCTGGATACCCAGATCCGTGTCCAGGTTTCCAGTTTCGACGCGCTGTGCCGCATGGTGGAAGCGAACGCCGGCATCGGTCTGCTGCCCCGCTCCGCGGCGCGCCGGCTGGCCCGGTCCATGGATATCCATGTCATCGAACTGTCCGACGCCTGGGCCGAACGGGAGATGAAAATCTGTGTGCGGGAGCTGGAAGCATTACCGACCTTCGCCCGCGAGTTGGTGGACTACCTGCTGGCGACGCCGGGACCTGGGGCTTAACGGAATTGGAGATATGAATTCACGCCGTATTCGCGAGCAAGCACGCTTCCCGCAGCAACGGCCACGGAGCCGCTGTGGGAGCTGCCTTGGCGGCGAATCGGCTTGCAGCCACTCCCAGCGTGTGCGTTATGCGATACTTGTTTTTTCTCAGCCCACCAGATTCGGCAACCATAGCGCCAGCTGCGGGAAGCTGCCCAGCAGCAGCAACAGCAGCGCTTCACACAGCAGGAACCAGAGCAGCCCCTTGAACACGGTGCCCAAAGCCACCTGGTCACCCACCACGCTCTTCACCACGTAGACGTTCATGCCTACCGGCGGCGTCAGCAGTCCGACCTCGATCAGCTTCACCACCAGCACGCCGATCCAGATCAGATCCATGTTCAGGGCATGGAATACTGGCAGGAACACCGGCAGGGTCAGCAGCATCACCCCCAGCGGATCGAGGAACATACCCAGTACCAGGTAAACCAGTACCAGTGCCAGCAAGGCCCAGGCCACGGTCATATCCATGGACGTCACCAGTTCCACCAGCCCGGTGGACAAACCGGCCATGGCCAGGAAACGGGTCAGCATGACCGCGCCGATGGCGATGAAGAAAATCGATGCGGTGGTACGCAGAGCTTCCGCCAGCGACGCGCAAAAGGCACGCCAGGGCAAACGCCGTTGCAGCAGCGCAATGGCCAGTGTCATGGCGGCTCCGAGAGCCCCGGCTTCGGTGGGGCTGGCGACACCGCCGTAGATACTGCCGAGCACGCCCAGCACCAACAACGGCAATGGCCATACCGCGCGCAGACTGGCCATGCGTTCCGCCCAGCTCACCTGCTCATGCCGTTGCGGCGCCAACTTCGGATTGAGCCAGCAGCGGATCACGATCATGGAGGCGAAAAAAACGGCGGTGAGCAGACCGGGAATCACTCCGGCGAGGAACAGCTTGCTGATCGATTGCTCGGTGTACCAGCCATAGATGATGAACAGGATCGAGGGCGGAATCAGCGCCCCAAGGGTACCGGACGCGGCCACGGTGCCGGTGGCGAGCCCTCGGTCATAGCCATAGCGGAGCATCTCCGGAATCGCCAGTCTCCCCATGGAGGCGGTGGTGGCCATGGAGGAGCCGGATACCGCGGCGAAACCGGCGGAGCCGAAGTTGGTCGCCAGGGCGAGCCCGCCGGGCACCCGCATCAGCCAGAGCCGGGCGGCGTCGTAAAGCAGCCGGGTCAGGCCGGAATGGTAAGCGAACGCCCCCATCAGCAGAAACATGGGCACCGCCGACAGGGTCCAGCTGGCGCCGAATTCATAGGGCATGGCACGCAGCATGCCCAGCGCCGGATCGACCCCCCTCAGGGCAACGATTCCCCCCAGGGATACCACGCCCAGGGACACCGCAATGGGCACACGCAAAGCCATGAGCAGCAGCAGAATGCCGACGCCGCTCAGGCCGATCATCATATCGGTCATGACAAATTCCTCAGGCCACGGTGTCGTCTTGGTCCCACGCGGAGAACGGATTGATCGGCTCCAGTGAGCGTTGACCGGCAACGAGCATGATCAGGTCATCCACCGCGTGCAGCAGGAACAGTGCCGCCATCAGCAGACCGCCAGCGGGTACCAGCCAACGGGCCGGCCACACCACGATCTCGCCAACACCGGCGGTCCAGGTTTCACCGATCAGGGTCATATCCCAGGCTTCCAGCGCCCCCATCCAGATCAGAACGCCGACGTAAACCAACGCCACCACGTTACCGAGCAGATCGAGCCCGGCTAGCGGGCGCTCGCCCATATGCCGGGTAAACAGCTCCACGGTGATGTGATCACGGGTATAGGTCAGCAGCCCCAGGGGCAGGAAAATCAACGCCACCATGTAGTAGTTGGCGACCAGTTCCAGGGTGCCATCGATGGGGTGGTTGGCGAGCCAGCGCAACAACACATCCAGCGTCACCTGGCCCATCATCACCAGCATGGCGCAGGCGGCGATCAGGGCGAACCCCTGCACCAACCGCATCAGCAGACGGTCGAGAGCCTTCATTGTATTTCCTTAAAAAAGAGGCTTGAAAGGGCGTCTTGAAAAGGGAGGACACGGCGGCCACCGGTGAAGGCGCCGCCCGTCGCTCTATCGGCTACAGCTTGGAGAAAATTTCGTCTTGCAGTGCCTGCTGATAGGCATCGTAGTCACCGTCCAGGTCGGCGACGAGTTTTTCCCATTTGCTCAGAGTGTCCAGGAACCCCTGGAGAAAAGCGGCCGGGTCATCACCGCCAACCCCACGCTCCTTGGCCAGCGCCAGCACCCGCTGGAATTCGCTATCGACATGATCGGCCAGCTTCTTGCTCTCGGTTTCGGAAGGCTTGGCGAATACCACGCCGGCGGCTTCGCCTTCGGAACGCGCCTTGGCGGAATCATCTTCGTAGCCTTCGGTGACGTCGCGAACCAGTTTCGCCAACTGGGACGAGATCACCGCGCGCTCGTCATCAGAAAGTTTTTTCCAGGTTTTGTCGTTCACTTCCAGGACGGTGGCGCCGTAATAGGAACCGAACGGCATGTCACTGACCCACTTCACCACTTCCTTCAGATTGAGCGTGTGCATGTAGGCCAGCGGGCCGACGTTGCAGTCCGCCTGTCCACGCTGCAGCGCCTGATAGATGTCCTCGGTGGGGACCGCGACGATGGTGGCGCCGAATTGCTCCACCCAGTTCACCAATGGCGTGCTGGTGGCACGCACCCGCTTGCCGGCCAGATCTTCCAGGCCGTCGAGCTGTTGCCGACATTCAAAGTGGTACGGAGCGGAACCATAGTACGCCAGCGGGCGGGCGTTGTGCTTGAGGTGTTCGTCCATGCACTCGGGGCATTTCAACAGGTAATACTCGTTGGCGGCGGCCGCGGCGACACGGGCGTCGCTTACCGCCAGCATCAGCGAGGCAATGGTATCGGTGGCCGGAATCTGGCTGGTGACCCAGGCCGGGACCACCAGGCCGGAGTCGACGATACCACGCTGAATAGTGGACAGCGTCGCCGGCCCCTTGGCCATCACGCCACCGGAATAGACGGTCAGCTTGACCTCACCGCCGGAAGCCTCCTCCACGGCTTTGGCGAAAGGCTCAATGCCCTTGGCCACGGTGGTGTGGTTGCTGGGAAACGGAGAGGAGTAAGACAAATTGGCGGCGCTGGCGATACCACTGAACAGCGTCAGACAGAAGGCGGCCAAACCGGCCGTACGGGCAGTCAGAGTCATAGTGTACTTCTCCTGGGGCCCAAGCACGCATCCACGGCCCCAATCACTGAATTGTTGTTGTCATCACCGGGCCGTGCCGTCGGGCCGGCTCTATCACACTGCCCGCCCGGGCCGATGGAGACAATTCAGTTTTCCCTAAGTCTGCCTTCAGGAGGAGTGAAGGCCGCTTCCGCCGCCCGCTGGACCCGTTTGCCGTTGGCCACCATGTCACGCACCAGCCGCACCAGCTCCCCGAAACGGGTCACCACCGCATCCGGGCGGTGGGGGTGGCGTGGCGAACCGGGGAAGATCTTGTCCAGCCAGGACTGCGACCACTGGGCGCCGTTGTAGAACACGGCGGTGACGCCGGCTTCCTTGCCCGCGATCACGTCGGTGGTGCTGTCGCCCAGATACCAGCAGGTGGGGCCGGGCTCCTGCCCAAGCCGTCGCAGGGCTTCGAGAATCATATCCGGGGCGGGCTTGCGGTGGGCCACGTCGTCACCGCAGACGATCACGTCGAACAGCTCGATCCAGGCCCCCTCCTCCAACCGGCTCAATTCGTGCTCCAGATAGTCCCTTTTACGGTTGCTGATGATGCCCATGGGGATGCCCAGTTCCCGCAGCCGGCGCAGTTGCGAGGTGGTATCCCCCTCCAACGCATGAACATCGTCCACGTACTTCTTGTAGCAGTCGTCGAAAGCCGCGTGGATGCGGGCCTTGGCGTCCTGATCCGAACCGAACAGGACTTCGAAGATATCGGTGCGCGAGATTTTGCGCTGGGCGGTGATTTTCGGATGCAGTCGATGGTGGTCACGGACGTACTTGACCAAACGGGCGTCTTCCAGCGTCTTGGACTGCTCAGTGGTCAACAGCCGGTCACGCAGGCCCAGTGCTTCCAGACGGGGGAGCACATCGTCGATGGCGTGATACATGGCGTCATGGGTATCCACCAGGGTGGCGTGCCAATCCATCAGTAGCGCCGTGGGCACCGCCTGGGGAAGCTGCAGAATACTCATGGTCCCTCCAACATCCGTTCTCACGCAATGTAAGGTACTCGACATCGCCATGCAGCATAGCATGCTCTTTTTACCTTTCCGGGACAGCAGCGGGTGGCCAGTGCGACCATCATTCAATACCATTCGCCTCGCCGCCCTGAAGCCTGCTCAAGGGCTCTTATTCACCGGGGCTGAGGGAGAGGAGCCCGCATGCGCATCACCCCCATCTGGTCCCGCATCACCGCCCTGCTGTGTCTGGTCGTGGCCGCCATCCTGGCGGGACTGGCCTGGACCACCGCCAGGACCGCCTCCCCGCTTTTCCTGGACCGCTATGCCCAGGCCGGCGTTGATCTCTTTTTTGCCGCCGTTCTCCTGGTCCTGGCGCTGACGCTGCTATGGCGCCGCCGTCTGCTCGGCCTGCTGTTGGTACTGGGCGGGGCTGCCCTGCTGATGCTCGCCGCCTCGCCGATAAGACTGGTACAGCTGGACTGGAGCGGCGAAGGGATCACCGTATCGCTCCGCTCTCTGCCGGAACTGGCGGGTGAAGGCTGGCGGCGTCAGTCCATGACCACCGAGCTGGTGAACTTCAATGAGCCTGCTCCCGGCCCCACGGCCTGTATTGAAGAGCGGGTGGAAGCCCGGGGCCTGTTTCGTTTCCAGCAGCGTTATCGCTGGCGCACGCCCGAGGCCCTGACCGAGTCGCGCACCGGCGGAATCGAGGAATGTCTGCGCTTCCGCCATCAATTGATGGCGCAATTGGACGGGCTGGAAGGCGCTCTGGTGAGGGGCGATGCCGACGGGGCCAGGGCCTTGCTTGATCAACACCACGCCGAGAAAGGCCGGCTCGCGCTGCAACTGACCGATGTGGGCGAGCCACTGCGCGGGGCGTTGGCGAAACTGCTGCACACCGATCCGGCCTCCCCGGCCCCGCTCACCTTGGCGGACATCGCTCTGGTGCTCGGCAGCCGGCCACACGTCCAGGCTTGGTTGCAGCCCGGCGACGCCCAATGGTATCAACGCTATGCCCTGTTCAAACTGGGTCTGACCAACCTTGTACCGGTGGAGATACCACGTGAAGACACCGGTTTCGGCTGGCGCGGGGAAGATCCGATGTCCGTCTCCCATCTGCGCGAGACCGGCGGCTACCGGGCATTCGACTACACCGCGGCCAATCTCCACTGCGACGCGGACTACGCGGGTTTTCTCAAAAAGCAAGGGCTCGCGGTGCCAACGGACAGCGCCGTGCTGCAGTTGTTTCTGTCCCGGCTCTGGGCGACGACACCGAAAGGCGCCACCGATGTGTCCCGGCGCATTATCAGTGTCAGTCTGCCCAATTTGCCCAGCCAGGCGGAAGACTCCCGGGATTGCGTGGCACTGGCCCGTTTCTACACCGACCCGGAACCTTCCGAACAGGTGATTACACTGCTGCGCCGGGCCACCGGTGCCGGAGTTTTCAACCACCAGCAGAGAATGCTGGGCGCTGAAATGGACAAGCTGCCCCGGGAAGAACGTTTCAAACGACACAGCAAGGCCGTACGGAAGGTCTATGAGCAGTTCGAGTTCAGTGAAAAGACTCTGCCCCTACCGGCTATCGTGCCCATGTTCACCGCCGTGCTGACACCAAGACGGGACACCAACGCTCTGTGTCAGGCGCTGTACGTCATGCCCTGGATGGTGAGCCACGACAGCGCCCTGGAGACGCTCTACGATCTGGCCCGGCAATGGCGCGGCGAACCGATCCGCCTGGACATGGCCGGCCCACCGGAGGACGTCTGTCAGCTTGGCCTGATGCTGCCGCCTGGCGGCTTCAAGCGCCAGACCCGCGAGCGCAACCGGTTCCTGGAACAAGCGGAACTCCCCTGCAAGGTGGTGCTACCCGACGGCACCTACATTTACAGCGAACCACTGGAGTGCCGCCATGAGCGATGAGCGCACCGTCGAATCGCCCCTGTACCGCCCGGCACCGGGGCTGATTCTTGCCATTGTGGCGACCTTGGGCTGGACCGCCCTGACTCTGATGTCGCTGTTGCTGGATTGGGACTATGTGGCCCCGGGCTACCGGACCGTGGGGGATGACATCAGCGCCGCCGGCGCTCAGATCTGGGGGCTGCCCTGGCTACTGGCCCTGCTGATGGCGGCGTCCGTGATCCTCGTGATGATTCTGTTTATTCGCCAGCTGCGCGGACGGCGCCCGGGCCTGATCTTCACGTTGACGACGGGCCTGGCCCTTTGCGCGCTACTGCTGCTGTTGGCGCCACCGGCCGTGGACTTCCAGGTGCGTTACTACCATGGTCCCGGGGACCGTACCATGGTGCTGTTCACCGGCCATCGCACACCGCTGTTCCGCTACACCGAGAGCCACGAGGAAAGCACTTTGTATGGGGAAGGCGACGGAGACACCCGCCATTTTGTCTGTCTGACGGATCGCACCTGGAAAGTCGGCGTGATCCGGGTGAGCCGGAGTCTGTTCCCGATTCTCGACAAGGAGAACCAGCAGCGCATTCTGGAAAGCCAATGCCAGGAACGGTGAGCCCGGTTCAGTCCGGGTCCACCAGACGGGCGCCGCTGCCTTCCTCCGCCAGTTCGTCCATGGGGTTGCGCAACGGGCAGGCGGACAGAGAAAGGCAACCACAACCGATGCAGCCGCTGAGCTGATCGCGCAACAGGGTCAGCCGTTCGATGCGCTTGTCCAGATCCTCACGCCACTGGGCCGATAGCCGCCCCCAGTCCTTGGCATTGGGGGTGCGCTCCTCCGGCAAGGTGGCCAACGCTTCGGCGATCTCGGCCAACGGAATACCAGTGCGCTGGGCAATCTTGATCACCGCCAGCCGCCGTAGCACGTCACGGGTATAGCGCCGTTGATTACCACTGCTGCGGCGGCTCTGGATCAGCCCCTTGGCTTCGTAGAAATGAATGGCGGACACCGCCAGGCCGGTACGCTCCGCTACCTGCCCCACGGTGAGTGCCTTGCCCACATTATCGGCATTGAGCCTTTCCATGATGCACCTTTGACCTTAACAATGCTTGAGGTTGTAGCGTTTTCTTTCTGAATTCGCAATACCGTGGTGGTATCGTCGTTTCTCGTTCTCGGCAACGCGGGACCGTCGATTTGCTTAGAACCGCTTCGACCAGTAACAAAGCCTCATCACAAGGAGCCCCCGTGGATACGGTTATCTCGGTCAGAAATCTCAACAAGACCTACGACTCGGGCTTCCAGGCCCTGAAACACCTCGACCTGGACATCCGTAAAGGAGAGATCTTCGCCTTGCTTGGTCCCAACGGCGCCGGCAAGACCACCCTGATCAGCATCATCTGCGGCATCGTCCGTCCCAGCGCCGGCACCGTGCTGGCCGGCGGTTTCGATATCCAGCACCAATATCGGGCGGCGCGCGGCAAGATCGGCCTGGTGCCACAGGAACTCACCACCGACGCCTTCGAGACAGTGTGGGCAACGGTGACCTTCAGCCGCGGCTTGTTTGGCAAGCCCCGCGATCCGGCCCATATTGAACGGATCCTGAAAGACCTGTCCTTGTGGGATAAACGCAATGACAAGATCATGGCGCTGTCCGGCGGCATGAAGCGACGGGTGATGATCGCCAAGGCACTGTCCCATGAGCCGGAGATTCTGTTCCTGGATGAGCCCACCGCCGGTGTCGACGTGGAACTGCGCCGGGATATGTGGCAACTGGTGGAGCAGCTGCGCGACCGTGGCGTCACCATCATTCTGACCACCCACTACATTCAGGAAGCCGAGGAACTGGCCGACCGTATCGGCGTGATCAATCATGGCAGGCTGGTACTGGTGGACGAAAAGAACGCGCTGATGCAGAAGCTGGGCAAGCGCGAACTGCATGTGCAATTGGCGGCGCCGCTGACGTGCATCCCCGAAGCCCTGTCGGCGCTACCATTATCGCTGTCCGAGGACGGCCTGGAGATCACCTTCACGTTCGACGCCCGTGACGAGCAAAGCGGTATCGCGCCGCTGTTGCGTCAACTTGAGGACAACGGCATCGAATTCCGCGATCTGCGCACCCGGGAAAGTTCGCTGGAAGATATCTTCGTGCACCTGGTCCACGAATCGCGCCCTGATGAAACCGCACCCGGGAGGGAGTCCGCATGAATCTCCACGCCATTCGCGCCATCTACCTGTTCGAAATGGCCCGCACCTGGCGCACGCTGCTGCAAAGCATCGCTTCGCCGGTGATTTCCACGTCGCTGTATTTCGTGGTGTTCGGGTCCGCCATTGGTTCTCGCATGGTGGAGATCGACGGCATCAGCTATGGCGCTTTCATCATTCCCGGGCTGATCATGTTGATGTTGCTCAACGAGAGCATCTCCAATGCGTCGTTCGGCATCTACATGCCGCGTTTCTCGGGCACCATCTATGAGGTCCTTTCGGCGCCGGTGTCCTATGTGGAAATCGTCACCGGTTATGTCGGCGCCGCGGCCAGCAAGTCGATCATTCTCGGCCTGCTGATCCTCGCCACCGCGCGGTTGTTCGTGGACTTCCATATCGCTCATCCGGTCTGGATGGTGGCGTTTCTGGTACTCACCGCGGTGACGTTCAGTCTGTTCGGTTTCATCATCGGGGTGTGGGCGGACGGCTTCGAGAAATTGCAGATCATCCCGATGATGATCGTGACGCCACTGACGTTTTTGGGGGGCACTTTCTATTCAATCAATATGCTGCCTCCGGTGTGGCAGACGATAACGCTGTTTAACCCGGTGGTGTATCTGATTAGCGGGTTTCGCTGGAGCTTCTACGGTGTCGCCGATGTCAACGTCGGCCTCAGCCTGGGCATGACCGTGTTGTTCATGGTGCTGTGCGTGGGGGTGATTCACTGGATCTTCAAAACCGGCTACCGGCTGAAGAATTGACCGGTCAGCGGCGATCCTGCCGGTCCTGGTCATCGTCGCCGCCCAGCAACTGCTCCAGTTCATCCTCGCTAAGGTAGTCCAGATCCCAATGGCTGGTGTACCGTTCCTTCAATCGGTGGCGGCCGCGATGCAGATCCTCCGGCTCGTCACCGGCATGGGCGGCACCGGAGCCTGCCTCCGGCGGCGCTGACGGGGGGCGGTGGAACCAGCGTTTCAACCAGGCCAGCATGAGCACCTCGCTTGGCTTTCCAGGAGCCATTGACCGTGCTTTTACCCGGAGTGAATACCGGGTAATCACCAAATTGACGGACATAACATGAATCTGCAACTCACGGACCTGCTTTTGCTCAGCGCCCTGTGCATCGCCGCGGCCCTGTTCTGGCGCGCCCAGAAGATTCGCGAAAGCGCCCTCCTGGCCACCCGCCGGTATTGCCAAAGGGAAGACGTGTCGTTGCTGGATGAAACCGTGGCGCTGCGCCGTGTGCGGATACGCCGCGATCCGGGCCAGGGCTGGTGCCTGCTGCGTTGTTACAGCTTCGAATTCACCGTCACCGGCGGCGAACGCTACCAGGGCGAAATCCGGATGCTGGGCCCCAGGGTGCTCAGCATTACTCTGCCGCCACATCGCTTCAGTCCGGAGAACGAACGCCTGCACTAGGGACAGCAGTGGGGCTTTGCCGGGCGGGGGCGGCTGCAAGCAAATTGGCGCCACTGAGCCTCAAGAATTCGCTTGCCAGCAAGCTCCCACAGCGGCTCCGTAGTCCCTTCCACGGGAAGCGGGCCGTCCCATAACGATGGGACACCTTTGCCCTGCTTACCTCAAAGAAAACGCCCCGGGAATCGCTTCCCGGGGCGTTTCAATCTGACGGGTTATCGGCTTAAGCGCTGCACAGCACGCCCAGCAGCCCGCACAGAAGGCCATCGCGCAGACTGGCCAGCAGATCACCCAGGCCGGGAATGCCTTCCAGCGTATCCAGAACCGGATTCAGCAGGTTCTCCAGCAGACTGTCGTCGGTACCAGCCAGGGTATCCAGCACGGTCACCAGCGGTTCGCCGAGAGCCGGGACCTGCTCAAGCAGGTCGCCAATCGCCGGTACCAGTCCACCGTCAGCGCCAATCACACCGCCGAACAAGCCATCCAGGTCCACGTCACCGGAGGTCAGACCACCCAGCAGGCCGCTGAGCAGATCACCCAGCACCGGAATTTCTTCCAGCAGGGACAGGTCAGGCTCAAAACCGCCATCGCCACCCGGCAAACCGCCGCCAAGGGTGCCAAGCAACTGGTTCAGCAGGTCACCCAGTAGCGGGATCTGATCCAGGGCACCGGTAATGGTATCCAGCGGGTTGCCATCACCACCCGGCAGGCCGCCGTCGGCCAGGCCGAACAGGGTGCTCAGGAGCGGATCCAGCAAGTCACCCAGTACCGGAATCTCACCCAGCAGGCCGGTCAGGCCGGACAGTTGGTCACCGGCACCAGCCAGACATTCCAGCGGATTACCGGATTCACAGGTCAGCGCACCCAGGACCTGTTCCAGCACGTCGCCCAGCACCGGTACTTGGTCCAGCAGGCCGGTCAGAGCGTCCAGATCGCCACCGCTCAGACCACCCAGCAGACCTTCCAGATCCAGCGGCAGGCCGCCGTCGCCACCGATGTCACCGCTGAGGATGCCGCCGATGATGTCGCCCAGTACCGGAATCTCGCCGGTCAGGTCACCCAGCATGCCCAGGTTTTCCAGCAGGCCGGTGAGCGGATCGGAACCGTCACCCGGAACCGGCAGGCCGCCTTCCAGCAGACCGCCCAGCAGGTCGCCAAGAACCGGGATGCCGCCCACGGCGTCGGCGATCGGGCTGAGGCCATCACCGATGTCCAGCAAGCAGGTCAGCCCCGCCAGCTCGGACAAGCCCGCGGGCAACTCCGTGCTGCTTTCACAGATGCTTTCCAGACCAACAATGGAAGTCACGCCGGTCAGCACTTCCGTCAGACAGGATTGCGGATTGAAGGACTCTTCGCCGGTGGCCACCGGGCACAACGCGGTAGACACGGTATTCACGGTGGAAAGCAGCAGTTCGCCGCTGGCCAGGTTATTGGCCACGCCAGTCAGACAGGTCTGCGGATTCTGCACGTCTTCGCAACCCAGAATGCCCAGCACCTCGCCAACAGCAGCCGGTACCGTTTCCGGTGTGGTCTTGAGCACGTCGACCAGACAGGTCACAACGTTATCCGAGCTCGGACACAATTCCTGGGTCAACGGGCTGGTGCCATCAAGCAGACCAGTGATGGTGTCTTTCAGATAAACGCCACTTTCCAGTACGCAGGCTTGCAGGAAATCCGGGTTGGTAGCACTACCAAGCAAACCGGATTCGGTTTCGGCCACGGCGTTGGCACAGAGCAGCCCGAGAACGTCGTCATTACCCAGGGAAATATTTTCCAGGGCTTCGTTCTGGCAGGCCAGCACCTCAACCGGAGACAGCAGAGTGCCCAGCACGGATTCATCGTGACCGAGCATGGCATCCGGACATACGGAAAGGGTGAAGTGGTTTTCGCTGTCGATCAGCGTCAACAACTCTTCTTTTTCTTCCGGAGTCGGCTCGTCGGGATCGTCAGGGTTGTCGGGGTTATCCGGGTCGTCGGGATCATCCGGATTATCGGGGTTGTCCGGATCGTCAGGGTTATCGGGGTTGTCCGGGTTATTCGGATTGCCCGGATTGTTCGGATCGTTCGGCGTACCACCGCCACCACCACCGCCACTGCCACCACAGGCGGCCAGGGCGACCACCATCAAACACAGTAGCAGGCCTCTTGCCATGGACGTAATCATCGCTTCCACCCTCATTGAGTAACCATTGTTCGAAACATTCAGGTCATCCAGTGACCAGGGTTAAGCTCCCCGTCCCCCTGAAAACCGATGAACCTCGAATGAACGAATGTACAAAGGGTGGCTATGAAAAAATGTAGAATGTGATTTACGTCATGTTAACGGGGCGTCCCCAGGTAACCCCGCGGTTTCCGTTGTCAGCGGCTGTAACCAAACTGTGACTTTTGTCTAACAGATCAGGAGACCCACGTAACGGAGTGGAGCAAAAAACAACAAGATTGGCGCGCTCTGACCGGCGCGCCGAATGAATTTTTGCTTCAGGCAAGATGGCTGCCAGCCAGAACGGCCAACAGGACAAGACAGGGGATCAACTGATCTCAATCATCACCCGGTGGCGATACGCGGGACGCTCGGCCAGACGGTGATACCAGGCTTCCAGATGGGGCAGATGCGGGCGCTGGTCATCCAGCTCAAACCACGGATAGCTCAGGCAGCCCAACGGGATATCGCCCATGCCAAAGTCATCACCGGACAGGTACGGCTGTCTGGCCAGGGCCTGGTCCACCACCGCCAGTTGCTCGCGCAAAAACCGCAGCCCTCGTTCCATGGCCGCCGCATCACGGGTCTCCGGTGTCTTACGCACCCGATTGATGAACCAGTCCTTGTAGGCGCCCACCAGGGTGGTGGAAGCCCAATCCATCCATTTGTCCGCGTTGGCCCGGCGTTTCGGATCGGTGGCGTACACCCGGCCCGCGCCGTACTGGGCGCCGAGATAACGGACAATGGCATTGGATTCCCACAACACCAGGTCGCCGTCCTGCAGGCAGGGAATCAGGCCATTCGGGTTCATTTCCCGATACACGGGTTCGTCCAGCCCGCCGTACCGGCCACCGAGTGGCTGATGCTCCACTTCCAGCCCCAGCTCGTCGGCGCACCAGAGCACCTTTTTCACGTTGGTGGAATCCTTACGGCCCCACACTTTCATCGCTTTTCTCCCGGCCGGGCCGGCGCCACCAGGCAGCCGGCCACTCTACAATCAGCCATCCACCTTGTTCAGGTGCACATCCATTTGCGGGAAGGGGATGTTAATGCCCGCTTCATCGAAGCGGCGTTTTACCTTCTCGGTAGTATCCCAGAGCACCGCCCAGTAATCCGCACTCTTCACCCAGGGACGGCAAAGGAAATTCACCGAGCTATCCGCCAGTTCGGACACCACGATGGTCGGGGCCGGATCCTTGAGACAGCGCTCGTCTTCGGCGATCACTTCCTGCAGGATCTGCTTCACCTTGCTCAGATCCGAGTCATAGCCAACCCCGAACACCATATCCACACGGCGGGTGGGCATCTCCGAGTAGTTGACGATATTGCCGGCGATGATCGGACCGTTGGGCACCGTCACCACTTTGTTGTCCGGCGTGTTGAGGATAGTGGCGAAAATCCGGACTTCCTTCACGGTGCCGGAGGTGCCCGCCACTTCCACATAGTGCCCGACACGGAAAGGCCGGAACATAATCAGCATGACTCCGGCGGCGAAATTGCCCAGGGAGTCCTTCAGTGCCAGACCCACCGCCAGGCCGGCGGCACCGACGATGGCGACCAGCGAGGTCGTTTCCACACCCAGTTGATCCAGCGCGGCGATCACCACGAAAACGAACAACAGGATATGGACGATATTCCCCAGGAAGTTCGCCACGGTCGGATCCAGGCGTTTGTTCAAAAGCCCTTTGCACCAGTTGGCGATACGCTTCGCCACCCAGATACCGATGACAAAAACCACCACCGCCATGGCGAAACTCCAGGCGTATGGCATCAGGTTTTCATTGATAAATGTCTTGATCTGCTCCATGTACCCACCTTTTTCCTGAAAGCCGGAACTGTCCGTGAATGAAAGGACCGCATTCTACGCGATCCCGCCATTTCTGGGCGGAGCCCGGACCCGTGTTTTTACACAATATTCATGATGCAAAGGCTGTCCCACCGCCTCGCGGGGGAAACGGCCTTACCCCAGTTCGGCCAACACGGTTTCCGCGCTGCTCTTGTCCACGCCTTTGGCGTCCACGCCCAGATACTTCACCACGCCGTCCTCTGCGATCAGGGCGAAACGCTGACTGCGGATACCGAGCCCGGCACCGCTGGCGTCCAATTCCAGCCCCAGGGCACGGGTGAACTCAGCATTGCCGTCCGCCATCATGGTAATGTGCTCGGCGTTCTGGTCCTGCTGCCAGGCGCCCATGACAAAAGCGTCGTTCACCGCCATGCAGGCAATGGCGTCCACTTTTTCCAGCAAGGCATCGGCGTTCACCACGAAACCAGGCATGTGTGTCACGGAACAGCCGGGGGTAAAAGCGCCGGGAACGGCGAATAAAACCACCTTGCGGCCTTTGAAGAAATCACCGGTGGACAAGTCTTCCGGTCCTTTGGCGCCATTGGTTTTGATGGTGACGTCGGGCAGTTTATCGCCAACGGATATAGTCATGATCAGGTCCCGCTTGGTTGTCGTTGAAGCCAGGGCGCGCTCCGCGCCAGGAAATCCGCATCAATGTAGCATGCCATCAGGGCATTCTCCCAACACACCCCAAGTCCACCACCCAGCGGCACCGACGACATCGGCCCGGCCATTCACATCCTCCTCACGATCATCGGCAAGCCCCACCAACGGCCGGTCTTTGCCACACTTGACCTAAAGCGGAGTTGAGGTTTTACCCTGCGGCACCGAGAAAATTGGCTATCAGGAGCAATGCGATGCGAATCATGATCATAGGCGCGAGCCAGGGGCTGGGCAGGGCACTCATCGATGGGCTGGGGAATACCGGCGATACACTGATAGGCGTCTCACGAACCGTGCCCGATCCGCTGCCTCGGCGCGACGATGTGATTGTCGACTGGGTCCCGGCGGATGCCGGCCAACCCGCGCAGGCCGCCCGCCATCTGGCGAAAGCCGTGCAAAAGGAAGGCCTCGACGTGCTGATCTACAATCTGGGCCTGTGGGAAAACCGTGCCTTTGAGGAGGATTACCGTTTCCTCGACGATCCGGACGATGACATCCAGCATCTGGTGGCGGTCAACATCACCGCCACTCTCCTGGTGATCAAAGCGCTGTTGCCGGCTTTATTGCAAGCCACCGCGCCACGGATTCTGCTCACCGGTTCCACTTCAGGGTTACCCGGCAGCGGCCGCCCCGAAGTAACCTTCGGTGCTTCCAAGTTCGCCCTGCGTGGTATGGCCGAAGCGCTGCGCGAGGGCTTCCGTGGGCAAGGCCTCGCGGTCAGCTGCCTGCAATTGGGACACCTCAACACCGATGATCCGTTAACCACGCCTTGTGAACAGGCCGCGCAGCGGGGCGATGGTACGCTGATTCCGCTGCACGACGTGGTAAGCATGGTGCGTTCCCTGCTGGCGCTGTCTCCCGCCTCTTACGTCAGGGAACTGGTGTTACCTGCTATCGCGGATCCTCGCTTCTAGAAAGCCGATGGGATCAGCGGCGCTGCCGCCACCATCCCCCCAGCAACAGAATCAGGAACGGCAGCCAGGCCAGCGGGCCGAAGGCGCCGCCACCACCGCCACCGCCCATGGAAGGCCGGTGGCCCTTGAACATCGGCTGCGAACCGTCAACCCGATTGGAGACCGGCGCCTGCTGTTCACGCTGGGCCTTGGCCAGGCGTTCGATATCGCGGCGTTTGGCGTTAGCACGGTCAATACCGTACTGCTGGAACATGTCTTCCCGCACCACCACCATGGAGGTATGGTTGGTGACCAGACCATACTCCAGCCCCAGATCGACGATGCCGTTACGCAGGTCAGCGTTGTCACCGAAGTTATTCAACTCGCGCTGCACCCCCTCAATCGTCGCGTAGGCCCACAGCCGCTCCAGTTCCGGGTTGTCGCCACCGCTGGCGGGAAACTCAAAACGGGTTTTGTAGCGCCGTTTCTCGCCACCGACCTCGGCGGTAAGCGTTACCTCCGCCGGGCCCTGCCCCCAATAGTGTCCCATCAGCACCATCTGGCGGCCCCGGTATACGGTGCCCAAACGTTCAGGGGTGACATCAGCGGTTTTCACGCCGTCGATGTCCACCTTCACATTGTTCATGGCCTGGTGAGTGACCTTACTGGTGGCCAGCAGGATCTGCCCGACGATGTCATCGCTGTTGGAAACGTTCACCGCGAAGCCCTTGCTGGCGTCGGTGAGCGCGGTCAACATCGGCCGGTTGGCACTGTTGCCCATGACAAAAGTGAACAACCGGATGTCATGGGTCTCGAGCAGTTCGAGGAACTTCTTCTGATCGGTAACGCCAACATTGGCGACACCATCGGTCACCAGCACGATACCGGTGGGCCGGTCCGCGTCCAGAGGCCGCAGCGCCAGTTTCAAGCCGTCAAACAGATTGGTTCCGCCCTGGGGACCCACGGCCTGGACCCGTTTCACGTAATGGCGCACATTCTCCGGGTTCACCACCACATAGCCATTGGTCAGCTCGGTGGCGCGATCATCAAACAGAACAATGCGGAAACGATCGCCGGGACGCAGTTTGCCCAGCGCCTGACTGACGCCTTCGGTCAGAGTCGCCAGCTTGCCCTGCATGGATCCGGAAATATCCAGTACGAACACCCAGTCACTGCCGGTGCTGATCGGCTTCAGGTCGTCCCCCGGGGTCAGGCTCAACATGAAGGTGCCGCGTGACGCGCCGGCGGCCCGATAGGCCACCAGATCCACGCTGCCGGGCAGATCCGCCGCGTGACGCCAGTACACCGCCACATCCTGGTCAAGCCGGAAGGCCGTCGCTGGTGAGGCCGGGTCTTCCCCTTCATCAGGCACTGCCGCGCCTTGTTCCGCTGACGCCTTGGCGCCGGCACGGCTGTCCAGCGTCACTCGCCACTGCTGCGGCCCCAGTTGTTCTACCTGAGCCTGCGGATGCTTGGGCAGGCGCACCGCCTCCACCGGGTAGCCGGTGCGCAGATTCATGGTGAAGGTGAAGTGTTGCTCCACTTTGTCATTGGCGGTCCAGAACGCCATGCGTTCTTCATCCACGCCGCCTTCCTCCAGCGGATAGACGTAACGTCCGATACCGGTATCCACGAAGGTCGGCTGCAGATACACCAGCCGCACCCGGGTGTCCTGGCCCGCCCGTACCGGGCTGACGAACACGTCGAAGGTGCGGTAATCGTCCTTTTCCATCAGACCGGCGTCCCGGCCCGCGGCTTTCTCCTGCTCGTAGACCTCGCGGGCTTTTTGTTTCTCCAGCACCTCGCCGGTGACCGGTTTGCCGTCGATCCACACCGTGAACTCCGCCACCGCCGCCTGGCGCGGTACCGGGAAGCTGTACCAGGCCTCGAAATCGCGGTCGTGGGGGTTGTGGAACACTTGTTCCACCTCGGTGACCGCGTAACCGTCCTCCACATCCACGGTGACATGCTGCTCGCGGATGCTCAGCGGCGGCTCACTGCCGTCCGCCGGGGTCATCAACCCGGCCGCCGCCGCGATCTTCGTTCCTATCACCAAGGCCAGTCCCAGCAACCAATGTCCGAAGGTTCGTCCTGTGAGTGTCATTGTCATTCCCCTTATTTGAACGTTGTTTAATTTAGGCACAGGACGACCGATTTATTAAACGGTGTTCATTAACAAGATGTTTCGGACAGTGTTCAATTAGGACGATCCGCCGTCTGCTGGCGAATGGGGAGAGCCTCCAGGGAACCCCTGAAAAACACCCGTCATGCCGGACTTGATCCGGGATCTCCCTCTGCACGGGGCGTGATTCATGGGGGGATGCCGGATCGGGTCCGGCATGACGTTTTTCAGAAGTCCCTTGGCGACGAATGCGCGCTCGGGCGTGTTGTGTTCAGGAGGGGCGACGCAGCTCGGCGGTCACGTCATCGATCAGAGCGGCGAAATCCGGTTTCGCCACCACCGCCAGGATCAGGCTGTAAATCCCGTTGAAGACCCCCAGCACCACATCCGCGTGGGCCAGGCTCAGAGCGATCGTCAGCACCGACACCAGATCGACCACGCCCAGAAACGAGAAGGCCCCGGCCCGCGCCTTCAGTATGGCCAGTTGCTGCCCCTCCGCGCCCTGGCCGTCCTTGAGCGGCCGGCCGGCGACCGTCTCCGGGGCCAGCAACACGTTACGCAGCGGCCGCGCCACCACCAGCATCAGCGCCATGGCACCCACCGCCACCATACGCGCGGTCTCCGGCGGCGCCAGTTCCGCCAGGGGCTGAAAGCCGCCGTAGGTCACCAGCAGGAGCAGAGCAATTCCCACCGCCAGCGGCACGGCCAGCGCCGCGAACCATACCAGCGTTAATGTTCTGGCGGCCGCCGCTGTTGCATTGGACATGATCCGGTTTCCTGTTGTGAAAGGAGGCCCGCTTTCAGTCGCGGAAATTATTGAATTGCAGCGGCAGCTCCAGCTTGGATTCCTTGAGCATGGCGATCACCTGCTGCAGGTCATCCCGCTTCTTGCCATTGACCCGCACCTGATCCCCCTGGATCGACGCCTGCACCTTGATCTTGCTGTCCTTGATCATCTTCACGATCTGCTTGGCGGTGGGCTGGTCGATACCCTGCTTGAAGGCCAGGGTCAGTGAGAAGGTCTTGCCGCTGTGCACCGGCTTGTCTTCCCGGTCGGCGCCGGCGGCGCTCAGGTTCTGTTTCACACAGGCCTTGGCGAACAGCTCCTCGAGCTGGCGAACCTGGAATTCCGATTCAGTTTTCAGCGTCACCGACAACCCGTTCTGTTCGATACTGGCTTCCACGCCGCGGAAATCAAAGCGGCTGGCCAGCTCCCGGTTGGCGTTATCCACGGCGTGGCGCAGCGCCACCTCATCGGTTTCGGAAACGATGTCGAAGGACGGCATGGTTCTTTCCTTGCTTCAGTTGATTCCGGCCAGGACGGCCCCGCGGGAGATTATACGGCATTGCCGTGAGCGCTGGGGGCTTCCACAGCCAGCATTGGTCCGTGCCGCATTGCCGCCCCCGTCACAATCGCCGACACTAGCCGCCCCTGTCACCATGAAGCAACGATCATGAGAGCCTTCGTTCTGCGCGCCCGCGCCGCCCCCACCGACAGCAGCCGCCTGCGCGAGAGCGTGGGGCAGGCCGCCCATACCGAGATTCTGGCGCACAGTCTGATGAACGCCCTGTTCGTTGCGCAGTCCCACCGCGACGACGTCACCATCTACCTGGTATTGGAAAGCACCCAGGACTATTCACGCACCATCGCGTTCGCCGCTAACGATATCCGTGATCTCGGCGGTTTCCACGAACAGGCGTTACTGGACAGGATCGCCACCGCCCTGGATGTGTCCCAGGGCATGAGCAAGGAACAAACCCGGGCAGTGGCACCGGGTATTACCGTGAGTACGCTGAGTTTCGAGAAGCTGGTTCAGGACCTGGCCAGCAACTATCAGCTTTATGTCATGGACAAGAAAGGCGAGCCGATTCAGGGCGTGGATTTCCCCGGCAACCCCTGCTTTCTGCTCACCGACCACATTCCCATGCCGAAGAAGAGCTTCAACAGCCTCAAGCGGCTGGGGGCGGAGAAAATCAGCCTGGGCCCGAAAATGCTGTTCGCATCCCAATGCGTGGTGCTGATTCACAACGCCCTGGATATTCAGGGCGTGTGACGCCTCTCCCGCTCAAACGACCAGCGGGCTCAGCTTCCACGCCACTTGCACGAAGGACGTCACTCCAGCGTCCTTGAAACGATCCTGAGTCTCGATGACCTCCTGGCGGGCCAGTTCCCGCAAGGTGTAGCGCGCCTGGTAGCGTTGCCGCACTTCCTCGGCGAACACCGGGAACGGCGGACCCGCCATCTCCGCCGGATCGTATTCAAAGCTGATCAGCAATTGCGGCGCACCGCCGGACAGCTCGCATACATGGGGCGCATAGCGGGCACGCATGGCCTCGGGCAGGGCCACCAGAGCGGCCCGGTCATAGACCAGATCCACCGGGCCCAATTGCTCAGCGGTGAGCTCGAACAAATCGCCCTGGAACACCGTCAGGTTTCCGTGGTGCCAACGGCGCCCACCGGCCCAGTCGTCCACTTCGGGCTCCACACCCCATTCCTCGAACAGCTGGCGCACCGCCAGCTCGCTCAGTTCGGCGCCTACCACCCGGTGGCCTTGTTCCAGCAGCCAGATCATGTCCAGGGTCTTGCCACACAGAGGCAGGAACACCCGGGAACCGGCCGGCAAGTCAAAGGCGGGCAGGTTACGTTTGAGTACCGGGTTCACGAAAGGCAGATGAAAGCCGATTTCCCGCTTGTGCCACCGTTCTTTCCAGAAATGAGATTCCATGGAGACTCCAGATCAAAGGTTCCGTTGTCGCGGATCGCTCGCGATATTGTGCCCAGGGGCCGAGGGGCTCAATGCGCCTCTTCCCAATTATCACCGATACCAGCATCCACGATCAGCGGTACTTTCAGTCCGGCGGCGGCCTCCATGCGCTGGCGCACTTCCTTGACCAGGGATTCCACCTGCTTCTCCGCCACCTCGAAGACCAGTTCGTCGTGCACCTGCATGATCATCAGGGCATCAAAGTCCGTGGTATCGAGCCAATCGTGGACCTGCACCATGGCCCGTTTGATGATATCGGCGGCGGAGCCTTGCATCGGCGCGTTGATCGCCGTGCGTTCGGCGGCCTGGCGGCGCTGGCCGTTGCGGCTGTTGATCTCCGGCAGATACAGACGGCGCCCAAACAGGGTTTCCACGTAGCCCTTGTCGGCGGCGGTGGCGCGGGTGTCATCCATGTAGCGGCGCACGCCCGGATACTTCTCGAAGTAGCGGTCGATGTATTCCTGCGCTTCGCCACGCGGTATGCGCAGTTGCTTGGCCAGACCAAAGGCGCTCATGCCATAGATCAGGCCGAAGTTGATGGCCTTGGCGTTGCGGCGCTCATTGTCGCTGACCTCATCCACGGTTTTGCCCCAGACCTCGGCGGCGGTGGCCCGGTGAATATCCAGACCTTTTTCGAAGGCCTCCAGCAGGCCCTTGTCGCCACTGAGGTGAGCCATGATCCGCAGCTCGATCTGGGAATAGTCACAGGCAACGATCTTGCGGGCCCCTTTACCGTCCGAGGGGGGAGCGGAAAAGGCCTGACGGATTTTGCGGCCTTCCTCGCTGCGCACCGGAATGTTCTGCAAGTTGGGATCGCTGGAAGACAACCGTCCGGTGGCCGCCACCGCCTGATGGTAGGAGGTGTGCACCCGGCCGGTGCGGGGATCGATCAGCTCCGGCAGCTTGTCGGTGTAGGTGTTCTTCAGTTTGGCCACCTCCCGGTAGCCCATGATCACTTCCGGCAGCGGGTATTCCAGTGCCAGTTCCTGCAATACCGCCTCGGCGGTGGAAGGCGCGCCCTTCGGGGTCTTCTTGATTACCGGAATTTCGAGTTTGGTGTAGAGGATTTCACCGAGTTGCTTGGGCGAGCCCAGATTGAATTTTTGCCCCGCCAGCTCATAGGCTTTCTCTTCCAGCTCCGCCATGCGCTTGGCCAGATACTGGCTTTGGTGCCGTAGTTTGGCGGCGTCCACATAGGCGCCGTTGCGCTCGATACGGCTAAGCACCGGCACCAGCGGCATCTCAATTTCCTTGAATACCCGCTCCAGGGGCTTTTCCTTCTCCAGTCTCGGCCACAGTGCTTCGTGCAGCCGCCAGGTGATGTCGGCGTCCTCGGCGGCGTAGGTGCCGGCTTCCTCCAAGCCAATCTGATTGAAGGTCAGCTGCTTGGCGCCTTTGCCGGCGATCTCCTCGAAACTGATGGTCTTGTGGCCCAGGTATTTGAGCGCCAGAGAATCCATGTCATGGCGGGTGGCGACGGAATCCAGCACATAGGATTCCAGCATGGTGTCGAAGGCCACGCCGCGCAGGGTAATGTTCGCGTCCACCGCCAGTACGCTCATGTCGTACTTGAGGTTCTGGCCCACCTTTTTGACGTTGTCGTCTTCCAGAATCGGTTTGAGCGTATCCAGCACGTGATCGCGGGCAAGCTGATCCGGTGCTCCGGGGTAATCGTGGCCGAATGGAATATAAGCGGCCTCGCCCGGCGCCAGCGCCACGCTCACACCCACCAGACGTGCCTGCATGTAATCCAGGCTGGTGGTCTCGGTGTCGAAGGCAAACACCTTGGCTTTGCCCAACTTCTTCACCCAGACATCCAGCCCTGCCTCGTCGACGATGGTGACGTAGCCGTCACGCTGAATGACGCCCTGCTCTCCCCCTCCACCCTCAACCGCCGAAGCGCCGGCGGCCGGATCCTCGCCCTCCAGCAGTTCCGCCAGCCATCCCTTGAATTCCAGAGTGCGGTAATGGTGCGTCAGGGCTTCCGTGTCCGGGTCGCCCATTTTCAGGTCCTTGAGCGCTTCCTTGAGCTCGCAGTCCACCTTGATGGTGGCCAGCTTGTAGGAAAGGAACGCCTGCTCGCGATGCTCTTCCAGCTTCTTGCCCAGGGTTTTGGCGCCACGCACGGAGAGTTCCGCCACCTTGTCCAGGTTGGCGTAGATCCGTTCCATCGATCCGAGCCCCTGCAACAGGGCCAGAGCGGTTTTCTCGCCGACACCGGGCACGCCGGGAATGTTGTCCACCTTGTCGCCCATCAGCGCCAGGAAGTCGATGATCAGCTCCGGGCCGACCCCAAACTTGTTTTTCACCCCGTCAACATCGAGCAAGGTGTCGGTCATGGTGTTGATCAGGGTGACCTTGCCATTGACCAGCTGCGCCATGTCCTTGTCGCCGGTGGAGATCAACACGTCCTTGCCCTCGCCGCCGAACTGGCGGGCAAAGGTGCCGATCACGTCGTCCGCCTCGACCCCCTCTTCGACGATCAACGGCAGCCCCATGGCGCGGATCAGATCATGCAGCGGCTGCACCTGTTCGCGCAGCTCGTCGGGCATCGGCGGCCGGTTGGATTTGTACTCCTCGAACAGTTCATCGCGGAACGTCTTGCCCTTGGCGTCGAACACCACCGCCATGTATTCCGGGTCGTAGTCCTTGATCAGCTTGCGCAGCATCGACGCCACGCCCCGTACCGCGCCGGTGGGCTGCCCGTTGGAGGTGGTCAGCGGCGGCAAGGCGTGGAAAGCGCGGTAAAGATAGGAAGAACCGTCGACAAGAATGATCGGTTTGGACTCGGCCATGGGGGTCCCTGGGTCACTGTGAGGAAAGGCCACAGTGTAACGCGAAGGCTCGGGCCCAATCGACCGGAGAACGTCCTGCCCGCCATTCGCGAGTGAACTCGCTTCCCACGGCCGGGACTACAAAGTCGCCGCGGGAAGCGGCTCTGGCGGCGAACCGGCTCAGAGACGGTCGCGCACCTGCCGGCAGATGGCGTTCACCGCATTACGGGCGGCGGGAATGGCACCGCCCATGGTGATGAAGCCGTGCACCAGTTCCGGGTAGTCCAGATTGACCACGGTGACGCCGGCGGCCTTGAGTTTCTCACCATAGGCCAGGCCTTCGTCGCGCAATGGATCGGTGGCGGTGACCAGGATGGTTTCCGGCTGGCCCTCCAGCTCCGGGTTGCGCAGCGGCGAGATGCGAATGTCGTCCACCAGGCTGTCATCAGGCAGATATTGTTGATGGAACCAGGTGATCATGTCCCGGTCCAGCCCGCCTTGACCGCCCCCCAGGGTCACCGCCGACTCGAAATTCGTCTCACCGTCGGTTTTCGGATATACCGCCACCACCAGTTTTGGCTTGATAAGCCCCTCCCGCGCCGCCTGCTGCGCGGTGACAATGCTCAGATTGCCGCCAGCGCTGTCGCCCATCACGGCAAGTCGCTGGTCATCCAGACCCAGCTTGTCAGCCTGGGCCAGAACCCATCGCCAGGCGGCCACTACGTCATCGGCGGCGGTGGGCGCCACATGCTCCGGCGCCAGCCGGTAGTCCACATTGAGGATCACGGCGCCGGTACGGTTAGCCAGATAACGGCACAGACGGTCGTATTCCGCGGCGGAACCGATGGTAAAACCACCGCCGTGGAAATAAACGATGGCCGGAGCCGGAATCGGCGCCGCCACCGGGCGGTACAAACGCACCAGGATATCACCGCCAGCCACCGGAACGCGCAGATCGCTGACCTGGGCCACCGTTTCGCGGCCGACATCGAGCATGTCGATCATCTGGGCATAGAGGGCACGGCCCTTGGGTAACGGCAATTGATGAAACCCCTTGCGGCCGTCGCCGAGCGCCAATAGCAGGCGCAGGCGGGGATCCAGGCGGCCGCGGTCGACCTTTTCCAGCAGGCCGGCCAGGCGCCCGAGGGCGCTGCCGGGAAGTTTCATCAAAGTGCGAACGGTATGCCGCTCCAGGGTGTGTTGTAACGCCATGACGTATCCTTTTTGAGGAATTTGTAAAATATTTTTTACAAATCGTGCCCGGGAAATGCGGGAGTTATACCATCGGTCAATGTAAACGGCTCGGTCATCCCCGGCCGTTTTTTCGGGTGCCCTCTCTCCCCAGTGGGTGCCCTGTGTTTCAAGGAAGACGTTCATGTCCGTCTACACGCCCGTGTCCCAACGCCGCATCGCCGAGGTGCTGGCGCATTACAATCTGGAGCTGGTATCGGCCACCGCCGCCAGCCATGGCATTGAAAACAGCACTTTCCTGATCGAAGCCCGCCAGTACGACGGCAGCCCCCGGGAGGTGGTGCTGACGGTGTTCGAGCAATTCGAGGAAGACGAGCTCGCCCCCTACATCAAGGTGGTCTCCGATCTGGCTCTGGCTCGCCTGCCGGTGGCGCCGGCACTGGCCGATGGCAAAGGGCGCACCGTGCATGAGGTGGAGGGCAAACCGGCGGTGTTGATGCCGCGCCTGCGCGGCGAACATTGTCTGACCCCGCAAGTGGAACACTGCCGCCAGATCGGCCATGTGCTGGCGCAACTGCATCAGGCGCCGATTGACGATCTGGGCCGCCTGCCCAATGAACGGGAACGGCTGGCCCGCTTCATGGAGCAGTCCACCCGGCTGCCGGACGCCGCTGTCCATCAGGCCGCTCAGATCCTGAAACGCTGGAAAAAAACGCCCCCCGCCGGGGTGCTGGTCCACGCTGACCTGTTCCGCGACAACGTGCTGTTCGACGACGGCCACCTGAGCGGCGTGCTGGACTTCTACAACGCCTGCGCGGAACGGCCGGAATACGATTTGGCGGTGGCGCTGAATGACTGGTGCGTGGCCGCCGATGGCCGGCCGGTTCCACGCCGCGAGGCGGCGTTAATGGCTGGTTACCGGGAAGGCGGCGGCCATTACGATGAGGAAGTGCTGTCACTGGCCCTGGCGGTGGCGGCACTGCGTTTCTGGCTGTCCCGGCTGGCCGGGCCGGTATCCGCCGATGCCGAGGGGCAAGGCAGCAAGGATCCGGCGGAATTCGCGCGCATTTTCGGCTACCGCTTCAACGCGCTCAGTCTGTAATCCTGCCCGGGAACCGGTAAGCCGAGCCGGTTGCTTCAAACATGCCGGTGGCGTTAGCCGCCGGCGCGGATACGCTGGTTGAGCCGCGCCAGCCAGTCCTGCTCCCGCCACAGCCAGGCCGTCTGCGGCCGCGCCAGACTGGTCGGCGTCATCACCGACACCCCGGCGGTGAGCGCCTGATCCACGGTGGCTTCAATGAACGCCGCCCAGCCCCGGGGCAGCGACGCGGGTGAACGGGACACCTGCAAATAACCGTCGCCGAGGACCGGCTCCATGCGCCGCAGGCGGGCGAACGCCAGCCGCCGGTTCAACTGATCGTGCAGACGTCGCAGCCACTGTTCTCCGGTGGCCTCCATCAGCAATTGCCGTACCGGCGGCGCCAGCATCCGGCCAAGCCGGCCGGGCACCGGCAAACGCTCGCCGCTGGCCAGTCGAAAACGGGGATCGTCATCGAGCCACAGCGCCAGTTCCAGGAAATCCAGTTCTCCGGTGTCCATCTGCCGCAGATACTCACTTTGCCCGGCGCCGCAACTGACCCCGAAACGCACGCCGGGAAACAACGCCCGCAGCGCCCTGGGCACTTCCACCAGATAGGCTTCCAGGGACCGTTCCTCGCGCTCGCTCCAATGCCGGGGCAGCGGCCGCTCCGGCGACCGCCCGAACACCCGGCGAATCAACCCGTGGGCCGCTGGCGGTTGGGGAAACTGGTGGCAAAAATCCACCGCCATCACTCGGTCCAGCAGATCCCATTCCCGGATCAGTCCCAGGGTCTGGGCCCAGACATCGACGAAATCCTCCGGTCGCCGCACGAAAGACCGGCGGGCACGGGAGTCCGGCAGGAAATGGCTGTGCAGCCACAGCGACAGGCCACGGTCGGCGGCACCTTGCAGCAGCCGTCTCACACCACGGCGGATACGGATGGTGGCCTTGCTGGCGGACAGGTCACGGCGCGGGTCGGCGGCCACCTCCAGTTCGCAGCGGTCCATGTGGACACCGCGCGCCGGTGCCGCCAGCAGATGAGGAAAAGGATCCAGGCGCAGAGCATTGAAACCGCGTGCTAACGTCTCATCCAGCACACGGTCCAGAGACCGGTACTCACGCGCCAGCGGCCAGGCATAATCCCAGCACGCCAGGGCGAGGCGCTCGCTCTCCATACCTTCTGCCGGTCCCTGCTCACCCATCCGCTCTGCTCTTATTCAAACAAGCGCATCAGCATACCGGTTTCGGCGCCGCGCTCAATGGGCCCGGCCGGGCCAATATCACTGTCCCGCTTGCAAGCAGGCGGCGAAGGCGGGGGTGACCACCTGTTCCAGCCAGTCGCTGTAACCACTGTCGGTGTGGTCCCGGCCCAACGGATCCAGCCTGATCAGCTCACACTCCGGGCACAGCCGTTTCACCAGCTGCCCCTGGGCTTCCGGCTCCAGCAAGGCGCAGCGAATATCGCTTTTGCTGATCCCTGCCGCCAGCAGGACGAAACGGCGGCTGCTCGGCCCCGCCCCCAACTGCTCGCTGATCACCAGCGGGTCGGCCAGGCCGAAGTGGTGTTGAAAATAAGCGTAGGGGTGATGATAGGTCAGCCAGGGCCGCTGTTGCAGCGGCGCCAGGCGCGTGGCGATGGCCTGCTCGGCGACATCCAGCGCGGCGATGAAGCGGCCTGGCTCCGTCGCGGGTAAGGGCACCCTGTCCTGCTCCGACAGCGCCCGGGCCAACAGCACCATATTGGCGGGCGCCAGCCACAAATGCGGATCGATCTGGCTGTGCGAATGGCCGGCGTGGTCGTCGGTATGGTCGTGGCCGGCGGTGCCGTCACGTACTTCGGCGCCCGGCAGATCCGCCAACGCCAGACTGGGACCGGAGCGGCGCCGGATCAGCGTCGCCACCGGAGGCTCGGCGTCCTCGCCAAGCCACACCACCAGGTCCGCGTCCCGTACTGCCAGCGCCTGGCGTGGCGACAGCGACAAATGATGCGGATTCTGATTCGGCGCCAGCAGCGTGACCACCTCGGCCTGGTCGCCATACAGTTGGCGCAACGCCATGGCCAGCGGCTCGACACTGGCGACAATGGTGGCGGCGGCAACCGGTGACGAAACCGGCAACCCCGCCAGGAATAGCAGGATCAACAAGAAGCAGCGCATGGGGCATTCCCGAAAGCAGCAAAACCGGACGCCAAGCGCCTCGGAACAAGTGAAATAGTATATCATCACGGCTTTTAAGAATGGGCCCGTTATGAGCACGGCATTGGTGCAACTGGATGATGTTTCCCTCTCCTTCGGCGCGGAGCCGGTGTTGGAGCGGGTATCCCTGACCCTGAATCCAGGCGGCATCACCACTCTGATCGGCCCCAACGGCGCCGGCAAGAGCACCCTGGCGCGCGTCGTGCTGGGCCTGCAAACGCCGGATCATGGCCGTGTCTGGCGCCGACCGGGTCTGCGCATCGGCTACATGCCCCAGCACCTGCAAGTGGACGAGAGCCTGCCGCTCACCGTCGATCGTTTCCTCTGGCTCGCCGCGCCGGGCCGTACCCGCCACCGCCGCGAGGCCCTGGCCCGCACCGGCGTCTCCCACTTGCGCCGCCGGGCGGTGCGACGGCTCTCCGGAGGTGAATTGCAACGGGTGCTGCTGGCCCGCGCGCTGCTGCGCAAACCGGACCTGTTGGTGCTGGACGAACCGGCCCAGGGCGTGGACGTGGCTGGCCAGGACGCTCTCTACGGCCTGCTCAGCGAGGTGCGCGAAAGCACCGGCTGCGGCATCCTGCTAATCTCCCACGATCTGCACCTGGTGATGGCCCGTACCGATCAGGTGGTGTGCCTGCAACATCACGTGTGCTGCTCTGGTACCCCGGAATCGGTGAGCCGGGACCCGGCCTATCACGAGTTGTTCGGGCCCCGCGCCGGCACCCCCAATCTGGCGCTGTACACCCACGACCACGATCACGCCCACGATCTGCACGGCCATGTGCACGATAATCCTGAACACCATGATCACGGGGAGCACCACCATGATTGAGTTGTTGCTTCCCTCGCTGCTGGCCGGCCTGGCGGTGGCTCTGGTCTCCGGCCCCATGGGCTCGTTCGTGGTATGGCGGCGGATGGCGTTCTTCGGCGACACCCTGGCCCACGGCGCCCTGCTCGGCGCCGCCCTCGCGTTGGCCCTTGACGTGAACCTGTACCTGGCGGTGGTGGTGGCCTGCCTTTCCATCGCCCTGGCTTTGACCGGCCTGCAGCAGCAACGACAGATCGCCGGAGACACCCTGCTCGGCATCGTCGCCCATACCACCCTGGCCCTCGGGGTAATCAGCCTGAGCGTGCAACAAAGCGTGCAGGTGGACCTGATGGCCTATCTGTTCGGCGACCTGCTGGCGGTGACCTGGAACGACGTGCTCGCGCTGTGGGCCGGCGCGGCATTGATCATCGCCCTGGTAGTCTGGCAATGGCGCGCCCTGTTGAGCATCACCGTGAACGAGGAACTGGCCCAGGTGGAAGGCGTGCCCGTCGCCTTTACCCGCTTGCTGCTGATGCTGCTGCTGGCACTGCTGATCGCCGGCGCCATCCGCACCGTGGGCGTATTGCTGATCACTTCCCTGCTGGTGATTCCCGCCGCCGGCGCCCGGCGCCTGTCCAGCACCCCGGAGCAAATGGCCATGCGCGCCAGCGTGCTCGGACTGCTGTCGGTGACCCTGGGCATGGCGATGAGCTGGTACGCGGACACCCCGGTGGGGCCGTCCATCGTGGTAGCCGCCGCGGCGCTGTTTGTCCTCACGCTACTGCGCCGGCCACCGGCCTGACATGAACCGCGACGCCAACCTGGACCGGCGTATCTGGGCGCTGGCCTGGCCCTTGCTACTATCCAACGCCACCGCCCCCTTGCTGGGCCTGGTGGACACCGCCGTGGTCGGCCATCTGTCGTCGCCGGTGTTCCTGGCGGCGGTGGCCCTGGGCGGCAACGTGTTCATGTTCCTCTATTTCTCCTTCAACTTCCTGCGCATGGGCACCACCGGCTTCACCTCCCAGGCGCGCGGCGCCGGCGACAATACTCTGGTGGTACTGCTGCGGGCCTTGCTTCTCTCCGTCGCCATTGGTGTCGCCCTGATCCTGCTGCAGCCGGTATTGCGCGAACTGTCGCTGTGGCTACTCGGCGGCAGTGCCGAGGTACAAGCCCTGGCCAGGGACTACATCAACCTGCGTATTCTTGGCGCCCCGGCGGCGCTGGCCAACTTCGCCCTGATCGGCTTCGCCATCGGCATGCATAACACCCGGGTGCCGCTGAAAATGACTCTGCTGATGCACAGCAGTAATGCCCTGCTGGATGTGCTGCTGGTGCAGGTCTGGCACTTCGATGTGCGCGGCGTGGCAGCAGCCAGCGCGGCGGCGGAGTACATCGGCCTCGCCGGCGGCCTGTTCTGGCTGCGCCAACATCTCTTCGGCGACACCTGGCGGGCTCTGCCAAAACACCTGCTGCTGCAGGCGGCGCCGATGATGCGGCTGATGGCGGTGAACCGGGATATCTTTCTGCGCACCGTGGCTCTGCTCACCGTGTTCTTCTTCTTCGCCGCCCAGGGCGCCCGCCTGGGCGACACCCTCCTCGCCGCCAACGCCGTGCTGATCACCTTTCTGCTGCTACTGAGCAACACCCTGGACGGCTTCGCCAACGCCGCCGAGGCCCTGGTGGGCGACGCCCTGGGACGAGGCCGGACCACGGAGCTTCATCAAGCGGTACGCCGCACCGGACTGTGGACACTGATAGTGGCGGCGATCGCCCTGATCGGCTTTGCCCTGGGCGGCGTGCCGCTGATCCACTTGCTCAGCGATCTGTCCGCCATTCGCGACACCGCTACCCACTACCTGCCCTGGATGCTGCTGCTGCCCCTCACCGCCAGCGCCGGCTTCTGGCTCGACGGCGTCTTCGTCGGCGCCACCCTGGCCCGGGAAATGCGTAACACCATGCTGGTGGCCACGCTGCTGTTCTTCCCCGTCTGGTGGCTCACCCGCCCGCTGGACAACCACGGCCTGTGGCTGGCGATGAATATCTGGATGGCCAGCCGGGGACTGCTGATGGCCTGGGTTTGGCGGCGGCGGGCAATGTAAATCGAGGGAGTCTCATGGAAGTAAACGTCCATTCCCAAAAATACTAAAGGTCAAAGGCGTAACGGGCCGGAGATCTCTGGACGTTGAAGTCCCAGAAAACACAATACGAGCAATCAATATTGGTCAAAGCAATAATATCGCAGAGGAACTTTTACCTGTATATGACACCATCAAAGGCCAAATAGCATTCAGATTAATTTTCCCCAATATCAGAAAAACCCTTCAAATCGAATTTCGCGACCAAGGCCTTTAACAATTAATCACTGTATGATTTTCTGTTTTTCGTAAAAAGAAAGGCATATCTTCCCCCACAGACACAGACTCATTCACTCGAACACCAGGAGGCGGCAAGCGTGAAAGTTCTCGACCACGAACCCTATCGATGGTTTCTTCTTGAAGACTCAGGGGATCTGCTATTGGATGTAAACTGTCACCATAGCTTTGTCAGCTATAACGTCCTCATCCAGTTGACGCCTGATGAAATGCAAGAGTATCAGCGGCATGGTCGGGATTATCTGAACGGACTTTCCGAGGACATCCATAACAGCGCACCGATCCTCAAAGTCAGCAAATCGATCTACAAGGGGCGTGACATTTCGTCCCTACATAAAGAGCGGGTCATTGAAGCAATAAGAACGTGGCGCTCGTAAACCCGAGGCCCGGCTTTTCCTTTGTCTTTTCTTGCAGGCCGTGGCGAAGGAGTTCCATTAACAAAACTATCTCGGATTAACAGACAGGTTACATTCATGCCAAAAGAAATGGATTGGAAACAAAGATCGAAAGAGCTCGATACGCTTGATATCGAGATAGGATTTCTGATCTCGGATTCATTCTACACAGGCGACCCAAATAATATTTCCCAAATTCAAAACAAGGAGTATGAGGATAAAAACAAGTTGCCGGGCTTCAAACGAGAAGCGGAATCCATTGCCAGAACGTCTGAAGTAATGGGTCATGAAGAGGAGTTGACCCTCTTCTATAGGCAGATAGTTGAAAAGGCCGCTAGCCACGGAAAGGACTTTAATTCTATTCGATCATACTTCTGGATTCGGCTTTGGCTGCGGGACAAGAATGAAGAAAGCACAATCTCGTTTCCTTGGTATGATTCACTAAATGAAATGCAGCGCTTCTTCTTTGCTCTTGAATCCTACAATGATCCCGACAAAGTATACTGGGATGCGGATCAGGGCTGGGAAATTCATGTCGCGGCCGACGATATTTTTTTCTATTTCAGGCAGCTCGACCCCGATGAAGGCGAAGAGCATGAAAACATTAAGCTGCCAAAGGACGGCTTGATTACAGCGGTTTATGAACTGAATCAGCGCGCTACGTCCATCATCGCTGCTTTGACTAAAGGTGTCGGAGTTGATGTGTGGTCCGAACACATAAAAGAAGCCCGTTTTGGCACCCATGAATGGCAACCTGGCGATTTGATTAATCAGAAAAAGCGGAGCTTTTTCAGCCGATTATTGAGGCGTTAGAAGCGAGCACAACATAGTTAAGCCCGTTCAACTTGATCACAAAAGTCAAAAAAAACCCTGACCTTCTTAGGCCAACGTATCATTCTGAATATACTCTTACTTACGCAGTAAAAGATGACATGGAGACGCCAGTGACATCAATCGGAACCGTCGGCTAGCTGTGGCGTTATCCCGTCAAATCGATGCTGGGCGAGCGGTGCAAAACGCTTCGGATGACGGAGCGTGGTGTCGGCGGGGATCGCCTGTTCACCGTTAGAGATACCGAGGGAAGGTTTGGAAGCGGTAAGAACACCCGGCGCTTTCGCCCCAACCTGGTCATCGACGTTCCAGGTGCTGATTTGGTCGAGCAGACTTGGTTGGGTAAGCGGTTGCGCGTGGGAGAGAAAATCGAACTGGAAGTGTGTGCTGCCACCGAACGTTGTGGCATGGTGGCATCTACGCAAAGCGACTTGCCGGAGGAACCGAGCATTCTACGGCGTATCGCGCGGCAGGCGTACCTCAAATTCGGGGTTTATGCTCGAGTCGTGGCACCCGGGACCGTACACTTCCATGATTCGGTAGTCCTTGGTAATGGTGAAACGCGAAATCTACCCCAAGGTGTTGACGCCACTGAACTCACAAGCCAGATAAAGGAAAACATATTATGAGCAAGAAGCTGGCCGGCAAAATCTTATTGATTGCTTTCGTTTTGTTCTCATCACCTTCGATAGCCGCCCAAAAGCACATCGGAATTCTGGTCTACGACAAAGTATTGAGCAGTGACGTGACAGCCCCAGCCGAGGTCTTTGGCGTTGCCACGCGGAAATCCTGGTTCTCGGATTACAAGGTGTTACTAATCGGAGTGGATCGAGATGCCTCCGTAGTGACCACTGAGGAGGGCATACGCCTGACGGTGGACACAACGATCTATGACAACCCCGAATTAGATGCCCTGATCGTAACCAGCTCTTATGTCATGGATACCCTTTTCGAAAACAAGGATTTAACGGAATTCCTCAAAAAGCAGGCCAAAAATGTTTCCTGGCTGGCAAGCAATTGTTCTGGCGCCTTTTTGTACGCCCATGCGGGCTTGCTTGATGGTTACACAGCGACGACTTGGGCTGGTGGTGAAAAACAATTACAGCGCGAATTCCCCAGAATCAATGTGATCGAGGATCGCAATGTTGTCGTTGATCGCAACAGAATTTCCAGCAATGGAGGGATTCCATCGTACCAGGGCGCTCTGGTCCTGCTGGCCCAGATGAGCAGCGAGAGGAAGGCCAAACAGGTATTCGAAACGATCCAGCTAAATCGTCTCATACCCTGGACCGAGGTAACCCGATATTTTCCTGAAAAATAGGTGTGAACCACATACGGTATCGCTTGTTGCTGTAGCGGTATCAGACCGTTAAGTAGAAGAAACATGGAAACAGGCCCGGATTGTCACTGGTGGGGAAGGACGGTGCCAAGGCCACGTGGCTGATCGCTCAGCATTCCGTTTCAGATCCGAAGTTCATGGCCGAGTGCGCGGGTCTTTTGGAAGAAGCCGTTTCCAGAGACGATGCGGAAGGCTGGCAGTTGGCATTCCTTCAGGATCGGGTGTGCACTTTATCCGGGAACCCTCAGTACTATGGCACTCAGTTCGATACCGATGAAGAGGGCTGGCCTATACCGTTTCCCATTGAGGATCGCGCTGCCGTCAATGTGCGCCGTGCATGTCTTGGCCTCAACTCTCTTGAGGAACGGCAGGAACAAGTGGTTAAGCAGGAGCGGAAGCGTCGTGCCAACGCCGCCAGACCCCGTTGACCCAAACCTTCTCGAGATAGACAAAAGACAGGGCTGCTCCCTACATTCTCTGCACTTCCATGGCCTAACTCCGGAAACACGCGCCAAGGAGACATTATGACCGTCAAGCGTATGGACAACGTGGGCATTGTGGTCGAAGACATCGATGCCGCCATTGAGTTCTTTAGCGAACTTGGCCTCGAACTCGAGGGGCGCGCACCTGTCGAGGGAAGCTGGGCCGATGACGTCACTGGATTGCGCGGCATGCGTGTCGAGATTGCCATGATGCGTACGCCGGATGGTCACAGCCGGCTCGAACTCTCCCGGTTCCTGGCGCCGCCTGTGATTAGCGATCACCGCACTGCCCCAGTGAACGCTCTCGGCTATCTGCGTGTCATGTTCACCGTGAGTGACATCGACGATACGCTCGCCCGGCTCAGCAAACACGGCGCGGAACTCGTCGGCACGGTGGCGCAATTCGGAGACACGTATCGTCTCTGTTACATCCGGAGTCCCGAAGGCATTCTCATCGGGCTTGCCCAGGAGCTTGGGTAGTTAACTGCCTTGGAATGGTGTGGAAAGGTCAATGAATAGATAAGTTATACATCAACGGGTAGGCGACGGGCTTCGTTGAGTTCACTACCAGACGCCGGGGAGAGATCATGTACGACACGCTTATCATGTTGAAGCCGGAGGCTTCATTTACCGTGGACCAACTGTATGCGCTCGTCATGGAGGTCGTGGCGTCCGGGGAAGCCACCGTCGAACGTGACGTTGAAGCCATACGTATCACCACGGACAGCGCAACGCTCAATATCGACTGGAACGACGATGCCCATGTTATCGAAGAGAGCCATGAGATTGCCGCTGAGTTTGGTGTACCGTCTCAAGGTTGTCCGGCCCGCTTCGAGATGGCCGGTGACGATCCCGACATGGATTTTTTCAACGATTACCTGATCATCAATGAGAAGCTGCAGGCGACCGGTAAGTTCGTTATTTTCGATACTCAGGAAGGTAGGTTGTTGTTTGATTAGCTCTTATCTATTGGGGCAATTCACGCGGACACGGCGATTCGCTGCCAAGGCAGCTTCCCACAGGGCTATGAAGTCGCCGGCCCGCTGGCCGATCAGACCTCCTCTACCGTCGCCAGCACCGGCACGAACACGTCCGACATCGCCGCCAGGGCCGCGTTGTGCAGTTGTTCGGCCGGGACCACGCCGGCGCCATGGGTGGCGGGCAGGTCGCGGGTGGCGCAGGCGGCGGCGACCACCGCCATGTCGAAGCCCAGGTCGTAGCCGGCCCGCACGGTGGAGGAAACGCACATGTGAGTCATGAAGCCGACTACCAGGACCGGGCCCTCAACGTCGCGCAGATGCTGTTCCAGATCCGTGCCGGAGAAGGCGTTGGGGCGGGGTTTGGTGATCACGACCTCGCCTTCCACGGGCTGGGCGCGTTGCAGGAAGGCGCCGCCACCGGCGGGATCGAAGGGGCTGCCCGACGGCCCTTCATGGGCCACATGGATCACCGGCCAGTCCATTTGCTCTGCCCGTTCGCGCAGCCGTTCGATCTGCGTCAGGGCCTCATCAAGGCCAGTGAGCGGCAAAGCGCCGCTGCCATACACTTCCTGGGCGTCGATGATCACCACCGCCGCCTTGCTACGTTGCGGGGTTTGCCAGGCTGGTGCGCCGGCCAGGGTTCTCAGGGTTACCGGCTTATCGTTACTCATATCGCGTGCTCCCGTGTCAGCGCATGGATTCAAGGAGGCCTCATGGTGACCTGCGTATTCGCCTGATCCAAGCTGGTATTTTGCGAGCCTTACCTGCAAAAATGCAGGCATGAAAGATTGGGACGATTTTCGTTTTCTGCTGGCCCTGAGCCGCTCCGGCACCCTGCGCGAAGCGGCACGCCGTCTTGGGGTGAACGAAACCACCATGGCCCGCCGCCTCGCCGCCGTGGAAGCACGCCAGGGCACCTCCTTGTTTCTGCGCGGGCGGGACGGCCTGCAGCCGACGCCCACGGGGGAACGGCTGGTGGGGGTGGCGGAGCGCATGGAACAGGCGCTGCTGCGGACAGACCCGGATCATGGTCAGGGGACGGTATCAGGACTGGTACGGCTGACTTCGGTGGCCTGGATCGTGGAGGCGCTGCTGGCGCCCCGGCTGATTGACCTGCATCGGCGCCATCCGGCGCTGACCATGGAGTTGGCGGCGTCCAACACCACCGTCAGCCTGTCCCGCCGGGACGCGGACCTGGCGCTGCGTCTGGCCCGCCCCCGGGAGGAGCATCTGGTGGCCCGGCGCCTGGGTGCCCTTGGATTGACGCTGGCCACCTCGGTCCGGGGCTCCGCCCAGGGCTGGATCGCCTACCAGCGCGGCTGGGACGATCTGCCAGAGATCCAGGCCATGGCCGGCGTATTCCGGGATCCGCCGGTGGCGCGTATTGCCGGTCTCACCGGTATTCAGGCGGCTGTGCGTTCGGGGTTGGGCATGGCGATGCTGCCGGATCCAATGATCGACGCCGACCCCGGCCTGGTGGCGGCACAGCCAACCATAAGGGTGAGTCGGCCTCTGTGGGTGGTGCTGCACGAGGATTTGCGCGGACGCCCGGCGATCCGGGCCTGCCTGGATTGGCTGGAAGAGGTGGTACGGGACGCCGGCTGGACCGATCAGTCCTCGCTGAAATCGAAGTAGAGCACGTTGGACCAGTTGCCCAGCCCCAACTCATGGAGCGGCGCCAGCGGGTTCGCCGGTTGCAGGTTCAGCATCCGCGCTAGGGGGCCGGGAGCCGAGGGTTTGACCTGATTGAGGTGGCGCAAGGTGCGTTCCATTTCCTGGTCCAGATCCGCCAGACTCCCGAACAGGTCCCGGTTCTGCTGGGCCAGTGGCGTCTCGTCCAGGTCGAAGATCTCGGCGCACTCCAGCACAATGTGATCGGCGCGATTCTCCGGCGCATTCAGGAAGGCTTCCGCCTCTTGCACCAGTTCCGCTGCCTCGGGCCAGTCGATGCGCGCCAGGAAGTCACACAGGCGCCTTACGCCCTTGTCGTAATCCCCCGCCAGCGCCACGTCGTCGTCCAGTTCCCAGATCATGGAGGGGCAGATCACGGTATCGGCGGACACCAGCAGCCGGTAGCTGAGCGGAATCGCGTACCCCCATTCGGACAACCCCCGGACCACGGGTTTGGGCTGATCCGGCGTCCGCGCGGGAACCCGGTCGGTCGCGTAAAGATAGCTTCGGTTCGCCATGAGATGCCGCCTGCGCTGCTTTCGAATGAGCCGCCCATGGTGACCTCACCGCACAGCGCCCACAAGAGAGGCCCGTTTTCCAGAACTTGATTATTCTTCCCAATCCGGATTCCAGGCGACCTCCCAGAGGTGGCCATCCGGATCCTGGAAGTAGCCGCAATAGCCGCCCCAGAACGCTTTTTCCGCGATCTTGGTTACGTGGGCACCGGCCTCCTCGGCCTGCCGCATAACCTCGTCCACTTCCTCCGGCGAGCCCACATTATGGGCCAGAGTAAAGCCTCCGGCCGAGGCGGGTACCAACGGGACGCCCGCTCCCTTGGCCAGGGCCGGGCGAGGATACAGCGCCAGCACCAGGCCACCGTCGAGATGGAAAAACACCACCGCGCCGTCCTCGAATTCGGTGCCAACGATGCCTTCCGTGGGCAAACCGAGGCCATCGCGATAAAACGTCAGGGAACGATCCAGGTCATCCACGCCCAGGGTGATGACTTTGATGCTTGGTTTCACGGGTCTTCTCCCAGATGCCGGAACAGGAACCAACGAGCCCAACCCGCCGCCAGGCCCGTGGTCTTGAATAAATCGGACACGATCCGCGCCGACGGGGACACTGGGTGTTATTCAGGGAATCAGCGCTTCTTTTTCCCGGGCATGATGTATTTCATCAGGGTCATGAACCACATCAATTGGCCGGGGTCGCCTTCCACCTTGATGTCGCCGGCCTGCATGCCTTCCATGAACACCATCTGGTTCTTGCCGGAGGCGCGCAGGGTGCGGAACGCGTAATCCGCATCTCGGAAATTCAGGGTCATGGTGGGGGCGCCATGCAACCCGGCGCCGTGCTTTACGCCTTGCGGCGTGAAGTGATACCAGCGGGCCACCCGGCCATCAAAGGTGCGCCATTGCATCAGCACATCGCGGTGCTCCAATTGCTGGCGGAAACCCTCGTTGTGGCGACCCAGCCAGCGCAGGCGCCAGCCGAGCAGCATCAATACGAAACGAAACTTCATTATGCGCTCCCGGCCGGCGGCCGGCCCGGTCAGGGCATCAGGGCCGGCAGCTCCTTGTTGAGTTTGAGCTTTTCCTTCACCGCGTCACCGGTGAGGGCGTAACCCAGCAATGTGCCATCGGTGCCGCGAAACAGGGCGGTCACATTGTTTTCTTGCTCCGTCACTTCCCATTCGCCCTCGTGGTCCGCCGGCGGCGGACAGACCACCACCGGGCAGGCCGGGGTCTTGATGGTCACCGGCATGACGCCGTAACTCACCGCGGTCTCCTCACCGGCCAGGGTCTTGGCCAAGGCGCGAGCGCCGGCCATCAGCGGTAGTACATAGGGCAGCACATGGCCTTCCACTTCCGCGCAATCGCCCAAGGCGTAGATGTCCTCGGCGCTGGTGCGCAGGGTGCGGTCGGTGAGGATGCCCCGGTTGGTGCGCAGACCGGCTTCCTTGGCCATATCGATGCGCGGACGCAAGCCAATCGCGGACAGCACCGCTTCGGATTCCATTCGGGTGCCGTCGGACAATTCGGTGATCAGGGTGTCGTCATCGCCGTGGTGTACCGCCTGGGCCAGGGGGCCGAAGTGGAAACGCACGCCCAGGGTCTCAAGCCCCCGGCCCACCGCCTCGGAAGCGGCTTGCGGCAACAGCAGCGGCAAGCAACGTCCCATCGGTTCCACCAGGGCCACTTCAAAGCCGCCGTTGCTCAGATCGTTGGCGAATTCGCAGCCGATCAGGCCACCACCGAGAATCGTCACGCGACGCTTGCCTTGCAGGGCTTCGCGGAAGCGGCCGTAGTCCATCAGGTCGTTGACCGAGAACACCTCGCCCACGGCGTCGCCTTCCAGCGGCGGCGTCCAGGTATCCGCGCCCAGCGCCAGCACCAGTTTGCTGTAATCCAGGTGATCGTCCGGCAGCAGCACCCGATGCCCGTCGACGTCGATCCCGGCGACATGAACGTGGGTCCGCACCGTGACATTGAACTGCTCGGCAACCTGTTCCGGCGAGGCCATGGCCAGTTCATCGGCGGTTTTTTCCTTGGTGAAACCGGTGGAAAGCATCGGCTTGGAATAACTGCGGCCGTCGTCGGCGGTCAGCACCACCAGCGGCGTTTCCTTGTCCAGCTTGCGGAATTCCTTGACCACGTTGAATCCGGCCAGACCGGATCCGATCACTACGATGGGCTTCATTGGCGCTCCTTATGTGGTGCCAGGGTGGTGCCAGGGACGGGAATGGCGGTCGCTCAGATTTCCACCATTTCGAAATCTTCCTTACCGACGCCGCAGTCCGGACATACCCAATCGTCGGGGATGTCTTCCCACTTGGTGCCGGGCTCGATGCCCTCCTCGGGGAGCCCTTCCGCCTCGTCATAGATGAAGCCGCACACCACACATTCCCATTTCTTCATGTCATACCTCGTTGATCAGTATCCCGGACAGCGCCAGGGGCCGGAAACCAGGGGCCCGCTAACGTAGCCACGCCGTCCTGAAAAATCAATGACATCAACGGATGTCACCATGGCGGCGGGGCCGATAACCTCATCACCACCACCCCCATCCTGACGGCGACCCTGCCAGATTCGTGCCGCTCTCTTGCTCCCCGCGCCGCCTTGCGCCATAGTCCACGCCGCCGGTCGAGAGCGGAGTGTCACACTATGCCAAATTCACCTCTGGACGCCGACCCGAAATGGCGCCCACTGGATCGTCTTACCGTCCCACCGCTCATCCGCGACTGGCTCGGTGATCCCGGTTCCCTGACCGTCCGTCTGCGCCGCCACGGCGCTTTTCATGTGGAACACACCCGCTCCCTGGTGGCGGTCCCCGCCACTTATGAACGCGAACAATTGCACCAGAGTGGACGCCGCATCGCGCTGATCCGGGAAGTCACCCTGATGCTGCGCGGCACTCCGGTGGTGGAAGCCCGCAGCGTCCTGCCGCTGCTCAGTCTGCGCTGGGCCAACCGCAATCTGGCGCATATGGGTGGCCGTTCGCTGGGCAGTGAGTTATACCGTTATCCCGAGGCGCATCGGGATCAGGTGTGGGTCCGTCATGGCCTGTCGCCAGCCGGCCGCGGGCCCTGCTGGGGGCGCCAGACCCGTTTCGTCAAAAGGGGACGACCGTTACTGGTGGCGGAATACTTTCTGCCCGCGCTCTGGCCCCTGGTCGGAGAACAATAGGTCGGGGAACAGATAGAAGGAACAATCATGCTGGCTTTCGTGGAACACCGTTATCCGTCGCTGTGGCCCTGGATTCAGCTCATGCGTCTGGATCGACCGATCGGCAGCATGCTGCTGATGTGGCCCACGCTGTGGGCACTGTGGATCGCTGCTGACGGCACGCCGAGTCTGAAGAACATCGCCATCTTCGTGCTCGGGGTGTTCGTGATGCGAGCGGCCGGCTGCGTGATCAATGACTTCGCCGACCGTGATTTCGATGGTTCGGTGGAGCGCACCCGGGGTCGTCCGCTGGCCACCGGCGCCCTGAGCGCCAAACAGGCCCTGGGATTGTTCGTGGGCTTGCTGTTCATCGCCCTGATCCTGGTGTTATTCCTCAACCGCTTCACCTTCTGGCTGGCGTTCGGCGGGCTCGGACTGGCCATTCTTTATCCATTCACCAAGCGCTTCACCAATCTGCCCCAGGTGGTGCTGGGCGCTGCCTTCAGTTGGGCCATTCCCATGGCGTTCGGTGCCGAAACCGCCAGCGTGCCGCCGATCGCCTGGCTGCTGTTCATCATCAATCTGCTGTGGACAGTGGCCTACGATACGGAATACGCCATGTGCGACCGCGAGGACGACCTCAAGATCGGAATCAAAAGCACCGCCATTCTGTTCGGGGATCTGGACAAGGTGATCATCGGCATTCTCCAGGGCCTGGTTCTGGCCGGACTGGTGCTGGTGGGGCTGCGCCTGGGCTTCGGCCTGCCCTGGTATCTGGGCCTGCTGGGCGCCCTTGCCCTGTTCGTTCATCAGCAATGGCGTATCCGCTATCGGGAGCGCTGGCCCTGTTTTCACGCCTTTCTCAACAACCATTGGGTGGGTGCCTGCGTGTTCGTCGGCCTGTTTCTGCAATATTTGTGACCCCCGCGAGAACGCCGCCGCATGGCGCAATGCCGTAAGCGGCGGCGAAAAGGTTGGCAAATCTGTCATCAAGATGTCATAAAAAAGCCATCTAATGAGGCTCCCCACATCCGGGCGGGAAAGCGGAAGACCGAACTATGTCAAAAAATCGCATCCTCATTGTCGATGACGAGCCGGCCATCCGGGAGATGGTGTCCGTGGCTCTCGAACTGGCCGATTTCGACGTGCTCGAAGCCGAAAGCGCCCAGCAGGCCCACGAACGCATCGTTGACGAACGGCCGGACCTGGTCTTGCTGGACTGGATGCTGCCCTCGATAAGCGGTATCGAACTGGCTCGTCGCCTGAAACGGGACGACAACACCAGCGAAGTGCCAATCATCATGCTCACCGCCAAAAGTGAGGAAGATAACAAGATCCAGGGACTGGACGTGGGCGCCGACGATTACGTCACCAAGCCCTTCTCCACCCGCGAACTGATCGCGCGTATCCGGGCGGTACTGCGCCGCTCCTCCGCCGCCGCCGGTGAGAAGGAAATCGACGTCCAGGGCCTGTGTCTGGATCCGGTCAGCCATCGCATCAGCGCCCACGGCACCCCCGTGGACATGGGCCCCACCGAATACCGCCTGCTTGAGTTCTTCATGAGCCATCAGGAACGGGCCTATTCCCGAACCCAGTTGCTGGATCAGGTCTGGGGCGCCAATGTGTACGTGGAGGACCGTACCATTGATGTGCACATTCGCCGGCTGCGCAAAGCCTTGGCACCCCATGGCTTTGATGGTTTCATTCAGACCGTGCGGGGCACTGGTTATCGCTTTTCGGTAAAATCCGCCCAGGTGTCCTGATACGGCCCTGGCACGGATCGCGCCGGCTGGAACGGGCCTCTCCCTCCGCCACGGCCCAGAGAGGAAGCAACGGCCAATGAAAAGCAGTCTGGCCAAGGAAGTAAACCGCATCATTGTTCTGATCGCGCTGTCGCTGGTGGCGGCCTTGGCGGTACAGAACGTCTGGCCCCTGGTGGTGGGCCTGCTCGGCTACATCATCTGGAGCACCCGCCAGCTGTTTGCCCTCTACACCTGGCTGATCCGCGAAGAGCATACCGAACCGCCGGACAGCGTCGGGCTGTGGGGCGAGTTCTATACCCGGCTGGAACACCTGTTTCAGCAGGAGAGGCGCGCGCAGGAGAACCTGCAGGGCATCATTCTTCGCGCCCAGCAATCGGTGAATGCGCTGGAAGACGCGGTGGTGCTGATCGACAGCCATGGTTACCTGGAATACTGGAATCACGCCGCGCACCGGCTGATGGGCCTGAATGAGGAAAAGGATCTCGGCCAGCCGCTCACCAACCTGATCCGCCACCCCCGCTTCACCGAATACCTGTCCCGGGGCGATTTTCGTGAACCGCTGGAAATCCCCGGGCCGGTGGACGACAACCGTATCCTGCAATTCCGCATCACCGAGTTCGGCGTCGGTGATCAGTTGATCCTGGCCCGCGATGTCACCCGGTTGCATCACCTGGAAGAGATGCGAAAGGATTTCGTCGCCAACGTCAGCCATGAGCTGAAAACGCCGCTGACCGTACTCAAGGGCTATCTGGAAACACTGCAGGACACCGTGCCGGAAGAACAAACCCGGTTACGCCGGGCGCTGTCACAAATGGCCAACCAGTCCCAACGCATGGAAGCCCTGGTGCATGACTTGCTGCTGCTGTCGCGGCTGGAAAGCACCAATACCGACAATACTCACCAGGCGGTAACCGTGCATGGCATGCTCAAGCGCATGCGCGAGAGCGCCCTGGCACTGGCGCCGGACAAGCATCATGAGATTGTTCTGGAAGTACCGGAGACCGCCCGGCTGGTGGCCAACCCGGCGGAACTGGAAAGCGCCTTCGGCAATCTGATCACCAACGCGGTGAAGTACACGCCGGAAGGCGGCCATATCCTGATCCGCTGGTGGCAGGACGACAAAGGCGCCCATTTTTCCGTCTCCGACGACGGCATCGGTATCGACCCGAAACACATTCCGCGCCTGACCGAGCGCTTCTACCGGCCCGACAACAGCCGGGTGACACAGACCGGCGGTACCGGCCTGGGGCTGGCCATCGTCAAGCATGTGCTGATCCGTCATGGGGCAAGGCTGGAGATTCGCAGCGAACTGGGCAAGGGCAGCGTCTTTACCTGCCATTTCCCGCAGGAGCGGCTGGTGAGCAAACCCACCGCGTTGGCGCAATAGCGCCCAAGTTGAAACCGTTCGCTGCCAAGGCAGCTTCCCACAACGGGAGCTACGAAGCCGCTGTGGGAAGCTGCCTTGGCAGCGAATGCCTTATCACCTCAATAATGCGGCGGCGGCGCGTCCTGGATGCGCAGGGCGGTGAGCTCCTCGTTCAGTTCCACCACCCGCTCCACCAGACGCTGGCACACCTTTTCCAGCTCATCCAGGGAACGCTGCTGACCGCTGACAATGCGGTTCAACTCATTCACCAGATCCTCCTGGTAGGCCAGTTTGGTTTCGATATCAAGAAAACGATCGTCGCTCATCGGGGTCTCCGGTTAGGGCCTGGCGGGCCGCCATTATAGTGGTCCATCCACCGCATCCGTCAGTGCCTGTTCCGCCACCGCCAGCGGCGACTCGGCCCGCCACCCGAACTGGCCGTCCAGCATCAGATGGCTCAGTCCATGTACCAGGCCCCAGGTTCTCAGTGTGGCGCCTTCCACGCCAGCGGCCTCCTCGTCCACGCCCCGCGCCACCGCCACGGCGGAACGCAGCGCCCGGAAGGAAGCCGCGGCCACCCGTGTCAGCTCTTCATCCCCCTGATGGTTGAGCGTGGGGCCGAACATCAGGCGGAACAGCGCCGGGTGCCGCCAGGCGAAACGGAGATAGGCCAGTCCCGCTTCCCGCAGTCCCTGCCCTGGATCGGCGAGGCGCACGGCCTCCCCCTGCCCCTCCTGCAAACGCCGGAACCCCTCCGCCGCCAACGCCGCCAGCAGCGCGTTCTTATTGGCGAAATGACGGTAGGTGGCATTGGCGGTAACGCCGACCCGGCGCGCCAACTGGCGCAGACTGATATCACCGCCAGCACTCTCCGCCAGCAACGCGATCCCTTCCTCAATTAACGTTTCACGCAGGTTTCCGTGGTGGTAAGCACTCCCTCTCTCCATTTTTTCACACCCAATGTTGACACTGTGAACTTTGCCTTTCAAACTAATGTTCACAGCATATACTTTTGCCCGGAGGGGCACCATGATCACTGTCCATTGGGTCGCGGCGTTAATCGCCCTGCTTTTTGGCGCGGTACAGTTGGCGGCACAAAAGGGAGGCGGCCAACACCGGCTGCTTGGCCGGATCTGGATACTGGCCATGGCGGTCACGGCCTTGTCGTCCTTCGGCATCCACAGCTTTCTGCCCATACTGGGGACCTTCGGTCCGGTCCACTTGTTGTCGGTCTGGATTCTGATCTGTCTGGCGTTATCACTGATCGCCGCCCGCCAACGACGGATTGAGCGGCACAAACGCTTCACCGTGGGCGCTTACCTGGGTCTGGTCGGAGCGGGCCTGGGCGCCCTGGCACCGGACCGGCTGATCGGCGGCTGGCTGTTCTGACCCGTCATAGTGTTGCCAGCTTCCCCCAAGACGGCTATGGTTAGCGCCGTCTTGGGGGAGTAGTCGCTTGGGCACCCCGCCCTTGACGGTCATCAACACAGTTGCGCCTCAATGCGCATGGTGGCCGTGTCCTTGGATTGACGAGACCTGAGACATTGTCTGCTGACAGACCGCGGGGCGGGATGAGTGGACAGTGTCTCTTGTGTTTGTCATCCCGCCCCCGGAGTCCTACCCATGACCCACCCAGTTTCCCGAGGCCGTGCGCGCCTTGAGAACAGGCAGGTCCACGCCATCCGCCTTGCCTTGTCCACCGGGGAGACGCGCTGATGGAAGCCTTTCTGTCCTCCGCTGTGCTGGTTACCCTGGGAGAAATCGGCGACAAGACGCAGCTGTTGTCCCTGGCGCTGGTTTGCCGCTTTCGCAAACCCTGGCCGATCCTCGCCGGCGTCGTCATCGCCACGCTGATCAATCACGGACTGTCGGTGTGGTTCGGTGACTGGCTCAGCACGCACATTCCGGAACAATGGCTGCGCTGGATTCTCGGCGCTGGTTTTATTGGCCTTGGTCTGTGGATGCTGATCCCGGACAAAGACGAGGAGGTCAAAGCGGATCCCCGATTCGGCCCCTTCCTCACCGCTCTGGTGTTGTTCTTCATCGCCGAGATCGGCGACAAGACGCAGCTGGCCACGGTGGCCCTGGCGGTGCGCTTTCAGGAATTCTGGCCCGTGCTGTTGGGCAGCACTGCCGGTATGATCGCCGCCAACCTGCCGGTGATCTGGGTCGCCCACCGCCTGGCCGGCGAACGCCTGGAACGCTGGGCCCACCGCATCAGTGCGGCGCTGTTCATCGTTTTCGGAATCTGGGCACTGGTGTAACCCCCTTGCTGGAGTCGTCATGGCACTGAAAGCCACCATCTACAAAGTCGAACTCACCGTCTCCGATATGGATCGCGACTATTACGCCACCCATGACCTGACGCTGGCGCTGCACCCTTCGGAAACCGAGTCGCGCATGATGCTGAGGCTGATGGCGTTCGCCCTGCACGCCGACGAGGATCTGGCTTTCACCCGCGGCATCTCCAGTACCGAAGAGCCGGATCTGTGGCAGCGCAACCCGGACGGCACCCTGGCGCTGTGGATCGAGCTGGGCATGCCGGACGAAAAACGGCTGCGCAAGGCCTGCGGCCTGGCTGAGCAAGTGCTGGTCTATTGCTATGGTCCGCGCGCGCCGCAAGTGTGGTGGGAAAGCATGGCCAACAAGGTACGCCGCTTCGATAACCTCATCGTTCGTCATGTCGCCACTGACAGCGAAACCGCCCTGGCCGGACTGGCGCAACGAAGCATGCGCCTGCAGGCCATGATCCAGGACGGGCAGCTGTGGATCGGCGATGACAGCCGCAACGTGGAGATCCAGCGGCCGCAATGGTATCCCTAGGCGTCATGCCGAAGAGCGGCTACCATCGATAACAGGCCCGCGCGGAGCGGGCCTTGCGGATTTGCCATCCAACGCTGGCCTGGCTAGGAGACCTGCCTCATGACATCCGATCCCGCCTCCGCGCTGCTCGCGCAACTGGCCCGTCATTGGAAAGGGCTGCTGATCCTCGGTATTGCTTTCGTGATTCTGGGCACTCTCGGCCTGGGCGCCGTCGGGTTGTTCACTTTGGTTGGCGTGTTGTGGTTCGGGGCGATCCTGATCTTCGGCGGCGTGCTGCAGATCGTTCAGGCGTTCCGCGCATCAGGCCTGCCGCGCAGTCTGTTGTTTCTCGCCATCGGCCTGCTCTATACCCTACTGGGTCTGTACGTGGTGTCGCAGCCGCAAGCCGCCGCCGGCGCCCTGACGCTGCTGATCGCCATCGCCCTGGCTCTGACCGGCATTCTGCGTCTGCTGCTGGCCTGGCAAATGAGCGCTGCGATCTCGCCCTGGCTGCCGGCACTGACCGGTGTTCTGGGCCTGGTGCTGGCCGGGATGATCTTCTCCGAATGGCCGGAATCCAGCGCTTGGGTGATCGGTCTGTTCATCGCCATCGAATTGCTGTTGAACGGTTGGATGCTGATCATGGTGGCGCTGACGGTTCGACGCCGCGCCGAGTTCTGATCCTTTCGCCCCCTGTGGGAAGCGGCCTTGGCCGCGAATGCCCCCGGGCCGTTGGCCATTCGCTTGCAAGCAAGCTTCCCACAGTGGCCTTGTAGCCAACTCTGAATTGCTGTGTCGACGCTACATGGCTCTCTGATTCACCCGCGCCGACACCTCGGTGGCACTTTCCTTGCGCTCGGAATAGCGGTCGGTGAGGTAGTCGCCGCGATCACGCACCAGCAGGGTGAATTTCATCAGCTCTTCCATCACGTCGACGATGCGGTCATAGAACGATGACGGTTTCATGCGATCATTATCGTCGAACTCGAGAAAGGCCTTCGGCACCGAGGACTGATTCGGGATCGTCACCATGCGCATCCAACGCCCCAGCACCCGCAACTGGTTCACCGCATTGAAAGACTGAGAACCGCCGCAGACCTGCATCACCGCCAGGGTCTTGCCCTGGGTCGGACGTACACCGCCGAGGGCCAGCGGAATCCAGTCGATCTGCGCCTTCATGATACCGGTCATGGCGCCGTGGCGCTCCGGCGAGCACCACACCATACCTTCCGACCACTGGGCCAGATCGCGCAACTCCGCCACCTTGGGGTGATCCGCCGGTTCCGCATCGGGCAGCGGCAAGCCACGGGGGTCGAAGATGCGGGTTTGCGCGCCCATGGCTTCAAGCAGACGCGCGGCTTCTTCCACCGCCAGACGACTGAAGGAACGCTCCCGCAGGGAGCCGTACAGCAGCAGCACGCGCGGCGGATGGGTGCTGGCCGCGCCCAGTTGCCGCCGGTCCGGCATGCGGAACAGGTCCGCTTTCACATTGGGCAAATCATTCATGTTTCATTTCTCGCTTATGACAGCACCGCCAACCAACCGGCCAGAGCCAGCAGCGTGACGGTCAACACCGGCAGGGTCAGGACAATGCCCACGCGGCAGTAGTAACCCCAACCGATTTTCATGCCCTTACGGGCCAGAACATGCAGCCACAGCAACGTCGCCAGGCTGCCGATGGGCGTTATTTTCGGCCCCAGATCGCTGCCGATGACGTTGGCGTAAATCATCGCTTCGCGTACCAGGCCACCGGCCTGGCTATCGTCAATGGACAACGCCACCACCAGCACCGTGGGCATGTTATTCATGATCGAGGACAGCCCGGCGGCGATATAGCCGGTGCCCAGCGTGGCGACCCACAACTCCTGCCGTGCCAGTTGGTTCAACACCCCGGCGACGGCATCGGTGAGGCCGGCGTTACGCAAGCCGTAGACCACCAGGTACATGCCCAAAGAGAACACCACGATATTCCAGGGCGCGCCGCGCAGTACTTTCATGGTGGAAATGTGATGACCATGACGGGCAATCAGGAACAGCACCAAGGCGCCGATACCCGCGATCAAGCTCACCGGCACTCCCATGGGCTCGGCGAAAAAGAAGCCGCCAAGCAATAGCACCAGCACCCACCAACCGGCCCGGAAGGTTCTGGGGTCCTTGATCGCTTCGCGAGGCTGACGCAGCTTGGCTATCTCATACCCCTTGGGCACGTCGCGGCGGAAGAACAACCACAGCACCAACAGGGACGCGGAGACCGACACCAGATTCACCACCGCCATCACCGTGGCGTATTCGCCAAAGCCGATATCGAAGAAGTCCACGGACACGATATTGACCAGATTCGAGACCACCAGGGGCAGGCTGGCGGTGTCGGCGATAAAACCCGCCGCCATGATGAACGCCAGGGTGGCGGCGGGTCCGAATCCCAGCGCCAGCAGCATTTCAAAAACAATGGGGGTCAGAATCAGCGCCGCCCCGTCGTTGGCGAACACCGCCGCCACCAGGGCACCGAGCAACACCACCGCCGCCAGCAGCCGGCCACCATGGCCACCGCCCCAGCGGGCCACATGCAGCGCCGCCCATTCGAAGAACCCGGCTTCGTCCAGGATCAGGCTGATGATGATGATGGCGATGAACGCGAAGGTGGCGTTCCAGACAATGTCCCAGACCACGGGAATGTCATCGAGATGAATGACACCGGTGAGCAGGGCCACCAGGGCCCCCGCGCCGGCGCTCCAACCGATACCCAGCCCCCGGGGTTGCCAGATCACCAGCGTCAGGGTGGCGATGAAGATCAGTACCGCCAGCAGCATGATCAGTGTTCACCGTGGGAGCGATGAATTTTCTGCAAGGACGCGGTCAATCCCAGGGCGTTCAGATTCTCGAGATCCAGCGCCACCAGGTCCTCGATGCGGCCCCGCAGCCGCTCGTAGGTGGCCTCGAATACGGCGTCGATGGCAGCGTCATCGCCCTGCGCCGTGGCCGGATCGGGAATCCCCCAGTGGGATTTGGCGGTATCCGCCAGCCAGACCGGGCACGACTCGCCGGCGGCGGCATCACAGACGGTTACGATAGCGTCGAAGGACTCAACCTCCAGATCGTCCATGGATTTGGAAGCGGGCTCGCCCACCGGGATGCCATGACGTTCCAGCACCGCCAGGGCACGGGGATGGACCTGGCCGCTGGGCCGGCTGCCGGCACTGGCGGCACGAATCCGGCCCTCGCCGAGATGGTTGGCCAGGGCTTCGGCGATGATCGAGCGGCAGGAATTACCGGTGCACAGAAACAGTAATTTGACAGGGGTGGTCATGATAGCGCTCCAGAATTAAAGGGTTAGCAGCATGCCGTGTCGATGGGGGTAATCCCCAGTTGCTCGCGGGCGGGCGGCAACAGGGTGTCGAGGGTGGCGATCGCCCATTCCGGCAGCGCCGGATTGAGCCGGTAGTGCATCCAGGTGCCCTCACGGCGCGCCACCACCAGTTCACACTGGCGCAGCTGTGCCAGATGACGGGACACCGTGGATTGGGGCGAGTCCAGGGCTGCAACCAGATCGCAGACGCAGATTTCCCGCTCCTTTTCCATCAGGGCCATGAGCCGCAGGCGGTTCTCATCGGCAAGGCATTTACACAGTTGTGCGACAGTCAGATTCATTTATTAATCCGTTTATCCGGAATAACGGATATATTAAACACGCAACACGCAACACGCAACACGCAACACGCAACACGCAACACGCAACACGCAACACGCAACACGCAACACGCAAATAATAGCGTTGCCACGCCCCACCGTCTGTCAACCTCCTCCAGGGTCAACATCAGCAGCGACCGCAAGGTCGCCCCCCTCATTCGCGTGCAAGCGTGTTGCGTGACAGCGTCTTAGCCTTTGACCTTCTCTTCCATCTCGTCCATGGAAATGTGGCGGACGTCCTTGCCCTTCACCAGGAAGATCACCTGCTCGGCGATGTTGCGGGCATGGTCACCGATGCGCTCCAGTGCTCGCAGGGACCAGATGATGTTAAGCACGCGGGAAATGGCACGCGGATCTTCCATCATGAAGGTCACCAGGGAACGCATGGCCGAGCGGTATTCCAGGTCCACCTCGTTGTCCTCCGCCGCCACGTCCAGAGCCTTGTCGGCATCGAAGCGGGCGAAGGCATCCAGGGTATCGCGCAGCATGTTGCGCACATGGTTACCGATATGACGCACTTCCACATAGCCGCGCGGCGATTCGCCTTCCTCGGACAATTGCAGCGCCATGGCGGCGATCTTGGCGGACTCGTCGCCGATCCGCTCGAGATCGGACACCGCCTTGGTCACCGCGATGATCAGGCGCAGATCGGACGCGGCCGGCTGGCGCAGGGCCAGGACCCGGGCACACTCTTCGTCGATCTGGATTTCCAGCTTGTCGACTTTGTCCTCCGCCTGCATGACTTTTTCCGCCAGGTCGGAGTCGGCGCGCAGCAGCGCGTCCAGCGCATCCACGACCTGCTTCTCCACCAGACCACCCATTTCCATCAAATGGTTACGGATGGATTCCAACGCCTCGTTGAACTGCGATGAGCTGTGTTGACCAAAATAGGTGCGATCCATGGGGCACTCTCCTCAACGTCCGGGCGTCAGCCGAACCGACCGGTGATGTAGGCTTCGGTAAGCTCGTGTTCCGGCTTGGTGAACACGGTCTCGGTGTCATTCACCTCGATCAGACGACCCAGATGGAAATACGCTGTCCGATTGGACACCCGCGCCGCCTGTTGCATGGAGTGGGTGACGATGGCGATGGTGTAGGACTCGGTCAGTTCGTCGATCAGTTCCTCGATCTTGGCCGTGGCGATCGGATCCAGCGCGGAACACGGCTCGTCCATCAACACCACTTCCGGGCTGACCGCGATGGTGCGGGCGATACACAACCGCTGCTGCTGTCCACCGGAAAGACCGGTGCCCGGCGCGTGCAGGCGATCCTTTACCTCGTCCCACAGGCCGGCCTTGCGCAGACTGGTTTCCACGATCTCATCGAGCTCGTATTTTTTGTTGGCCAGACCATGCAGACGCGGCCCATAGGCCACGTTGTCATAGATGGATTTGGGGAATGGGTTGGGCTTCTGGAACACCATGCCCACCCGGGCACGCAGCTCCACCACATCCATTTTCGGATCATAGAGATCCTGGTCTTCCAGAAACAGCTCACCGGTCACACGACAGATATCGATGGTGTCGTTCATACGGTTGAGGCTGCGCAGAAAAGTCGATTTGCCACAACCGGACGGACCGATCAGGGCCACCACTTCATTCTTGCCAATGTCCAGGCTGACCTTGTGGATCGCCTGGTTGTCGCCATAGAACACGTCGACGTCGCGCAAACGCATTTTCGGGTCGTCCACGAACGGCGTGCCTACGGTGTGTTCCGGGTATCGGGTTTCCTGCATGGGCTGCTCTTCCAGGTCGATCATCGGCTCCTCGGCATGATTCCGACCGGAAGCGTTCTTGTCCAGTTTCTCAGCGGTGTCCATCGGTCATCTCCTCTGCTAGCGAGGCGCTTACCAGCGACGCTCGAGACGTTTACGCAGTACAACCGCCAAGGTGTTCATGGCGATCAGGAAGGCGAGCAACACCATGATGGCCGCGGAGGTCATGGCCACGAAGGACTGCTCGGGGCTGTCCGCCCAAAGGTAAATCTGCACCGGCAATACCGTGGACGCATCCAGCGGGCCGGTGGGAATGTCGACGATAAAGGCGACCATGCCGATCAACAGCAGCGGCGCGGTTTCACCCAGCGCCTGGGCCATGCCGATAATGGCGCCGGTGAGCATGCCGGGCAGGGCCAGCGGCAGCACATGGTGCAATACCACCTGCATGCGCGAGGCGCCCAACCCCATGGCCGCTTCGCGAATCGACGGCGGCACCGTTTTGATCGAGGCCCGGCTGGTGATGATAATGGTCGGCAGTGTCATCAGCGTCAGCACCAGACCGCCCAGCACCGGCACTGAACGCGGCACCCCGAACAGGTTGATGAAAATCGCCAGCCCCAGCAGACCAAAGATAATCGAGGGGACCGCCGCCAGATTGTTGATGTTCACCTCGATAAAATCGGTGAAGCGGTTTCTCGGCGCGAACTCCTCCAGATAGATCGCCGCGGCCACACCGATGGGGAACGACAGACACAGGGTCACCAGCATGGTGAAGAAGGAACCCACCACCGCGCTCCAGATCCCCGCCAGCTCCGGTTCACGGGAGTCCCCGCTGGAGAAGAACGAGGCGTTGAAGCGACGTTCGGTATCGCCGGCCGCTTCCAGTTCCGTGATCCAGGCTTTCTGCTCCACGCTCATGCGGCTGTCCTCGCGGCCCTTCTCACCGGCCTTGAGGAACAGGTCCACGTCATCGTCCGCCAGCAGCCACAAGGTCTGGGTGGTACCCAACCACTCAGGGTTCTCCCTCAGCAGATCGCGCAACTCATAGCCGGCGCCGATGCTCATCAACGCGCTCAGCTCCCGTACCTGGAGACGTTCGGTCACCCCCGGGAAACGCGCCTTGAGGGCCTCCCGGACGATGCCGTCATAGTTGCCGTAGTTCAGTTGCTCCGGATCACCGGCGTTTTCGATGTCCAGCGTTTGCTCGTTGAAGGTGATATCCAGCTTGACGTAGTGCTCGAAGAACGCACTGTGCCCCTTGCCGATGATATCGGTGAACAAAATCGCCAACGCCGCCAGACCGATGGCGATGGAAATAATCCCGTAGGCCCGGAAGCGGCGCTCGGCGCGGTATCGGCGGGCCAGGGATTTGCGTACCTGCTCGGTGGTTTTACTCATGCGATGATTCTCCACTGCGGTGCCCTGGGCCCGATCATTCGTATTGCTCGCGGTATTTCTTGACGATATGCAGCGCCAGAATGTTCAGACACAACGTGGTCAGGAACAGCATCAGACCCAACGCGAAGGCGGCCAGGGTCTTGGCGCTGTCGAACTCCTGGTCTCCGGTGAGCAGGGTGACGATTTGCACCGTGACGGTGGTCACCGCGTCCAGCGGGTTGGCGGTCAGGTTGGCGGCCAGACCGGCGGCCATCACCACGATCATGGTCTCACCGATGGCGCGGGACGCCGCCAGCAGAATGCCGCCCATGATCCCCGGCAGCGCCGCCGGGAACACCACTTTACGGATGGTTTCGGAGCGGGTGGCCCCCAGCCCCAGAGAGCCGTCACGCATCACCTGGGGTACCGCGGTGATCACATCGTCGGACAGGGAGGATACGAACGGGATGATCATCACCCCCATCACCAGCCCCGCCGCCAGCGCCGATTCCGAGGCCACGTCGAGCCCGATACTCTCACCGACGCCACGAATAAAGGGCGCCACCGTGAGAGCGGCGAAGAAGCCGTACACCACCGTCGGCACACCAGCGAGAATCTCCAGCATGGGTTTGGCCACCGAACGTACCTTGGGCGGGGCGTACTCGGCGAGGTAGATCGCCGACATCAATCCGATCGGCACCGCCACCAATAACGCGATGGTGGAAATCAAAAGGGTGCCGACGAACAGCGGAATCGCCCCGAAGGCACCGGAGGACGCCACCTGATCGGCCCGCAATGCGGTTTGCGGGCTCCATTGCAGCCCGAACAGGAACTCCGCCGGAGACACTTTCTGGAAAAAGCGGATCGACTCGAACAACACGGACATCAGGATGCCCACGGTAGTCAGAATCGCCACCGTGGCACACAACATGAAGATCACGCGCAGGATCGATTCAACCTGCTGCCGGGCCCGCAGTTGCGGCGCGATTTTCACCCAGCCCCAGGCGGCGCCGACCAGCCCCACCGCGATCACCACCACGGTCAACGCCATGGCACTGGTGGTTCGCAGGTTGTTGAGACGCTCGGCGGCGGCGGCGATGGCCGGGTCCACCGACTCGGGGGACAGCGCGCCGCTGGCGACGTTCTGGATCTGACTGAGCAACAGACCCCGGGCGCCGTCACTGTCCGGCCGAAGCGCCTCGGGAAGCCCCTGCATCACCGTCTGGCGGATAATGGTATCGTCGAACGCCAGCCAGCCCCCCAATATCAGCAGCGCTGGCAGAGCGCACCACAGGGCCGCGCGCATGGCGTAATAGAACGGCAGGGAGTGGAGGTGACGGATGCCCCCCAACGGCCGTGCCAAAGCCAGTGACCGCTGATGGCCCAGGTAGTAGGCCAGTGCCACCATCACGATCAGCAACAGCAACAGATTGCCTGTTTGCATGCTCAGCTACTCCGAGATCATTGTTTGCTCGCCAAAACCCGCGGGTTTTGGCCAACAAACCGCCTTCTGCCCAGAGGGCGAAAAAGCCCGATGGCCAAGACCACCGGGCTCGAGATGACGCATCCTTGCGATCCGCACTCCCTGAATTACAGCTCGCTACCGGTCATGCTGGCCAGGCCCTGGGCCTGTTTGGCCATTTCGGCGCGCTTGTCATCCGGCAGCGGAATCATGCCTTTGTCCACCAGGTAACCTTCCGGCCCCCAGGCACGCTCGCTGGTGAATTCCTTGATGTAGCCCTCGATACCGGGAACCACGCCCACGTGCGCTTTCTTCACGTAGAAGTACAGGGACCGGGATACCGGGTACTCGCCGCTGGCGATCACTTCCATGGCCGGAGCCACGCCGTTGATCTTGGCACCCTGCACCTTACCGCGGTTCTGATCCAGGAAGGAGTAACCGAATACGCCAAGGGCATTCGGGTTGGATACCAGCTTTTGCACGATCAGGTTGTCGTTTTCGCCGGCTTCCACATAGGCACCGTCTTCACGGATGCTGCGGCAGATCGCCTTGTACTTGTTTTTGTCTTCGTCCTTGATGGCCTTCAGCCAGTCGAAAGTTTTACAACCGCCTTCGATAGCCAGTTCGTTGAAGGCATCACGGGTACCGGAAGTCGGCGGCGGACCCAGCACTTCAATCTTGGTGTCCGGCAGGGAGGAGTTCACTTCCTTCCAGGTTTTGTAGGGGTTCGGCACCAGCTTCTCGCCACCCTTGGGATCCGGCACTTCCTTGGCCAGTGCCAGGAAGATGTCGCGCAGGGTCAGGTCGATATGGGTGGCTTTGGCGGAGTTGGCCATAACGATACCGTCATAGCCGATAACCACTTCGGTGATGTCCTTGATGCCGTTGCTCTGGCACTGTTCGAACTCGGACTTCTTCATGCGGCGGGACGCGTTGGTGATATCCGGAGTATCCGTGCCAACGCCTTGGCAGAACAGCTTCAGACCGCCGCCGGAGCCGGTGGACTCGATCTTGGGCGTGGGGTTGCCGCCACGGCCGAAACGCTCGGCAACGGTGGTAGCGAACGGGTATACAGTTGAGGAACCCACGATGGAGATGGTGTCGCGGGCGATAGCGGTCGCCGGCGCGGTGGCGAGAGCCAGAGCAGCGGCGGCCCCAACAATCGACGCTTTCAGTTTAACGTTCACAGTAAGCCTCCTGGTTTCATGGCACCGGCGTTGATCCACCCCGGTTTGTTCTTTCAGGCAGGGGGCATGCTAGATTCCGTATATGACAGCAAGATTACATCCGGGTGACGGTTGCACTACCCTCTAATGCCATACCCGGCAGGCCGCCGGGCCGGAATTGGCCACCAAATGTCCATTGTTGGCTGACCCCGGGCGGCCTGATCCGTATAATCGCCGCCGAATTCTTGATCAGTGACATAACAACGTGACCGTCCTCCATTCCCCGAGACTGGCCCATTTCCAGCGGGCCCTGCACCACCTGACCTGCGTCGTCGGCAGAGCCGTCTCCTGGTGCGTCCTGCTTATGGTATTCCTGATGGTGCTGGTGGTGGTAATGCGCTACGGACTCGGCATCGGCAACATCGCTCTGCAGGAAAGCATCACTTATTTGCATGGCGCCGTCTTCATGCTCTGCGCCGGTTACACTCTGGCACAGGACGAGCATGTGCGGGTGGACGTGCTCTATCAGCACTGGGGTCCGCGCCGGCAAGCGTTGGTGAACCTGCTGGGCACGCTGTTTCTGCTGCTGCCCATCTGCGTGGCGATTTTCACGCTGAGCCTGGACTATGTGGTGCACAGCTGGGCGGGGCTGGAGAAATCGGACAATGGCGGCCTTCCCCTGGTCTTCATACTCAAGAGTCTGCTGCTGGTGATGCCCGTACTGCTGGGAATCCAGGCGCTGGCGGATCTGTTGCGCCATGCCATGACCCTGGCCGGAGCCCCTCAACCCGTGGACCGCGAAGACCAGGAGACCCATCCATGGACATGATTCTGCCGCTTTCCATGTTCCTGGCCGTGGGCCTGGTACTGCTCAGTGGCTACCCGGTGGCCTTCTGTCTCGGCGGTGTCGCCCTGTTGTTCGCCGTCGGCGGCCTGGCCACCGGCATGGTTTCGATAAACGACCTGACCTTCCTGCCCGGCCGACTGTTCGGCATCATCAGTAATACCACCCTGATCGCCGTCCCGTTATTCGTGTTCATGGGCGTGATGCTGGAGAAGTCGCGGGTGGCGGAGAAGCTGCTGGCCAGCATGGGGCTGCTGTTCGGGCGGCTGCCGGGCGGCCTGGGTTTCTCCATCATTCTGGTGGGGGCCTTGCTCGCCGCCAGCACCGGCATCGTCGGCGCCACCGTGGTCACCATGGGCCTGCTGACGTTGCCCACCATGCTGCGCCGGGGCTACCAGCCCTCCCTGGCCACCGGCCTGATTTGCGCCACCGGGACCCTGGGCCAGATCATTCCCCCGTCCATTGCCCTGGTGCTGCTCGGCGACGTGCTTTCCACCGCCTACCAGGAGGCGCAACTGCGTCAGGGCGCCTGGGCCCTGGAAACGGTGTCGGTGGGCGACCTGTTCGTCGGTGCCCTGATTCCGGGGCTGGTGCTGGTCGTGCTCTACCTGATCTATATGACGGCGGTGAGCCTGTTGCGGCCGGAGCAGGTGCCGGCGCTGGAGCGCGACGATGGCGACGGCAATGAGCGTACCGGCCTGATGGCGGCGCTGGGTGGCCTGATTCCGCCTCTGCTGCTGATTCTCGCCGTATTGGGCTCGATCCTGGCCGGACTGGCCACGCCCACCGAGGCAGCCGGTGTCGGCGCTTTCGGCACCCTGATCCTGGCCGCCGCCAACCGTCATCTTAATTTCACCATTTTGCGCGAGACCGTGCACGGCGCCGCCCGGCTCACCTCCATGGTGTTCATGATCATGATCGGCGCCAGCCTGTTCACCATGGTGTTCCGCGCCTTCGGCGGGGAAGAGGCGGTGCAGCATCTGTTCGATGCCCTGCCCGGCGGTGTTCTCGGCGCCACCCTGATGGTGATGGTGATCATCTTCCTGCTCGGCTTCATCCTCGACTTCATCGAGATCACCTTCGTGGTGGTGCCGATCGTCGGGCCGATTCTGCTGGGCATGGGCCTGGACCCGATCTGGCTGGGGGTGATGATCGCCCTCAACCTGCAAACCTCCTTCCTGACGCCGCCCTTCGGCATAGCCTTGTTCTATCTGCGAGGAGTGGCACCGCCGGAAGTCCGTACCACCCATATTTACCGGGGCGTGGTACCCTTTGTCTTCATCCAAATCATTATGCTCGGTATCCTGGCGCTATTCCCTCAACTGGCGACCTGGCTGCCTCACCTGCTATATGGATAACAAGATGACCGATCCCAGCGACGACATCCCCCAACCCAAGGGCACCCTGGCCCTGCAAACCATTGCCATGCCGCAAAACGCCAACTGGAACGGCGATATTTTCGGTGGCTGGCTGGTGTCCCAGATGGACCTGGCCGGTTCGGTAACCGCCCGCGCCACCGCCAAGGGGCGCATTGCCACCGTGGCGGTGGATTCCATGGCGTTCCTGCGCCCGGTGCCAGTAGGCGCCGTGGTGAGCTGCTACACCCAACTGCTCGATATCGGCCGCAGTTCGATGCAGATCCAGGTGGAAGTGTGGATTCGGGAAGATACCGGGGAGTTGGCCAAGGTTACCGAAGGGCACTTCACCTTTGTCGCCATCGACGACAGCGGTCGTACCCGGGCCGTGCCTCGCTAGGAAAGGGGGCGCGGGCCTTGGGGACATGAATTGGGAGATAACTACGAAGCCGCCGTGGGAAGCGGCCTCGGCCGCGAATGCCCTCCGGGCCGTTGGCCATTCGCTTGCAAGCAAGCTTCCCACAGCGGCTTCATAGTTCCAATTGTAGGAGCAGCCTGTCAGGCGTCCTTCAACACCAGGGTACGGCTGTTGAGCAGGGCCTGCTCGGCGATTTCCTGATAGGGCATGGAGGCATCGCGGAAAGCGACGATGGACTCATAGATACGCCGTGACAGCTCATTCCCGGCGATCACCTCTTCAATCACCTGATCGCTGGTGTCCTTCAGCGCCATCAGGACATCATCCGGCAAGCGGCGCAGCTGCACCCCGTGCTCATTGACCAGTTGCTTGAGCGCATCGGCGTTGCGGGCGGTGAACTCGTCCAGGATATGCTGGTTCTCGGCCTCGGCGGCGGAACGGACGATGTTCTGCAAGTCCTCCGGCAGGCTGTTCCAGGCGTCCTTGTTGATGATCAGCTCCAATGCCGAACCCGGCTCCTGCCAACCGGGGTAGTAGTAGTACTTGACCACCTTGTAGAGACCGAAGGCCAGGTCGTTATAGGGACCAACCCAGTCGGCGGCATCCAGGGCACCGGTCTGCAGGGAGGTGAACACCTCGCCGCCGGGCATCTGCACCGGGATCGCACCCAGGCGCTTGATCACCTCGCCGGCCAGGCCGGGCATGCGGATCTTCAACCCCTTGAGGTCATCGACGGAATTGATTTCCTTGTTGAACCAGCCAGCCATTTGCGTGCCGCTGTTACCGCACGCCAGCGGCTGCAGGTTGAACGGCTCGTACAGTTCTTCCCACAGCGCCTGACCACCACCGAAATTGAGCCAGCCGTTCATTTCCCAGGCGGTCAAACCAAAGGGAATGGTGGTAAAAAAGGGTGTGGCCGGATGCTTGCCCTTCCAGTAATAAGGCGTGGAGTGCCCCATCTGGGCACTGCCGGAACGGACCGCGTCAAACACCTCGGTGGCGGGCACCAACTCACCGGCACCGTGTACCTTGACCGTCAGACGGCCGCCGGACATGGCATTGACGCGTTCCGCGAAGCGGTTGGCTCCGGTACCAAGGCCGGGGTAATTCTTCGGCCAGGTGGTGACCAGATCCCATTTCAAGGCTTCGGCTTTCTTTTCACCACCAGCGGTGGCGTTCTGTTCGGCCACGGCCGGTTTTTCTTCCTGGCCACAGCCCGCCAAGGCGGCGGCACCCAGCCCCAGGCCCAGGGCGGAAACAAATTTGCGACGGTCCATTGGTAAGTCTCTCCCCTTCGGGTTGTTGTAAGTATGTGCCCGCCATGATCGGGCACGAATCTTATTTCTGTTTACGGTACCGCTGTCTATGGGACTTCTGTCTACCGCACGCTACAGCAAGTCCATCTACAGCACATCCAGGCGGGCATACTGGCTGACCAGCCATTTGGTCCCCACGCCATCGAAGTTGATTTGCAGACGGGCATTGGGCCCCTGCCCCTCGAAGTGCAATACCGTACCCTCTCCGAATTTGGGATGCACCACCCGCGCGCCCAGGCCGATTCCGTTGGCCTCCTCCTGGCGCACCGTGCCGCGGCGGCCCACCGGCCGGCTCATCGCCGCCCGCACCCGCACTTCCTCCACCAACTCACCGGGAATCTCGCGCAGAAAACGACTGGGCGGGTTGAGGGTCTCGTTGCCGAACAGGCGCCGGCTCTCGGCGTAGGTCAGATACAGCTCGCGCATGGCCCGGGTCAGACCCACGTAACAGAGCCGCCGCTCCTCGGCCAGCCGGCCGGGCTCCTCCGAGGACATCTGATGGGGAAACAACCCTTCTTCCAGGCCGGTGATGAACACCACCGGGAACTCCAGGCCCTTGGCGGAGTGCAGTGTCATCATCTGTACCGCGTCCTCGAATGCCTCCGCCTGACCGTCACCGGCTTCCAGGGCGGCGTGATCGAGGAAGGCGGTGAGCGGATCCAGATCGGATTCCTCGTCACCCTCACCGAACTGGCGCGTGGCGGACACCAGTTCTTGCAGGTTTTCCACCCGCTGCTGCCCCTTGTCGCCTTTCTCCTGACCATGAAAATCCAGCAGGCCACTGGCGGCGATCACATGCTCGGTGGTTTCCGCCAGATCCAGCGCCTCGGTGTCGGCCGCCATTTGATCCACCAATTGCAGGAACGCCAGCAGGGCGTTGCTGGCCCGAGGGCTGAGCAGGCGCTCATTGACGGTGGCCACCGCCGCGTCCCAGAGCGGAATACCGCGCATGCGGGCCTGCTCGCGCACCGCTTCCAGGGTCTTGTTGCCAATGCCCCGGGTCGGCGTGTTCACCACCCGCTCGAAGGCGGCATCCGCCTGCCGGTTGTTAAGCAGTCGCAGATAAGCCAGCGCGTTACGGATTTCCGCCCGCTCGAAGAAGCGCTGGCCGCCGTAAATACGATAAGGGATGCCGGCCTGCAGAAACGCCTCCTCCAACACCCGGGACTGCGCATTGGAACGGTACAGCACCGCCATGTCATTGCGATTGGTACCCTGCTGCACCAGGCTTTCCACTTTGCCGGCGACAAAACGGGCTTCGTCCACCTCGTTGAACCCGGCATAGAGGCGAATCGGGTCCCCCTTGCCTCCCTCGGTCCATAACTGCTTGCCGAGCCGGTCCGGGTTGTTGTCGATCACCGCGTTGGCCGCTTCCAGGATCGTGCTGGTGGAGCGGTAGTTCTGCTCCAGGCGGATCACCCTGGTGTCCGGGAAGTCACGACTGAAGCGATGAATGTTCTCGATTTTGGCGCCACGCCAACCGTAGATGGACTGGTCGTCGTCGCCGACGATGGTGACCGCGTTATGGTCATCCGCCAGCAGCCGCAACCAGGCGTACTGGATGGCGTTGGTGTCCTGGAATTCATCCACCAGGATATGGCGGAAGCGGCGCTGATAGTGGCCGCGCAGGTCATCATTGTCGCGAAACAGCTCCAGCACCCGCAGCAGCATTTCATTGAAGTCCACCAGACCGGCACGCTCACAAGCTTCCTCATAGGCCAGGTAGATCTTCTGCATGGTCACGGCGAACAGATCGCCGCCGCTGACATCCATGTGCGCCGCGCGCAGCCCCTCATCCTTCTGGCCGTTGATGAACCAGGTGGCCTGGCGCGCCGGCCAGCGCTGCTCGTCCAGTCCCAATTCACGGATCACCCGCTTCACCAGCCGCTGCTGATCGTCGGCGTCGATGATCTCGAAGCTCTGCGGCAGGCGCGCTTCCTGCCAGTGCGAGCGCAACAGACGGTGAGCGATGCCGTGGAAGGTGCCCACCCACATCCCGCCGGCGGGCATGGCCAGCAGCTGTTCGATGCGGCCGCGCATTTCCGCCGCCGCCTTATTGGTGAAGGTGACCGCGAGAATACCGAACGGCGAAGCCTGTTCAGTGGCGATCTGCCAGGCAATGCGGTGCACCAGCACCCGGGTTTTACCGGAGCCGGCGCCGGCCAGCACCAGCAAATGGCGGTCTTCCGCGGCGACCGCGTCGCGTTGGGCCGGGTTGAGGCCTTCAAGAAGTGTGGTTACGTCATCCATGGGCCTGGAGTTTATCAGAACCAGCGAAAGCCGGCGCTGGCTTTGCGGCAATCGACGCATCCGTGATCAATCGCACGCGCGGTGCTCCCTACGTGGTTTCCTTTCCCGCACTGGCGTGGGTAAACTGCAAAACAAAAAGGCCGTCCACGAGCCTGGAACCCGAGTCCGTGTCTACGTTAACTCAGCAACATATGGATCATTCCCGCCATGCGGTGATGCGTGCCCAGTGCCGCCACTTGAGTGCCGGCTTGCGTGGCATGAGCATGCTGGAAGCGGCCACCGTGCTGGTCACCCTGGCGGCCTACTGGGCCACGCCGGTGTCCCTGCTATTGCTGCTGGGATGGGCGGCGCTGACGCTGACCTTCATAGCGGCGCGCATCCTGTGGCTGCAATCCTGGGACCTGGACGAGGATACCGACCACCGCCAGTTGCGCCGTTACATCTCGCTGTTCGTCCTGATCTCCGGTCTGCTGCTGGGGCTTGGCGGCCTGCTGCTGAACCTCCAGTCCACCACCCCGGACGAGTCCCTGTTCTATGCACAGCTGACCCTGGGTTGCCTGGGCATTGGTCTGGGTATCGTGGCGCTGGCCGCCTACAGCAGCCATCTGTTCACCGTGGTGAGCTATCAGGCGCTGCTGCTGACCCCCGCCTTTACCCAATTGCTGCTGACACAACCGGACAATCCCGCCCTGGCCACCACTTTACTTGCCATCGCCGGCTTTCTGTTTCTCACCGCCCGTTACATCAACAGCACCTCTCACCGTGCCCTGGACCTGCAGATCAGCAACACAGCCCTGATCGACTACCTGGACCGGGCCCGTGCCAATGCCGAGGCGCTGAACGAAAAGCTGGCCGAGGAGATTTGCGAGCGGAAGGAGGCGCGACGACGCCTGCAGGAGGCCAACGACCGGCTCGAATCCATGGTCAGCGAGCGCACCCGGGCGTTGGAAGTGGCGAATCGGGAGCTCACCGCCACCGGCGAGCGCCTGGAGCTGGCGCTGGAGGCCAGCAATATCGGCCTGTGGGACTGGAACCTGAACACCGGTTCCAACTACCACACCAATTTCGACCGGCTGCTTGGCTACGAGAACGAATACTTCGGCAACTTCTTCGGTGATCTCAAGCAGCTGGTTCACCCGGACGACTTTCCCACCATCCGCCGCGGCATGGTCGCCCACTTCAAGGGCGAGACCGATCGCTATCACGCCATTTACCGGCTACGTCACAAGCAAGGGCACTGGTGCTGGCTGGAAGACGACGGCCGTGTGGTGGAGTGGGACGATAATGGCCGGGCCATCCGCATGATCGGTACCCGCCGCGATATCACCTCTCAGCGCGAAGCCCAGGAACAGCAACGTCTGGCCGCCACCGTCTTCGAGAATGCGCCGGAAGGCATCTTCATCCTTGACCGGCAGTTCCGCTTCCTCGCCGCCAACGCCCGTTTCGAGCAGATCACCGGCTATCGCGAGGAAGAGATGAACGGCAAGAGCATCGCCGACAGCGAGCATGCCCGCCGCCACCGCAATCTCTACCACACCATCCGCCTGGGGCTGCGCCGCAACGGCTTCTGGGAAGGCGAGATCACCGGGCGCCGGCGCAACGGCGAGATCTTTCCCGAATGGGTGCAGATCAGCAGCGTGCTCGATGAACGTCAGCGGGTGATCCGCTACGTGGGCATGATTTCCGATCTCACCTCGCGCAAGGAGGCGGAGGAACGGGTCCGCTTCCTCTCCAACTACGACCGCCTGACCGGCCTGCCCAATCGCACTCTGTTCCGCGAGCGGTTGCACAAGGCACTCACCCTGGGGCGTCTCAACCGCTCCCGGGTGGCACTGCTGATGATCGACCTGGACCGCTTCAAGCCGATCAACGAATCGCTCGGCCACGAAATCGGCGATCGCCTGCTGAAACTGGCCGCCGACCGCATCTCGCAATGCGGCCCCGGAGAGGAGAGTCTGGCCCGGGTCGGCGGCGACGAGTTCGCCCTGGTGCTGGATAACTGCGGCGGAGAGCCACAAATCGGCGCTCTGTGCCAGAAGATCATCAACGCTATGAAGAAGCCGTTCCTGATCGACGGCCACGAGCTGCTGCTGGGCGCCAGCATCGGCATCAGCCTGTTCCCGTCCACCGCCATGGACGCCCAGCCAATGATCAACCAGGCCGACATGGCGGTGCATCAGGCCAAACGCAGCGGCGGCAACAACTACCAGTTCTACCGCAGCGGCATGCAGGTGGCGTCGGTGGAGCAACTGGCGCTGGAAACCAGCCTGCGCAAGGCCATCTTCAAAAACGAGTTCGTGGTCCACTACCAGCCGAAAATGGACCTGGCCAGCAACGCGGTGTCCTCGGTGGAAGCTCTGGTGCGCTGGCAACACCCGAGCATGGGGTTGCTGCCACCGTCGGAGTTCATCCCGCTGGCGGAGGAGTCCGGCCTGATCTCCGCCATCGGCGAACTGGTGCTGGAACGCTCCTGCCGCCAGGCGCGCCAGTGGCACAAGCAGGGGCTGGGGGATATCCGGGTATCGGTGAACCTGTCCGCCCACCAATTCCGCAAGGGCAATCTGGCCGACGTCATCGACCGCATCCTCGAACTCACCGGCCTGCCCGCCCATCTGCTGGAACTGGAATTGACCGAAAGCCTGATCATGGAGGATCTGGAGCAGAATATCGCCTTGCTGGAACGGCTGCGCTCACGGGGCATCGGCCTGTCGCTGGATGATTTCGGCACCGGTTATTCCTCGCTCAGTTACCTCAAGCGCTTTCCGGTGGACACCTTGAAGATCGACCGTTCCTTCATCACCGATCTGACCCAGAACGCGGACGACGCCGCCATCACCCGCGCCATTATTGAAATGGCGCACAGCCTCAACATGAGTGTGGTGGCGGAAGGGGTGGAGACCACGCAGCATCTGGAAATTCTGCGTGCCATGGGGTGTGACGGCATTCAGGGTTTCCTGATCAGCCGGCCGGTGGAAGAGAACAAGATCCGGGAGATGCTGCGCGACCAGCACAACCTTTCGCCACGACGGATGTCGTGATCCGGATTAAACCCGAATTTCGCGGTCGCCGGCCCACTGGTCGCTGACACGCCTGCACGCAACACGCTGGCACGCTGCCCCCCGACGCGTCTGCTGGTTCGGGGAGATGAATTCGGCCGGTTCCGATTCGAGTGTCAACACGCATCCCACAGAAGCGCTACAGGGTCGCTGTGGGAAGCGGCCGGGCGGCGCTCCGTTTTAGCGTGTTGGCGTGTTGCGTGTAAGCGGGCTGTTCGACCATGGTGGACCCCAGTGGTCCCCAGGCCGCGCTTCGTTTCAATCAATGGCCGGCGGCTCGTCGCCCAATATCGCCAGGGTTTCCGGTGCTTCGAAGAACGGCGTCAGATGACGGCGCAGCCAGGCCTCCAGCATGCCGTTATCGCGCAACACCCGCACCACGCCCGGGGCGAAGCGGCGGGCATCGTCCAGCATGGTTTCACGGTCGATTCCCACTTCCTCGAGCAATTCCAGCAGGGAACTGTCACGGTATTTGTCAAAGAAGGTGTGCACGCCCTCGCTCAGCAGGGTGGTGAAATAGTCGCTGTGCCGGAACTGCCGCCAGAAGTCATAGCCGATCACGAACAGCTCCTGAATGTCCTCGCTGCCCAGCAGGTCCCGCAGTTCCGCCACCGGGCGTTCGGACAGTTCGCGCCAGCCATCCAGAATCAATTCCCGTAGCGAGGCCAGGTTTTCGTCGCTGTAGAGCCAGGGATCACTGAGTAACGCTTCCATCCGCCGCATCAACCAGTCCTGCAGGCGCAGCTCCGCGGTGGCGCGCCAACGCTCCGGCACACGGCGTCCCAGCAGCCCCCGCACTGCCTCGGGTATCCCCTGATGCAGCCAGGTTTTGACACCCAGCTGGGTGCCGCCGGCCAATAGCGCCAGCAACACCGGGTTGTGGCTGAGCCAGGTGATTCCCTGACGGGACAGCGGCACTTCCAGCAGCTTGTCCACGGTGGCGGTGATGGTGTCCTCGTCCACCAGTTCCCCGATCAACCGATCACTGTCGGTACCACTCTGGTACAGGCGCTCCATCATTTCGCCGACCAGTTCCGGCACCCCGCCACCCAGTTCCATGGTGGCCGCGTACTTGTGCGCGGTGGTGATCACCTGCTCCGGAGTCACGACCTCTCCCAGACGCAGCCGGCCGGCTTCGGCCAGCAGGTAATCAAGCTCCTGCTCCAGCCAGACATTCAGCTGTTCCGGCGCCAACGTACGCTGGAAGTGCGCCACCAGCGCATCAAGTAAACAATTTGCCTTGATTTGTCTATTGTCCGTCACGACATAACCCTGCTGTTAGAAGTGCCTTGCTGATGGCCGGGCCAACTGTATCATCGAGTGATGTAACATTCATTAGAGGTACGTGATTATGGCCATCTCAATTCTGCCGACGCGCCGCAACCTGCGTTTCAAGCTGGATCCGGCGAAGGCCCTCACTTGGCATCGTGACGGCCTCAATGTCAGCCAGTTTCTTAATACCATGAGCCTGTTTTTTCCGGTCGGCGAACGCTTTTTCATAGACAGCGTTCGTCATTACCGGGAGCTGGTTCAGGATCCCGAGCTGAAAAAAGCGGTGGCCGCCTTTATCGGCCAGGAAGCCATGCACGGCCGTGAACATGATGAGTACAACGACCATGTCGCCAGCGCCGGCGTTCCTCTGAAAGCCCAGGAGCGGCTGGTCGAAACGCTGCTCAAGCAAATCCAGAAGCGCGCGCCTCAGTCCTTCCAGTTGGCCAGCACCGTGGCCCTGGAACACCTTACCGCGATTCTCGCCGACGGGCTGCTCAGCCTGCCGGAAATCATGGAGGGTGCGGACGACGGCTACAAGGCCATTTGGAATTGGCACGCCCTGGAAGAGACTGAACACAAAGCGGTGGCCTTTGACGTCTACCAGCTGGCGGTGGGTACCGACGACCGTTTGTCCGCCTACGCGCTGCGGACCTCCTCCCTGGTGATCTCCACCACCGTGTTCTTTGCCCTGTTCCTGCCGTTCTACGTGCATAACGTACGCGTTACCGGTGGTCTGTTCGACGCCAAGGGCTGGCGCTCGGTGCTGCGTCACAGTCTGGGCAAGAAAGGCATCTTCCGCTACACCGCCAAGGCCTGGCTGGACTGGTTCAAACCGGGGTTCCATCCGTGGGACCACGACAACCGCCGGTACCTGGAGCAGTTCGAGGAACTGCTCGGTGACGTCCTCACCGACGCCGCCTGATCCCATCCCCTTTTGGCCACCCACCGGCGGCCCTGCCTTGCGCCGGCCTCCCCCGCCGGCTTTTTTTATCGCCGCCGTCCATGGCGGCAACCCTTTGGACCGATTCGCTGGCAAGCCAGCTTCCCACAGCGGTTTCGTGGCCTTTCTGTGGGAAGCTGGCTTGCCAGCGAATTCATATCGGGAGGCCCCGTTCCTATCAACCTCTGTATCAGCAACAGGCTGGATTTACATCCGTCCTCGCTCAATCCAGGCCGAACTGCCGCATTTTCCGATATAGCGTCGCCCGGGCGATGCCGAGGTCCTTCGCGGCGGCGGAAACATTGCCTTTGTGTCGCGCCAGCGCCACTCGCACCGTTTCACATTCCGCCTGTTGCAAGGTCCCCGAAGGCCGCGTCGATGAGGACGCGGCCAGCGATCGAAGCGAAGCCGGCAAATGCTCCACCGTTACAATACCGTCCTCCGACAACGCCACCGCCAATCTCAGCGCCTGTTGCAGTTCACGGATATTGCCCGGCCAGCAATGCCCCCGCAGCGCTCGCCAAGCTGCCTCGGACAACACCGGCGGCTCTTCCCCCCGTGCTTCCCCGGCCAGCAGGTGCCGCACCAGGTCATCGAAATCCTGGCGCTGACGCAGCGGCGGCAGCGGCATTTGCAACCCGTTAATGCGATACAACAGGTCTTCACGGAACAGCCCTTCCGCCACCCTTTGTTCCAGGTCCCGGTGGGTGGCGCAAATCAATGAACATTGCACCGCGGTGCCACGGGTAGCCCCCAACCGGGTGACCTCCCGTTCCTGCAATACCCGCAAAAGACGCGCCTGCAACTCCAGTGGCATATCACCAATTTCATCCAGGAACAGCGTGCCACCGTCGGCCTGTTCGAACTTACCCGGCATGCCCCCCTTGCGTGCACCGGTGAAAGCGCCGCCCTCGTAACCAAACAGCTCGGATTCAATCAAACCCGCCGGAATCGACGAGCAGTTCACCGCCACAAAGGGCCCCTCGGCACGGGGCCCGGAACGATGCAGCCACCGCGCCATCACCTCTTTGCCGGTGCCGGTCTCGCCGCGCAACAGAACCGGCAGATCATGGTGGAAAGCCCGCTGGGCCTGGCGCAACAAGCCGTTAACCCCGGGATCATCGTGGAAAGGCGCTTGCGGGTCAGGCTGTCCCACCGGCGTCGGACCCGACGGAGAAAAGCCGCTAAAGCGCGGCGATGGCCGCCCCTCCAACCGGCAAAACAATTGCAAGCCGCCATGACAGGACAGAGCCACCGGCGTATTCCCGGCGGTCCAGACGCGCTCCATACTCCCCTCGAATAGCGTCTCGAAACACAGCCGGCCGCCACCTTCCCCCATGGGGAGATCAAGCATCTGGCGGGCCACCGGGTTGGCGCCCAGCAGACAGCCGTCACCGTTAAAGTGCAGCAGCCCGCGCATCGGCGAATCGGTCAGTTCCGGACGATAATGGACCGCCAGCCGCAACTCGCCGCCAATACGCCGCATCATGCGGTTCTCAATTGCCCGCACGGCCAACGCCACCGGCTCCAGAATGCCAATACGATGACCACCATGACGCCGGGAGGCGTCCAGCACCGCCACCAGCTCACCGTAAGGGTCGCGAAGCGGCACAGCCGCGCAGGCGAACACACGGGCCTCATCGAGAAAATGTTCACTGCCACAGACCACCGAGGGGCGCCCTTCCGCCAGTGCGCACCCCGGACCATTGGTGCCGGCCACGGATTCATTCAGATTGACACCAACGCGCAGCGCCGGAGCGAGGTCGCGACAGGCCGGGTTTTCGTTACCCAGGGCATGAATCACCACGCCCCCCGCCTCGATACAGGCCAGGATCCAGTTAGCGCGGCCCAATGAATGAAACAACAGTTCCATTTCCGGCGCCACGTCATCCAATAACAGATGATGATGCTCGCCAATGCGGCGCACGTCGGTACGGGACACGACGTTAAAGATGACCCGATCATCGGGACACAATCCATGATGACGTGAGCGCAGCCAGGAGCGCACCACCGAATCGTCCAGTAGCTGGGGGGGCACATCCCGGCCTTCCTCGAACAGTCGCCTGGCTTTTTTAACACGGTGATCGAAGTCGAACGGGTTAATCTGCATAGCGCTCTCCGGAATCCTGTTTTGTTGTTATACAGCCGGTACTCACCACTGTTTCAAAACGATACACCCATCTATCCGGCAACGAACTCAGGGTCTGCTTCAGGGTCTCTCAAACACCTGACAATCCACAGTATTTTTTAATTTTTCCCAAAAAAACAAGTATGGCACGCCCTCTGCAATACAACAACGAGGTGGCTGTTCGCGAGGGTGACAGTCCGCCTTCGAGGACTTCTATTTTTTGCGACGCTTTCTATCGAATAACAGAAACAAGGAACCGATTTCATGAACGACGACAAGAACGTAAAAGCGGCTTCCCGAAAACCCATCATACCGAAGAAAAAGACCGCCCTGTCACTGCTGGTCGGCGCGCTCTCGGTAGCGGCGGGCCAGAGCCACGCCGTGGACGTGGACGCCGGCGACTATACCGCCTTGCCCGCGGGCACCAATCTGGCCATGGTCTATTACCAGTACGCCGATCGCGACCGCCTCTACAGTGACGGCGACCGGGTACCCATTGATGCCGGACTCGAGTCCCATGTTGGCATTTTACGCGGCGTTCATTTCACGAAAATTGGCGATTACATCGTTGATCCTCAGTTCCTGCTTCCCTTCGGCCACCTGGAAGGGAAGGACGACACCAAGTCACTGGGCGATGCCGATGGTCTCGGCGATTTGATTCTCGCCGCCACGGTCTGGTTGGTGAACAAACCTGAAACCAATACCTACTTTGGTATTACGCCTTTTGTTTATGTGCCTACTGGCACCTATGACCACGACGACGCGCTTAACCTTGGCGAGAACCGATGGAAGTTCGCTCTGCAGGCGGGCTATATCACCGGCCTCACCGAGAAGGTGTTCCTCGACATCGCCGCCGATGTCACCGTGCACGGAAAAAATGATGATTTTGGAGCCAACAAGGACACACTGAAGCAAGACCCCCTGTTCCAGGTCCAGACCTTCCTGCGCTATCAGCTACGTGAAAATCTGGATTTACGTGCCGGGCTTTCCCACACCTTCGGCGGGGAAACCGAAATCAACGGTACCGACCAGGATGATCGTTCCAGAACCACCAAGATGACCATCGGCAGTGGCTGGTTCGTCACGCCTTCCGTGCAGCTACTGGCGAATTATGGGCGCGATCTTTCCGTTGAAAATGGTTTCAAGGAAAACAATCGTTTCAACCTGAGAATTCTCAAGGCATTCTGATCAGTAGCGTCACCGGTGCTCCGGCACCGGTGCGTTCACAGGCAGCGTGATAAAAACGAAAAGGAGCACCTGAAAATGAATTTGATGCTTGCATCCCGAAGGGCGTCCATACCCTCCCTGTTACTACTGTCGTCCCTGTTTGCCACGACGCCGGTTCTGGCTGACCAGGCCGGACCGGACGAGGCCTCCATAGTCGCCAACCGCGACAGTGGCAAGGACTGGCCCAGCCATGGTTTTGATTACGGCGGTACCCGCTTCAGCCCACTTACGCAGATCACCAGCAAGAACGTGGATGAGCTCGGCCTGGCCTGGTCCTACGATCTGAACTCCACGCGCGGCATTGAAGCCACGCCGATCGTGGTGGATGGCACCATGTACGTAACCGCCTCCTGGAGCGTGGTGCACGCCCTTGACGCAAAGACCGGCAAACGCCTGTGGAGTTATGACCCGAAGGTTCCCCGGGAGAAAGCCTACGAGGCCTGCTGTGATGTGGTGAACCGTGGTGTCGCCGTTTACAAGGGCAAGGTTTTCGTCGGTTCCCTGGATGGGCGACTGGTGGCGCTTGACGCCAACAGCGGCAAAAAACTCTGGGAAACGGACACCATCATCGACCGCTCCCGGCCCTATACCGTTACCGGGGCACCCCGCGTTTTTCGCGGTAATGTGATCATCGGCAACGGCGGCGCGGAATTCGGTGTGCGCGGTTACATCACCGCCTACGACGCCGAGACCGGCAAGCAGAAATGGCGTTGGTTCACCGTGCCCGGTGACCCGGCCAAGCCGTATGAAAACGAAGCCATGGCCAAGGCGGCGAAGACCTGGGACCCCAAGGGTAAGTATTGGGAGTCCGGCGGTGGCGGCACGGTATGGAATTCCATGGTGTTCGACCCGGAATTGAACCTGATGTACATCGGTACCGGTAACGGAAACCCCTGGGTACATCGCAAACGCAGCCCCGCCGGCGGCGACAACCTTTACCTGGCCTCCATCGTGGCGATCAATCCGGAAACCGGTGACTACGTCTGGCACTACCAGGAAACACCAGGGGACAACTGGGACTACACCTCAACCCAGGATCTTATCCTGGCCGACATTAAAATTGACGGCAAGCTGCGCAAGGTGATCATGCATGCGCCGAAGAACGGCTTCTTCTTTGTCGTGGATCGCACCAACGGCAAATTCATATCGGCGCAAAACTTTGTCGATGTGAACTGGGCCACCGGCTATGACAAGAACGGTCGGCCAATCGAGATCGCCGAAGCCCGCTCCGAGGACAAACCCTTTGACGCTATCCCCGGCCCCTTCGGCGGACACAATTGGCATTCCATGTCCTACAGCCCGAAAACCGGACTGGCTTATTTTCCGGCGCAGAATATCCCGCTGAATCTGATGGAAGATAAAAACTGGAAGGAGCACGGCAGCAACAAACCGGGACAACCAATGAGCGGCATCGGCTGGAATACCGGCATGTTGATCAATGCCGAGACACCTTCCAGCAAACCGTTCGGCCGGCTGCTGGCCTGGGACCCGGTCAAGCAGCAGGAGCGCTGGCGTTATGAACATGTGGCGCCCTGGAACGGCGGTACGCTGTCCACCGCCGGAAACCTGGTGTTCCAGGGCACCGCTGACGCCAGGCTGATGGCGTTCGACGCCGGCAGCGGCGATGTACTGTGGCAGTCCCCCATGGGTACCGGCGTAATTGCCGCGCCAATCAGCTACCAGGTGGACGGCGAGCAGTACATCACCATCGCCGCTGGCTGGGGCGGGGTATTCGGCCAGACTCAGCGCGCTTCGGAGACGACGACACCGGGTACCGTTTATACCTTCAAATTGAATGGCAAAGCGGAGATGCCGGAGTTCACGAAACACCAGCTCGGCAATCTTCTTACCGGCGTCAAGTACGACCCGGCCCTGGTGGAAGAAGGCACTTACCTTTACGTCAGCAACTGCGTGTTCTGCCATGGCGTCCCCGGTGTCGACAAGGGTGGCAACATTCCCAATCTGGGTTATGTGGACAAGAGCTTTATTGAAAATCTCGACAAGTTCGTCTTCAACGGCCCCTTTGTGTCGCGGGGAATGCCGGACTTCACCGGCAAACTCAGCGCGGAAGACGTGGAGAAGATCAAGGCGTTCATTCAAGGAACCGCCGACGCGATAAGACCCAAGAAATAACTCGATACCACTTTTTTCAATCACTCACACAGCAACACGGCCCGGTTTATCCGGGCCACGGGGAGCTTTTGCCATGAATATGATGACGGAATTCGGTCACACCATTGAGAGTCGCACCCGGACCTTTCTGGAAGCCACCCACCATCGCATGCTGATCGGTGACCAGTGGGTGGAAGCCGTCGAAGGGCAACGTCTGGAGGTGATCAACCCGGCGGATGAAACCGTACTCGGCACCGTTCCGGCCGCCGGGCAAACCGATGTGGATCGCGCGGTACGCGCCGCCGGGCAAGCCCTTGAAAACGGCCCGTGGGGAAGAATGCGCCCCTCCGAACGCCAGAACCTGATGCTCAAACTGGCGGATTTGATCGAACGCGACGCCAAGGTGCTGGCCGAGATCGAGTCCATCGACAACGGCAAGTCCGCGCAAATCGCGCAAGCAGTGGACATCACTCTGTGTATTGAATTTTTCCGCTACATGGCCGGCTGGGCCACCAAGATCGAAGGCGCGTCGCTGGACGTTTCGGTACCGTTCGCTCCACCGGAAAGCGAATTTTTCGCCTATACCCGCCGTGAACCGGTCGGCGTGGTGGCGGCGGTGGTACCCTGGAATTTCCCGCTGCTGGTCGCCACCTGGAAGTTAGCGCCGGCATTGGCGGCCGGTTGTACCGTGGTTCTCAAACCCGCCGAGCAGACGCCGCTCACCGCACTTTATCTCGGCACGCTACTGCAGGAGGCCGGTTTCCCCGATGGTGTGGTGAACATCATCACCGGAGACGGTCCGGATGCCGGCGCTCCGTTGGTGGCTCATCCCGGGGTCAGCAAGGTGAGTTTCACTGGTTCCACCGAAGTGGGCAAGCTGATCGGCCGCGCCGCCATGGACAACATGACCCGGGTCACCCTGGAGCTTGGTGGTAAATCACCGATGATCGTACTCGACGACTGTGATCCGACCCTGGCCGCCCAGGGCGCCGCCCAGGCGATTTTCTTCAACCACGGTCAGGTGTGCTGTGCCGGGTCACGCCTTTACGTACACAAAAAGCTGTACGACAACGTGGTGGCGGAACTCGCGGACCTGGCCAAGGCGCTGCCCATGGGGCCAGGGCTGGATCCGCAAACCCATCTCGGACCTCTGGTCTCCCGTGAACAACTGGACCGGGTGTGCGGTTATATCGACCTGGGTCGTGAACAGGGCGCGGAACTGGTGACCGGCGGCGCGCGCGCCAGTCGCAGCGGTTACTTTGTCGAGCCCACGGTATTCGCCAGTACCGATGACGATCTGCGTATCGTGCGGGAGGAGATTTTTGGTCCGGTGGTGGTGGCGCTACCGTATGAGGATCTGGACGATGTGGCCCGCCGCGCCAACGATACCCCCTACGGGCTTGGCGCCAGTATCTGGTCCAACGATCTGTCGCGAGTGCATCGTCTGGTACCGAAAATCAAAGCGGGAACGGTGTGGGTCAACTGCCACAACATGCTGGACGTCGCGGTACCGTTCGGTGGCTATAAGCTGTCCGGCTTCGGTCGTGACATGGGCCGGCAGTCCCTGGATGCGTACCTGGAAACCAAATCTGTTTTCATGGCGGTTTAGATAACCGCCGGCTCCAACGGATTGATGGTCTGGTGCCTTTCCGCCGACGTGATGCGACGTGCGTCGGCGGTTTTTTTAAAGAGAGAGCTGGTGCATTCGAGCCGGCACACTCCCAACCGGAATGCAAGTTAAGAACAATTATCGCTGTCTTGCCAACGCGGGTTGCAGATCCGGATAGACATGCGAAGCGGCGTCAATCACGTCCTTGAAGTTGGCACTACCGCCATGTGTATTCACCAGCCACCGCGCCATGTCACCGACCGAGTGGAACGACTGATCCGATGTGGCACGGATGTACTCCCACCCCCCGGATGCCTTGATCGCCGCGTCACGGCCAACCGCCTTACCGCTTTTCGACCCTGCCATGCCGCCCAGAAAGCTGCCAAAAAAACCGCCCCCAGGTACATTCTCCATCAGCTTTCGCCCTGCGTAAGCCCCGGCAGCGGCGCCAACAGCGGACCCCGTGGCCTCCCCCATTTTGGTGTTGATCGCCTTATTCACCCATTCTGCAGTGACACCGTCGGAGGTATAAGGGCTGAGGTACGGCCCGGAGTTATCCGAAATCACCAGGTCGGCGATATTAACCGGGGCCGCCGTCTCACCTTGTGTATCCAACCCCTTTTGCCCTTCAAGATAGGTCAACTCGGAAGCACGGCCTTCCGGCCCTCGTATCAGGACCACTTCGCGCTCTTGTGAGTCCTGATTGTTCATCAGTTTCAGTTTTACCCGAGTATAGGGTTGGCCACGAATCACATGGATTGCCTGGTTAAGACCGTAGCCTTTCAATATGACCCATTGAGATTCCGGTGTGGGTGCCGCCGCCAGAATCAGATCCCCCAGCAGGATTTGTCCACTTTGTTCCGCAACCGAACCAGGGTTGATCCGAACCACCATCGGGTAGCCTCTGTGCTTCACCAGCCCCGCGCCAATGGCACCAGAGCCGGCTGGCGACAGTGATGATGCACAGCCCGTCAATTGAACCAGAAGCACGAACCCCAATACGTGCAGGATGGCTTTCATTCTCATGGTAACGCCCTTTCAGGAAATGTTGTCGTAATCGTTTTTCAAGGCCGCATTCTTTCCATGGTCAGCAACGCCAACTCTCGGCCTATCTGGCTCAGTGATACCGGCATATCACGTTTCTGGTAGCCACTGGACGTCGCCACCCAATGCGATTCCTTATCGCTCTCTGGAGGTTCCGCCGTGGTTGAAAACGTTGTCACTACCGTGGCGTTTTCCGTGGACAGGACCCTCACCCGATACCCCGGATCACTGCCATCGCCGGCGGTTAACTCCAGGACATAGTCGGCGTATTCCGCCAGTGCGCGCATCTGCAGGCGCAACTGGTCCGGAGACAAGCGCGAGAAGGTGCCATCCTCCAAGGCATTATCGGATAGACGCCGCGCCAGTCCCTCATCCACCATGCTTGCCCCCGCCGACTGGAACGTTCCGATCAGGCCATCCCGTAAGGCGAAAGAGGTTTCCTTTTGCCGTTCACCCGGCACGCCGCGGGTTTCCGATTGCACACCCGCGGCAACATTTCCCTGTTGTTGCGTCCTTTTTCTTCCGTCGCTTTGTGAAGACTTTCCGCTCATGGCCAAGGTGGTCCGATGGTAGCCATACCAGTCGCTGACGCGGTCGGACAGCGCCTGGTGCCAAAGCACAGCGATACGAGGGCGATCGGGGAACCGCTCGCGGAATTGATCAACAATAGAGTCGGCATCACTGATGCGACCCGACCGCGTACTTAAGTCACTCCACCCCTGCTCCGTCAGCGGGGATCTGGCCGGGGCCATCATCGGCGCGGCGGAATGATCCTGTGCTAGCGCGGCGCCAATACCCGCCAACGCCAACATCAAGACCGTAGCCTGAACGCAGCTCATCGTGCCTGCCTCACTTCAATACGATATTGCAGCCGTTCCGTGCCCACGGATTTTTCCCGGTACACCGCGCTGGAATTAGCTGGTACCGGCAAACGTTGCCATACGGGTTTGGCATCCACCGGTATGCCTTGTTGGGAAAAAAACCGGGTTCTCGCCTCCACTACATAGTTGTGATCGGTGTGATTGCGCAGCTCCAGCCAGACTTCAGAGGTTCCTGTATCCGTGTGTCCAATGCCATGCCCCGCGCTGGAAAGGCGCAACACTTTATCCGGGCCGAACAGCCCTTCGCTGAAGTTCCGGTTCAGGTCGTAATCGGCGAAGACGACGGTATTGAAACCGGGCTCTTCAAGGCGCTGGCTCAGCTCCTTTTTACTCATCCCCGGGCTTTGACAGCCGCCCATTAAAGACAGCAAGCCCATCGCCCAAACCGCATTCATCAATCTGGTTCGCATCATGGTGAGACCCCTTCTGGTGTAGATCGGACGAAGGCAAAGCCATTGCCTTTGCCGTCGTAATGGACGGCTATGGTGGCGACTCTATCCACCATCAGCGCACCATCGGCATCCAGGAACACCATCCGCGACCCGTTGCTGACAGGATCACTTCGCACGGTGGTCAGATGAATTTGATCGGGAAGCCGACGCCAATAGCGTGTGTCCGCCCGAGTACGCGAACGAGCGGACAATCCTTGCGCCGCCACGCCGATGGCGGTGATGGTGTGAAAGCCAGCCGCCACCGCACCGCCGGCACTGGTGCTGAGCCCGGCCAGCACGCTGCTGTCGCTGACCGAGGTCAGAGCATCACCCGTGGCCTCAGCACTTTTCTTGAACTGAACCTTACCTTCGATAATGCGGTCCACGGTCCGCCCTCCCCGAGTTGATGCCTGAAAAAAAACATCCTCGATCGGGAAAAGCGACTGTGATACAGCGGCCGTTTCAAGGCGAGCACCCTGTGTCTGTATCTCACGGCCACGGCGGTAGACCAATTGATAGTGTCCAACACCGTCAGCTAACTTGCGCGGGGCACTGCCGGTTTCGGCAATGACAAGGGTGTTGTCGTCGTCATCCGGCAAGGGGCCATTCGGGCGGAGCCGCCGATACTCGGCAAAGTGCTGTTTGGCCAAACTGCCGTTACCATCCAGGCGTGCCGCCCAGCCCGCCAGGAAGATCAAGGACGCAAAGTCCGTGGCGTGCTGCTCTTCCTCGGCGAAGGCATCCTGCAATAGGCCACTCATGAAAGCCGCCCTCGCATTGCCGTAATCACCCTCACGCAGGAATAGCAAACCCCGGTAGTAGAACACCATGCTCCGCTCGTAGGGCTCGCCCTTGAATTCCTTTTCTCCTTCCTCGTACCAAAGGCTGCGCGCCCGGTGTGCGGCATCGTTGTCCGCGTATACGCTTTCGATGTTGACAATGGCCTGGTCGAACGCGGCGCGGGCCAGATCATATTCCTGCAAATGAAATGCCGCCGCGCCGATTTCCATCAAATTGAGAACCTCATTGCGGCGGCCTTCTTCAAATAGTGCGCGGTACAGCGGTCGCAATGATGGAGGCTTTTGGTCCACCACTTCCTGCTGAGCCACTGAAAGTGTTCGCGGCTGATACTGAGTGGGGCCGGTGGCGCAGCCCGCGAGAGCCATAACGGCCACACCGGCGGCCATCAGTTTAGCGATAGAGCACATTGTCCTGAGCCGCTTTGCGCATTTCGTAAGAGCCACTCCAAACGATGGTGCCCAGCTCCAGGTCCACCATTTCGAAGGTAACCTGATGGTAACGGGAGCGGGTCTGGGTATTGCGATCCATTGCGTCCAGGGAGGCGACCCGCCCGCCAAGGCGGTAATCCGCACCCGCGGTGGCCTGGGTCTTGCGGATGGTTCCTCCATCCACGGCACCATCCCGCTTCAGCGCCCGTTCCTTCTCCACCATGTCGGCATAGTGACGTCCGACAAAGATCAACCGGCCATTGGCGGCCCGGTTCAGTTCCACGCGCAGGCGGTCAGTGAGAAGATTGGTATTGATGATCGACGAGCTTTCGTTGCGCATATACTCGTTGTCGATGATGATCCGTGGCGGCACGTCGCGGGCCGCAAGAATGCGGTTGGCGAGCATGTCACGCATCATCTGGTCGGTCATGGCCACCACGTCCTGTGATTCGATACCCACACCCTGTACCCGTCCGGATGTGGTTGGGTCTTCATATACGGTGGCCTGTCCGGCCACATTATCCACTTGTACTGGAGCACAGCCTTGAATTCCAGCCAGTACCGCCGCGGCAACCAAACTCTTCCGGATCATTATTGTCCGCCTCCGTATACACGGTCGGGCCGACAATCGCCTGCGGGGATAAAGCAACGCGGCGCGACGTACTTCAGAACGCTTTGGAAAAGCCGGCTCCCCAAGGACCCCCGCGGGCTCCCTCCGGCTACCGGGCAAGACTAGACAGTTTAGAGCGGCCGCACATACCCCATATGGGGTATGTGGGACGGATATCGCAGGTCACGGAAAGGGGGTTGAGTAAGGCTCTAACAGCAGAGCGGGCTTCTATGGCCACCTTGCCGCGATCACCGAATCCTCGCTCTCCGAAGAAACCCGGGGCGGGGAGGATGGCGGATGAGGAATAGCGGCAAGCAGCTCACGGGTATAGGGATGTTCCGGACGGTCCAGTAAGTGTTCAGCCGACCCTTGCTCGACAATCCGCCCCGCTTTCATTACCAGCACCCGCTCACACAACAGCCGCACCACATTGAGATCGTGGCTGATGAACAGATAGCTCATACCCAGACGCTCGCGCAGTTCCACCAGCAGATTGAGCACCACTGCCTGCACCGATACGTCCAGCGCCGCCGTCGGCTCGTCGAGAATCAGCAGCTTCGGTTCCAGGGCAATCGCCCGGGCGATTCCCACCCGCGCTTTCTGACCGCCGGAGAGCTGATGGGGAAAGCGGTCAAGCAGGTGATCCGGCAGCCCCACCATTTCCGCCACTGCCTCCACCTTGGCGCGCAACGCGGAGCCGCCCACACTGGCAAGCCGCATCAGCGGATCACTGATCGAGCGGCGCGCGCTCCAGCGGGGGTTAAGACTGTCGGTCGGGTCCTGGAACACCATCTGCAGACTGGCACGGGCCGAATGGCCGGCAAAACGTTTTCCCGGCACCGCGCCGATGTCCTCACCGTTAAACAGAATGTGGCCGGATGTGGGGTCCAGCAAACGCATGATCATCGACGACGTGGTGGACTTGCCACAGCCGCTTTCGCCCACCAGCCCCAGGCTTTCACCGGAGCGTACTTCGAAGGACAGGCCGTCCACGGCCCGGTACTCATCGCCCTTGTCCTTGCCGGGGAATACCTTGACCAGATCCTGTATTTGCAGCAGCGTTTCGCCAGGCGGGCGCGTACTCGGTGTACGGCGGCGCGAATCCTCTTCCGGCAACAGATCCGCCACCTTTGAATCAAGTCTTGGTGTCGCCTGCAACAACCGCCGGGTATAGGGATGCCGGGGGTTGGCGAACAAGGTGGCGGTATCCGCTTCCTCGACGACGCGCCCTTTTTCCATCACCACGATGCGGTCACAGTAAGCGGCGGCGAGACCAAGGTCGTGGGTAATCAGCAAGGTCGACATATTACGCTCGGCGGTGAGCTCACGGATCAGATCCATCACCGCCTTTTGCGTGGTCACGTCCAGACCCGTAGTGGGTTCATCGGCGATCAGCAACCGCGGCCGGCAGGCCAGGGCGACGGCGATCACCACCCGCTGACACATGCCCCCGGACAGTTCGAACGGATAGGCGTGATAGCGGCTTTCCGGATCGTTGATACGTACCGCCTTGAGCACGTCGATGGCTTTTTCCCTGGCATCGGCGCGGGTGGCCAGACTGTGTTCGATCAAAACGTCTTCAATTTGACGGCCCACCGAACGGATCGGATTGAGCGCCGCCCGCGGATTCTGGAAGATCATCGACATCTCACGGCCACGCAGATCCCGCATGGTGCGCTCATCGGCCTTGCCCACATTGATACCACCGAACACGATACTGCCACCGGCGATGCGACCGGCACGATCAAGGATGCGCATCACCGCGTAAGAGGTTACCGACTTACCCGAACCGGATTCCCCGACGATGCCGACGGTTTCTCCCTTGGCCACGGTGACCGAAACCTGCCGCACCGCGTCCACCACGCCGCGACGGGTACCGAATTCCACGGTGAGCGCTTTTATATCCAATAACGGTATGCTCATATTCTCACCTCAAGTACGCCGCTGCGGATCGACCAGATCGCGCAGACCGTCACCGAGCAGATTAAACGTGAACACCGCCAGCATCAGTGCCACCCCGGGGAAGAAAGCCAGCCACCATTCACCGGACACGATGAAGTTGGCACCTTCCGCCACCATGATTCCCCACTCCGGTGTTGGCGGGCGCACGCCCAGACCGATGAACGAAAGACCCGCGGCATTGAGAATGGCCCAACCCATGTTGAGCGAGATTTGCACCATCATCGGCGGCAGAGTGTTGGGAAAAATATGCTGAGCCAGAATGCGCCAGTCGCCATTGCCGGACAGGCGCGCCGCCTGCACGAAGCCGGCATTGCGGCGGATATTCACTTCCGCCCGAGCCATGCGTGCGTAGAACGGCAAGTTGATGATGGCCGTGGCATAGACGATGTTTTCGATGGTATTGCCCGCCGCCGCCACCACGCCCATGGCGAGCACGAACAGCGGAAACGCCATGATGGTATCCAGCAGCCTGCCGGTGATGCGGTCCGCCCAACCACCAAAGTAGCCCGCCACCGCCCCCATGGCGGAGCCGATAACAAAGGCCAGGGCCACCGCGGCCAGAGAGATCATCAGATCCAGACGGGTCGCCACCACCACCCGGGAAAACACGTCACGACCGAGATGATCGGTACCGAACCAGTGATTCCAGGATGGCGGCTGCAGCGCGCGGCCGCCGTTGGTGGCCATCGGGTCGTAAGGCACCAGCGCGGGCCCGGCCACGGCGGCGATGACAATAAACAGAAAAAGCAGCGCCGCCAGCGCGGTCACCGGATTTTCCGTCATCACATAACGGGCATGGCGGGTGAAATTCTTCACCGAGGAAAGTGACATCGGATCAGTCCTCCATACCCAGACGGGGATCGACCAGGGTGTAGGTCACATCGATCAACAAATTGAGAATCACGAACAGTAGCGCCATGGACAACACGAAGCCTTGCACCGCGGCGTAGTCTGATACCACCAGCGCTTCCACCGCGTAGGAACCGATACCCGGCCAGGCGAACACTTTTTCCACCAGCACATTGGCGCCAAGAGCAAAGGAAAACACCATGCCCAAAGTAGTGATCACCGGCAGAATGGCATTGCGCAAAGCATAGCTGTAAAGCACTTTATTGCTGGAAAGGCCCGCCGCCCGGGCAGTGCGAATGAAGTCCCCTTCCAGCACCTGCAACATGGCAGCCCGGGTCATGCGGGCAATCGGCGCCAGAGTGAATAACCCAAGGGTCACCGCCGGCAGAATCAGTTGCGCCAGCGCCGCACGCGCTGTCTCGAAATCAGCATCGATCAGCGCATCGATCACATAGAAGCCAGTAACGTGAGGCGGCGACAAATAGAGAATATCGAGCCGCCCCATCGGCGCCGGTGACCAGCCCAGCAGAAAATAGAACAGGTACACCAAAGCCAGCCCGGTAAAGAAAGTGGGCAGCGATACCCCGGCGGTCACCACGAATCGGCACAGGTGGTCGATCCAGGAGTTGGGACGGGTGGCGGCCAGAATCCCCAATGGCATCGCCACGGCTATCGAGAACAGTAACGCGAACCCGGTCAGTTCCAACGACGCCGGCAGACGCCTGGTCAGCTCGGTCAGCACCGGCTGACCAGTGGAAATGGACTGCCCCAGCTCCCCACGCAAAAGATCTCCCACGTAGGCAAGGAACTGAACCGGCAGCGACCGGTCCAGCCCCATGCTGACGCGGATCTGTTCGATGGACTCCGCCGACGCCGCCGGCCCGGCGAAATAAACCGCCGGGTCTCCGGGCAGCGCCCGGGTCAAAAGAAACGACACCACGACAATGCCGATCAACACCGGAATCGCCTGTAGCAGGCGATAACCCACCAGCCGCAAGCGCTTGGGAACACGCACCATGATTCAGTCCTGTTTCAGAGTCAGCGGCCGCACATCCAGCTGACGGTGGTACCAGTACTCGTAGCCGCCGGTGTTCTGTTGCATGGCCACGTTCAGCGAGGGTTGATACAGCGGAATGCGCGGCACATCGTCGATGGCGATTTCGATCATGCGTCGAATCTTCGGCGCATAGCTGGGATCGTCCTGGGCCATGAACAGGGTTTCATCCACCAGTTCCGCGATCTCCTTGTTATCGTAGTTGGAGGAATTGAACAGGTTTCCTTTCACGTAGGCCCAATAGAAGTAATAGTCCGGCGTATTCAACCAGCCTCCGAAGTTTTCCAGATGCAGTGGCAGTGACTTCTCCACTAGTGCCACGGTTCGCCAATTGGCGCCCGGCACCTTGTTCAGCGACACCTTGATGCCGATCTTGCCCAACGCTTCCTGGATCAACAGCGCGGTGGGTTCAGCCCAGTCCGCCTGGCCGAGATCGAACGACAGTGGCACGGAGAAACCGTCAGCGTGGCTGGATTCCGCCATCAATGCCCTGGCCTTCTCCAGATCCTGGCTGTAGGGAAAAGGTTGTGGCCAGGTGATGCTTTCCGGTTTGGCGCTATCCCCACCCCACATCGGCACGCCGCGCCCGTAGGCGGCATTGTTGAAAATCGCTTCGTAAGGCACCGCATAGGCGATGGCCTGACGTACCTTTTTATCCTGGAACGGCTCGAAATTGAGATTGGTGCAGAGCACATGCAGACAGTTCTCGATCGGCGTGCTGACCACCTTTGCCTTACCGCCCGCCTCCAGTTCGCGCGCATCCTTGGCCGGGATATTCTGTGAGAAATGCACGTCTCCCCGTTCGATCAAGGCGCGGCGGGTGGACTGCGAGGGAATCTCCCGAATAATCACGCGCTGGATCTTCGGCACCGGCCCGCAAGCCCAGTCGTCATTGCGGCTGTAGACCAGCTGCTGCCCGGAATCCCAACGTTCCACCTTGAACGCACCGGAGCCGGCGGGAGTACGATGCAGGTATTCCGTGGCCCAGGGATCCTGCTCGGTGGCGTGCGCCTTGGCCGCTTGGGAATTGATGACGATGGCCACTGGCGTGGTCAGGTCCGGCAGCGTCAATTTGGACGAGTGCGGCAAATGGATGCGGAAAGTCTTGTCGTCCACCGCCTCGAACTGCTCCGGTTCTTCCAGGGAGCCGGCGGCCATCTGAGCGGTGGGGAAACCACCGAGCGTCACGGCGCGATCAAAGGACCATTTCACATCCTCGGCGGTGACCGGCTTGCCATCCCAGAAACGAGCGTTGTCGCGAATCTTGAACGTCAGGACGCGACCATCCCCGGAGACCTCCCAGGATTCAGCCAGCTCCGGTTGCAGATTGTCGTAATCGTAGCTGAGAGAACCGTCTTCCAACTGTTTGTGGCCGAAGGTCAGCAGACGGTCGTAGCAGTTTACCGCTACCTGATAGCTGGGCCGGTTAGTGCCGCTGCGGTGTATGTCCAGACTGTTGATGGTGGTCCCGGTGACCACCACCAGGGTGTCATTCCGGGCCGCCATAGCCGGCATGCTCTTGAGGAAAGTCAGAGCCCCCACACCCACGGACAAAGCGGAGATGCCCTTTAAAAAATCGCGACGGTACATGAACATTGCCCCCTACGGGTTAACATGAATACCAGGGTGTATGCAGGTTCCGGGCCAGATGCCGGTGGGCTTCGGGAGGCTTTTTTTGAAGGTGTCGGGCGATGGCGCGCGGCCCTTCCGGAAGGATTTCTGACAGCCCCGCAGCGCCCCGCTCAGCCGCCTTGCATGCAAGCGCGGGGCGCCACCCCACTCTGGGGCACGAGCCGGGCTTTCTGATCGTGGCGCACCAAATCGGAGCGCCACCGCACCAGGGCCATCCATCGCTCCGTTAAGGCCAAAATGACGGGTCGGCCGGGCGTACTGCCCCCGGTCTCCGGCGCCGGGGCAAATTACCCACGCGAGTCCAGGAGCGACAATGAAGCCCGTTTGCTTCAGGAATCCGATCCGCAGGGAGACAGGCAATGATGCAGTGGCAACATCGAACCGTGGTACGAGACGGCGTCAACCTGGCGGTACGCCAGGGCGGCAACCCGGACGGTCCGGTTCTGGTCATGGTGCACGGCTATCCGGACAACAGTGAAACCTGGGACAAGCTGGCCGAGGCACTGTGGGGGGACCTGCATCTGGTCACGTACGATGTGCGCGGCGCCGGCGCCTCCTCCGCCCCGGCGGCGATCTCCGCCTACCGTCTCAGCGAGCTGCGCGACGACCTGTTCGCGGTGATTGATGCGGTCAGCCCCGGTAAGCCGGTGCATTTGCTGGCCCACGACTGGGGATCGATCCAGTCCTGGGAGGCGGTCACCGAAACGGACGCCGAACGCCGCCTGGCCTCGTTCACGAGCCTGTCGGGGCCCTGCCTGGACCATATGGGGCAACGCCTGCGCCGCCGGTCTTCCCTGGCTTCCGGTTTCGGCCAATTGGCCAAAAGCTGGTACATCGGCGCTTTCCATCTGCCTGGCCTCGCCCCCATGGCATGGCGCCTGGGCCTGGATCGCGCCTGGCCGGATCTGCTGCGACGTACCGAGCAATTGCGGGTGGCGCCGAGCCCCACCCAGCGCCGTGATGGCATCAACGGTATCGCCCTCTACCGCGCCAACGTGCTGCCGTGCCTGCTGCATCCCCGGGAACGCCACACCCGGGTGCCCGTGCAGTTGCTGGTGGCACTGCGCGACCGCTATGTCGGCCCGGAACTGCTTGAGGAAGTGCCGCGCTGGACCGAACGGCTGTGGCGCCGGGAGATGCATACCGGGCATTGGGGACCGCTACAGGCCCGCCCGAACATCACCGCTGGCTACCTGCGTGAGTTCATCGCCCACATTGAAGGGGCGCCGGAGAGCTCATCTCTGCGGCGGGCACGGGTACCCGCGACCCCGCAACCGGACAGCGGCAAACTGGTGGTGATCACCGGAGCCGGTTCCGGCATCGGAGAAGCCACCGCCATGGCCTTCGGTGCCCGCGGCGCCACGGTACTGTGTACCGATATTGATGGCGGCGCCGCCGAACTTACCGCTCAACGCATTATCGATGCCGGCGGCCAAGCCCTTGGCCGCCGCGCGGACGTCGCCAATGCCCGCTCCATGGAAGCGCTGGCACGGTACGTGGAACGGGAACTGGGCGCCCCGGATGTGGTGGTGAACAATGCCGGCATCGGACTGGCCGGGCCGCTGCTGGATACCAGCGTGAAGGACTGGAAACAGGTGCTGGACGTCAATCTCTGGGGCGTGATCCACGGCTGCCGGCTGTTCGCCCGGCAAATGATCGACCAGGCCAGGGCCGGCCATATCGTCAATGTCTCCTCGGCTTCCGCCTACCTGCCCTCAAAAGTTCTGCCTGCTTATGCCACCAGCAAGTCAGCGGTACTGATGCTGACCGAGTGCCTGCGCGCGGAACTGGCGGACCAGGGTATCGGCGTCTCCGCCATCTGCCCCGGCATCATCGATACGCCGATCACCGGCCGCACCCGTTTTGTCGGCGCCAACGACGAAGAGCAGGATCGGCGCCGGGCGTCAGCGGAGCGTTTCTACCGGCGCCGGGGCTTCACTCCTGACCGGGTGGCCGCGGCCATTGTCTCCGCGGTGGAGGAAAACCGCGCGGAAGTGCCGGTCAGCGCCGAGGCCAGCGGCATGCGTCTGGTGGGCCGCTTCAGTCCGGCGTTGGCGCGGCGCTTGGCGCGGCTGGATCTGACGCCCTGAGGGAGGCCGGGATCCCTGGCACCACCACGGCATAGAGTCTATTATCGCCACCATGAGCTCATCACGAAAAACCCCCGCCGCGCTGCTGCGCTCCCTGCGCCAGCAAGCCTTCCGGCCAGCGGGCGGCACCAGCGCGGACCTGGAGAAACGCCAGGAATTCACCATCGACGAGTTGGCCCGGGAGGCCGGCTCCACGGTGCGCAACGTGCGCGCCTATCAGGATCGCGGCCTGTTACCGCCGCCGGAGAAACGTGGCCGCACCGGCATCTATAGCGATGTCCATCTGGCTCGCCTGAAGATTATCGGCGCCCTGCTGGAACGGGGTTACACCCTGAACAATATTCGTGATTTGCTCAGTGCCTGGGAAGAAGGCCGCGATCTCAACGATATCCTCGGCCTGGAAGTGGCGGTGACCTCCTGGCGCAATCCGCAGGTGCCCTCCTACGTGGATTATCAGGACCTGATCGACGACTTTGGCGAAGATATCACCCCGGAAGTCATGACCAAGGCGGTCAGCCTGGGTTACATCGTTCCCGAGGGCATGCGCCTGCGCGTACCCTACCCGCGCGTCTACAACGCCGGCAAGGAACTGGTGGAAGCCGGGGTGCCTCTGGATGCCGTGCTCACCCATGTGCGCCTGGTCCGTCATGAGGTGGACAAACTGGCCGAACGCTTCATCGGCATGATCATCCAGCATCTGGTGGACGACAAATACGGCGAGAACAGCCTGCCCCAGGGCGAGGACGTAGCCACCCTGGCGGAATTCATCACCCGCATCCGGCCACTGGCGGAAGCGGTGGTCAACGATGAACTCGGCCGGGTATTGGAGAAAAGCATTAACAAGGTACTGGTGGACCGGCTGGAAAACGTGCTGGCCCATCTGGAGAAGCATCACTGAGTTGCCCCGGCGCCCTTGAAAGGGGGCTGCCGCAACAGCCTCGCGCCCCCCACAATTGGATATCAGTTCTTCGGCTCCCGGTCACCATACCGGGCCAATACCTCGTCCCGGATCCCCGGTTTGATGTTGGCGCGACTCATATCGCCTTGATAATGACGCACCACCATCGGGTCGATGATCCGGAACCACAGAGGGGGTACCCACGCCAGCAGGATCATCGAGGCGTATCCGCCCGGTAACTGGGGGGACTCATCGAAATGCCGCAGCGATTGATAACTGCGCGTGGGATAGGCGTGGTGGTCGGAATGCCGTTGCAACTGATAAAGGAAAATATTGGTTACCCGGCGGTTCGAGTTCCAGGAATGCTCCGGCAGGCAGCGTTCATAACGCCCATTGTCTTTTTTTTGCCGTAACAATCCGTAGTGCTCGAGATAGTTAACCACCTCCAGCAGCTGAAAGCCGAACAGGCTCTGGATCAGCAGAAACGGCACCACAGCCCAGCCCAACCACAGCCCCAGGGCACCCCAAAGCACCACCGACAATGCCCAGGCTTGCAGATTGTCGTTATGCCGGCTCCATGCCGAAAGCCCCTGCCGCTCCAGCCGCTGCTTCTCCAGCGACCAGGCGGATTTAAGGCTGCCGATCACGGTGCGCGGCAGGAACTCCCAGAACGTCTCACCGAACCGGGAGGATGCCGGGTCTTCCGGTGTGGAGACCCTCACGTGGTGCCCGCGATTATGTTCCACATAGAAGTGCCCGTAGAACACCGGAGCGAGACATAGCTTGGCCATCCATTTCTCGTGACGGTCGGTCTTGTGCCCCATCTCATGGGCGGTATTGATGGCGATACCGGTGGCGCAGCCCGTGGAGATCGCCAGCCCCAGATAGCTGTACCAGGGCAGACTCCAGGTGGCGGCCACCCAGGCGGCATATATAAAGGCGCCATAGAGAAACGGCAGGCACACATACACCGCCCAGCGGTAGTAGCGGTCCTGTTCCAACCGTGGCACCAGCGCTTCTGGCGGATTTTCGGTCTCTTCGCCAAGCAGCATGTCCAGCAGCGGGATCACCCCGAATACGAACAGGAATCCAAACCACCAGAACAAGGCCCAGCCGGTACTGCTGGCCAGCCAGACCGTGAACAGGGGCAACAGCATGGTCAGGGTGCTGAGCAACCACAGGTAGCGGCGGCCGTCCCGCCATTCTTGTATTTCGCCTGATTGAGTCTGCATGGTTACGGTCTTCATCGTTATTCGTCCTCGCCCACGCCCGGTCAATTCATGATCAATCTTTACATTGAACAATGTCAATATGAACGGGCTTGCCTGTCACGACGGAGAAATCCCTCCTGTTTATTCATACTGTTTATGCCCTTTGATGAGTCTTATGCATTTGTCTAATGCATGGACCGGGGGTAGCGTGTCGGTCTCAATAAGTATTATTCGGGAGAGATGCATGCGCGCCATTCTCTGCAAGGAGTTGGGGCCGGCGGACAAGCTGGTCATCGAGGACGTTCCTTCCCCCGCCGTCGGCGCCGACGGCATCAAGGTCCGGGTCAAGGCCGCTGGCCTGAACTTCCCTGACACTCTGATCATCGAGGGCAAGTATCAGATCAAACCGGAACTGCCCTTTTCTCCGGGTGGTGAAATGTCCGGCGAGATCGTCGAGGTGGGTGAAAACGTCAAGGGCTATAAGCCGGGTCAGCGCGTGATGGGCCTTACCGGCTACGGCAGCTTCGCCGAGGAAATGGTGGTCACCGCTGATCGCGTGATCCCGGTTCCGGACGGTATGTCCGACGAACAAGCCGCCGGTTTCAGCATGGTCTACGGCACCAGCTACCATGCGCTGAAGCAGCGGGCCAATCTGCAACCGGGCGAAACCCTGCTGGTCATGGGCGCCAGTGGCGGCGTCGGTCTGGCCGCGGTGGAACTGGGTAAAGCCATGGGCGCCAAGGTGATCGCCGCCGCCAGCACCGCCGACAAGCTGGAAGTGGCCCGTGAAGCCGGCGCCGACGATCTGATCAACTACACCGAGGAAGACCTGAAGGACGTGCTGAAGAGCCGTTATCCGCAGGGCATCGACGTGATCTACGACCCGGTGGGCGACCGCTTCACCGAGCCGGCGTTGCGCAACATGGCCTGGAATGGCCGCTTCCTGATCATCGGCTTCGCCGCCGGCGAGATTCCGAAGATCCCCGCCAACCTGCCTCTGCTCAAGGGTTGCAGCGTGGTCGGTGTGTTCTGGGGCACGTTCACCCGCAAAGAGCCGGAAGCGCACATCCAGAACGTGAAGGATCTGATGCGGATGTTCGCGGAAGGGAAGATCAATCCCAAGGTCAGCGAGGTGTTCCCGTTCGAGGAATATGAGCAGGCCCTGGCGGCATTGAGCTCTCGTCGCGCCAAGGGCAAGGTGGTGCTGAAAGTCGGTTGATCCCGACTATTTCAGTATTGGCCCGGCGGCACCGCCGGGCCATGTCCGCTTTCAACCGCTCTGATCACACACCTTACCGACCGCGCCTTCCTGCAACGCGGCCCGCAGATCGTCGGGCACCCGGGTTTTCTCGAACGGTTCCGTGGTCATCATCACGTACACCGATTCCGCCCGGCACAGCAGCTGCTGGCTCTCCGCATTCAGAATAAGGAATTCCAGCGAGAACGAGGTGTTGCCCAACGACAATGGTCTGACCTGAATCTCGAGCACGTCGTCGAAACGGGCGGATGCTTTCCATTCCAGGGTGAGCTTCACCACCTGGTTATCCAGTCCACGCGCCAGCAGGGCACCGTAATCCCGCCCCAGAGCACGCATGAACTCGGTCATGGCCAGATCGACATAGTCACCGTAACGGGCGTTGAACACCACGTGCTGGGCGTCGCATTCACTGTAACGCACGCGCAGCCGGTAACGGAAAGGCTCACTCATGAAACACTCCTTGGTTTGTATTCTTAACATTCATGGGCGGCGGAGAAATCGCTCAACCCCCTTATATGAAGAGGGCTACAGGCCGCCCCAGGCAAGCCGTGACCGGCCGGTATTGTTCGCCAACATACCTGGTAGTATTCTGCCTGCCAAATTTCAAATGCGTTTTGTAAACCGTTTTTCAAAATAACCAGAAGCTCCGGGACCCGGTTCCGGACCACGGGAGAGGACGATGACCGCAGTCAGTAACGCCATGCCCCAATACGCACCGCAAGTCGACGATGAAGAGTTCCGTTGTCTGCCACGCCGGCTCCAGGAGCTGGCCGCGGAGCAGGGCGATCATCCAGCCATTTACGATGACAGCGGCAACCTGACCTGGCGGCAGTTCGTGGATCAGGTCAACCGCGTGGCCAACCGCCTGATCGACGCCGGTCTGCAACCCGGCGATACCGTGGCCGGCCTGTCCGAAAACAGCATTCCCTATTTTACCCTGTTCATGGGCGTGCTTACCGCCGGCGGCTGCATGGTCCCTCTGTCCAGCATGGCGGCCGGGGAGACCCTGGCGCTGATGATCAACGACTGTGATGCCCGCTTCCTGTTCATCTCCAGGAAGAATCAGGAACTGATCACGCCGCTGCTCGACCAGTTGCGGAATGTCTCTCCACAACAGCGCATCGCCCTGGACTTCCAGGATAAGGGCTGGAATAACTTCATGGACTGGGTTGGCGACGCCCCCGGTACCAGACCGGATCGCGAACCCGGCGCGGACGATCCATTCAATATTATCTACAGCTCCGGCACCACCGGCGTGCCCAAGGGCATTTTGCACGACCACCGCCTGCGGTCCCGGCAGATGGACCGTTTCACCGCGCTGGGATTCGACAACACCGCGATCAACCTGGTATCCACACCACTGTACTCCAACACCACTCTGGTTTCCGTACTGCCTACTCTGTTCGGCGGCGGCACCATCGTCACCATGGGCAAATTCGACGCGCGCAGATTCCTCGAATTGTGCGAGAAGCACCGCGTCACCCATGCCATGTTGGTACCGGTCCAGTATCAGCGGATCCTTTCCGATCCCGAATTCGATCGTTTCGATCTGAGCAGCTTCAAAGTGAAGTTCTCCACCAGCGCCCCCTTGCGGGGCCATGTCATCGCCGAGGTGATGCAACGCTGGCCAGGCAACATCATCGAGTTCTACGGCCTCACCGAAGGCGGCGTCAGCACTATCCTAAACTGTGCCGAGTTCCCCGATAAATGGGATACCGTCGGCCGTGCCGGTGAAGGCTGTGAGCTGCGCATCATCGACGAAGATCTCAAGGAAGTGCCCCCCGGCACCATTGGCGAAATTGTCGGCCGTGCCGGCGCCATGATGCGCGGTTACTACAAAAGGGAAGACAAAACCAACGAGATGCTCTGGACCAGCCCGGAAGGGGACGTGTTCTATCGCACTGGCGATATGGGGCGGCTCGACGAGGACGGCTTCCTGTCCGTGCTGGATCGCCGCAAGGACATGATCATTTCCGGTGGCTTCAACATCTATGCCGAAGACCTGGAAAAGATGCTGCTCAAGCACCCCGATGTGGTGGATGCGGCGGTAATCGCCATCCCCAGCGAGCAATGGGGTGAGACGCCGCTGGGCCTGGTGGTGCGTCGCGAGGACAGTGACACTGGCACCGACCAGATCCGTGACTGGGCCAACCGGCAACTGGGCAAAGCTCAGCGTCTGCACGACGTGGAACTTCGGGATCATTTGCCACGCAGCACTATTGGCAAGATTCTGAAGCGGGAACTGCGTGACCCCTACTGGAAAGAGCAACAACAGCAAGAACGCGGCTGATTCCGGTTACAGCAGATTCTCGATCGGCAGCAACGCCAACACCGCGCTGGCCAACCGGCGCGGTATCGATACCAGGGGCTCCCGGTGACAGACCACCGGCCCCTGGTCGCTCCCCCCGGCCCATGTCAGCCGCCCCTCTTCACGAGACAGCCGGTAGCTGTTCTGTGGCGCCATGCCTTCCTCGATAAACGCGGCCACCGATGCCGCCAATGACGGGGAGTAGATGTAGTACCCCATCTCGGTGTTGAAGTGCACGGAACGGGGATCGGCGTTAAACGACCCGACAAACAACTCACGCCGGTCCAGCACCATGGCCTTGGTATGCAAGCTGGCTTTGGACCGCCCACGCAGCAGCCGGGCCTGACGCATCATGCTGCGGGCATTGGGCTGCAGCTCGTGCAATTCCAATCCGGCATCCACCAGTGCCGGGCGATAGCGTTGATAGGCGGCATGTGCGGCGATGACATCGTTGGTGGCCAGACTGTTGGTCAGTACCGCCACCCGGCACCCCCGTTTGCGCCAACCGCTTAACGCCCGGGTGAAATCATCACCGGGAATAAAATAGCTGGCTTCGATCAGAATCTCCCGGGCGGAATGACGGCCAAGCAGCCGGGCCAGTTGCGTTCCCATCAGACGCTGAGGAGAACCGTGCACCTTTTCCGGGCTATCGAACAGCAATGCCGCCGGGGCATGAACGCGCCTCGCCCGTACCGCCCGCAGAGCCCTCTCGGATAACACGGTATCATCCCGATGCCGGGCACGCTGTTCCGTATCCAGGCTCATCCACAATGCTTCCGCGTCATCACTGGAACGGCGCCAGAACTGCCTCAGGCCCACCGACAAAGGACTGTGCCAATATCGATCAAAGGCGTCCTGCGTGTCGGCGGCGATCGGGCCATCGGCGTAGATATCCAGATCACGGAAGTTGGTGACCGCGTTGACGCCAAAGTAGTGTTCAGAGATATTGCGCCCGCCAACGATGGCGGCTTCACCATCGACGATCCAGGCTTTGTTATGCATGCGGCGATTGAGTTTGGGCGCCCGGTAAAGCCAGCGCAGCAAATTAAGGCCGCGACCGCGTAAAGGATTGAACAGACGGACTTCCACGTTGGGATGGGCGTTCAAGGTCGCCCAATTCCGGTCCCGGCCCAACTGATTGATATGATCGAGCAGCAAACGCACTCGAACACCGCGGCGTGCCGCCTCGAGTACACGCCATATCAAGCGCCGTCCGACCTGGTCGTTGTCCCAGATATAATACTGCAGATCCAGAGAACGTCTGGCGGTTCGGGCCGTCGCCATGCGCAGCAAGAAGGCTTCGCCGGCGTCGGCAACCAACGCGAAGTCGGAATCGACGCCGGCACCCGGCACCAGGGACGACCGCGATCTGGATCTGGTGGTATCGGACAAAAGACCTCTTCCGTGCCTGGTTATTCCCTCAACGTTGTTTAAGGTTGTCACGGATCTCCCGCAACAACAAGATATCCTCCGGGGTTGTCGGCGGCGGGGCGGCTTGCTCTGCTTTTTCTTCTTCCCGCTTCAACCTGTTAATGGCGCGCACCAGGAAGAACACAGCCCAGGCAACGATCAGGAAACTGATGACATTGTTGAGAAACACGCCATAGTTGATCGTCACGGCACCGGCGGCTTGCGCTTCAGCCAGGGTGGCGAACTCGCCGGCACCACGCAGCACCACGAACAAATTGGCGAAGTCCACTCCGCCCAGCAGCAACCCGATGGGGGGCATGATGACGTCGGCTACCAGACTTTTCACGATGGTGGCGAACGCCCCGCCGATAATGATGCCCACCGCCATATCGACCATGTTTCCCTTTATCGCGAACTCACGAAATTCCTTGATCATACCCACGGGCTTTCTCCCCAGGTGATTTCCGCGCGCACCATGCGTGAGCGGATGGTTCGATAATACCGACAAAGCACAAGATCACCGCTATGAAAATAATGACCCTTGGCGATCATCCATGAAATGCCCCCGGGACCCTTCCCTAAATTTGGTTCATCGCGGTTTGGAGGGAAACGGTCTTACCTTCCAGCATGGACAGCAGAGCCGTGTTACGCCTTGGCGGGAACGTCGTGAAACAGGTTCCGCAAAGGCGTAACACGGCTCCGCTTCGAGGTGAGGGGCTAGCACCAGCGCTGTCCGATCGCTGGCATGGAAGGGCTTCGAAGTCGCTGTGGGAGCCCGCTCGCTGGCGAATGGGCTTCCGGGTCTTAACATTCGCTTGCAACGGCCCGCCGCCCGGACAAGCTCCCACAATGGCACTGTAGCGACCTCCGAGTTTAGGTCTCCAAGGCCAGCGAAGGCATAACGCACCTCCGCCATTCCGCGATGAGCCTAAAATTTTCTCTTCATCGGCGTAACATAGAGGGCATTCAGGCATCCAATTCTTCAGGCAGCTTCTACAAGCAGGAGGAACAGGCCATGCGGGTCATCGCCGCGCTTCTAATTACCCTGATCACCGGCCCCGCCCTGGCGGCGCAAGCCACGGCGGTGTTCGCCGGGGGGTGTTTCTGGTGCACAGAATCGGACTTCGAGAAACTCGACGGCGTCAGCGAGGCCATCAGCGGCTACGCTGGCGGTGACGAGGCAAACCCCACCTATGAGCAAGTCTCCAGCGGCACCACCGGCCACACGGAATCGGTCAAGGTAATTTATGATCCCGACCAGGTCAGCTACGCTCAGTTGCTGGACTGGTTCTGGCGTCATATGGACCCCACCGACCCCGATGGTCAATTCGTTGATCGTGGCCACCAGTATCGGGGGGCCATTTTCTTCGAGACACCAGAGCAGGAAGAACAGGCACAAGCCTCCAAGGCGGCACTGGAAAAGAGTGGCCGGTTCGAGAAACCCATCGTCACCGAAATCACGCCATTAAAAGCGTTCTATCCCGCCGAGGAATACCATCAGAATTATTATAAGCGCAACCCGTTGCGCTATAAGTTCTATCGCTACAACTCCGGCCGGGACCAGTTTCTTGAAAAACACTGGGATGATCCGGATCACCTGCCCGGTGACAAAAAGGCAGACGCACAAGCCCCGATGAGCTGGCAGGGGCCTGATCATTTCAAGAAGCCCGATGAAACCACTCTGCGGGCGCAACTGTCCCCGTTGAGTTTTCAGGTGACCCAGGAAGACGATACCGAACCGGCCTTCAAGAACACTTACTGGGATAACAAACAACAGGGCATCTATGTGGATGTGGTCAGTGGCGAGCCCTTGTTCTCATCCACGGACAAATATAAATCCGGCACCGGCTGGCCCAGCTTCACCAAGCCGATCACCCCCGATGCGGTGACCACCCGCGAAGACAGCACTTTATGGATGGTTCGCACCGAAGTCCGTAGCCGTTATGCCGACTCTCACCTGGGGCATGTCTTCAAGGACGGCCCACAGCCCACCGGAGAGCGCTGGTGCATGAACTCCGCCGCCATGCGTTTCATTCCCAAGGAAGACATGCCCGCCGCTGGTTACGGTCAGTACCTGACATTGTTTGAATAACGTTGCCAGAGCAATATCCGTCCGGCGATGACCGTCATCGCCGGAAGTCAAACCGGTTAACACCCTCACCGGCCATCACAAAACCATAATCTGTTCGTTATCCCCCGGTCACGTTCCGTTTTCACCCTCGTTTCGCCGGCCCGGACTTTCCGGCCATTCTTTTTATGACGACGAGGATGTCATGTCTGTTTCTTCAAAAGCATTCTGGCTGGGTATAATTTCCAGCGGTGTCCTGCTTTCCGGCTGTGGCGGCGACGATAATAACGATCCGCCTCTGGTGGATATCCGCCTGATGGAAACCACCGATGTCCACGCCAACGTGATGGATTACAACTATTATGGCGATAAGGCCGATCCCAAGGTGGGCCTGGTCCGCACCGCCACCCTGATCAAACAGGCGCGTGCCGCCCTCGATTTTCCGGACAACAGCTTTCTGGTGGACAACGGCGACCTGATCCAGGGCAGCCCCATGGGCGACTGGCGTCACGCCGAAGGCCTGCCCGCCGATGAGGTTCACCCGGTTTACAAGGCCATGAACGAACTCGGCTATGACGTGGCCAACTACGGCAACCATGAGTTCAACTATGGCCTGGAGTTCCTGGCCGAAAGCGTCAACGATGCCGGATTTCCCTACATCAGCGCCAACATCTTCAAGGACGATGGCGATACGGATCCAGCCAACGATCAGCTGTACTTCGAACCCTACCAATTGGTAACCAAGTCAGTCCGGGATCGAGACGGCGACAGCCATGACATCACGGTCGGGTTCATCGGCTTCCTGCCGCCACAGATCATGCAGTGGGACAAAGCCAATCTGGAAGGCAAGGTGATCACCAAGGACATCAAGGCCATGGCCGAACGCTATGTGCCACGAATGAAGGCAGAGGGCGCGGATGTCGTCGTCGCCATTCCCCATTCCGGTATCAGCACCACGGCCTATTCCGAAGCGGATAAAGCGGAGAACAGCAGTTGGTATCTGGCGGACGTGGAAGGCATTGACGCCATCATGTTCGGCCACAGCCACTTGCTGTTCCCATCCGACAGCTTCGCCGCCACCCCCAATGTGGACGTGGAAAAAGGTACCATCAAGGGTGTTCCGGCGGTGATGCCAGGCTACTGGGGCAGCCATCTGGGCGTTATCGATATGACTCTGTCCTATGATACCGGGGCGGATCAGTGGACCATCGCCGGCTCCCAGGTCCAGGCCCAACCGATCTTCGCCGACGACGCCCCCGCGGTGGAAGCCGACGCGGCCCTGGTGGCCAGGATGGCCGGAGATCACCAGGCCACCATTGACTACATGAATCAGCCCATCGGTGAATCCACCGACGATATCTACAGCTTCCTGGCGTTGGTCAAGGACGATCCGTCCATCCAAATCGTGGCCGATACCCAAAAAGCCTACGTGGAAAACTATATTCAGGGTGACGTCAATCTGCAGAGTCTGCCGGTGTTGTCCGCCGCCGCGCCCTTCAAGGCCTGTAACCGGGAAGGTATCTGCGCCGATGAGAGCGCCTTCACCGTGGTACCGGAGGGCGAGCTCAAGGTGAAGAATGTCGCCGACCTCTACCTCTATCCCAACACCCTGATGGCGGTGAAAGCCGACGGCACCGAGCTGACCCAATGGCTGGAATGTTCCGCTTCCCAGTTCTTCCAGATCGATACCGGCACCAGCGAGCCGCAGGAGCTGGTGGACTACAGCGCCTTCCCCACTTACAACTTCGACGTGATCGATGGTGTGACTTACCAGATAGATGTGACCCAACCGGCTCGCTACGACCGCGATTGCGCGCGAATCAGCGATGGCCAGCGTATCGTCAACCTGCAGTACCAGGGTAATCCAGTGGCGGACAACGACGAATTCCTGATCGCCACCAACAACTACCGCGCCGGCGGCGGCAAGTTCGCGGGCACCGGCGGTGATCACATCGTCATCGAATCCCCCAACGAAAACCGCGCGGTACTGGCGGACTACATCCGGGAAAACAGCCCGGTCACCCCCACCGCCGACGGCAACTGGTCGTTCGCGCCGATTGACGCGGCCACCGATCTGACCATCGTGTTCCGGGCGCCCAATACCGACCGGGCCCGGAACTTCATCGCGGAAAAAGCGCCGGAGGCCGTGTTCCTGAAAACCAACGACAACGGCGAGGCAGTGTACGAACTGGACCTGCAACCCTGACCCGGCGAGCTCACAACGGGATCGTCACTGCTTCCCGCTCCAACACCCGGTTTACCGCCGGGCGTTGGAGCATGCAGCGGGTGTGTTCGATCCACGCCGTATGCTCGCTCATATCCAGCCCCACCAGACCTCCCCAGTTGAACAGGACCAGTAGAAACGGGTCCACGACGCTGTACTGATCACCCAGCGCCCACGGCCCTCGTTGTGCCAGGCGCGCGGTCACATCCTGATTGGCCTGGGCCACCACGTTCAAACCCTGCTCCCGCAGCGCCTGCGCATCGTCCGGATCAGCGCTGAACCGGTGCGGACGCCATATAAGGCCGTAGCCGGTACCGTGCATCCAGCCCGCCAACCATGCCAGCCATTCCTGAGCGCGGCCACGCCATAGAGCATCCGACGGCAATAACACCGGCCTGTCATGGCTTTCCGCCAGGAAGGTCAGGATCGCCGGCAGTTCGGTGAGCACACCCGCCTCGCCCGGAATGACCAGAGCCGGCACCCGTCCCTTCGGGTTGATGGCCAGATATTCCGGTTTGGCGGTATCGCCGTCGCGAACCCTCACCGGTTTCAATCCGGCTGGCAAAGCCAGCTCTTCCAATACAATATGCACCGCCATGGAGCAGGCACCGGGCGAATAATACAACTGATAACTCATGGTTCGACTCCTTGATCGGGAGTGTCAGCCTAGGAGCCCGTCCTGAACCCGACAAACGATACTTTGTAGGGTCTGGGCATTAGTGATATTAATGTCGCCCATGGACAGAAACTCGCTTCCGCCCCTGCAAACGCTGGTGGCATTCGAGGCCAGCGTCCGGCTGCGCAGCTTCACTCTGGCCGCCCAGGAGCTGTCACTGACCCAGGGCGCGATCAGCCAGCACATCCGTTCCCTTGAGCAGCGTCTGGGACGGCGGTTGTTCGAGCGGCAACGTCAGGGCGTTGCCCCCACCAGGGAAGCCCAACATCTGGCCTTGCAGGTGCGCCAGGGCCTGAGCGTTCTGGAGCGTGCTTTCAAGACACCCGGTCGCCGGCGCCACGCCACCACGTTGCGTTTGAGCACCTTGCCGAGCATCGCGCGACACTGGCTGTTACCGCGTCTGGCCGATTTCCATCAACGCTTTCCCGACATCCGCGTGGAGGTGTCCACCGACGTCGATCTGGTCAAGCTCGGGCGTAACGCGGACAGCGACGTGGCACTGCGCTACGGCCCGGGGGGCTGGCCCGGCCTGCAATCGGAGGCATTGTCTTCGGAGTGGGTATACCCGGTGGCCAGTCCGGATTATCGCGATGGTAAACTGCCCCGCAGGCGGGCGGATCTGGACCATTGCGTTTTGCTACGTCACACGGCACAGCCCTGGGCGCTGTGGCTCCAAGCCGCGGGCCTGGCACTGATCAACAGCGATCACGGTCCGCTCTTCCCCAGCCTGACCAGCCTGCTGGCAGCGGCGGAAAACGGCGAAGGCATTGCGCTGGCGCGGCATCATCTGGTGCGGGACGCGCTCGCGGCAGGCCGTCTGGTTCGATTGTGGAAGACTCAGGTAACCGACGTACATCGCTATTATCTGGTCTGGGCCCACCAAGCCGATAAGGACGACACCATCGACACCTTACGTCAATGGCTGAAAACCGCCTTTACTCTCTAAATCGACGGTGCCGGGCGGCGCGCTTTCAGTCGTGGCCAGTTGAAGGCAATGGCCAGCAGCGCCGCCAGTCCCAGCGCCCAGCAATAGTGAATGGCGCCGATCAATGACAACGGCGACAGTGAGGCAATGGAGCAGGCCAGAAGGACTTGGGCGCCGTAAGGAATCAGTCCCTGCACCACGCAGGAAAAGATATCCATAACGCTGGCCGAGCGCCTCGGATCGACGCCATATTCCGCGGCGATCTCCTTGGCCATTTCACCACACAGTACAATCGACACCGTGTTGTTGGCGACAAACAGATTGGCGGTAACCACCAGCAGCGCGATACCGATTTCACCGGCGCGCTGACTGGACAGCTTCAGCCGGCAGGTCAGCGAATGAATACGTTCGATCAGCCAGCGCGTGCCCCCCTGATCATTCATCAGTTGCGACAATCCGCCAATCAGCATCGATAACAGCATGATCTCGAACATGGATTCGAAGCCTTGGTAGATCGCCCCATTGACGTCGACCAGACCGTATTCCGGACTCAGTATCACGCCAGTGAGCCCGGCGGTGACGATACCAATGACCAATACCACCAAGACATTCAATCCGGACAGCGCCAGCAGGAATACCAGCAGGTAGGGCATGACCCGCCAATAGGATACGGCTTCCGACGGCACCGTGTGTTCGCCGTCGCCCAGCAGTGCCAGCAACACCACCGTCGCCAACGCCGCCGGCAATGCTATCCAGACATTCACCCGGAATTTGTCCTTGAGGGAGACGCCCTGACTGCGGGTGGCGGCGATGGTGGTGTCAGAGATCATCGACAGGTTGTCGCCCAGCATGGCGCCACCCACCACCGCTCCCAAGGACAAGGGCAACGACAACGAGGTAGCCTCGGCGAACCCCACCGCGATCGGCGCGGTGGCGGCGATGGTTCCCATGGAAGTACCCATGGCGGTGGCGATAAAAGCGGAGATCAGGAACAGGGCCGGCAACACCCAACTGGCCGGCATGATCTGCAACCCGAATTGGACGGTGGCATCAACACTGCCGATACTCTTGCTGACGCTGGCAAAAGCCCCGGCCAACAGGAATACCAGGCACATGAGAATAATATTGGGATGGCCAACCCCCACCAACAGGCGTTCGACACTGTGATGGAAAGACTGCCGTGCCAGCAGGAATGACAATACAATTGCGACAACCGCCACCACTGGCGCCTTGATTTGATAGAACGCAAGCTCCGCCCCCGCGGCACTGAAGTAAAGTCCACTACCGAGAAAGACGATCAAAAAAAACAGTAGGGGGATCAGCGCCCATGCCCGGGCGGGAGTTCGCGTCATACTGGCCGGCCTGTCGGTCCAAGAAGTCTGACGGTCCAGTGTAGGGGGAAATTCGGAATGCCGAAACCGGCTCTTAGTCCACGAACAGCGCCGCCGGAGGCACACAAAGTCCGCGCCCCAACAGACCAGCCCGCCCGTCACCGCCAACCATGGCGATGGCCACCCTGGGCAAGGCCGTTTCAGCCGTGACCCGATGACGTGCGAGCCCCACCGGCAAGAGCAAGTCCTCGAATAAAGGATGCGCTCCGATCAGCCAGTCCGGTGACACGTCCGCCGGATTTGGTCCGCCCTGCTTGGCCGTCCGGGTTTTCTCATTCGCCGTCTGCACCAGGTCCACTGCGGGCTGTTTCTGGATGAAACCCGGGAGCACAACATCGCGCCGGTTCAGTACAGCCAGGCGCACGAAATCGGGCACATGAGCGCACAATCGAGGCCATCCCGAAAGATCAGCGTGATGTCTTCATGTTGCAGTTGATCAGACTGGTGGAAGCCAATAACGAAAACGGCAGCGCGCCATTCCGCTTAAACAAGGACGGCGACGGATAACCGTCACCGCTCACTCCGCCATGCTAGTACACCACTCGCCAGCAGGCTGACTCCCACGGATAATGCTACGAAGCCGCTGTGGGAGCTTGCTTGCAAGCGAATGGCCAACGGCCCGGGGGGTATTCGCGGCCCAGGCCGCTTCCCACAGTAATGGGCCACGAAGCCGCTATGCTATATAGGAGCTTGGTCCGGGCGGCGGGCTGCCGGCGTTATTACTCCACCGTTACCGACTTGGCCAGGTTGCGTGGCTGGTCCACATCGGTCCCCCGCAGCACCGCCACATGATAGCTGAGCAGCTGCAACGGCACGGTATAGACGATGGGAGCGATGATTTCCGGCACCGCCGGCAGATTGAGCACGTGGATCCCTTCGCCCTCTTTTACACGCGCGTTCTTATCCGCGAACAGATACAGCTCTCCACCGCGGGCGCGCACTTCCTGCAGGTTGGATTTCAGTTTTTCCAGCAACTCATCGTTGGGCGCCACCGCCACCACCGGCATGTCTTTGTCCACCAGCGCCAGTGGCCCATGCTTCAATTCACCGGCCGGGTAAGCTTCGGCATGGATGTAGGAAATTTCCTTGAGCTTGAGCGCCCCTTCCATGGCCACGGGGAACTGGACACCGCGCCCAAGGAACAGGGTGTGATGTTTTTCCACAAAGGCCCGGGAGAGTTGCTCGATCGGCTTGTCCAGAGCCGAGGCTTGTTCGATCAGGTTCGGTAGCTGACGCAGTTCGTTGAGAATACTCTCGACCTTCTCATCGTCCAGGCCTTTACGACGGCCCAAAGCCATCACCAGCATCAACAGGGCAGCCAGCTGGGTGGTGAACGCCTTGGTGGAAGCCACCCCGATTTCCGGGCCGGCCTTGGTCAGGAACGCCAATTCGGATTCACGCACCAGGGAGGAACCGTCCACATTGCAAATTGCCAGCCGGCCCACATAGTTACTGGAGTCGGTATCACGCAGAGCCGCCAGGGTATCAGCGGTTTCCCCGCTCTGGGAGATGGTGACGAACAGCGTGCCTTCCGGCACCACGTGCTGACGATAACGGAACTCACTGGCCACCTCCACCTGGCAAGGGATACCGGCGAGCGCTTCCAGCCAGTAACGGGCCACCATCCCCGCGTGGTAGCTGGTGCCGCAAGCAACGATCTGCACCGTGCGCACCTGGTCGAACACCGCCGCCGCCCGCTCTCCAAAAGCGGCGCTCACACTTTGCGGTGAGTCGATGCGGTCTTCCAGGGTGCGCTGGATGGCCGCCGGCTGCTCGAAGATTTCCTTCTGCATGTAATGGCGGTATTCGCCCTTTTCCGCATCCTCGTGCGCACCGTCCAACTCGTGCACCTCACGGTTCACTTCATTGCCGTCCACATCAAAGATGCGCACGCCTTCAAGCGTCACATCCACCATGTCCCCTTCATCGAGGAACACGAAGCGGTTGGTCACCGGCAGCAGTGCCAATTGATCGGATGCCACATAGTTTTCATCGATCCCCAACCCCACCACTAGCGGGGAGCCGGAGCGGACCGCAACCAGACGATGGGGCTCCCGCGCATGGACCACGCCCAGGGCATAGGCGCCGCGCAGCCGCTTGACCACGCTTTGCAACGCCCCGAACAGGTCGCCGGTTTCCGCCATGGCGCGGTGTACCAAATGCACCACCACCTCGGTATCGGTGTCGGAAGCGAATTGATAGCCTTCGCTTTCCAGCTCCTCGCGCAATTCCTGGAAGTTCTCGATGATACCGTTATGCACCAGGGCCAGTTCCTCACCGGACAGGTGAGGGTGGGCATTTTTTTCGGAAGGGCGGCCATGAGTAGCCCAACGGGTGTGCGCAATACCGGTGAAGCCGTTGGCATTGGTTTCACGGACCGCCTGCTCCAATCCGGCCACTTTCCCCTGGCGACGCACGCGCTGCAAACCCTGGTCATTGATCAGAGCCACACCGGCACTGTCGTAGCCCCGGTATTCCAGGCGTTTCAGGCCGGTGATCAAAATGTTGCTGACGTTGCGCTGAGCCACAGCTCCGACAATTCCGCACATAACGGTCTTACTCCTTGCTTCACTGATCCTGTTTTTTTACAGGACGCTGCCAATCCATAATGTTGCGCTGTTTACCGCGCGCCACTGCCAGAGCGTTGTCTTCCACATCCCGGGTAATGGTGCTGCCCGCGCCGATGGTGGCATTTTCGCCAATGGTGACCGGCGCGACCAGTGAAGAATTGGAGCCGATGAATGCGCCATCCTTCATGATCGTTTGGTATTTGTTAACGCCGTCATAATTGCAGGTAATGGTACCCGCGCCGACATTCACGCCTTTGCCGATCCGGCTGTCACCGATGTAGGTCAGGTGATTTACCTTCGACCCTTCGCCGATGGCCGCTTTCTTGGTCTCGACGAAATTCCCGACCTTCGCTTTGGCCGCCAGTTCCGTGCCCGGGCGCAGGCGGGCAAACGGCCCCACCTGGCAATGCTCACCCACCCGTGCGCCGTCGATGACGGAGTTGGCTTCCACCACGGTGTGAGCGCCGAGATGGGCATCCCGAATCAAACAATTGGGGCCGATACGCACGCCGGGCTCGATGGTGACCTTGCCTTCCAGGACCACGTTGACATCCATCATCACGTCACCGGCCACTTGAACATCACCGCGCACGTCAAGACGGGCCGGGTCCATCAGCGTGACGCCGGCACGCATCAGCGCCTCGGCCTGGTTCAGTTGATAGACCCGTTCCAGCCGCGCCAGCTGCACGCGGTCATTGACGCCATCCACTTCCCACGGAAAAGCGGGTTGGGCGGCTTCCACCATCATTCCCTTCTCCACCGCCATGGCGATCAGGTCGGTCAGGTAATATTCGCCCTGAGCGTTGTTGTTGGACAGCGCCGGCAGACTTTCCGCCAGAAACTGGCGGGTACAGGCGAGGATACCGGTGTTGATCTCCGAGATGCGTTTTTCGTCTTCGCTGGCGTCTTTTTGCTCAACAATACGCCGCACCTTACCGTCCTCGCCACGAACGATACGTCCGTAACCGGAAGGGTCATCCATGGTCAGGGTCATCAACGCCAGGGTCCGGTCGTTCACCCGGGCGACAAACTCCCGCAGGGTTTCCGGGCGGATCAGCGGAACGTCGCCGTAGAGGACCAATACCACGTCCTCTTCCAAATAAGGCAGCGCCTGGGCCACGGCATGGCCAGTACCGAGCTGTTCGGCTTGTTCCGCCCAGCGCAGATTGGTTCCCTGCACCGCTTCGCGCACCTTCTCGCCACCGTGGCCATACACCAGCACGGTATTCAACGGGTCAAGTGCCGCCGCCGCGTCGACAACATGCTGTACCATCGGCCGCCCGGCGATGCCGTGAAGCACTTTGGGGAGGGCGGACTTCATGCGGGTTCCTTTACCCGCGGCAAGGATCACTACCGCTAGGTTCATGTCTGTTCCGGGCTCCATAACAGGGTCGAAAGGGTATTTATCCTATCCCTCGACCATTGCAAATAAAAAAAGGGCGGCACAGGGCCACCCTTTTTTACATCTCTTTGAAAATGGTGCCAACGCAAGCGTCAGCGCTTGGCCATTTTCTTGATCTGCTCAATGGTCCGCAGGCGGGCTGAGGCCTCCGCCAGAACAGCGGCGGCACGCGTGTAATCCATTTCCGAGTTCTTCCCTTCCAGCGCTTCCTTGGCACGCTGTCTGGCTTGCTCCGCCTGGGCACCGTCCATATCCTGGGCGCGCTCGGCGGTGTCGGCCAGCACCGTCACCAATTTCGGCTGGACTTCCAGGAAGCCACCGGACACGTAGAACACTTCTTCCTCACCGTTCTGCAGCTTCACTCTCACCGGGCCTGGCTTGAGGCGGGTCAGCAACGGAGCGTGGCCGGGTAGAACACCCAGGTCACCTTCGATACCCGCCGCTACCACCATCTCCACCAGACCGGAGAAGAGCTGTCTTTCAGCGCTTACAATATCGCAATGCACGGTCATCGCCATTTCGGTTCCTCCCCGTGCAGGTTATTTGCCACCGCGACTGTTGTATGCCTCTACAACTTCGTCGATGGACCCCTTCATGTAGAAGTCCTGCTCGGGGATATGGTCATAGTCGCCCTTCAGGATACCGGTAAAGGAGCGAATAGTATCCTTCAGGGATACATATTTACCCGGAGAGCCGGTAAACACTTCCGCCACGAAGAACGGTTGAGACAGGAAACGCTCGATCTTACGGGCCCGGGCCACGGTGAGCTTGTCTTCCTCGGACAGTTCGTCCATCCCCAGAATGGCGATGATGTCCTTGAGCTCCTTGTAGCGCTGCAGCACTGTCTGCACGCCACGGGCGGCTTCGTAGTGCTCGTGACCGATCACCAGCGGATCCAGCTGACGGGAGGTGGAGTCCAGCGGATCGATCGCCGGGTAAATACCCTTGGAGGCGATGTCACGGCTAAGTACCACGGTCGCGTCCAAGTGGGCGAAGGTGGTGGCCGGAGACGGGTCGGTCAAGTCATCCGCGGGCACGTATACCGCCTGCACGGAGGTGATGGAACCGGTCTTGGTGGAGGTGATCCGTTCCTGCAGAACGCCCATCTCTTCCGCCAGAGTCGGCTGGTAACCCACCGCGGAGGGCATCCGGCCCAGCAGTGCGGATACCTCGGTACCGGCCAGCGTGTAACGGTAGATGTTATCGACGAAGAACAGCACGTCGCGACCTTCGTCACGGAACTTCTCGGCCATGGTCAGACCAGTCAGTGCCACACGCAGACGGTTACCCGGCGGCTCGTTCATCTGACCGTAAACCAGGGATACTTTGTCGAGAACGTTGGAGTCCTTCATTTCGTGGTAGAAGTCGTTACCTTCACGGGTACGCTCCCCCACACCGGCGAACACGGAGAAACCGGAGTGCTCGATAGCGATGTTCCGGATCAGTTCCATCATGTTCACGGTCTTGCCCACGCCGGCACCGCCGAACAGGCCGACCTTGCCGCCCTTGGCGAAGGGGCAAACCAGGTCGATAACCTTGATACCGGTTTCCAGCAGTTCGTTGGTGGCTGCCTGATCCGCATAAGTAGGTGCTTTACGGTGAATGGGCATGCGCTCCTCTTCACCGATCGGGCCCGCCTCGTCGATGGGGCGCCCCAGCACGTCCATGATCCGGCCCAGGGTCTTGGTGCCGACCGGAACCTGAATCGCTTCTCCGGTATCGGTCACGGGTAGACCCCGTTTCAGACCTTCGGTGGAGCCCATGGCGATGGAGCGCACCACACCGTCGCCCAACTGCTGTTGAACTTCCAGCGTGGTTTCGGTGCCGTCCACGGTGAGCGCGTCATACACCTTGGGTACATTATCGCGCGGAAATTCGACGTCGATCACAGCACCGATGATCTGAACAATACGACCGCTACTCATGCTTGCATCCTCTTAAACTTGCGTTTTTCGCCGCGTTTACCGGTATTGTCGCCAAGCCGTTATACCGCGGCGGCACCACCAACGATTTCGGAAATTTCCTGCGTAATGGCTGCCTGGCGCGCTTTGTTGTACACCAGTTGCAGATCACGAATGATGTCACCGGCGTTATCACTGGCCGCCTTCATCGCCACCATCCGCGCCGCCTGTTCGCAGGCATTGTTCTCTACCACACCCTGGTATACCTGGGACTCGATGAACCGCACCAGCAGTTCATCAAGCAGCTCCTTGGGCGCCGGCTCATAGATGTAGTCCCAATGGCGTTTGAGCTCTTCATCGTCGCCCGGCTCCAGCGGCAACAACTGGATCTGCTTGGCCTGCTGGGTCATGGTGTTCACGAATTCGTTGTACATGATGTACAGACGGTCGATCTCACCGGACTCATAGGCTTCCAGCATGACCTTGATGGAGCCCACCAGGTCTTCCAGATGCGGGGTATCGCCCAGACCGTTGACGGTGGCTTGCACGTCACCGCCCATGCTCTTGAAGAAGCTGATCCCCTTGGAACCCACCAGGCAATAGCTCACCTTGGCACCTTGCTCCTGCCATTCACGGGCGCCCTGCACCACTTTCTTGAGCAGGTTCACGTTCAGGCCACCGCACAAACCCCGATCAGAGGTCACCACGATGTAGCCCACGCTTTTCACTTCCCGCTCTTGCAGGTAGGTGTGCCGGTATTCCAGATCAGCGTTGGCAAGATGCGCCACCACCTGACGAATGCGGGTGGCGTAGGGCTTGCTGGCAGCCATGCGGTCCTGCGCCTTGCGCATTTTGCTGGCCGCCACCATCTCCATTGCACGGGTGATCTTCTTCGTGCTCTGGACGCTAGAGATCTTGCCTTTGATCTCTTTACCGCTAGCCATAGGACTAATCCTTTTTTAGCGAATTACCAGGTTTGGGTGGCCTTGAACTGTTCGATGCCTTCTTTGATGCCGGCTTCGATTTCGTCGTTGTAGTCACCCTTCTCGTTGATTCTGTCCATCAACGCTTTCTGTTCGCTGTTCATATAGTCCAGCAGAGCCGCTTCAAAGGCGCCGATTTTCTCGACTTCGATACCTTTCAGGTAGCCTTCGTTGGCGGCGTACAGCACCACGCCCATTTCGGCGATGCTCATCGGGCTGTACTGGTTTTGTTTCATCAGCTCGGTAACCGCCTGACCATGCTCCAGCTGCTCGCGGGTAGCGTCGTCCAGGTCGGAAGCGAACTGGGCGAAAGCCGCCAGTTCACGATACTGAGCCAGTGCCAGACGAATACCGCCGCCCAGCTTCTTGATGATCTTGGTCTGGGCCGCGCCGCCCACACGGGATACGGACACACCGGCGTTCATCGCCGGACGGATGCCGGAGTTGAACAGGTCGGTTTCCAGGAAGATCTGACCGTCGGTGATGGAAATCACGTTGGTCGGTACGAACGCGGAAACGTCACCACCCTGGGTTTCAATGATCGGCAGCGCGGTCAGAGACCCGGTCTTGCCTTTCACTTCACCGTTGGTGAATTTTTCCACGTATTCTTCGTTTACCTTGGCGGCGCGCTCCAGCAGACGGGAGTGCAGGTAGAACACGTCACCAGGATAAGCTTCACGACCCGGCGGACGACGCAGCAGCAGGGAGATCTGACGATACGCCCAGGCTTGCTTGGTCAGGTCATCATAGACGATCAGGGCATCTTCACCGCGATCACGGAAGTACTCGCCCATGGCACAACCGGCGAACGGCGCCAGGAATTGCATGGAAGCCGGATCGGAGGCGGAAGCCGCCACCACGATGGTGTTTTGCATCGCTCCGTGTTCTTCCAGTTTGCGCACCACGTTGGCGATGGTGGACTGCTTCTGACCAACCGCCACATAGACACAGCGGACGCCGGAGTCTCTCTGGTTGATGATGGCATCAACCGCCACAGCGGTCTTACCAATCTGACGGTCACCGATGATCAGCTCACGCTGACCACGGCCAATCGGCACCATGGAGTCGATGGACTTATAACCGGTCTGCACCGGTTCGTTCACCTCTTTCCGCCAGATAACGCCGGGAGCTACTTTTTCCACCGCGTCGGTCTGGGCTGCATTGATCGGGCCCTTGCCATCGATCGGGTTACCCAGGGCATCCACCACGCGACCCAGCAGTTCCGGACCAGTGGGCACTTCCAGAATACGGCCGGTACAACGGACCTTCTGGCCTTCGGCCAAACCCAGGTAGTCACCCAGGACCACGGCACCGACAGAGTCCTGCTCAAGGTTAAGGGCCATGCCGTAGATGCCGCCTTCAAACTCGATCATCTCACCGAACATCACGTCGGCAAGACCATGAATGCGCACAATACCATCGGATACGGATACCACCGTACCTTCGTTGCGTGCCTCGGTGGAGGTATCAAGTTTTTCAATGCGGGACTTGATAATCTCGCTGATTTCGGACGGGTTGAGTTGCTGCATCTCTAGTCCCTCAAACTCAAGAGTTCAGTTGCTCTGCCAGACGGTTCAGTCGGCCACGCACACTGCCATCAATTACGGTATCACCGGCTCGAACCAGCACGCCGCCAATCAGGGCGGGGTCCACGGAAGTGCTGATTTTCACTTCGCCGCCGAGACGTCTTTTCAGAGCATCGACCAGTCGGCTGATATCGGCGTCTTCCATCTCGTAAGCGGAGATGAGTTCCACATCCGTGAACGCTTGCTGTTCGGCCAGCAGTTCGTGGAACAACGCCAAAATCAGCGGCAGAAGCGACAGGCGCTTGTAACGCGCCAGTTGGGCAATGAAGTTACGGCCGCTTTGGTCCAACACATCGCCGCAAACCTGGGCAAAAGCGTCGACTTTAGCGGCGTCGTCCAGTTGGGGCCGATCCAGAAAGGCGTGCATGGTGGCGTCCTGCGCCACAGCCGCCATCGTGGTCAGCATCTGTTCCCACTTGTCCAGGACCCCTGCTTCCTTAGCGTACAAAAAAGCCGCTTTGGCGTAGGGGCGTGCGATGGTGGTCAATTCAGCCATGGTTTACCCGTTTACTCAGAGTTCAGCCGCCAACTGGTCCAGAAGCTGCTTGTGAGTGTCGCGGTTGATTTCGCCACCGAGGACTTTCTCGGCACCGTTCAACGCCAGCGCGGACACTTCCTTACGCAGCTGCTCGCGAGCCTGATTGACTTCCTGTTCAATCTCAGACTGGGCTTTGGCAATCAGACGCTCACCTTCGGTGCGGGCCTGATCTTTCGCTTCTTCCACAATCTGATTTGCTCGACGGTTGGCCTGCTCAATGATTTCGGCCGCTTTCTCTTTTGCTTCCTTGAGATTAGCCGTCGCTTTTTCCTGGGCCAGTTCCAGATCACGCTCGGCGCGATCAGCGGCACTCAGGCCTTCGGCGATCTTCTGTTTTCGTTCTTCCAGCGCCCGTGAAATGGGCGGCCAGACGAACTTCATGCAGAAGGCGACGAACAGAGCGAACCAGATGGCCTGGCCGATCAGTGTCAGGTTGATATTCATTGCGCCTCCTTAAATCGGGTGCGGCAGCAATCGATTTAGGCCGCGAACATCAGATACATACCCAGTACCACTGCGATAATCGGCACGGCGTCCAACAGACCAGCGATGATGAACATGCGGGTTTGCAGCATCGGGCCCAGCTCGGGTTGACGCGCAACGGATTCCAGGAACCGACCGCCCATCAGACCAAAGCCGATACCGGCGCCCAGTGCGGCCAGGCCAGCCATGATGCCAGCAGCGAGAAGGTTGATATCTTCCATCATTACACTCCCGTTAAGTGCTTTTCAGTTAAGGTAAAAACAGTGCTTAGTGCTCTTCGGTGGCCATGCTCAGATAAACAATGGTCAACACCATGAAGATGAAGGCCTGCAGCGTGATAACCAGAATGTGGAACACGGCCCAGGGCCAGGCACCCACCGCCTGCCAGGTACCCAGCATGGCGGCGGCAAGAATAAAGACGAATTCGCCAGCGTACATGTTGCCGAACAGCCGCATGCCCAGGGAAACAGGCTTAGCCAGCAGGGATACGGTTTCCAGTACCAGGTTGATCGGGATCAGGATCACCATGGCCAGCTTGTTCGGCGCGTTGAAGGGGTGCAGGGCCAGTTCACCGATGAAGCCACCGAGGCCCTTTGATCTCAGGCTGTAGAAAATAATCAGGAAAAACACCGTGATCGACATGGACAGCGTGATGTTCGGGTCCGTGGTCGGCACGATCTTGAAGTAAGCTTCATGCGCGTCCCAACCGGCGAAGGTCACCATTACCCATTCGAAGGTCTTGGGAACAAAATCCACCGGGATCAGGTCCATCAGGTTCATCAGGAAGACCCAGCAGAAGATCACCAGGGAAAGCGGGGCGATCAGTTTGCTCTTGCCGTGGAAAGAGTCACGCACCTGAGTATCGATGAAACCGATGATGACTTCGACGAAATTCATGAAACCGGACGGTACGCCGGCGCTGGCTTTGCGGGCACCCAGCCAGAACAGAAGACACATCAGGATACCGAGACCTCCGGACCAGGCCAGAGAATCCACATGAAACGCCATGAAGCCCATATCGACAGCTTCCTGGCCGTTACAGGCGAAGGTCCAGGTGGATTCGGTCAGCGTCTGCTCATGACCATGGCAGGTACGTTCATAGCCGGCGGGCAATTGGCCATAGGTAAGGTTGCCCAAATGGTGCTTGATATACTCGCCGGTGGAGCTCGCTGCCATATCGATACCTACCTAATCGTCAGTCTGGTCGTCTTGCCCGTCCCGCTCCGCTCCCAGGCGACGATCCAGGCGCATCACCTGAATCCATCCGACAATCTGCGTCAGCAGAAACCCCAGAAGCAGGACCGTTACATTCCTGAACTCGCGCGAAAGCCGCACTTCGGCGAAGGTCAGCCCGAAGAGCGCGAGCATTATCAAAACTTTTCCGGCTTCGCCCCGAATGGCGGCACCCGCCATGCGGTCGGGCTTGATATTGCCCGGGTGAAGCCATACCTGGTAGCCACCCCAGGCGTATGCGATCAGGCTGATGGCCGAACCCCAGGCTGCGAACAAGCCCGCGGTGACATCCGCCAGCACCGTGGTCAGTATGGCGACAATCATCAAAGTGATGATTTGGGCGCGCATCAAGCCCCAGAACAAGGTTCTGCGGGCTCGTAAGTCGAAACTGATCACCATGCTCCCGTGTTTGGCTGCTGGTGAAAAACACGATCCACCAGGCGAAGGTCGCGGGTACCCCCTGATCTTGGCGCGGGAAGTATATGGGGAAGGCTATCTGGTATCAACCGGCTGAGCGCGATAGTTTGGCCCAATTTGATAAAAAAGAGCCCCAAAAACAGACGGTTGCTCTTTTGTATACAAATAGGCTTTATTCGTATCCACCCAGGACGAATAAAGCCTCCTCCTTTTTTCGGTAAACGTCAAGCTACTTGATATGGGACAGAATGCCGTCAAGTTCGTCCAGATTGTTATAGCTGATCACCAGCTTGCCTTTTCCTCCTGAGCCCTGCTGGATTTGCACTGGCGCGCCGAGACGATCCGACAGATCGGTAATCAGGGAACGAACGTTGGGGTCTTCCCGTTTCGGTGCCGGCTTGGCCGGCTTCTGCTTCTCGAATTCCCGCACCAGCACTTCGGTCTGGCGCACGGAGAGTCCCTTGGCCACCACCACGCGGGCCGCTTCCACCTGCTTGTCGCCGCCCAGCGCCAACAGCGCCCGGGCGTGCCCCATTTCCAGGTCACCGTGCTCAAGCAACTTCTTCACGTCCGGTTCCAGTGTCATCAGGCGCAGCAGGTTGGTGACCATGGCCCGGGATTTGCCCACGGCATCGGCCACCTGCTGGTGGGTCAGCCCGAATTCGTCCTTGAGCCGGGACAACGCCAGCGCTTCTTCCATGGGATTGAGGTTTTCCCGCTGGATATTCTCGATCAGCGCCATGGCGATGGCGGCTTCGTCCGGCACATCACGGATCACCGCGGGAATGGCTTCCAACTCCGCCATCTGCGCGGCACGCCAGCGGCGCTCACCGGCGATAATCTCGTAACGGTTCTCGCCCAGCGGACGTACCACGATCGGCTGCATCACACCCTGGGCCCGGATCGATTCCGCCAGTTCCTCCAGCGCATCGGCGGACATGTCCTTGCGGGGCTGGTAACGGCCGCGCTGCATGAACTCCACTGGCAGATGGCGCAGTTCGCCATCGCGGGGCGGACGTTGTTCCTGAGCAGGCTCGGCGGGACCGGCGGCGGCGCCGACGGCGACTTCTTCCTGATGTTGCTGATAGCTCGCACTGGTGCTGAGCAGGGCATCGAGTCCTTTGCTGAGACCGCGTTTACGCTTTGCCGCCATGATTCAAACTCGCTCATGTTCGGTTACGGTGACATTCCGCCACCGGAGATTATCGCCCGACGTCACCGCCTTCACGGCGTCTCGGGGGGCTGCTGGGAGGGTGCCGCCGATGCCACCGTCTGCTCGCGCCGCAGGATTTCACCGGCCAGCGCCAGATAGCTTACCGCACCCCGGGATTTGGGGTCATAGGTGATCACCGGCGCGCCGTGGCTGGGCGCCTCCGCCAAACGCACATTACGCGGAATGATGGTGCGGTAAACCTTGTCGCCGAAGTGGCTGATCAGCTGATTGGAAACGTCATTGGACAGGCTGTTGCGCGGATCATACATGGTCCGCAACAGGCCACCGATATGCAGCTTCGGGTTCAGTACCGAGCGAATCTTCTCGATGGTGTTCATCAATGAGGTCAGCCCCTCCAACGCATAGTACTCGCACTGGATCGGCACGATCACGGAATCCGCCGCCGCCAGGGAGTTCACCGTCAGCATATTCAGCGACGGCGGGCAATCGATGATGATGTAGTCATAGCGCTCGCGGATTGCGGCCAGGGCATCGCGTAACCGGTACTCTTTACTATCCAGTTCCAGCAGCTGCACTTCCGCGGCGGTCAGATCACCGTTGGCGGCGACCAGATCAAAACCGGATTGTTCCGGCGTAATCACCACCGCATCGGCCATCCCGGCTTCGCCGAGCAGCACATCCAAAATGGTGTACTCCGGTTCGTACTTGTCGACGCCGGCGCCGCTGGTGGCATTCCCCTGCGGATCGATATCCACCAACAGCACCTTCTTGCGGGTGGCCGCCAAGGAGGCCGCCAGATTGACGCTACTGGTGGTCTTGCCGACCCCGCCCTTTTGGTTGGCAATGGCAAAAACGGTGGTCACGACGCTCCCTCTCATTGGCGACGCGCATCATTGGCGATGCACGATCAACAACACCCTCGATTCCGCCAGACCGGGCACGCTCAGGGTTTCGCGCTGCACCCGCCAGCAGGCCGGCAGGGCAGCCATCTCCTGATTGGCGGCGGCGGCCTTCATCGCCAATAACCGGACATCCCCCTGCATCAGGGGTCCGAGCAACTCCAGCATGTCCGGCAAGGCGGCGAAAGCGCGGCTGATAATCTGTGATGGAGCCTTACGGTACTGTTCCACGCGGGCGTGCACAACCTCCACGTTATGCAAACCCAGTTCCCGTCGCGCCTGGCGAATGAAACGGAGTTTCTTGCCATTGCTGTCCAGCAGCACGAAGGACTGGTCCGGGCGGGCCAGGGCCAGCGGAATGCCCGGCAGGCCGGCGCCCGTGCCCACATCCAGCGTATCCACTGGTTCCACATGGGGGAGCACCGCCAGGGAATCGAGCAGGTGGCGGGTGACCATCTCGGCCGGATCACGCACGGCGGTAAGATTGTAAGCGCGATTCCACCGCACCAGCAGATCCCGGTAGAGCAACAGACGCTCCTGCTGCTCCCGGTCCAGGTCGATATTCAGCTCGGCCAGCCCTTGCGCCAACCGCTGTTGGTCTTCGGTCATGCCTGGCGGGCCGCCCGATGCTGGTGCTTTTTCAGGTAGATCAGCAACAGGGAAATAGCCGCCGGCGTCACGCCAGGGATACGGCCAGCCTGGCCGATGGTCTCCGGCCGGACCTCGGCGAGCTTCTGCTTGACCTCATTGGACAGCCCCTGCACCTGGCCGAAATCGAAGTCCACGGGCACGCGCTGATGCTCGGCGGCGCGCAGCCGGGCAATCTCCGCTTCCTGGCGGTCGATGTAACCGGCGTACTTGGCGAGGATTTCCATCTGCTCCACCACCGGCGGCGTTTCCGGTTCCAGGCCCGCCGCATCAACCAGGGCGTGGTAGTCGATTTCCGGGCGCTTGAGCAGATCCAACAGGCTGTATTCATGGGGCAGCGGCTTATCCACCAGGGCATTGACCTTGTCCGCCGCCGCCGTTCCCGGACGCACCCAGGTGGCGCTCAGACGCGCCTGCTCGCGGGCCATCCCTTCACGTTTGTCGTTGTAGGCGGCCCAGCGCTCATCATCCACCAGCCCCAGCTCACGACCTTTCCCGGTCAGACGCAGGTCGGCGTTGTCCTCCCGCAGCAACAGGCGGTACTCGGCACGGCTGGTGAACATACGGTACGGCTCGCGGGTGCCCATGGTGATCAGATCGTCCACCAGCACGCCCAGGTACGCTTCGTCCCGGCGCGGCGTCCATGGCGCTTTCTCCTGGCTCATCAGCGCCGCGTTCAGACCCGCCAGCAAGCCCTGGGCGCCCGCCTCTTCATAACCGGTGGTGCCATTGATCTGGCCGGCGAAGAACAGCCCCGGCATGTGCTTGGTCTCCAGGCTGTGCTTGAGATCCTGGGGATTGAAGAAATCGTACTCGATGGCGTAGCCCGGCCGGGTGATGTGGGCATTTTCGAAGCCACGGATCGAACGTACCGCCGCCAGCTGGATATCGAACGGCAGACTGGTGGAAATGCCGTTGGGGTAAAGCTCATGGGTGTTCAGCCCTTCCGGCTCCACGAACACCTGGTGGCTGGTCTTGTCCGGATAGCGGTTGACCTTGTCTTCCACGGACGGGCAGTAACGCGGGCCCACGCCTTCGATGACGCCGGCGAACATCGGGCTGCGATCGAAGCCGGAACGAATGATCTCGTGGGTACGCTCGTTGGTATGGGTGACATGACAACACACCTGGCGCGGATGATCCTCCACCCGGCCCAGATAGCTCATCACCGGGGTCGGAGTGTCACCCCATTGTTCCTCCATAATGGAGAAATCCACGCTACGGCCGTCAATTCGCGGTGGCGTGCCGGTTTTTAACCGGTCGACACGGAACGGCAACTCGCGCAACCGGCGGGCCAGGGCATTGGAAGGCTGATCACCGGCCCGGCCACCCTGGTGATTCTCCATCCCAACATGGATGACCCCACCAAGAAAGGTCCCGGCGGTCAGCACCACGGCATCGGCATGGAAACGCAGCCCCATGTTGGTGACCACCCCCACACAGCGGCCCTGCTCGACGATCAGATCATCGGCGGCCTGCTGGAACAAGGTGAGATGCGGCTGATTTTCCAGAGCATGGCGGATAGCGGCTTTATAAAGGATACGGTCGGCCTGGGCACGAGTGGCGCGAACCGCCGGTCCCTTGCGGGCATTGAGCACCCGGAACTGGATGCCGGCCTGATCGGTGGCACGGGCCATGGCCCCACCCAGGGCATCGATTTCCCGTACCAGATGGCTCTTGCCAATGCCGCCAATGGCGGGATTGCAACTCATCTGACCCAGAGTCTCGATATTATGGGTGAGCAACAGGGTTTCCACGCCCATGCGCGCCGCCGCCAGCGCCGCCTCGGTGCCGGCGTGGCCACCGCCAATCACGATCACGCCAAATCGCTGTGGAAAATCCATGGAAGTGTCTCGCTCAGAATGCCGTGCCCATGCAGGGCTGTGCAAAATATGATCAGTCCGGGCGCGCTAGTATAGTGCCGTGGGAATTAAATGAAAGGCCCACCGGTCTGTTATGATGAACCAGACCTACCATTCTCCTTTATATTCCAGGAGTGCATTTGGATTCGTTGAATCTGTATCTGCTGATCGGCACCGGGCTGATGTTCATCGGGCTGCTTTTGGGCTCTCTGAGCACCCGCATCGGCGTGCCGTCCCTGTTGATGTTCCTGCTGGTGGGGATGGCCGCCGGTGAGGACGGCATCGGCGGTATCCAATTCGACGACCTCTCCACCGCTTACGTCATCAGTAACATCGCCCTGGCGGTCATCCTCATGGACGGCGGCCTGCGCACCCGCATGGACACCTTTCGCCTGGCTCTGAAGCCGGCGCTGACTCTGGCCAGCCTCGGTGTGGCCATCTCCGCCGCCCTGGTCGGCGCCTTCACCACCTGGCTGATGGGCGTGGACTGGCGCCTGGGGCTGCTGCTGGGCGGCATTATCGGCTCCACCGACGCGGCGGCGGTATTCAGTGTGATCAAAGGCGCCGGGGTCAACATCAATGAGCGGGTGGCCAGCACCCTGGAGATCGAATCCGGTCTCAACGACCCGATGGCCATCTTCATCACCCTGATGCTGGTGGGTGTGCTGGTGGAGCCGGACGCCACCTTTGGTTTCAACATGATCCTGACCCTGATCCAGCAGTTTGGCCTGGGCGCGATCATCGGACTGGGGCTGGGCGCGGTACTCAGCGAAATCCTGCTGCGGGTGCGCAGTAACGAGGGTCTGCACGCCTTGCTGCTGTGCAGCGGCGGCGCCATGGTGTTCGCACTCACCAACCTTGCCGGCGGCAGCGGCTTCCTGGCGATTTATCTCACCGGCCTGGTCACCGGTAACCGGCGTGGCGGTACCGGGGACAACGTGTTGCGCTCCATGGACAGCATGGCCTGGCTGGCCCAATCCGGCATGTTTCTGATGCTGGGTCTGCTGATCACGCCATCGGAGCTGGGCCAGCACCTGCTGCCGGCCCTGATGGTGGCCTTGTTCCTGATGCTGGTGGCACGGCCAGTGTCGGTGTGGGTGAGCCTGATCCCCTTTATCTTCACCTGGCGTGAGAAACTGTTCATCGCCTGGACCGGCCTGCGCGGGGCGGTACCTATCGTTCTGGCGGTGTTCCCGCTGTTGGCCGGCGTGGGTGAAACCCGTCTGCTGTTTGATATCACCCTGGTGGTGGTGTTGATCTCGCTGTTGGCCCAGGGAGCCAGCCTGCGTTACATGGCACGATTGTTGAAAGTCTCGGTACCGGCGACGGCGTCGCCGAAACAGATGGTGCCCATGGCGCATTCCGCCAACCGCTATCTGATGCAGTTCGAGGTGGAAGAAGGCGCCAAGGCCCAGGGGCAGCGGCTTGGCACCATCACCACCCAGCGCATCACTCCGGTGCTGATCATTCGGGACAAGGCGTTCCTCAACTTGTCCGAGGATCCACAGATCGAAGCCGGAGACATGGTCAGTTGGCTGGCGCCGTTGAGCGAGCAGGACTATCTGTCGGACATGTGCCACAAGATCACCGTGGCGGAGAGGCGCTATTTCGGCGACTTCATCGTGCGCGGCAGCGTACCGGTGGATCAGTTGGTGGCGGCATACGGTATCCATGAGCTGGAGGAGCGCCTGAAAGGCATGACCGTGGAAGCGGCCTTCGAGGATCGTTTCGGCCAACATGCGGTGGTGGGCGACACCCTTAAACTGGGCGGCTTGAGACTGCGTGCCCGCACCGTGGAAAAAGGGCGGGTAATCATGGCGGGGATCAAACTGCCGCAATAAATAGTACGGGGCGCTTGAGCACTGAATCCATGGTAGCGGCCAACTATTGGGCTTGAAGGTATGAATTCACTCTGTCATCGCTGCCAAGGCAGCTTCCCACAGAGGGAGCTACGGAGCCGCTGTGGCAAGCCGCCCTGGCAGCGAATCGGCGTTTAAGCGAGCAAAAACCCTGGAGGGATTCGATGCGATTTTCAGGACACCGGGTTTTGATCACCGGCGCCGGGGCCGGCATTGGACGGCTGATGGCGGAACGGATGGCCGGCCGTGGCGCGGAAGTGATTGTCACCGCCCGCCGCATCGACGCCGCCCGCGAGGTGGTGAAACATATCGTCAACGCTGGCGGCACCGCCCATGCCTATACCCTGGATGTGGGAAAGATCGGCTCGATCGCGACCTTGCGCGACAAGATCCATGAGGAAGTCGGGCCGCTGACCATGCTGATCAACAATGCCGGCGTGGTGTTCGGCGGCGAATTCGAGAAAGTCTCTCTGGATCAGCATTTGCAGACCTTCAAGGTCAACAGCGAAGGGCTGATGGCTTGCACCCATGCTTTTCTTGACGATCTGATACAGGCACCGCGCGGCCATCTGGTGAATATCGCCAGCGCCTCCGCCTTCATCGGCCTGCCCTACGGCAGCAGCTATGCCGCCAGCAAATGGGCGGTGGTGGGTTTCTCTGAATCGTTACGCCTGGAACTGGCCGAACGCGGCCTGCGTAATGTGAAAGTTACCACGGTCTGCCCCAGCTACATCGCCACCGGTATGTTCAAAGGGGTTAAAACCCCCCTGTTCTCCCCCATGCTGACACCGGACAAGGTGGTTTCCAGCATTCTCAAGGGTATCGCCACTGGTGAGCCCTTCGTGATCGAGCCCCCCATGGCCCGGTCCGTGGAACTGCTCAAAGGCGTGCTGCCCCGCCGCCTCTGGGATCAGGTAGCCAAATACACCGGCGTTTCCACTTCCATGTACAGCTGGAAGGGTAAACGGGACTGATTCGCTGGCAAGCCAGCTTCCCACAGCGGCTTCGTAGTTACCTCCGCGGGAAGCTGGCTTGCCAGCGAAGCGGTGTTCAGGCGCAGGGCATGCAAATAATATTGTGCATAAACGTTTCCTCGGAATTTCCCGCCTATTTACCCTAAAGCCGACCCCTACACGCCTTCCCGTCAATGTCTGTCAACGACTGTTCGCCAACAATGCGGCATCCGGCCCGTTTGCCAACCGAAGGTGTGTTTATGCCGAGTTACAAGGCTCCCCTGCGCGATACGCGCTTTTTGATGAATGAAGTGTTTGATTTTGAAAGCCACTACAAGACGCTGCCCAACGGGGAAGAAGCCACCCCGGACATGGTCGAAGCGATCCTGTCGGAAATGGCCAAGCTGTGCGAGAACACCGTCGCCCCGCTGTATCAGAGCGGCGACGAGGAAGGCTGCCGCCTTGAAAACGGGCAGGTGTTCACGCCGAAGGGCTATCCCGAGGCCTATAGCGAATTCGTCGCCGGCGGCTGGCAAGGCCTGAGCCATCCGGTGGAATACGGCGGCCAGGGCCTGCCCATGTCCCTGGGCCTGATCAAGCATGAGATGCTCGGCACCGCCAACTGGTCCTTCGCCATGTACCCGGGCCTGTCCCTGGGAGCGATGAACACGATCCAGATGCACGGCACCGATGAGCAGAAAGAGACCTATCTGACCAGGCTGACCGAAGGCACCTGGGCCGGCACCATGTGCCTGACCGAGCCGCAATGCGGCACCGACCTCGGGCAAGTTAAAACCAAGGCCGAACCCGGGGAAAACGGTTCCTATAAAATCACCGGCACCAAGATTTTCATCTCCTCCGGTGACCACGATCTCACCGAGAACATCGTCCACATTGTACTGGCGCGCCTGCCGGACGCCCCCGCCGGCACCAAGGGTATTTCTCTGTTCATCGTACCCAAGTACCTGCCGGGTCAGATCGGCGAGGACAACGGCGTGAGCTGTGGTGCCCTGGAGAAAAAAATGGGCATTAAGGCCTCGGCTACCTGCGTGATGAATTTTGACCAGGCCACCGGGTTCCTGATCGGCCCGCCCAATCAGGGCCTGGAGTGCATGTTCACCTTCATGAACAGCGCCCGTGTCGGCACCGCGATTCAAGGTGTGGCCCACGCCGAACGCGCCTATCAGGCGTCCCTGCCCTACGCCAAGGAGCGTCGCTCCATGCGCGCCCTGTCCGGCAAAAAGGATCCGGAACAAGTCGCTGATGCCCTGATTCATCATGGCGACGTGCGTCGCATGCTGCTCAAGCAGAAAGCCTACGCCGAAGGCGGCCGTGCCATGGCATACTTCACCGCCATGTACGCGGACCACATGATCGCCGGCATGTTGGAAAACGATCAGAAGAAGTACGGTAAGTGGGATAGCGAGCTGGGCTTCCTCACCCCGATCCTGAAAGGCTTCCTCACTGAAAAAGGCCTGGAGGCCGCCAACGAAGCCATGCAGGTATTCGGCGGCCACGGCTATATCAAGGAACACGGCATTGAGCAGATCGCCCGCGACGCGCGCATTGCCACCTTGTACGAAGGCACCACCGGCATCCAGGCACTGGACCTGCTCGGCCGCAAGGTGCTGCTGACCAGCCGTGGCAAATGTGTGCGTAGCTTCTCCAAGAATCTGGTGGACTTCGGGCGGCAAAACCTCAAGGACGCCAAACTACGCCCCTACGCCTGGAAGCTGCTCAAAATCGCCGCCGAGTGGAACTATCTGACCACCCGCATCATGCTGGCCGCCACCAAGGACCGGGACATCGTCTCCACCGCCAGTTACGACTACCTGATGTATTCCGGCTACGCCATGATGGCGTACTTCTGGGCTCTGCAGGCGGCCACCGCCCGAGACAAACTGGAGCATGGCGGTAACGAGCCGGCGGAATTCTACAAAGCCAAGCTCGCCACCGCGGAGTTCTACTTCGAGCGTCTGCTGCCCGCCGCCAAAGGCCACGCCGACGCGGCACTCAAACCCACCCGCAGCACCATGCAGATGAGCGCGGAGCACTTCTCGTTCGATTACGAGTAAGCGATCCCGCAGCATTGAGCGCGGTCGATCGACCGCTCCCACAGGCAACTTGTGCTGTACCTGTGGGAGCGGCCCTCTTCAATACAGAAAAGAACGGTGATGGCCTTTCCGTGCGGCGTTACTCGCCATTTGCATCATTGCCGGAGTGCAGCCAGTACAGCACCTCGCCCAGATGATTCAGCACCAGATCCGCCTGGTCCTCGAAATGCCGATTCTTTCCATTGCGCAACAACCCCGATGCCATACCGGCATCGCGGGCGGCCTGGAGATCGAAGACGAAGTCCCCGACATACACCGTGGTCGCTGGTCGCAATCCGAGACGCTCGGCAAGCAACAACAACCCCTCGGGATCCGGCTTCGGCGCGCAATCCTCGCGAGTCAGAATCAGGTCCACCGGCAACCCCAATAACTCATTGGTCCGTGCTACCGCCGCCCGGCTGTTACGGGTGAGAATGGCCGTGGGCACGCCACGGCGATGAAGGGTATCAAGCAGGGATTGGGCGCCGTCGATCCAGGTGGCAGCGGCCGCCCCTTTCATTTCATGGCGATCAATCACCGTACTCGCCCAAGCTGCCTGCTCCGGGTCTTCCAGGGTCGCCAGATGCTCAAGCACGCCGACGCCCTCCGGAAACCCCAGTTCACGCCGCAAAGCAGCGAAATCCAGCCGGGTATCCACCAAGGTCCCGTCCAGATCGAACAATACCGCCTCGAACGGTCCCCCGGTCATAACAGCGGCCTCTCCACGAAGAACGGATCCGCAATAATCCGACATCACACCATGTCGGATTATTGGCACCCAGGACGGCACTGTAAAGCGACCGATACCATCGTCCTTCAACGGCGTACCCGACGGCGCAGGCCCGCCAGCAACGCCAGGGTGATCACGCCACCCAGGGCACCGCCGCCTGAACTGCCGGAATCATCCTCATCACCGTCCAGGGCCAGGTCCACCCACACCGGGTCATGATCGCTGGCGCGGTAGGCGTCGGCGGCGTAGAAGCTGCCGATCTGATCGTCGCTCTTGTACTCGGTGTTGTAGTCCAGGGCTCGCGGTTCGTCCGCATTGATGTGCCATTCGCCGGCACCGAGGATCGCACTCTCCAGCCCTGCGTCCGCCAGAGCGTGGTCCAGGTAGCCGGTTTCACCCTTATAGATATAGCTGTAAGCGTCATCGTCGTTAAAGCGAGCCAGCAGGTTCTGGTAACCCGCTTGTTCCAGCGCGCGGATCGGATCTTCCTTGGCGTAGGCGTTGAGGTCACCAATGATCAGCGTGCCGGCGGCGGCTTCCTGCAATCCGGTGGGGTTGTTCGCCAGCCAGTCGGAAAGCATCCGCGCGGACTCGGTGCGTAGCGGGTTCCAGCAACCCTGGCCGTGTTCGGCATTGTCGCTACTGTCGTCGGGACAGCTGCCCTTGGACTTGAGATGGTTCACCGACACCGTGACCACTTCCCCGCTGTTGAGATGGCGGAAGCTCATCGCCAGCGGTTGCCGGCTTTTGTCGGTGAAAGGCCCGCCTTCGAGCGTGGCCGGCTGGCCCACCGGCTCCACCACATCGGTGCGGTAGAGCAAACCAACGGCGATGACATCGGTGCCCAGCCGCTCCAGCCCCGGGTCAACAAAGGCCCAGGACGTTCCCAAAGCCTCCGTCAGTTCGGCGATGGCGGCGTCGGTTCCGTAGCCGTCGTTCTCGATTTCCATCAGGCCGATGACGTCGGCGTCCAGCTGTGACAGGGCGGTAAGAATCTTCGCTTTTTGCCGTTCGAATTCGGCTGGATTATTGGCGCCCCGGTAGTCTGGATCATCAAACCCGCCGCCATTGCCGTCACCGTTGAAGAAGTTCAGTACGTTGAACGCAGCCACCCGCAGGTTGCTGCCAGCGGTGCGCGCTGGCGGCTGCGGACGCGGGTTTGAGGCTTCGATCTGTACCAATATCGGCTGGATGCGCCAGTCATTGAAGCCGTAGCTGACAATGCCTTCCAATCCGGTAATGGTGTCCCCGACCCGCAGGGTATTGGTGGCGGACAGGCCGCCGTCGGGATAAATCACCGTCGCGGGATTCTCGTCATTGCTGCCATCGTCCAGCAGGATCCGGTTGAGGGCGTTGATTTCGGCCACCGCGTCCGCGGCTTCTCCGGGTTCGGCCGCGTGGGTGGGGATCATGCGGCGACCGTGGCTGAGCATCACCGAACCGTAGCGGGCCAGATCATAGACTTCGCTCACCGTCAGGGTTTGATCGCTCACTACCCACATGCTTTCCAGGGCTTCCAACTGATCCGGCGCGGTCAACGGCAGGGTCAGTGTCACCGGTGCCACCGCCAGCTGATCGGCGCACACCGCACCCTCGTTCCAGGCAATCTGGGTCTGACCGTAGTACTCACTGATGGCGCCACTGACGCGGACCTGATTGCCCGCCTGCACCGAAACCTCATTGTTTCCGGTATAGACGAACAGACCTTCGGAGGTCAGGTCATTCCCGTCACGGTCGCTGTCTTCCTCGATCACAAAGAAGCCACTGAGGTCCGGGAAGACTCCGGTGACCACCGCTTCCACCACATGCGCCTCACCATCCAGAGGGGAGGCCTCTCCCTGTCCCTGGATTTGCGAGATCAGGGTGGCGGGATCGCCGCAGCTGCCCAGTTCCACCATCGGAGGTTCTTCTTCCTCCGTTCCCTCTTGTCCGGGCAGGCCCAGACCGCTGAAATCATTCTGACTGAAAACAGCCCATTGGTCCGCCGGGTTGAAGGCGTCGTCGATGACGGTATCCCCGGTGGTCACGGTTTCCCGACGTCTCAGCGTGCGGTCCTTGGTGGTGACGTCACCGCTGGTCCAGGCCTCTCCGGGGTCCTCGCCGACACGGCCGAAGCTGTCCACCACGACTCCGTCCCGGCGCAGAACAAAGGCATCGTCACCATTGTGGTTCACCACCGAGTTGCTCGTCTCATCCGCCAAAGCCAGCACATCATGGTCGGCTCCGCTATTGGCGATCACCCACACGGCTCCCGGCTCCAGGCTTCCATTCAGGGTCATGGAGGCATTGGGACTGCTATTGCCATTGGAATAAAGTTCCAGCTTGTAATCAGCCAGATTGAGTATGGTTTCGCCAATATTGTGCAGTTCCAGGGCTTTGTTATTGGAACTGCCTTCCACATACTCACTAATCAACAGATCCGCTGGGGCGGCGTGAGCCACCAGCACGCCGGCAAGGCTAAGAAAAAGGCGTTTCATTTAGCGCTCCCACACAAATTTGCTACAGCCTGTGGGGAATCGATTACCATCCCATGGCATTGGCATGGCAGGATTATTGCATTTTCCTCATTGGCCCACCGGGCATCACATCGCTTTGGTTTGGGCATCGCATCCATCACGGGTTTTAAGGCACTATCTTTTTAGTAACGATCCGAGTTTCCATGTGGTATCACCGCGCCTTCAGACGGCCCTGGCATAACAAAAAGGGGATGGCATGAAATCACTGAGTCCCGTGGACCAGCTCTTTCTGTGGCTGGAGAAGCGCCAGCAACCCATGCACGTGGCCGGGTTGCAGTTGTTCTCGTTTCCCGAGGATGCCGGGCCCAAGTACGTTAGCGAACTGGCCCAGTCGATCCGCGACTATTGCTGCCCCGAGCCCCCGTTCAATCAGCGTCTGACCCGCCGTTTCGGCCAGTATTTCTGGACCGAGGACAAGCAGTTCGACATCGATCACCACTTCCGCCACGAGGCGCTGCCCAAACCGGGCCGAATTCGTGAACTGTTGTCACTGGTGTCCGCCGAACACTCCAACCTGCTGGACCGGGAACGGCCGCTGTGGGAGGCCCATCTGATCGAAGGGATTCGCGGACGCCAGTTTGCCCTCTACACCAAGGTGCACCACTCCGTGGTCGATGGTATCTCCGCTATGCGCATGGGCATGCGGGCGCTGTCCAAGGATCCGCATGAGCGGGACCTGCCGCCAGTGTGGGCCTATAAACCCGAGAAAAAACAACGCTCTCTGCCCAGCAATCCGGTGGACGCCATGAGCAGCCTGGCACGCCTGACCGCCGGTGTGAGCAAGCAGGTGGCCACGGTGCCGGCGCTGGCGCGGGAACTGTACAAGGTCAGCCAGAAAGCCAAGACCGATCCGAACTACGTTTCCATCTTTCAGGCGCCGGACACCATGCTGAATCAGTGCATTACCGGCTCCCGTCGTTTCGCCGCGCAAAGCTTTCCCTTGTCACGTCTGCGCAAGCTGGCCGGCACCTTCAATTGCACCATCAACGATCTGGTATTGAGCATGTGCGGCCATGCATTGCGTGAATATCTGATCGGCCAGAACGCCCTGCCGGACCAGCCGCTGATCGCCATGGTGCCACTCTCCTTGCGTAAGGACGACAGCGCGGGCGGCAATCAGATCGGCTTGATTCTGGCCAATCTGGGCACCCATGTGTGTGATCCGGCCAATCGCCTCCGTATCGTCCAGGCCTCGGTAAAAGACGCCAAACGGCGCTTCGCTCAAATGAGCCCGGAGGAAATTCTCAATTTCACCGCCTTGAGCATGGCCCCCACCGGTCTCAACCTGCTCACCGGTCTTGCACCAAAGTGGCGCGCGTTCAATGTAATTATCTCCAATGTCCCCGGGCCACGGGAGCCGTTGTATTGGAACGGCGCCCGCCTGCGCGGCATGTACCCGGTATCGGTGGTGCTGGACCGGATCGCCCTCAACATCACCTTGACCAGTTACCAGGATCAGTTGGAATTCGGCCTGATCGCCTGCCGCCGGACCCTGCCTTCCATGCAGCGCCTGCTGGATTATCTGGAAAATTCCGTGCGAGAACTGGAGATCGCCGCCGGTTTCAAATAGAAACCAACATGGCGCCGCCGCCAACCGCCTTCCCGCCAGGGATCACGGTTACAAAAAAATCAGTGGTGCCGGCTGGAAAAGGGGAGTAGAGTCGGAAGGGCTGCAGATTCAGGCAGTGGTGGTTTGTTTTGGTAGTTGCCTTCCCCCGCGCGAAGCTGAGAAGTCTCCGAACACCCTCCTCCGGTTTGCAAGCAAAACCCTATGTAAAGTTTTGAGGTATAGATTCACATGGCTACTGGTACCGTTAAATGGTTCAACGAGTCCAAAGGGTTCGGTTTCATCTCCCAGGACGACGGTGGTGCGGACGTATTCGTTCACTTCAGCGCGATCCAAGGCTCCGGGTTCCGTACCCTGGCTGAAGGTCAGAAAGTTTCCTTCGATATCCAGCAGGGCCCGAAAGGTCCTCAGGCAGCTAACGTAGAAGCCGGCTAAGGCTTCTTAGTACGCTGGAAAGCCCCGCCTCGCGCGGGGTTTTCATATTAAGGACTCAAGGCGACGGCAAAAGCCGGACCGTCGGATTCTTCTTTTTTGTTTTCCAATCTCTCCTTTGCTCCGGACAACCTGTCCGCCGCGGCAACTTGACGGCCCTGCCACGCCCCTCTGTATAACAACGACAATCGACAAAGCCGGACAGAGACCATGACGATTACCCTGTATGGCGGTGAAGTCAGCTACTTCACTGGCAAAGTCCGCGCCTACCTGCGCTGGGCGGATCTTCCGTTCGAGGAAGTGATCGCCAGTGCCGACGTTTACAGACAGATCATTCTCCCGTCCGTGGGCGTGCCGGTGATTCCGGTACTGCGCACCCAAAGCGGCGAGATCCTGCAAGACACCACAGTCATCATTGATACCCTGGACCAGGACCGCGCCACCAGCCCGCCTTCCGTCTATCCCGCCACTCCGATTCGCAAGCTGGTCGCTCTGATGCTGGAAACCTACGGGGATGAATGGCTGGTGATTCCGGCCATGCACTACCGCTGGCACTATGATCGCGAATGGGCAATGGGCGAATTCGGCGCTCTCAACGCGCCCCGGGCCTCCGCCGAAGAACAGTACAAAATTGGTAGCAAGCTGGCCACGCCTTTCTCCAACGCCGCATCACTATTGGGCGCCACGCCGGACATGATGGCCGCGGTGGAACGTGCCTATGAAGCGCTACTGGCGGAGCTGGATGCCCATTTCGCCTCGTCACCGGCGCTGCTTGGGGACCAGGCCACCATGGCCGACTTTGGTCTGATTGGCCCGCTCTATGCCCATCTCTACCGCGATCCCACACCTGGCAAGCTAATGCGTGGGCTGGCGCCGAACGTGACACGCTGGGTGGAGGAGCTGCAGTTTCAGCCACGGCGATTGAGGCAGCCGCTGGACGACGGCGATGACATTCCCGCCACGCTGCTGCCGGTTCTGCGCCGTATGGCCCGGGAACAGTTGCCGCCTTTGGTGGACGCCGCCGGCAAGGTCAGCGCCTGGATGGTGGAACATCCCGGCGAGCCTCTGCCCCGAACCCTCGGGAAGCACGGGTTTGAACTGGAAGGCCGCCACGGAGAAAGAATCCTGCGCCCCTACAGTCTGTGGATGGTGCAGCGGATTCGCGATCACCTGAAGGGAATGGAGCCGGCGGCCCGGGAACAGGCCGATGCCTTTTTACGTTCGATTGGCGCCGACGCCTTGATTGAGTTTCCAGACCCGCCAAGACTGGCCCGGGACAAATTGTCCGTGCGACCAGCCGGGAGTTGAGGGCCGCCGAATCGCTCGTCCGTACAAGCGGCGACAGCCCTGCCTTTAGCGGATCAGACCACGCCCTGGCGCAGCATCGCCTCCGCCACCCGCACGAAGCCGGCCACACTGGCCCCCTGGACATAATCCGGGCGCTTGCCCTGGCCACCATACTCCAGGCACTTATGGTGGATGCGCGACATGATGTCGTGCAAACGCCGGTCCACTTCTTCACGGCTCCAGGGATGACGCAGGCTGTTTTGACTCATCTCCAGACCGCTTACCGCCACACCGCCGGCGTTGGCGGCCTTGCCGGGTCCGTAACCGACACCGTGGCTCACTAAATGGGCAATCGCCTCCGTGGTGGTGGGCATATTGGCGCCCTCCGCCACCCAGCGGCAGCCGTTTTCCACCAGAACACGGGCGTCCTGTTCATCCAGTTCATTCTGGGTGGCGCAGGGCAAGGCAATGTCACAGGGGAACCGCCAGGGCTTGATGCCGCTTTCGTAGGTCAGACCATCGTGGTGTTCCGGCAGTTGATGGAGACGACCACCTTCCTCCTGGAGCCGATCAAGAGTCTCCAGATGTTCCTGAGTCAGCCCGTTGGGAGCATGCAAGGCACCACGGGAATCGGACAAAGTGATGACCGTGGCGCCTTCCGCCAACGCTTTCTCCGCCGCGTAGCGAGCCACGTTACCAGCGCCGGACACCGCTATCCGCCGCCCCTCCAGGGACTCTTGCTGTTCCTGAAGCATGTATTGAAGGAAATACACCAACCCATAGCCGGTGGCTTCGGTGCGCAGCAGGCTGCCGCCGAAGACCGGCGATTTGCCGGTGATGGCACCGCTGTCGTGGGAGCGGTTCAGTTTCCGGTACATACCAAACAAGTAGCCGATTTCCCGGGCTCCGACACCAATATCTCCGGCCGGGACGTCGACGTCGGAACCGATATGATCGAACAGTTCCGCCATAAAGGCCTGACAGAATCGCATGATCTCGCCATCGGAACGGCCATGGGGATCAAAATCCGCCCCCCCTTTACCGGATCCCAGGGGCAGGTCGGTTAATGCATTCTTGATGGTCTGTTCCAGAGCCAGGAAACGCAGGACATCGAGATTCACCGACGGATGGAAGCGCAATCCGCCTTTATAAGGGCCGAGAGAACCGTTCATTTGCACACGGAAGCCACGGTTCACCTGCACCCTCCCCTGATCATCCACCCAGGGTACACGGAAAATGATCACCCGCTCCGGCTCCAGCAGGCGCGCGAACAAACTCGGATCCGCGTAGCGGGGCTGGTTCCGCAGGAACGGCGCCAGCCCTTCAAGCAGACCACCGGCCGCCTGGTGGAAGTAGGTTTGATGGGGATCTTTTTCCCGCAGTCCATTGATCAGGGTATCGATGTCTATAGTCAAAGCCGTCTCCTTTTATTCAGGCAATATTTGATCCAATCGTTGTTTTCGACGCCGCCAGTCCGGCATGCGTCTATCCATCAGGTCATGGAATTGCGGTCCATGATGGGCGTACTCCAAGTGACAAAGTTCGTGCATTACCACGTAATCGATCACCTCAAGGTCGTAGCGCATCAGCGCCAGGTTCAGGTTGATGTACCCCCGCTGGGACAAAGATCCCCAGCGAGTGCGCATTTTCTTGATCCTCAATACCGGCAATTCATGGCCACGGGCCGCGAACCAGTGGAATTGCCGTTCGATACTGTGCTGGAACTGGTCGCGCGCCTGTCGCCGCCACCAGGCTTCCACGGCTTCCCTGACCGTCTCCTCCAACGCCGGCGGCGGCACCGCCACGGTCAGAATATCCCCTTCCAGCTCCACCCGGGGTCTGGCCGCATGGGTAACCCGCAACCGCACCGGGCGGCCCAGGTGCGGCACGGTATCACCTTCCCGCCAATGCTGGCGAGGCCGGGCGCGCCAATAGGCCTGCTGGCGCCGGATCCAGTCCCGGTGTTCGTGCACGAAGTCATCGATGTGCCGGCGGCCGAGACGTAACGGCGCGCGGACTTCGACCTGGCCATCGGCCGCCACTCGTAAAGCCAGTGTACGTCGCTTGGAGCGAACCAGTTGATAATCCATGCGGGTTACCTGGAGATATCCGGTGCGGGACGGGGCCGGATCAGCGATCCGTTTCCCGCCGCATTTGCGACGCCAGCTGCTGAGCCACCGCGTCCGCCGGGCGGGCGTAGGGGGCCAGCCACAGATAGAGCACGGGAATAATGAACAGGGTCAGCACAGTGGCGAACAACAGGCCACCGAGAATCACCACCCCTATGGTCATGCGGCTTTCCGCTCCGGCACCGGTGGCCAGCACCAGGGGGACCGCGCCAAAGATGGTGGAAATACCCGTCATCAATACGGGCCGGAAGCGTAGAATAGCACCTTGATAGACCGCCTCACGTACCGCCAGCCCCTGGTCGCGCAGCTGATTGGCGAATTCGACGATAAGAATACCATTCTTGGCCATCAGTCCCACCAGCATCACCATACCGATCTGACTGTAGATATTCAGGCTGTTGCCGGTCACACGCAACGCCAGAATGGCGCCGGCGATCGCCAGGGGCACCGTCAGCATAATGATCAGCGGATGGATCCAGCTTTCGAATTGCGCCGCCAATACCAGGAAGACGATCACCAGAGCCAGCAGGAACGTGATCAGGATTGCCGCGGAAGCCTCGGTGAATTCCTGGGCGACACCTTTATAGCTCAGGCGCGCTTCCAGCGGCAGGCTTTCCTGAACGGTCCGTTCGATGAAATCCAGCGCGCTGCCCAGATCATAGCCGGGGGCCAGATTCGCCGACAACGTCACCGCCGGCAGACGGTCCAGCCTTCTCAGCTCCGGCGCCGCCCCCAGGGTGCGCAGCTCCACCAGAGCGGACAGCGGAACCAGAGCGCCAGCGGCGGTGCGAACATAGACCGCGTTAACGTCATCCGGAATACGCGCATCCTGTTCCCGCGCTTCCAGCAGGACGTCGTACTCGCGGCCACGATCGATATAGGTCGACGCGGTCAGGGTGGCGAACATGGCTTGCAGGGTCTGGCCCACTTCGGCGGCGGAAATACCGAAGTCCGCGGCCCGGTCCCGATTGATCACCACTTCAATCTGGGGCTGGGTTTCCTCGTAATCCGTGTCCACGCTCAACAGTTGAGGATTGGCGGCCATGGCGGCGCGCAGGGTCTCGCTCCAGCCCACCACGGATTCGTAATCCTGCCCCCCGATCACCACCTCCAGCTCCTGATCGAAACCGCTTTGCCCCAATCCCGGTGGATTAACGGCAAATACGCGCAGACCGGGCACGGTGGTGACTTCGCCGCGAATGTCGTTAACGATGTCTTGCTGTCTCCGGTCCCGATCTTCCCACTGCTCCAGACGCACGATGCTGAAACCACGCTCGGTCTGCCCGCGAAAACCGACAATGGATAACACCCGAACCGCCACCCCGTCCTCGATCAAAGGAAGCAGCCTTTCCTCCACTTTCTGAATATGGTGACTGGCGTATGCGGTACTGGATCCCTGGGGGGCGTTCGCCGACACGATGAACACACCCCGATCCTCGGTGGGGGCCAGTTCCCGGGACAGCTGGCTGAATACCCCCCCCGCGGCCACGCAGATCAGCACCGAGATCACCACAATGGGAGCGGGTCGCCGCAGAGTCTTAGCCAATCTCGTCCCGTAGGCCTGGTTGAGTCCATTCAGCGCCCGGTTGAGCAGGTTGTTCTGTTCCTGCTTTTCCTGCTCAGGGGTGTGCGCGTGCAACCAGCGGGAGCACAGCATCGGAGCCAGGGACAACGCCACTATGCTGGAAATGATCACCGCCACTGCCAGGGTAAAACCGAACTCGCCAAACAGACGTCCGACATCGCCCCCCATGAAAGAGATCGGTACAAAGACCGCCACCAGAGTGGCGGTGGTGGCGATGACCGCGAAGGCCACCTGCCGAGCCCCCAAGAAAGCGGCCACCAGACGACTTTCACCTTCGTCGATACGCCTCTGGATGTTCTCGAGCATGACGATGGCATCGTCCACCACCAGACCGATGGCCAGAATCAGCGCCAGCAACGTCAGCACGTTGATGGAAAATCCGAGAATCCCCAGACCAATGAACGCTCCCACGATGGATACCGGAATCGTGACCGCCGGGATCAGTGTGGCGCGCAGATTGCCCAGGAAAACAAAAATGACCAGGATCACCAGCGTCACGCTCATCGCCAGGGTCACCAGCACTTCCTTGATGGACGCGCGGATAAACAGGGATTCGTCGTGATTCACGTCCAGGCGGATGTCATCGGGCAGGTTATTGCGGACCGCCTCGATTTCTTCGCGGACATTGTTGGAAACGGTCACCGTGTTGGCCTTGGATTGGCGCACCACCCCGAGCCCAATGGCGGTCTTGCCGTTGGCGCGCAACACGGTGTCGTCGTTCTCCACGCCCAGCGCCACCCGCGCCACATCCCCCAACCGCAACAGATAATCACCCTGGCGGTGCACCACCATGTGGTTGAACTCTTCCACCGAGCCGAGCCGGCTGTCGGCGCGAACGGTAAAACTGCGGCTGTCGGAATCCAGGCGGCCGGCCGGTAATTCCACGTTGTTGGCGCGCAAAGCGTTATAGATGTCGGTGACGGTGACATCGTTGGCGGCCATGCGCTGGCGATCCAGCCATACCCGCATGGCATAGCGACGCTCACCGCCGATAATGACTTCGGACACCCCACCCAGAACGGCGAAACGGTCCACCAGCGAGCGTTCAGCGAAATCGGTCAGTTCCTGCGGCGCCAGACTGTCGCTACTGAGTGTGACCCACATGATGGGCCGGGCATCAGCGTCGGTCTTGGCGATAACCGGTGCTTCCGCTTCCTCCGGCAAACGATTGAGCACCCGCGACACCGCGTCGCGGACATCGTTGGCGGCGACATCCAGATCCCGGTCCAGGTTGAACTCCACCGAGGTGCGGGCGGAACCCCGGCGGGAACGGGATTCAATGCGGCGGACCCCTTCCACGCCCGCGATGGCCCCTTCGATGACCTGGATGATCTGGGTATCAATGACCTCCGGCGCCGCTCCCGGGTATTCCACCGCCACCGACACCTCGGGGGGATCGATGTCCGGATATTCCCGCACTGGCAGCTTCATCAGGGCGCTGATGCCAAACACCACGATCAGCAAACTGATCACGGTGGCGAACACCGGGCGCTTGATGGAGACATCGCTGAGGATCATCAGGCACTGGTCTCCATCAGAACCCGCTGGGCCGGCAGCAGCGCCCCCTCATCCTCGACCACTTTCACCGGCGCGCCGCTGCCAAGCCGGCTGTGCCCGTTAACGATCACCGCGTCGTCATCGCTGAGTCCTTGTACCACTTCAACCCAGCCATCCCGGCGCCCGCCCAGCTCCACCGGCAACCGCAGAGCGGTGTCGTCCTCAGCCACCACGAACACGAAGTTCTGCGCGCCCTGGGCGACAATCGCCTGTTCCGGAACCAGCAGGGCCTGATGCTGACTGAGCAGGATATCGATCTGCAGCAACTGCCCTGGTCGCAACAGACCGTCACTGTTGTCCAGGCTGCCTTTTACCGACAGCGTCCGGCTGGCGGCATTGACGCGGGAATCCAGCAGCGTGACCTTGCCCTGGAAAAGGCGTTCCGGGTAGCTGTCGCTGGACACCATCAGCACCAGCCCAGGCTTCACCCGGGCCAGATACCGTTCCGGCACCTCGAAGGTCACCTCCAGATTACGCACGCTGTCCAGGGTGACCACCGGTGTGCCGGGTTGCAGATAGGCTCCGGGGTCAACCTGGCGCAACCCGACCACGCCTTCGAAGGGCGCGCGAATCTGATGCTTTTCGTGGGTCGCCCGTGCTACCCGCAAGGCCGCCTGGGCCGCCTCCATGCCATTCTTCAGATTGTCCACCTCGGCCTGGGAAATAGCGCGGCTGTTGATCAGGCGGGAAGCACGCTGATAATCGGACAGCGCCCGCTGGTATTCGGCGCGCAACCGGTCGCGCTCGCCTTTCGCCTGGCGGTCATCCAACTCCACCAGCAGGTCACCGGCGTCAACGGCCTGCCCTTCCCGGAAATGCAGCTGCATTACCCGGCCCTCGACTTCAGCGGACAGCACCACGGCCCGGGTAGCACGGGCATTGCCCACCACCTCCACCTTTTCCGTCAGAGGACGTACCAGAGCCGCAATTACATTGACCGTAGTCGCCGGCCGGGTCCCCGCCGTCACTGGCTCTTCAGCCCGCCACCACCAGAACAGCGCCACCGCTGCCACCACGATCACCACCACAAAGGCGCCCACACGCACCATCTTGTTCTCCGAGCAACTACACCGTCACGGTGGGAACCGCAACCGGGCCGGCGCCCATAAAAAGATCAGGCAACCGAAGGTACCGGCTCTGCTACAGGCCGGTAAGGAAGGATTGTTCTGTATTCCGTAATGGCTGCTCTTGGCCTTCCAGGGCTTGAGCGTTACTCCGTGGATCGGACCCGGGAACCCGTTCGGGGTTCAGGAGCACTTACATTCGATACAAAAGACCACGGAGTATGACACTGCATTGTGCAGTCATTATATGACAGGGAAAAGGGAAAGCCGGCGGGAGGACCCCGCCGGCCAGGGGATCAGACCAGTTCCGCGCGCATCTTCTTCTTGTCCAGTTTACCCACGGAGGTGCGCGGCAGCTCCTCCACGAACACCACTCGATCTGGAATGCCATAGCGGCTGATCACACCTTTTTCCGCGTAATCCGCCACCATATCGATGATCGTCCGTGCTTCCACCTCGGTGCCCTTGACCACCAGCGCCACCGGGCGCTCACCCCATTTTTCGTCCGGCACGCCCACCACGGCGCACTCACGCACGGCGTCGTGCTGAAGAATCAGGCTTTCCAGATCCAGGGAAGAGACCCATTCACCACCGGTTTTGATCACGTCCTTGATGCGGTCGGTGATTTTCAGCCAGCCATCGGCATCGATCACACCAATATCCCCGGTGTGCATCCAGCCGCCGCGCCACAGCTCCCGGGAGTTGGACTCATCCTTCAGGTAACCCTGGGTCAGCCAGGGGGCGCGCAACACCAGTTCGCCCTGAGCCTTGCCATCATGGGGCACATCGTTCATGTCACCATCGACGATGCGCCATTGCACCATGGGTACCGGACGGCCTGTGCGGGTGCGGTAATCCGCCTGGGTTTCCAGATCCGCCTGTTCCAGTTCCGGCGTCAACAGAGCGAGGGAGATCAGCGGACAGGTCTCGCTCATGCCATAACCGCTGTAGATGTCGATGCCGCGCTCCAGGGCGCTTTTGGCCAGCGGCTTGGGCAACGCGGAACCGCCGATGATCACTTTCCAGCCACTCAGATCAATGCTTTTCACCGCCTCGGATTGCAGCAGCATCTGGATGATGGTGGGCACGCAGTGGGAGAAGGTCACCTTTTCAGTGATCAGCAGTTTGAGCAGGGTTTCCGGTACATAACGACCCGGGTAGACCTGCTTGACCCCCAACAGCGTGGCGACAAAGGGGACGCCCCAGGCATGCACGTGGAACATCGGCGTGATCGGCATGTAGACGTCGTTCTGGTTGAAACGACCATGACCGGTGCCCGTCAGAGCGGCACGACCGGCAAAGGTGTGCAATACCAGCTGCCGGTGGGAGAAATACACTCCTTTGGGCAGGCCGGTGGTGCCCGTGGTGTAGAACGTGGTGGCGCGGGTGTTCTCGTCCAGCTCCGGGAAATCGAATTGGGCGGAAGCCTGGGCCACCAGCGCCTCGTACTCTCCGGCCAGATCAATGGTGGTATCGGTGTCGCCGCCTTCATCATCCAGCAGGATGTAAGTCTTGACCGTCTCGATGCGGTCCTTGATCTGGTCCAGCACAGGCAAAAACTCCCGGTTCACCAGAACCACGTCATCCTCGGCGTGGTTGATGGTGTAGAGAATCTGCTCCGGACTCAGACGCACGTTCACGGTGTGCAGCACCGCGCCCATCATCGGCACGGCGAAGAAAGCTTCCAGGTAACGGTGGGTATCCCAGTCCATCACCGCCACGGTATCACCGGGTTTCACCCCTTGCTGCTGCAAGGCACTGGCGAGACGAGCAACCCGCTCCCCCATTTCCCGATAGGTCATCCGCCGCTGATCGGCGTAGACGATTTCCTGATTGGGTGCGTTGCGAACGCCGGCCTCCAGGATACTGTTGATCAAGAGCGGTGACTCCACGGCTTCCGCGGTACGCTGGATGGTCAGATCGTTGCTCATCGGTTACTACTCTCCACGTTTTTATTGTGACAGTGGCGAATCCGGAATATAGGCGCCACGCCCGACTTCCCCAGGAACAATCGCCGGGAGCGATTGTTGACGTTGCCTTGGCAACGGCCTGGAGGGTGACCGCCAGGGGCGGTGGTCACAAAAGCCCGGCGCCAAGCCTGTCACAGCTGATCGTCGAGGTCACGACCGGCGACTGACTCAAGAGTCAGAGGCCGCCGGGTGAGTCAGTTTGAGCGGATCGAGCAAGGCAGTGAGTTCCTCCACCGACAGATCGGTCTGCTCGGCGGCGACGTCGATCACCGGCCGGCCACTGGCGAACGCTTGTTTGGCAATGGCCGCCGCCTTCTCGTAGCCAATGACGGGGTTCAGGGCCGTGACCAGGATCGGATTCCGCCCCACTCCCTCGGCCAGATGCTCACGATTGTAAGTCAGGCCGGCGATGGCCTGATCCGCCAGATTACGGCAACTGTTGGACAGCCACTCCAGCATATCCAGGAGATTGGCGGCCACCAACGGCAACATGACATTGAGTTGAAAATTACCGCTCTGCGCCGCCACCGTATTGGCCTGATCCAGCCCCATCACCTGCGCGGCGACCATGGTGGCGGACTCACAGATCACCGGGTTGACCTTCCCCGGCATGATCGACGATCCCGGCTGGGTGGCCGGGAGCTGAATTTCCGCCAGGCCGTGAATCGGACCAGAGTTCATCCAGCGCAGGTCATTGCTGATCTTCATCAACACCACCGCCAGACTCCGCAACGCCGATGACAGCGCCAGTGGCGCATCCACGGCACTCTGCGCCACGGCCGGATACGGCATGGCGGTAAAGGGATGCCCGGTTTCATCGGACAGCACATCAACAAAGCGTTCCGCGAATTCGGCATGAGCATTGATACCGGTCCCGACCGCGGTACCGCCCTGCGGCAACGCATGCAGCTCCTCCCGGGCGCCGGCCAGGCGCTGGCTGGCGGCCTGCAGTTGCAGCACCCAGGTGCGCAACTCCTGTTCCACCGTCACCGGCATGGCGTCCATCAGGTGAGTACGGCCGGTTTTGACCAGATCCCTGCCTTCCCCGGCTTTCGACCCCAGCGTGGTGATCAAATGCTCAAGGGCTGGCATCAACTGTTCGTTGACGGCGATCGCCGAGGAGACATGAATGGCGGTGGGGATGGTGTCATTGCTGCTCTGTCCAAGGTTGACGTGATCGTTGGGATGCACGTCGACGCCGCGGGTCTGGCACAGATGGGCCACCACCTCGTTGACGTTCATATTGGTGCTGGTACCGGAACCGGTCTGGAACACGTCCACCGGGAACTGGTCGGCGTGCTCACCACGGATCAGTGCTTCGCAGACCGAACGGATCGCATTGCCCCGCTCCTCGGACAGCAGCGCCAGATCCACATTCACCGACGCCGCGCAGTGTTTGATCCGGGCCACGGCCTGAATGAACCGGGGCGGCAACCGACGTCCACTGATCGGAAAATTATTCACCGCGCGCTGGGTCTGCGCGCCCCACAACGCCGTCTTTGGCACCGCCACTTCGCCCAGGGAATCCTTCTCCACCCGTGTGTCACTCATGACCGTTCTCCTCAGCCGGGAAGTGAAACCTCAGTATCGGCAAGGCCCGGTTGGACGTCCAGGGTGGCGCCGGCGATTCCGGCCATAGTCATGTTCGATACCGCATCAAGCCGGCCGCTTCAGAATCAACCCCATGCCCTTGAAGCTGGCCACCACTTCACCATGCTGATTGACGCCTTCCATCAATGAATAGATGAGGCCCCTATCCGGCTTGGAACGGGACGGGCGCGCCTCCAGAACCGTCGCCCGCATGGACAATCGATCACCGGGACGTACCGGTCTGTGCCAGCGCACCTCATCCACTCCGGGAGAGGCCAGCCCCGCCACGGTGGAAACATAGTTATCCACCATCAGTCGCATCATCAGGCTGAGGGTGTGCCAGCCGCTGGCGATCAGCCCCTGGAACGGGCCGGCGGCGGCGGCCTCGGGATCCGTGTGCATCTTCTGGGGGTCGAAACGGCGGGCAAAGGAAAGGACCTCTTCCTCCTCCACGTCAATGGAGCCCAGATCATAGGTCGTGCCCACCAGGTAATCTTCAAAATAGCGGTCGTCCTGGGGCTTGCTGAAGTTCGTTATTGTCATCGTGTTCTCCCGTGCAAACGAAAGATCCGATCATAGCGCCGACCGGATGCCAATAACGACCCCATTCCCCCACGTCTCTGAGGTATTCTGGAGCCATCGCCGGGGCAAGGAGTGCAAGGATGTTTTCAAAATGGCAGTGGCTGCTGGTCCAGTTCTCCCGCGCCCTCTGGGTTCGGGCCACCGCATTCGCCATTCTCGCCGTGGCGACGTCCTTGCTCGCCATTATCGGCCAGCGCTGGCTGCCCACGAACCTGCCGGTGAGCGTCGGTGCCAAGTCCGTGGACACCATTCTCAATGTGCTGGCCTCCAGCATGCTGGCGGTCACCACCTTCTCTCTCAGTGTCATGGTCAGCGCCTACGGCGCCGCCACCACCAACGTGACACCCCGGGCCACCCGGTTGCTGATGCAGGACACCACTACTCAGAACGTGCTGGCCACCTTTATTGGTTCCTTCCTGTTCAGCCTGGTCGGACTGGTGGCGCTCAGCACCGGTGCCTATGGCGAGGGCGGTCGGGTGATTCTGTTTCTGGTCACCCTGGTGGTCATCGTTATCATCGTCGTGACTATTTTGCGCTGGATTGAACATCTGTCGCGCCTCGGCCGGGTCGGGGAAACCACCGACCGCGTTGAACAAGCCACTCGCGCGGCCATTGTTCAACGCGCCACCAACCCGGCTCTGGGCGGTAAGTCCTGGTCCCCGGAACAGTCGATCCCGGACCAGGCGCTTCCCGTTTACCCAACCTTGGTGGGCTACATCCAACATGTGGATGTGGAGGCACTCGCTCAATGGGCGGAACAGAACAACGCCGAGATTTACCTGACCGCCCTTCCCGGCCGTTTTGTGCATCCGGCCCGGCCTATTGCCTGGCTGATCGGCGCCACCGGCGATGACGCCTCTTCAGTGCGCGACCATTTCACCGTGGATGACGAGCGCTCCTTCGATCAGGATCCACGTTTCGGTCTGGTGGTGCTCTCCGAAATAGCGTCGCGGGCGTTGTCCCCGGCGGTTAACGACCCCGGCACCGCCATCGATGTGATCGGACGGGCGGTGCGGGTTCTGCATCACTGGCATACCCAGCGCAACGAAGCGGACGAGACCGTGCGCTGGCCCCGGATCCGGGTTCCCTTGCTCAACGAACGGGAATTTTTCGACGACCTGTTCAACCCCATCGCCCGGGACGGCGCGGCCCTGCTGGAAGTGCAGATTCGTCTGCAAAAAGCCTTCATGGCATTGGCCTCCCACGGCGGCGCCTTTCGCGCCAGCGCCCGGCTTCATGCCGGGTTGGCGCTGGCGCGAGCGGAACAGGCGCTGACATTGGAGCGGGACAGGGAGGAATTACGCACGCTGGCGCGCTGGCTGGAGCAGGATTAAGCCCGGTTATTTGCCGATGCAGAAAGACGAGAAAATCCGCCCCAGAAGATCGTCGGCGGTGAACACCCCGGTGATGTCTTCAAGGGCCTTCTGCGCGGCGCGCAAGTCCTCGGCAAGCAGTTCGCCGGCGGCGTGATCGCCCAGCTGGCGCTGACCTTTATCGAGCGCGGCCAGGGCCTGCTCCAGGGCGGTGATGTGGCGGCGGCGGGCGGAAAACGGACTTTCGTCGGTACTCTGATAACCGGCCACGGTTTTCAGGTGCTCGCGCAGCACGTCCAGCCCTTCCCCCGAGGTGGCGGAAATCACAAAGGTGTCCGGGTTGCCCGCCAGAGGGCCGGGCTTCATACCGCTGAGATCGGCCTTGTTGAGTACGACGGTCACCGGCAGTTCCAGATTTTCCAGCTGCTTCTGGCTGTCCGGTAACAGCTGCCCCGGATCCTTCAGCGCTTCGGGTCCGGTTTGAGAATCCACCACTACCAGCAGCCGGTCCGCCTTGCGCATCTCCTCGTAGGCCCGGCGAATCCCTTCCTGCTCTACCCGGTCCGGGCTTTCACGCAAGCCGGCGGTGTCGATGAGGTTCAGAGGCAGGCCGTCGATCTGGATCGATTCACGCAGCACGTCCCGAGTGGTGCCGGGCACTTCGGTAACAATGGCGGCGTCGAAACCGGCCAGGCGGTTCATCAGGGAGGACTTGCCGGCATTGGGCCGCCCTGCGATAACCAGAGTCAGCCCTTCACGGACCAGGCGCCCCTGGCGGGCGGTGGCGAGCACCCGGTTCACTTGCGCCAACAACGCCGCCAAATCGGAGGCCACTCTCCCATCGGAGAGAAAGTCGATCTCCTCCTCGGGAAAATCGATGGCGGCTTCCACATAGATACGCAGTTGGATCAACTGCTCCACCAACCGATTTACTTCCTCGGAAAACGCCCCCTGCAGGGAGCGCAGAGCGGCGCGGGCTGACGCCTGGGTGCCGGCATCGACGAGATCGGCGATGGCCTCGGCCTGGGCCAGATCCAGTTTGTCGTTGAGAAACGCCCGCTGGGAGAACTCACCGGGCCGCGCCTGACGGGCCCCGTGGTACAGGCAGGCGCGCACCAGCATGTCCAGCACCACCGGGCCTCCGTGGCCCTGGAACTCCACCACATCCTCGCCAGTAAAAGAGCCGGGCCCGGGGAACGATAACACCAGCCCCTCATCAATGACGTCGCCCTGTTCATCGCGAAAACGGCGAAAATGGGCCTGACGCGGCTGTAGTGGCTGGTCGCCGACCACGCCGGCGGCGATGTCCAGCGCGCGATCACCGGAAAGTCGCACCACGCCGACACCGCCACGGCCGGGAGCGGTGGCGATGGCGACGATGGTATCGGAATCAGTGGCGGACATGGCGTGCTTACCCGGAACCGGAATCAGAAAGGGGGCCAACGGCCCCCTTTTTCCATCATTCCCGTTCGATGCGGCGGGTAATGATGTATTGCTGGCCGATGGACAGCAGGTTGTTGGTCAACCAGTAGAGTACCAGACCGGCCGGGAACCACAGCATGAAGACCGAGAAAATGACCGGCATCCATTTCATCACCTGGGCCTGGGTGGGATCCGCCGGAGTCGGATTCAGGCGGGTCTGAAGGAACATGGAGGCGCCCATCAGAATCGGCAAGACGAAGTACGGGTCCATCACCGACAAATCCTGGATCCACAGGAAGAACGGCGCCTGGCGCAGCTCCACGGATTCCAGCAGCACATAGTAGAGAGCGATGAACACCGGCATTTGCACCAGGATCGGCAAGCAGCCGCCAAGCGGATTGATCTTCTCCCGCTGGAACAGCTTCATGGTTTCCATTTGCTGCTTCTGCTTGTCGCTCTTGTGTTCTTCCCGGATGCGCTGCATCTCCGGCGCTACTTTCCGCATCTTGGCCATGGAACGGTAGCTGGTGGCGCTGAGCTTGAAGAACAGGGCCTTGATGATAAAGGTCAGCAGGATGATGGCGACACCCCAGTTCCCCACACCGACACCCAGATCCATATTCAGGCCGAAGATGGAAAGCTTACCGCTTTGCAGGAACACCAGCAGAGCAAAGATCGGCTGGGACAGGAACCACAACCAACCGTAGTCCACGGTCATATTCAGGCCAGGGCTGATCGCCTCCAGGTGATCCTGGATTTTCGGGCCGGCATAGAACTCGGCGTACATCTGTCCGGTTTTGCCGGGAGCCACCTGCTGTCCCTGGGAGACGAACCGCAACAGATACTGGTCACGGTTCTTCTGATACACGGTGGAATAGGTCTGCTGCAATTGCGGATCAGGGATCCAGGCGGACAGGAAATAGTGCTGAACCATGGCGATCCAGCCGCCTTCCTGCATGGTACGCAGGGAGGATTCTTCCATATCGCCGAATTTCAGCTTGTTGTACGGCTTTTCGCTGGACCAGTAAGCGGCGCCCAGATAAGTGGGCATCGGCGCGAACCCCTGCTTGGACAAGCCCGGATCATCGCCGCCATCACGCTTGATCTGGCCGTAGAGCTGGCCGCTCCAGGTCTCGCCACTGTTGTTCTCGACGATATGGGTCACCCGCACCAGATAGCTGCCACGCTCAAACGTGTAGCGCTTGGTGATCTTGGCGCCGCTGTCCTGGGTCAGCGTCAGATCCACGTTCAGTTCTTGGGCATCGCCCATCTGGTAGCTCTGCTCGGCGCTGCTCCATACCGGACGACCGGAAGCGGAATCGGTGCCGTTGGTGCCGATCAGACCCGTCTGAGCCACATAGGTGCGGGAAGAGGTGTTTTCCAGCAGCACGAAGGGCTGGTCCGGAGTGTCGGCGTGACGCGGATAAGCCGGCAGGCTCAAGCGTACGATGTCGCCACCACGGGGATCGATTTCCAGGTTCAGCACATCGGTGGCGACACGAATGGCGCGGCCACTCTGCGTTTTGGGGTTGTCTTGAACGCTGTCGCTGACTTCTCCGCCGGGAATGGAGACAGCCGTGGGATCGGCATGCTCCTGCGGATCGGGCACCAGGTCATTATTGTCCGTGGTGTCGGCGTTATTGCCCGTCACTTGCTCGCTGATTTGCGGCTCGACGGTGTCCGGGGCAGCGTAGTCTCCCTGCCAGGCCTGAATCATCAGGTAGGAGACAACGGCAATGCCCGTAATGACAAGGGCTCGGGGGATATCCATAGCTTTGTATTCGGCTGGCGGAAAAGCGGGGGGCAGTTTCTCAGTCTTGCCTACGCTTGGCAAGCAGCTTGTCGAACAGCCGCGCCAGCAAAGGGGTCCAGTTTTCCTTTTCGGCCGGCAGGGGGCCGCGCATTAACACCACGATATCGAGGCCGGCCAATTCATGCTGGCGTAAACGGAACTGTTCCCGGATCCGGCGTTTCACCGCACCACGGTCAACGGCATGCCGAATACGTCGTTTTGCGATAACCAGACCCAGACGAGGGAAAGGCTGCTCGGTTTCTCGGGCCAGTAACAGAAAACATTGCTGACCAAGGCGCCAGTCCGGCTGGTCGAACACGGATTGGAAGGATTTGCCATCAAGCAGACGCAAACCGCGGGAGAACCCGAATCGGGGGGGCGTGTTCTGGGAAGGGGGTACTGATGGGCTCACCGTGTCTGTTACCCCGGTGATGCCACCAGAAGAAACAGCGATTGGCTTATACAGCCAACCGCTTGCGGCCTTTGGCGCGACGAGCGGCCAGTACCTTACGTCCGTTTTTGGTAGCCATGCGAGCGCGGAAGCCGTGGTTACGCTTACGCTTCAGATTGCTCGGCTGGAATGTGCGTTTCATGGCGGCATCCCCGCTGTGGAAGTCTTAAGAGGGCGCGGATATTAGCCCTGGCGTGCGGTGCTGTCAAGTGCTTTGCCAAACGGAGGGTTTTGCTTATCAATATCTTTAAATATTTATTTTCTTATTTAGTGATAGTTGTTTTTATAGGTAAAGCCAATTCTGGGGATAAGCCTGGAAAGTGTAAGTAGATCAGTGCGTTGCGATGTGAGTAACCGGCGTATAACTGTGTGTAACTCCTGGTGACTAAGCTGGGACAAGCTGTCCGGAACTGTGGGAGAAATGGGTTCACCCGTTTATCCCCATACTTATACGGCCCCCTACCAACAGGCTTGCGGACATAGTTATCCACAGACGGGGGCCGAAAAAAAAAGACGTTCCGAGCTGTGGATAGTTACAGGCCCAGAGGTATAGAATGGCCCGTTCAAATTCACGGTTTCTGGCAAGGCGGGGATGTGTCCAAAACGCTTTGGAATCGCTGTTTGACGCGACTTGAGGACGAGTTGCCGTCACAGCAGTTCAATATGTGGATTCGCCCTTTGCAGGTGTCGGTATCCGCCGATGGTGCGGAGATGACATTGTTCGCGCCTAATCGTTTCGTGGTGGATTGGGTGCGCGACAAGTATATGGAGCGTATCGGCGAGGTTATGGGGGAGATGGAGCAGGGCCCCCTGCCCCAGTTACGCCTGGAGGTGGGCAGCTCCCGGGTGACCGAGATCATTCCCAAACGTCCGGCGCCGGAGCCACGCCCGGCGGCAACGCCGACGGCGGAAACACGTCCGTCCCCCCCGCCGGCGCCCCCTTCCGATGTGGGACTGGCGGCCAAGCATCGCAGTAATCTGAATACCGGGTTCACTTTCCCGACCTTTGTTGAGGGCAAGTCCAACCGCATGGCCTGTGCCGCGGCCCAACAGGTGGCGGAGAATCCGGCCAGTCACGGCTACAACCCATTGCTGCTTTATGGTGGCGTGGGGTTGGGGAAGACACATTTGATGCACGCGGTGGGCAACGAATTGCTGCGGCGAAACCCCAACGCCAAGGTGGTTTACCTGCACTCCGAGCGCTTTGTCGCGGATATGATTTCGGCGTTGCGGAATAAAACCATCAATGAATTCAAGCGGTTCTACCGATCCGTGGATGCACTTCTGATTGATGATATACAGTTTTTTGCTGGAAAGGAGCAATCCCAGGAAGAGTTCTTCCATACCTTCAATGCTCTGTTGGAGAATGGGCAGCAGATCATCCTGACTTGCGATAAATTCCCCAAGGAAGTGGATGGCCTGGAAGAGCGCCTCAAGAGCCGTTTTGGTTGGGGGTTGTCGCAACCCCTGGAGCCGCCGGAGCTGGAAACCCGGGTGGCGATCCTGAAAAAGAAGGCGGAAGAGGCCCGCATTGAGTTACCTAACGACGCGGCCTTCTTTATTGCTCAACGCATTCGTTCCAATGTACGGGAACTGGAAGGCGCGCTGCGCCGGGTTATTGCCCATGTGCGGTTTACCGGGGCGCAGATTGATATCGGTTTGATCAAGGAAGCGTTGAAGGATCTGATTGCATTGCAGGCGCGTCAGATCAGCATCGATAACATTCAGCGCACGGTAGCGGAGTACTACAAGATCAAGATTCCGGATTTGCATTCGCCACGCCGCACTCGATCGGTGGCGCGGCCAAGGCAGATCGCGATGGCATTGTCGAAGGAGCTGACCAGCCACAGTCTGCCGGAGATTGGGTCCAGTTTTGGCGGGCGTGACCATACCACGGTGCTTCACGCCTGTCGGAAAGTGAATGAACTTCGGGAAACCAGTCCCGAAATTGAGGAAGATTACCAAAATTTGCTGAGAACTCTCACGTCTTGACGGCGCTGGGGTCGGCTCATCGATGACGGGAAAGGGACATGAAATTTTCGATCAACCGTGAACAGGTGCTCAAGCCGTTGCAGCAGGTAGCGGCGGTAGTGGAGAAGCGACAGACGCTGCCGGTGCTGTCCAATGTGCTGGTGGAGGCCAGTGATGGCTGGCTGTCACTGACGGGTACCGATCTGGAATTGGAACTGGTGGCTCGTTTGCCGCTGGAGGGGGAAAACCAGAGCGGTGAGACGACGGTCCCGGCTCGCAAGTTGGTTGACATTGTCAAAAGTTTGCCTGCGGAAGCGGAGATCCGTTTTGAGGTGGATGGCGAACGGATGCTGGTGAAATCGGGCCGTAGCCGGTTTTCTCTGTCCACTTTGCCTGCTTCCGAGTTCCCTAGCCAGGAAGAAGACAAGGCCGCGTCCGGATTCGATATCGCTCCGGGGGTTTTGCGGGGGTTGATTGACCGCACCGCCTTTTCCATGGCTCAGCAGGACGTGCGTTATTACCTGAACGGCATGCTGTTTGAGTTGCGCCCAGGAGCATTGCGGGCGGTGGCCACTGATGGCCATCGTCTGGCTTTGTGCGATGCGGAACTGGACGGTCCGGATCAGGAAGCTTCGGTGATTTTGCCGCGCAAAGGGGTTATGGAGCTGTCCCGCATCCTGGCGGACGCCGGTGAAATGGTTCGCCTGACCCTCGGGCGTAACCATGTTCGTATCGTGGCGGGTGCCATTACCTTCACCTCCAAGCTGGTGGACGGTAAATTCCCGGAATACGAGCGAGTTATTCCGAAAGACGGTCAGCGTCGGATTCTTGCCGATCGGGAAACGTTGCGGCAGGCCTTGGCCCGTGTGGCAATTCTCTCCAATGAGAAATATCGTGGAGTGCGGGTGCAGCTGTCCGAAGGCAGCTTGAGAGTCGTGGCGAATAACCCCGAGCAGGAGGAGGCGGAGGAGGAAGTGTCCGTTGACTTCAACGGTTCTCCCCTGGAGATTGGTTTCAACGTCAGCTATCTGCTGGATGTGTTGACCACACTTAATGGCCCGCAGGTGGATTTGGAATTGGGGGACAGTAACAGCAGTGCCCTGATCACCGACTCAGAAGATAAAGCCGCGGTGTATGTTGTCATGCCGATGCGTCTCTGACGTTTCGGTGCCAGGGCCTCGTACCGCGAGGCCCTTACCCTCCTCCCTCCTTATGCTCACCGAACTCCGTCTCTCTGACTTTCGTAACTACCACCAGGCGGACTTTTTGCCCTCGCCCGGGCTGAATCTGATCTTTGGCGCCAACGGCAGCGGCAAGACCAGCTTGCTGGAAGCTATTTATTTTATTGGTAGCGGGGGGCGGTCCTTTCGCGGAGGGCGGCTGTCCCGCCTGGTGCGTGATGGTGCGGCCGCGGCGACCTTGTTTGCGGTGGTGGATCAGCCAACCGGCAAACAGGACAGGCTTGGGGTCCGTAGGGCCTTGTCGGGTATCGAATCGTTAAAGCTCAATGGGCAGACCCCTTCGGCATTGAGTGATGTGGCCACCCTTCTCCCTGTCCTCGCCTTGCACCCTCAGTCAGTTGAATTGATATTTGGCGCTTCTTCCATTCGTCGGCGTTTCCTGGATTGGGGAATGTTCCACGTGGAACATTCTTTTCTGGCTGCTTGGAAGGAGGCAAATGGGGTGCTCAAACAACGCAATGCCCTGCTTAGGTCGGGGCATGCGTCTCAGAGGGAGCTGCGTTATTGGGACCAGAAACTGGCGTCCAGTTCTGCTACTATTGAAGGGTTGCGCAGACCGTATCTGGCCCGCCTGAAGTCGGAGTGGCGGAAAATTCTGGAAATGCTGTCTCCTGATCTGAAGGTCAATCTGGAGCTACACAACGGTCTGCGTCCTGGAGAAGATTATCTTCAGGCGCTGATTCGAACCGAGGAAGAAGACCGGCGTAGAGGTTTTACCCACGCAGGCTTTCATCGGGCGGATGTCAGAATTACGAAAGATGGTGTGGTGGCCCGGGATCGTGTTTCCCGCGGGCAGGCAAAGATATTGTCTTATGCCCTGGTGCTCTCTCAGCTCCCCATGATCTCTGAAGCGAACAAGGTTTGTACGCTCCTTGTGGATGATCTCGGCTCTGAGCTGGATCAAACCCACCGGGATACCCTGTTGCGCTTTTTGACTATGGGAAACCACCAGACATTGATCACTGCGGTGGATGCGGACCATCTGGGCCGGGCCACCGTTGAAAACAGCGGTGCTGCCGCCCGAATGTTCCACGTGGAACATGGACGGATTCAGCGGATATCGAACGACTCGTAAGGGAAGAAAATGGCGGAAAACAGCTACGATTCATCCAGCATCAAGGTTCTTAAGGGCCTGGATGCCGTTCGCAAGCGGCCCGGCATGTATATTGGCGATACGGATGACGGCACCGGCTTGCATCATATGGTCTTCGAAGTCGTGGATAACTCCATCGATGAAGCCCTGGCCGGCTACTGTAGCGAGATCAAAGTCACGATTCATCCCGATGAATCCGTTTCCGTTACAGATAACGGGCGTGGTATTCCGGTGGATCTGCACCCGGAAGAAGGTGTCAGCGCGGCTCAGGTGATTATGACTGTGCTGCATGCTGGCGGGAAATTTGATGATAACTCCTACAAAGTTTCCGGTGGTCTGCACGGTGTGGGGGTTTCCGTGGTTAACGCCCTCTCCGAAACGCTCAAGCTGACCATTCGCCGTCACGGTAAGGTTCACGAGCAGGTTTATCATGACGGTGTACCTGAGAAACCGCTGGAGGTGGTGGGAAGTACGGAAAGCAGCGGTACTGCTATTCGTTTCCGCCCTTCCCCGGAGACGTTTAACAACATCCAATTCCACTACGATATCCTGGCCAAACGTCTGAGGGAGCTGAGTTTCCTGAATTCCGGCGTGCGCATTCATCTCGTGGATGAGCGCAGTGGGGATGAGGATGTGTTTGAGTATGAAGGTGGTTTGAGCGCCTTTGTTACCTATCTGAACCAGAACAAGAACGCGCTGAATCAGGTGTTCCACTTCCAGATGGATCGTGAGGACGGTATCAGCGTGGAAGTGGCGATGCAGTGGAATGACTCCTATCAGGAGAATATTTTCTGCTACACCAACAACATTCCACAGCGGGATGGAGGTACTCACCTGGCCGGATTTCGGGCGGCTCTGACCCGGACTCTGAATAATTACATGGAAAAAGAGGGATTTTTGAAGCGGGAAAAGGCCAACCCGTCTGGCGATGATGCTCGGGAAGGATTGACCGCGATCATCTCCGTGAAAGTGCCGGATCCCAAGTTCTCCAGCCAGACCAAAGATAAACTGGTGTCCTCGGAGGTGAAAAGCGCCGTCGAACAGACCATGACGGAGCGTTTTCAGGACTTCTTGCTGGAGCATCCAGTCGAGTCAAAGAACATCGTTCAAAAGATTATTGATGCTGCCCGGGCCCGGGATGCGGCACGTAAGGCCAGGGAAATGACGCGTCGTAAAGGGGCACTCGATATTGCCGGGCTACCTGGAAAACTGGCGGACTGCCAGGAAAAAGACCCTGCCCTGTCCGAGCTGTACATTGTGGAGGGTGATTCCGCGGGCGGTTCCGCCAAACAGGGCCGGGATCGAAAATATCAGGCTATCCTGCCGCTGAAGGGCAAGATTCTGAACGTGGAGAAAGCCCGCTTTGACAAGATGCTTTCTTCCCAAGAGGTAGCAACTCTGATTACGGCCTTAGGTTGCGGTATCGGCCGGGATGAGTATGACGCGGATAAACTTCGCTATCACCGCATTATTATCATGACGGATGCGGACGTGGATGGTTCTCACATCCGTACTCTGCTTTTGACATTCTTCTTCCGGCAGATGCCGGAGCTGATTGTTCGTGGTCATATCTATATCGCTCAGCCCCCTCTTTATAAGGTGAAGAAGGGCAAACAGGAGACCTACATCAAGGATGACCCTGCCCTGGATGAGTATCTGACCACGCTGGCGCTGGATAAGGCCGCGCTTCACCCCGGCAATGAGGCACCGCCTATCAGTGGCGAGCCTCTGTCCAATCTGATTGGTGAGTACCGGAAGGTCATGAAGATTGTGGAGCGTCAGTCCCGGGTCTTCCCCGCACAGGTGCTGGAGGAGATGATTTATCTGCCCAGTATCGATGAGAGCAAACTGGAAGATGAGGCTTTCATGGTGGACTGGTGCGCTAAATTGCAGGCGCGCCTGGCCAATCTCGGAAACAATATTCAGAAATTCACCATCAGCGCTGAAAAAGATACGGAACGAGGTCTGTATCTGCCACGTGTGCGAGTGCTCGCTCACGGCATAGTCCGCGAATATCAAGTGACTCTGGATTTCCTGGAGTCTCCGGACTATCAAAGTATTGCGCGGCTGGGGGAAACGCTGGAAGGCCTGCTGGCCGAGGACGCGAAGGTGGTGAGAGGTGAAGCAAGCCGCCCGATCCGGGATTTCGCTGAGGCCATGCTATGGCTGATGCAGCAAGCTCGTCGCGGTATTAACGTGCAGCGTTATAAGGGCCTGGGTGAAATGAACGCGGATCAATTGTGGGAAACTACCATGGATCCGGAATCCCGCCGTATGCTGCAGGTTACCGTGGAGGACGCTATTGCGGCGGATCAGATCTTCACAACCCTGATGGGCGATGATGTGGATCCCCGGCGTCAGTTCATCGAATCCAACGCGTTGTACGTATCCAATCTGGATATCTGACCGGCTGGTGGGGCTGAACCTCCCTGCTCTCGCCTCACCAACAAAAAGGGCTCCCGATGGGAGCCCTTTTTGTGTCAGAAGGTAGCCTGCTGGTGGAAATCAGACCTCGTAGTCTTCCAGCTTGCCGCCTTTTTCCAACGCTTCTCTCAGCCATACAGGACGCTTACCGCGGCCGGTCCAGGTCTGAGAGCTGTCCGCCGGATTACGGTACTTGATCTTGGCCGGTTTGCGAACGGCCACTTTCGTCGTCTTCTTGCGAGTGACCTTACGAGCCGCTTTTTTGCGACCGGTGGTTTTCTCGTCGAGAAGATCTTCGACGGAAACGCCCAAATCCTTGGCGATCTTTTCGATTTCCGCCTGAGCGCTTTTCACTGCGTCACGGCGTTTCTTTTCCAGCTTTCTCTCCGCCTGCTTGATCAGCTTTTCCAATTCAGCTACGGAAAGGTCGTCGAGATTAATAGTCATTCTTGGCGTTCCTTCTTGGTTAAATCAGCTCAGCCAGGACTTTAAATACTCTGCAAATGAAACGCAATTAATCGTTATCCATTTTGTTCAATTCACCCGGGTAATTCATCACAATCCAGTTTTTTACCTCCCGGGTAACGGTTTTAGCGTCTTTATTACGAGTATCCATTGGAGGGCTTATACGAAGCGTAATAGTGCCCGGTAATCGCAGCCAGGAACGAGCCGGCCAGCAGTCACCGCTATTATGGGTCACCGCGATTACCGGGAAGCCTGAGCGGCTGGCCAGAAGAGCTCCGCCACTATTGAAATGGCCGATGTATCCCGGCGGCTGTCGTGAACCTTCAGGATAAATAACCACCGGTATGTTGGAGCGCAGACGCTCTTCCCCTTGTTGAATAACCGCTTTCAGAGCCGCCCTGCCTTTTCCACGATCTATTTTGATGGGTTTTAGTAATGCCAGAGCCCAGCCGAAAAAGGGAAGCCATAACAGTTCTCGTTTCAGAACCGTGGCCTGGGGGCCCACTAATAGCTGTAGGTAAAAGGTTTCCCAACTGCTCTGGTGGTTGCTGATAATCACCGCGGCCTGGCCTTGCAGGTGTTCCTTCCCTTCCACCCTGAAGCGCACGCCGTTGAGTCTCTGTAACAGCCACATGGCGAATCGGGTCCAGAGGTTGACCAGGGTGTGACGTTTTTGGAACGACAGAAACGGGCCAATCAATACACAGACAAGGCTGTGGACAATACCCGCGAGGTTATAGAGCAGGAAAAACAACAAGCTGCGTATCCGGATATTCCAGGTTACCCGGACTTCACGCGGAAATCCGCTCATTCGGAGTCCTTGAGAAAATGGTCGACGAAGCGGGCCAGAGAGTCGTGGATCTCCACCGTGCCCAGCTCGGGGGGCAGGCCCTTTGCCTGAGTGCGCAGCCCTTTCCCGGTGAGTACCAGGACCGGCCGGCAGCCTCGGGCTACTCCGGCCTGCAGGTCCCTAAGGCTATCACCGACCAGGGGTACGGAGGCCACATCGCCATAATCGGCAACAATTTGATCGATCAGGCCGGGGAGAGGCTTACGGCAATCGCAGCCATCGTCTGGGCCATGGGGGCAGAAATAGATGCCATCCAGATGGGCGCCGACGCTGGCCAGGTGAGCCGCCATGCGTTGGTGAATCGCCTGCAGGGTGGTCAGATCGTAATAGCCTCGAGCAACACCGGACTGGTTGGTGGCGACCACCACCCGATAACCGGCCCGATTCAGACGGGCAATGGCCTCGGCGCTGCCGGCGATCGGACTCCATTCCCCGGGAGATTTGATGTAGGCATCGGAGTCTTCGTTGATGACACCGTCCCGGTCGAGAATGATCAGCTTGTTGGTCATTGAGGCCTGCCCGTAAAAGGGCCCCAGTGTAGAAAGCTCCCGGCGCAGCGGCAAGGTATGTGAAAGGCGGATTACTCTTTGGTTTGATGGGCTGGCTGACGGCGTGGATGGGCCGCCGAGTCAAGGACAGCGCTACCAACCTGCCCTTCGGGGAGGACGCCGAACCCGTTCTGGATGCGCGTCCCCGTCATGGTCCGCAGGTGCGGGGGCTGACCATGGCCTTTGGTGGTGTAAAAGCGGTCAGTGGTCTTAATTGGGGGGCGTTGACCAGTCTGACTGGTCCCAATGGAGTGGGCAAAACCACGGTGTTGAATATGTCAGCGGGCGAGCGCTTTGCTGTTGTTTTGTGATTATCACGGCGACCCCGCCCCACCTGTTTCGCAATCACCTCATGTGGACCGGTGCCTGGTGGCGGAGAAGAAGGCGGACGAGATCCGCGCGAACGTGGATCTCGCCAGCGCCTGTCCGGGCAACACCGAGCCTACTCCTGCAGCAGGCTGATGTCGGCCACGTTGAGGAACAGGTCGCGCAGAAAACTCAGCAAGGCCAGGCGGTTGTCGCGAACCGCCGGGTCCTTGGCCATCACCATCACGCTTTCGAAGAAGGCGTCCACCGGGGCACGCAGCTCCGCCAACAGTTCCAGCACCGCCTGGTAGTCGCCCCGCTCCAGCAGCGGCTCGGACTGTTCGTAGGCGGCCACCACCAGATTGGTGAGTTCCTGTTCCGCTTCGTCTTCCAACAGGGCGCCATCGATTTCTTCCGGCGGGGCTTGTTCCAGCTTGGCCAGAATATTGGAGACCCGCTTGTTGGCCGCGGCCAGAGCCTGGGCTTCCTCCCGCTGCTGGAACGCGGCCACGGCTTTCACCCGGCGATCAAAATCCAGCGGCTTGCGGCAGGCGTCCTCGATGGCCAGCACCGACAGGATCACCGGCGTGGCGATACCCTGTTCCTGGTACATGGCCCGGTAACGGCCCTTGATGAAGTCGAAGGCTTCATCAACCTGAGCGGCGTCGATACGATCACCAAGCTGGGTGGCGGCCTGATCCAGAAGGTCGCGCAGATCCAGTTCCAGCTGGTTTTCGATGATGATGCGCAGTACGCCGAGCGTCGCCCGCCGCAGGGCATAGGGGTCCTTGGTGCCGCTGGGCTTCTGACCGATACCGAAGATCCCAACCAGAGTGTCGATCTTGTCGGCCAGGGAGACCGCCATGCCGGTTTTGCTTTGTGGCAGTTTGTCGCCGGCGAAACGGGGCAGGTATTGCTCGTACAGCGCTTCGGCCACGTCCTCGGGCTGGCTTTCGCGTTGGGCCAGATAGTAACCCATGATGCCCTGCATGGTGTCGAACTCGTACACCATCTCGCTGTTGAGATCGGCCTTGCTGAGTTCACCCGCCAGCTTGGCATGTGCACTATCACCGCCGATTTGTTCGGCGATCACAGCCGCCAGGGCCCCGATGCGCTGGCATTTATCGGCCACGGTGCCCAGCTGCTGCTGAAACACCACCTGAGCCAGGCCCTCGGCGTGTTGCGCCAGGGTCTTCTTGCAGTCGTTGTCATAGAAGAAGGCGGCGTCGGCCAGGCGGGGGCGGATCACCTTCTCGTTACCCGCGATCACCTGCTGGGGATCCTTGGACTGGATATTGCTGATGGTGATGAATTTCGGCATCAGCTTGCCGTCGGCGTCGAGCACGGAGAAATACTTCTGGTGTTCTTCCATGGCGCTGATCAGAGCTTCCTGGGGAACGCGCAGGAAATCCTCGTCGAAGCCGCCGGTCAGTGCCACCGGCCATTCCACCAGGGCGGTGACCTCGTCGAGCAGCTCCGGGTTGATCCGCGCGGTACCGCCGGCCTGTTTGCCCGCGGCAATCGTCTGCTCTTCGATCATCGCCTTGCGGCGGTCGAAATCGGCGATCACATGCCCTTCATTTTCCAGGCGCTCGGCGTAGTCACCGGCCTGGCTCAGCTCAATGGCTCCCGGCGCGTGGAAGCGGTGGCCATAGCTGGTGCGGCCGGATTGCAGATCCAGCAGTTCGAACGGTACGACCTCGTCGCCGAACAATGCCACCAGCCAATGTGCCGGGCGCACGAACTGCACCTTGCGGCTGCCCCAGCGCATGCGCTTGGGAATCGGCAGCTTCTGGATCGCCTGGGCGAAGAATGCCGGAACCAGCTCGGTGGTGGCCTTGCCCTCTTCGGTGATACGGGCAATCAGGCGTTCCCCTTTGCCGGTGTCCTGGCGGTCCAACTGGTCCACGGTCAGCCCCAGGGAAGCGGCGAAGCCCTGGGCGGCCTTGGTCGGATTGCCTTCGGCATCGAACGCCGCCTGTACCGCCGGGCCCTGACGCTCGATATCACGGTCGGCCTGTTTTTCGTCCAGGTCACGGACCAGCACCGCCAGCCGGCGTGGCGCGGCGAAGCTTTTCACCTCGCCGTGTTGCAGTCCGGCCTCGTCCAGTTGCCGCACGAACTCCTCGGTGAGCGCCGCGCTGAGAGTTGGCAACGCCTTCGGGGGCAATTCCTCGGTGCCCAGCTCGATCAGTAAATCCCGGGACATTATTTCTTCCCCTTCTTATCGCCTTTCTCGGCGGACGCTTTTTTTGCCGCCTTCTCGTCCTGCTTTGCCAGCTCCGCTTCCACTTCCTCACGGATGGCCGGATCGGCCATGGGGAAGCCCAGTTTGCGGCGGGCATCGAAGTAGGCCTGGGCCACGGCCCGGGCCAGGGTGCGCACACGCAGAATGAAGCGCTGACGTTCGGTCACCGAGATAGCCTTGCGCGCATCCAGCAAGTTAAAGGTGTGAGAAGCTTTCAGGGCGTATTCATAAGCAGGCAGCGGCAGGCCCGCCGCAATCAGTTTGGTGGATTCGGATTCAAACAGGTCGAACTGCTTGAACAGTGCCTCGACGTTGGCGTGCTCGAAGTTGAAGGTGGACATCTCCACTTCGTTTTGCAGATAGACATCGCCGTAGCTGACCTTGCCGAAGGGGCCATCGGACCAGACCAGGTCGTAGACCGAATCCACGCCCTGAATGTACATGGCCAGACGCTCCAGACCATAGGTGATCTCACCGGTGACCGGGTAGCAGTCGATACCGCCGACCTGCTGGAAGTAGGTGAACTGGGTCACTTCCATGCCATTGAGCCACACTTCCCAGCCCAACCCCCAGGCGCCCAGCGTGGGGGATTCCCAGTTGTCCTCGACGAAGCGGATATCGTGCACCAGCGGATCGAAGCCGAGCAGGCGCAGGGAGCCCAGGTACAATTCCTGAATGTTGTCCGGGGACGGTTTGAGGACCACCTGGAACTGGTAATAGTGCTGCAGTCGATTGGGGTTTTCCCCATAACGGCCGTCGGTGGGCCGCCGGGACGGCTGCACATAGGCGCTGTTCCAGTTTTCCGGGCCAATGGCGCGCAGGAAGGTGGAGGGGTGGAAAGTCCCCGCGCCCACTTCCATGTCCAAGGGCTGCACGACCACGCAGCCCTGCTCGGCCCAATACTGTTGCAGGGCCAGAATCAGGCCCTGAAAGGTCATCACGTCCGCTTGCGGTTGATCCGCCATGTCGCTTCCTGTTAATCCTCTGGTGCACCGGTGCGAGCCCGCGCTCCTGGCGGCGATGCCATGCCCTCCACGGTGGCGCTGGCCCCGTGTTCGGGAGGGAGAGAGACGGGCTCGTGAAACGAAGACCGCAAGTATAGCGTTCCCCAGGGGCCGGTGATACCGTGGCCCGGAACCCGACATTCCTTCACCGAGATCGCCCATGGAACGATGCCCCTGGTGCGGTACCGACCCCCTGTACGTGGCCTACCACGATCAGGAGTGGGGGGTACCGGAACACGATGATCGCCGATTGTTTGAATTTCTGCTTCTGGAAGGGGCGCAGGCCGGCCTCAGCTGGATCACGGTATTGCGCAAACGCGAAAACTACCGGCGGGCCCTGGATGGCTTTGACCCGGAAAAGATCGCCCGCTATGGCGAGCGCAAGCTGGAGCAACTGCTGCAGGATGCGGGGCTGATCCGCAACCGGTTGAAAATGAAAGCGGCGGTGGGGAACGCACAGGCCTATCTGGACCTGCGTGAGGCAGGCCAGACTCTGGATGCCCTGCTGTGGGGCTTCGTCGATGGCGCGCCCCGGATAAACCACTATCGGTCGTTGTCAGAAGTGCCGGCGGTCACCCCCACCGCCGAAGCCATGAGCCGGGAATTGAAGAAGAAAGGCTTTCGTTTCGTCGGCCCCACCATCATGTATGCCTTTATGCAGGCCGCGGGCCTGGTGAACGACCATCTGATCAGTTGTCCGCGCCATCGGCAGCTGTCCGATGGGTAAAAACCGGCCGGATTGAAAACTTTTACAACGACGGCGCCAGAGCTGGTATGGGCTTTGCTGAGGCACTGGGGAACGCAACCCAGGGACTGGTGAAGGAGGCTCCCATGAAACCGGTGTTGATAATAAAGGCCGGCAGTACCTACCCCGAACTGATCGGGCATTACGGGGACTTCGAGGACTGGATCGCCCGGGGGCTTGGTGATCGCTGCGCGATACAGGTCTGTGATGTGCGTGAGCCGGTGCCATTGCCGGCGGCGGACGGTATCGCGGCGGTGATCATCACCGGCTCCCATGCCATGGTGACCGAACGGGCACCCTGGATGGTGCGATTGACCGACTGGCTCGATGACGCCATCACCCATCCAGCGGCGCCGCCGGTATTGGGAATCTGCTTCGGTCATCAACTGCTGGCGAAACTGCTTGGCGGTGAAGTGGGAGACCACCCGCAGGGCATGGAGGTTGGCACGGTGGCGCTCAGAATGGCCCCGGACGCGGCCCGGGATCCTCTGTTCGCCGGACTTTGCCAGCAGCCCTGGGGGCAGATGGTGCACCAGCAGTCGGTGCTGGTGGCGCCGCCGGAGGTGACGGTGTTGGCCAGCAACGGCCACGACGCCTGCCAGGCGTTTCGCTACCGGCAACGGGTGTGGGGGTGTCAGTTTCACCCGGAGTTCAGCGCGGATATCACCCGGGCCTATCTGCAAGCCTTGCGTGGACGGAGTATCAGTGGCCAGCGTGCCGCGGACGTCATGGCCGAAGTCCGCGAGTGCCCCGGTGCCAATGAGGTGCTGAGTCGCTTCGGACAACTGGTACAAGACCTCTGCGCTGCTTAGGCGCTCAGGCGGTAGGCGGGCGGCGCTTGGTGTAGGATGCCGTATTCGCCATTTCTTCACCAAGGCCATGAGCGACTCCTACCGCGAACAACACAAACTGCGCCTGGCGTATATGCCCTGGCTGTATCCCCGGCTCAAGCAGCGGCACCGGGTCTGGGCGGAACCCTGGCAGACAGCGGTGCAAAAGGAGCTGGAGCGCCTCGAAACGGTGCATTTCGGTGAGCACTGTTTTGTCGCACCGCAGGCGCGCCTGTTCGCCGAGCCGGGCCGCGATATCCAGGTTGGCGATCACAGCCATATCGCCGCCGACGCTGTGCTGCATGGCCCGATCCGGCTCGGGGCCCACGTCAGCATCAACCATCACGCCACTCTGGAAGGCGGGGCCGCCGGTATCGAGATCGGCGACCACACCCGCATTGCTGCCTATGCTGCGCTTTATGCCTTCAATCATGGCAGGGAGGCCGCCGCCCTGGTTCGCGAGCAACCGGTGACGTCCCGGGGCATTCGTATTGGCCAGGATGTCTGGCTGGGTGCCCGTTGCGGCATCGTCGACGGCGTCACGGTGGGGGACCACGCGGTGGTGGCGATGGGGGCGGTGGTAACCCGGGACGTGCCCCCCTGGTGCGTGGTGGCGGGCAATCCGGCGCGCCCCATAGGCCGCCGGCCGGGGGCGCCGCCGGTAGAATAAAGCACGCGGTCGCCATGCCCTGCTATTGAACACTGTTTATTTGTGTTGCATGCTAGGCCGATTGAACGGTGTTTAGGGAGGGAAAATGGCGAGGCGTAACCAGCACAGCAAGGAAGAACTCCGGGCCATGGCCATCCAGGCTTTGGCGGATCTGGTGGAACGGGAGGGGGTGGATAATTTCAGCGTTCGTCAGATCGCCGGAAAACTGGGTTATACCCCGGGGATGCTTTATCACCTGTTCGTTAATCTGGATGATCTGATTCTGCACTTGAACGCACAGACATTGGATGCGTTGAATGCCCGCATCGATCAGGCAACCCACCATGATGATCCGGTGGCGGTTTTGAAAGCCATGGCGTTTGAGTACCTGCGTCTGGCTCAACAGCATACGGCCCTCTGGCAGTTGGTGTTCAGCCACCGGATGGCGAACCAGGCTCCGGTGCCGGACTGGTATATTGATCGTACCCGGCACATGTTCGAGCAAGTGGAGGTGCAGCTGAAACGGGGCGTGCCAGCGGCGGATGAGAAGCAAAGGCAGGTGATGGCAAGGACGTTGTGGGGCAGTGTGCACGGCATCTGTCTGCTGCACGTGGAAAATAAACTGAATGTGGCTGGCGATATCGCACCGGAGATGATGCTGGAGTCCCTACTCGATCATTATCTGTCGTCATGCGCCAGGGAAGGAGAAAAATAAATGGGAAAGAGTGTGTTTTCCTTGTTGTTCAAGCGGCGGTTCGGTCCATTTTTCGGCACCCAGTTTCTTGGCGCCTTCAACGACAATGTGTTTCGCCAGGGATTGATTCTCCTGATCGCCTCCGGCGTGGTGGTGGGAACCGAAGTCAATACTCTGAATAACGTGGCTCTGGCGTTGTTCATCGTCCCCTTCTTTTTGTTTTCCGCGCTTGCCGGACAAATCGCCGACAAATTTGATCGCGCCAGTCTGATCCGCTGGATCAAGTTCGCGGAGATCGTGATCATGAGTTGCGCCGCGCTGGGGTTTTATTTCGACGCGGTTTACGGGCTGTTGACAGTGCTGTTCTTCATGGGATTGCAATCCACTTTCTTCGGGCCGATCAAGTACTCCATCATTCCCCAGCATCTGCCCAATGAAGAGCTGGTGAGAGGTAACGCCCTGGTGGAAATGGGCACCTTTCTGGCGATTCTGTTGGGCTCGGTTTCCGGGGTGATGCTGAAAATGGGTGGCAATACGCCACTGGTAATCAGTACCGCGGTGATTGGGCTGGCGGTGTTGGGGTTTGTTTGCTCCCTGGGTATTCCCAAAGCTCCGGCGGCGGATCCGGGCTTGCGCCTGAATTGGAATTTGTGGAAGGAAACCTGGCACATCGTCGGTTACGCCCGCGAGGTGAAATCGGTATGGATGTCGGTGCTGGGTATTTCCTGGTTCTGGTTCCTCGGCGCCGCTTACACCACGCAGTTGAAGGTGTATGTGGATGACTATCTGATGGGTACCGAGGGGCTGTACGCGTTGTTGCTGGCCACCTTTTCCATCGGCATTGGCCTGGGCTCCTTTTTTTGTGAAAAGGCATCCGGAAAGCGGGTGGAGCTGGGGCTGGTTCCGTTGGGTTCCATTGGTATCAGCGTGTTCGGTATCGATTTGTTTTTCTCTTATGCGTCGTTGAATTTGAGCGGTCAGCTGTCGATATCGGAGTTTCTGCAGCAGCCCGGTGGCTATCGCATCATGGCCGATTTACTTGGCGTCGGTATCTTTGGTGGTTTCTATATCGTGCCGCTGTTCGCGTTCGTCCAGCACCGCTCCAATCCGAAACATCTGGCCCGCATCATCGCCGCCAATAACATCCTGAATGCCTTGCTCATGGTGGCGTCGGCGGTGGCGGGGATTGTTTTTGTCGGCCTCCTGGATCTTACCGTTCCGCAGTTTTTCCTGGCGCTGGCGTTAGCCAACGTGGTGGTGGCGTTGTACATCTATACGGTGGTGCCAGAATTCATGATTCGTCTTCTGGTATGGATGCTGACCAACACCATCTATCGAGTGAAGCATAAAGGTCTGGAAAACATTCCGGAGGAAGGGCCTTGTTTGCTGGTGTGCAATCACATCAGTTATACCGATGCGTTGCTGCTGGCCGGTGCGGTACGCCGTCCGATTCGTTTCGTGATGGCGAAACCCATCTATGACATGCCGGTCCTGAATTACATTTTCCGTACCGGCAAGACCATTCCGATTGCCTCCAAGGAAAAACACCCGGATATTTATCAACAGGCCTTCCGTCGGGTACGCGAGGAATTGGCGGACGGTCAGGTGGTGTGTATTTTCCCGGAGGGCCGTTTGACACCTGACGGCGAAGTGGGCGAATTCAAAAGCGGAATGGAAAAAATCGTTAAGGAAACCCCGGTACCGGTGGTGCCCATGGCATTATCCGGCTTGTGGGGCAGCTTCTTCAGTCATAAAGGGGGCGCTGCCCTTACCCGCATGCCGCGGCGCTTCTGGTCACGGGTCAAACTCACTGTCGGTGAACCGGTGGCACCCGAGGCGGTTGATGCGCGAACCATGCGAAGCGCGGTGTTGGCGTTGCGAGAGCGGCCGTGAGGGAACGAAGTCACCCGACGCGGGTCTATTTCCGGACATTGCCATGGAGATCCAAAAGGAGCCGATCAATGAGACGAATTTCCAGCGCTGCCCTGATCCTGGTGGCGGCCTTGGTTTCCACCGTCACGGCACAAGCGGACCAGGACGGGAAAAAGGTGTTCGGGTGGGTGGAAAAAACCACCATCGAATCCTGGGACGTTGAGATGAAAGCCAAACTGGACAGTGGTGCTTTGACGTCCTCCATGCAGGCCACCGACATTGAAACCTTCACCAAGGATGGTGAGGACTGGGTCCGATTCACGGTGGATGTGGAAGACGCCAACAGCGGCAAAGAGGTGGAGCGCCGTTATGAGAAGCCACTGTTCCGGGATCTGACCGTGCGTGGCGCCGGAGGCCGGGATGAACGGCCGGTGGTTCTGATGAAAATCTGCATGGACGATACCGTCTACGAGGAGCAGTTCAGTCTTCGTGACCGTAGCGAGATGTTGTATCCGGTGCTGCTTGGACGTCGCACCATTCAGCATCTGGGGCTGCTGGATGTCACCAGTACCTTCCAGAACCCGCCCACCTGTGACGATCAGTCCGAAGTGAAGCATAACAAGGATCAGAAGGACGACGAGGACATCGGCGACTAGTGATCCATCTGGCCGGCGCCAGTGGCGCCGGTCCGCTTTCGCGGGTCAGGCGACTTCCGAAAACACCTGAATAATGTTGCCCAGACGGGCGGTCAGCGTGTCGCCGGTATTCAGCGCCGCAACGCCGCTGGGAGTGCCGGTGAAGATCAGATCGCCGGGATCCAGGCGGAAGGTCTGACTGATATGGGCGATCAGCTCAAAGGTGGGAAACAGCATTTGCCCGGTGTGGCCGTGCTGACGGGGCTCGCCGTTGATTTCCAGCGACACCTCCAGGTTCTGGCGCACGGAAATGCCACGGGCGTCGACGAAGCCGGATACCGGAGCGGCGCCGTCGAAGGCCTTGGCGCGTTCCCAGGGATGTCCTTTCGCTTTTAGCGTGTTTTGCAAATCCCGCAAGGTCAGATCAAGACCCACGCCGTAGGCGGCAATGGCGTAGCGGACCCGTTCGGGGTCGGTTTCGCCGCTGAGGGTCTTGCCAACCATGACCACCATTTCCACTTCATGATGGACCTCCCCCTGCCCTTTGGGCAGTATCACCGGCTCATGCAGGCTGCACAGGGCGGAGGCGGGTTTCATGAACAGCAGGGGTTGCTCCGGCACCTCGTTACCCAGTTCGCGGGCGTGTTCGGCGTAGTTACGGCCCACGCACACCACTTTGCCCACCGGCATGTCCATGGTCGAGCCGTCGATCCAGCGGTGAAGATAGTTTGGCGTCATCACGATAATCCTGAAAAAGGGCTGATGATCGACCGCTTAGAGGTCGAACAGCTTGCCCGGGTTCATCACGTTGTTCGGATCGAAGACCTGCTTCACCGCTTTCATATACGCGATTTCCTCGGGGCTTCGGGAGTAGCCCAGGTAGGGCTTCTTGGTCATGCCGACACCGTGTTCCGCGGAAATCGAGCCGTTGTAGTGTTCCACGATTTCAAACACCCACTTGGAAACATTGTTGCACTTCTCGAAGAACTCCTCCTTCGGCAATGCTTCCGGTTTCAGGATGTTCAGGTGCATGTTGCCGTCGCCGATATGACCGAACCAGACGATCTCGAAATCCGGATAGGCATCCTGGACCACTTTGTCCACCGCCTCGACGAAATCCGGCACCTTGTCGATGGTCACCGAGATGTCGTTCTTGTACGGCGTGTGCGGCGCGATCGACTCGGAAATTCGCTCGCGCAACTGCCACAATTGCTCCAGCTGCTGTAGTGATTGGCTCATCACGCCGTCCAGCACCCAACCTTGCTCCACGCAATGCTCGAACACCGCCATCGCCTGATCGGCGCTTTGTTCGGACACCTGTTCGAATTCCAACAGGCAATAAAACGGACAGTCGGTATCGAAGGGACGAGAGACACCGTGCGCCAGCACGTGGGCCATGGCCTTGTCGGAGAAGAACTCGAAGGCGGTCAGGTCCAGTTCCGACTGGAAGGCGTGCAACACCTTCATCACTTCCTGGAAGCCGGGTACGCCCAGCACCAGGGCGGTCAGATTCCTGGGTTGCCGGGCGAGCTTGACGGTGGCTTCCACCACGAAACCCAGGGTGCCTTCCGACCCGATGAACAGATGGCGGAAGTCATAGCCCGTGGCGTTCTTGATCAGGCCTTTGTTGAGCTCCAGCAGTTCGCCCTTGCCGGTGACCACTTTCAGGCCGGCGATCCAGTCCCGGGTCATGCCGTAGCGGATCACCTTGATACCGCCGGCATTGGTATTGATGTTGCCGCCGATCTGGCTGGAGCCGGCGGAGGCGAAATCCACCGGATAGAACAGCCCCTGCTGTTCGGCGTATTCCTGCAGCTGTTGGGTGATCACGCCGGGCTGGACCGTGACGGAGCGATCGTAGGCGTTGAAGTCCAGAATTTTGTTCATCCGGTCGAAGGCCACCACCAGCTCGCCAAAGGCCGCCACGGCGCCGGCGGAGAGCCCGGTACGGCCGCCGGAGGGCACCAGATGCAGGCCATGCTCATTGGCGATTTCGACGATCTGCTGCACTTCATCAATGGTTTCCGGCAGCAGCACGGCGGTGGGGGCCGGGGCCCACACCTTGGTCCAGTCCACCCCGTAGCGCTGAGCGCTGTCCTGATCGGTCAGGCAGCGGGCACCGAGCAGTTCGGTCAATTGTTCCAGGGCGGCATGGGCTAAAGCGGTCATGGCGACTCCAACAGTCCTCAACTCAACTTGAAAAAGGCAACCGGTCCGGGTGGCTCTCATCCGGGGCGCGCTATGATACCATACGCGCCCATTTAGCCCGCTATAGAGACCACCCATGGCCCATACCTCTCTTGAGAAGGACAAGATCCGTATCCTCCTGCTCGAGGGCATCCACCAGAACGCGGTGGATAATCTGAAGGCGAACGGCTACCACAACGTGGAGCTACTGCCCAAGGCCCTGACCGGCAGCGACCTGACCGACGCCATCAAGGACGCCCATTTCGTGGGTATCCGCTCCCGCACCCAGCTCACCGAAGAGGTGTTCGCGGCGGCGGAGAAGCTGATCGGCGTGGGCTGTTTCTGTATCGGCACCAACCAGGTGGATCTCAAGGCGGCGCTGAAACGCGGCATTCCGGTGTTCAACGCGCCCTACTCCAATACCCGCTCGGTGGCGGAGTTGGTGATCGCGCACACCATCAGCCTGATGCGGGGCATTCCGGAGAAGAACGCGGAGGCTCACCGTGGTGGCTGGCTGAAATCCGCCAAGGACAGCTATGAGATCCGCGGTAAGAAGCTGGGGATCGTCGGCTACGGCAACATCGGTGCCCAGGTGTCGGTGCTGGCCGAGTCCATGGGCATGAAAGTCTACTTCTACGATGTGGTGCCAAAGCTGCCGCTGGGTAACGCCACCCAGGTGCAGAGCCTCCACGACCTGCTGGGCATGTGTGACGTGACCAGCCTGCACGTACCGGACACCCCGGCTACCCGCTGGATGATCAAGGAAGAGCAGATCCGGGCGATGAAGCCGAAGAGCTATCTGATCAACTATGCTCGCGGCAAGGTCGTGGACATTGAAGCGCTGACCGCCGCCGTCAAGGACGGTCATCTGCTGGGCGCGGCCATCGACGTGTTCCCCGAGGAGCCGAAGGGCAACGATGATGAGTTCATCAGCCCGCTGCGGGAGTTCGATAACGTCATTCTCACGCCGCACATCGGTGGTTCCACCCACGAAGCCCAGGAAAACATTGGCACCGAGGTGTCCGAGAAGCTGATCCGCTACTCCGACAACGGTTCCACCCTGAGTGCGGTGAACTTCCCCGAGGTGGCGCTGCCGTCCCATCCGGACATGCACCGTTTGCTGCATATCCACCAGAACATCCCGGGCATTCTCAGCCAGATCAATACCGTTTTCTCCGAGAACGATATCAACATCTGTGGTCAGTATCTGCAGACCAACGAGGATATCGGGTACGTCGTGATTGACGTGAACAAGGGCTACAGTCAGTTGGCCCTGGAGAAGCTCCGGACCATCGAGGGCACCATCCGCACCCGGGTGCTGTTCTAAACCGATCGGGCCCGTCGCCGTGGGTGACGGGCTCTCTGGCTTTTCAGGGCGGTCATGGAAGCAGACCGAGGTTGGAACGGAAAAAAACTCTGGTTGATGCTGGTGATGCCGCTATGGCTTACCGGCTGTGCCGTGGGTTCCCTGTTTCAGCCTTATCCGAGTCAGGCCCAGTCCTGGGTTCACCCCGCCCCTGGCCGTGACGCGGCCATCGTTCAACACCTCGAACGTGCCGGTAAAGGGCGGGACGGGGTGCTCTATCTGCAGGAACTGGGGCTGTTGCAGCAGCGCCTGGGCAACGACGCCGCCAGCCGGACGGTGTTCGCCGATGTCATCAATCACTATGAGCACACCGATGCCCAGGCGCTGATCCGCGTGACCGGGCTGGCGTCGCAGACCGGCGCCTTGCTCATTAACGACAACGCCCTGCCCTACCGGGCGCCGGATTACGAGCGTATTTTTACTCACAGTTACCAGGCGCTGAATTACTGGGCCGCCGGCGATGTTACCGGCACCGCGGTGGAGTTGCGCCGGGCCGCGCAAGCGCAACGCCTGGCCGAACAGCGCCGTGAGGGCGAGCTGGCCGAGGTTGATGAGGACGCGGCGTCCCTGGATCTGTCCCAATACCAGGGCTATTTCGAAGGCCTGGATGCCGCCGCCGGCGCGGTTAAAAGCAGTTTCCAGAACGCCTGGACCTTCTATCTCTCGGCGCTGTTCTGGGAAGCCCACGGCGAGTACAACGATGCCCTGGTGGATTATAAGAAGGCGTTGGAACTGCATCCTCGGGCGGACTGGCTCAAGGCGGACGTCCAGCGGGTTTCCCGGGCCCTGGATGGCCATCGCGAACAGGGTACGGGGACCGTGGCGGTGCTCTACGAACAGGGCGAGGTGCCGGCGCGGCAGGAAGTGAGCCTGCCGATTCCCACTCCGCATGGACTGTTCCTGGTGGCGTTCCCTTCTTATTCGGTGATGTCCCGCTCCGCCCCCCGCCCGCTGACCTTTGAAATTGGGGGCCAGACCGCGCAAACCCGGGTGCTGGCCGATGTCGGCGCCCTGGCGGCACGGAATCTGCGGGAACAGGCGCCGGCGATGCTGATTCGTCAGGTGCTGCGCGCCACCGGCAAGTATAATCTGCAAAAGAAAGCCAACGACGATTTTGGCAGTGCCGGCGCTTTCCTGACGCAGTTGTTCAATCTGATCAGCGAGCAGGCTGACCGGCGCAGCTGGCTGGGCTTGCCGGCTTACGCCCAGGCTGGCCGTGTCACCGTGCCCGTGGGGGAACAACAGGTTCTGTTGAGCGGTCCGGGAGGCGATGCTAGCGTGACCGTACCGGTTGCGGAGCGCGGCCTGACCTTGATTCATGTGACCGAACGCGCCGGGCGTCTGGTTGCCCGAGTGCTACCCGTTCAGGAGGGACCCCTATGACCCGTTTTCTTTGCCGCGTCGCGCCGATGCTGGCGGTGCTGCTGCTGACGGCCTGTTCGGCCAGTAATATGTCGCGCCTGGAAGTGGTGGATGACGGCGAGCAGTTGCAGCTGTATTCCAATAACAGCCTGCTGGCCAGCCGTTTGTCGGTGGAAGAGGTACGGCGCAAGAGGGTCAATGACCTGCTGTACATGCAGGCAACCCTGGAAAACGGCTGGAAGTTTGAACTGGATTTCCAGTACAAGATCAAATGGTTCGACCAGCAAGGCTTTGAGCTGGCGCCGGAATCCCAACCCTGGCGCCAACTGGTGATGGCCGGCCGCAGTCAGGCGAATGTGCAAGCGGTGGCGCCCAACCCCAGTGCCGTGCGCTTTGAAATATGGGTGCGTGAATAACGCCCCGACCCCAATGGATGCCCGCGAGGAGAAGCGAAGATGCGCATAGTGATGGCGATGATGCTGGGAGTGGTGCTGCTGGCAAGCGGCTGTGCCTCGAAAGTGGAATACGGCGACCCCCAGGCGCGGGAGACCGTGACTCCGGACTTCGGCTCCTCGGATCTGCAGATGATCGCCGCCAAGATGGTGGATGACATGATGGTGTTCCCGCCGGTGGTGGAACTCACCCGCGACCGTCGCCCGGTGCTGTTCGTGGACCGGGTCAAGAACAAGACCAGCGAGCATGTGGACACCGAATCCATCACCGACACGATCCAGTCCAGGCTGATCAACTCCGGCAAATTCCGTTTCGTCGATATGACCGTGGTCGACCGGGTGCGTCAGCAGCTGGAGTACCAGCAGGACTCCGGCATGGTGGATCAGTCCACCGCCGCCCAGATGGGCCGGCAGATCGGTGCCGAGTTCATGCTCTACGGCAATCTGTCTTCCATCGTTAAACGGGACAACAGCACCAAGGACGTGTATTACAAATTCACGCTCAAGCTGCTGAACATCCAGAGCGGTATTATCGAATGGTCCGGCGAGAAGGAAATCCGCAAGACCCGCAGCCGCAGTCTGTTTGGTTTGTAACAGGCTGCCCCAATGGGCAGGGAGGCAGTCATGGTGATCCGGTTTTATAGAACCCTCCTGGTGACGCTCGGTCTGCTGCTGAGCGGCCTGGTCTGGAGTGCCACCGAAACCGTCAAGGTGACCGCCGAGGGATATGGTGAAACACCACAACACGCGGTCAGCGAAGCGCTGGTGGGGGCGGTGCGTCAGGCCGGCGGCGTGGCGCTGGCGGTGGACCCCGCCTTTCGCCGTCAGGTCAGCCAATGGATGAGTCAGCGCCAGGGGGACGTCAGCACCTGGGTTGGCAGCCAGACCTCGGTAGCGGATCCGCAATTACCGACCCTGGGCAGCCTGCAGGGCTATCGGGTACTGGCGGTGGAACAGGTTGACGACGCCTTGTGGAAAGCGAGCGTGGAAGCCCGGGTGCTGCGTTATCAGTCCTTGCGGCCGGGGCGTGGCCACCTGCCGGCCATCGCGGTGATGCCATTCGAAACCCGTGCCAATGAATATCAATTGGGGGAAGTGACCATCGGCGCCGCCGAGGTGCGAAGCCGGCTGCGGGACGATCTGGTCGATGCCTTCACGCAGGCGGGTCGGTTCCGGGTGCTTGATCGCGCTCATCTGGCGGCGTTGGAACGGGAAAGAGCGACGGTGTCCGGTGGTAGCGTGGAGCCGGCGGAATGGGCCCGGCTGGGTCGGGTGCAGGGCGCGGATGTGTTGCTGGTGGGACGGATCGAGGATTTCAGTATCGGCGACCGGCAACGTCGCTTTTACGGTGCCGACTTCCAGGGGTTCGAGCCCCGTGTGCGGGTCCGTTACCGGCTGCTGGATACCGCCACCGGTGAAGTGTTGTGGAGCGACCTGTTCGATTGGCAACAGGATGAGGCCACGGTGCGGGCCTGGGCACGTCAGCAGAACATTGAGGACCGCCGTCATCCCGAGCGTTTGGCCGACCGGCTCTATCCCCGTATCGCCCGGGCCTTGAGTGGCGCCGCCACCGACGTGCTGTATCCGGTGCGGGTGTTGAAAGTCAGCGGCGATATGCTCTATCTGAGCCAGGGTGCGGGACGGCTGGAAACCGATGCGATGGTGTCGGTATACCGGCCTGGGGAACGGATCAAGGATCCGGACACCGGCTTGCCGATTCAACTGGCCGGTGCCGAGCTGACCCGGGCCCGAGTGATCGAGACCCGTGAAGGGTACGCGCTGGCGCGCGTAACGCGGGCCGCCGCCGCGGTGCAGGCAGGCGACCGGGTGCGGGTGCTGGGGATCGCGGCAGTGGGGGGAGAAGGCCCGGCCGGACAGCCGCCCTCCCCCGGCTCCTCGGACGCGCCGATCCGCTGGGACTGACGAGCCGCGACAGCCAATTCCTAGGAGCCGCCAATGGAAGGTTTTTTCGTACAAGCGTTAGTGCTGTTGGGCGCAGCGGTGCTGTTGCTGCCGTTGTTCCAGCGCCTGGGGCTGGGCAGCATCCTCGGTTACCTGGTGGCCGGCGTGATCGTGGGGCCGATGGGGCTGGCGGCTATCCAGGGCGCGGATCGGGTGCTGCATTTCGCCGAACTGGGCGTGGTACTGATGCTGTTCGTGGTGGGCCTGGAGCTGGCTCCGCAACAGCTTTGGGCGCGGCGCCGCCAATTGATGGGGTTGGGGGTGAGCCAGGTGCTGTTCAGCGCCGCCCTGCTGACCGGCTTTTTCCTGTGGTGGGGTGAGCCCACCAACGCCGCCATTGCTATTGGCGCCACCCTGGCGCTGTCCTCCACCGCCTTCGCCGTGCAAATGCTGGTGGAGACCCGGCAGCTGGGCACCCCCCAGGGGCGAGGGGCTTTTTCCATTCTGTTGTTCCAGGATCTGGCGGTGATCCCGCTGTTGCTGTTGCTGCCGGCCCTGGCCGGTGGCGCCGAGGGCGCGGATAAACCCAATCTGCTGATCGGTTTGCTGGCGCTTGTCGGCATGGTCCTGGCTGGGCGTTACCTATTGAACCCCTGGCTCGGCTGGCTGGCCAAGCTGCATAACCGGGAGTTGATGACCGCCACCGCTTTGCTGCTGGTTCTCAGCGCCGCCGCCCTGATGGAAATGCTGCACCTGTCCATGGGACTGGGGGCTTTCGTGGCCGGCATGTTGCTGGCCAATTCGCCCTATCGGGAGCAGCTCGATACCGATATTCAGCCGTTCAAGGGGCTGCTGCTGGGTCTGTTCTTCATGGCCATCGGCATGACCATGGACCTGCGGCTGCTGGTGCGGGCGCCCTTGGATATCCTGGCCTGGGGGGTAGCGCTGCTGGCGCTGAAAACCCTGGTGTTGATGGTGATCGCCAAAGTCGCCGGCAACAGCTGGCGTGGCGCGCTGCTGTTCGGGCTGCTACTCAGTCAAGGCGGTGAATTCGCCTTCGTGCTGTTCACTCAGGCCGGCGCCCTGGGATTGTTGGGCAGCGATGATATTGGTCGCTTGAACCTGGTGGTGGCGCTGTCCATGGCCGCCACTCCGCTGCTGTTGAAGCTGGTCACCCGGCTCTGGCCGGAACGGCGTCCCCATGCCGCCCTGCCCGAGGAGCCGATTCCCGATAATCAGGAACCGCAGGTGGTGGTGGCCGGCTTCGGTCGTTTTGGTCAGATCGTTGGTCGTATTCTGCTGAGCCGGAATATCCCCTTCACCGCGCTGGATACCAATCCGGAACACATCGATACGGTGCGGCGTTACGGCAACCAGGTGTATTTCGGCGACGTCACCCGGCTGGATTTGCTCCACCATGCCGGTATCGGTCACGCCCGTGTGGTGGTGCTGGCGGTGGATGGCGTGGAGGATTCGCTGCGTGCCGCCCATTTGATTCTGGAGCATTTTCCGCGGGTAACGCTGATTGCCCGGGCGCGGGACCGCCACCACGCTTATTCCCTGCTGGCGCTCGGCGTGCAGCATGTGGTGCGGGAAACGCTGGAATCCAGTCTGCGTGCCAGTCAGGCGGTACTGACTCAACTGGGGCTGCCGGAAACCACTGCCATTGATCTGGTGCGTACTTTCCGTGAAGTGGATGAGCGGTTGCTGCGCGAACAGGTGGCTCACCGTGATGAGTTGGAGAAACTGATCGAGCTGTCCGCCCGTGGGCGAGAGGAACTGCAATCCCTGCTCAGCGCCGATCGGGAGCAGGAATAAACCCGTTTACAACATCCGGTCAGCCTGGCTCCGCAGCGGGGGTAACGATGAAGGTGACCGTGCTTTGGTACCAGATCTTCAGCTCTCTATCGCACCAGGTGACAGTGGCCGTGTGAGGGCCGGGTGCCAGAGGCTCCGGCGAGAAGGTGTGGCGGATACTGCCGTCTTCTTCTTCCATCGCGGTCATCGGCGCCACGTTCAGACGCTGATCCAGGCTGACATGCACCCGTTCCACGCTATTGACGTCTGTTTCCTGGTTTACCGGAAAGGCGATAGTAAGGGGCATGTTTGCCTGATAAAGGCCGCCAGGCCCTGTACCGCTCGGATTTTCCCAGCGGTACAGGGTGTCATCCGCCTGGGGCGGCAGTTCGATGGTCAGACGCCCTTGCTGGAAACGGGTGATCCAGCTGAACGCCACATTGTCCACCATCCCTTCACGCCGGGTTTCGCCGGATACCGTGGTCACCCCGACCTGGGCTCCCGGCGCCACGGCCCGGGTGGTCCAGGTCAGGGCGGGGTCGGCGAGCAAGTCCGCGGCCAGTTCCGCCTGTTCCGAAGTCTGGCGGGCGAAGGCCATGATGTCGGGGTAAAGCGCCCGGCTTTCCCGGCTGAGCAGATCCCATCCCGCCCTGGACTCCCTTCGAGCAAGGTGATCCAGAAACAACCGTACCGTGCTCTGATGCGTCTCCACGGGCACGCCCGCTACCGCGGGAGGCCCCGGAGGATGGGAGAACGGCGGTGGGGGGGCCGGCCGGGAAGAGCCCTCGTTGCAAGCGACCAGCAGCAAAGCAAAACCCATCACCAGCGCGGAAAAAAGAGACTTCATGGAGCAACCGTGCCGTCGATTTCCGCTTAAGGATACTCCCCGCGGTGACGGTGGCGCCATCACCCATGGCGTACAATGTCCACCGGGATGCCGTTGGGATCACGAACGACGAAATGGCGGTCGCCCCAGGGCTCGTCCCTTAATGGCACCTCGATATTGACTCCGGCATGGCGGAATCGCTGGTATTGCGTCTCCACATCATCCACGTCCACGGCAATCCAGGCCCCATTCGTTACCGTTTGCCGGAACATCGGTGCCTGCGCGTCCTGATCCGGTTTCAGAAAGCCCAGCTCACCGCCGCCCAGGCTCAACAAGACAAACCAGTCGCTGTCGAACAGCACTTCGCTGCCGAAGTGGTTCACATAAAAGTCCCGCGCCGCCGTGGGATTCGTTACCACCAGACCCGACCACAGTTTCATCGTCGATCTCCCGTCGAATAACGGCGCCTCGGCGGCGCCAGGAAGTGTCAGATTAGGGGGGGCCGCGCATCGCGTCTTGAATAAAAGCGACATCGTGATCGGGCAGGATGGCGGCGGCGGGGGTCACGCCCATCACCCGTTTCAGGGTACGGGTCATATGGCTCTGGTCACTGAAGCCGGCGTCCTGGGCCAGCGCCGCCAGGGGCGGCACGCCTTCTTGGGTCAGGGTTCGGATCAGCCATTGGCAGCGGCGGATGGTCAGAAAGGTCCCCGGACTGATACCCAGGCGCTGCTGAAATTGCCTTTGTAGTTGGCGCTTGCTCACTCCGAAGGCATGACAAACAGGGGCGATACCGCTCTTCCAGGGTGCGTGGAGCAGCCAACGATCCAGGGCGTCGGTCTCCGCCGGATAATGCCCCAGCCAGTCCAGTAGCAGCTGATCGAGGATCCGACGTGGGTGCGGATGGGTAAAAACTTGGGAACCTAATGTCGCGATCAGTCCTCGATTGTCTGGCAAAGGGAGCGCGCGATCGCGCAGTTCCGCCGCCGGCAGAGGCAGAAAATGACGGTGCTGTCCCGGATGGAAACGAATGCCGAGATAGTGATGGCCGGCTTGTACGCGGGCGGTTCCCGGGGCGGTGGTGGAACCGTAGGCGGTGACGGTGAGATCGTGACCGGCGGTCAGGACCAGATCCACACAGCCATCGGGCAGGATGCGGTGGTCACCGGCGCTACTGTTCCGGCTAAGCCAGTAATGGCTGATGTAACGCCGCAACCGGGGATGCGGTGCGAGCGGCATCAACAGGTCCACCGTCGAGGCCTCCCATTGTGAGACGGATCAACCCTATCTTACCCGGTTACTCCGTGCCGTCACGCGCCGGACCGCCTCAGGAATCCGGCGCCCGCACCCGGGCGGCGCCAATGCCTCGTGGATCACTGGCGGCGGTGACCTCGCCGGTACGCTTATTCCAATAAATCGCCTGCATGTTGCCGTAGCGGCGGCCGGTGGATTTCAGGGTATGGCCGCGTAACGCCAGCCCACGGGCCTCGGCGGTGTCCAGGAAGTCCGGTTCCACTTCCACTTCGTCCGGCAGGTATTGATGGTGGAAGCGAACCCGCGAGACCCAGTCTTCCACGGGTTTGCCGTTCACCGCTTCCAGAACCCCGAGCAACACCATGGAGATGATACGGCTGCCACCGGGGGTGCCGAGAATGGCAACACCGTCCTTCGTTTCCACGAAAGTCGGGGTCATCGAGGACAGGGGACGCTTGCCCGGGGCGATGGCGTTGGCCTTGCTGCCGACCAGGCCATAGGCGTTGGGGCTGCCCGGTTTGGCGGAAAAATCGTCCATCTCATTGTTGAGCAGGACACCGGTGCCGGGGGGCACGAAAGCACTGCCGAAAGGGAGATTGATGCTGAGCGTGGCGGCAACCCGGTTGCCTTCACCATCGAGCACGGACAAATGGGTGGTATGGAAGCCTTCCTCCACCGTCACCGGGTCGCCGAGACTGGCGCTGGGGGTGGCCTTGTCCAGCTTGATGCCGGCGGCGCGCGCCTTGGCGTAGGACTTACTCACCAATTTATCCACAGGCATATCCACAAAGTCCGGATCACCCATATAGCGTGCGCGATCCTGGTAACCGCGCCGCATGGCCTCCACGGTGAGATGCGGAAGTAAGTCCTTACTAATCTCGCCGCCATTGAAATTGCTGAGGATGTTAAGCGTTTCCATCATCACAAGCCCGCCGGAGGACGGCGGCGGCGCGGAAACGATTCGGGCTCCCCGGTACTCGCCGACAATCGGTGCCCGTTCTTTTACCCGATAGTTTTCCAAGTCTTCCAGAGTCCAGACGCCCCCAGCCTCGCGAACCCCTGAAACCATCTTCCTGGCCAGTGGGCCGCGGTAGAAACCGTTGAAACCCTGATCGGCGATGGCCTCCAGAACCCTGGCCAGATCCGGCTGGCGGATGATGGTGCCGGCTTTGGGAATGCCGCCGTCGCGCAGAAAAATAGCGGCCGCTTCCGGGTAACGATTGAGCACGTCCACACGGTAGCCGGCGAGTGTCTGGTAATGCTGTTCCACCGGAAAGCCGTCACGGGCCAAGCGGATCGCGGGTGCCAGGGTCCGGGCCAGTGGCAGACGGCCATAGCGTTCGCTCAGGTGGACAAAGGCCGCGGCCTGGCCCGGGATGCCGGCGGCGAGAGGGCCATTGATGGCGCGGTCGCGCACAACGTTGCCCTGGTCATCCTGAAACAGCGTTTCAGTGGCCGCGGCGGGTGCGGTTTCCCGGGCGTCCACCATGGTTTCATGGCCGTCCTTCTGGCGATGGAGCAGCCAGAAACCGCCACCGCCCATGCCGGCGGAGTAAGGTTCCACCACCGCCAGGGCGGCGGCCACCGCGATGGCGGCGTCGAAGGCGTTGCCCCCTTCATTCAAAACCTCGAAACCGGCGTCGGTGGCGAGGGGGTGGGCACTGGCGATGGCCGCTTCGTCGGGCGCATCGGCGTTGGCGGTGCCGCACAACAATGCGAAACCGGCGAACAGGGACAGCAGCAAGGAACGCGGTGTCATAAGGGAAGCTCCTGATTCAATCCGTACCGGCGGGTTCTTCGCTTCATCAACGAGCACCAACGAGTCTTCACCAGCGAGCGGGCTGGCGGTGGTTACTCGCCGGCCAGTTCTTTCTTGCGGCGTTCCAGCGCGATGGCCACGTTGTCTGGTACGAATTCCCGAACATCGCCATCGAGCAGCGCGATCTCCCGAACCAGGGAGCTGGAAATAAAGGACAGATGCTCAGCCGGGGTGAGGAACACGGTTTCCAGTTCCGGTGCCAGCTTGCGATTCATGTTGGCGAGCTGAAATTCGTATTCGAAGTCACTGACCGCGCGCAGGCCTCGCAGCAGAATGTTGGCGTTCTGGTTCTGACAGAAGTGGGCCAGCAACTGGGAAAAACCCACCACTCTGACGTTGTCGCGGTCGTGAACGCACTCTTCCACCAGCGCGACGCGCTCTTCCAGAGTAAACAGCGGACGTTTCTTTTCACTGGCGGCCACCGCTACGATCACTTCATCGAACATGTCGGCGGCCCGTTCGATAAGGTCTTTATGGCCGTTGGTAATGGGGTCGAAGGTGCCCGGGTAAACAACGCGATTGGTCATGTTCGGCTCGCTTTGTCCTTGAAATGGGGCGCCAAGCATAACGCGATCCATGCGCGCACGCACATTACCCGGAACCTTGCCGTTTTTACCGTGCGTGTCCGTGACTTTCCAGATAGTGACCGGCACTGGCCCGGAGTACTCGCGGCATGGGCGGGAGCCGTATGCCGGTGCGCTCCAGGAAGGGCATGGTGGCACTGAGGTCGAACCGCTCTGGTTGAATGAAATGGAGCGCCTCGGGTTCGGTGTTGGCGAATCGGGCCAGAGCGGGCAGCCGCAGCAGATGAGCGAGCAGCGGAATGGGAAGATGGAGCCTGGGAGAACGGCATCCCAGAGTCTCCGCGATCAAAGCCAGCATCGGTTTCAGGTTCGGCGTATCCGGATCCAGCCCTAGGATTCGCCGTGGCGGCGCCGGATCCTGGATGGCGTGGTCGATGATCTCGGCCAGGGTATCCACCGGAATCAATGGCAGCCAGTGTTCGGGGCCGCCGGGGACCATCGCCAGCCGCCCCCGGGCCAAATTGTCGATCAGGGCGTGCAGGGGTTGCGCCGGGTCCAGATCACCATTGCGGCTATGACCCGCCACCGTGGCGGGTTGTACTTCCACCCAATCCTGGTTGCGCAGTTGCCAGCGTACCGTGATCGCCGCTTCTATTTTGCTGGCTTCATAGGGCCCGGCACGACGGTATACCCGTTGCCAGTCGATGGTCGCCGGATCTTCTCCGTTAAGTCCCAGGCGTTTCAGGTGGCGTTGGTTGTCCAGCATGAAGCCGCTGATGAAGACCAACCGGCATTGCTGCCGCCGTGCCAGTCGCGCCACCGCCAGGCTGCCGGAAACGTTGGTTCGGCGCGCGGCTTCCGCGGGTAATCGCCAACCGAAACGGGCGCCCAGATGCACCACCGCGTCCAGTGACGGCGGGCTGCCGGCGAGACCAAGATCAGGGGCGTTCAGATCCCCCGGCAGAGCGTCCAGGTAGTGGCTGTTTCCTCCGAGCCGGTCCACGGTGGCCTGGAGCTCCTCGAGCGCTTGCGGGCGGCGCATCAGCGCCAGCACGGGCTGTCTCCGGGCGGTTAGCCGGGCGCACAGGTGCCGGCCGATAAAGCCGGTGGCGCCGGTGATCAGTAGCGTCATGACGGGTTCTCCCTGATGAGTGGCCCGCCACTGTAAAGTGTAGAGTATGCTCTAAGGTCAATACTGGTGGGAGGAAAAGGTGCGCATCGCGGAACTGGAACAAAGAACCGGAGTGAGTCGCCACACCCTGCGTTATTACGAGAAACAAGGGCTGCTGCGGGAAGTGGACCGCCGTGGTAACAACTACCGCGATTACCCGGAACCGGCGGTGGAGCGGGTGGCCATGGTGAGGCAACTGAAAGGGTTGGGGTTCTCCCTCAAGGAAATTCGCGAGGTGCTGGACGCGCTACGTGATGATCGCATCGATTGTGCCCGGGGGGCGGCGTTGATGGCGGAAAAACGGGAAGCCGTGGAGCGGCGCCTGGCGGAGCTGTCGGAGGTGCGTGATCTGCTGGCGCGGGAGCAGCGGAAGCTGGAGGAAAGTGCCGCGCGATCACGCGGCACCTGAGCGACCCGCGGCGGTTGATGCCTTCAGGCGCCGAGCTTTTCCGCCAGGGCGGTGGCGTTGCGCGCACTGATGCCGTAGATGGTGAGCTGTGGGTTCACCCCGAGACTGGTGGGGAACACCGAGCCGTCGATGACATACAGATTGTCCAGGTACTTGTAGCCGCCATCGCTGTTGACCAGACAGTATTTCTCATCACTGCCCATGGCGCACCCGCCCATCACGTGGGCGCTGCCCAGGGCGGTGATAAAGGGCGCGTATTCCAGGGTTTCCATGCCCTGCCGGGCCTCATCCCAGTCGCGGTAGTGTGGCGCGTGGGAATGGCCGGGCCGGACCGTCTTGGCACCGGCGGCGAATTGCATTTCCACCTGGGTCAGATGAGATCGTTTCACTGCTTCCAGCAGGTACGCGTTCACCGGGTAGTCCAGCACGGGTTCGCCATTGTCGCGTAACTCCACCGAACCGCCTTCGCTGTTTTCATGGAAGCCGTCGCGCACCAGCGCGATGGAGGCCGCCAGATGGGGCAGACCGGCGATCTCTTGCCTGGCCTGATCACCGATGCCACCGATCAGGGCACCGGCCAGGCCCGGGTGCAGCGGCATCATCTCCAGCTTGTAGCCGCCGGGGCCGTCTACGCCGTATTTGAAGACAAACTCGTCGGAATACAGTGATTGTGGCGCGCCATAGTAGGGCGCCACTTCCTCTTCGTAACGACCGAAAGTAAAGCTGGTGGGGTGCAGGAAGGTGCGCTTGCCGATCCGTTTTTCCGGATCCGGAGCATCCGAGCGCAACAACAGTGCCGGGCTTTGAATACCGCCGCCGGAGACCACCACGGCCCGCGCTTTCAGCGTGAGGGTGGCGCCGGTGGGCTCCTTGTCCTTATTCAAGGGCCGCGCTTCCACCCCCACGACCTTGTCGCCCTCCATCAGCAGGCGTTCGGCGCGGGTGCTGTGGAGCAAGGTGGCGCCTTCCTTCATGGCCGCTGGCAGGGTGGTGACCAGCATGGATTGCTTGGCATCGGTGGGACAGCCCATGCCGCAGTAACCGATATTCCAGCAGCCGCTTACATTGCGCGGGATGATGCCCCAGTGCCATCCCAGTTTTTCGCATCCCTTCTTGATGACGGCGTTATTGGCGTTCGGAGGCATCGCCCATTTGCTGATGTTGAGGCGCTGTTCCATCCTTTCGAACCAGGGATTGAGCGCTTCCCGGTCCAGCTCGGTAACACCGAACCGGTCCCGCCAATAGTCCAGTGTCTGGCGTGGCGTGCGGAAACTGCTGGTCCAGTTGACCACGGTGGTGCCGCCCACGGTGCGACCTTGCAGGATGGTCATGCCGGCATCCTTGGTGGCACGCATGGCGCCTTCTTGATAGAGGTCGTGGTAGGCCTTGCCCTCATCAAGAATAAAGTCGTCGGAACTGCGTAACTGGCCGGCTTCCAACAGGATAACGGTGAGGCCGTGCTGGGTGAGCACCTCCGCGCTGACGCCGCCGCCGGCACCGGTGCCGACGATGATCACGTCGGCTTCCAGGGTGCGGTTTTCGGTGATGGTCTGGCCATCCAGGGCGTGCCAGCCTTCGGCGATACCGGTTTTCCAGAGATCCTTGATGCCGCTGATCGGCAAGGTGGATAAATCCTGCATGGCGATACCTATATGCTTTTTTGTTTTCAGCTGGGTGCGGTGGTTTGGGGCCTGTTCACATGACAATCTTCTTCGGCGGGCCGGGGTACCCGGTGGTGCGCGCGGCATCCGGTTTGACGTACCAGCCCATATGGATCGGTTTGGTGAGACCCTGGAACGCGGCCCGCGGCAGCTCGCTTTCACTGCGTGACCAATGATCCAGGGTGGCGCGGAGCTGCTCTTCGGTTTGTTCGGCGAAGTGCTTCCAGGTGCCCGTGAGGTACCAGCGTCCGGGGGCCAACTGCAACAAATCCAGCAATTCGAATACGGCACCGCGGGTGCCGGGCATGCCGCCGTCAAGAAGATCATCAAAGGCCATCAGCGCCTGATCGGCGGTGGCCTCCGCCGCCGTCAGGGCTGGTGCCAGCAAGACCCGGGCCAGCGGTCTGAGCAGGGTGACGTCCTGGGAGCGCAGGTGGCGGTAGCCGTGTGCCGGCCCGTCGTTACGGCTGCAGCCGGTCAACAGGGCCAGACTTGACCCCGCCGTCAGCATGACACTGGCACCGGCGCTGAGTTTGAGAAAGTCGCGACGATCCATTCCCGGTTTCCATCCTGGTTGTGTTGTTGTGCTTGTTATCGCGGGCGGGCGTCACTGAAAAGTCACGCCCGCCGAGCCGTTACTTGAGCAGGTATTTATAGATGAAACGGTGCATGCCCCGGCCGTAGGGCGGCAGGATATGCTTGGTGCCGTTGAACTTGCCCTTGCGATAGACCCCTTTGGCCTTGGAGAAGGTCAGGAAGCCTTCGTGGCCATGGTAGTGCCCCATGCCTGAAGGGCCGACCCCGCCGAACGGCATGTCATCCACGCCCACGTGACTGACGGTGTCATTGATGCAGACGCCGCCGGCGTGAGTGTTGCGCAGCACGTATTGCGCGTTGCCGCTGTTCCAGTCGAAGTAGTACAACGCCAGTGGACGGGGACGGTCATTGACGTAGTCCAGGGCCTGATCAAGTCCCTTGTACGGAATCACCAGCATCAAGGGGCCGAAGATTTCGTCCTGGGCGATTTTCATGTCGTCGGTGATGTTCAGCACCAGAGTGTGCGGCAGCTTGCGGCTGTCGCCGAGATCCTCATTGGCGGGGTTGATGCCGATGATACGGGCGCCTTTCTCTTCCGCGTCGCGCAGGTAACCCTGCAGGCGCTGGTACTGGCGATCGTTGATGATGCTGGTGTAGTCCGGGTTTTCCGCCATGGTCGGATACAGCTTGCCGATCTGCGCGCGCCACTGTTCAACGAATTCCTCCACCCGCTGCTCGGGGCAAAGAATATAGTCCGGCGCCACACAAGTCTGGCCGCTGTTCAGGCATTTACCAAAGGCGATACGCTCCACCGCTTCGTTCATCGGGAAATCCTCACCGATGATGCAGGGGCTCTTGCCGCCCAGCTCCAACGTCACCGGTGTCAGATTTTCCGCGGCGGCGCGCAGGATGTGCCGGCCCACGGAAGTGGAGCCGGTGAACAGCAGATGATCGAATGGCAACGCGGAAAACGCCGCCGCCACGTCCACTTCGCCGTTGACCACCGCCACTTGATCTTCCGGGAAGGTGTCGGCGATCAGTCGTTGCAGCAGAGCACCGGTGGCCGGGGTGGATTCGCTCATCTTGATCATCACCCGGTTGCCTGCCGCCAGCGCCGCCAGCAGAGGGCCGATGGCCAGATACACGGGGTAATTCCAGGGCACGATCACACCGACCACACCCACCGGCTGATATTCCACCCAGGCCTTGCCCGGCCATTGCGGCGCGCCGACCTTGCGGCGGCTGGGTTTCATCCATTTGGCGACTTTCTTGGCGTGGTACTTGATCCCCTCGACGCTGGTGAGCAACTCCGCCAGCTTGGTTTCATCGGCGGCGCGGTTGCCGAAATCCTGGCGCAGCGCTTCGATGATTTCATCCTGGTGATCCAACAGCATGGGTTTGAGGCGCAGGATGGCCTGACGGCGCTCTTCCACGGATGGATAGGGCTGACGGCGGAAAGCGGTCCGCTGGGCTTCGAACAAGGTGTTCATGCGCGTTATCTGCGCCTGATCGGTTTTGAGCTCCTTGATTTCCGCGACCATAATGCACCTCTTGGATTGTTATTGGACTGATTGGGATTTTTAGAGTAATTACTCTAGAGGTCAACCCCGTGTTTCCCCTTTGATTGGATTGGCCCCGTATGACTGGCACGAAGACGCGCATTCTGGACACCGCCCTGGACCTGTTTAATCGCCATGGCGAGCGCAATGTCACCACCAACCACATCGCTGAAGCCCTCGGGATCAGTCCCGGCAACCTGTATTATCACTTCCGTAACAAGACGGCGATCGTGGCGGCGTTGTTCGAGCGCTATCGCCAACAGATCTGGGAATGGTTGCCACCCCCCCGGGGGGAACTGACCTGGCAGGACAAGATGCATTACCTGCAGGGGATTCTTGAGTCGATGTGGCAGGGCCGGTTCCTGCACCGGGATTTACCGCATTTTCTCCACCAGGACCCGGAGTTACGCGCTGAATACACGAGGTTCGTGCAAGATGGCATGGAGCGCGGGCTGCATATTTATCAGGGACTGCGGGCCAGCGGTCTGATCGAAGCCAGTGATGAGGACCTGCGCGCCCTGATGGTGAATACCTGGGTTCTGGCGATGTCGTGGCCGGGCCTGACCCATGGCCTCAACCCCGCCGCCGCCGAGAATGAGAGCCTGGACCGGGCGCTGTTGCGCCAGGGTATTTACCAGATCGTATGCCTGGAGGCGCCCTATTTGCGGGGAGAAGCTTTGGACCATCTGGATGCCATGAAGGCGGAATTCCGGGTTGGCGACAGCACGGAGAACCTGCTGTTCACGGCATTCGATGCCTCTGTCAGGGAGGCGTCGAACGGCTGAGCTTGGCAGATCGCGGGGTAATGGCTATCGTTATGCGAGATAAAATTCACGTATAACGAGAAAATATGCCGCCGCGGAGTCCCATGAGCTCAGTCCGAACCACCACCGCCAAGAAGGCCAAGCCCGCCACCAGCACCACTCTGGCCAAGGCATCGTTGTTGTTGCGTACGGTCGCGCGCACTTTCCCCACCGGCGGCACGCTGTCACGCATTGCGCGGGAGGTGGGAATGAACACCGCGACCGCCCATCGGTTGCTGACCGCCCTCACCCACGAAGGGTTGCTGACCTTCGATCCCTATGTGAAGACTTATCATGTGGGCTTCGAATTGCTCGATATCGCCGAATCCGCCCAGGCGGTGGCGCCGGATCTGCAGCTGCGGCAACGGCTGAGACCGATGCTCAAAAATATCTCGCGACGCACCGAGGAGTCCACTTACCTGTCGATCCGTTCCAATCGGGACTCGGTGTGCATCGACCTCTCCGAAGGTACCTACCCGATCAGTGCCAACACGCTGATGGTCGGAGCCCGTCGGCCGCTGGGGATCGGAGCCGGTTCCTGTTCGCTGCTGGCCTCCCTGTCGGTGGAGGAAGGCGACCGCATGCTGCTGCTCAATCAAGATCGCTACGAGCGCTATTCGGGCATCACCTTGTCGGAGGTGCGCCAGTGGCTGCTGGAATACCGGCGCGACGGTTTTGCTTTCAACAATGGCCGCATCATCCCGGAAGTGGCGGCCTTGGGGGTGGCGTTCCGGGTGCCCGGCTCCGGTCAGGACGTGGCGGTCAGTGTGGCCTCGGTGGTGTCGCGGATGAGCGACGAGCGTCGACGCATGGTGATCGACGTGATCCGGAACGAAATATCCCGTTTGCAGGAATGATACTGACCAGGCCGATAAACAAATAAGTGCTTATATTGTGGCGCATTTGTGACCAGTTTCCTGATCATTTCTTGAAATGCGAGAATTTTTTATTTGAATTTGGGAAAATTTATTGACTCCAACCGGAGTGACCGACTAGTTTTCGCAAAGGGCCGATGCCGGAATTCTCTCCGGTATGAGGATGGCCCTCCTGAGCCGGGCGGGATGCCCCTGAATCGTCACGCACGATTTTGACGCCGTCCACGACGGCCGCAAAAAAACAATCCTCGGAGATGCTTATGACTTCATCGACTCGCCTGCGTCGATTTTTCGCCTCTATCATGATTGGGGGTGGTTTGGCCCTGACCGCCGGCGCCAACGCCGCGGAACTGCCCAAATCCATGACCTGGTCCTCCTATGACGTGGGTTCCGCCGGCTACGCCGAAGCGTCCGCCATTGCCGATGCGTTCGGCAAGAAATTCGGCACCCGTATCCGTATCCAGCCTTCCGGCTCTTCCATTGGTCGTCTGCAACCGGTGCTGAGCAAGCGCGCCGACATTGGCTTCCTGGCCACGGAGACGTTCTTCGCCAGTGAAGGGATCCATGATTTCTCCACCCGCCGTTGGGGACCGCAAGATCTTCGGGTGGTGGCTGGTCGTCCTTCCTCGTTCGGTATCTTCACCGCCGCGGATGCCGACATTCATACGCTGCAGGATCTCAAGGGCAAGCGTTTCGCCTATGTGGCGGGCAACCCGTCCATCAACGTCAAATGCGATGCCTTCCTGGCGTTCGCCGGCCTGACCCGGGATGACGTCGACGCGAAGATGTTCCCCACCTACGCCAACGCCATGAGTTCCCTGGCGCGTAACGAGGCCGACGCGTCCTGTACCACCACCACGCCCAGCCACGTGTACGAGCTGGAGCAATCCCCCCGTGGTATCCGTTGGTTGGAAGTGCCCGCCGATGACGCGGAAGGCTGGAAACGCCTGCGCGCGGTAGCGCCGTTCTTCCAGCCCTACACGGAAACCGTGGGCGCCGGTATCAGCAAGGAAAACCCGGTGGACATCCTGGCCTACCGTTACCCGGTGCTGGTGGTCCGCTCCGATAGCGACGCGGATCTGGTGTACGCCTTCACCAAGGCGCTGGATGAAACCTATGACCTGTACAAGGACGCCACCTCGGTAATGCCGCGCTGGGACCTGAAACAGGCTGGTGTGCCGGCGGCGGACGCGCCCTTCCATGAAGGCGCCATCCGTTACTTGAAGGAAAAAGGCGTCTGGACCGACGAGGCCCAGGCCTGGAACGACGCCCGCATCAAACGCCTGAATGCATTGCGTGACGCCTGGCAGAAAGCCGTGGCCGAAGGCGATGGCAAGAGCGACGAAGAGTTCGCCGCGATCTGGGATCGTATCCGTACTCAGGCACTCAATTCCCTCTGATCCTTCTCTGAATTCCGGGGCGGAAAGGGAGCCCGCCCCGGGTTCCATCATGTTATTTCCGGAGTCCCTCCATGACGACGTCCGCGGATGCTTCCCAAGAGCACAGCCAGGAGGCCGGTGCTCCTTCCTCCCGTTTGCGCGGGCCGGCCTATTGGCTGGTCATGACCCTGGGTACCCTGGGTCTGTTGATGGCCATTAATCAAACCTTCGATCTGGAGCTGCTTGGCTTCAAGCCACTGGGTAATGCGTATCTGTACTACCTGATCGGCCTGTTCCTGGCGGCGGCCTTCATTACTTTCCCGGCCTGGTCCGGTGCTCGCGAGCGGGTGTCCTGGTACGACTGGATTCTGGCGCTGGCGGCGCTGATGTCGTGTGGTTATCTGGGGCACCACGGGTTGGTCATGATTCAGGAAGGCTGGGACTTCATGGCGCCCACCGAGGCCACCGTGTTTTCCGGCATTCTGCTGGTGCTGGTGCTGGAAGGCGTGCGCCGCTGCGGCGGCTGGCCGCTGCTGGCGGTGGCCCTGTTGTTCGGCAGTTTCCCCCTCTATGCGGATCACATGCCCGGTTTCCTTTGGGGGAATCAATACGGTTTCGCCGAAACCATCCGCTCCCATGTGATCGGCGTGGAAAGCATCATCGGTATTCCGATGCAGGTGGTGGCGCAACTGGTGATCGGTTTCGTCGTGTTCGGCGCGGCGCTCACCGCCACGGGTGGCGGTGAATTCTTCATGCGCTTCGCCACCGCCCTGATGGGACGTAGCCGGGGTGGACCGGCCAAGGTGGCGGTGCTTTCCAGTGGCATTCTCGGCAGTTTGTCCGGCAGTGTGATTTCCAACATTCTCACCACCGGTCCGATCACCATTCCGACCATGAAGAAAACCGGCTATCCGGCACACTATGCCGGTGCCGTGGAGGCGTGTGCTTCCACTGGCGGGACTCTGATGCCGCCAATCATGGGCGCGGTGGCGTTCATCATGGCGTCGTTCCTTGGTGTCCCCTACTCCGAGATCATGATCGCCGCTTTCCTGCCGGCCCTTCTGTTCTACCTGGCGCTGATTTTCCAGGTGGACAATTACGCCGCCAAGCGTGGTCTCAAAGGGTTACCGGAGTCGGAAATTCCCAGCCTCAAGGAAACACTGAAGGACGGCTGGCCCTATCTGTTCAGCCTGGTGGCGTTGATCTACATGCTGCTGGTGATGCGTCTGGAGGCCTACGCGCCTTATTACGCCGCGCTGGTACTGCTCGGTATTTCCATGTTCAAGCGCAGCCATCGTCTGAACTGGACCCGCGCGAAAACCATGATTCAGGATCTGACGCTGAGCGTTTCCAATCTGGTGGCGATCCTGGCCGGTATCGGCCTGGTGGTCGGCGGTCTTTCCTATACCGGCGTGGCGGGGGCTTTTTCCCGCGAGTTGTTGCTGTACGCCGGCGGCAGTGTGCCGTTGATGCTGGCGGCGGGTGCCGTTACCAGCTTCATTCTCGGCATGGGGATGACCGTCAGTGCCTGTTATATCTTCCTGTCCATTTTGCTGGCGCCGGCCCTGGTCAATGCCGGTCTCAATCCGCTGGCCAGCCACCTGTTCATTCTGTACTGGGGCATGATGTCCTACGTCACCCCGCCGGTGGCTCTGGCCGCCATCACCGCCGCGGGCGTGGCCGATGCCAATGCCACCAAGACCGGTGTGTACGCCATGCGGTTGGGGGCGATTCTGTTTGTCCTGCCGTTCCTGTTCGTGCTCAACCCGTCCCTCATTCTGCAGGGCGAGTGGAGCAAGATTCTGTTGTCCACGGTGACCGCGATCACCGCCATCTGGCTGTTGGCCTCCGCCATGGAAGGGTACCTCTACCGTGTCGGCGTGCTGACGATGCTGCAGCGGATCGTACTGATCGTGGCGGGCGCTTTGCTGATATATCCGGAACCGATCACCGACGTGACCGGGTTCGGTTTGCTGGCGTTGGTGTATCTGAGCCGGCGTTTGTTCAAGGCGGTGGCGGTGACTTCCACGCGTGAATCGTAAAGGTGAAAGAACGTGATCAATAAAGTCTGGGATTCCTTCGCGTCGGCGGTGGCCGACGTCAAGGATGGTGATTCGGTGATGATCGGCGGCTTCGGCAGTTCCGGTTTTCCCCTGCAACTGATCGAGGCCCTGCGCCAACATGGTGCCCGGGACCTGACCGTGATCTCCAATAACGCCGGGGTGGGCGACGAGGGTATCGCCTCCCTGCTGAAAGACCGTCTGGTGCGCAAGATCGTCTGTTCGTTCCCGCGCTCCGCCGGTTCCGTCTGGTTCGAGCGCCTTTATGAAGAGGGCGCCATCGAACTGGAACTGGTGCCCCAGGGCACCCTGGCGGAACGGATCCGCGCCGCTGGCGCCGGCATTGGCGGTTTCTATACGCCTACCGGTTACGGCACCCGCCTGGCCGAGGGCAAGGAAACCAAAGTAATCAATGGCCGTGGCTACGTACTGGAAACCGCCCTGCCCGCCGACGTCGCCCTGATCAAGGCGCAACGGGCGGATGCCTGGGGCAACCTGATTTACAACACGGCTGGCCGTAACTTCAACCCGCCCATGGCCACCGCCGCCGCACTGACGGTGGCTGAAGTGGAACGGGTGGACGCAGTGGGCGATCTCGACCCGGAATGCATCGTGACCCCGGGTATCTTCGTGGATCGGGTCGTGGCACATGGCATGAAAGGAGTGGCGGAATGATGCGGCTTAAACCAGCGGAAATCGCCGAGCGCGTGGCCCAGGACATTCCTGATGGCGCCTACGTGAATCTGGGCATCGGCATGCCCACCATGGTAGCGAACTACGTCAGCGACGACCGGCAGGTGATCTACCAGAGCGAGAATGGCATCCTCGGTGTCGGCCCGGCGCCGGCGCCTGGCGAGGAAGACCCGGATTTGATCAACGCCGGCAAACAGTTCGTCACTCTGCTGCCCGGCGGCGCCTACTTCGACAACGCGGAATCCTTCGCCATGATGCGCGGCGGCCATTTGGATCTGGCGGTACTGGGGGCCTTCCAGGTGTCGGAGAAAGGCGACCTGGCCAACTGGGCCACCAATAACGACACTTACCCGCCGGCGGTGGGTGGGGCCATGGATCTGGCGGTGGGCGCCAAGCAGGTGTTTGTGATCATGAGTCACACCACCAAGAGCGGCGAGCCGAAGATCCTGGAAAGCTGTAACTATCCGCTCACCGGCGCCGCCGTGGTGAAACGCATCTACACCGATCTGGCGGTGCTGGACGTGACCGACCAAGGGCTGCGGGTACGTCAACTGCACGGTGACAACACCTTCGACGAGGTGCAGGCGCTGACCGGCGCGACGCTGTTGCCGGCGCTGAGCTGACGTGTCGACGGCGGCGCGGCTTCGCTGGCGGTCGGGGCTGACCTACGCGGCCCTGGTCGCAGGTCTGCTGCCGGCCTGGCCGGCCGTGAATCTGGCGGGCACCGCCGCCGCGCTGGTGGCGGTGACCCTGGCCTGGAGTGAGCTGCGGATGGTGGCGCGGGGTCTGTTGACGCTGGTGCTGCTGTCATTGCTGGCGGCGCTGTTGGTGGCACCGCACTCCTTGGTGTTGGCCGCCACCGCCATGATTCGCCTGACCGCGCTGATTGTCACCATGATGTTATTGGCGGCGGTGCTGGGCCGCTCACCGGATCTGAAGCGGATTTCCGCCGGCCTGTTCAGCGGCCGGCCCCTGCCCCGCTATTACAGCATCACTTTTGGCACGGCCTTCCTTTCCGTGCCGCTCAACTTCGGTTCGGTGGGGCTGATCGGCTCGATGGTCGACCAGCAGGTGCGGAGCCATGGTGATTCGGCCATGGCGCGCAACGCCGCCCGTGGTGTGCTGCGTGGCTATGGTGCCTCGCCAATGTTCTCCCCGCTGTCGATCTCCGTGGTCACCACCCTGACCTACCTCGTGGGCCTGCATTCCTGGGAGTTGCTGGCGATCAGCGTGCCGTTGGCGATGGTCTATCTGGCCAGCGGCGCTTTGTTCCGGGAGGCGGAAAAACCGGTCGGCGGCGACGACAGTAAAGACAGTATGCTGATGCCTTGGCTGCGCTTCGGCGCGGTGGTCACCGCGATCTGGATGGTGACGCTGCTGTTCAACGGTCTGCTGGATTTGCGTTACTCGAAAGCGGTCACTCTGAGCTGCCTGATCGCGGTCATCCTGCTGATGGTGCGCGAGCGCTGGCGCGGGGAACGGGTATCGCTGCCGACCATGGCGCCGCTGGCCAACGAAGTGGTGATCATGGGCGGCTCATCGTTTCTGGGCGCGCTGATCAGTTTGCTGGTGCTGCATTCTCTGGGGGAGGCGTTCTCGCTACCGGACTGGGGCTACCCTCTGGTGGCCTTCGTGGTGCCGTTTCTGTTCTTCGGTGGCGGCCAGCTCGGACTCAACCCGATCATAATGGGTACTTTGGCCGGCGGCGTGATGGGGCCGGTATGGCCGCCGGAAGCGTATGTCGGTCTGGGGCTGGCGATCGTCAGTGGCTGGGCCCAGTGCGCCACGGGGACACCCTATTCCGCCAATTCGCTATTGATGGAACGGCTCACCGGCTACGACGCCCGGGTCGCCGCGTTCCGCTGGAACCTGGGGTTGTCCGCCTGCTGGCTGGTCTTGAGCGGCGGGCTGGCCGCTTTGCTCACCGTGGTGCTGATGCCGTGAACGGCAAGCCGTGGTCTGTGGATCATTGGTGTCCCGCAGTTATGGGCCAGCCTGCTTACACGCAACATTCCGCTACGTCTAGACGCCCATTCGCTGGCAAGTCAGCGAATACGTTGGAAATTCATGTCTACAAGGTCAACAGGCCGGGAACGAACAAGGGTTTAGCGGCCAGATGCCAGGGCTTCCCAAATTTATGGGACAGCAATGGTCCGTGGATCACGATCCCGTGTGAATAGCGTTCAGCCGGCAGCGGCCGATACGCTTTGATGATCAGATGAAAACGCGCGGACGAAAGCCTCGGCCCGTTCCTCCAGCCAATAATGCGGGCGCCGCATGGAACCCTGAACAAACCCCACATGGCCACCGTGTTCGGCCACTTCCAGCGTCACCGCGTCACTGAGATCCCGCTGTCGGGGCAGGCTGGCCTCGGTCATGAACGGGTCGTCCCGCGCCTGAAGCAGCCAGGTGGGAGTGCGAATCGCCCCAAGGCGGGTCCCGGCGGAGCATTGCGCGTAGTAGTCGGCGGCATCCCGGAAACCATACAGGGGCGCGACGATCCGGCCGTCAAAGTCCCAGAAGGAGCGGATGCCGGTGCGGTCGAGGCCAGCCAGGATCGCCGCCTGTTCCGGGTTCACCGTGCTCAAATGCCGCTCCTGGGCGTCGAGCGTAACCAGCAGGGTCTTGATCAGATGGTTGCGATAAATTCGCGACAGGCCCTGATCCATATGGTCGGCGCTGTTCGCCAGTCGCAGTGGCGCACAGATCGCCAGCGCGCCGTCCAGCTTGCCGGAGTCCGCCAGGGCCAGCCAGTTGAGCAATCGTGAAGCCCCGAGGGAGACCCCCAGCGCCAGTACCGGTGCTCCCCCGGCAAGCCCGTGGACGTGCTCGATCACCGCGTTGAGATCATCGATCTCTCCGGCGTGATAAGACCTGGCGGTATCATTGGGAGCCAGGGCGCCACGGCCATTGGCCGCCACCGACGGCAGGCCCAGGTCGAGCAGGCGCCGCTGGATGCCGATGATGTAATGGGAATCGCTGGAACCGGACAGGCCATGTTGTAGCAGCAGGACTGGAAGCTGTCCGTCCGGAGACGGGCCGCACCAGTCCAGCAGCAGATGATCGCCGTCCGCCAGCGGCAGCACTTCCCGCCGCCGCGCTGGCGCCCTGGTGCGGCGCAACAGCGGCCCCCACAGTGTCTGCAGGTGGGGGGAACGGGCCCACCAGGGGGCCCGGAAAGCGGCGGAAGTCATGCTCAGGGCTGGGTTCTGTCGATGGTCTTCAGCACTTTCTGCAGACCGGCGACGGTACCGCCCACATCGCTCAGATTGGACGGCAGCAACAGCGTGGTGGACTCCTTCGCCAGCTTCTCGAAGGCGCTCACGTACTGTTCGGCGATGCGCAGGCTGACGGCTTCCTCGCCGCCGTCTTCCTTCACTGCCGTGGCCACTTCACGCAAACCGGTGGCGGTGGCCTGGGCGATCAGCTCGATCTGCCGGGCGCGACCTTCCGCCTCGTTGATTTGCTTCATCTTTTCACCTTCGGAGATGTTGATCATCTCCTGCTTCTCACCCTCGGAGCGGTTGATCGCCGCCTGGCGGTCACCTTCGGAGCGGTTGATCGCGGCCTGACGATCCCCTTCGGACTCCGCCACCACCGCGCGCCGTTCCCGCTCGGCGCGGACCTGTTTCTCCATGGCGTCCTTGATGGAAGCCGGCAGGTTGATGTCCGCCACTTCGTAACGCAGAACCTTCACGCCCCAGGGCTGGGCCGCTTCGTCCACCGCCTGAACCACTTCCATGTTGATTTCGGAGCGTTCCTCGAAGGTCTTGTCCAGATCGATCTTACCGATCACCGAACGCAGCGTGGTTTGCGCCAGCTGCTGGGCCGCCATGACATAGTCGTCCACGCCGTAGCTGGCGGATTTGGGATCGATCACTTGCAGGTACATGACACCGTCGATGGAGACTTCGATGTTGTCCTTGGTGATACAGCTCTGGCGCGGCACGTCGCGCACGATTTCCTTCAGGGAATGTTTGTAGGCCACTTTGTCGATGAACGGCATGAGAATATGCATGCCCGCTTCCAGAGATGTGCGGTATTTGCCGAGCCGTTCCACCACGTAGACGTTCCGTTGCGGAACGATACGAATGGTCATCCCCAGTAGCACGATGACGCCGATGGCGATCAGTGCGGAAATAATCAATCCTTGCATAATATAATCCTTACGGTTGCTTGTCGGTTGAAGTGCTGGACCAGGGCTCGACCGTGAGCCAGAGTCCATCATGTTTGGTGATGCGCACCATCTCCCCGGTCTTCAAGGCCACTGGCGATTGTGCCTGCCAGCGGGCGCCGCGGTATCGTACCGCGCCGATACCGTCCACGAAATCCTGATCGACGGTGGCGCGGGAGCCGATCAGGCCGGCGCTGTCCTCGATGGATTTGGACTGGGCCTCGCGCCCGAACAGCCAGGCGCGCAAATAGCGGCGCGCCCCCACCAGCAACAGCAGGCTGATGACGGCGAAGGTGGTGATTTCCCAGGTCAGGTCATCGAGCACACCAAAAAACACCAGGATGCCGACGATTACCGCCGCCAGACCGAGAAAAATGGTCAGTAGCCCGGAGATCAAAAACTCCGCGATGATCAGAATCAACCCGAGAATGATCCAGTAACTGTATTCCGGCATAGGTTTCAATCCCTTGTAATTGGTGTGCTTTTGGCGGCGAAATGACGCCCCTGACAAGTGCCCTATGGTAGCCTAGGCGCACCGCAAAAACCGCCCTCGTGTTAACGGATCCGCCGATGCCTTCAATGCGCCGATTCTTCGATGATCAGGAGTTTCACCTCGACCGGCCCTGCCAGTTGGGCGCCAACGCCAGCCAGCATATCGCCCGGGTACTGCGCATGACCGAGGGTGAGGAAGTGGTGCTGTTCAACGGCCACGGTGGCGAATGGCGTGCCCGGCTGTGCTCGGTTGGCAAGAAAACGGTGGAAGTACTGCCTCTGGCCCATGACCCGATGGAACGCACGCCGCCGCTGGCGGTGACCCTGGGATTGCCGATGATCAAGGGCGAGCGTATGGACTACGCCATCCAGAAAGCCACCGAGCTGGGCGTTGCCCGTATCCGGATTCTGGATACCGCCCGCTGTGAAGTTCGCCTGAAGGGCGAGCGTCAAGACAAGAAGCGCGACCACTGGCGGCAGGTAGCGATCAGCGCCTGCGAGCAATGCGGACTGAACCGGCCGCCGGAGATTCTCGCCGCGATGCCCTTGAAACACTGGCTGGCCGGACCGTTGCCCGGGCTCAAACTGATTGCTCATCCGGGGAGTGAGCCGTTTGCCCCGGAAAGTCTGAGGAGGCAGAGCGAGCTGACCCTGCTTACCGGCCCGGAAGGTGGATTCGACGACGACGAACTCGACAGCGCTTTCCAGGCTGGGTTCTCCGCCTTTGCCCTCGGCAGTCGGGTGTTGCGAGCGGAAACCGCGCCGGTGGCATTGCTGGCGGCCTTATGGGCCTGGCTGTCCTGACGGTCCCGTCATTTGAACTCTCCTCGCCCGAAATGAGGGCATCGATACCGCCATTGTGCACGCTTTCTCTTTGCGTGGTGTGCCTCTTATCTGGCACTTCCATTCTTCGCGGTAGGTAAACACGCCCTATTTCCGCATTCCCCTCGGTATTTTCTGTAAATCCAAGTATTTGGCACGGCTTTTGATTCCCAGAAGGCAACGCGACAGGAGTTTGCCCCGGTGGCGGTTTTCATCCCCGGGGATTTTTTCAGGGATATGCGTTGCATCGTTAAAGAGGAAAGATGGGGACGTTTCCATGATCAAGACCAGGTTATTCGCGGTTTCCGCCTTATCGCTTGCCGTACTCGCCGGGTGCGGCGGTTCTTCCAGCAGTGATTCCATTCCGCCGGTGGTGGAGCCGGTGCCGTTCTCCTTTGTTGAAGCCACGGTAAGCAGCCTGCATACCTCTCTGGAAACGGGTGGCGTGACTTGCGAGGAAGTGGTTCAGGGCTACATCGATCGTATCCATGCTTATGACGACGATGGTACCGCGACCGAACTGCGCAGCGTCGTTAACATTAACCCGGACGCCTTGTTCGAAGCCCGGGAAAAGGATTTGAACTTCGAGGTCACTGGCATTGATGGACCGCTCTATTGCGTGCCGGTGCTGCCAAAGGACAACTTCAACACCAAGCAGATGCCGACCACGGGCGGTGCGATCGCCTTCCAGTACAACCGGCCCCTGGAAGACGCCTACACCGTCCGTCGCCTGCGCGAAGCTGGTGCCATCATCATCGGCAAGGCCAACATGGATGAGTTCGCGTTCGGCTACACGGGCGCCAGCTCGGTTCGCGGGTTGGTCAAGAACGCCTATGACCAGAGCAAGGGCGCGGGCGGTTCATCCAGCGGCACCGGCTCCGCCATTGCCGCCAGTCTGGCGATGATGGGTACCGGCAGTGACACCGGCGGCTCCATCCGGGTGCCCTCCAGTCTGGGGGGCTTGGTGGGCATTCGCCCATCGCTGAAGCTGGTGAGCCAGGATGGCATCATGCCGCTGGCGTCCTGGCAAGATACCGGTGGCCCCATGTGCCGCACGGTGGAAGATTGCGCCTTGATGATGGACGCCATGGTTGGCTTCGATGAATCACCCCACGCCAATCAGCGCATCAGCTTTGAGATCGACGCGCCCCTGATGACCAGTGAGGAGGAGTACAAAAGCATTACCGGTGTTCCGGACACCTATACGGATTATCTGGACGCCAATGGCCTGAATGGCGCTCGTATCGGTGTGGTGCGGGACTTGTTCGGCGAGAACGAAACCGTCAACGCGGTGATGGAAGAGGCGTTGGCCGCCATGGAAGCCGCCGGTGCCACGCTGGAGGATGTTACCGTCGATGATCTTGGCGCCATACTGGGCGACTACTCCTCCATGTCCAGTTATGAGTTCCAGCATGATCTGGTCGCGTACCTGAACAGCTGGGTCAACGTCATGGATGGCCACATCCAGACCTACCAGGGGTTGCTCGACAGCGGTGGTTATCTGCCGAACTATCAGGGTAGCCTGGAGTATCGCGGCACCATTGACCTGAACAATCTCACCCCGGAACAACAGGCGGTGTACACCAAGAACACGGTGGAACGCCCGGTATTCGTGCGCGAGCGGCTGATGCGGGCGCTGGATAACGTGGACGCCGCCGGCAATAGCCTGGGCCAGCCTTACGATGTGCTGCTGTACCCGACCATGACCGGTCTGGCCGGTGATCTCGGGGGCAGCCCCAGTGCTGGCAGCAACAACCGGCTAAGCCCGTTTTCCCAGTTCCCGGCGCTGACGTTGCCCGCCGGCATGGCCACCAATCTGGATCCGGCACAACCCATCGGCATGGAGATGCTGGGGCGGGAGTACGCCGAGCCGACCCTGATCAAAATCGCCTATGGCTACCAGGAATTGGTGCACCCGCGGCAACCGCCGACATCCACGCCAGAGCTTTAACCATGGCTTTTCCCGGGAGATTTCCGGGACAGGGGCACCTTGGGGTGCCCTTTTTTATGATTCATCGCGGTTTAGAGGAAAACGGCCCGCCCCTCCATCAGGGACAGCGGAGCCGTGTCAGGCCTTTGCGGGAACCTGCTTCACGACGTTCCCGCAAAGGCCTGACACGGCTCCGCTTCGAGGTGACCGGTGAATACGGATGCCCTCCGTGCAGACCCGTGCCTTCGATGGAGACCCACATTACTGGTAATCCGCGATGACCCTTTTTTATGAGCGCCCCCATGCCGGCCATGCTTAGGCCGTCGCGGAATCCGGGCCGGGAATCGCGCCTGGATGGCGCCGTGGTCAGTGAATCATCTATTGCCAGATAATATATAAAAATATAAATTAAAGAAAATGAAAGTGAGAGTGCCCATGAGCCATCCCATGCCCGACCTCAATATGGATCAGCTGCGTGACAACGCGGCGGCAGCGGGACGCCTGTTGAAGGCGCTGGCCAATCCGGACCGGTTGCTGCTGCTCTGTCAGCTTTGTCAGGGGGAGCGCAATGTGGGGGAGTTGGAAGGCGCGGTGGGGGTACCGCAACCCTCTCTGTCCCAGCAACTCGGCGTACTACGCCGGGAGGGGCTGGTGGCGACCCGGCGCGAAGGCAAACAGATTTACTACCGCATCGCCAGTGACGAAGCACTGGCGGTGATCGAAACCCTGTATAGGTTGTTCTGTGAGGAGACACGCCGATGAACATTGAGTGGAGCCTGTTCACACCCTGGAGCGCCCTGGCCGGAGGGGTGTTGATCGGCCTGGCCGCGGCCTTGCTGATCCTGGCCAACGGCCGTATCGCCGGCATCAGCGGATTGCTGGGTGGACTGCTGGACGGCATGTTTGCCCGATCGGCGCAAGCCGGTGACGAAGGGCGCGGTGAAGCGGCCCTGTTCTTGCTCGGGCTGCTGGCCGCGCCACTGTTGTGGCAACTGTTCGCCACGGTACCGGAAAGTCATTTCAGCGGCTCGCCGATAACCTTGGTGGTGGCGGGGCTGTTGGTGGGCGTCGGGACCCGCTATGGCTCCGGCTGCACCAGTGGTCACGGTGTCTGCGGCCTGTCGCGGCTATCGCCGCGTTCGCTGATCGCCACACTGTGTTTCATGGGGGCGGGCTTCGTGACCGTCCATGTGGTCCGTCATCTGCTGGGAGTCGCGGTATGAACAAGCTGACGGCGTTACTCGCGGGCCTGTTGTTCGGTCTTGGATTGATTCTGTCCGGTATGACCGACCCGGCCAAAGTGTTGGGCTTTCTTGATCTGGCCGGTGCCTGGGACCCCTCCCTGGCGCTGGTGATGGTGGGCGCCATTGCCGCGGCCGTGGTGCCGATGGCCCTGGCTCGCCGCCGTTCCCGGGCCTGGTTGGGCGGTGCCATGCGGTTGCCCTCCCGGCGTGATATTGACCGCCGCCTGATCGGCGGCAGTCTGGTATTCGGGGTTGGCTGGGGGTTGGCGGGTATTTGCCCTGGCCCGGCCCTGACACTGCTGCCGCTGGGTTATTGGCAGGGCATTGTATTCGTGGTGGCGATGGTCGCCGGCATGGTGCTGTTCCGTGTTATGGAATCACGAGGTCGTGGTTGATGCTTCCGTTGGCGCCAACCATGCCAACAGGCAGGCCGCCACCGCCAGACCCAGGCCGAGCCCGACCACGCCGTTCCACTGGTAATGCTGGTAAATCCAGGCGGAGGCCAGCGAGCCGCCGGCGCCGCCAAGAAAATACACGAACATGTAGCCGGAATTGAGGCGGTTACGGGCCGACTCGTCCAGCGCGTAGATCACGTTCATGTTGCTGATGTGCACCGCCTGGATCGCCAGATCCAATATCACGATACCGATGATCAGGGCGATCAGACTCTCTTCACTGAAGCCCATCACCACCCACGATAGCGCCAGCATCAACACGCCGCCCAATGTGGTCCAGCGGGCATGGCCGCGATCGGCCAGGCTGCCCGCCTTGCGCGCGGACAAGGCGCCCACCGCCCCGGCCAGCCCGAACAGGCCAATGGCGGCGTCGGAGAAGTGCCAGGGCTCGGAGGAAAGTAGAAACGCCGCCGAGGTCCAGAACACACTGAACATGGCGAAGGTCAGAAAGCCCAAGGCGGAACGGGTCCGGTACAGGCGATGGCGGGCGAACAACTGGCCGATGGACAGCAGTAAACGGCCATAGGAAAGCCCGGCCGATTGTCGGTGAGTGGGCAGTAGCCGCCACAGCGCCAGGGCATTTATGAACATCAGTGCCGAGGCCACCCAGTAGACGGTGCGCCAATCGCCGAGGGTGGACAAGGCGCCGGCCACGGTCCGGGCCAGCAGAATCCCCAGCAGCAGACCGCTCATTACCGTGCCCACCACCTTGCCGCGTACCCCCGGCGCCGCGAGAGTGGCGGCGAAAGGCACCAGCACCTGAGCCACCACGGTGAAGGCGCCGGTGATGGCGGTGCCCACCAGCAGCATGGTCAGTGTCGAGGCATTGGCACTGATCAACAGGCCGCCGGCGGCCAGCGTGATCATGGTGACGATCAGCCGGCGCCGCTCGAACATGTCGCCCAGGGGCACCAGCAGCAGCAAACCGGCCGCATAGCCAGCCTGGGCGGCGGTGACGATGATGCCGGCACCGGAATAGGACAACGACAGCTCATCGGCGATGGTGTGCAGCAGCGGCTGGGCATAGTAGTTGCTGGCCACCGCTAACCCGGTGGTGACGGTCATCAGCATAAGCAGCATGGGAGTGAGCCCGGGTGCCGTATCGTGCTGGCGGTCTGTGTTCATGGCCTCTCCTGGCGGATTTTCCTGGCGGGCTGGAGATCAATAGTTGACTGAGCGGCGCAGTGTCGGCCAATCGCCGCCATGTGACAAATGCATTAATATCATCCCAGCTATCTATAAAAGAGATGCCCCAGGGAGCGGACCATGAAACTGCGCCAGATCGAGTATGTGCTGGCGGTGGCGGAGGAAGGCAGTTTCACCGCCGCCGCCCGCCGCTGTCATATTGTGCAATCGGCACTGAGCCATCAGGTGGCGCAGCTCGAACAGCAGTTGGGGACCATCCTGTTTGAGCGTAACTCCCGATCCTTGCGACTCACTCCCGCCGGCGAGGCGTTCGTGGAGAGCGGCCGGCGGGCTTTGGATGCGGTGCGCCGTATCGAAGACGAGGTGGCCGCGCGCAGCGGTGAAGTCCGCGGCCGGCTTTCTCTTGGAACCATTTCCACACTGACCGAACCGGACGTGATCGGACTGACGGCCCAATTTCATCGCCGCTATCCCCATGTGGACATCGAGATGAGCATGGACGGCAGCGAACGGATGATCGACCGCATGCACGAGCACAGCCTGGACCTGGCCTTCGTCGGTCTCTGGCCCGGTGTGGTGATTGAACGGCTGGAAAGCGCTGATCTGTGCGAAGAAGAGTTGGTGGCACTGCTGCCTAAAGAGCACCCACTGACCCGGTGCCGGCGGGTCCGCCTGGAGCAGTTGACCGAATGGCCGATGGCGGATTTTGGTGAGGGAACCGGAGCCCGCCAGCAATCAGAGGAAGCGTTCGCCGCCGCCGGTCTGCGATATGCGGTCCGATTCGAGGTGAGCACCATTTCACTGCTGGTGGATATCGTCCGCCGTGGCCTGGCGATCGGCCTGATTCCGGCCAGTCTGGCCCCCCGCCTTGCCGGTGTCTGTACGCGACCGGTGCGGGAAGCCCCGCGCCGGGTGGTGCGGGCGGTGTGGCATCCCAATCCGACACCGGCGACGCGGGCCTTTCTGGCGTTGCTCGATCTTTAATTCTTGACCTGTTTCTCCATCATGTCGGCCTGGATGATCTCGATCCAATAGCCGTCGGGATCACGGATAAAGCCCAGGCCTTTCATTTTGCCGTCGTCCGGTTTCTTGACGAAATCCACGCCGAGTTTTTCCAAACGCTCGCAGGCGGCGTAGACGTCCGGCACGGTGACGCCGATGTGGCCGAAGCCACGCGGGTCTTCATTGCCGTTGTGGTAAGCGAAATCGGTGTCTTTCTCCGTGCCCCAGTTATGCGTCAGTTCCAGCATCGCTTCACGGCCGAAAGTGTAGGTCAGCCGCGCGGCATCGTCCTCGGGTACCCGACGTTCCTCATCCGGTGCCAGATAGCCCAGGAAGTAGAGGCTGAATTGCATTTCCGGGAAGTCCAGTTTGCGCACCAAGCGCATACCCAGGACGCGGGTGTAGAAGTCCAGGCTGCGCTCGGGATCCTTGACTCGCAGCATGGTCTGATTGAACAGATAATCGTTGGTTTCCGCGTCCGGCTGTTGGCACAGGCCGGGAGCGGACTCGAAATGGCGGGGCATATCGCGCTCTCCAATAAAACGGCTCTCCAGCACATGGGGTTGAGCGCCGCTTTTACAACTCCTCACGGACAAAATCCGCTGAATCGCGCAGACTGCGGTCAGGATACAACGGGGATCGGGCCATGCGGCAGCTTTTGATCGGCGGTACGGAACAGGGACGAATTGCACTCAACGGGGCCATGGCGAATCGCCATGGATTGATCGCCGGCGCCACCGGTACCGGTAAAACCGTGACCCTGCAGGTGCTGGCGGAGGGCTTTTCACGTCTCGGTGTGCCGGTGTTCACCGCCGACGTGAAAGGAGACTTGTCCGGTATCGCGGTGGCCGGCAAGAGCAATGACAAGATCCAGGAGCGGGTTCAGCGCATCGGTATCACGGACTGGGCCGCCCAGGCCTGCCCGACCCGGCTTTGGGATCTGTATGGTCGTACCGGTCAAGCGGTTCGCACCACCGTGGCCGACATGGGACCGGCGCTGTTGAGCAACCTGCTGGAGCTCAACGAGGTACAAAGCGGTGTGCTCCACATCGCCTTCGACTACGCCGACAGCGAGGACCTGCCGCTGCTGGACTTGAAGGACATGGAAAGCCTGCTGAACTGGATGGTGGAGCAGCGCAAACCATTGTCCGAGCGCTATGGCACGCTGTCCTCGCAGAGTCTCGGCGCTATTTTGCGCCGGCTGCTGGTACTGAAGAGCCAGGGCGGTGATGTGTTCTTCGGCGAGCCGGCGCTGGATATCATGGATCTGATACAGCAGCGGAACGGACACGGCGTGGTCAATCTGCTGGATGGTCGCGAGCTGATTCTGCAGCCCCGTTTGTACACCACCTTCCTGCTCTGGCTACTGGCGGAGCTGTTCGAAAGGCTGCCGGAACGTGGCGACCAGCCTCTGCCGTTGCTGGTGTTTTTCTTTGATGAAGCCCATCTGTTGTTCGACAGCGCACCGAAAGCGTTATTGGAAAAGCTTGAACAGACGGTCAGGCTGATGCGCTCCAAGGGCGTTGGTATTTACTTCGTCACCCAATCGCCGTCGGATATCCCCGACACTGTGCTGGGACAGCTCGGCAACCGGGTGCAGCATGCCCTGCGGGCCTACACGCCCAAGGATCAGAAAGCGGTAAAAGTGGCGGCCCAGACTTTCCGCGCCAACCCGGATCTGGATACCGCCAGGGTGATCACCGAACTGGGCGTTGGCGAAGCGCTGGTCAGCGTGCTCGACGACCAGGGTATTCCGACGCCGGTGGAGCGTACCCTGGTGGCGCCGCCGCGCGGCCGTATCGGGCCGGCCGACGAGGATGCCTTGGCGCAACTGAAAGCGGCGTCGCCGTTGGCCGCCAAATACGATCAGGCGGAGGATCGGGACTCCGCCCACGAGCGTCTGCAGGCCCGCCGCCAGCAGCGAAAGGAAGCGGAACAGGCGAAGCCGGAGCCGGAGAAAAAAGCCAGCATGAAGCGTGCATCACGCCGGCAAAGCGCCGGCGAGGCGTTCACCAAAAGTCTGTTGAGAACCCTGGCCACGCAATTGGGCCGGGTGTTGGTGCGAGTATTGGAGCGGTTTCTGAAGGGGCGTTGAAGCGGTGCGGATCGCGGTCGGCAGATCCCTGTTGTTCCATAGGCTTGGAATGATCCGCCGATTCGCTGCCAAAGCAGCTCCCACAGCGGCTTCGTAATCGCTTTTGTGGGAAGCTGCTTTAGCAGCGAATGGTGTGTTAGCGTGATGCGTATCGGTGCGCTGTCCTGGAACTTTGGACACCAACGACCCATGGCCCGCGATATTTCAGTGCTGGTGGCCGCCCGGACCATGAACATGGCGGTGGGCGATTTCCTCGGCGCTGGCGTCGCGGATATCCTTGATCGAGAGCTGAAAGCGCAAGGCGCGGCCCGCCAGTGGATGGTTGGCATCCACGTCCACGGTTTTCAGGCCCACTTTCACCACGGTAACCAGGCGCGGGCCCTGTTCGGTTTGCAGCCGCACCACTTTGCCGGGTTTCAGCTTGCCGGCGTGCTTGAAGTGCTTGGCCGGCAGGCGTTGCCGCAGGCTGTCGTCACGTTCGCCGTAGGCATCCCCGGCTTCCAGGGTCACTTCCACATCCTCGCCGACGTCCTTGCCCTCCAGCGCGGCCTCAAGGCCGGGCAGAATGTTGCCGGCACCGTGCAGATACAACAGGGGCGCATCTTCGGCGCTGCGTTCCAGTTCGCTGCCATCCGCACCATCGAGCAGGGTGTAGTGCAGGGTAACGACCTTGTCTTTATTGATCGGCATGGACCAGTCCTCGAAAACGAAGGCGCTATTATGCTTGTCCTTCCGAGGGGACGGAAGCGCTCCGCGGCGGCGTGGTGTCCGGTGCCAGGCCCAGCGCCGAGCGGTCCTCCCCGTGGGCGGCGCGGTGCAACAGCACCAGGGATTGCCGGTACCACAGACGGCGGCCGCCGGGACGCCATTTGAAGCGTTTGTACGTCCATTGATACTGGGTCGGCTTGCGGCTGATGCAGCGGGCCAGATGCCGATTCAAGGCGGACAGAATGGCGTCGTCGTCCTCGGCGTTTTCAATGTCCGGCGCCGGTTCGAAATGCACCTGGATATCCCGCACCCCGCCGTCGCCACGGTAGCAGGACACCACGAAAATATGAGGCCGGAAGCGGCGCACCAGTTTTCCCACCAGCGCCGGAGTGGGTACCGGGTGGCCGAAGAACGGCGCATAGGGATTGGCGCGGCTGCCGGGGTTATGGTCGGCCAGCAACGCCAGAGTACCGCCGGCGCGCATGGTGGCCAGCCCTTCCTTGACCCCCTGGCTGTTGGTGGGCACCAGCCGGCAGCCGGTACGTTCGCGTGCCAGCTTCACCACTTCGTCCAGCAGTGTGGCCGGATGCGGCTGGTACATCACCGTGGTGTCGCCTTTCTGCCCCAGATACAGATTGATGTTTTCCCAACTGCCCTGGTGCAGCGACAACAGCAGCACCGGCCGTTCGCTGGCGGTGGCCTCGAGAAAAGCGGCTTCGCCATGGATATGGGAAAAGCGCGCCAGTGTTTCCTCCACCGGCCGGCTCCAGACATGGGCGAACTCAGTCAGGGTGCGGCCCAGCTCGCACACGCTTTGCCGGGCGATCCGGCGCGCCTCGGACAGGGGCATGTCCGGATACGCCGCCAACACATTGATCAGAGCAACCCGGTAAGCACTGGCATAACGTAATGGCACCCGGGTCATCAATCCCGCCAGAAACGCCCCCAAGCCTGTCGCCACGGGTAACGGCAGCCACGCAAACAGACGCATCAGCCACCAGAGACGCCGCCCCCGTTGCCGTGGTGTCATGTTCCGCTTTCTCCTTGGATCTCGCTGCCTCCGCGTGCGAAGGCTGAATTCTTGTGGTCCCGGGTCCGGAGTCAAGGTGTGCCGGCGGGGGCCGTCCATGAGCACATTCTACATGAGCCGTGGATCAGACCCATGGTCGACCCGCGCTTAGTCCCGCAAAACAGGGTCAATGGCGGCAACGGTGTCGCGCAAGGGCAGGGTCACGGTTTCGCCATGGGCTGGAACGCGGAATTGTCCGGCGGGAATGCCCCGGGTTGCAAGGGCATGGGTGAGCAGTCGCGGCGGTTCGTCCATCGGCTCGTCGGTGAGTACGAAGGTGCCCCAGTGCATGGCCAGGGAATGGCGCGCGTGCAGATCCTGGTGAATGCGCACGGCTTCCTCCGGATTGATATGCACCGGCGCCATGAACCAGCGAGGCAGATAGGCGCCGATCGGTAACAACGCCGTGTCCACCGGTCCCATCGCTTTGTGGATGTCCTGAAAGACCGGAGCGTAACCGGTATCGCCAGCGAAAAACAGACTGAACTCCGGCCACTGCAGGCGCCAGCCGCACCACAGGGTGGTGTTGCGATCACGGGGGCCACGGCCGCTGAAATGCTGGGTCGGCAGGCAGAACGCCTGAGCGTCATGCCAGTCCGCGTGCTGCCACCAGCCCCGCTCGACCACCTCGGTGATGCCCCGGCGGCGCAGCCAGGCGCCCACTCCGGTGGGGGCGAACCAGGTGATCTGATCGCCAAAGCGCCGTTGCAGTGCGTCCACCGCCGCCCGGTCCAGATGGTCGTAATGATTGTGAGAAACCAGCACCGCGTGGATGGGGGGGAGTGCGTCGATGATCAGTGCCGGCGGAACGGCACGCTTGGGGCCGGCGAAGGAGACGGGTGAGCAGCGCTCGGAGAACACCGGGTCGGTGAGCAGATTCCAGTTCTGGTATTGGATCAGATAGGTGCTGTGGCCAATCCAGGTGAAACGCGGCCGAGGTGCCGGCCGGGCCAGCAACGCCGGGTCCGGTTGCTGTAATGGGAATGGCAGATGGGACGGGAAGCGGCCACGGGTTTCCCTTTGCCAACGCAGAAACGCCGCCAGTCCGTGATCGGGGGTCGGATAAAGATTGCGGAAGCGTCCGCGAGGACGGGCATCGCGCCGTGCCCAGTGCTCCAGCAGAGACCAGTCAATCATTACCGGCATTGTCCGGATTGCAGGCCCGCCACCGCTTTTTCCACCGCGTCGAGATCAGGAATCACCGCCAGATCGCCTCCCATTTGCACGTTCATCGCCGCCGCCGGACCGATCTCCCCCGGTTCCTCCCGGGGGGCGCCGGGTGTCACCCGCAGCAATCTTGGTATCCCTTGTACCACCATGGCGTAGAAACGGCACGCCCCGGATACCGAATGAAGGATGGCGATACGCGCTTGTGGCCCGATATGAACGGGGCCGGACTCATTCAGCTTCTCGAAGGACAGCAGCGGCAACTCCTGTTCGCGCCAGTGCATCCAGCCAAGCAGCCACTCCGGGCCATGGCCGGGGCGGTCCGGGTGGCGCAGCGGGATCACTTCCGCCACCACCATATTGGGGATCAGCCAGGGACGTTCCGCCATGGGAATCAGCAGACCGGCGATATCGTCGGGGAGTGCGTCGGCATGGCGATCATCGGACATAGTATTATCCGACACGGTTTTATCGAACATGGTCTTCTCCTTGCAAGGGCCGGGGTCACCGGCCTGGTGCCGGGGCCGATAATTCCCGGCGTACCTGTTCCACCAACTGGCCGGCCAGTTGTTCCGGACTGCCGCTATAGCTGACACAGCCGGTATCCCGCACCGAGTCCGGCTGGCTGCTGGCGGCGCAGGTGTCCGTTGACTGGGCCCAGACCAGGGTGCCGGCAGCCGCCAGGCGCGGCGCGGCGATGGCACCGTCGTTGCCCATGCCGGAAAACAGAATGGCGCCGGCGCAGTGACCGATGCCCTCCAGTACATGGGTCATCAACTGGTCGATGCTGGGGGCATAAGGGCCTTCCCAACGGTGGCCGGTGGTGATGACCCGGCCATCGGAATGAAAACGGATGGCGTGTTCCACCGGCGCCAATAACACCTCGCCGTGACACAGACGGCTGCCGCCTGCACCGATCCGGCAGCGGATCGACGGGTTCCGGTCCAGGACCTGACGGAGCGTGCCAAGAAAGCCGGGATCGATGTGTTGAGCCAGAACAAAGGCCACCGGCAGATGTTCCGGTAACGAGTCAAGAAAACGTTTCACCGCCGCCGGCCCTCCCAGGCTGGCGCCCAGCACCCAGACCCTTCGCGGACGGCCCTGATCGTCCCGCGGCAGGTCACGGAATTCCCGGGGCTCCGGGATTGGCGCGCGGGTGTCCGGGGGCAGACTTTGCAGGCGTTCCCGCAGCGCCGGTGGGCCCACATAGTCCAGCAGTTTGCTCAGCAGACGCCGCTCCCAGCGCGGATAATGGGCGGCGTTACGCGGCGGAGCCTGGCCATCGCAGAACAGCAACGGCGCGCGGGCGCCTTCCAGCAAGTGGTCAAGGAAGTGCTGCCAGCGATCTTCCCGGGACAGGTCCACCACCCACAGATCCAGGCCGCTGTCATCAAGCCAGTGGGCCGCCAGGTTCTCCGGGTCGGTGCTGATCACCACCTGATAACCCTGGCCGCGAATCGCCGTGGACAGCAAGTGACCTTGCAGGGTGTCATCGGCGATCACGCCGATGCGGGCCGCCGGTGGCGTCATCCCACGCTCTCCCGGCTTTCCTCCAGCAATTCGCCGAGGGTGGTGAGCAGCTCACCTTCCTGGAAGGGTTTCCCCATGTAGCCGTTGACGCCGATATCGAAAGCCCGGTCACGGTGTTTCTCGCCGGTTCTGGAAGTGATCATGATGATGGGCACCCGCGCCAGCCGCGCATCATGACGGACATGGGACGCCACCTCGAAGCCATCCATGCGTGGCATTTCAATGTCCAGCAGCATGGCGTCCGGCGTGTGATCCTCCAATTTGGCGATGGCGTCCAGACCATCCTTGGCGGTGATGACCCGATAACCCTGGCGTTCCAGCAAGCGTCCGGTGACCTTGCGCACCGTCACCGAATCGTCCACCACCATTACCAGCGGCGCCTGCTCGCGAGCGGTATCGCGCTGGTCCGCCGGGGCGGTCAGCGGTGCCGGTTGGCGCAGTTGGGCGGCGCGGATCAGGGAGTGGATGTCGAGGATCACCACCACGGAACCGTCACCGAGAATGGTGGCGCCGCTGATACCGGCCACGCTGGTGAGCTGGGGCCCGAGGGATTTCACCACCACCTCGCGGGAACCCACCAGGTTGTCCACCACCAGGGCCACGGCGTGGTCGGAACCGCGGATCAACAGCAACGGCAACGGCTGGCTCTGCACATCCGGATGCGGCATCGGCAGATCATGGACGAAACGGCCCAGGTAATGCAGGTCGTAGTCCTGGCCGGCGTAGCGGTACACCAGATTCTGATTTTCCACATAATCGAGTAATTCGAACGGGCTGACCCGCACAATGCCTTCGATCTGGTTGAGCGGAATGGCGTAAGTGTCGTCGTTGGCCCGCACCATCAAGGCCCGGTTCACCGCCAGGGTGAAAGGCAGACGCACCACGAAACGGGTGCCCTGCCCCCGGCGCGACTCGATGTGCACGGTGCCGCCGAGTTGTTTGATTTCGCTGGCCACCACATCCATGCCGACGCCCCGGCCCGAGAGTTGGGTGACCTGGCTGGCGGTGGAGAAGCCGGCGTGGAAAATGAACTGATGCACGTCCTGGTCGCCGGGATTGGCGTCGGCGGCCACCAGACCCCGCTCCACCGCCTTGGCGCGTACCGCCTCGGTATTGATGCCGCCGCCGTCGTCGGCCAGGGTCAGCACCACCTCGCCGCCTTCGCGGGTCAGCTCCAGGCGTACCTGACCGGTCTCGTTCTTGCTGGCCGCACGCCGCTCCCGTGGTGACTCGATGCCGTGATCGATGGCGTTGCGCAGCATGTGTTCCAGAGGGGCCACCATGCGTTCCATCAAAGTGCGGTCCAGCTCGCCTTCCGGGTTGATCACCTCGAAGTCGACTTTCTTGCCGACCTCGCCGGAAACCTGGCGGATGATGCGGCGCAGGCGCGGCACCAGCCGGGAGAACGGCACCATGCGCGTGCGCATCAGCTTCTCCTGCAGCTCGGTATTGATACGCTGTTGCTGCAGCAGCAGGGTCTCGCTGTCGCGGGTCCGTTCCAGCAGCGTGTTTTTCAGATCCAGTAAGTCCGAGGCGGATTCGGAAAGCTGTTTGGTGATCTGGTGCAGTTCGGAATACTGATCCATCTCCAGAGGGTCGAAGCGGGCGTCGAACTCACCCCGGTCCACGCCCTGTTGATAATTGGAGAGAATCTGGGCTTCGGTCTCCGCGTCCAGCCGCCGCAATTGTTCGTACAGCCGGGTAACGGTGGCGCCAATCTCCGACACATGGGAGACGAAGTCGTTGAGGCTCTGTTCCACCCGGCCCCGGTTGATGGAGGTTTCCCCGGCCAGATTCACCAGCGCCTCAAGTACTTCGGCGCTCACCCGTACCATTTCCTGGGGCGCCGCCGGCGCGGTGGCGGGCGGTTCGGCGGCGGTGCCGGGTTCCGGGAGGGTGTCCGGTGCGCGGGTGTCCGCCGGTTGCCCGCGCAGTTGTCCGCGTTGCTGATTGATCGCGTCCAGCCAGCCAAGCATGGTGAGAAAGTCGTCTTCTTCCGGCGCCCGGCGTTGACTGTCCAGTCGTTCCAGGAACTGCTCGAAATCGTGGCTCAAGTCGCCAAGGGGCACCACCCCGGCCAGCCGCGCGCCGCCCTTGAGGGTGTGCAGAGCGCGCTTGAGCTGGTCGTTGAGCTGGCGGTCTTCCGGCTGATCCCGCCAGGCGGTCAGGGTGACTTCGATGGTCTCGCCCAGCTCCTCCGATTCCTCCAGAAAAATATCGAGAATATCGGGATCGATACCGCCGGTATCGCGGTTGTCGCCCGGCGGCGTGGTGGGTTGGTCCGCGGGGACTTGGGGGCTGATCTCCGGGGCGGGACTCGCGAGGCGGAAAGCGGATGGATCGGTCAGGTAGTCGTGGATGGCCTGAAGCAAATCCCGGGCCGGGGCAAGGGCCCGCCGGGCGGTGACCTGGTCAATCATCTCCGCCACGCGGTCGTGGCAGCGATGCAGCAGATCGAAAACCGCCGGCCGCCGCTCCACGCGGCCAAGAGCGAGGCGCTCGTAGAGCGTTTCCATCTCATGGCCCAGATCACCCAGCTCGCGGAGTTCGGCCATGCGCGCCCCGCCTTTGAGGGTGTGCAGGTCCCGCTGCAGGGCCTGCACCAGCAGAATGTTTTCTGGCTCCGCGATCCACTGTTCCAGGCTTTCGGTGCAACTGTGGAGAATGTCCTCCGCCTCTTCCAGAAAGATGCCGACCAATTCCGCGTCCCGTTCCACCACGGCCGGTCGCGCCGCCGGTTCCGGTGGCGCTTCCCTCACCGCCGGCTGCTTCTTGGCTCCCGTCTCGACCGGCGGGGTCCAGGGCGTATCGGCCAGTGCCAACATCTCCTCGAGAATGGTGTCCGTGGACGGCAATGAGCCGGAGCGCAGCTGGTCGATCATATCGGCCAGGCGGTGATGGGCTCTTTGCAGAATATCGAACACCGAGGGCGTGGGGGCCGCCGTTTCCGGTGATGCCAGACGGCGATACAGGCGGGCCAGGGAGCCGGCCAGGTCCGCCAGCGCGGGGACCTCGGCCTTGCCGGCGCTGGTGGCCAGTTCGGTGAATTCCTGGTCCAGTTGATCTAGGCTGGCCGGTTGCCCCAATTGCCAGGTGGCAAGATGTTCGTTGGCGCGCAGCAGGATCTCCTCGGCCTGCCGCAAAAGCCCGGCATTCTGTTCCGAGGCCGGTATCGTCGCTGCCTGCGGGGCCGGGCTCCCTGCCCGCCGGGTTTCGGTCAAATCACGCAGGCCGTCCACTAACCCCAGCTCGGCGCGGACGGTCTGGCCGGCGGCCAGACAATCGAGCATGTTGATCAGCGCGTCATGCCCCTCGTTAAGCTGTGCAAGCAGCTCCGGATGGAAGATCAGACGGCCCTGAGTGATGGTAGCGTAGGTGTTGGCCAGGGCCAGGGCGAGCCCTTCGATTTCCTCCAGGCCGGCCTTGCGGGCACCTTGCGCCAGATTCTGCAGGTCATCACGTAACCGGGCCAACGGTCGGATTTGTTCGGGATCGGTGGACCAGGCCTGTAACAGTGTGTCCGCATCCATCACCAGGTCCATGCTGTCGGACAACAGCATGGACAGTACCTGGGCGTTATTGTCGTGATGGTCGCCGCGAATCTGGTGGCGGGCGTCGTCCAGGGCGTTCAACAAAGATCCGGCATCGGGTAAAGAGGCATCGCCCTGTGTGGCCAACCGCCGCAGGGTGTCACCCAGTTGCTGGTGGCTGTCGCGGATCAGCGCCACCTGATCGCGGCTGGCGCGCAGACCGGCGGCGATCAGCTCCTTCACCAGCTTTTCACCCGCCTCCGCCAGTTCCGCCATGGCAGTCAATTCGGCCATGCGCGCGCTGCCTTTCAGGGTGTGCAAGGCGCGATGGACGCGGTCATCCAGGTCCTGCTCGCTGAGTTCCGGGTCCAGCGCATCCAGCCATTGCGCCAGCAGCGCGAGGTTGCGCTCGGCCTCGCGGAGGAAAATATCCAGCAGCACGGGATCGGGCTGGTCCACGGAAGCATCGGGCAATATCAGACTGTCCAGGTCATCCAGCGTGTCGTCCGATGTCTCCGCCGGATCCATCTTCGCGTTGCCGGTGAGGGCCTGGTAGTCCTCATCACTGAGTGTGACGGAGGGCCTGGTGCCGGCTTTCCGCGCCTCTTCTTTCCCCTGGGCGCCACCCGCTGAAGGCACCTGATCCAGGCTGCCGCCGTCAGCAAGAATGCCGGCGGCCTCGATCAGTGGGGTCACGTCCACCGGATCCGGTTGGCGTTGGGCGAAAGCGCCGACCAGATCGGGGATCAGAGCGTGAACCTCGCGCACCAGACCAATCAGTGTGGCGTCGGCGCTGATGCTGTGATCAATGACCCGGTTCATCATATTCTCGATGGCCCAGGCCAGTTCACCCACGGTGGTGGCGCCGACCATGCGGCCGGAGCCTTTCAGGGTGTGGAAGGCGCGGCGGAACTCCACCAGAGCGGTTTCATCGCCGGTATTGGCGGCCCAGCGGGGAAAGTACTGGTCCAGCGCCTCGATGACTTCGTCCGCTTCCTCGACAAAAATCTCGACGATTTCGTCATCCACCAGATCATCGTCGTCGGCGTAGGGTGGTTCCGGCGCCGCTTCCGTTGTGCTCGACGGCGGCTCCGCGTGGTTTTCCTCGGGCTGGAGCGGATAACCCAGGGCGGCGATGCTGCGATGCGCCACTTCGAGAACATCGTCGCCGGTATGCGGGTCGTCGCTGAGACGTTCCAGGTAGTATTCCACCGAGCTCATGGCGTCGGCGAGAGTATCCATGCTTTGCCAGTCCGGGGCCTGCTCATCGTCCAACAGCCGTTCCCGAATGAAACGGGCGCATTGGCGAAGTACCAGGGCCGGGCGCTGCAGTTGCACCATTTCCAGGCCGCCACGGACGGTCTGCAGGCGGTCCGGTACGGATTGCAAATGCGCGCGATCCCAATGCGAGGCGATGAATTCCACCACTCCGTCCTTGGCTTCTTCCAGGCCCGCCCGGCATTCTCGCAGCGCCGCTTCCATGGCCTGGCCGATATGATCAGGCAGCGGTGAAGCGTTGGTGCTTTCAAGAGTATTCCCGGCGGGGCGGCGCGGGTTGTTGCCGCCAAAGCCGGCGAGCGTCGCTTCCACGTACAACAGAGCACCGGCCACATCCATCAGCCGCTCCCGTTGCGGCGGCTGACGGCGTTCGGCGATGTCGTCCAGGACCCGCCGTTGTTCATCCACCAGTACCCGGGGCTGGCCCAGACCGAGCATGGCGATGGTGTCGGACACTTGTTTCAGCGTGCCGACCAGGGGGGCCAGGTCGGCGGGATCCGAGCGGGGGGCATGAACGAACCGCTCCAGGTGATCCTTGACCTTGGTGATCTCCTCGGACAAAGCGGTCACCACCGAATGCAGGGTCGCGGCATCGGGGCCATTGAGACGGGCCCGTTCCTCGTTGACCAGTGCTTCCGGGGGGAGAGCCTCCCGCAGACGAAAGCGCCGCCGGATGGCATCGATGGCCGGTGTCGCGCGCTCCGCCCGGGCCACGTAATAAAGCAGGTTCTTGATCAACTCCGTTGGCGCCGGGCGTTCCAGACTGTCGGCGCCGTCGGCGGCCAGCTCACGCAGGGTGCGATCCAGCTGGCCGAGCATCTGTTTGGCCGAGGAGCCCAGTGGAATAACGTCTTCCTCCAGTCCTTCCACCATGGCATCGGCGATCCCCCATAATGGGGCCCGGGCGGCGTCACCGCTGATTTGCCGGAGCTTCTCCAACACCCGGCGCAGATAGCCGAGATTACGCTTCACCTGGTCGCCGCGCATGATGCCCACCAGGGCTACCTGAAACGTCTGCCGCATCTTGCGGATCAACTGCGGGAAACGGGCGTCGTTGCGGATGCTCTCGTCAATGCGACCGTCGCCCCGGGCATGGCTCAGATCGGGTTTGAACAGCGCGGTTTCGGACAACAGTGGTTCGCCGCGCGCGGCGCGCAGGTCGTTCAAGAGTGGCAGCAACACGACCGGTAGATCCCGGCGGTTACTGGCCACCCGATCCAGATAGGGGGGCAACTGCAGGATCGCGCGCATCAACAGCTCCAGGCTTTCCGCTTCCTGGTCAATACGCCGATCAAGCAGGGCCCGGGCCAGCTTTTCCATTTCCTCGGCGAGCAGCGCGGCGCCGTAGAACTCCACCATTTGCAAGGTCCCATGGACCTGATGCAGATGGGTCTGGCAGAACCGCATGCGTGTCGAGTCGCCCGGGTTCTCCACATAGGCTTCCAACGCTTCGCGGGCCTGATCCAGTGTTTCCTGGATTTCGCCACGCACCCAGTCGAGAGCCAGATAGTCGTGATGGTCGCTCATTTGATGATCCCCCCGGAGCTGCCCCCAGCCCCTGGCCGTCAAACGCGGCGCCGGAACGCCAACGTGTCGGGATAGACTTCCCGCTCCAGATTATCGTTTTGCCAGTCGGTGATTTCGCCGGGTCCGAGGACCAGGACGCCCCCCGGCGCCAGACGGGCGGCCAGACGATTGACGATCTGGCGTTTTCGCCAGCGGCGAAAATAAATCAGCATGTTCTGGCAGAAGATCAGGTCCAGGTTTTCCATCGGAGCCTGATCCAGATCCAGCACATTCAGATGGGCGAAGCACACCCGCTCGCGCAAGGTGGCGGTAACCTGAAGGTGCTGGGTGTCGTGGGGTTGAAAATACCGCTCGCGTAACGCTGGTGCCACGCGGTTTACCCGGCGCAAGGGGAACACGCCACGGCGTGCCCTGGCCAGGGTGGGCAGACTGATATCCGTGCCGGTGATGCCGTAAAAAAGTTTGTCGCGGGCACCGGCGAAACACTCGTTGATCACCATCGCCAGCGAATAGGCTTCCTCGCCGGTGGAGCACCCCACGCTCCACGCATTGAGGGTGCCGCCGTTGACATGCCGGCGGGCGAATTCACGACTGAACGCTTTGACCAGCGCGAAGGATCCCGGGTGACGGAAAAAGCCGGTTTCCTGCACCGTGAGCCGGTCCACCAGAATCGACCATTCCATGGCACGGGACTCGCTGGCGCCGGTGACCAATTGAGCGTAATAGGTTTGGTAATCCTCCAGGCCCAGCTCACGCATGCGTGCACTCAGGCTGGTTTCCAGAAAGGATTTCCGTTCCGTCGGCAATGTCATGCCGGTGCGCTCTTCCAGCAATGTTCGCCAGAGCTGAAATTGCTCCGCGTCCATGGCCGGCGCGTTGCGAAGGGCCCAGGGCGGCGTCACGGCGATGTCCATCAGCCGGGCAATCTGAAGCCGGCCACCGAGTTACGCATGTCCTGCGCCATCTCCGCCAGATCGCCAATGGAACGGGCGGTGGCGGTGGTCCCGGCGGAGGTCTGCGAGGTGATTTCCTGGATCACGTTCATGGTGTTGGAAATGTGTCCCGCGGACGCGGCCTGCTGGCGGGCGGCGTTGGAAATGTTCTGAATCAGGTCGGCCAGGTTCTTCGATACCGTTTCGATTTCTTCCAGTGCCACGCCGGCGTCCTGGGCGAGACGGGCTCCCTTCACAACTTCGGCGGTGGTAGCCTCCATGGAGATCACCGCTTCGTTGGTGTCGGTCTGAATCGTCTTCACCAGGGTTTCGATCTGCTTGGTGGCGGCGGCGGAACGCTCCGCCAGGCGCTGCACCTCGTCGGCGACCACGGCGAAACCACGGCCGGCTTCCCCGGCCATGGAGGCCTGGATGGCGGCATTCAGGGCCAGAATATTGGTTTGGTCGGCGATGTCGTTGATCAGCGAAACAATGTCGCCAATTTCCTGGGAGGACTCGCCCAGGCGTTTGATCCGTTTGGAGGTTTCCTGGATCTGCTCTCGAATGGTGTCCATGCCATGAATGGTGGCCTGCACCACCTCGGCGCCTTTGTTGGCGATGGCCACCGCCCGTTCCGCCACCGCCGCGGACTCGGCGGCATTGGCGGACACCTGATCGATGGACACCGCCATCTCATTCACCGCCGCGGAGGCGCCGGCGATTTCCTGGGCCTGATGTTCGGAAGCTTCCGCCAGGTGCATGGCGGTGGACTGGGTTTCCTGGGCGGCGCTGGCCACCTGCACGGCGGATTGGTTGATGGTTTGTACCAGACTGCGTAGCTGGTCAATGGAATAGTTGATGGAGTCGGCGATGGCGCCGGTAAAATCCTCGGTTACCGTCGCTTCCACGGTCAGGTCACCGTCCGCCAGATCCCCCAGCTCGTCGAGCAGGCGCAGAATCGCCGCCTGGTTACGCTGATTCTCGCTTTCCAGCTCACCGCGTTGTTTGCTGGCGCTGCGGTTGCCCTGCAGCATGATCAGGAAAAACAGCAGCACCGAGATCGCCGCGCACAGGATTCCCAGCCATATGGAGGGGAACAGGCCGCTGTTGGCGTTCTCGAACAGGTTGTCCAGATTGGAAGCTTCCTGTAGCAGGTCCTGGGAGCGCAGGAACAGGCTGTCGGCGGCGGCCCGGATCCGCATCAGATCCGGCGCGGTTTCCAGCACCTTGTCCACGGAGGGATTGATGAATTGATTGAAAACATCGGCGATATCCGCCAACCGCGCGCGAGCATCGCGGTCGCTGACTCTCTGAATGCCGAGACGGCTGTTGCCGCGCAGCATGCCGTTGACCACATTGCCGAATCGCACCGCGTCGGTGCCAAACGTTTCCGCCGCCGCCACCGCGCTGTCACGGCCTTCCAGGATTTTCGACAAGGATCGCATCAAACGTTCGGTGAGCAATGACTGACGTTGTGCCAGTGCCACCTGATCGGCGGAGGCGCCGTTGGCGATCAGGATGCGCACCACCTCGTCATACTTGTTCTGAAGTTCCGGAATGGTCTGTGCCAGGGTGGCGGACACCTGGTGCAGATCCAGCACCGTGGCACGTCCCTGAAGGACCGTGTTCACCTGCCGTAGCGCTTCGTCCCACAAGTTTTGCAGGCGTTGCAGCACCCGCGGATCCGACACCGGTTCGTCCTTGACCTGAGTCCAAGCGCGCAGAAAGCCCTGGCGGCCCTGCTCAAGCAAGGCGAAGGCCTCGGCGTTGCCGGACACCGCCTCCAGAGCGTTTTTCGGCAACTGTTGGGAATAGACACGCATGTCCGACGCCTGGGTAATATTATCCCGGGCGTGGTTGGCGCCGATGGCGGACAGAACGAAATTCATCAAGGCGAGAACGATAAAGGCGAGTAACCCGACATACAGAGCAACACCCAGCGGATTGTTACCCGCTCCCCCCCGCATCTTGTCTAACACAAGCCCCGGTTTGAACTTCATAGCTTGGCTCCTGGCCTGACTCAGCTCTTATTGTGTGACCGTATTGCGTGGCCGCCGTCGATGGCGGTCTCCCCCTTTTCCCGGGCAGTCACTGGCACGTCAAAAACCGTTCCCGACGATTCTGGAACCGCGATGGTTGATTGGAGGCATGCCGATGTTCCCCCCGGCACGACGTCCTCCCCCCACGGTCACTCCCTTCTGCTCATTCCCCGCTGGCCGCTCGCATAAAGCGCGGATCCCGTGCCAGCCGGGCAAGGCTGAACACGGACCAGTATTCCCCGTCCCGGCGGTAACCCCCGTCCAGATAGGCGGCCATCGGACTTTCCTCCGGACGTGGCGGCGCTGTGACACGGTTTTCCACCGGAAAATGTTGCATCCCCAGAACATCATCGACCATCACGCCGGTGTAGAGTTCGTCTCGGTCCAGCACCAGCAACCGGCGCCGGCCTTCGGCGATTTCCGAGGCGCGTTCAAGAAATCGGCTCAAATCGGTCACGGTCATCAAACGCCCGCGAACATTGGCCACGCCGCGTACCCAATCCTGAGCGCCGGGCACCCGGGCACAGGCCTGCGGCGACAGAATCTCGGCCACTTCCGTCAACGGCGCTACCAGACGGTGGCCGTTGAGGGAGAATCCGACACCACTCCAATAAGGTGTGGCATCCTGCTCTTCCGGCAGGTTGGCGGCATTGTCGCGGCAACGGATGAAATAGTCCGCCAGTTTCAAATAGGCTGTGGACGTGGCGCTCATCGGCGATCCCCCTCGTCACGCTCCGGTGAGCTGACGCTCGACCGTTTCCAATAAAACCGCTTCATCCACCGGCTTGGTCAGATAATCCCGAGCTCCCTGGCGTTTACCCCAAACCCGATCGGTTTCCTGATCCTTGGTGGTGACGATAACAATTGGGATGTGTCGGGTGTCCGCGCCTTTGGTCAACTGCCGGGTGGCTTGAAAACCATTGAGGCCGGGCATCACCACATCCATTAATACCAGATCCGGTTGTTCGGAACGGGTAGCCGCCACACCGTCGGCCCCGTTGCTGGCTTCCAGCACCTGGTGGCCGTGCTTCTCCAGAATCTCCCGCAGCTTGTACGTCTCCGTGGGAGAATCATCGACAATAAGAATCCGTGCCATCTTTTCCTCTATGGTTGAGCAGGGTCACATCGGTCAGGCGCCCGTTTCAGGCGCTGATATGCTGACGGATGGCGCCCAGTAGCTCGTCCTTGGAAAAAGGCTTGGTCAGGTATTCATCGGATCCCACGATGCGGCCCTTGGCCTTGTCGAACAAGCCGTCCTTCGAGGAGAGCATGATCACCGGTGTCTGCTTGAACGCGCTGTTGTTCTTGATCAAAGCGCACGTTTGATAGCCATCCAGCCGGGGCATCATGATGTCCACGAAAATGATCCGGGGCTTGCTGTCGGCAATCTTGGCAAGCGCATCGAACCCGTCGGTGGCGGTAATCACCTCACAACCCGCTTTCTTCAATAAGGTCTCGGCGGTACGACGAATGGTTTTCGAATCGTCGATCACCATGACCTTGAGGTCTTGAAAATTATCAGTCATTGAGAACTGCCTTTCACCGTGATTCGAATACAGGCCGCGACACCTTGTAATGAGGAATCTTTTTATAGTGTCGCGATAGGCAGGGCTTCGGGGTCTTTCAGCCCACGCCGAGGTTTTAACACAGTTTCTACAATCAATCTATAAGACCCTGTGGGACTTGAGAAAAGCATCCCGTAGCGAGCATGCCCACGCGCTGCTAACATGCGGTGTCGTCCTTTTGCCTGGAGCCACCATGAGCCTTGATATCGGTGTGGTGATGGATCCCATCGCTCACATAAAACCCTGGAAAGACACCACTTTATCCCTGCTCCTGGAAGCTCAGCGGCGCGGCTGGCGGCTGCACTACATGGAACCGGGGGATCTGTATGTTCGTGACGGCCGGCCCCTGGCCATCACCCGACCGCTGCGGGTGGAAGACAATAACGATCACTGGTTCGAACTCGGCGACGCCGTGCGGACGTCCTTGCCGGATCTGGACATGATCCTGATGCGCCAGGATCCGCCGTTTAACGCCGAGTACGTCTACGCGACCTATATTCTTGAAAAAGCGGAGCGCGAGGGCGCCCTGGTGGTGAATCGTCCCGGCAGTGTCCGTGACAGCAACGAAAAACTGTTCGCCACCGATTTCCCGCAATGCTGTGTGCCGACCCTGGTTTCCGGCCGCGCCGATCAGTTGCGGGCTTTTGTAGCGGAGTTCAATGACATCGTCATGAAGCCGCTGGATGCCATGGGCGGCGCTAATATCTTCCGGGTGTCCAAGGACAGCCCCAACACCAGCGTGATCATCGAGGTGCTGACCGATCACGGCCGCACGCCGATCATGGCGCAACAGTTCATTCCCGAGATCACCAGCGGTGACAAACGCATCCTGATGATCAATGGGGAACCGGTGCCCTATGCGCTGGCGCGCATTCCCAAGGAAGGTGAATTCCGCGGCAACCTGGCGGCTGGTGGCACCGGCCAGGGGCGGGAGTTGAGCGACCGTGATCGCTGGATCTGCGAGCAAGTGGGGCCGGTGTTGCGCGAGCGCGGATTGTATTTCGTCGGGCTGGATGTGATCGGTGACTATCTCACCGAGATCAACGTCACCAGTCCCACCTGCGCGCGGGAGCTGGACGCCATTTACGGCATCAATATCGCCGGCCAGCTTTTCGACGCTTTGCTGGAAATGCGTAACCGGTCCTAGCGAAAACGTAAAACCGACGGGACAATACCCGCCATAACAAGGGCCGGTCCACCGGCCCGACCGAATTGTGGATAACACACTCTTTCCAATAATACATTTCGATAACTGCCCATGGCCTCTGCTCAGGTTACCGCCGCCGATCGCCTCGGCTTCACACTCTTCATGGCGTTGGCCGTGCATGGCCTGGTGCTGTTCGGTGTCGGCTTCGCTCCGGAGCAACCCCGCGCCGCGCCGCGAACGCTGGATGTGACGCTGGCGACCCACAGAAGCGATCAGGCGCCGGACGAGGCGGACTTCATTGCCCAGACCAATCAGGAAGGGGCGGGTGACGAGCAGCAAAAACAGGAATTGACCACCACCGAGCAGGCGCCGTACACCGATGCGCGGCCGCGACCGGTGCGGCTGGAGCCGGCCAGCGCGCCGCCACCCCGTCCGGTGTCGCGTCAGAAAGTGATCGTGACCCACTCCTCCGCCCCCCGCGCGCAATCGCCGCAACAAGAGCAGGAACAGGAGCCCCGCGAGCAGCGCCAGGATGACAGTCTGGATCAGCTCAGCCGCGAGATCGCCAGCCTGCAGGCACGTCTGGATCAGCAGCAGCAAGCCTACGCCAAGCGGCCGCGGGTGCGTCGGCTCACTTCGGTTTCCACCAAGGCCCATTATGAAGCGCTTTACATCGATGCTTTTCGTCGCAAAGTGGAGAGCACCGGTACTCGCCATTTCCCGGCCCGGGCGCTGACCAGTAACACCTTCGGCGGTGTGCGCCTGATGGTGGCGCTGGGCAAGAGCGGTGACATCCGCGACATTCGCGTATTGCAGTCCTCCGGGCATGCATTCCTGGACGAGGCGGCGGTGCAGAGCGTGCGCTTGTCGGCGCCGTTTGAGCCTTTTTCCTCGGAGATGCGTCAAAATATGGACGTGCTGGAGATCATCCGCACCTGGCAGTTCGACGCCAACCAGCAGGTTTCCTCACGCTGATCCGGCGCTCCGTCTACTCCGGCGCCTCTCTACTCTTGCCCTGGTCCCGCGCTCCCCGGATACTGGGCCCATGACGCACAACAGCCTGAAACACCAGTTTCTGATCGCCATGCCGCAGCTGGACGATCCGAATTTCGACCGCACCGTGACCTATGTGGTGGAACACAATCCGGAAGGGGCCATGGGGCTGACTCTGAACCGCCCGGCGGGCTTGAGCCTGCACGATATTCTCGCGGACATGGAGATCGAGGTGGAGGTGCCACCCTCCAGCCGCCATCAGGTGGTCGCCGGTGGCCCGATCCAGCAGGAAGCGGGGTTCGTGCTGCACCGGGACGTGGAACGCCACTGGCAGTCCACCCTGATGCTGGCGGATGGGCTGTGCATGACCACCTCGCGGGATATTCTCGAGGCCATCGCCGTGGGCGAGGGGCCGGAATCCACCCTGGTGTGTCTGGGCTATGCGGGTTGGAGCGAGGGCCAGCTGGAGCAGGAATTGGCGGATAATGTCTGGCTGAGCACGCCCAGCGCTCCGGAACTGGTGTTCGAGATCCCGTTTGAACAGCGCTGGCATGCCGCCGCCGCCCGCATGGGCGTGGATATGAGCCTGATCGCCACTCAGGTGGGACACGGTTGATTCTGCTCGCCTTTGATTACGGAACCCGCAAAATCGGTGTCGCCAGTGGCAATGCCCTGATCGGCACCGCCTCGCCGTTACCGGCCCTGCCCTGCAAAAATGAACAACCCGACTGGCAACAGATGGCCGCTTTGCTGGATGAGTGGCGCCCGGAACGGGTGGTGGTGGGCCTGCCTCTGAACATGGACGGCAGTGAAAGCCATTCCAGCGAGCGCGCGCGCAAGTTCGCCCGGCGTATCCAGGGGCGGTTCGGATTGAAGGTTTATATGGTGGATGAACGTCTTTCCACCCGGGAAGCGCGGGAGCGCACCGCCACAAGAGGGCCGGATCCGAAGGTGGATTCCATGGCCGCGGTGGTGATCGCGGAGGGGTACCTGAATGGCGCCGAGCCGGTGATGCCTTGATCCCCGGCCCGGCGGTGCCACGGCCGGCTGGCCGCGACGCCGGAAGGGTTTAGCCGGCCGGAGTCCACAACTGCTGCAGGGAACCGAGCACGCCATCGGCAACGCCCTGACCACCCAGGAACTTCAGCATGACCGGCGCGAACTGGCCGATCATATCCGGGCTCAGGCCCATGGCGCTGAAGGCGGTCTGCGCGCCTTGCAGGCTTTTCACATTACCCAGCACATTGCCAAGCAGGCCGCTGCTTTGTTCGCTGGAACCGAGCATGTTGCTCAGACCGGAGACTTTGTCGGTGATGCCGCTGAACTGACTGGCATCCAGCTTGGTCTGGGCTAGGGCGAGCAGCGCGGCGGAACCGCCGGCGGCCTGCGCCCGGCTGACGCCGAGGTCGCTGGACAGGGTGTCGACCATGTTCTTGGCGTCACCGGCCACTTGCCACTGGCCGGTGGCCTGATCCAGGTTGGCCTGGCCCTTCTCGGAAGCAGAGTTAATGGCGCTGTTGGCTTTGTCGGTCTGCTCGTTGACCTTGTTGCTGGCTTCGTCCACCGCCTTGGTGGCTTTGTCGGTGAGGCCTTTCAGGTCGAAGGCATGAGCGTTGGCACCCAAAGCCGCCGCCAGTATCGTGCCCGCTGCAATCCGGATTGACTTGTTCATAACCGTTCCTTAGTAATCAAAATGACATGAAACAGGGCGCGCAGTGTACTCTTAAAGTCTTAGCGGGTCCCGTGGTGTAAACCTGTTTTTCAATTCGCCCGGCAACGGCTAGACTGCTGCGAAGTGATAACGCGGGCGAAGCGCGCGGCGGTGACTGCCAGAACAGCAGGCCGAGGAGATAGACTTGCATTGGAATCCGGAACAGATTGACGCCCTGCTGCGGGACATGGCGTCCGCGCTGGAGCGTTTGGAAGAGACGGACGGTGCCACCGGTCTGGTTGGTATCGAATCCGGTGGCGCCTGGGTGGCGAAGGCCTTGAACGAGCGCCTGAGCAAACCGCTGCCCCTGGGGTTTCTGGACGCCAATTTCTACCGCGATGATTTCGAGAAACGTGGTCTTAAGAAAAGCGTCAAGCCGTCCAAATTGCCGTTCGACGTGGAAGGGGCGCATCTGATCCTGGTGGACGATGTGTTGATGACGGGTCGAACCATCCGTGCCGCCATGAACGAGCTGTTTGATTTTGGCCGTCCGGCCTCGATTCGTCTGGCGGTGTTATTCGATATCGGTCGGCGCGAGTTGCCCATTCGCGCTGATGTTTGCGGTGAGGTGTTGTCCCTGCCCGCCGAGCAACGGGTGGAACTGAGCGGGCCGGATCGATTGGAAGCATCGGTGCAGGCCGTCGGCAACGGCCGTTGATGTCGTAATCCTTGGCATTGTGCCCCGGTCCATAGCATTCTGCCCCGGTCAATAGTTAGAATGTGGCGGATCCGCGCCCTCCGGCCGCGGAGCATGCCATAGGTTCTGTCCGTGCCCACAGACCCTGGAAATAAGGTTTCAGGAATGACGCTTGCGCCGCCCTCCTCCCGCGTGCAGCTCACCGATGATGGAAAGCTGCGCCATTTTCTCTCCGTGGAACACCTGTCTCGCCCGCTTTTGGAAGACATCCTCGATACCGCCGCCGGTTTCGTCGACGTCGGTGGGCGGGCGATCAAGAAAGTGCCGCTGCTGCGCGGCAAGACCGTGGTCAACCTGTTTTTCGAGTCCAGCACCCGGACCCGCAGCACATTTGAGCTGGCCGCCAAACGCCTGAGTGCGGACGTGCTCACGCTGGACATCGCCAAGTCCGCCACCAGCAAGGGCGAGACGCTGCTGGATACGCTTCGCAATCTGGAGGCGATGGCGGCGGACATGTTCGTGGTGCGCCACCAGGACTCCGGTGCCCCGTTTTTCATCGCCGAGCAGGTAACGCCGAGAGTGGCGGTCATCAATGCCGGTGACGGGCGCCACGCGCACCCCACCCAGGCGATGCTGGATATGTACACCATCCGCCATTACAAAGGCGGATTCGAGGGGCTCAAGGTGGCCATTGTCGGTGACATCCTGCACTCACGCGTGGCCCGCTCACAGATCCATGCGCTCAATATCCTTGGGGCCGAGGAAGTGCGGGTAATCGCGCCGCGCACCTTGCTGCCGGCCGACGCCGATGCGCTTGGCGCCACCGTATTCACCGATATGGTCCAGGGCATCGAGGATGTGGATGTGGTGATCATGCTGCGCTTGCAGAGGGAGCGCATGGATTCCGCCCTGCTGCCCAGTGAAGGCGAGTTCTTTCGTCTCTACGGACTGACCAATGAAAAGCTCGGCCACGCCAAGCCGGATGCCATCGTCATGCATCCGGGGCCGATCAACCGTGGCGTGGAAATCGCTTCGGAAGTGGCCGACGGGCCCCGCTCGGTGATCCTTAACCAGGTGACCTTCGGCATCGCCGTGCGCATGGCGGTGATGTCCATGGCCATCAGCGGCCAGGAAAGTCTGGACGCGGCTCAGGAGGATGACCATGGACACTAAAGCCAACCTGCTGATCCGCAAGGGACGGGTCATCGACCCGGCCTCTGGTCGTGATGATGTCGCCGACCTGTTGGTGGAAGGGGGGCGTCTGGTGCGGGTCGGCGCCAGCCTGGACGCGCCCGGGGCGGAAATCATGGAAGCGGAAGGGCTGTGGGTGATTCCCGGCCTGGTGGACAGCTGCGTGCACCTGTCTCTGCCCGGCGAGGGTCCCTGGGCCGGTGACGTGGCCTCGGAATGCCGCGCCGCCGCCGGCGGCGGCATCACGCATATGGCGGTGCAGCCGGACTGTGGCCCGGTGGACAGTACCGCGGTGGTGCGTCTGATCCGGGAGCAAGCCGGGCAGGCCAACTTTGCCCGGGCCCTGCCGGTGGCGGCGTTGACCCAGGGGCTGGCGGGCGAGCATCTGGCGGAAATGCAGACGTTGGCCCAGGCCGGATGTATCGCGGTGGGCCAGGCCGGCGCACCGCTGGCGGATTCGCTCACGCTCAAGCGCTGTCTGGAATACGCCGCCACCTTTGATCTGCTGGTGCTGTTCCGGCCGGAGGATGCCTCCCTCACCGCCGGAGGGTGTGCCCATGATGGCGCCGTGGCGGCCCGCCTCGGCCTGCCGGGCATTCCCGCGGTGGCGGAATCGGTGGCGCTGTCCCGGGATCTGCTGTTGGTGGAAGCCACCGGGGTGCGGGCGCACTTCCAGCAGATCTCCAGCCGCCACTCCTTGGCCCTGATCCGGGAAGCAAAACGCCGGGGGCTACCGGTTACAGCGGATGTGAGTATTCACCACCTTTTGTTGGATGAGTCCGCTCTGGAAGGCTTCAACAGCCATTGCCATGTCATGCCTCCGCTGCGTACGGCGCGGGACCGGCAGGCGTTGCTGGACGCCGTGGCCGACGGCACTCTGGATGCCATTTGCTCCAAACATCAACCGCTGGGTTCGTTCAGCAAGGCGGCGCCGTTCCCGTCCACCCGACCGGGTATTTCCGGGCTCGATACGCTGTTGCCGCTGGTGCTGAAGCTGGTCCGGGAAGAGGCTCTGCCGCTACATCGGGCGCTGGATGCGGTGACCGCGGCGCCGGCCCGTTGCCTGGGCATTCCGGCGGGTCAGCTGGAAACCGGACGGATGGCCAATCTGACGGTGGTGGCGCCGGATGAACAGCGTGTCATGAGTGAACGCTGGCTCTCCGGCGGCCGTAACTCACCCTGGTTCAATACCCTGTTGCCGGGCTCGGTGCGCCGTACGGTATGTAATGGCGAGGTGAGCTGGCTGGCCGGATAGCCCCGGCCCCCGGTGCCACCGGCTATGGCGCCTTCGGCGCCGGCCGGGTCTGGAATACGTAAGTGGCCAAGGCGTCTTCGTTCATCAGTCCCGGCGCTGCTTGCAGGCGGCCGTTCGGGTCCAGGAACAGAGTCGCCGGCGTGCCGCGCAAGCCCAGCTGCATCATCAGGATGGTATTGGCCTGGAGGGCGTTTTCCACTTCGGCGGGGATGTCCTGCAACGGCTCGATGCCACCTTGGTCGAAATCACTCTGGGCTGTATTCAGAGCCGCTTGCGGATCCTTGGCATTGAGCACCGCCGCGCCCTTGCCCAGACTGGTGGGCTTGATCAGGGCAACGATGATGTGACGCACCTGGACATCATTGTCCGCGCTTTGCAGAAACGGCCGGATCATTTGCCACTGGCTGGCGCAATACGGGCACTCCATGTCGGTGAACATGTACACCACGCGTTCCGGGTCGTCCGCGCCTTCCGCCACCCAGTGGCTTTTTTCCAGCATCCCGAACACCCGTTCTTGCATGGCGGCCTGGTCCGCCTGGTCTTCGGCGTGGGTTGTGGTACTGGTGAAAAGGGCGGCCACCAGCAACAGCGGCAGGGATAATGAACGAAGCATGGTGTTACTCCTTGATATACGGGGCCAGCAGATGGCGCAGGCTGGCGTCGGAAAGCGGACCCACATGGCTGCCAACCAGGCGGCCGTCGGCATCGATCAGCACCGTGGTGGGCAGCGCGCTGCTGCCCAGGGCGCGCAGCAGATCACTGTGCGGATCGACCAGGACCCGTTGCAGGCGCAGCGATTGTTCCGTCAGGTAAGCGCGGATCCGGCTGTCGCTCTCGCCTTGATTGACGTAAACAAAATCCACCTCGGGGTAGTGTTGTTGCCCCCGTTGCAGTACCGGCATTTCACGGCGGCATGGCGGACACCAACTGGCCCACAGGTTGACCACGGTCAGCGTGGCCGGACCGTCATCGAGAAGGCTGACGGTGCGCCCTTGCAGGTCCCGCAGGGCCACCTCCGGGGCCGGGGGGCGCACGCCGCTGAACGCCATCACCACGGCCAGTACCGGCACGGCGACCACGGCGCCCGCCGTCAGGGTCCGCAGCAGTTCGCCGCCGGCCTGACGATGACGCAACCATCCCAGAGCAGCGCCGACGACGGCGCCCGCAACGCCCCCGGGCCACCACCAGCCACCGTCACGGATGTCCAGGAGCGACCCGCTCAGGCCGTATTGATCCCAGTAGCGGGCGACAAAGGCGAGGCGGGCCCCCACCAGGGCGCCGATCAGCAGCCACCACAACAGGGGTTCGGCGTCCGCCCGGCCGCGTCGTCGTCGCCACACGGTGGTCAGCCAGGCACCCAGCAGTAGAGCCAGCCAGGGTATCGCCATCCATGGCAGGGCCAACGGGCCCAGCGTAAAGGTGGTCATTCGCCGCTCCTCCAACAATGCGGATCAGTATGCAGGGTGCGGATTAACGCACCATTAGCCCGCCGCGGCTTTCGAACCGCAGTTGGGGATGTGCTCATTCGCTGCCAAGGCAGCTTCCCACAGCGGCTTCCTGGCCCCTCTGTGGGAAACTGCCTTGGCAGCGAATAGCCGTGTTGGCCAGCCCCTGTTAATGGTTGGCTAATGCGGCGGTGTTATTCTGGAGCACCCGGGACTGGAGGTCCTGGTGATTCGTTCGTTGGAGTCTGCTAGACAATGCACGTACTACTGGTGGAGGACGACGCCCTGTTGGGTGACGGTGTGAGCGCCGGCCTTGAAGCCCACGGCTTTACCGTGGCGTGGGTGACCCGCGCGGCGGAAGCGGATCAGGCGCTGACCAGCTGTCATTTCGATGTGGTGGTGTTGGACCTGGGGCTGCCGGATGAGGACGGTCTGGTATTGCTGCGTCGCTGGCGGCGCCGTCAGCGGGACGAGCCGGTGCTGGTGCTCACCGCCCGGGACCGGGTTGCCCACAGAGTCGATGGTCTCGATGCCGGCGCTGATGATTATCTGGTCAAACCTTTTGATCTCGATGAACTGGTGGCGCGCCTGCGGGCCTTGCTGCGCCGCGCCCAGGGCCGTGCCGTGCCGTGGATCGAATATGGCCGCCTGCGGTTCGATCCGGGGCAGCAGCGAGTCTGGCTGGATCAGCAACCGGTTTCACTGGCCCGCCGTGAACGGGCGCTGCTTCAAGCGTTGCTGCAAAGCCGGGGGAGGTTGCTGACCGTGGACGAGCTTACCGACCGTGTGTACGGCTGGACCGGTGGTGTCGAGAGCAACGCCCTGGCGGTGCACATTCACAACCTGCGTCGCAAGTTGGGGGACGGTCTGATCGAGACGGTGCGTGGCGAAGGCTACCGATTGGGGAGCCCGCCATGATTCGTGCACGAAGCCTGCGTGCGCGCCTGCTTTGGGCTCTGGGGTTGGGGCTGTCGCTGTTATGGCTGCCCCTGGCGATTTGGCTGCATGGTGAAACCCGGGACCGGCTGTCGGATATGCTCGACCATCGCCTGGCGTCCTCGGCGCGGATGGTGGTGTCGCTGATCACCGCCAGCGGCGCGACGCCGAATCAGGCCGTGGACCGCCCGGATGACATGCCCTTCCAGGGCATCGCCTGCGAAGTCAGCATGCTGCGCGGCGAGATTCTGGCGCGCAGTGCCGGGGCGCCGCCGGGGGAGTTGGTGTTGCCGGAGGACGGTTTCGGCGAGCGCTGGCTGGATGGTGAGGCCTGGCGGATTTATACCGTCACCGAGGGTGATCTGCGGGTGGCTTCCGCCGAGCGCGTTAGCGGCCGGACCCGTTTCCTGCATCGTATGGCGGTGATGCTGATAGTGACGCTGGTGGCCGGGCTGTTGGCCAGCCTGGCGCTGGTTTGGTGGGCGGTGGGGCGGGCGCTCAAGCCGGTGTCCTCGCTGCGTAAGCAATTGATGACGCGAGACCTGGAGGATGCCCGGCCGCTGACACTGGCCCCGGGAGCCGGTGAACTGGCGCCGATGGTGGCGTCAATGAATCATTGGCTGGCGCAAAGTGGCCGCGCGCTGACCCGGGAGCGGGAACTGACCGATAACCTGGCTCATGAGCTGCGCACGCCGTTGGCGGCGATTCGCACTCAGCTCCAGGTGGCGCGGATTACTTCCGGAGAACAGGCGGAGCGGGCGCTGGCGGCGGCGGAGCAGGCCACCGTGAGGCTGGGAGGAAGCCTGGAGCAATTATTGGCGCTGGCGCGTGAAGACCGCGTCCCCGGCGAGGCGCCGCCCTGCCCGTCCCTGGCCGAAGTGGCGGCCGGTGTATTGGAGGAGTTTCCTGGCCAGGGTGCCCGGCGGGAGCTGGCGCAGGGCGGTCAATCGGCGCCGCTGGCACCGGAAGGACTGGTTCGGATCGCCGTACGCAATGTGCTGGATAACGCGCTGCGCCACAGCCCCCGGCAGGGCGTGATCAGCATCGGGTTCGAGGAGCAGGAGGGCCTGTGCTGGCTGACGGTTGCTGACCAGGGGCCCGGTATTCCCGAGGCGCGGCAACGGCGTGCTCTGGATCGGGGTTGGCATGGCCATGACGGCGGCCATGGCTTGGGATTGGCCATTGTCGCCAGCATCATGACCCGTACCGGAGGGCGGCTGCGGCTGGAGAACCGTCCGTCGGGCGGGCTGCGGGTCAGTTTGGGGTGGCCGCCGGCGGATAGCGATTGAACATTTCCCGCACCATGGTCTCGATGCGCTCCGCCCGCCGTTCCGTGGCCATCTCGAAATAGAGAGTATCGCGGCTGGTACCTTGCCAGACCACCTGCTTGTCGCCGCGGTCCACCAGGGCGATCCGCAGGCGGTATTCCTGGTTGGTTTGTCCTTCCACCGGTGTCGTGGTGGACAGACCGTAGCGATCACGCCAGAAACCGAAGCCAAACTGCACGGAACTGCCCTGGAAGCGGTCCACCGGAACGAAGCGGTAGCGCACCAGCAGATCGGCGTTGCTCTCGTCAGCGGGTTGCAGCGGGCCGTTGGCCAGTGCCGCGCGCACCGCCTTTTGTACGCGCTGGCCGTCCAGGCTCAGCGCTTCCTGATCTTCCTTCGGAGGGTCGAAGGCATAACTGCGGTATTGGCTGAAATTGGTCTGCGCGCGCTGGTCGATGACCACGGGCGCGACACACCCGGTGAGCAGGAGGGCAAGGATCAGAGCAACGGTACTACGCATGGGAACGCCTCCAGAGTGAATCCAGCTTCAGTATAGACTGGGTATGATTAGTGGTCAGCGTCGAAGTTCAGACAACTGGCTTTCAGGCTTTCACCGAGGAATCGCGCGGCGCGGCCGGCGTATTGCCCGTCCGCGTAGACCAGGTACAGGTCTCCGTAACGTTCCCCTCCCTCCTTGAGCGGCAGAGGTTTGAGGCTGCCAGTTTCGAGATCGTCTTCCACCTCGGTTTCCGGCGCCCAGGCGAACCCCAGCCCGCGCAGCAGAGCCTCCCTCCGGCTACCGCCGTAGGAGAAGGTCCAGCGTTGCTCAGCGCCGAGCCAGCCGGAATCCAGGCGGCGCTTGCCGGAATCCCGGATCACCAGCTGGCGGTGCGCGCGCAGATCTTCCAGGCTCAGTTCGCCCTTTTGGTGCAACGGATGATCCGGAGCGGCCACGGCAATGAAGCGCACCCGCATCAGATGATCGCCCATGAATCCCGGCGGTACCCGGCCGGTAACCACCACGTCCGCTTCATGCCGAAGCAGGGCTTCATCGGAACCGGACAGCACGGTTTCCTGGAACTCCACCCGGGTCAGCGGGCTCTCCTCGGCCAGCGAGACCAGAGCGCAAAGCGCTTGCTGACGGGGAAACAGAGCGTCCGCGGCCAGACGCACCAGCGGTTCCCAGCCGTGGCTGGACTGGATCGCCGAGTGTTCGATGCGACCGGCTTCTTCCAGCAGCAGTTTGGCCTGGCGGTACAGCATGTCGCCGGTTTCGGTGAGTTTGGCCCGCCGCCCCTCCAGGGTGAAGGCGCGAACACCCAGTTCGGTCTCGATTTTCTGTACGGCATAGCTGATCGCCGACTGGCTCTTGCCCAGTGCCTCGGCGGCGGCGGCATAACCGCCTTCGTCCACGACCGCGATCAGTGCTTGCCATTGGTCCAGGGAGATTTTGGTCGACATATCAGATATTTCGAAGATATTGCTCGAATAGTTGCTGTTTTATATCGGATCAGACGAAAAGACAATGGTGTCATTCGATCATTACGGAGCAGCAGCCATGACCCGGATTCTTTACCTGCAAAGCAGCATCTTTGGCGACCAGGGCCAGTCCAGCCAGATGGCCGCGGCCTTCATCGAGTCCTACCAGGCTCGGCACCCTGGCACCGAAGTGGTGGTGCGTGACCTGACCAATGACGGCGTGCCACACCTGGACCTGGAACGGGCCGGCGCACTGCGCGGGTTCAGCGACAGCCTGAATGACGATCAGAAAGCGGTCCTGGCGTTTTCCGACGTCCTGGTGGAAGAGCTGCGCGCCGCGGATCTGGTGGTCCTGGGCCTGCCTATGTACAACTTCGGCGTGCCTACCCAGTTCAAAGCCTGGTTTGACCACATCGCCCGAGCCGGAGTGACCTTCCGCTATACCGCCAACGGTGCGGAAGGGCTGGTGGCCGACCGGCCGGTGCGGGTGTTCGCCTCCCACGGTGGTTTTCATGTGGGCCAGCCCCATGAAACCAGCACCACCTTCGTCAAAGCGATTTTCAATTTCATCGGCATTCAGGACGTGCGGTTCATCCATGCCGAGGGCTTGAACATCAGTGAGGATGTGAAGCGGGAAGCCCTGGAAAAGGCGCGAGTGGAAACCGAAGCGGCGCTGGCGGCCCTGTAAGCCACCGCGATCGGCTGACGCAATAACCGGCAAAGTCAGGAGAGCACCATGGGATTATTGGTGGACGGTAAATGGCAGGATAAGTGGTACGACACCGACAGTACCGGTGGCCGCTTCAAGCGGTCGGAAAGCCAATTCCGCAACTGGGTAACCGCCGATGGCGAGGCCGGGCCCAGTGGCGAGGGTGGCTTCAAGGCGGAAAGCGGGCGCTATCACCTGTACGTTTCCCATGCCTGCCCCTGGGCTCACCGGACCTTGGTAATGCGGGCCTGGAAAGGACTGGAAGAACACATCAGTGTTTCCGTGGTACACCCGCTGATGCGGGAAAACGGCTGGGAGCTGGGTACGGATTTCGACGGCGCCACGGGCGATCCGCTGTACCGTCTGAGCAAGCTGTACGAGCTGTATTTGAAAGCCGATCCGCACTACACCGGCCGAGTCACGGTGCCGGTGCTGTGGGACAAACAGCGTGAGACCATCGTCAGTAATGAGTCGGCGGAAATCATCCGCATGCTCACCCAGGCCTTTGACGGTTTGGGTGCGCGGGCCGGTGACTATTACCCGGAGTCGTTGCGCGCGGAGATCGATGCCATCAATGACACCGTCTACAACCGCGTCAATAACGGCGTCTACAAGGCCGGTTTCGCCACCAGTCAGGCGGCCTATGACGAGGCCGTGGTGTCACTGTTCGACACCCTGGATGAATTGGAGCAACGGCTGAACCAACAGTGGTATCTGGTGGGTAATACACTCACCGAAGCGGATTTGCGGCTGTGGACCACGCTGGTGCGTTTCGATGCGGTGTACGTCACCCACTTCAAATGCGACCGGCGCCGTATCAGCGACTACCCGAATTTAAGCGGGCTGCTGCGTGAACTGTATCAGCTACCTGGTGTGGCGGAGACCGTGCACATGGATCACATCCGTCACCATTATTTCCGCAGTCACCCGACGGTGAACCCCAACGGGATCATTTCGATCGGGCCGGAACTGGACTTCACTGCGCCGCATCAGCGTGAACGGCTGGGCGAGAGGGAAATACGTGGCGTCTGATCCCGGGCATCATGAACAGGCTCTACAGCCCCGAGGGGCGAGGAGGAAACATGAAAGACAGACAAGTGCTGCATACCATCCGGGCTTTGGAAACCTCCGATGGCGCCGGCGTGCGGCTCAAGCGCGCCCTGGGTCAAAACCCGGCGGTGCGTCTGGATCCGTTCCTGATGCTGGATGCGTTCTCCTCTGATAACCCGGACGACTATATTGCCGGTTTTCCGCCCCACCCTCATCGGGGATTCGAGACCGTCACCTACCTGATGGAAGGCCACATGCGCCACCGCGATCACCTGGGTAACGAGGGCGATCTGCAACAGGGCGGTGTGCAGTGGATGACCGCCGGGCGCGGCATCATCCACGAGGAAATGCCGCAGCAGGAAGACGGTTTGCTGCGCGGTTTCCAGTTGTGGATCAATCTGCCGGCGGCGGAAAAAATGAAACCCGCCGGCTATCGCGATATTCATGATCGCGAAATACCCCGGCTGGATCTGCCGACGGGCGGACAGATCAAGGCGATTGCCGGGAAACTGGGCCTTGCCGGTGAGTCGCTCACCGCGCCGGTGCACGGCGGCAGTACCGATCCGCTCTACCTGGATGTGATCTTGCGTCCCGGCGAGAGCGTCACGGTACCGCTGACGCCGGGCTACAACGCCTTCCTGTATCTGTTCGAAGGCGCGGTGACGGTGGCGGAAGACGCGGTGCCGGTGGATCACGTCGCGGTGCTTACCAACGGTGACCAGGTCTCTCTGGTGGCCGGGCGGGACGGCGCCCGCTTGTTGCTGCTGGCGGGCCGGCCGCTGGGCGAACCGGTGGCCCAATACGGCCCTTTTGTGATGAACACGCAGGAGGAGCTGGAGCAGGCCCTGCAGGATTATCGCAACGGGACTCTCACCGAACCGGTCTGAGGCCGATACCCCAAGCCCCGCTTCGGCGGGGCTTCTCTGCTTGATTCTTCATAGCCCGCCGTTCATGGCGTCTGCCCTTGTGGCGCATCAGGCCGCACTCAAGGGTTTGATCCGCGCCACGTCCTTGCCAATGGCTTTGGCGGCGTCCCATAAATCCACCGCGCGCTGGGCGTTGAGCCAGAACTCCGGTGAGTTGCCGAACAAGCGCGCCAGCCGCAGCGCCATTTCCGGGCTCAGTGCGCGCCGCTCCCGCAGCAGCTCATTGATGGACTGACGGGACACGCCCACCGCCGTGGCCAGGCGGGTCACGGTGAGCTGGTAATCGGGCATGAAATCCTCGCGCAGCATCTCGCCAGGATGGGTGGGACGGCGTTTCAGACCCGACAGACTTTCCGGCGTCATGAGATTTCCCCTGACTCGTTGATCAATCGTGATAATCACAAACCTCCACCTCGAACGCATCACCATCACGGAAGCGGAAACAAATACGCCATTGATCGTTGATGCGTATGGCGTGTTGCCCCTGGCGATTGCCTTTGAGGGCATGCAACCGGTTGCCCGCTGGTACCGCCAGATCCAAAAGCGTGCTGGCGAAGTGGATATAATCCAGCTTCCGCACGGCCCGCCGGGCGATATCCGGAGGCAGACCCGGGCCCCGGCCTTGTTTGAACAATGTCCGGGTTCGTTTATCGGCGAAGGTCAGAATCATTTGTAGCGTGTCACGTGATGGATGTCAATAATGGAAAGGGCAGCACCACGAGGATGTCATGAAGAGTCCGGGCTGGCTGTCAGCCCAGGCTGAGATAAAAGTAGGAAGAACGCGGCTGTCGCACAATTCGCTGGCACGCAACACGCAGGCACGCCCAGCACTCCCACAGAACTACGGAGTCCATCACTGTGGAAGCGGCTCACGAGCCGCGATAGGCGTGGTAGCGTGTCGCGTGTAAGCGTGCCAGCGAAGATGGTGCCGCCGAGGCAGGAAAAATCAGTCCGAGTCCTCAATGCTCAGGCCACGGGTGGCGTGGTCCAGGCTGGAGGCATCGGTTTCATTGGCGAGCTTGATCATCAGACGCAGGTCGTTGGGGGAGTCGGCGTGGGCAATCGCGTCCTCGTAAGTGATTTCGCCGGCGTCATAAAGATCATAGAGGGCCTGATCGAAAGTCTGCATGCCCTGCTCCCGGGACTTACCCATCAGCGCCTTGAGCAAATGCACTTCACCTTTACGGATGTGGTCCGCCACCAGTGGCGTGTTCAGCAGCACCTCAATGGCGGCGCGGCGGCCCTTGCCGTCCGGAGTCGGGATCAGTTGCTGGGCGACGATGCCGCGCAGGTTCAGGGAGAGGTCCATCCATAGCTGTCGGTGACGGTCGGCCGGGAAGAAGTGAATGATCCGGTCCAGAGCCTGGTTGGCGTTGTTGGCGTGCAGGGTGGCCAGACACAGGTGGCCGGTTTCGGCGAAGGCGATGGCGTAATCCATCACTTCGCGGCTGCGGATCTCACCGATCAGAATCACGTCCGGCGCCTGTCGCAGCGTGTTCTTGAGGGCGATCTCGAAACTGTCCGTATCCAGGCCCACCTCCCGTTGCGTGACAATGCAGCCCTGGTGCTGGTGGATGAACTCGATCGGATCCTCGATGGAGATGATGTGGCCTTTGGAATTGCGGTTGCGGTGCCCGATCATCGACGCCAGCGAGGTGGATTTCCCGGTGCCGGTGGCGCCAACGAAGATCACCAGGCCGCGCTTGGTCATCGCCAGGTCCTTGATGATCGGCGGCAGCCGCAGTTCGTCCGCATCGGGGATCTTGGTCTCGATGCGCCGCAATACCATGCCCACCAGATTGCGTTGGTAGAAGGCGGAAACGCGGAAGCGGCCGATGCCCCGGGAGGACAGGGCGAAATTGCATTCGTGTTGGTCGACGAATTCCTTGCGCTGTTTTTCCGACATCACACCGAACACCAGATCCCGGGTCATGTCCGGGGTCAGGGCGTTGCGGGTGACCGGCACGACTTTGCCGTGGACTTTCATGCTGGGCGGGACGCCGGCGGTGATGAACAGGTCCGAACCGCCTTTTTGCACCATCAGTTTAAGCAGGTCTTCAAATTCCATGGGCGCTTACCGCTGTGTTCAGATTGAGTCCGGGCTCTTGGCTTTTTCCCGGGCCACCTCGCGGGCTACCAGGCCCCGCTGCACCAGCCCTTGCAGACATTGATCCAGGGTCTGCATGCCCACCGAGGCGCCGGTCTGGATCGCCGAATACATTTGCGCCACCTTGTCCTCGCGAATCAGGTTGCGAATCGCCGGGGTGCCGATCATGATTTCGTGGGCCGCTACCCGGCCGCCGCCGTTTTTCTTCATCAACGTTTGCGATACCACCGCCTGCAGGGACTCGGAGAGCATGGAACGGACCATGGCTTTCTCCTCGGCGGGAAACACATCCACCACCCGGTCGATGGTCTTGGCGGCACTGGTGGTGTGCAGGGTGCCGAACACCAGGTGGCCGGTTTCGGCGGCGGTCAGCGCCAGCCGGATGGTCTCCAGGTCCCGCATCTCCCCCACCAGAATGATGTCCGGGTCCTCCCGCAGTGCCGAGCGCAGAGCTTCGGCGAAGCCGTGGGTGTCCCGGTGCACTTCCCGCTGGTTGACCAGGCATTTCTTGGATTCATGGACGAATTCAATCGGGTCCTCGATGGTGAGGATGTGCTCGTGGCGAGTGTTATTGATGTAGTCCATTATCGCCGCCAGCGTGGTGGATTTACCGGAGCCGGTGGGGCCGGTAACCAACACGATGCCCCGTGGCAGCGAGGCGATGTTCTGGAATACCTTGCCCATGCCCAGTTCCTCCATGCTCAGCACCTTGGAGGGAATGGTCCGGAATACGGCGCCGGCACCCCGGTTCTGATTGAAGGCGTTGACCCGGAAACGAGCCACGCTGGGCACATCGAAGGAGAAGTCGGTTTCCAGGAACTCCTCGTAGTCCTTGCGCTGCTTGTCGTTCATGATCTCGTAGATCAGCGAGTGCACCTCCTTGTGCTCCATGGGTGGCAGATTGATACGGCGCACATCGCCGTCCACCCGAATCATCGGCGGCAGGCCGGCGGACAGGTGCAGATCCGAAGCGCCGTTCTTGGCGCTGAAGGCGAGCAATTCGGTGATATCCATGGGTTGCTTATATAGTGTTGTGTAATTCGTCCCGGCCGCCCCCCGAAAACCCGATGACCGAGACACTCAGTAAAAAGTATCAGCCATAAACTAACCTCTGGATGCCCACCGTTCAATCATGAAGCACAGTGAAACACCATATACCTCGATTCGCGCACGAATTGACGACGCTTGCCGCCGATCCGGAAGGGATCCCGCGCGGGTGACCCTGCTGGCGGTCAGCAAGACACGATCGGCCGGGGACGTGGCCGCGCTGGCGGATCAGGGCCAGCGCGACTTTGGCGAGAACTATCTGCGGGAAGCGCTGGACAAGATCCGGGCACTGGCGGATAGGCGGCTGACCTGGCATTTCATCGGACCGATCCAGTCCAACAAGACCCGTGACATCGCTGCCCATTTTCAGTGGGTGCACTCCGTGGACCGGGCCCGGATCGCCGAACGCCTGAATGCTCAGCGTCCCGAAGGGCTGGCGCCATTGAATGTTTGCATTCAGGTGAATGTGGATGAGGAAGACAGCAAAAGCGGCGTGGCATTGGTGGACGTCCCCGCCCTCGCCGCCCGTTTCCAGCAATGGCCGCGCCTGCGCTTGCGCGGCCTGATGGCGATTCCCCAGGCGGACGCCGCCGATGGTGGCCGGGATGCCTTTCGTCGACTCGCCATGACACTGTCACAATTGCGCAATACAATGCCGGCCCTTGATACGCTTTCCATGGGCATGAGCGCGGACTATCCGGTGGCGATCGATGAAGGCGCCACCATCGTGCGCCTGGGCACCGCCCTGTTCGGTCCGCGCCCGCCCAAGGCGAGTAATCCCGCGGTATGACCACGGCGGGATCTGAACATGGGAAGGAACGCATGGCACAACAGCTAATCGGATTCATCGGCGCCGGCAATATGGCCACCAGCCTGGCCGGAGGTATGATCGCCAAGGGCATTCGCCCCGCCCGTATTTGGATGAGCGACCCCTCCCGGGATCGGCTCGACGAAGTGTCCCAGCAGCACCGTGTCCACGTGGCCACGGAGAACCTGGAAGTGGCCCAGCGAGTGGATGCCCTGGTGCTGTCGGTGAAGCCGCAGATGATGGCATCGGTATGCGCTGATTTGCGTTCGGTGGTGGCGGAACGGCGACCACTGGTGATTTCCATCGCCGCGGGTGTCACGGTGGCGAACCTGCGTGCCTGGCTCGGTGAGGAAGTGCCCATCGTGCGCTGCATGCCGAATACGCCGGCACTGGTGCAGGCCGGGGCCACCGGTCTGTATGCCGCCGAGGGCGTGGATGACGGCCAGAAAGCCCTGGCTGCCCAGGTATTGGGGGCGGTGGGCCTTACCTTCTGGTTTGATAACGAACAGGCGCTGGACGCGGTGACCGCCGTTTCCGGTTCCGGTCCGGCCTATTTCTTCCTGTTGATGGAAGCGCTGATCGACGCCGCCAAGGCCCAGGGCCTGGATGCCGCCACCGCTCGCCAATTGGTGCTGCAGACCGCCTGGGGCGCGTCGCAACTGGCGATCACCAGCGAGGTGGGCCCGGATGTGCTGCGCCAGCGCGTCACCAGCCCTGGCGGCACCACCGCCGCCGCCCTGGAAGTCTTCGAGGAAGCCGGCTTCCGTGAGCACGTCCAGGCCGCCGTCGCCGCCGCCCGCGAACGCTCCGAAGAGCTGGCTGGGTAAATCACGACCGAAGCATGCTTCGCAGCGTGATTTACGACTGGCCATGGATGGCTGTGGGAAGCTTGCTTGCAAGCGAAGGGTCCGCTCAGGCGTTTGCAATATTCGCTTGCAAGCAAGCTTCCCACAGCGGCTAAAGATCAGCTGTTTTTATTTTTCCGCTGTCAACTGCCCTCGTGGGCGTTTCCTGCAACGGCGACCCGCCCTCGATCTCGGGTGCCGGCTCCTTCCAATCACCCTCCCCCACCGATCCGGTTTGAATTCACGCCGATTTGCCCCAATACTCTTTCGCCAAATGACACCGCCGGAGAGCCTATGAACCCCCAGGGTGCCGCGATCTTCCTGATCAATGTGGCGTTCAGTATTTACATTTTCATTGTTCTGACCCGCTTTGTACTGCAACTGGCCCGGGCCGACTTCTACAACCCGATTTCCCAGTTCGTGCTGCGCGCCACCAACCCCCTGCTGGCGCCGCTGCGTCGGATCATCCCCGGTTGGCGGGGGTTGGACATTGCCTCGCTGGTGTTGGTGGTGATCCTGATCATCGCCAAGGTGTTGGTGCTCAGTGCCATCCATTACGGCTCCCTGCCCTCCGGTCTGGGGCCGCAACTCTTGATCTACACCCTGCGCGAGCTGGCGTCGCTGATCCTCAACTATGTGTTCTGGATGGTGTTGATCCGGGTAATCCTGAGCTGGATCGCGCCGGATCCGTACAATCCGATGGTGCGGGTCATCGTGCAGATCACCGAGCCGATCATGGCCCCGGCGCGGCGCCTGCTGCCGGATATGGGGGGGCTGGATTTAAGTCCGCTGATCGTGTTGCTCGGGGTGCAACTGCTGAAGATCCTGTTCCAGCTTCACTAGACGTTTTTGGTGTTTTCGGGGCCAATCTCCTCATTTTCGGTGAGAATGGCGGACATTGGCCCCTCAATCCAGAAGATTACCAAAGACAGGGCGTTTTGCCGCGCTTCTCCTGTGAGGCCATCCACTCCAGAATTCGCCCGCCCAGCGGCCGCTGGGTCGCTTCCGCCGCCAGCGCCACCACTTCGCGCAGGCCCTGGATGTCGATGCCGGTTTTCAGGCCACAGCTTTCGAGTAAATAAACCAGATCCTCGGTGGCCATATTGCCGGTGGCGCCTGGCGCGAACGGACAGCCGCCGAGGCCGCCCACCGAGGCGTCGAAGCGGCGCACACCCAGGTCCGCCGCCTCCCAGGCCATGGCCGCCGCCAGCCCGCGAGTGTCGTGTAAATGGACAAAGAACTTGTTGGCACCGTATTCACGGATCAGCGGCGTCATGATGTCCTTCATCTGCTTCGGGTTGCCGGCGCCGATGGTGTCGGCGATGGCGACCTCATCGCTGCCGGCGGCGAACATGCGCCCGGTCAGCTGTTGTGGCAGGCTGACCGGCACCGGGCCGTCGTAAGGGCAAGCGAAAGCGCCGGAAATGTAGGTCCGGGTGACCACGCCGTCCTCGCGGGCGGCGGCGATGATGCTCTCGCAGCTGGCGGCGGCCTGTTCCAGGGTCATGTTCAGATTGCGCTGGTTGAAGGTGTCGGTGGTGGACAGCACCAGGGCAACGGTGCGGTAACCGGCATCCCGGGCCAGTTGATAGCCTTTCAAATTGGGCACAAGGGCAGTGTAGTGCAGCCCTTCGCCGGCCGGTAACCGGGGGGTCAGCGCGGCGGCGTCGGCCATCTGCGGGATCGCTTTCGGGCTGACGAAGCTGACCGGCTCAAGATAGCGGACACCGGCATCCACCAGCAGGCGGGCCAATCGCGCCTTGGTGTCGGTATCCACGGTGACGGGCTGATTCTGCAGGCCATCACGCAGGCCCACTTCGTTGACTATAACGGTGTCGCTCATATTGTTCTCGTTCGTGCTCTTCCCGAAAAGGTCAGCCAGTTTGCCATGACACCCCCGGTGCGGTCATGTCAATGACCGTCGGCGGTACGCGGGTGCCAGTACCGCGTTGAGCCGGGCGCCGGGGGCGCGTAGTTTTCCGGAACGGCCCGGTGCCAAGAGTGCCGGTTATAAAGGAGAACCCCCTATGTCCTGGATTTTCTGCTTGCTGCTGGCTCTGTTGCTTGTCCCTGGGGCCCTGACGCTGGTGTTCTATCTGCTTTGGTACTATGACCGGCGTGCTTTCCCCTCTCCCACGCCAGCGGACCGGGAAGCCGCATTGCATCCCCTGCCCGCTTTACTGGCGGTGGCGCGGGAGGCCCTCAGTCTGACCATACTGGTACTGAGTTATCCACTGCGGCTGGTCCAGGACGCGTCGCCGCGTCGCTCCCGTCAGCAGGGGCGGAAACCGATTATTCTGGTGCACGGGTATGGCGGCAACAGTACCAATTTTCTCTGGCTGCAATGGTGGTTGCGCCGTCGTGGCTGGGCCAATGTGTATTCGGTGAGTTATACCCCACCCCACATTAATGCGCGCAAACTGGCCCAACAAGTGGCGGATCACGTGAACCGCATCCTGGCCCTGACCGGAGCGGAGAAAGCCGACCTGGTATGCCATTCCATGGGCGGCCCCCTGGCCCGCTATGCGCTCAAGAATCTGGGGCTGGCCGGTAAGGTCGATCGGGTCATCACCCTGGGTAGCCCCCATCACGGATCGCGCATCTCGGCACTGTTCGCGCCCCGTGGCGCCGCCGCCCAGATGCGCTATGACAGTCCTTTCATCAAGGAGCTGGAAGAAGGCGGAGCCTGCCCCGGAGGGGCGCTCTACCAGGTGATCTACTCCACCATGGACAACTTTATTCTGCCCGCCTCCAGTGCCTTGCTGGACGGCGCCGAGCGCACCGTGCATGTGCCCTATCTCGGCCATTGCGCCCTGCTCCACAGTCGCCGGGTAGCGCGGGCGGTGGCCGAAGGGTTACAGGGTGAGAACGAGGGGTAACGTTTTCGCGGCGGGTATTGACCTTGATCACTTGCCACGAAGCGTGCCCGGGGGCATGGTTGAAGAGGAGCTTGTTCAGAGGGCCGAAGGGAGAATTGCCATGACCGAGTACACCGCCAGCGTCGCCTGGCATCTGCCGCCGGGCGCGGATTTCCAGTATGAGACTTTTCCACGCGACCATGAATGGACGTTCGCCGGGGGCGAGGTGATCCAGGCGTCGGCGTCGCCGGATTACCATGGTTGTCATAGCCGGGTGAATCCGGACGAGGCGGTGATCGCCGCCACCTCCAGTTGCCACATGCTGACCTTTCTCTCCATCGCCGCCAAGAAAAAGCTGCGAGTGCTCAGCTATGTGGACCGGCCTCAGGGCGTGGTGGACAAGAACGCGGAAGGACGTATGTCCATTACCGAGGTAGTGCTGCATCCGAAAGTGGTTTTCGACGGCGATGAGGTGGATGAAGAGACGTTGAGGAGGCTTCATGAGAGTGCGCACCGTAACTGCTTCGTGGCCAATTCGTTAAAAGCATCAGTGAGCGTAAAACCAGAAAAGTAGTCGTTTTCTTTAAGTAAAAAGGCCGGCTTTGATGCCGGCCTTTTTACTGTTTTCGATGTGCTGACAACACGTCTAGTTCATACCGTAAGTACCTACATCCACCTTGGAAAAGATCTCGTCCCAGTACAGTTTTTCCAGCTCTTCGACACTATCGACATCCTCTACCAGGTCGACCCAGCGAACCAGAATTTCATGGAATGAATCGAGCATCTCCTTGCCGCGTTCAACGCCGTGATTCTTGGCGTAATAGTTGACGATGGTATCCATGTCGGCTTTGACGAACTCGCGGGTGGCCTCCATCAGGGCTGGGTCCGGATCGTGCTGTTTGATTCCTTCCTTGTCCGCCAGCGCCATGGCCTCCGCTTTTTGTTCCAGTGAAGCCCAGGGTGACAGGGCGGTGGTGGCGGCGCCGGCGCGGAGTACGGCGCGGCGTTGCTCCTCGGTGAGCCCCTGCCAGACGTCCTGATTGAAACCGGCGGCGCTGGCGCCCGCGTACAGACCGCCAGGGATAGCCAGGGTCATGTCGGTGACCACTTCGCCGAGGCCGAGATTGATGAGTTCCACCGGGGAGGTGATGCTGCAGTCGATCACGCCCTGGCTGAGTCCTTCCAGGGTTTCGTTGATGGTGAGGGAAACCGAGGAGGCGCCGAAATGCTGGGCCCAGCGGGACCAGTGAGAGCCGGCGACGCGGATGCGTTTGCCTTTCAGTTGGTCTTGATTGGTCACCGGGGTGGTGCATAAAAGGCCGTAACTGATGCTGGTGGCATTGGCGGTATAAACCTGATTCTGCTTTTCGTATTCCTCCAGACACTCGGGGCAGTGGAACAGAGTGAACTCCGACATGGCCGCTTCGAAAGCCAGCGCTTCCTTGCCATTCAGGGTTTCCGGATCCAGCAACAGAAGTTGCATGGCGGATTCGTTGACCAGATTGGTATGCGGATACATGGCGGGGAAGTACACGGTGTACATGACGCCGATATCGGCGATGCCGTCACGCACACCGTCGGAAATTTCCGCGGCGCTCAGCAATGACATCGGATACACCTTCACCGACAGACTGCCGTCGGTATATTGCTTTACCGTCTCCGCGTACTTCTGCATGACTTCGTCGGCTTTTGAACCCGGCGGGTAGCCCAGTGCCAATCTCAATGTGTCCGCGGCGCTAGCCTGGCCGAAACCGACCAGGAACATGGCCACGAGAAAAGCACGGGTGACACTTTTTGTTATCGCCATAATCAGTCACCTTTTCTCTGTGTTATCGGTTTACTTCATTCCGTAGCTGGATACATCCACTTTGGAGAAAACCTCGTCCCAGTACAGCGCTTCCAGATCGTCGAGACTGTCCACATCCTGAACCAGGCCGACCCATTTTTTGAGAAGATCATGGAAGGTATCGAGCATTTCCTCACCGCGTTCGACGCCATGATTTTTAGCGTAGTAGTCGATGATGGTGTTGAGATCCTGCTTAATGAACTCACGGCTGGCCTCAAACAGTTCCGGTGATGCCTGGTGCAGTTCGGCGCCTTTTTCCTCGGTCTTCTTCAGAGCTTCCTTTTCAAGTTGCAGGTAGCTCCAGGGTGTTTCGGCGGTGTAACGGGCACCGGCGCGGAGAATAGCCTGTCGTTGTTTCTCATTGAGTTTGCGCCAGACATCAACATTGAAACTGCCGGCATTGGCACCAGCATAGACGCCACCAGGAACGCTCATGGTGATATCGCTGACGGCCTCGATCAGTCCCAGGTTGATCAACTCCGGCGCTGATGCGATGGTGCAGTCAATCACGCCTTGGTGCAGCGCTTCGAGCGTATCGTTGATGGTCAGTGACATGGAGGTGGCGCCGAAATGTTCGGACCAGCGGGACCAGTGGGAGCCGGCTACGCGAAGACGTTTGCCTTTGAGTTGTTCCTGATTGGTGACCGGTTTGTTGCACAGCAAACCATAACTGGAGCTGGCGGCGTTGGCGGTATAAACCTGTTTTTGCTGTTCGTACTCTTCAAGGCATTCGGGGCAGTTGAAGAAAGTGAATTCCGTCATGGCGCCTTCATAGGCCAGGGCGCCTTTACCATTCAGCGCTTTCTCGTCGAACAGCAACAGCTGCATGGAGGATTCGTTGACCAGATTGGTATGCGGATACATGGCGGGAAAGTACACCGTCAGCAAATAGCCGCCGTCGGCGATACCATCACGGACACCATCGGAAGTTTCTGAAGCATTGAGAAGAGACAGCGCGAAGACGCGTAACTTCAGATCACCATCGGAATATTTTTCCACCGCTTTGGCGTAATTTTCCGCTGCCTTGGCGGGCAGGGACCCCGGAGGATAGCCGGTGGCATAACGCAAGGTGGTGGCGTGGGCGCCGGCCATGCCGGCGAGCAGAATCCCTATTAAGACCGGACGTAGAACGACAAGCAAAAAGTGCATGGACGACCTCCCAAAAAAGGTGAGTAACCCACCATAAAAGGCGAGTCTGGCCGTCCTTACCCTATCGACAAAGCCATAACCGGTTATCGTCTGTTACGACGATTTGCCGGGAGGGGCTCGAGCCGTCAAACGAAGGTAATGGCGTCGCGCCGATCAGGGCGATCCAGGTGGGGCAGGGCATTGAACGTGGAAAGGCGCCATTCGGAACGACCAACGATAATTTCGCAGAATGCGCTGTTGCGGAACTGGAAATTCAACTCGATGGCGGAACGCGGCGCGGTCTGTAACAGGCCGGCTATGGTGGTGCCGATGACACCGCCGGAACTGACCGCCAGAACATTGTCTTCCCGGGACAAACCCGTGCACAGACCACCCAACGCCTGGTGGATGCGGCCGCCGAAATCCGCCCAGCTCTCGTGCTCTCCGATAAGGGTGCCGTCCACCCAGCCTTGATAAGCACCACGGAACGTCCGCCAGTAATCCACCGCGTCCCGTTTTTGGTGGCCGGCCACATCAGCGCTGCCAGTATGGCTGACATAAAGCGCGTGACCATCGTACTCGTCCAGGCCGGGATGGGTGTCCAGAGGAGGAGGGTTTTCGGTGGCGGCGAGCAGGCTCTTGGCGGTGTCCTGTTGCCGCATCAACCCGCCGGCCAGGGCTCGCTTGAAAGTGACCCCCCGTTCACGGAAATACTCACCAAGCCAGCGTGCCTGCTGGTGACCGAGCTTGGAAAGCTGATCGTAATTGTCTTCGCCGAAGGCCGCTTGGCCGTGGCGTACCAGAAACAGTTTGGCCATGAACGCTCCGTCCTGCCGATTCGGGAAACGGCAGATGATCCATGGCGGTGACGGCGCTGTCCACCCGTGCCCAGTGACAATCGGCGGAATGGACGAGGCGGGGGCACGCCGGGAAGGCAGAGGATAGGTAAAAAATGTCGCTTGGGCGGCAACCGCCAGGGCTTCGGGTTGACGTTACGTCAAGTGTTATCCTGAAGAATCACACCTTAGAATAGGGCGCTTTCCGGCAAACCGGTATGTCCTTTGCGGTATCCGGATGGTTCGGGTACCCGTTACGGGGCCGGGAAGGTCCCGTTTTCAAATGGCCAGGTTACAAAACAGGTGAGTCATGCTTGACCAAAACGAAATTGAGCTGTTCCGCGATAATGTCCGCAAGTTCCTCGAGAAGGAAGTCGCGCCACACTATGACCAGTGGGAGAAAGAAGAGAAATTCCCCCGCGAATTGTGGAATCAATTGGGTGAAAACGGGTTTCTGTGTGTCGACGTGCCGGAGGCCTACGGCGGCTTTGGCGCCGATTTCCGGCTTTCCGCGGTGATCGTGGAAGAGGCCTCCCGTTTGGGGTTCGGCGCTCTGGCGTCCAACCTGTCCGTGCACTCCGACATCGTTGCGCCCTATATCCTGCACCTGGGCACGGAGGAGCAGAAACAGAGCTGGTTGCCGAAGATGGTGGCCGGGGAGGCAGTGGGCTCCATTGGCATGACCGAGCCCGGTGCCGGTTCCGATCTGCAAGGCATGAAAACCCGCGCGGAAAAAGACGGCGATCACTATGTGATCAATGGCCAGAAGACCTTCATTACCAATGGCCAGCACAGCGACGTTATCGTCCTGGCCACCAAAACCGATCCCGATGCCGGCGCCAAGGGCGTGACCCTGTTTACCGTGGACGCCACGACGGCGGGTTTCTCCCGTGGCCGCAATCTGGAAAAGATGGGTCATCACGCGGCGGACACCTCGGAGTTGTTCTTCCAGGATGTCCGCGTCGGCGCCGACCAGATCCTGGGCGGAGAAGGCAAGGGTTTCTTCAACCTGATGAACGAGCTGCCCCGTGAGCGCTTGATTCTGGCGCTGAGCGCGGTGGCCGCGTGCGAAGGCATGCTGGAGCGGACCATCGAGTACGTCCAGGAGCGTCAGGCGTTCGGGCAGTCCGTGGCCAAATTCCAGAACACCCGCTTCGTGCTCGCCAACCTGCACGCCATGGTTGAGGTCAACAAGGCCTTCACCAGCCAGTGCATTGATCAGTATGGCCGGGGTGAGCTGAGCACCACCAACGCCTCCATCGCCAAACTGATGACCACCGAGCTGCAGGGCAAAGTGGCGGACCAGTGCCTGCAGTTGTTCGGCGGTTACGGTTACATGAAGGAGTATCCGATTTCCCGGGACTATGTGGATGCCCGTATTCAGCGCATCTACGGCGGTACCAGCGAGATCATGAAGGAAATCATTGCCCGGGATATCCTCGGCCGCTAAGTGTTTCCGCGTTGGCCACGGATTCCGTGCTGGCCACCGTTCTCATGCTGACCACATAGCGCAGCGGCCCTCCCGCTGCGCTGGCGTCGAAGGGATAGCAGGTGACCAGGACCAGCGCCCGCGGGTCCGCCGGCGGTTGCAGGGTGTCCCGTCGGATGTCGGCCACTTCGGTGGCGGTCACCCGGTAACGGAACCAGTGCCCATCCGCCTTCTGCAAGCTCAGCCGGTGGTCTTTTGCCAGTCCTTCCAGAAAGCGGAAGTGGGTGTCCCGGTGTCCGGCCACCACCCAGCCGCCATCGCCGGTCGCCATGCGGCCGGGACCGAACGCCAGGGCCTGGCCGCTGGCGCTTTCCAGGACATACAAATCCCTGCCGTTGTGATCGGTCAGCCGCGCCACCGGCCAGGTGTCCGCCCAGGGCCAGGGGGGATGGTGACCACCGTCGGCCAGGGTCTGTTCCCAGGCCCGGGCGATCAGAACCTGGGCGACCCAGGCCTTGGCCTCGATCCAGGTCGCCTTGCCGACCACCAGCACCAGAAAGACCAGCACTGCTCCGAGCAACCCACGTTCGCCCCTAGTCACGGCGGTGTCTCCGGCGGAACACCAGGATCAGAAGCAGGCCGGTGAGGGCGAGTACCGCGGCGTGTCGCCAGAGCCGGTCGACACCGGTGGCGGTAGCGGGCCAGGCCAGACCATCGGGAAGGGTGTTGGCAAGGTCCTCCCGGATCAACGGCTCGTCCAGCGGGCGGGAAGGGATGCGCTCGATGGCAACGAAGCTGGTGTAGCGGCTCATCAGCGAGTGCTCCAGTGCCACGTCGGTGAGCAGTGGACGGATCACTTCTTCCGATTCGCCCAGCGCCAGCCGGTCATTCAGTGCCTCGATCTTGTTGCGGGCCCAGAGGCGGGCGATGCCGGGGTGTTGCCGTCCTTCGGGCAGTTGCAGGGTCTGTTCCCACGGCGTGGGCGTGAGGCCGGTCAGTGTCAGGTACTCGGGAACGCGATTCAGCTTCAGCGTCAGCAGCAGCGGCTCACTGGCGTACAAGTCAGGAATGCGGCGCGGCCAGATTTCCGCCTCCACGCCAGGTGGCAGGGTCAGCTGTACATCGCGGATCACCGGATTCTCCAACTTCTCGAACAGGGCGGTCATGGTTTTCGACACTTCCTGCAGGTTGCCGATGTAGGTGAAGGTGCCACGGCCGAACTGCGCTGCCTTGCGCATGAAATGACTGTTGGGGCTGGAGCCGATGCCGACGGTGAACAGACGGGCCGAGCCCAGGCGCCGATGAATCAGGCTGAAGATGCCGTCCTCGTTGGTCACCGCGCCGTCGGTGATGAACATTACCTGGCGCAGGTATTCGGTATCAGTGGGCATGGTCAGCGCGGTATTCAGAGCGGGCAGCATTTCGGTGCCGCCGCTGGCTTCCAGTCCGGCGACAAAGCGGCGTGCTTGCTGCAAGTGCGCCTCGTCGGCGGGCATTGGGGCTTCGAACAGGGCGTGATGGACGCTGTTGAATTCGATCACATTGAAGCGGTCACCAGGCCGCAGGTGCGCCAGCGCTTCCAGCAGACTGGCGCGGGCCTGGCGGATGGAGGCGCCGCTCATGGAGCCGGAGGTATCGATAATGAACAGCGTCTCCCGGGGCAGGGCGCGGGTGGCGGCGGGTCGCGAGGGCGGGGTCAGCATCACCAGCGCGTAGTGTTCGCCATTCACCGTCTCCACGAACAGGCTGCCGCGGCTTTGTTCGGCGTTGGCGATGCGCCAGTGCAGCAGGAAATCCCGGTCCATGGGCACCAGGCCTTCGCTGGGATGGAGCTGATAGACGCCACGGGCGCCGCTCACGTCCAAATCATGACTGCCGCTGTCCGGCGGCAGGATCGATTGGCCGGCATCAAGCTCCACCTGCACACGCGCCATATTGGGGCTGGCACCGCTATCCGGGGACTGGAAGGGGCCGGAAAGGCTCTCGCCGCCTTCCGGTTGGTAACGCGGCGTCAGCGTCATCGGCACCCGTAGCCGGAAGTCATTGCCCCGCACATCCACGGTCTGGCTGTAGTGCAAGGTGACTTCGACGCGTTCGCCGGGAGCGATATGGGCCACGGAAGTGGTGAACAGGTTGCTGTGACGTTGCTCCACCAGCCCGGCGCGATGGCCGTCCCTCCTGGCCTGCTGGTAACGGCGTTTGGCCTCCTGCTTGGGCTGGATCTCACCGACGATGCGGCGCTCTCCCACCGTCAGGGTCATGCCGGTGACCGCCGCCTGCTCCGGCAGCGGGAACACGTAACGCCCCTCGCTGAAGAGCGCGCCCTCATTCTGGAACGACTGCACCAGGGTGATCTGGGCGACCGGGCCGCTGATATCAATATTCACATCGGAGGATAGCAGGGTGGCCGGCACCTCCCGGCCCTGGTCATCGAACATCAGGAAGACGCCGCTACCGGGCTCCGCCGGGGTGTCCCGGGGCAGGGCGTGGGCGGTGGCGGACAACAGCAGCGCGGCCAGGCAAAACAAGGCCCAGGGCAGGGTGTTTCGGGGTGCGGCACCGGGCCGCGTGGCAAGCAGGCGAATGGTCATGTCGGTTCCCCTCGCAGGTTAGGTCGGGGGGAGCATGGACGGCCTGAATGGGACTCTTATGTGGGTTTTGTGTGGAAGCGGTGGGGAGAGCTCGTTCCGTGTCAAAACTTCCGCTTTGCCACGGCCCGCAGCACGATCCGGCATTGGTTCTCGCCATACTCGCGAATGTCCGCGGCGGCTTTCTCGGGATCCCGCGCCAGCACGTTTTCCAACAGGCGCTGGAAAATGCGAAGGGACACATCGAACTCGGTGGTTTCCTCCTGCAGCGCAATGAAGGAAAACCGCTTCAACAAGGGCATCAGGTCGGTGATGTCCGCCGCCAGGTAGCGGTTGGCGGCGAAACGATCGGTGGCGATCTCGACGAACCGGAAGGCCAGTTGGTGGCCGCCCTGGACATCGCCCTGGTCATAACAGCGCTGGAAGTCCGGCAGCATGGCGGCGAGGTCCTCGATCTGGCCGGGCTGCCAGTTGCTGGCAGCTTGCGCCGCAAGCCGTGAAAGCAGCAGAAACAGGAAATCATAAAGGTCGCGAACCTCGCTTTCGCTGACCTCGCAAACCCGCGCGCCACGGCGCGGCTGCAGTTCGATCAAATGTTGCTTTTCCAAGAGTCTGAAAGCCTCCCGGAGTGAGTTGGTGCTCACTTCCATCTGTTTGGCCAACTCCGATTCCGGCAGCTTCTCTCCGGGTTTGCGCTCGCCGCGGACAATCTGCTCGGCCAGATGATCGGCAATCTGCTCGCTGAGGCTCACGGCTCTCAAGGTCATAAAGGGCTCCTTTTGATGAGAGCAATTATCGCCATTATCGGCGCATGTGTCACTAATTGAATTGTTTGACAATTGAGTTAATCGTGATAACGTTGCCATCGAAGACTGTTACCGTCACTAGCGAGGCCGATCATGTTCGCCAAAATGTCGTCCGACACCATGTTGAAAATAAAAAAGTGGGGCTATCTCCTGTTCTGGGCCGCGGTGCTGCCGCTGTTGCCGTTCAGCGTCTATGTGGGACGTGATTCCGGCACCCAGGACTATTGGGCCTGGTTCATCTATTTCGTTGTCTTCGGCATCGTGCCGTTGCTCGACTATCTCATCGGCAAGGATCCGTCCAACCCGGACGAGCAGGTCCAGGTGCCGTCCCTGAGCGAGGAGCGCATCTATACGTTCTTCCTGTTTCTGATGGGCTTTATCTGGCTGGGCGTGCTGTTCTATGCCGGCCATGTGTTCATCAGTAACGACTACAGCTGGTTCGGCAAGTTGGGCTGGATTGTGTCCATTGGCACAGTGGGCGGCATCATCGCCATTAACCTGGGCCATGAATTCGTCCATAAGGATCCCAAACTGGAGAACTGGATGGGCGGGCTGCTGCTGTCCTCCGTGACCTACGCCGGCTTCAAGGTGGAGCACGTGCGCGGCCACCATGTCCATGTTTCCACCCCGCAGGATGCCTCCTCATCCCAGTACAATCAGGGGCTGTACAGTTTTCTCCCGCGTGCCATCAAGCACAACTTCCTCAATGCCTGGAAGCTGGAAAAGCAATATCTGGAGCGCAAGGGTAAAAAGAACTTCAGCATCCATAATGAACTGATTTGGTGGTACGGCATCTCCGCGTTGTTCGCGGTGGCGTTCGGAATCGCATTTGGCTGGCAGGGCGTGTTGTTCTTCGCCGCGCAGAGCTTCGTGGCCGCGGTGACCCTGGAAATTATCAACTACGTCGAACACTACGGTCTGCACCGTCGATTGCAGGACAGCGGCCGCTATGAGCGGGTAACCCCGGCGCATAGCTGGAACTCCAACTACCTGCTGACCAATCTGGCGCTGTTTCAGTTGCAACGCCACAGCGACCACCATGCCTACGCCAAGCGGCGCTATCAGGTCCTGCGCCACTATGAGGAAAGCCCGCAACTGCCCGGTGGATACGCCGCCATGTATGTGCTGGCGTTGTTCCCGCCGCTGTGGAAAAAGGTCATGAATCCCCGCGTCGAGGCTTACTATGAAGGGGAAATGGATCAATTGTTCCGCAATGCGCGCCGCGTGAACAACATCGCCTGAATCCCCGCTGATGACACGAAGCCCGGCCTTGCCGGGCCCATTTCCTGGTTCCCTTCAGGACCCCGGGCCGTATCGACTGCGGTACCCGGGGTTTTTTTATGGTTCACCGCCCATGGTAAACCGCCCCGCGGATTGCCACCGGCGCCGCCCCGAGTATGACTCCCGATGCCAGTCTGACGCGGTAGCGTTCACTGATCTTCACGGCGCCTTCATCGCCGCTCGCTGAAACTTGTACAAAACGGCATTCTTGTACAGATCAAAGAACGCGAATGGAGCCTGGCCATGACCGCGCATCCGGTAATCACCAAAGATTCACGCATCCCCGTGGGGATCAGCGCCTGCCTGCTGGGCAGTCCGGTACGGCACGATGGCGGGCATAAGCACTCCCGTTACTGCACGGAGGTGTTGGACCGCTACTTCCAGTTTCATCCCCTGTGCCTGGAGATGGGCGCCGGCCTGCCCGCGCCTCGTCAGGCTATGCGGCTGGTGGAAATCGATGGCGGGATCCGGTTGTGCGCCACGCATGGGGAAAAGGATTTCACCGCGCTGATGCACGGTTTTATCGATCAGGGGCTGGAACGTCTCGCGCACCTCCGAGGGTTCGTATTGATGGCCAAGTCGCCAAGTTGCGGCATGGAACGGGTCCGCGTCTATCGCGCTGATGGTGAGGTGGCGAGGCGGGACGCCAGCGGGCTGTTCGCGTCGGCGTTGGCGCGCCGGTTTCCCCTGATGCCACTGGAGGAGGAAGGGCGCCTAAACGACGATGGCCTGCGGGAAAACTTCGTTGAGCGGGTATTCGTGTATGACGACTGGTGTCGTTTGCGGGAGAACGGGGTGACCGCGGAAGGGTTGTTGGCCTTCCACCGCCGCCACAAGTTCCAGTTGCTGGCGCACTGCCAGGCCACCTACCGGCGGATGGGCCCGTTGTTGTCCGACCTCAAGCGCCGGCCTCTGCCGGTGATTGCCGACGAATACATCGCCCGGGTGATGCCGGCGTTGGCGCGGCGGGTGTCACGGGGCAGCCACGTCAACACCATGCTGCACTTGACCGGCTTTCTGCGCGAGGGACTGAGTACCGAGGACCGCCGCCTGATTCATCAGCAGATCGAGGCTTACCAGCGTGAAGAAGTGCCTCTGGTCGTACCGATGACGATGCTGCGGAGCGCTCAGAGCAAAGTGGAGCAGCCTTATCTGGCGACCCAGGAATATTTGTGTCCGTATCCGGATGCCCTGGGATTGAGGAACCGTTTATGAGCACGGAAGAGACCCTGACCATCCAGGAGGTTGGCCAACGTTGCGGTGTGAACCCGGTGACGCTGCGGGCCTGGGAACGGCGTTATGGACTGATCCGTCCCGCCCGGACCGAGCGGGGCCATCGCCGGTATGTTGAAGCGGATGTCGCTCGTATCCACTCTATCCTCGCCTGGCTGGATCGCGGGCTGCCGATCAGTCAGGTGTGTGCTGTTCTGGAACAGGGAACGCCCCCGGAGGCGGCGAGCGGCCCTTGGCGCCAGGCCATGGAGGAGGCCTGGTCCGCTCTGGATGACCTCAATGTTCGCCGATTGGAACAGTTATTCCGGCGGCTGACCGGCGACTACCCGCTGGAGAAGGTGGTGAGCGGCTGGTGCGAGCCATTGCGGTCGCACCTGCGAACGCCGGGTCGTCTCGCCGCGCGTACGCTGTTTGACAGCTTTTTGCGACTGAAGCTGTCCGGCCCTCTGTTGGCGGCCACGCCCAGTCGCCGTCAACACGGATGGTTGGTGATGGCGGTGGGCGACCCCCTGCCGGGGATGCTTCAGGCCGCGCTTTCGGAAGTGCCGGTATGGAGTGTGATGTTGCCGGTGGCGGGGACGGAACTGGGGACCTGGCTGAACCATCCCCGTCTGGATGGCCTGCTATGGGTGCTCGGGGAACACCCGGTAAGACGTCAGAGTGCCAGGTGGTGGCCGAAGCGCACACCGGGTTTCGGGCCGGCTCTGTGGTGCTGTGGCCCGGCTCTGACTTCGGAATTATCGACACCGGAATGGTTGGCCCGCTGTCCGGGAGATTTCGCCGAAGTGGCCCAGGCAATGAGGGATTGGTCGACGACCATGGCGGCGAGGAGGGGAGACGATGCGTCTGATTTGGTTCCGTAACGATTTGCGCTGTCACAGCCACACGCCCCTGCTGCGGGCGTTGGCGGCGGGTGAACCGGCGCTGGCGTTGTATGTATTGTGCCCGTTGCAGTGGGACCGGCATGAGGTGGCGCCGCTGCGCCGCTGGTATGTGCTGGAGAGTCTGCTGGAATTGGGGAAGACGCTGGCATCGCGCGGCGTGGATCTGCATGTGGTCGACGGGGGGGACTTCGAGGATGCGGTGGTGGCGGTAACGAATTTCGTCCGCGAACACGGCATTACCGATGTGTTTTGCAATCGCGAATACCCGTTGAATGAGCTGAACCGGGATCGAGCGGTGGCGTATGAATTGGAGAAGGATGGCGTCCGTATTCATGGTTTCGACGACGGGGTTCTGGTACCGCCCAGAGCCTTGAATACCGGTAAAGGCACTCCTTACACGGTTTTCACCGCGTACAAACGACGCTGGGACCGTTGGATGGAGGAAAACGGCCCACGAGTGCCGGAGGTGCCGTGCTGGCCGGCACGGCGGGGTCGTTTTGCCGGGCGCGGCAGGGTGGAGGCGGCATTATCGGAACTGTCGCTTGGGCAGGCATTGAGGGCGCAGTGGCAGCCGGGAGAAGACGCCGCCGCCCGGCAATTGTCGGCATTCGTTAAGTGGCACATCGAAGATTACAAAAGACTGCGCGACCGGCCGGCGGAGACGGCCACCAGTGAACTGTCAACGGCATTGTCCGCTGGCACCCTGGCGCCGGCGGAGGCCTGGCGGGCGGCGCGAATGGCGATGCAGGACCCGGTGGCCAGGGAAGGCGCGGCGACCTGGATCGGTGAGCTGGCCTGGCGGGATTTTTACCGGCAAATCCTGCACCGGTTTCCGGCATTGGCGAAGGGGGCCCCGTTCCGCCCGGAAACGCGATTTCTGCGTTGGAACGATAACGAAGCCCATTTTGACGCCTGGTGTGAGGGCCGCACCGGCTATCCGCTGGTGGACGCGGCGATGCGGCAACTGGTCAGCACCGGATGGATGCATAACCGTTTGCGCATGCTGGCCGCCATGTTTCTGACCAAGCATCTGTTTATCGATTGGCGAAAGGGGGAGCGGTTCTTCATGCGACATTTGATCGACGGGGATTTCGCCGCCAACAACGGTGGCTGGCAATGGAGCGCGTCCACCGGTACCGACGCGGCGCCGTATTTCAGGGTTTTCAGCCCGGTCCGACAAAGCCGTCGGTTCGACCCGGAAGGGCGCTTTATCGCACGCTATGTCACCGAGTTGGCGGAGCTCGATAACGAGACCATCCATGAGCCCTGGAAGCAGCCGTTGTTGACCGGAGACTATCCGCCGCCGCTGGTGCCGCACGAAGGGGTCAAGCAGCGGGTGGAAACAGCGTTTCGCGCCGCGCGTGACGCCTGGCATCGGCAGGCCGGAGAGCAGGGGGCATGAGTCAGCGTATCGCCATTGTCGGCGGTGGCATAGCCGGGTTGACCGCGGCCTGGTATCTCGGCGCCCGTCATCAGGTCACGGTGTTCGAGGCCGAAGCGCAACTGGGCGGGCACACCTATACCGTGGATGTGCGCCGCGAACATGGCGATTACGCCGTGGATATGGGGTTCATTGTCTTCAATGACCGTACCTACCCGAACTTTGAAAGCTTGCTGACGCTGTTGGGAGTAGGGCGCCAACCGACCCGCATGGGGTTCGCGGTGTCCGATGCACGTACCGGGCTGGAATACTGTGGCGATGGTCTGTCGGGCTTCTTCGCTCAGCGCGCCAACCTGGCCCGTCCGCGGCATTGGCGATTGTTGCGTGACATCCTGCGTTTCAATCGCGATGCCCCGGCTCTGTTGACCGAACCCGGTGGCGAGCAACCGCTTGGGATGTTTTTGCGGGAAGGCGGTTACAGCGATGCCTTTCGGCGGCATTACATTCTGCCCATGGGCGGTGCTATCTGGTCCTGCTCACTGGCGCAGATGGAGGCGTTTCCCGCTCGTTTTTTCGTGGGCTTTTTTCAACATCACGGCCTGTTGACGTTACGTGACCGGCCTCAGTGGTACGTTATCCCCGGGGGCTCCCGCGGCTATTGTGCGGGCGTTGCGTTCAACCTGTCCGGCGCACTGGGTTACCGGGCGCGCGGTGATCTCGGTGCGCCGCGATGCCGCTGGTGTGAATCTGACGCTGGCGGGGGAAGAAAAGCCGCGCCGTTTCGATCAGGTGATCCTGGCATGTCACAGCGACCAGGTTTCGGAAATACTGGAGGACGCGGACCCGCTGGAAAGAGAGTGTCTGGGGGTGTTGCCTTATCAGTCCAATGATGTGGTTCTGCATACCGACACCCGCCTGCTGCCACGCCGCCGGCGTGCCTGGTCCAGCTGGAACGCCATGCTGGGCAAGGCCGATGAGACTCAGCCGGTACAAGTGACTTACAACATGAACCTGCTGCAGGGGCTGACATCCCCGGAGACATTCTGTGTAACGCTGAATGCGGGGGACCGGATTCGCGAGGAGAAAGTGCTACACCGCCGCACCTTTCGCCATCCTTTGTTCACCCCGGCGGGGCTCGCCGCGCGTCAGCGTCTTTTGCAGCGCAACGGCGAACGGCGAACCTGGTTCTGCGGCGCCTGGTGCCGCAACGGATTCCATGAGGACGGGGTGGTGTCCGCCCTGAACGTGGTTGACGGGTTTGAGCGTTCCGGGGGAAGTTCGTGATTCCGGATTTCGCTCTGGCCCGCGGACACGTCTGGCATTGCCGCCGGACGCCGGTGGTGCATTCGTTCCGCTACCCGCTGTGGTTGGTGTGGTGCAATGTGGACGAGCCTGACCGGTTGCTGCGGAGGCAGAAACTGTGGGGGCGGCGTTGGCGCCTGGTGACGTTCCGGGACCGGGATTTCATCGATGGCCGGGACCGGCCGCTGGGGGAAAAAGTCCGCCAGCAGGCCCGGGAGCATGGACTCGACTGGTCGTCGGGCCGGATTTGTATGTTGGGACAATGGCGTACCTTCGGTGCTTTGTTCAATCCGTTGGTGCTGTATATGCACTTTCCTCCCGGCGCCGATTATCCCTCGGCGATGCTGGCGGAAGTGAGGAATACGCCCTGGCATGAGCGGCATTTCTATGCGTTGCCGCTGGCGTGGACAGAACAGGGGCTGACGGCCTCCCACGCCAAGACGTTTCATGTTTCCCCGTTTCTTCCCATGGCGCTGCGCTACCACTGGTACCTTCACGCGCTGTTTCCCGACCTTCGCTTAACGTTGGAGGACCATGACGGCGATCAGCTGGTGTTCTCCGCCGGCCTGAACATGCGAATGACCAACGCGGATCCCGGCGCCATGGCGAGAATCGTCTGTCGCTTTGGCGCTCAGAGTTTGAAAACCATGGCGGGGATTTACTGGCAAGCCTGGAGATTGTGGCGAAAAGGCGTGCCGTTTCATGCCCATCCCGGGCGAGGTGAGTCGAGAGGAGGGGACAACGGCCATGATGGACGGGGATAAAGCTCTGGTAATGCGGCATCCGACCTGGCTGCAAGGGGTGGCGCGTAAGCTGGTGCATAAGCGGCTGGCGGCCCTGCCTGTCGGCGGCCTGTCTCTTTATGAGCCGGACGGTACTCAGGTACGCTTCGGCGACGGCGCCGCCAGTCTGCGGATCGCTGATTGGGACTGCTACAGACGAATGGTGACCGGAGGTGCTCTGGGGGCAGCCGAAGCCTATATGGACGGAGGCTGGGACAGTCCCGATCTGGTGGCGGTGATGCGTTATTTCGCTGCGAATATAGAAGCAATGCGGTCCTTGGAGGGCGGCGCTGCACTATTGGTCAAACCGCTACTGAAGGTCCTGCATTCCGCCCATCGTAATTCCGTGAACGGCTCGCGCCGTAACATCGCCGCTCATTACGACCTGGGCAATGAGTTTTTCGCTCTTTTTCTGGATGCGCGGATGATGTATTCCAGCGCCATCTATCCCGGCCCGGAGGTGGACCTGGAAACCGCCTCGGTGCATAAACTGGATCTGATCTGCCGCCGCCTGCGTTTGTCCGAAGGTATGCACCTGCTGGAGATCGGTACCGGCTGGGGTGGGCTGGCGATCCACGCAGCCCGTCATCATGGTGTTCGGGTAACAACCACGACCCTCTCCCGCGAGCAGGCACGATACGCCCGCGAGAAAATCAAAACGGCCGGTCTGGACCACCGTATCGAGGTGCTGGAGCGCGATTATCGGGAACTGAGCGGTGTTTACGATCGAGTGGTTTCGGTGGAGATGGTCGAGGCGGTGGGGCATCAATACCTGGACGGATACTTCGACATTCTGAATAGCCGGCTCAAACCGGATGGCATGTTGCTGCTACAAGCGATCACGGTGCCCGACCAACGTTATGAGTATGCGCGGGATAACGTCGATTTTATAAAGCGGTATATTTTTCCCGGCGGTTTTCTGCCATCGGTAACGGTAATGAGTGACACTCTGCGTCGTCGTACTCGTCTGGTTCCCGTGGCGCTGCATGATATCGGTCATGATTATGCGCGTACTCTGGGGCACTGGCGGCAGAGATTTGTTTCCGCTTTGCCCAGGATCAGGGAGATGGGATTTGATGAGCGCTTCTGCCGAATGTGGGACTACTATCTTTGCTATTGCCAGGGGGCTTTTCTGGAAAGAGCTATCAGTACCGTCCATCTTCTGGCAGTCGGGCCGTGCTATCGGGGTGACATGATCCGCCTGGGCTTGGAACACCGATAAAGTCGGTATCGGGCTCTTCAACGTAGACCCGAGGCGGCGGCGTGGCGCCAGTGTTCCGCCGACACCGGAAGAGACGCCCTATCAGGGATGCTGCCGCAGCATTCGGGTCACGGGGCCGATGATGGGAAGATGCTGATCCAGACCCTGGCTGCTGTCCCAGAAATCCTGATGGAAGATCACCTGGCCTTGCCGGTTAAAACGCAGTTGCGAGATGCCAATGGTACGTGAGCCGCGTTCCCGGCCGAGAACCGTAAAGCGGGTTTCCATGATCCATTGCAGGAAAACATCATCGTCGTCCCGCCAGATCTTACGGATGCGCAGCCGCATTTCATTAAGTCGTTCGGCGGTTTTCAACATATGCGCCTTCAACTCGTCACGCTGGTAGAACGTGGCCAGAGTATCGTTGAAGTAAATCCGTTCCGCGTAGACCTCATCCAGATGGGCGCGCAGATAGTGGGCGTCGATCGGGGAATAGAGCGCGATAAAACGTTCCAGTGCCCCTGCCGGCACGGGCGTTACACCGCGTTGCTGTTCAAGGGCGTGCTCATAGAGGTGTGAATAACCCGGTGAATCCGGGCTATGGGCACAACCGGCGGCGGCCAGCAACGATACCGTGGCCATGGACCAAAAAAGGCGTTTCATGGGGTTCTCCTCAATACCAGTGGCTACAATTTCACGACGGTTGTGAATCCGTTGTGAGCCTGGTTCACAGGCCGTTGACGAGACACGGAGGATGCTGCGGTGTATGAATCGTGTTGTCGCCGCCACTGTGGCTAATTTCGTAGGATTTCAGGTGCTATGGCGGTGGCGGTGATCGGATCCGCGCGCCAATGGGTGGTGCCGGCATGGAGCGTGGTGGTGATAATGCTGGCGGTGCTGTGGACGCTGGAGCGGAACTGGCGTGCGGATCTGAGATTGTTGGTGGCCGGTGCATTGTGCTGTGTTCTGGTGGAGCCGTTTTTGATGTTCACGGGAGTGCTGCACTACGTGACAGGCGGCGGAACCTGGTGGCCGCCGTCATGGATATGGAGTCTGTGGTTGGGTTTCGCGGTGAGCTTTAATTATTCGCTGGCCTGGTTACGGCGCCGGCCGCGGTGGGCTGCCGTTGTCGGGGCGATGGGTGGTGTGTTTTCGGTAACCGCGGGGATTCGTTTCGGTGCGGCGAGCGCACCGCTGGGCTGGATGCCGATGGCGCTATGCTATGCGCCGATCTGGGCGGTAATTGTGCCGTTTCTGGCCTCCTTGTCGCGGCGTGAAAGGAAGGAAACACGATGATCTCCGGTGTTCTGATTGTCAGTCTGGTTCTGTTGTTATTGGCTTTTACCATGGCGTGGTGGGTTCAGCGGCTGACCGGGAACGCGGGTTGGGTGGACGTGGCCTGGAGTATGGGAACGGGTCTGACCGGATTGTCCTATCTCATTGCCGGAAGTGGTGAAGGGTTGCCGAGGTTGGTGGCGGGGGCTTTGTTGTTGGTCTGGGCGACCCGCCTTGGTGGCCACATTTTCAAGCGGGTGACCAACGAGAAGCAGGAAGACGGCCGTTACCGGGCGATGCGTGAACGACTGGGGCGTGGCGCGCAGCCTGTGTTCCTCCTGGTGTTCTGGGCTCAGGCCGGATTGGCCTGGGTGTTCGCCTTGCCGTTCCATGTTATTGCCAGCCAGTCGCTATTCCACCCGATAACGATGACCGCGGGCATCGCCATCGGGCTGGTGGCGATCTGTGGAGAGGCGTTGTCTGATCATCAACTGGCGCGCTTCAAGGCACGAGACGACAGTCACGGGCGAACCTGCCGTGACGGCCTGTGGCGATACTCACGGCACCCCAACTATTTTTTTGAGTGGTTGCATTGGTTCAGCTATCCACTGATCGCCGTTGGTGCGAAAGGTGGCGTCTGGCTGTGGGGCCTGCCGGTACTGATGCTGCTGTTTCTCTGGTTCGTCACTGGCATTCCCTATACCGAGAAGCAGGCGCTGAAATCCCGTGGCGCGGATTACCGTGATTACCAACGTACCACCAGTCCGTTTATCCCCTGGAGATCCGCCTCATGATGATTCGTCTGGCTGAATCCGGCTTGTTGCCTGACAGACTGGTCCGCCAAGGTATTCGTTACTTGCTTGGCAAACGTCTGCGGCGGGAACCGCCCCGCCGAACCGAACAGCGTCAACTGCTCGACACACTCTCCGGCGGCCCGGTGGCGGTGGCACAGGGAGAAGCCAATGAACAGCACTACGAGGTGGATGCTCGCTTCTATTCGCGGATTCTTGGACGGCATCTTAAATACTCCAGCGGATACTGGGCGGATGGCGTGGACGATCTGACCGAGGCGGAGGAAGCAATGCTGTCACTCTCCTGCGAAAGGGCGAAGCTCAGTGATGGTCAGGAGGTACTTGAGTTGGGTTGCGGCTGGGGATCGCTTTCCCTGTGGATGGCCGACCGCTACCCGCGCAGCCATATTACCGCGGTCAGCAATTCAAACTCGCAACGGCAATGGATTCTGGCCCGGGCCAAGGCGCGGGGACTGGATAATCTTCGTGTCATCACTGCGGATGTGACCGTGTTCCAACCGGATCGGAACTTTGATCGCGTGGTCTCGGTGGAGATGTTTGAACACATGCGTAATCATCGTGAGCTGACCCGCCGTATTCACCATTGGTTGAAGCCCGGTGGCAAGCTGTTCGTGCACATATTCTGCCATCGGCAGCTGACATATCTTTTCGAAACGGAGGGTGATGCCAACTGGATGGGGCGTTACTTCTTTACCGGCGGGGTCATGCCGTCCTTCGATTGGCTGCCCCGTTGTACCGATCGGCTCAACCTGGAACAGTCCTGGGCCATAAATGGCCGCCACTATGGTCGTACCCTCGAAGCCTGGTTGGAAGCAACGGATCGCCAACGGGAAGAGTTGATTCCACTACTGGATGAACTATACGGCGGCAATGAAGGGGTGATCTGGCTACAGCGTTGGCGGATGTTTTTCATGGCCTGCGCCGAACTGTTCAACTATGGTGAAGGCAAGTAATGGTTCGTTGGCCATTATTTGTTCTGTCGGGACCAAGATGACACGTAAAGGGGTTCAGCACCGGCTCACTCGGGTTTTTCTGATACAGATTCTGTTTATCAGCACGGCCACGGTGCTGGGAGTCTGGGCCACGGCGAAAATCATTGAAAACGTGTTGGTCAAGGAAGCCCTGATGCAGGAGGCCGAGCACTATTGGCGGCTCTATCAGCAAGATCCGGGTTCCGCCCGTCCCAACACTCGCCACCTGCTCGGGCTGCTGGTGGATGAGCGGATCCGGGATCCGGTGCCCGAGGTGCTGAGATCATTGCCCGATGGTTATCAGAGAGTGACGCTGGATGGCGAACAGCCGCTGATCTATATCGAGCATAATGGTGAGGCCCGGCTCTATCTGATTTTCGATGAACAGAGGGTTTCCGCCCTGGCGTTCATGTTTGGCATCCTGCCTTTGACCGGCGTATTGCTGGTGATTTACCTGACCTCCTTTCTGGGTTGGAGGAAGTCCAGAGCGTTAGTGTCGCCGCTGGTTCGATTGTCGGAAACACTGCGTCATACCAATGTGCTTGATCCGCAGCAGGCACGGCCGGATTTTTCCCAGGTGGAAGCGGAGCCGGGCAGCGAAGCCTCGGTGTTGATCGCCGCGCTGGATGCTTATGCGGACCGTCTGCTGCGTTTTGTTGAACGGGAACGGCAGTTCACCCGGGATGCCAGTCATGAGCTGCGTACGCCTCTGGCGGTGTTCCGTGCCAATCTTGAGCTGTTGGAGCGTCAGATTGGCGATCGGCCGTTGATCGGCAGGATGTCGGATACCGTCGATGACATGGAAGCGCTGGTGGAGACGTTGCTGCTGCTGGCGCGCACGGAACAGCGGCCAGTGTCGCCGGAGCCGCTGGTTGTGAACGACGTCGTGGCGAATCTGATCGATCGACTGCAACCGCTGGCGGAGCGCAAGCGGATTCAACTCCGGGTGAAGCAAAAAGCATTACTGTCACTGGAGGCGTCGGAGACCGTACTGAACATCGTCTTCACCAATCTGATCCGCAATGCCATCAATTACAGCGGCTCGGGCCGCGTTACTCTGGTCGTGGTCGATGACGCCGTGCACGTGGTGGACACCGGATCCGGAATGGATCGTGAGGAACTGGCGCGGCTATTGAAGCCGTTTGAACGCGGTGCCGCCAGTGAGGGCGGGTATGGTTTGGGACTGGCCATAGTGCAGCGCCTTTGCGAGCGTTTCGAATGGCACCTGGACGTGGCCAGCCAGCCAGGCAAAGGCACGGAAGTGCGCGTACGATTTCGTTAACCGTTTCTCAGGCGCTCTCGCTCCGCGGAGCCCGGATGCTGAAACCGACACCTGGCAAAGTCTCCATGAGGTTGTGAGCGAACGGCTTGTCCACCGCTTTGCGTAGATTGTAGAGATGACTTCTGAGTGCGTCCGAGTCCGGCACCAGGTCGCCCCAGAGTTCCTGTTCGAGCTGCTCACGGCTCACCACCTTGGGCGACTCGCGCATAAGAATGCGTAATATTCGGAACGCGGTGGGAGAGAGCTTCAGAATCTGGCCGCCGCGGCGGACTTCCTGCCGGGCAGGATCCAATTGCAGATCATCGATGGTGAGTACATTAGGGGTGACTTCGCGACGCTCCCGGCGCACCAGAACACGAATCCGCGCAACCAGCTCCGGAAGCGCGAAAGGTTTGACGATATAGTCGTCCCCACCCCGTTCGAAGCCCTCCAGCTTGTCATCGAGCTGATCCCGCGCGGTGAGAAAAATCACCGGCGTATCCAGAGCCAGATCATGGCGCAGATATTGGCAGAAACTATAACCGTCCTCGCCGGGCAGCATCACGTCGAGTATCAGGATGTCGTAATGGTGTTCCTTGACCAACGAACGAGCCAGGCTGGTGTCGCCGGCGTAGTCCACCATCGCGCCTTCCTGCTCCAGATATTCGACCACGGTTTGGGCCAGCTGGCGATGGTCCTCGACCAGAAGAACAGATAGATTCTTCACGATGTTATCTCCTTTTCGGCCACCCATTTTGCCCTTGATCGCGTCAAGGCGTTGTCAATCATCATCACGCGAATGGGTAACCGGCACCAGTGAACGGAAACCACTGTCGCGAATCACCAGGCATAAGCAAATTGCGACATTGGCTGGGCCGGGTTTCTCGTATTATGGAACAACCTCTTCTCATCGAGCAGGATTCTTCTTACAGTGCAACTTCCATTGTCTGGGACCTCGGACCCGGGCGCTGTCAGGAGGAAAGCGTTTCACACGTCATGGCCGTCATGGATAGGCACCGTCCCGTCGTTCTACGTCCGGCCCGTCGGCAGGACGCGGCGGCTATTTCCCGTTGCGTGCTGCGCGCGTATCAACATTTCGTTCCCCGCATGGGGCGCCCTCCGGCGCCGATGACCGACGACTACAATCAAGTTGTGTTGCGGAACATCGTGTGGGTGGCGGACGATGGGCTCGGTATTCAGGGTGTGGTGGAGCTGGAAGAAACCGACGTCGGGCTGCTCACAAAAAACATGGCGGTGGACCCTGATTTTCAGAAACAGGGGCTGGGCCGGAGGCTGTTGAAACAGGCCGAACAGCTGGCTCGTGATGCCGGTCATGACATGCTCTATATCTACATCAGCGAAGCCATGGTCGAGAATCTGGTGTTTTATCTTGATCACGGCTATGAAGAATGCGAGCGGCGCCTGGAGCAGGGTATTTATCGCCGGATCTATTTACGTAAGACGCTGCTCTGACCGTCCTCCACCGCGACGTCCTCAAGTCGATCCACCTGGCGTAAGACCGGAAAGCCCCACATCCACAAGCCAACCACCGCGAGTGTGCCGACGCCGCCAATTACCGCCGCCGGCACGGTACCGAACCAGGACGCGGTAATGCCCGACTCGAATTCCCCCAACTCATTGGAGGCGCCGATGAACAGCATATTCACGGCGTTGACGCGTCCCCGCATTTCATCCGGCGTGGCCAGTTGCAGCAATGTCAGCCGCACATAGACACTGATCATGTCGGCGGCGCCAGCAATGAACAGGGCAGCCAGGGATAGCCAGAATGAGGTGGACAGGGCGAACACCAGATTGGCGACGCCGAAGATCGCCACCGCCGCGAACATCACCAGGCCGGTGTGCTGGCGAATGGCGCGTACTCCCAGATACAAACCCATGACGAAAGCACCGAGGGCGATGGCGCTGCGCAGGGCACCAAGTCCCTCCGAACCCACGTGCAGGATTTCATCGGCGTAGATCGGCAGCAGTGCCACCACGCCACCGAACAAGACGGCGAACAGGTCCAGGGAGATGATGCCGAGAATCACCGGCTTATCGCGGATATAAAGAATACCGGCGGTAAAGCGTTGCCAGGAGGTGGTGTCGCCAGAATGCAGAGGGCGCTGTCGGTAGCGGATCGGCACCAGAAAAAGCATGGCCAGAGCGAACAGAAAGCAACCGAGGACCACACTGTAGGCGGTGGTGGCACCGAGCGGATAAAGGAATCCGCCCAGCATCGGCCCGCCAATGACCGCGATCTTCATGATCGAGGAATTGAGCGCGATGGCTTTGCCAAGTATGGCTTGTGGCACGATTTGCGGCAGCAGGCTTTGCAAGGTTGGGCCGGTGAAGGCGCGGGCGGCGCCGAACAGCACCAACACCACATAGAAAGGACCGGCGTGAGCCGGCGGGTTCAGGGAAAGCACGATGAGCAGAGCGCTGCACACGGCTTGCGCCGCCCAACTGGCGTGCAGGATCAGACGTCGATCAAAGCGATCCACCAGATCGCCGGCGGGCAGCAGCAACACCACCATCGGCAGGAACTGGGCCAGACCCACATAACCCAGGCTGAGCGGATCCCGGGTCAAGGCGTAAACCTGCCAGGCGACGATGATGGCCTGCACTTGCATGGCTAACGCCGCGCCCAGACGGGCGAGAACGAAAGGCACGAAGCCCGGGTGTTGATAGACGCGGGGCCCGGCGTCGGCGGAGGGAAGGGGCATCGGAGTCCGTCCAGTGACCGGCATGCGAGCCGTGCCGGGCAGGAAACGAAAAGGGCGCGCGGGCGCCCTGATCGGGGATTATTGGCCGCTGAATTTCGGGCCCCGCTTATCGATGAAAGCGGCCACGGCTTCGTCGTGGTCGTCGGTGGTGTGCGCCAGCGCCTGCATGGCGGCGGACATTTCCAGCACCGTATCCAGGCGTGAGGAACGGGCGCTCCACAGCAGGCGTTTGGTCATGCGCACCGCCTGCGGCGGATTGGCGGCGATACGCGCGGCCAGGGCGCGGGCCTCGTCCAGCAATGTGTCGTCCGCCACCACCCGGGACACCAGGCCACAGGCGAGAGCTTCCTCGGCACCGACGCGGTCGCCGGTCAGTGCCATTTCCGCCGCTTTGGAAAAGCCCACCACTCGCTGCAGCAGCCAGGCGCCGCCGTCGCCGGGAATGATCCCCAACTTGACGAAACTCTCGGCGAACCAGGCGCGCTCGCCAGCGATGCGGATGTCGCACATGCAGGCGAGATCGCAGCCCGCGCCCACCGCCGGGCCGTTGACGGCGGCGATGACCGGGACCTCGAGTTTTTCGAACGCCAGCGGAATGCGCTGAATGCCGGTTTTGTAGTTGCGCCGGGTTTTGACCGGGGCGGTGGCGTCGTTGAGGCCGCCGGCGGCGCCCATTTTTTTCACGTTGCCGCCGCTGGAGAAGGCACTGCCGGCACCGGTAAGAATCGCCACCCGGGCTTGTGGGTCCGCTTCCAGGCGCTCCAGGGCGTCCAGCAGCGCCTCGATCATGTCGGCGTCGGAAATCGGGTTGCGGTTTTCCGGGCTGTTCAGGGTCAGGGTGACGATGCCGTCGTTGATTTGATAGGTAACCAGTTCGCTCATAAAACGCTCTTCTTCGTGTGTGTGGTGGTTCGTGAACACGCAGACACGCTTACACGCAACACGCTTGCACGCCATGCTTGCCAGCCCCGAGCCAGACGGAAAGGTCTGATTGCTCGGGAAGTCAGGGCCGGATTGCGCTCTGCTTTGGCAGTAGCGTGCAAGCGTGTTGCGTGTAAGCGTGCATGCCCATGCATGTCAATCGCCTCTCAACGCAAACCCAGGCCACGCGCGATGATACCGCGCAGAATTTCCCGGGTGCCGCCTCGTAATGAAAATGCGGGTACTTGTTGCACAGCGTAGTGGAGCACCTGGAAAAAGTCCCGGTGCGCGGCGTCGGCATGGCCGGTGTCCACCAGTTGCCGGGCAATGTCCGGAATTTCCTGTTCCAGCAAGGCTCCCAGGTCCTTGACGATGGCCGCCTGCAAAGTTGGATTCTCGCCCCGCTGCAACATGCCGGCGACGCTGCGTGACAGTCGGCGCAGGCTCATTAAGTGCGCGGTGAGGCGGCCAACGGCGATGCGGGACTGATCGTCATCCCGGCCTTGCAGAGCGCGGATCAACTCGATCAGCACCCACAGAGTGGAGAGAAACCGGTCCGGGCCGCTGCGCTCGAACGCCAGTTCACTGAGCACCTGGTTCCAGCCATCGCCCATTTCGCCGATCAGGGCGTCGCGGGGAACGCGCACGTTTTCGAACACTACCTCGTTGAAATGATGCGCGCCGGACAGGTCGTGGATCGGCCGGATGGTGATACCCGGCAGGGTCAGATCGATCAGCAACTGGCTGGTGCCGCCATGGCGGTCCTCATTGTCGCGGCTGGTGCGGCAGAACAGCACCATGTAATGGGCCTCGTGGCCGTAGGTGGTCCACAACTTGGTGCCGTTGACGATGAAGCCGTCGTCCACCGGCTCGGCGTAGGTGCGGGCGGCGGCCAGGTCGGAACCGGAATCCGGCTCGCTCATGCCGATACAGAAGAAACATTCGCCACGGGTGATGCGCGGCAGGATCGCTTGCTTCTGGGCTTCGGTGCCGTAGCGCAGAAGCAGCGGACCGCTCTGCCGGTCGGCGATCCAATGCGCGGCCACTGGCGCGCCGGCGGCCAACAGTTCCTCCAGCAGCACGTAGCGTTCCAAGGCGCTGCGTTCACTGCCGCCGTACTGTTTCGGCCAGGTCAGGCCGATCCAGCCCTGCTCGCCAAGGCGGCGGCTGAAGCCGGCATCGAATCCCATCCAGGATTCGACCCGCTGAAGCGGCGCGCGGCCAGCCAGTTCGGTGGCGAGGAAGTCGCGTACCTGTTCACGGAAGCTCTCCGCCTGTTGTGATTCCGGAGGCGTCGGGAAGGACAAATCGATCATTGGCGCGCTCCTTCGGTGCTGCTGCCCAGTTCGGTGATAAAGGGCCAAAGGCCATCGGCGCCGCGCGCCAGCACCTGCTCGCCCAACCGGACCTGCCAGTAGCGTTCGCCGCCGAATTCGTCACGCCAGCTCCAAAGCCGCCGGCTGTACAGGTTGAGCCGGTATTCCCGGGTCATGCCGATGGCGCCGTGGACCTGGTGGGCGATGGCCAGTGCCTGGCCGGCGGCTTCACCGCAGCGGGCCTTGGCGGCGGCGATCAGTGACTGGCGGCGGGGATCATGGAACGCGTCCACCGCCATGTCGGCGGCCCCGGCGGCCACCGCTGCCTGGGTGGCCAGCACCGCCAGTTGCTGCTGGATCGCCTGTTGCCGGGCGATGGGTTTGCCGAATTGCACCCGTTCGCCGGCGTATTGGACGGTCATGTCGAGCACCGTGGCCAGGGCCCCGGCGATTTCCTGGCAGCGCAGCAGGGCGCCGCTTTCGAACAGCCATTCAGGGCTGAGCGTCTCGGGCAACTCGCGCACCCGCTGGTCGTTCAGCTCAAGGTCCAGGGTCAGGTCGGTGCGCGGCTGATCGGCCAGGTTGGTTCCGGGCGTTGCCGCCAGGCTGCCGGGGTCGAGCAGCAGCAGCCGGTTTTGCCGATCGTGCCGGGCGATGGTGACGATCACTTCCGCGTGTTCCGCCCAGGGGGCCGCCGGCAGCCGGCCCGTCACCCGCCAGCGGTTCTCCTCCCGGTTCAATTCCAATGGATTGCGCGGGTCCGCCACGGCAATGGTGGGGCGCCCTTCGTCGATATCGGCGCCGGCCTCGGCGAGCAGACGGTTGGCGAGCAGGGCCTCGCCGAGCGGTGCCGCCAGTGCGTATTGACCGGCCAGGCGAACCAGCGCCAGCGCATCCGCAGCCGGCAGGTCGAAGCCGCCGCGGGCCTCGTCCACCAAGGCCAGTGGCAGGCCGAGTTCGGCCACCCGCCGCCAGGCCAGATCAGCATCGTCCGGTGTGTCCCGCAGTTCGGCGAAGAGTCGTCCAGCGGTGTCCAGTAACAAGCTACGACTGTCGTCCATGGAACCTCACAGCCGCTCGACGATGGTGGTGTTGGCCATGCCGCCGGCCTCGCACATGGTCTGCAGACCATAGCGCTGGCCGTTCTGGCCCAGAGCGTGCACCAGTGTGGTCATCAGCCGGGTCCCGGAAGCGCCCAGCGGATGGCCGAGGGCGATGGCGCCGCCGCGAGGATTAAGCCGTTGAGGGTCCGCGCCCAGCTCCTTTTGCCAGGCCAGGGGGACCGGCGCGAAGGCCTCGTTCACCTCGAAATGGTCGATCTGATCCACGCTCATGCCGGCTTTTTGCAGGGCCCGTTTGCTGGACGGAATCGGCGCCGTCAGCATGGTCAGCGGGCTGTCGCCGCGGACATCGAAGCTGACGAAACGGGCCAGCGGTTGAAGCCCCAGTTTGTTGGCCAGGCTTTCACTCATGATCAACAGGGCGGAGGCGCCGTCGGTGATCTGAGAAGCGTTGCCGGCGGTGATGCTCCAGTTGATTTCCGGGAAGCGCTGTTTCAGGGCGTCGTCCTGGAATGACGGACGCAATTCACTCAGCCGTTCGGCGGTGGTGGCGGGGCGGATGGTTTCGTCCTCGGACAGGACACGGCCGTCGGGCAGGGTCACCGGCACGATCTCGTCGCGGAAAGCACCGGCTTCGCGATGAGCCGCGGCCCGCTGGTGGGACTGGGCGGAATACTGATCCAGGGTATCGCGGTCCAGCTGGTAACGGCTGGCCACCAACTCGGCGGCTACGCCCTGGGACACCAGGCCGGGGGCATAGCGTTCGTTCACGCCCTGGCCGAACGGATCCTGGCCCATGCGCGCGCTGCCCATGGGGACCCGGCTCATGGACTCCACGCCGCCGGCGATCACCAGCTGATTGGCGCCGGCCATGATCGACTGGGCGGCGAAATGCACCGCTTGCTGGCTGGAGCCGCATTTGCGATCAATGGTGGTGCTGGGGACATGCTCGGGAAAGCCGGCGGCGAGCAAGGCCATTCGGCCGGGGGTGGCGGACTGCTCCCCGGACTGACTGACGCAACCGATCATGACGTCATCCACCAGGCCGGGATCAAGGTCGTGGCGCTGGACGGTCTCTTTCAACAGGGCGGCGAGCAGGTCCACTGGGTGCAGGCTGGCCAGCCCGCCATCAGGTTTGCCACGGCCCATGGGGGTACGCAGGGCGTCGACGATAACGGCGGCTTCAGTCATGACGGACTCCATGCCGGGGATCGCCCGGCGGCAGGGGGGGATTCATTTTGTGCTCCTTATTGTTCCGATGGCCGCCATCCGGGAATATCCGGGAGGCATCGCCCGTTGGGTCCGGGAACCTGGCGCGAAAAAGAGCGCCCGGGGCTCGACAAAACGGGATAAACAATCAACCATGATTTTTTTTGCCGGTCAAGATGATCGGCATTCGGCGAACGCAATGGATCACAACCATGACCGAAGACGTAGAGAACTCTCCGGCGATGGACGCGGAAGTCCCCGGTGCCCGGCGCGCCCCCCGGCAGGCGCGCAGTCTGGATACCCGGGAGAAACTGGTGACCGCCGCCCTGGAGTTGATTCGCACGGAAGGCTACGCCGCCCTGAGCACGCCGTTGGTGGCGCGTCGCGCGGGGGTTTCCCGGGGCGCTCTGCAATACCACTTTGCCTCCCGCGACGATCTGTTCGTGGCGGTTCGCAGCCGTCTGGCATTGCGCCTGGACTGGGGGTTTCCGGTGGCGGAGCTGGCGGCCCGGCCTTTGGCCGATCGGGTGGCCTGGGTAGTGGACCATTACTGGTCGGTGTTGGGCAGCGACGACTATGTGGCGGCCATGGAGATCCGTTTGTATGAGCGTTTCAATGGCGCGCTCCACTCGCAGCTGTGCCAGGAAATGCGCGAGCTGGCCGAGACCCGCCATCGGGAATGGGTGCGTCTGTTCGCCGACGTGTCCCTGGACACCGACACTCTGGTCGGGGTGCGCACGTTCATGATGGATGCCTTGCGCGGTATTGCCCTCAGGCGCATCGAGATGGGGCCGGAGGAGCGGGTGCGGCCGGCGCTGGCATTGCTCAAGACCAGCCTGGTGGGGCGGCTGGCTGAATAATTCAGCCAGCCGCATTCGCCAGCAAACTGGCTCCCGCGGATTACGCCACGAAGCCGTTGTGGGAAGCTTGCTTGCAAGCGAATGGCGGTTATAAAAAATCAGCTTTGATTGTCGTCGTGAAAAGTGGAAAAGTATCGGGCTGATTCCGGCCTGTCCGGGATCGGAAACCCGGAAATGAAAACAACAGACCGGGACAATCAGGAGCCTCGATGACAACAACAACGTCGCAAAAACCGGTGCTGCCGGGTCCGGATCGGGACTGGCTGGCACAACATCAGGAACCGGTGCTGGAGCCGGATCTGGCCATCGTCGACCCGCACCATCATCTGTGGGGGCCGCCACGGGCCACCTATCTGCAAGCGGATATCGAAACCGATCTGAACGCCGGCCACCGCGTCATTGGCACGGTCTTCGTGGAATGCCTGGAACAGTATCGTGACAGCGGCCCGGAACCGATGCGCCCGTTGGGCGAGACCCGTTTTGCCCGAAGCGTGGCGGACGCCACCGGTGGCCGGGTTTGTACCGGCATCGTCGGTCACGCCGATCTGCGCCTGGGCACGTCGGTGAACCGGGTTCTGGAAGGCCACCTGAAGGAAGGCGGTGGTCGTTTTCGTGGCATCCGTCAGTCCAGCGTCTGGGATCCGGATCCGACGGTACGCACCACCACCCGGATTCCACCGGAGAAGCTGCTGCTGGATCCCAATTTCCGCGAAGGGTTCGCCTGTCTGGCGCCGTTGGGACTAAGCTTTGATTGCTGGACCTACTTTCACCAACTGCCGGAGCTGGAGAATCTGGCGCGGGCTTTCCCCGACACCGTCATCGTACTCGATCATGTCGGCGGGGTGCTTGGCGTGGGGCCTTATGCCGGGCGGCGTCAGGATCTGTTTTCCGAGTGGCGCATGGCGATCGAGTCGCTGGCACGCTGCCCCAACGTACGGATCAAACTGGGTGGGCTGGGCATGCACAGTTGTGGTTTCGATCTGGATGGTCAGGCTCTGCCGCCGTCCTCGGAAACGCTGGTGGCTCTCTGGCGCCCTTATCTGGACGTTTGTCTGTCCGCCTTCGGCGTGGAAAGGGCGATGTTCGAAAGTAACTTCCCGGTGGATCAGGTGTCCTGCTCCTACCAGGTGTTATGGAACGCCTTTAAACGCTACGCCGCCGGTTTTTCCGAGACAGAGAAAGCGGCGCTGTTCCGGGAAAACGCCATTGAAACGTATCGGCTGGAAATTCCGCGGGGCCAATGATTCGCGAGCAAGCTCGCTTCCCACAGCGGCCCGTAGCCTCATGTGGGAAGCGAGCTTGCTCGCGAATACAGCGTTAGATATCACTGCTTCCAGAACAGCGGCGTGAACAGCACCAGCAGGGTGAAGATCTCCAGACGGCCGAGCAGCATCAGCAGGGTCATCATCCACTTGGCGGCGGGAGAGATGTCGGCGAAGCCGCCGGCCACGCCGCCGATACCCACGCCCAGGTTGTTGAGACTGGCGGCAACACAACTGACCGCGGTGGTCAGGTCCAGCCCGGTGACGGTGAACAGCAGCGTGAAGACCACCGCGATGGTGATGTATACGCCGACGAAACCCCATACCGCCTGCAGTACCCGATCATTCACCGTATGGCGGCCGAAGCGCAGGGCGAAAGCACCGTTGGGGTAGATCAGCCGCCGCAGTTCGCGAATGCTGTGATGGAATACCAGGGCGCCACGCACACTCTTCATACCGCCGCCCGTGGAGCCGGCGCTGGCGCCGAGGAAACTGGTGAAGATCAGCAGAAACGGCACGAAACCCGGCCAGGCGGCGGCGTTGGTGCTGGTATAGCCGGTGCCGGTGCTGAACGAGGCGACCTGGAACGCGGCGTGACGCAGTGTCTCGTCGGCGCCTTGGAACACGTTGAAGGCCAGCAGTCCCAGGGTTACCAGCAGGATGTAGAGGAACACCATGCCGATATAGAAGCGGAATTCCGGGTCGCGCACGAACGTCAGGGGCGAGAGGCCGCGAATAGCAGCGAAATGAAGCGCGAAATTGGTGCCGCCGATGATGATGAAAACGGTGGTGATCCAGTCAATGGCGGCACTGTCCCAATAGGCCATGGACTGATCGTGAGTGGAGAAACCGCCGGTGGCCACGGTGCTGAAGCTGTGGGTGATAGCATCGAACAGAGACATACCGGCCAGCCAGTAGGCGGAAGCGCAGGCCACGGTAATGAACAGATACAAATACCACAGGGCCTTGGCGGTCTCGGCGATGCGCGGCGTCAGTTTGGCGTCCTTCATCGGCCCGGGAATCTCCGCCTTGTACAGCTGCATACCCCCGATGCCCAACATGGGCAGAATCGCCACCGCCAGCACGATAACGCCCATACCGCCAAACCACTGCAGTTGCTGGCGGTAGTAAAGAATGGATTTGGGCAGTGTATCCAGACCGGAGAGCACCGAGGCGCCGGTGGTGGTCAAGCCGGACACGGATTCAAACACCGCGTCGGTGAACCCCACCGGCGTATCGGCGGAGATCAGAAACGGCAGGCCGCCAATCACCCCCAGTACCGACCAGAACAGGGTCACCACGAGGAAGCCGTCACGGGTCTGCAGTTCGGCACGGTGGCGGAAGAACGGCAGCCACAGCACCAGGCCGAGCAGCAATGAGATCACAAAAGAGGCCAGGAAAGGCCCTTCGCTGCCATCCTGGTAAAAGTAGGACACCGCCACCGGCGGCATCATGGTGAAGCTGAACACCACCAGCAGCAGGCCAAGCACTTTGGAGATCAGCGCGAAATGCATGCTTTCTTCCTTCGCTGACACGCCAGCACGCAACACGCAACACGCAGAAAAACGTGGGCTGGAAAGTGGCGCTTGCGAGCGTGCAAGCGTGTTGGCGTGTCAGCGTGCATACGTTTCCTAGAAGAACGTAAACCCGACCTGGAACAGCTTCTCCACATCGCGGATGCGGCGGCGGTCGATCAGGAACAGAATCACGTGATCGTTCGGTTCAATCACCACATCGTCATGGGCGATCAGCACCCGTTCACCGCGCACCACGGCGCCGATGGTGGTGCCCTCCGGCAAGTCGATGTCCTCGATGGCGCGGCCCACCACCTTGGAGGATTTGGCGTCACCGTGGGCAATCGCCTCGATGGCCTCGGCGGCGCCACGGCGCAGCGAATAGACGTTGACCACGTCACCACGGCGTACATGGGTCAGCAGGCTGCCGATGGTGGACTGTTGCGGCGAGATGGCGATGTCGATGTCATGGCCCTGGACCAGGTCCACGTAGGCCGGGTTGGCGATCAGCGTCATCACCTTGCGCGCCCCCAGGCGCTTGGCCAGCAGCGAGGCCATGATGTTGGCCTCGTCGTCGTTGGTCAGCGCGCAGAACACATCGGTGTTTTCGATGTTAGCCTTGAGCAGCTCGTCGCGGTCCGTGGAGAGGCCCTGCAGCACCACGGTGTGCTCCAGCTTTTCACCGAGCCAGTCGGCCCGTTGCGGTGAGCGTTCGATGACCTTGACGTTGTAGCGGTGCTGAATGCTTTTCGCCAGGCGGTAGCCGATGTTGCCGCCGCCGGCGATGAGCACGCGCTTGTAGTTGTGTTCCAGCCGGCGCAGTTCACTCATGACCGCGCGTATGTCGTTCTTGGCGGCGATGAAGAACACTTCGTCATCCGCCTCGATGACGGTATTGCCTTCTGGAATGATCGGCCGGTTACGGCGGAAAATCGCCGCCACCCGGGTGTCCACGTTGGGCATGTGCTTGCGCAGCTCGCGCAGCTCGTTACCCACCAGCGGTCCCCCATAGTAGGCGCGCACCGCCACCAACTGTACCCGTCCGCCGGCGAAGTTCACCACCTGCAAGGCACCGGGGTGTTCGATCAAACGCTTGATGTAGTCGGTGACCACCTGCTCGGGGCTGATGATGACATCAATGGGAATGGCGCTTTCGTTGAACAGCTTGTCGGCGCGGCTGGTGTAATGGGCGGTGCGGATGCGGGCGATCTTGGTGGGAGTGCGGAACAGACTGTACGCCACCTGGCAGGCGACCATGTTGACCTCGTCGGAGTTGGTCACCGCGATCAGCATGTCCGCGTCCTCGGCACCGGCGTCCTTGAGCACGGTAGGGTAGCAGCCCATGCCCTGCACCGTGCCGATGTCGAGGCGGTCCCCCAGTTCCCGCAGGCGCTCGCCGTCGGTATCGATGACGATGATATCGTTGCGTTCGCCGGCGAGGTTTTCCGCCAATGTGCCGCCCACCTGGCCGGCACCCAGAATAATGATCTTCATGATCGCGGTCCGATCACCCCATGGTTTTGCGCAGGCGGGCCAGATAAAAACCGTCCGGCCCCTGATCCCGCGGCAGCAATTGCCAGCCTCGCGCCGCCGGTGACGGGGCGTCAACGCCCGGCGTGTCCTCGGTGGCGTCCTCGGTGCGTTCCAGGAACGCACTGATTTGCTGATCGTTTTCGGCGCGCAGCACCGAGCAGGTGGCGTACACCAGCGTACCCCCGGGGCGCAGAAGCGGCCATAGTGCATCCAGCATGCGCGCTTGTAAATCCACCAGTGCCGGCAGGTCCTGGCGGCGGCGATGCCATTTCACGTCCGGCTGGCGGCGCAGGATGCCGGTGGCGGAGCAGGGCGCGTCCAGCAGAATGGCGTCGAAGGGCTCGCCGTCCCACCAGCTTCGCGGTTCGGCGGCGTCACCCTGGAGCACGGTGGCCTCGGCGCCGAGACGCTTGAGCGCCTCGCGCACCTGACGCAGGCGAGGTTCGGACACGTCCAGTACCACCAGCCGCGCGTCGGGAAAGGTTTCGGCCAACTGCCCGGTCTTGCCGCCCGGTGCGGCGCAGGCGTCGAGTATGCGCGCGCCGTCGGGTACCGCCATCAAGGTCACCGGCAGTTGCGCCGCCTCGTCCTGCACCGTCAGTTCGCCCTCGGCGAAACCGGGCAGGGCGGTGACTGGACGGGGTGGTGACAGATACAACGCCCAGGGAGAGAGGGCGCCGGCGCGGGCTTCGGCTCCGAACCGCGCCAGCCAGAAGTCGCGGTCGTGGTGCCGTTGATTCACCCGCAGAGTCAGCGGCGGCGCCGCCAGGCTGGCCTCGGCCATGGCGGCGGCCTGATCCGGCCAGTCATTTTGCCATTGCTGCCAGAGCCAGTCCGGCAGCGACCAGCGCACCGCGTCAGGGTAGCCGGCGAAGGCGGTGGCGGCGTCAACACGGCTGGCCTTGCGCAGGACCGCGTTGGCCAGGCCGCTGGCCCAGCCTGCCTTCAATTTGCGGCACAGGTCCGGATAGGCGTTGACCACCGCATGGTCGGCGCGATCGCTGAACCACAATTCGTAAAGGCCGCACAGGAGCGCCAGACGCACCGGTTGGGCACTGGGTTTGAGCGGCTTGCTCAGCTGCTGATTGAGCCAGTGATTGAGCGGGCGCAGGTAGCGGCAGACGCCGAAGCAGAGATCGCGCATCAGACCGCCGGCGGCGCCCTCCAGGGCCTGGGCGCGCAGCACTTCACGCAGACTGGCGCCGTCGCCGCTGCCCGGCAGCACACGATTGAGCGCGCGTACCGCCGCCAGACGGGGGTTGGGGGCCGGCTCAGCCAAGATGACCGCCCCGCGCGAACAGATCCGGATGGCCGCGCAGCACCTCGGCCACGCTCATCGGCTTCTTGCCCGGCAACTGGATCCGTTGCAGCCGCAAGGCAATGTCGCCGCAGGCCACCACCACGCCGTCGGCATCGGCGGTGACGATGTCGCCGGGTTCCAGCAGGGTGGTGTCGGCGTCGCACTCCCGCGCTTCCCATACCCGCACCGCCTTGCCATCCAGATCAAACCAGCACACCGGCCAGGGATTGAACGCGCGGATGCGGCAGCTCAGGGCCCGGGCCGGCAGGCGGAAGTCCAGGCGCGCTTCTTCCTTGCTCAGCTTGTGGGCATAAGTGACGCCGTCGTCCGGCTGCGGCCGTGCCCGTTGTAAATGGCCGGGCAGATCCGCCAGCACCGTGATCAACAGGCGCGCGCCCTGTGCGGCCAGCCGGTCGTGCAGTTCACCGCCGGTTTCACGGTCGCCGATGTCCAGCGCTTCGGCCAGCAGCATGGGGCCGGTGTCGAGGCCGGCGTCCATGCGCATGATGGTGGTGCCGCTTTGCCGGTCACCGGCCATGATGGCGCGCTGGATCGGCGCCGCGCCGCGCCAGCGCGGCAGCAGTGAAGCGTGCACGTTGACGCAGGCCAGCCGGGGGATATCCAGCACCGCCTGGGGGATGATCAGGCCGTAGGCGACCACGATCAGCGCGTCCAGTTCGAGATCGCGGAGCCGGGTCTGGATCGCCTCGTCCTTAAGAGTGGCGGGTTGCAGAACCGGGATGCCGGCGCTCTCCGCCAGTGCTTTGACCGGCCCCGGCTTGACCTTTTTGCCGCGACCGGCGCCCCGGTCCGGCTGGGTAAGGACGGCGACAACGTCGTGCGAGCTGTCCAGCAGTGCTTGCAGGCAGCTCGCGGCGAAGTCCGGCGTGCCGGCGAAGGCCAGCCGTAATCGGGAAGATGGTTCGGAATGGGCCACGATGGTGATCCGTCTCCAGGAAGCAGGGCGGCGCTGCCGCCCCTTGGTTAGGGAACCTCTGAAAAACACCCCGTCATCCCGGGATCTTCCTCTGCAGGGCGCATGGCTTGGTAGAGGGAGATGCCGGATCGAGTCCGGCATGACGTTCTTCAGCGGCTTCTTAGAAGCGTTAAACAGGCGCTCAGGCTTGCTGGCGGTGAATCTTCTGCAGTTTCTTCTTGATACGGTCGCGCTTGAGCCGCGATACGTAATCCACGAACAGCTTGCCGTCCAGATGATCAATCTCGTGCTGGATGCAGGTGGCGAGCAGGCCGTCGGCCTCCATCTCAAACGGATTGCCGTCCCGGTCCAGGGCCTTGATCATCACCCGCGCCGGCCGCTCCACCTGTTCGTAGAAGCCCGGCACCGACAGGCAGCCCTCCTCATAGGGAGCGAGATCCCCGGTGAGCGGGGTGATCTCCGGATTGATGAACACCAGCGGCTGATCCCGTTCCTCGGAGATGTCGATCACCAGCAAACGCTGATGCACGTTCACCTGGGTCGCCGCCAGACCGATGCCGGATGCCTCGTACATGGTTTCGATCATATCGTCGATCAGTTTGCGAAGCGCGTCATCCACCTGCTCCACCGGTTTTGCTACGGTGCGGAGTCGGGGGTCGGGGAATTCAAGTATTTCCAGTTTGGCCATTTGGGGTCCCGGCTAGTCTGCTGTTGCCAGACTACTTTAGATTTGGTTGCTAACTCTATGATCACGTTGCTAGTATCGAGAATCGGCTCACGCCGATTTGGGGGATGCATCCACAACGTGGGTGCTCATAATCATAAAAGGAAACCACTGATGATCAAAACGCTCCGGCGCCTGGCGGCGGCGTGCGCGATGCTGGTGGTGGCCGCCGGCGTTTCCGCCGTAACCCTGCGCGATAATCACCCGGACGTCTACTACGTCAAGAAAGACGATACTCTCTGGGACATCAGCGGGCGTTTCCTGGAACATCCCTGGCAATGGCCCGAGATCTGGCACGTTAATCCCGCCATCAAGAACCCGCACCTGATTTTTCCCGGTGACGCCATTCGCCTGTCCTGGGTGGATGGTGAACCACGGCTGGAGCTGGATCGCGCCAGCGGTGAGCAAAGCCAGTTGCCCGACGGCACCGTGAAGCTGTCACCCAGGATACGGGAAATGAGCCGCGAGGACGCCATCCCGGCGATTCCGATGAACGCCATCCAAAGCTATCTCAAGCAGGCCCTGGTACTGGAGCGCGCGGATATCAGCGCCGCGCCCTATATTCTCGGTGGGCAGGACCGCCGTGTCATCTTCGGCGGTGGCGATACCGTCCACGCCCGTGACCCGGAGCAGCGTTGGGAAAACGCCGAGCAGCGCTATGGGCTGTATCGAGTGGGGGAAGAATACGTGGACCCGGTCACCGATGAGGTGCTGGGCTACGAGGCCCGTCAGGTCGGTTTGGCCTCGGTGGCGCGTATCGAGGAAGACATGGCTACCATGCGGGTGTTGCGCTCTTCCGAGGACCTGCGGGTGGATGATCGGCTGTTCCCGCAACCGGATCAGCGCGTGCGCGCTTTGCTGTATCCACACGCACCGGAGGAAAAAGTGGAGGGCCGTATCATCCGCTTCTTCGACCGGATCAGCAGCGTCGCCCGCAATGACGTGGTAGTGATCAACCGCGGCGCCCGGGAAGGCATGGAGGAAGGCCACGTGCTGGATATCTTCCAGCAGGGCGAGCAGGTTCGGGACCGGCAGCAGGATGAGATGGTGCGTCTGCCCCGTACCCGGGCCGGTTCCCTGGTGCTGTTCCGGGTGTTCGAGAAAGTCAGCTATGGGCTGATCATGGAGTCCGAGCGTCCGGTTTATATGAATGACATGGTGGAAAGCCCGGAAGGCAGCTACTGAGCCTGCTGTGGGAGGTTCCATGGTGCCTATCACGCCCTTCGCCAGCAGGCTGGCTCCCGCGGATCATGCTACGAAGCCGCTGTGGGAAGCTTGCTCGCAAGCGAATGGCCAACGGCCCAGAGACTTCGCGGCCAAGGCCGCTTCCCACAGCGGCTTCGTAGCTATCTCTTACTGGAGTCGTTCTACAATCCTTTGGCACTCGGCCTGAGGCCGATTTACAGAGTCCATAACGCGCACAGGGAGGTGCGTTTTTATGCGAGACCAGCTTGCGCGCCTGGCATTGGCCAAGGCGTTCGATCCCGCTTCCATGCACCTCGGTGAGGCCCTGCGTCGTTACCCCATCGCCGAAACCCCTCTGACCCGCTATGGCGAGGCCTTGCCCGGGCGTTTGCCGAATGCGGGCGAACGCCGGCGCTGGCTGGCGGCCCCGGAGTCCCTTGAAGCGCTGTGGCGGCCGCTGGCCAGCCAGGGGTGGCGTTGGCTGGCCTTGGGGGACGAGGATTATCCTCCACTGCTGGCGGATCTGCCGGACGCGCCGGGGGTGCTGGCGGTAATGGGCGAGGTGACCGCGCTGGCGCGTCCCCAGATCGCCCTGGTCGGCGCCCGCGGCGCCTCCGCCGAAGGGGAAGCCAATGCCTTTCGTTTCGGACGTTGTCTGGCCGGGGCGGGATTCGCCGTCACCAGCGGGCTGGCCCTGGGCGTGGACGGCGCCGCTCACCGTGGCGCGCTGGCGGCCCCGGGGATCACCCTGGCGGTGCTGGGGCATGGCCCCGGCAAGCTTTACCCGCCACGTCATTGCCGGCTGGCCGGGGACATCGTCGCCGCTGGCGGTGCCCTGGTCAGCGAATTCGCCCCGGGGCGGCCGCCTTCCCGGCGCTCTTTCCCGCAACGCAATCGCCTTATTAGCGGCCTGAGTCTGGGCGTCGTGGTGGTGGAGGCGGCGCTGCGCAGCGGCTCCCTGATCACCGCCCGCTGTGCCGCTGAACAGGGGCGGGAAGTATTCGCCATCCCCGGTTCCATTCATAACCCGCTCAGCAAGGGCTGCCATAAGCTGCTGCGCGAGGGCGCCAACTGGCTGGAATGTGTGGATGATGTGCTGGCGGCCTTCGAGGACTTTCATCGCACGGTGGCGCACAGCCCGTCACTGAGTGAACCGCCGTCGCCGTTGCCGCGGTACTTCATCGGCGGCGTGAATACCCTGGATCAGCTATGCGAACGCTCCGGCCTGGCGCTGCCGGAGCTGACCGCCGCCTTGCTGGAGCTGGAGCGGGAGGGGTATATCGAACGGGTCGGCGGCGGCTATGTGAGCCGCCCGCAGGGTTGACCCGCCGGGGTGGCCAGGCGGCGAACCGTCCGGTGCTGGCGGGATGGACGCTACAACGGGTATCCTACGTGCCGACCGGAGAGGCTCTCCCCATTCGTCCCAACGCGCTTTTCACATGAATCTGCACCTGGACACAGCGGCCCGCATTGTTCACGCGGGCGGCGTAATCGCATACCCCACGGAAACCGTTTACGGCCTTGGCTGTGACCCGTTCAACCGCGAGGCGGTGAACCGACTGCTGGCGATCAAATCCCGGCCCTGGCGTAAGGGGTTGATCATGGTCGCAGCGGACCTGTCCCAGCTCGACGGGCTGGTGGTTCTGAGTGACGCGGAACGCCGGCAATTGAGCGATATCTGGCCGGCACCGGTGACCTACCTGCTGCCGGCCACCCCGGCGGTTCCGGAGTGGGTTCGCGGCGAACACGCCAAGGTGGCGGTGCGGGTCAGTCCGCATCCGCTGGTGCGGGCCCTGGCCCGGGCCGTGGGCACGCCGATCATTTCCACCAGCGCCAATCGCGCCGGCCAGCCCCCCGCTCGCAATCGCTTTCAGGTCGCCCGGGTAATGGGGGAGGAGCTGGATTTCATCGTTACTGGTGACTGCGATCCCAGGGCCCGGCCCTCCACCATTATCGATCTGGAAACCGGGCGAGTCGTGCGGGCCTGACCGGCGCGACCGTCCAGATAACCACGGAGAAATGCCGATGACCGAGGTGGCGCCGCAAGCGGTAAAGCGCTATCTGCTCGAACTGCAGGACCGCATTTGCCGGGAGCTTGAGGATGAGGACGGCGGCGCCCGCTTCATCGAGGACGCCTGGGAGCGCCCGGAGGGCGGTGGCGGCCGCAGCCGGGTGATCAGCGAGGGGGCCGTGTTTGAGAAAGGCGGGGTCAACTTCTCCCATGTGCATGGCGAGAGCCTGCCGCCTTCCGCCAGTGCTCATCGGCCGGAGCTGGCCGGGCGTTCGTTTCAGGCCATGGGCGTTTCTCTGGTTCTGCATCCACACAATCCCTATGTGCCCACCAGTCATGCCAATGTCCGTTTCTTCCTGGCGGAAAAACCGGGGGAATCGCCAGTATGGTGGTTCGGTGGTGGTTTTGATCTGACGCCCTATTACGGATTCGAAGAGGACGCGGTGGCCTGGCACAGTGCGGCCAGGGACGCCTGCGCGCCGTTCGGCGAGGACCTGTACGCGGAGTTCAAGGCCTGGTGCGATCGCTACTTCCATCTGAAGCATCGGGACGAACCGCGTGGTATCGGCGGGTTGTTTTTCGATGACTTCAACCGGCTTGGTTTTGACCACAGCTTTGCTTTCATGCGCAGCGTTGGTGACGCTTTCATTCGCGCCTACCGGCCTATCGTGGCGCGCCGCAAGGCCACGCCCTTTGGGGAACGCCAGCGCCGCTTCCAGCTTTATCGGAGGGGACGTTACGTGGAGTTCAACCTGGTCTACGACCGTGGCACCCTGTTCGGCCTGCAGTCCGGCGGTCGCACCGAATCGATTCTGATGTCGCTGCCGCCGTTGGTGCGCTGGGATTACGACTGGCGCCCGGAGCCGGGCAGTGAGGAAGCCGCGTTGTACGAGCAGTTTCTGATTCATAAGGAGTGGATATGACCGATCGCTACGCGGTATTCGGCAATCCGGTGAGCCACTCGCGATCGCCGGACATCCACCATGCCTTTGCCGCTCAGCGCGGCGAGGACCTCCGCTACGAGCGTATCGAAGCGCCTCTGAATGGCTTCGCCGAATTGGTTGACGCTTTCTTCCAGGCTGGTGGCAAAGGCGCCAACGTTACCGTGCCGTTCAAGGAACAGGCCCATGACCTGTGCGCAACACTCACTGAACGGGCGCGTCAGGCCGGAGCGGTGAATACGCTGTGGCGGGAACGGGGCAAGCTGCGCGGAGACAACACCGACGGTGCCGGACTGATCACCGATTTGTGCGATAACCAGGGCTGGGTGTTGCAAGGGCGGCGGATACTGATTCTGGGTGCCGGCGGTGCCGTTCGTGGTGTGCTCGGGCCGCTGTTGGCGCGTGAGCCGGCGGCGCTGACGATCGCCAACCGCACCGTAGCCCGGGCGGAGACGCTGATCACATTATTCCAGAATCCGCATTGTCCTGTGGTGGCGGCGGGATTAACGGAATTAAGCAGTGACTTCGACCTCATCATCAACGCTATCTCGTCGGGATTACAAGGAGAAATGCCGGCGTTGCCGGCGAACCTGGTGCACCGGGATACGGTGGCCTACGACATGGTTTATGGCCATCAGCCGACGCCGTTCATGAGGTGGGCGGACGCCGCTGGCGCGGCGGCTGTTCGGGATGGCCTGGGCATGTTGGTGGAGCAGGCGGCGGAGGCCTTTCAGGTTTGGCGGGGGTGGCGGCCGGACACTCGTCCGGTGCTCAATAGCCTACGGAGCGCGTCATGATTCGGATGCGGAATTGGATCCTCGGTGCCGGCCTTTCCTTCGCTGGCGTATGTGGTGCGGATACCCTCGGTTTTTCGTGGGATAACGACCTGTTCGTCGGTTTGGACAAGAACTACACCAATGGCCTGCGTATCAGCTGGGTTGGCGATGGTCATGGCAAATGCGATGACAATGGCGGAGCGACCTGCGCGGTGGCGCGGGCTCTGGATCCGCTGCCGGGAGTGTCAGCGGCGGATGAGCGCCATGCTCTCACCGTCAGCCTGGAACAGATCATGGTGACGCCCGACGATATTGAGCGTGCCACGCCGGATTACAGTGATGTGCCCTATGTGGGCTACAGCAATCTGGAACTGGGCCTGTTCAGTTGGGACACCCATAATCTGTACGGCTACGGTATCAGAGGTGGCGTGGTGGGCCCGGACTCCGGCGCGGAGGAAAGCCAGAAGATCGTCCACAAGATCACCGGCTCCACCCGGCCAAGAGGGTGGGACAATCAGCTCGGTCCGGATCTCATTGGAGGGGTCTATTTTTTGCACGCCCACCGCTTCCTCAAGCGGGAATACGATAGCGGCTATCAACTGGAGCTGGGCGGCGCCTGGGGCGTTGACGTCAATAATTTCGACGGTAATGCGCAGACCGGAGGGTTCATCCGTTTCGGCCGCAATCTGCCCGGCAATTTCATTCCGGATTATGCGGGTATCGGCACCGCCGGCTCCCTGGTGGGGCTGTTCGATAACCCCGGGTTCGGCTGGGAGCTGTTTCTGGGCTCATCCGTGCAATACAACGGTTATTCCTATATCGAGCGCAAGGGCGAGGATTACAATATCGACAAGGAAGATTGGACCGTCACCATGATCGGAGGGGTGGGTGTCCGCAATGATCGTTTCAGCTTCACCATGACCTTGCAGCACTCTACCTCGCCGATCCGCGACAGCGATCCGATCAGCTTCGGTAATATGTCGTTCATGTGGGCGATTTGATTCGCAGCCAAGGCAGCTTCCCACAGCGGCTCCGTGGCTCCCTCTGTGGGAAACTGCCTTGGCTGCGAATTGTGGGACCGCGATCCCTCCCCGACAAATTCACTCCTGTGCCCGATACTGGTCCTTCAGCTTCACGTAATTCCCCGCCACGTAGGGCAGAAACGCCAGTTCCTCCTCGGTGAGCCGGCGCGCCGGTCTGGCCGGGCTGCCCCGGTACAGCCAGCCGCTTTCCAGGCGTTTGCCCGGGCTCACCAGGGTGCCGGCGGCGATCATCACGTCGTCTTCCACCACCGCGCCGTCCATGATCATCGCCTGCATGCCCACCATGACCCGGTTGCCCACGGTGCAGCCATGCAACATGGCCTGGTGGCCAAGAGTGACATCGTCGCCGATGGTCAGCGGAAAGCCGTCCGGGTTGAAACGGGAGGCGTGGGTAATGTGCAGCACGGCGTTGTCCTGAACGCTGGTGCGGGCGCCAATGCGGATACGGTGCATATCGCCGCGCACCACCGCCCCCGGCCAGATCGAACAGTCCTCGCCCAGGGTTACATCACCGATCACGGTGGCGGCGGGGTCCACATATACCCGTTCGCTCAGTTGCGGTACCTTGTCTTCGAAGCGACGAATCCCCATCTCTTTCTCCCAATCAGGTGAATGCCGTTTATAACGAGAGGCCCCATGAGTCACAACCCGTTGATCGACTACCCGGATCTGCCCCCCTTTTCCGAGATCCGTCCCGAGCATGTCAAACCGGCGGTGGAGCAGCTGATCGCGGATGGCCGTCAGCGAATCGAGTCGGTGCTGAAAACCGGTGACGTGGGTTATCAGGCGCTGGTGGCCGCCCTCGACGAGGAAGACGACCGTCTCGGCAAGGCTTTCGGGCCGGTGGGGCATCTCAACGCCGTTGCTCAGAACGAGGCCCTGCGTGAAGCCTATAACGCCTGCCTGCCGCTGCTCAGCGAATACGGTACCGAGGTGGGCCAGAACAGCGCCTTGTTCGCGGCCTACCAGGCGCTTCACGACAGCGCGGAGTTCGCCACCCTCAGCGAGGCCCAGCGCAAGGACATTGATAATACCCTGCGTGATTTCCGTCTTTCCGGCGTCGCCCTCGGAGAGGAAGACAAACGCCGTTATATGGAAAACGCCAAGCGTCTTTCCGAACTCACTACACAGTATGAAAACCAGCTTCTGGACGCCACCCAGAACTGGAAAAAACACGTTACCGATGAACAGGAACTGGACGGCCTGCCGGAAACCGCGCTGGCGGGTACCGCCGATCGTGCCAGGGCCGAAGAACTGGACGGCTGGCTGTTAACTCTGGATTTTCCGGTCTACCTGGCGGTAATGAGCCATGCCCGCAACCGCGCCTTGCGTGAAGAAATGTACAGAGCGTTCACCACGCGTGCCTCCGATCAAGGACCGGATGCTGGCCGTTTCGACAATGGCCCTGTCATGGACGAGATTCTGGCGCTGCGTGATGCTCAGGCGAAACTGCTGGGTTTCGAGAGCTATGCGGAGAAATCGCTGGCCACCAAGATGGCCCGCAACGTTGATGAAGTGATCACCTTCCTGCACGACCTGGCGCGCAAAGCCCGGCCGCAGGCAGAGAAGGAATTGCGGGAATTACGGGACTTCGCCGCCGAGCAGGGCGCCACGGATCTGCAACCCTGGGATATCGGTTTCTGGAGCGAGCGTTTGCGGGAAGCCCGTTACGACCTCTCCGACGAGGCGCTTCGCCCCTGGTTCCCGGCGGAAAAAGTCATCGATGGCATGTTCGCCGTGGTCGGCAAGCTGTTCGGAATTCGTTTCCGCCAGCGTGATGACGTGGACACTTGGCATCCGGATGTCCGTTTCTTCGAGCTGGTGGACGACGATGACGGTGTCCGCGCCGCTTTCTACCTGGACATGTACGCGCGCACCGGCAAACGTGGCGGCGCCTGGATGGATGACGCCCGTATCCGCCGTCGTCGGCTGGATGGTTCCGTGCAAACTCCGGTCGCTTACCTGACCTGTAATTTCGCGCCGCCGGCGGGCGGCAAACCGGGTTTGTTAACTCATGACGAGGTGGTGACGCTGTTCCATGAGTTCGGCCATGGTCTGCACCACATGCTCACCGAGCAGGAAGTGTCCGGGATTTCCGGCATTAACGGCGTTGCCTGGGACGCGGTGGAGCTGCCCAGCCAGTTCCTGGAAAACTGGTGCTGGACCGAGGAAGGTCTGGCAATGATCTCCGGCCATTACGAAACCGGCGAACCGCTGCCCAAAGCGATGCTGGACAAGATGCTGGCGGCGAAGAATTTCCAAAGTGCCATGGCCATGATGCGACAGCTGGAATTCTCCCTGTTCGACATGCGTCTGCACGCGGAATACACACCGGAACTGAATATTCAGAATGTACTGGACGAAGTTCGTGATGAAGTGGCGGTGATCCAGCCGCCGGCGTTCAACCGTTTCCAGAACGGGTTCTCACACATCTTCGCCGGCGGCTACGCCGCGGGTTACTACAGCTACAAATGGGCGGAAGTGCTTTCCAGCGATGCCTATTCGCGATTCGAGGAAGAAGGCACATTCAATGAGGAAACTGGCCGTGCATTCCGTGACAACATTCTTGCGTTGGGCGGCAGCCGGGAACCGATGGAACTGTTCAAGGCATTCCGTGGCCGCGAACCGAGCGTGGAACCGCTGTTGCGGCACAGCGGTATCGACGTATAGATAGTCAGGAAATCGCGGCTCCTTAGTGATACTGCTGTGGGAAACTGCCTTGGCAGTGAATGGTCGTGTAGACGTGTCACTGTGTTATGACCACGGTATGGCCCTGCAATCTGAAAATTGTCCAGCGAGTAAAATTATGAAACGTCAATTTATCGCCGGCGCCACCTGTCCGGAATGCGGAAAAATGGACAAGATCCAGCGCGTCATCGATGGTGACAAGCAGTGGATGGAATGCGTCGCCTGTGGTCTGGTGCGTGATCTGGACGCGGAACCACAAGCGACGGACGCGAATGTGCAGAAGGTGGACCTGCGCCCACCCGGGAAGCATTAGAAGTTCAGACGATAACCCACGGTCAGAGTGCGCCCCCGGCCCGTGAAATAGCGATCATTATTAACCAGCGCGCTTTGCGAATAATAGGTGACGTACTGCTTGTTCAGTAGATTGGAAAGCGCCACGCTGAGTTGCCCTTTGGGTAATTGATAGCCGATAGCCGCGTCAACCAGGAGGAAGCCGTCAAAGTCTTCGTCCTCGCCGTCGAAGTTCTTGTCGAAAGCGTAGTTGGCCTGCACGATGGAAGTCAGCTTGGGTGACCAGCGTGCCGACCAACTGGTGATCAGGCGGTCGGGAGCCACATTCAGGCCGTTCAGTCGGGCGTCCAGCGAGCCGTCATCATTGCTGTCGTAACGGCCGCGCATATGGGAATAGGACAGCTTGCCGCTATGATTTGGTGTGAACTGGTACCCGAGAGTGCCCTCGATGCCGTCGATCTTCGTTTTCTCCCGCCGCATCACGAACGCATCGTTTTCCAATTCCACGCGGGTACCGAAATCCGATGAGGAAACGTAATAACTCACCTCGGCATTGAATGGACCGTCCTGATAACGAACACCGCCTTCCACGTTATCGGTGACGATCGGGCGCAGGTTCTGGAAGTCTTCCACTGACCGGCCAGGGTCCTGAATGCCTCTCAGAACGCGACCCACATCGGGAAGCGCGAACCCTTCCGAGTAGCTGGCGAACAGGCTCCAGTTATCCCGCGGCGCCCAGACCAATCCCACGTTATACAGAGTGTCATTGAAGCTGGGGTCGCCGCCTTCAACATACACACCATTATTGGCGGCCACGGTGTGATAGCCGTCGATCTTCAACTCCGCATATTCATAACGGGCGCCGGCGGAGAGCGTCAGGGAGTCAATGGGTTTGAGCTGAATCTGGATGAAGGGCGAGAGATCGGTGTACTCCACTTCCGGCACGTAGGTGCGGTCGGTCAGCCACAGGAACTGCTCGGTATTATCAAACAGGGTGTCGAAGCCGCCGGTGAGTTTCAGCCGGCCATTCCAGAGGCCGTCCTTGGTCAGGGAAACCTTGGTGCCGTACTTGGTGGTTTCCGCCATGGTTTGGTCGTAAAGTCTGCCTGGAGCCGGGACGATGGCCGGGTCCTGAAAAGAATTGGAATCAGTGGCACCGAACAGCGACTCGTAGTCCTGATAAAACGCCAGAGCGCTGAACTGCATACCCGCCAGATCGTAGTGGTCGTAACTGAGGCCGGTGGTCCACACTTCGTTGTAAGGCGCGTCGCCTTCGGGGGTGCCACGAGTGGAGGTGGTCGGTACACCATCGTCCCGTTTTCCGGTAACGCTGACGTACTCATTCAGGCCTTTGATCCGGTACCGGTTCACGCTCAACTGCAAACGCTGATTGTCATCCAGCCAGTAAGCCAGTTTCCCCATGGCGTCATAGGCGCGCGAATTCATCAGGTCACCCTGGGTGTTGTCCACCCCGATCAGGTGATTGTCGCCATCCAGGAACATGCCCTGTTCCTCGTAACCAAGGGCGAACAGATAATCGACGTTGCCGGCGTTGCCGCTCACACCGTAATGGGTTTTATAGCTTAGCGTTTCCGATTTCATTTCGGAGGTGGGAGTGGAGACCTGTACGTCGATGTTTTGATTCAGAGAGCCGGGTTCGGGTCTTTTGGTAATCAGGTTGATGACCCCACCGGTGGCGCCCAGGCCATTGGTGGCGTTGGCGCCCTGAATCACCTCGATGCGCTCGACCATGGCGAAGTCGATGGTGTGCATTTCCCGCCCAGTGGGGCGCAGCGGATTGGATTGGGGAATACCATCGATCAGTACCAAAGGCGTGCGGCCACGCAGGGTCTCGCCGCTGCCGCTCATTTTCTGACGGCTGGGCGAGAACGAGGGCAGCAGGTTGCTCAGGATTTGGGAGGAATCGGAGGTGATTCGGCGCTGTTCCTCGATCTCCTCTTTCTGGATGATCCGGACCACCTGGGGAGAGTCTTCTTGCGTGGTACCGGTTCGGGAGGCGGTGACAACCACGGGGTCGAGAACATGGTTCTGGGGCGGTTCGGCGGCATATACCGGGCATGCCAATACCAGCCCGATGGCCGATGCCGGCCAGAGCTGTCTGTGGTGCATGGGGATTCTCCCTTACCTCGAAAAACACGAAAGGACAACGAGACGTTCTTGGCCGGAAAGCTTGCCAGGAACATCAATCACGAATGAAAACCATTATCATATCATGTAAGAAATGTAAGTCAATGAAGGGTGTTGGCATGCAGGGCGGACCGGCTGCCCTTGGTGAACAAAGACCTTGTCTTCGTAAAACAATGACACTAAGGCGTTACTTGACGGAGATAACGCTGGTCATGGAGAGCGGTCCTTATGTATATAAAAGCAACCCTCGTACAAAGGATTGTGTAATGAACAAATACATAGCGGAATGTTTTGGGACTTTCTGGCTCGTTCTTGGTGGTTGTGGCAGCGCGGTCCTGGCCGCCGCCTTCCCGGAACTGGGTATCGGTTTCGTGGGGGTGGCCTTGGCGTTCGGGCTTACCGTCCTGACCATGGCGTTTGCCATCGGGCACATCTCTGGCTGCCATCTGAACCCGGCGGTCTCGGTGGGATTGTGGGCCGGCGGACGTTTCCCTGGTGGACAGGTGATCCCCTATATTCTGGCTCAGGTGATCGGGGCGGTCATCGCTGGCGGTGTGCTCTACCTGATCGCCTCTGGCAAGGCGGGCTTCGACGTGAGTGGCGGCTTCGCTTCCAACGGCTATGGCGAACACTCTCCCGGTGGCTACTCTCTAATGGCTGCCGCATTGACTGAAATGGTGATGACGGCAATGTTTCTGATCATCATCATGGGCTCGACCCATGGCAGTGCCCCGCAAGGCTTTGCCCCCATCGCCATTGGCCTGGGACTGACTCTGATCCACCTGATCAGCATTCCTGTCACCAACACCTCGGTGAACCCGGCGCGCAGCACCGGAGTGGCACTCTATGTTGGAGACTGGGCCACCGCGCAACTGTGGCTGTTCTGGGTGGCGCCAATGGTGGGCGGGGTTTCGGGGGCGCTCATTTACCGTGCGCTGCTTACCAGAAATAATGAATAGAGAAATTAATATAAATCAATGTATTGATATAAATTTCTAAAATGGGGCAATGGAGCTGATATTTATCCGTTTATCAGGGAAATGTAAAATATTCCGTGATTAGGTTTCCTCCGACATGCACTGTGCTAGCTTGGAAATGGGCATTGTTTTGTGATGCCCATCACAACGGCGCGATTATTCCAAAACGGGATTTTTAGAGGGAACTGAACGATGCGCACTTTCAAACTGGCTGTGTTGATGGCCTCAACACTTTCTACTTCCGTTGTCTTCGCCAATAGCGGCGAGGTGTATTTTAATGGGGTAGTTACGGACACCACCTGTACGGTGGGCGTGGCACAGAACGGTGTTCTGCAAGCCGACAACACCGTGACGCTGGCTCCGATCGCTACCGCCGACTTCGTTGCGGCGGACACACCATATTCGCCGGCTGCTTTTTCTTTGGTTGCCACCGATGCTGGCAGTGCGACCTGTGATCTCACCGGCCTTGGCGCTACGGTTCTATGGACTGGACAAGCCTATGCGGGACACAACATTCTCGAAAATATCGCCACGGACCCCGCCGCTTCTGTCGGTGTGATGTTGCTGCAACAGGATGGCACCACGCCAGTGCAGATCAATGGGGCTTCGGTAGGCATTGTTGATGCCTCATCGGGTGAACTTCAGTTCAACGCCGCCTATGGCACAACGGATACGGCCACCGTGACAGCGGGGCATGTTCGTGCCGTGGCCAACTACTCGGTGGTATTCAACTAAGTACCGAACCGGAAGGGGGAATAGAGGTTCCCCGTCCCATCGTTTAACTGATCTGGTGCGCTATGGCCCCAAGGAGTGGGTGGGTAGGCGCGTGCCTGATGGGTGCGATACTGTTTGTCGGCGCGACGACCATGGTTCGGGCCGGGGGGGCGGATCGGCAACTGGAACAGGGTGTGGTAGAGGGTACGTTTGAATTCAACCCTCACTTTCTGTCTCTGGAAGGTGGACAATCCGCCGTAAGTCTCCAGTCCCTGGCCCGTGATCGGAAACTACCCGCCGGTGAATACCAGGTTGACGTGCTGGTGAATGGCCACCCCGTGGGGCGCATGCCCGTTACTTTCAACCAGTCGGAGGAAGCCTCCGGACTGACTCCTTGTCTCTCGGCGCGGAGCGCTGAGTGGCTTGGGATTAATTCTGCTTACTTGTTGGTTCGGGGGGTGGCGCCGGAATACAGTGGTTGTGACCTTCTTTATTTTATGGAGCAGGCCGAGGCCCATTTTCGACCGGACCGATTGGTACTTGAGCTCAGCATTCCTCAGGCGGCTCTGCAGCGTCGTGCCGCTGATTACATTGATTCGGATGAGTGGGACCAGGGTATTACCGCGTTACGCCTGGATTATACCGTCAATCATGCCTGGAATGAGGAAGCTGATGGAGGGCGCTACCGCGACCAATACGGAGACTTCCGCCTTGGAGTCGATTGGCGGGGGTGGCATATACGCAGCAGCCATGTGTATCAGCGCGACGACCGTGAACGGGGGAGGTGGGCGGATCGGGAGATGTACGCCTATCGGGCCTTGCCTGGAGTTCGCGGAGAGCTGACGCTGGGCGAGAGTTTTACTCGGAGCCGTATCAACGAAAGCCTCCCGTATACTGGTATTCAGCTGCGCTCCGATACCGCCATGCTGCCAGTTTCCCAGCAGGGCTTTTCTCCGGTGATTCGTGGTATTGCACGGGGTAATGCCAGGGTCGTGGTACGTCAGAACGGATTCGTTATTTATAGCACCTATGTTCCGCCTGGTGCCTTCTCCATTGATGATCTACCTTCCTTGAGCAATGGTGACCTAGACGTTGAGATCCAGGAACAGGATGGTGAGATACGCCGATTCAGTCAGCCTTACAGTCTGGTTCCCAATCTGGTTCGGGAAGGGTTCTGGGAATACAGCCTGGTGGCGGGTCGCTATCGCAGTGATCATGGCGATGAACCTGGTTTTGTGCAAACAGAGTTGAGTCACGGTTTGCCGGGAAATGTAACCGCCTATGGCTCACTGACGATCAGCGAGAATTATTATAATGGCCTGGCTGGTGTGGGGTTGAACCTGGGTAGGGTTGGGAGTGTCTCCGCCGATATTACCCACGCGCGGACACGCACATGGAACGAGGATATCTGGCATGGTCAAAGTTACCGTCTGCTGTACGCGAAGGGGTTGCGACGGGGAACCAATTTACAGTTATTAGGTTACCGCTACTCCTCGGAGCGTTTTCGCACTTTCAATGAAGCCGTTCTTATGCAGGACCAAAGCGTTGTTTTAGTACCGGGTCGCAAGCAGAGAATGGAAGCCACAATATCTCAGAATCTGGGACGCTATGGATCGGCTTATGTTTCCGCCAGCCAGGAAAGCTATTGGCATAACAATAATCGCCAGAGTCTCTTTTCTTTAGGCTATAACGGGCATGTCGGGCCTCTGAGCTTTGGGTTGACCGTCACCGATAGCCGCTATCAGGGCGCGGAGCGCGAACGACTGTATATGTTGTCCTTGAGCTTGCCACTTGATACTCCGGTCAGTCGTGGCTATGTCGACTACCGGCTGACTGTCGATGAAGACGGCAATGCGGACCATGGAATCGGTACCAGTGGGATGCTGAGCGAACATCCTGAATGGTCCTATGGTATCCGGGCCGGGCACCAGGAGGAGCAGAGGAGAAACAATGGTAATGCACAGCTGGCCTATGCCGGCGATCGTATCGGATTATCCGTCGGAGCCGCTTTCGATGGTGACAGCCGCAGGCAATACCTACAGGCACAGGGCTCGGCGGTTCTGCATCAAGCCGGGTTAGCCTTTGGGCGGGGAGTTGGTGAGACTGCGTTGTTGGCCTATGTTCCGAAAGTCCAGGGTGCCAGTTTTGCCAGCGGCGCCGCCCCCGTGCGAACTGATTCCAACGGGTATGCGTTGCTACCCTATGCTCAGCCGTATCGACCGAATCGCCTACGGGTTGGCCTGGAATCCGTGGATTACGATGTGGAGGTGCCCGGTCGTTCTCAATCAGTGGTGCCAGAAAGAGGGGCAATCGCCAGAGTGGTTTTTCCGGCGCACCGAGTTAAGCGTTTCCTCGTTTCTCTGGAGTGGCCTGACGCGGAGACCTTGCCATTGGGAGCTGAGGTTCTGAACGAGCAGTCCGACGTTGTTGGCATGGTGGCCGAGCATAGTCGGGCGATGATCACCGTGAAATCAACTGATAAGGGCTGGTTTCGCGTACACCTGGACGATCGCGTTTGCCGATTCAGGATTGCTCTGGAGCGCTTGACGGCGGCGACGGAAACAGCAGTGGAAACAATATCGAAACAGTGCGAGCTGTGATGCCAGAGAGGAGAAACACTATGAGCGTGGTGGCGCGTAGCGGAATAATATCCGCTCTGATATGGATGCTCGTCTCATCCACTCATGCTGCCTTCGTACTGGGAAGTACCCGGATCGTTTTCGATGAAGATGACCGGGATGTCAGTCTGGCGGTGACCAATACTTCGTCGATAGCCTATGCCGGTCAGGTGTGGCTGGACCCTTTTCCCGTGGGTGAGAAAAACGATGGTGAACCCCCTTCGTACTTCGCGGTAACGCCACCTCTTTTCCGGCTGGAGAGTGGGAAAGAGCAATTACTTCGTTTCTTCCGTACGGAAGGTGTTTTGCCAAAGGATAAAGAAAGCGTGTTCTGGTTGAACGTTCAGGAAATCCCGCCTCAGGTGAAAGGAAAAAATGTTGTCCAGTTTGCTCAGAGAGTGCGGATCAAACTGTTCTACCGGCCCCGGAGTATGCTCGGCACCGATTCCAGGGAGGCGGCAAGAAAGCTCGGCGCTGCTTTTTCCGGGGGCAGGCTGGCCCTTTCCAACAACAGCCCGTTTTCCATCTCCTTTATTCAGATGGTAATTAAAAAAGGCGGGAAGGAATGGTCTCTTAAGGAGCCGGCCATGATACTGCCCAAACATATGGAAATGGTGTCATTGCCACCCGGGGTCACGCCTCCATTTAAGGTTTATTTTCGTTACATCAGTGATTATGGTGGCCACCACGATGGTCCTATCCTTGAGGTGAAAGGGTGAAAACCTTGCAATGGACCATGGGGCTCATGCTATACCTTCTGCTATTTCCGGAATTGGCGTCGGCAATCGGGTTTTGTAATGGCGGGCCTTATACGCAGACGGTCACCTTTCAGCGAGATGGTTTGTCCGTGCGTGTGCCTCAGGATGACGCAGGACAGCACGTACTGGTGATTCAGCAGGATTCCACCTATACCGGCTGCACCAGCCTCGGCCTGCTTCCCTCTGTATCCAGTACTATAAACAGCAGCTTTGGTAATGGTGGGAACAGTACTGCCCCGGCAGCGGCCGGTTTGCCAGCGGGATTCAGCGGAATAAGCGCCCGCCGCTTCCAGGTTAACGGAAACATTTACATTCAGAATTTTTTTGAGATTATAAGCAGTAGCAGTAGCGTTTATTGTGGTCTCACCGGCGGATTATGTGATCTCAGTCTGATCGGCTTGCAAATCGGCTCTTCGGTTACATTTCGCACTTACACAGTGCTGGTGGTCGACGGTATCAATAGCCTCATCGGTACCACGCAGTCAGTTTCCAGCTCCCTGGGGCGTCTGACCGTTACCCAAGGCCTTTTGGGGTCGATCTATGTGGACGTAAATGCAGGTCTGAACTATGTGTTCGACCGCGCCAGTTGTGACCTTGTGGATGTCTCTCAGGTGATCAATCTGCCGACAGTGGGTAGCACGGATATCACTACGGGTGGTTTCGCGGGAAGTACGGATTTCGATATTCGTTTGAACAACTGTGTCGTACCCCGGTCGTTGTCCATCAGCACCAGCACCTTCGCCGGCTCATTGATTCGAATGACTTTCCTTCCCTCCTCGGGGCAGTTGGCTTCGGGCAGCGGCACGGATTTGCTGCCCGCTGATGCCGGACAGCCTGGTGTGGCCGGTGGTGTGGCGTTCCAGATTCGCCAGCGTGCCAGCAACGCTCCAGTAGTGTTGGATGGCGCAACTGAAATCACGGCGCCGTTTGGTGGCCGTGATCCGGCCGATACCACCGAAATCTTTCAGTTCAAGGTGGGACTGGTGCCGGTGGCTGGGGAAACCGTGGTCCCCGGCCTGTTGAGTGGTGCGGTGACATTCGAAGTGGAATACCGATAGTAGGGAGAGGCATTGTTACAATCCGCACGGCCAAGCCGGCCGCGATTATCACGACTATAGGAAAGGCGAGTTTGCGAGAAAATGGCGGAAATACAAGCCGCCGCCAATCACTGTCATGATCGCTGGCAAGAATGTTGGCTCCGCACCCAGTAAAGCATGGAAGAAACTTCGTGGTGGCGCCCCTGCGACTGTCGGGGTCAGTGAAAAGGTCGATAACGCTCAAAGAAGTGCGTAACGGTAAAAGCCAATGCGCTCAGGGCCGCCAGAAAGAGGACGACGGAGATAATACCCAGCACGGTGCCGACCAGCGTAGCCGTGCGGCCTTCCGGGTTCATGCGACCTTCATGCATGGCGCGCAGATCTTGTACACCGAGAACCCAGGCCATGATGCCTAGAGGTTGGATCGCAAGTAGTGAAACCAGGCCGAGGGCGAGTACCGGGGAGCCGTGGTGATGGGTGGACTGTTGAGCCTCTTCCTCGGTTGAACCTGGAGAACGATGTCGGCATCCGGAAAAAGCCGCGCCGATCAAAAGGAGCAATAGGGAAAGGGTCAGCACGCCCAGGACGCTGCCGCTGATCAAGGCGAGATCCGGCAACGGGCCTCCTGTCGGCAGCCAAAGGCTGACGATGAAGCCGTAAACCACCGGCAAGAGCACCAGAATGCTGGCGATGAACATGAGTAGCGCGGCTTTGCGATCGCGCGACAACAGCAGCGCCGCGAGACTGATACCGACACCAAACTGAACCAGGGTCCGCAAGCCGGGTGGCACGGAGAGCATGGTTGAGCTCGAAACACCGAGAATAAAACAACCCGCCGTGAGCAGAGCCAGAATAAAGACGGTGCAGACGATGATACCGAGGATCATGCCAACCAGGGTGCTGTCCTTTCCTGTTGTTGCCATACGGCCTTCGCGCATGGCACGCAGATCCCGGGCGCCAAGGATCCAGGCAAGCAATCCGACCGGTGGCAGCAGAAAGGAAATCAGGCCAAGCGTCGCAATCAGAGCGCCCCGATGGGCGGGCACCCGGGATGTCCGGTCAGTGTCCAAAGTAACGGTTGCTGGAGGAGGGCCGTGCCGGACGAAGATGGCGGACATCAGCAACAGAACGGTAGAGACGCCGAGTATGCTGTGGATGCTGTTGTTGATAAAAACGCCGGTGATCGATGGGAGTCTGAAAAACGACAGCGCTGGCGCAAGAGCGCCATAGCCCATATCCAGGAGCATCAGAACACTTGCGATCAGAACCAGAAGGGCGGGCACGCGATAATGCCGCATGTGCTTTGCGCTCAGCGAGACCCCGACCAGGAAAGGGATCAGCAGTTGCAGAATATTAAAAGCGGTGAGGATCGACAGATCTGAATCGGCTGACATGGAGTTCCTTCTCCTGAAAACAATAAAATCCAGGTTTCAGTGCAATATTGGCGGGCGCCGTAGCGGCGCCCGCGTCAAATGTGGCCCGCTTAATAGCTCCAATTAGTATTCGCCAAAGCGGCGATAAAGAACCCCACGGCGATCAAGGTAAGCACGAACAAGATAATGGCGATGATACCCAGGATCATGCCCGCCATGGTGGTGCCACGGCCCTCCGGATCCATACGGCCTTCGCGCATGGCACGCAGATCCTGCACGCCGATCACCCAGGGGGCGATGCCCAATGGTTGGAACACCAGCAAAGAGATCAGACCGAGCGTCAGCACAAGGGCGCCGCGATGATTTGGCGCCTGAGCCAGTTGCGGGGGCACGTGGGAAAGTCCCGCGCCGGCATCCTGGTGGGTATTGCCGTCGGTCGCGGCCGGGTTCTTCTCACGACCCACAAAAGCGGCGGAGATCAACAGAAGGGTGGCGGACAGCGTGAGGAGAGCATATACGCCGCCATTGATGGCGCCGTACACCTCCCAGGACAGGGCATCGCCTACCAGAGGTATGATGAAAATCTGGGAAACAACGTTGTATCCTCCTTCCAGGAACAGCAAGACACTGGCGATGATCACCAGAGTCGAGGCTTTGCGCGCCCGCTGCATGTGGATGGCACCAAGAATGACGCCAACGACCGAGGGGATCAGCAAGGGAAGTGCATACATCAGGGAGATCAGCGCTTGGCCTGGATCGAACATGGGAGCTCCTTCTCATTGAGGCGGACAATGAGCGCGATGATCGCATAGGAATGTGGAAGGGCGCCAATCGCGCTGCCGTCGCTTTCCCATGAACTTGCCACGGAGCCGCTGTGGGAAGCGAGCTTGCTCGCGAATAGTCAAAGGCTTGAGCAAACCTCATTCGCGTGCAAGCAAGCGTCCCACAGCGGCTCCGTAGCCTCTACCGCAAGAAGGGTGACACCACGTGTCCTTACCAGTGTACGGAGATCCCCAACTGGCCGAGATGCTCGTCCCCTTGATCATCCACCCGGCCCTGATAATCCAGCGACAATTCGACACGCGGACTCAGTCGTACGGCGGCGCCCAGGCGCGCCTGCAAGCGCGGATCGTTCCGGTCCGCGCCGTACACCGTGAAGGTGTCGCCGGCGTCGACGAATCGGGAGTCTTGTTCGCTCTGGGTGTCGCCAAACGGCTGGACCAGGGCCAGGCCGCCGTGGAGCCGGGTGGGATGGCGGTCTGACCGGAAGGTCCGCCCCAGATCCACGCCCAATTCCGCTTCGCCCAACTGCAGCGTGGTTCTCTCCACCTCCAGACTGGCCGCTCCGGCCCCCGCCTCCTGGAAGCCGCTCCGCTCCAGGCGAGTCATCGCCACCTGGGCGTAAGGCCGTACGTCGGCGCGACCGGCGCTCAGATTCAGGCCACTCTCCAGTGCTACTCGTATGGCCTTGATGGTGCTGGAAGATCGCGCCTGGGTGCCGCTCTCGAAGGTGCGCTTGTGGTCCTGGCTGGTTTCGCCGTAACTCAGATCCGCGCGCAGGTAGAGGGTGCCAGTCAGATCGCGGCGGCCGTAGGCGCCCACGAACCAGCCGTCCAGATCGCCTCCGGCCTGGCGCCGGTCGAAGTCCAGACGCCCTTGGGCCCGCCCCACCGCAACGCCGACGCGTCCTGTTGGCAGAGTCCGGTCCAGCCCCAGGGTCAGGTGCTCGCCGGTCATTTCGTGGCCGGCATTACCGGTGTAGCCGTTGCGCTTTTCCTCGCTGTCCAGCGCGCCGGCCTGCAACCAGACGCCGTTGGCCTCGTCACCGGTCAGGGTACGCTGCTCCCTGGACGCGGTTTCGCCTTGATCCCGTTGCCGCAGCCGATCACCGAACTGGCCGATCAGCCGGTCCGTGGCACTCAGTCCGGCCACCAGGGAATCGCCACTGTAGCGATCGAAGGCGGCCGGGGCCGCGCCGGTCTCCTGGGTGACGATGTCCTGATAGACCGCATGGTCCGGCGCCAGGCTTTCCACCGCACCGGCCACCGAGCGCTGGTTTCGGGTCAACGCGACACTGTCGAACGTGACGTCATTGCGGGTCAGTTCCAGCCGAACGTCGTTGGTTCCGTAGTCCAGACCGGCATCAAGAAAAGCGAAGCGGGATCGGACCGCTTCGAACTGGTCGAGGATCCCCCCATCGGCGCTTAAAATCGTATATTCGGTGAACGGCTGGTAGTCGCCGTCGTTACCCACGTGCAGCACGGAACCGGACAGACTGGCGGTGCCGGTGACGTGGGTCAGATCGCTGTCGGTGTTGTCGGGATCGGTTTCCACCTCGTAGATGGCGCCGTTCTCGAAAGTAAGATCGCCGTCCACGGTGAGGGTGCCGATGCTGTTGCCCGGCGCCAGGGTGCCGCCGGCGGCGATGGTGGTGTCGCCGACGATACCGTCGCCACCAAGCGTACCGCCGTTGTCCACCAGGACCTGGCCGCCCAGACGGCCGCTGACGCTCAATCGGCCCGCGGCCACTTCGGTGGTGCCGCCGAAGCCGCCATTACCGCCGTTGAGTTGCAAATGACCGTCACCGGTTTTAAGAAGCGTGCCGGTGCCGGACAACTGCCCCTGGTACTCGCCATCCTGCTGCTGATCGAAAGTGACACCGCCATCGGCGAACACGGCGAGGTCGCCGTTGAAACGCTCGGCCGCCGTCACCAGTGCCCCGTCATGCACGGACCAGTCCAGGGTCGAGGAGCCGGTCAGTGTGAGGACGCCCCCGCCGTTCTTGATCAGGGTGCCGTCGGTACCGTCGAAGCCGCTGATATTGCCGGTGAAAGTGCCGTCGGTATCCTGTTCGAATACCACGTTGCCGGCGTTGGCCAGATCGCCGCGGATCGAGGTGGCGGTGCCAAACAGGCGGCCCGCCTCGACCAAGGTGTTGCCGTAGTCGTTGTCGCCGCGCAAATGAAGAAGGCCCTCGCCGCGTTTGATCAGGTCGCCGGCGCCGGCCAGGTCTTGATTGACGAAGAATTGCTGTTGAGTGCCGACGATATCGAAACCGCCACCTTGGTCGCCCCAGGTGATCGAGCGCTGGGTGGAGAGGAACTGGCCGTCGGTCACCCGCAATACGCCGCCATTGAAGGTGAGCCCGCCGTCGGTGTTGCCCAGGTTGGCGTCGCTGGCCACGGACAACACCCCGCCGTTGAGAGTGGTGCCGCCGCTATAGGTGTTGTCGCCGCCCAGTACCAGGGTGCCGGCGCCGGTTTTGTTAACACCGTCGGTACCGGCGATAACACTGTTGAGGGTGGCGGTGTAATCCGTGCTGTCGCCACTGCCATCGCCGACACGGATTTCGCCGTCGCCGTCCGTCAGGGTCAACGTGTCGCCTTGCAGGACATAACCGTCACCGGCGAACTGCAGACCGGTGGCCTGGACGTCACCGTCGGTGTCATCCAGCGTGACGGTGCCGCCTTCACCGTTGCCGATGTTGCCGAACACAGCAAAGCCCGGTTGCGGCTGCATCGGCGCGACCACCTCACCGTCGGCGTCGGTCCAACTGGCGGTGGTGTTGGACCATGCCCCGTCACCGCCGTCCGCGTTGTTGCCACTCCAGAAGTTCAAGGTCATGCCGACGGTGTTGAGCAGATTGATCTGGCCCTGATCGTCGAGGAACTGCAGGCTCATCCCCTGTGGCTCATCGGCCAGCAGCAAGCCGCCATTGTTTTGTGTCAGAGTGCCGCTGTAATCGAACAACCGATACAGGCCCACACCAAAACCGCCGTCGTCGATCAGATTGAGTGTTGAGCCGTTGAGGGTCAGATCACCGTTGACGGTGACGCTGTCGCTTTGCCCCAGGGTATGGAAGTCCCCGCCCGGGGCGCCGAACTCGAAATCCAGCAGCGAGCCTTGTGCCAGGGTGAGATCGCCGTCCACGGTGAGGTGGCCCAGGCTGTTGCCCGGGGCCAGTGTGCCGCCAGCCGCAACCGTGGTGTCGCCGATGCTGCCGTCGCCGCCCAGGGCGCCGCCATTATCAACGGTGACCGTGCCACCGAGGGTGCCGTTGACTTTAAGGGTACCGCCTTTGATTTGAGTGATGCCGGTGAACGCCGAGCTTTCACCGGTCAGCATCGTGGTGCCGGCATAGTGATTGATGCGGTGAGCGCCGGAACCCGTGCTTGCGAGCGCGGCGGCAAACACATAATTGTCTTCGCTATGGTTGAAATTGAGCGTCGCGATCCCGTCGCCGAACTCGGCACGCGCGCTTTCCAGCGTGCCGGCACTCACGGCCTGTTCGGTGGCGGCCGCGCCGATATTCAACGTACCGGAGGACGCCGTTGAATCCGCCAAGCGCACGAAGTCCCAATCCGAGGATGTGACGCCTGTTTGCAACCGCCCGCCGCTGGAAAGCGTCAGGTGCCCATCCGCCCCGTCGTAACCGCCGACGATCACCGCGCCGTCATTTACCCACGAACCGTCATTGCGGAGGGAAACCGCCCCGGCGGAGTCATAGTACCGAGCGATCTGCCCTGTCACCCAACTCGTGCCGACATGGGACGTTACGGTGGCGCCGTCATCGATCACCAGCGTGCCGTCGCCCGCGTAGCCCACCTCGATTTCGCCTTGCGTCTCCCAATGGCTTGTCGAGCCGGTGACGGTAACGTTGCCGATGGCGCCCGCGCCATAGCCGATCCGTGCGGCGCCGCTTTCAACGCGCCCGCCATTCTCGACCCGCAATTCCCCCTCGCCGGCCTGCCCGGAACCCCCTACATACAAGGTGCCCGTGTTGCGCCACAGGGACCCCTGGTCCTGGATAATGGCGATGGCCCGGGAGTCCGGGGAGCGGCCGAGGTAGCCGTTGCCGTTTTCCAGAAGGGCGCCGTCACTGAGGCGTAATTCGGCATCGCTGTTGATGTCGCCGATCAGCGCGTTGTTGCTGAAGGTGGCGCGGGTAGCCTCGCCGGTCAGTGCCAGCACGCCCCGGCCATTGACGCCACCCAGGTGCAGATAGCTGCCGGTGAGCCGCGCGCTGTCGCTCAGTAGCAGGGTGCCGCCATCCATTTGCTCACCCCAAGGGGTGCCCGTGCCCCGGCCGATATAGAGGCGGCCGATCTGTTGCTCGCCAGTGAGGGTAAGGGTGCCGGCCCCTTCCTTGATCATGCGGCCCTGGCCGGTGAGGGCGCCGTTATAGTCGGTGTCGTTCGTGTCCTCGAAGGTAACGGAGGCCCCGTCGCCGATGGCAATGTCGCCGGTGAATCGGCCGGCGGAAGTAATCAGACCGCCGCCGTCCACGGCCCAATCCAGTGAGGAAACCCCGTTGAGAGTCAGATCGCCGGCGCCGCGTTTGATCATGGTGCCGTCAGTCTCCCCCAGGCCAGTGACGTTGCCCGCGAAGGCGGCATCGCCGGTCTGCTCGAACACCACGGTGCCGGCATTGGCGATATCACCGCGAAGGGACCCGGTGTCGCCGATCAAGGTGCCGGTCTGCACGGTGGTGCCACCGGTATAGGTATTCGCGCCAGTAAGCCGCAGGGTGCCGGCGCCGGTCTTGGTGAGGCCCTCGCCGCCGGCAATTTCGCTGTCGATGGTGGTGGTCCAGTTTTCGCTGCCGGTGCCGCCGTCGCCGACGCGGATTTCGTTGCCATCGGTGAGGTGTAGCGCGGCGCCAGTGAGCCGATAACCATCGCCGGCGAACTGCAGGCCGGTGGCCCTTATGTCGCCATCGCCGTCATCCAGTGTCACCGTGCCCGCCTCGCCGCCGAAGACAGCGAAGCCCGGCTGCGGCTGCATGGCACCGGTGAAGCGGCCGCTGGCGTCCGACCACACCGCCGAGGTGGTGGACCAGGTGCCGCTGCCACCCCCCAATTGTCCCGGGCCTGCCTGGCCGTTGGCGTTCCAGAAGATCAGGGTCACACCGTCGGCATTGAGCAGGTTGATCTGGCTGGTCAGGTACTGCAGCGACAGTGCCGAGCCGCCCGGCGTGGTGCCGAACAGCAGGCCGCCGTTGCTCTGGGAAAGGCTGCCGCCGTAGTCGAACAGGCGGTAGAGGCCGGCGCCGAAGTCGCCGGTATCGGTGACATTGAGGGTGGTGCCGTTCAGGGCCAGGTTGCCGGCGATATCGAACAGCGCCATTGTGTCCGCTGCACCGAGTTGAACATTGACATGGGCGCCGCTGGAAAGGACGAGATTGCCCTCGAAGGCCAGAGTGTCGCCCTGCACGCCCAGAAGCGTACCGCCGGACGCGATGGTGGTGTCGCCCACCGTGCCGCTGCCGCCCAGCGTGGCGCCGTCTTCCACGGTGAGGGAGCCGCCCAGGGTGCCGTCCACGCGTAGAGCGCCGCCAGTTACCGTGGTGGCGCCGGCAAAGCCGCCGCTGTCGCCGCCCAGGGTCAGAGTGCCACCTTGGACATAGAGCCCCTGGTTCAAACCGGTGACCTCCCCTTCCAACGTCAAAGTGCCGGGCCCGTCTTTTATAAATCGTCCCGCGCCACCGATCTCTCCGCCATAGGCGGTATCCCCGGACTGGCTGAGCCGGCCGACGGCACCTCCCAGTATCAATTGGCCGCCGGAGCCGGAAAGGGCACTCAGCGCCAGGTCGTGGCCGTTCAAGTCGAGGATGCCACCATTGAGGGTGTAGGCGCCGTTCTGGACGAAAGCGCCGGCATTGCCGGCGCGCAGGGTGCCGCCTTCCAGACGGGTAGCACCAATATAGTCATTGCTGCCCGTTAACACGGTGATGCCGGCGTGGTGTTCGATGCCGCCAGTGCCGGTGATATCTGGCGTGAAGGTATAGGTGCCGCTGAGGTCAGTGTGGTTGAACACGATCAAGCCAGTGGCGTTGCGCTCACCATTGTCGCCGCGCCCCATTTCGATCAACGGGGTCTGCACGCGCCCCGGGGCAACGGCGTCCGCGCCCGCATCCGCGCCGATCACCAGGGTGCCGCGGGACGCCTGCTGGCTCGGCGGGGCGTCCCCGAGGACCAGATCGTCCCCGTGGGTGAAGTTGAGCAGGCCGCCGTCCGTGAGCCGGATCGTGCCGGTTGAGCCCCGGCCCACCCAGGCCTCGCCCCGGACGTTCCAGGCCGAACCTGTGCCGGAGATGATCAGCTCCGCCTGTCCGTCTCGCGTCTGGCCCACCAAGTGGTAGCTGCTGTCGCTGTCGAGGCTGCCACCGTCGAGGATGACCACGCGCCCGGAGCGGAAGTGGAACGAGTTGTCGTAGGCCTGCCCGCCGCTGATGACGATGTCCGCGTCGGACCGGCTGATCTCGACCCAGTCCGACGAGGTGGGGATCCCGGAGCACGTGCCGCCCCGGCTGGTCCACTTGTCCGCGTCGAACCAGCTTCCCGTGCCCCCCGTCCACTCGCAGTCCGCCTGCGCGGGCGATGCGTGCAATGTCAAAGCCAGCGCCAGTAGTGACGGCAGTAGCGTGAGGCGGAAGGGGAGTGTCAGTGCCCCTAAAGCGGTTGATAATGCAGCCAGGGCGGTGGCCCGGTGGCTGGAAGCTCTGCCCCGCCTCTTGGTGAATTCGGGCACCGCCTGCCAGGTCCCGGTGCGGCGGTTGAAGAGGGTGCGGTAAATGCGGTTCATGGTGTCTTCCCGTTGATGGTGTAACAAGGCGCGGGCGGAGCGGATTGCTGGCCGTGGTCAGGCGAATATTTCGAACCAGCGGATATCGCCAGGCGGTGGAACCAACCCCGCCACGGCATCGCTGTGACCAAAAATACGAGTGCCGTGCCAGACACCGTTTTGCTGTGCCGCCAACCTTACCCGAGCCGCAAATTCAGCAATGCCAGGCCCGCAAGTGGACAGGTGGATCGACACGGGGACGGCGCCGTTCTCCATGTTGCCCTGGACCAGGGCAAGGAAGGCGTTTTCGTCGATGTCGATGATGCCGGGATCAGCGTTGCCGATTTCACAACCATTGCCGTGGGCGATTACGACCAGAGTGATCGCGCCCGCCAGATTCAAGTGGCAGGGATGAATCTGATCCCAGATGTAACGTGCCTGCACCGGGTTCCAGCCGGGGTTGAGCTGGGTATTGCGGATGTCGTCATCGGTGCTGAGTTCGAATACGGTGGTCATGATGAACGCCAGTGTGTTGTTGTTCGAAGGAGGGCGGAAACTTTGAATATCTCTGGAAATTCGCGGTACTCGTGGTTGGAGGCAATCACCATGGCCACGACGTCCAGGTTGCCGTATCGGTCCGTCCGGTATCCTTCAAATGGATAATCAAAGAGAACCCAGCCGAAGTGTCGCCAGCGTTCAGTTGCTGTTTTCTCGCCGAAAGCGGCAAGCAAGCCGGACATGATGTAAATGCCAAAGATTCCGTACCAGGTGGCACTGGCAAAATTCCAGACCACGTTCTTGTCGGCTTTTTGTGTAAACGCCGAGATGACGTTCGCCAGTTTTTCTTGCGTCGCGCCTGAATCAGGCAGACCTTTGTACTGGTCCTGCACATAGCATTCGTAGCAGCGATGACGGCTCTCCTTTGCCCAGGCGCCTGGCGTGTTATCCTCCCAGGCTATGGGTGTGCCAAGTGTGGGATTCTCATCGATCCGATTGAAAAGAAGGATCTTCCCTCGAACCTCTTTGAGCTTTGGTACTGATTCTGTCCGGATGATTGGGTAGAGGTTCAACAAATCAGATAGGGCGTTAAGAGCATTATCTTTATCATTTTCATGCCCATTCCAGTCATCAACTTTAAGTGACGTGAGCACGGTTTCCGTGCCGTGCGCTTCAAGAAAGCTACCGCATTCTTGCAGTAGCGAGGGAAAACTCTGGAACTCATTGAGCCCGAGCCCGCTGCCTACGTTTCCATGGCAGGTTGTAAATTCATATCGCCGTTCTTCGGATTTCTTGACCTTTAACCGTATATCCATAAGTCTGATGCCGCCTCTGAGCTGATCAGTGACGGAAAAGCGGTGACAAGCGTACGGGTTGAATCCGGTGCTTATCGCGGCGGTGTCGTGTGTGCCTGGGATATTGATTTCGGATATAAGCGTGTCATCACTGATCTGAGAGAGCCAATCAGCGCGATCCGCAGGCGGGTCTCCAAAGGTGGCAATGGTATTGCGTATAAACAAAATCGATGATTTGTCCACGGGCTTTAGCACGACACCTCCCTCCTTTTCTTAAGAAAAGAAGCCCGCTATTTGGATATCCTGAATGAATTGACGTTGGCCGTGATCAGCTTAATCACTCCCTCGGCGACTTTTTGTCCGACTTCCTTGATGATCCAAACGAGTGCCGGTGGTATGCCTTGTGCATCGACGTCTTCGAGACTGGAGGTTGAGCCCTTCTGCGTGTCGTAGCCTGTGATAAGAAAGGCATTCTCGCCCGCTTGTAGAGTGGCGCTGCCATTCTTGTTGGTGATGGCACTCGAGCCTATCCACCAGTTATTGCGCCCCATGGTGCTGCCTTGCCCCAGGTAGACTTCGGACGTTTCGCCGGACTTCCAGTGAATCCTTAAGCCGAAACAAAAGTTCAGTTGGCTCGGTTCCTCATCCATTATCGAGAATGGAGAGAAAAGGTGGCCTCTGCCGCCGCTATCATTGCTGAACTTATTTGCCACCTCGGTTGTTTTATGACGCCCGGCCTGGAACAGGATCAAGAATTGGCCTCCCTCCCGCTTTATCGTCGGTGGTGGATCCATTGGCTGGCCTTTTGACACTGTCCAGCTCCCCGACATGCAGCTGATGTCCTCGATCTCTTCGCTGGATATATACGCGTAATTATCCCGAATCGTTGGCATGGTGATCACTCCCTTGAAAAGGCATTGTGTGCGAACTGATGTTTATGCGCTTTCGGGCACATTATTGGGGTAAACAGAGAGAGGGTGTTATGCGAGGCGTCTCAGGCGACTTTGCAAGATGTCTCAGGGGCAGAATATTGTGCGCCATCAACGTATAAAGCCATGGAACTCTCTACCCCCGGATGACCGGGTGTTTTTCAGAAGTTACCTGGAGCGCGGACCGCTCTTATTATTTGGCGGTTTGGAGTGGGTTTTTCTTGCACCATGGCAAAAAAAAGGCCATGGTTTGAATCGTCATTCGGGGATATTGCGTTCCCGCATGTCGGTTTCATGATTTGGTTTTCATAGCTTTCTTCATTTCTCCTTCCCGGCTTTGCCGGGCCTGGCCGGAGCAGCCCCATGGACGGGGCCTCCGGTTCGGGGTTTCCAATCTCTCTTCGCTTTTCACACTGGCGGTCAGCGATCGTCGGAGAGGGTCAGTGTGCCGCCTTGGTTCAGGGACTCGGTGATTTCTCCGGCGCTTTTGCCGTTAAAACCGTCCTCCCCGGCGGACAGCCGCAGGCTGCTTGTGTCGATGACACTTTGCAAGGTGGGCGAAGTCAGCAACAGGCCATCCACGAACAGATGGATTTGCCGGCCCACACGGTCGCGTGTGAAATCCGCCAGGGCTTGCCGGCTTTCCGGTTCAAGCACGATATCAATGACGTCGCCGCTGGTGTCGGATGACGGGCTCTTCTTCGCGCTGTCCACATGCAGGGTTACCGTTTCCGCTTGTATCGCGGTGGACAGCAACAACATCGGAAAATATTTCAGAATACGCATGGCTTAGTCCTTCTCCTGGCCGAACAGCAAAGTGTCGACCCAGTCCGGTTGTACATTGGTAAGGGGAGTGTATTGCCCTGCCTCCACATGACCCACTCGTAAAAGCGGAACTTCCGCGCTACTGTTGTCGATCAGATGGGCTTGATCGCAAAGCGGCAGGGCCAGGCGCACATGCCTGAAAGTGCGGGGCAAACGGGAGCGGATCTTGTCGGCCGGAACCTGGTGTCCACCTTCCTCGGTGCGCTGATGAACACGGGCCTGGTTGAGTTGCGGATCACCCAGGTGAATGAAAACCAGGATTACCTGATAATCTCCGGCTTTCGCGTCGGCGATAAAGTCAATTTTGGAAGGGTGCGAAAACACCGTCTCGTAGCAAAAACTTTGCCCCTGACGAATCAGTATATCGCGCAGTTGCCGGGCCAGGGCGGCGGCCTGATAGCTATGCGCTTCCGGGGCCTGGGGAAAGCGTTGGCGGGCGATCACATCCGCATTGACGAATGGCAGTCCGGTGCTCCGCAGTGCTTCCCGATGAAAGGTGCTTTTGCCGGCACCGTTGCCGCCTACCAGAATCCACAACTGTTTTTCCGGCGGGGGTTGCGAGGCCATGATTCAGTTCTCGTTGGTGAAAGTATCGGCAACGAAAGTACCGTCAACGAACCGCCCCACGCGAATTTCGCCGGAGGCGCTGATCTGCTCCAGACGGCCGGGATGCCGGCGCGAGGCCTGGTAGCGCACGGCACAGGAGGAGACCCGTTGGTTCAGGGTGCCGGCAGCACGGCGGGCCTCCAGATTGTCGAATACCGTCTCGGTTGTGACCGGATTGGCCACTGTCCGCTCCACCCGCAGAGTGGCAATGCCCGCCGTGATCTCCAGGAGGTCCTGTGGACTGAGCTGTTGCGCCACGGCGCGGCCCAGATCGGCCCATTGCTCGATCTGCTCGGCGGCGCTGCGATGCAGCAGCTCTCCATAGGTTTTGGCGGCATCCATCAATTCCGATTGCAGCCGGACCGGCGAGGCGGATTTACCCATGAGTGTCTCCCAATCATCGCTTTTGATTGTTTGTAGCATTTTGCTACAAGGCTCGCAATGGCGAATATCGTCGGCTTTGTAGAGGGGTTTGTGGGAAGCTGCCTTGGCAGCGAATTGATGTATAGGCGCACAGGCTCTAAGGGCGCCCGTGAATTGTGGACGGGATAACGGCTCAGCTTTCCGACTCGACTTGGGCACTTTGCCTGGTGGCTTGCGTGAGCATCCGGATCAAACTGCCGGCGCTGCCAAGTACGATGACCAAACCGGGCAGCCCGGCCAGGTTGGCGAGCATCTTGATGCCGTCCACCCCCAGATAGGTGGCGCTGCTCCAACCCACGGCGCCGATGATGGCCGCCCAGAGCAGTTTGATGGTGAAGGGCGAGGTCATGGCTTCCGCCGTCACTGCCCGGGTGCACAGGCCACCGATGGCATCGGTGTTGGAGTCGGCGGCGGTGATGAAGGAGATCAGACAGGCGAAGATAAAAAACAGGCCGAGGACAAAACTGCCGGGCAGATAACTGAACAACTGATAGGAAATGGCCGCCAGTCCCTGGTCCTTATAGGTCTGGTACAAAGCGCCATGGTCGTGGATGTCGAAATACAGCGCTGAGGCGCCAAAGGCGGAGAACCAGAGGATGCCGAACGCCGAAGGCAGCACCAGATTGACGAGAATGAACTGACGCACCGTATAGCCCCGGGCGATTTTGCCGAGGAACAGGCAGGACAGAGGCGCCCAGGCGAACCAACTGGCGAAGAACGCGGTGGTCCACCAGGCGGACCATTGGCTGGATGCGGGCTCCCGGGTCATCAGATGGCGTGGAAAAAAATCGCCCAGATAGGCGGTCAGGGCGTCACCACTTACCCGGAGAATAAAGTCGCCCGGCCCCACCAGTAGCAGATAGAGCATCAGTGCGATGAACAGCACGGCATTGACGCGGGCAAGCAATTGGATGCCACCGCGAAGGCCGGTGGCCGCCGATAATAACGCCACGGAGATAATGAACGACGCGGCCAGCGCGTAGACCGTGCCGCTCTTGGGGATGTCGAACAGTACCCGCAGGCCGTCACCGATCAGCAGCAGGCCGCCGCTCAATACCGCGGACATGCCGACCACCACGGAAAACAAAACCAATCCGTCCACCAGCTCTCCGAAGCGGCCCTGAAACCGGTCGCCGGCCAACGGGCGCAACAGAGTGCCGATGGAAAAGCCATATCCGTGATTGTGAAAGCCGAGCGCGAAGGTCAGCGCTGTCACCGTATAAATGGCGTAAGGGGCCAGGGTCCAGTGAACGAACAGGGAAGACATGGCGAACCGAAGGGCGCCATCACTGCCAGGGCGGGAGCCGGAAAAAGCCGGCGGTTCATGAAAATGCACCACCGGTTCCGCCACCGCCCAGAACAGAATGCCCATGGCGATGACCGTGGTCAGGGATACCGAGAACCAGCGAAACGGCGAATAGATCGGCTCGGCCGTGGCACCGCCGATGCGTACCTTGCCAAGAGGCGAGATGAAGGTCGCCAGGCACAGTAGCAACAGGCCCAGAGCCGAGTAGAGAAAAAGGGGCGACAAAGTATGGATCAGTATGGTGTTGATCTGGGTGGTGATGTCGATGAAGCGCCGCTGGTCAATGGCGATCAGGATCAGCGCGGCCAGCATGGCGATCAGGGCGGGCCAGAAGGCGATGGGTTTGAGCTGCCGGATCACCGGGATTGATGCCGCTGACGAAGATCGCGGGGCCGCACGCCAAAGCGTTGACGGAACAGGCGGCTGAAACTGGCACTGTCCAGAAAGCCGCAACGGGCGGCGATGTCGGCGATGCTCCACTGATCCGGCGCGCGTGTCAGCAAGCGGTGCACCCGGCGCAGCCGTGCCTCTCGCAGATAGCCGGCCACGGTAAGATCATGTTCGGCGAAGGCCCGGTAAAGCGTCGCTCGGGAGCAGCCCAACTGGCGCGCCAGTTGCCCCGTGTCCAGATTCGGGTCGGCCAGATGACGGTGGATGAACTGGCGGGCCGCGAACAACAACGAGGGGGGATTGTGTTCCGGTGCCCCGCCGATGGCATTGAGCGCGCTGAAGGTCAACTCGATGATGTGGTCGAGAACCAGTGCCTGCTGTGAGCGGTTCAGATTGGCGCCGTGCTTGGCCATGAGTTGTAGTTGATCGCGCAGGAACGGAAACAAAGGATGATGTTGTAACGCTGGAATCAGTTTGCTGGGTGCGGGCAGATCGCTCCCCAGGGCCTGGCGCACGGCCTGCCGGTCCAGGGAAAGGTGCAAGCCGCCATGGGCGTTCCAGGCGACCTGGGACGGGCGGGCGGAATCATAGGCGAAAAGCTCCCCCGGGCCGGCCCGAAGCGGCCGGTCTCCGGTTTGTTGATGATGGCGCTCGCCGGCCAGAACCAGCCCCAAGTCCAGCCGCTCCTCATCATCGGCCAGGCAATGGCGGCGTGCTCGATAACCGGACACCGGGTCCGATGTATACCAATACAGATTACCGCGCGGCGCGATCAGCGCGGTGCTCCGGGCCAGGAATCCGCGTCGCTGGGTGTTGTCGGGAACATCGGCCTCGAAACCGTAGAAAACGGTTTCCCGCCAGTAGTCGTAGGCATCCCGGGGACGCAGGGCATCGGTGGAGAGCGTCAGGAAGACACAGTCCCGGGGCTGGCCATAGCGCGGCGACCAGCGCCCATGCTCCGGTGTCCATTCCCAAATGTCCGGTGTCCAGTCCCACTGTGCCGCTGAGTGCCGCTTATCCAAAACCCGCCCCGCTGCATGGCATTATTCTAGTCTTTGCTCATGTTATGCCGTGGAGAGGCTTGAAAATCAACAGAGAGAGCGACCAGACCGTGCCATGCAGCCGCCGTGGGAAGCTTGCTTGCAAGCGAATAGTCCAAACCACCTGGGCGAATCCCATTCGCTTGCAAGCAAGCTTCCCACAGGGGTTTCGTGACGCAACACGCAACACGCAACACGCAACACGCAACACGCAACACGCAACACGCCGGCACGCTTTGAAAACCACTCGGGCATGACGGGGTTGCTTTGAATGCGTGTCCCCAAGGCCGGCCAGCGGGCCTTGGGTTTGGCGTGCCGGCGTGTTGCGTGTCAGCGTGCCAGCGGATGGTGGGACAGCAGTGGCCGAGAGCCATTTTTAACGTTGCTCTGCGACGGCCCGGAGGGTGATCGCCATGGACGGCGGTCATAAAAAATTGCCGGGAGCAATTTTTAACGTTGCTGTGCGACGGCCCGAAGGGTGATCGCCATGGACGGCGGTCATAAAAAATCGTCGGGAACGATTTTTAACGTCACTTCAGTGACGGCCCGGGGGTGACCGCCATGGATGGCGGTCATAAAAAACCCCGCGCGAGGCGGGGTCAAAAAACAGATTCAGCGCTTGGTGCGATTACTTCTCCACGAAGGCCCGTTCGATCACGTACTCGTGGATATGGCCGCCACGACTTTCACGGAAGCCCCAGCCATCCAGAAGGTTGGTAAGGTCCTTGAGCATGGCCGGGCTGCCGCACAGCATGAAGCGGTCTTCTTCCAGGTTGGGTTGGGGCAGGCCCAGATCCTCGAAGATTTTGCCGGAATCCATCAGGTTGGTGAGCCGGCCCTGATTGCGGAACGGTTCCCGGGTGACGGTGGGGTAGTACTTCAGTTTGCCCTGGATCATGTCGCCGAAGAACTCGTTGTTGGGCAGTTCGTCCTGGATCATGTCCTGATAGGCCAGTTCCGAAACGAAGCGCACGCCGTGGGTCAGGATCACCTGGTCGAAACGCTCGTAGATTTCCGGATCCTTGATGATGCTCAGGAACGGCGCCAGGCCGGTACCGGTGGAGAGCAGCCACAGCCGCTTGCCCGGCAGCAGGTGGTCCGCCACCAGGGTGCCGGTGGGTTTGCGGCTCACATAGATCTTGTCGCCCGGCTTGATCTTCTGCAGCTGGGAGGTGAGCGGACCGTCCGGCACCTTGATGCTGAAGAACTCCAGCTCTTCCTCGTGATTGGCGCTGGCGATGGAATAGGCGCGCAGCAGAGGGCGACCGTTGTCCTGTTCCAGACCGATCATGGTGAAATGACCGTTCTTGAAGCGGAAGCCCGGGTCACGGCTGGTGGTAAAGCTGAACAGGGTGTCGTTCCAGTGCCGAACACTGGTAACCGTTTCAGTATTCAGATTCGACATAAGCTAATGCGCCTTTATTCCAAAATACTTTAATTGATGAGAATGTAACCCTTTTACTCATATCGGTAAAATGCGTTATTCCGATATTTGATATCGACCCTGGTAATAACGATGAGATACACCCTGCGACAACTGGAGGTGTTCCTCGCCGTGGCCCATCACGAGAACGTGAGCCGGGCGGCACGGGATCTGAACATGTCTCAGTCCGCCGCCTCCGGCGCTCTCAAGGAGCTGGAAGCCCAGTTCGACATCAAGCTGTTTGAACGTGCCGGAAAAAAGCTGCGGCTCAACGAACTGGGGCGTCAGCTTTGGCCCAGAGCGGAAGCTCTGTTGGGGCAGGCCCGGGATCTGGAGTCCGGTTTGCAGGCTCACCAGGAGTTGGGGCGCCTCAAGGTCGGGGCCACACTGACAATTGGTAACTACCTGGCGGTGAATATCATGGCTCGGTATATGGCGGAGCAGCCCGGGGCCCAGGTGAAACTGGAGGTGGCGAATACCGCCACTATTGTCGACCGGGTGCTGGCCTTCGATCTGGATATGGGGTTGATCGAAGGGGAAATCAACCACACCGACCTGGAATTGTTGCCCTGGCGAGAGGACGAACTGGTGGTGTTCTGCGCTCCTGATCACCCGCTGGCGAAACAGGAAACGCTATCCGACGAAGACCTTTTAACCGCTACCTGGATTGTACGCGAAACCGGATCGGGAACGCGACAGACCTTTGAGCGGGCCATGCACGGCCTTCTGTCCAGCCTGAAGTTGTTGCTCGAACTGGAGCACACCGAAGCGATCAAACGGGCGGTGGAAGCCGGCCTGGGTATCAGTTGTCTGTCCCGGGTGTCACTGCGCGAGGCGTTCCGGCGTGGTTCCCTGGTTCCCCTGACCGTGCCGGCGCGGGATTTCAGCCGTGAGTTCTATTTCGTACTGCACCGGCAGAAATACCGCAGCCCCGGCGTCGAGCGCTGGCTGGAGCTGTGCCGGCAATCGCCGGAATGAGAGGGGCATTCGCGGCCCAGGCCGCTTCCCACAAAGGGAACTATGGAACCGCTGTGGGAAGCGGCCTGGGCCGCGATAAAACGATCAGGGCAGGTAGCGCTCGCGAATCAGGCCATCCAATTTGTTCCAGGGCACGGTCAGTTCCGGCTGCCCCATGGCGTAGGGGCCGATGCTGTAAACATTGTAGTGCAGCTCCACACCATCGTAGGTCATATCAAAATCGCCGGTCTGCTGAAACGGCCAGTTGTCGCGAAACTCATCATCGGCCTGCGCTTCCTGTTCCAGCCATCGAACGTGCGCCTTGGCGGCTTCGGCCCAGAACGCCTCTTCTTTCCCCGGTTGCAGGATGTCCGCCAACTCAATGCGGCGGAGCTCCCGACGGTCCCAGTTGAGCAGCTGGAGCACGGGCATACCGTGGGCGCCACCGGTGAATTCATAGGTTTCCAATTGCAGGTTGGCGATATCACGCCACTCGCCTCCCACCGCCACTTTGGAGGTCAGTTCCCAGCCGATCGAGCTGTCCGCGACCTCCGCTTTTCGGGCGTCGGCGAGAAAACGGTCGGCGACCTCGGCCAGAGACGACACGCCTTCATCTTCGCCATTGCTCAGCTGGTGGATGAGCGAATTTTCCAGAGCCTCGGTGAGCGCCGGGTCCTCGGGGAATGTCAGCCACTGTAGCGTCACTGATGAACAGGGATCCTCGGGGCAGGGTTCGCTTTTCCGTTCCAGTGTTTGCGGCTTCGATACCAGCGGCGTATCGCCGCCATGGTCGGCGGGGTCGGCGGGGTCGGCGGGTTGCTTATCGGGCGGGGTCGAAGTGGTCTCCTGAGCGTCTTGTCGGGTGGTCTGATCGGGCCGGGCCGGCGCGTCACTGTCACCACAGCCGGTCAGGAACAGCGTGAACATCAAGGAGGAGAGCAGCAGGCGCATAACCAGGTCCTTGGTCAGGATTGCGGAAGGCCCAGTGTGCCGTAATGCCAGCGGAGGGAAAAGATGAGCCCGGGCTCTAAGAGCCTGTTCACGATCTTTACGCCACCGCGCCGGAGTTCATTTTTTGTCAGGCCGTGATTTCGATTGTGCTATGTAGTCCGTCTACATGAACAAGCGTAATCATGGCCTGGCGGACTCTCCACCTAAAGAAAGTGGGGCCCGGCCCTTCGGGTTGCGCTGGAAAAGCCGCCAGAGGACGCCCCGGCCTTTGCCTTTGGCCCCACCAAAGCCTGCAGTCCGTGACGCCCTCTGGCGGCTTTTCCAGCAGCAACGCGGTGGCGTAAAGATCGTGAACAGGCTCTTACAGTCTTTTGCACGAAAGCGCCGCGCAAATCGGCACAATAGAGGCTGTGCTATAGGAGAGTTTTTATGCGTCATTCCCTCTTGATGGCGGCGACGTTGATGGTGGCGACGACCTCGCTGAGCTGGGCGCAAAGCGACACCACCGAAGGCGTCCCCAATGTGAAGCAGCCTGACCAGGAGAACGTTCAGGCGCAGTTGAACGACACCTGGCAGGAAATCCGCAACTACGGCGTGGAGCAAAAGGAACGTGCTCTCGAGGCGGCTCGCCAGGGGCTCGACATGCTCGATGAGAACATCGACGAGCTGCAGAAAGACATGGACGAGGGCTGGGACACTCTGTCCGAGCAGGCCCGCGCGAACAAGGAGCAGGCGCTGGAGAACCTGAAGAAGCAGCGCGAGGAACTGGGCAAGGAGTACAGCGAACTTCAGGAGGCCACGCGCGGAAACTGGGAAGCGGCGAAGAGCCGTTTCGGTCAGGCTTGGGAGGCCGCCAAGGACGGCTGGCGGGAACTGACCAGGCCGGCGGAAAAAAGTGACGCCAAGGACGACGGCACTATTTCCATCTAAGCGTTAGTGCTCCATCAGGCATCGAGACGATCATTCGCCGCCAAGGCAGCTTCCCACGGAGGGGCTACGGAGCCGCTGTGGGAAGCTGCCTTGGCGGCGAATACAGTCTAAATATCCGCGTAATCCTCGCCGCCGTTGAGCCATCGGCGCAACAAACGTTCCACCCGCGCCGGGTGGCGTGCCAACAAGGTCTCGGCCAACTCGCGAGCCGGCTCCATCAGGGCCTCATCGCGAACCAGGTCGGCGATGCGGAAGGCCAGCTCCCCGGTCTGCCGCGTGCCGAGCCATTCGCCGGGGCCGCGCAGTTTCAGATCTTCCTCGGCGATGACGAAGCCGTCGGTGGTCTCCCGCATCACCGCCAGGCGCCGCTTGGCGGTCTGCGACAGCGGGGTTTGATACAGCAGCAGGCAATAGCTCTGACCTCCGCCCCGGCCCACCCGGCCACGGAGCTGGTGCAACTGCGCCAGCCCCAGACGTTCCGCGTTCTCCATCACCATCAGAGTGGCATTGGGCACGTCCACGCCCACCTCGATAACGGTGGTGGCCACCAGAAGATGCGCTTCGCCAGCAGCGAAGCGCGCCATTCGCTGCGCTTTGTCCTTTGCCTTCAGGCGGCCGTGTACCAGCTCCACCTTGAGTTCCGGCAGCGCTTCGCGCAGTGTCTCGAAAGCCGCTTCCGCCGCCTGGGCCTGCAACTCGTCGGATTCCTCGATCAGCGTGCACACCCAGTAGGCCTGGGCGCCTTCCAGGCAGGCGGAGCGGATCCGGGCAATCACATCATCACGGCGTGAAGTGGGTAACACCAGGGTTTGAATCGGCTTGCGCCCGGGAGGCATCTCATCGATCACCGAGGTATCCAGATCGCCGTAGACACTCATCGCCAGAGTGCGGGGGATCGGTGTGGCGGTGAGCGTGAGCTGGTGTGGCACCTGGTTGCCGAAACGGCCTTTCTCCCGTAGTGCCAGGCGTTGCTGAACGCCGAAGCGGTGCTGTTCGTCGATGATGATCAGGCCGAGCCGCTGGAAGGCCACCGCGTCCTGGAATAAGGCGTGCGTGCCCACCACCATGGCGGCGCTGCCATCAGCCAGGGCCGCCAGGGTTTCCCGGCGCGCCTTCTGGCCCAGGCTGCCGGCCAGCCAGTGCACCGGAATTCCCAGCGGCGCCAGCCAGTGCTCGAAGTTGGCCCGGTGCTGTTCCGCCAGCAACTCGGTGGGGGCCATCAACGCCACCTGATAGCCCGACTCGATGGCGGTCAGCGCCGCCGCCGCGGCCACCAGCGTCTTGCCCGAGCCCACGTCGCCTTGCAGTAATCGTAGCATGGGATGATCCCGGCGCAGATCGGCGCCAATCTCCTCGATCACCCGGTCCTGCGCGCCGGTGAGCGCGAACGGCAGGCTTTGCAGTAGCTTGCGAAGCAGGGCGTCACCATCGAGAACCGGGGCCGCCAGGGTCTTCTGCCCGGCGCGCTTGGACAGCATGCCCAACTGGTGCGCCACCATTTCTTCCATCACCAGGCGCTTCACCGCCGGATGGTTGCCGTCCAGCAGCAGATCCACCGGGTCCTCGGGACCCGGGTGATGCAACATTTCCAAAGCACTGGCGAGACTGGGCAGGTGTCGCTGATCCAACAGGTCAGCGGGAATCAGATCCTCGGGAACATGCTCGCGCAGAATATCCAGTGCCTGGCCGGCCAGATTGCGCAGTTGCCGCTGGCTGACGCCCTCGGTGGTGGGATAGACCGGAGTCAGCGCCCGCTCCAGCGGCGGCAGGTCCGGGCCGAGCTGATACTCGGGGTGATAGAACTCCAAGCCGGCGGCGCCGGGGCGGGGCTCGCCATAGACCCGGATCGGGCGGCCCTTTTCCAGGTTGTTCTTTTGCGCGGCGCTGAAGTGATAAAAGCGCAGGGACACCAGGCCTGTGCCATCGGCGATCTTGCACAGCAGTGAGCGACGCTTGCCGAACACCACGTCGGCGGCCAGGATCTCCCCTTCGATCACCACGCCTTGTTCCGGGCGCAGAGCACCGATGGGGGTGATACGGGTACGGTCCTCGTAACGGAACGGCAGGTGGAAGATCACATCTTCCACCGTCCTTAAACCCAGACGTTCCAGTTTCTCCGCGGCTCGGGGGCCGACTCCCTTGAGCCGGGACAGGCCCATTTCCGCCAGTGATACCGCCATTGCTCGCTATGTCGTCGCAGTGAATGGGAGACGGCGGCGCGGAGACAGTCTCAGGCCGCCAGGCCTTCGCGGGGTACCGCGTGGCGCAGCACCTCAATGGCCTTGGGCCGGGGGAAGCTGTCCCGCCAGACCAGGGCGATGGTGCGTGACGGCACCGGTGCGGTGAACGGGCGCACGGCGAAGGTGCTTTTGTCGTAGCCGTGCTGATACAGCGCGGAATCCGGCAGCACCGTGATGCCCAACCCGGACGCGACCATGTGACGCAGGGTTTCCAGAGAGCCGCCCTCGATCTGCACCAGATTGCGCTGGCGCTCGGAATTGATCGCCGGGCACAGCTCCAGCACCTGGTCGCGGAAACAGTGGCCTTCGCCGAGCAGCAGCAGGGTTTCGTCCAGCAACTGCTCAGGACGAATGTGTTGCTGCTTGGTCCACGGATGGCTCGCCGGCAGCAGCACGGAGAAGGATTCCTCGTACATCTTGGCCCGCACCAGGCCGCCACCGGAGAACGGCAGGGCGACGATGATGGCGTCCAATTCCCCGCGTTCCAGTTTGCCGCGCAGCACGTGGGTGTAGTTTTCCTCAATGAACAGCGGCATCTCCGGCGCTTCCGAGTGCACCCGTGGCACCAGGGTCGGGAACAGATAAGGGGCCACGGTGAAGATGGCGCCCACCCGCAGCGGCGAACCGAGCTGGTCGCGCTGGCTCATCGCCATTTGCTCCAGCAAATCGGCCTGTTCCAGTACCCGTTGTGCCTGGGCCACAATAGGCTCCGCCTGGGGCGTGACCACCACCTCCCGTGGGCGGCGCTCGAACAGGGGCATGCCCAGCTGTTCCTCGAGCTTCTTGATGGCGGCGCTGAGCGTGGGCTGACTGACATTGCACACCTGGGCGGCGTGACCGAAGTGGCGCTCGCGAGCCAAAGCGACCAGATAGCGAAGTTCTGTTAGCGTCATGGCAATAATATGTAGAGGCAATTGTGACCATTGTGCCCAAGAGGAAACCGATGAGCCATATCCTAATTGCCGGATTGGGAGATCTGGGCGGCGGCCTGGCGCGGGCGCTGAGTGACGAAGGTCACCGGATCAGTGCCATTCGCCGGAGTCCTCGGGCCCCCAGCGGGGTCCAAGTGTATGCCCAGGACCTGGTTCGCGATACCCCCGTGCTGCCGCCGGAGCCGGTGGACCTGTTGGTGATCGTGATGACGCCGTCGGAATACTCCGAGGCCGGCTATCAGGAGGCTTATGTGACCGCGCCTGGCCGTTTGCTGGACGCCCTGGAGCAGCGCCAACCATTGCCGCCGACCCTGTTTGTCTCCAGCACGGCGGTTTACGGTGATCTGCAAGGGGACGTGGACGAGGACACCTCGCCGTCCCCGCGGCGTTATAACGGGCAGGTGATGCTGGCGGCGGAGGAAGCCATCAGTGCCCGGGCGCCGTCCACGGCGGTACGTTTCTCGGGTATCTATGGGCCGGGCCGCACGCGTCTGCTGCGCAAGGTGGAACGGCTCAGCCAGGGACAGGAAGCGCCACCAGCGCCGGTGTGGACCAATCGTATCCACCGGGACGACTGTGTCGGCATGCTGCACACCCTGGCCAGGCGTTGGCTGGCCGGGCAAACGGTGTCACCGGTGGTGCTGGGCACCGACAACCATCCGGTCAGTAATCTGACGGTGTACCGCTATCTGGCCGAGCTGCACGGTTGGCCGCTGACACTGGAGGAGGCCCCGCCCGGCGGCAAGCGGCTGTTCAGCCGGTTTATCGCCGAAGGCGGCTACCGCCTGCGTTATCCGGATTACCGGGCGGGGTATCGGGGCCTGTAGACATAAATCCAGGGGTCATCACTACAAAGTCGCTGTGGGAGATTCTATGTTGGAGATCAAGCGATTTGGCCCTCCGATTGATAGAGGGTTTTGTGCTTCATCAGGGCAAAGGCGATACGAGCGAGTTTGCGGGCGAGTATGACCAAGGCCTGGGTTTTCTT
>NZ_SNUA01000005.1 GCF_004360225.1 Alcanivorax sp. 24
GGACGCCGGACGCCGGACGCCGGACGCCGGACGCCGGACGCCGGACGCCGGACGCCGGACGCCGGACGCCGGACGCCGGACGCCGGACGCCGGACGCCGGACGCCGGACGCCGGACGCCGGACGCCGATAATGCGAAACCATACCCAACGCCCTGGCAAGCACTAAAACGCTTTTTTTCCGCAATGCCCGCAGCCCCGGGTTTTGACTTTAGCGTCTAGCGTCTAGCGTCTAGCGTCTAGCGTCTAGCGTCTAGCGTCTAGCGTCTGGCGTCTGGCGTCTGGCGTCTGGCGTCTGGCGTCTGGCGTCTGGCGTCTGGCGTCTGGCGTCTGGCGCAGTGTGCCCGCCCGCGCGTTGCGCCACCCTTCAAGCGTGAGTATTATCGTTGGTCCACTGGCAGCCTCGGCTGCCGTTTTTATTTTCACGGACCCTAATATCATGAGCGAGCAGTTCCTGATTCCCACCTACGCGCGGCAGCCCGTCGCTTTCGTCCGCGGCGAGGGGGTATGGTTGTACGATGAGCAAGGCAAGGCATACCTGGACGCGGTGTCCGGTGTCGCCGTGTGTAATCTCGGTCACTGCCATCCGGCGGTGGTCCAGGCGATTCGCGAGCAAAGCGAACGCCTGATGCACACCTCCAACCTGTATCGTATTCCCGTTCAGGAACGACTGGCCGAACGACTGTGCCAACTGGCCGGCATGGACAAGGTGTTCTTCGGCAATTCCGGCGCCGAGGCCAACGAGGCGGCGATCAAGCTGGCACGGCTGCATGCCCGCCGCCGTGGTGTGGAAAAGCCGGTGGTGCTGGTGATGGAAGGCAGCTTCCATGGCCGCACCATGGCGACCCTGTCCGCCACCGCCAACCAGAAAGTTCAGGAAGGTTTCGGACCATTGCTGGAAGGCTTCCGCCGCCTGCCCTACGACGATCTTGACGCGGTCCGCGCGGCCGCCGATGACAATGTCGTGGCGGTGCTGGTGGAACCGGTTCAGGGCGAGGGTGGCGTCAACGCCGCCAGCCCCGGTTATCTGCAGGGGCTGCGCGAGCTTTGCGATCAACACGGCTGGCTGTTGATGCTGGACGAAATCCAGACCGGCAACGGCCGTACCGGCACCTATTTCGCCTGCCAGGCGGAGCGGATCCGTCCCGATGTTCTGACCACCGCCAAGGGTCTGGGTAACGGCTTCCCGATTGGCGCCTGTCTGGTCAGCGGCGCGGCCAGCGATCTGTTCGGCCCCGGCAATCACGGCAGCACCTTCGGCGGTAATCCGCTCGGCTGTGCGGTGGCACTGGCTGTCATCGATACGTTACAGAGCGGCGTGCTGGAGCAGGTCCGCGACAAGGGCGAGACACTGCGTGCCCGGCTGCGCGAGGCACTGTCCGGTCTGTCGCTGGTCCAGGAAGTCCGTGGCCAGGGGATGATGGTGGGGATTCAACTGGATCGTCCCTGCGGCGAGCTGGTGGACCGGGCCCGCGAAGCGGGACTGTTGATCAACGTCACCGCCGGTTCGGTGATCCGCCTGCTGCCGCCACTGATTATGAGCAACGCGGAGCGCGACCAACTGGTGGACACCCTGAGCACCGTGCTGCAACGCTACGCCAATGAGCAGGAGGCCCCATGACCCGCCATTTCCTGACTTTGCTGGACCTGACCCCGGAAGAACTGGGCTACCTGATCCAACGGGCGGTGGAACTGAAAACCATGCAGCGCACCGGCCAGTTTCATGAGCCGTTGCGCGGCAAGACCCTGGGCATGATCTTCGACAAGTCCTCCACCCGTACCCGGGTGTCCTTCGAAGTGGCCATGACCCAGTTCGGCGGCGCCAGTATTTTCCTGTCCTCCCGCGACACCCAGTTGGGCCGCGGCGAGCCGGTGGAGGATTCCGCCCGGGTGCTGTCGCGCATGGTCGACGCGGTGATGATCCGTACTTTTGATCACGGCACCGTGGAAACCTTCGCGCGGCATTCCCGGGTACCGGTGATCAACGCCCTCACCGATGATTTCCATCCCTGCCAGTTGCTCGCCGACATGCAGACCTACACCGAGCACCGTGGCGAAATCAAAGGCTGCAAGGTGGTCTGGGTCGGCGACGGCAACAACATGTGCAACAGCTACATCAACGCCGCCCGCCAGTTCGATTTCCAACTGGTGGTGGCCTGCCCGGAAGGCTTCGAGCCCGACGCCACCTTGATGGCGGACAACGCCGATCGGGTGTCGGTGGTGCGCGACCCCCGCCAAGCGGTGGCCGGCGCCCACCTGGTCACCACCGACGTCTGGGCCTCCATGGGCCAGGAGCAGGAACAACAGGAACGGGCCCGGCATTTCGCCCCTTATCAGGTGAACCCGGCACTGATGGACCTGGCCGACGAGCGGGCGCTGTTCATGCACTGCCTGCCCGCCCATCGCGGCGAGGAAGTCAGCCATGACATGCTCGACGACCCGCGCTCGGTGGTCTGGGACGAAGCGGAAAACCGTCTGCACGCGCAGAAGGCGCTGTTGGAGTTTCTGCTGCACGGCCAGCACTGACGAATTGAGGCTGGAGAACCACCGGTGTCCCGTAATTCGCTGGCACGCTCATACGCAACACGCTTGCACGCCATGCCCAAAGCCTGACGCCAGCCTGGGAGACATGAATTCACGCTGTATGCGCTCGCGGCAATGGAGCCCCCATGTCACAGCCCTTGCTGACCGTTACCGACCTGGCCTGCCAGTACGGTGAATACCGCGCCGTGAACGGCGTCAGTTTCACCCTGGAGGAAGGCCGGATCGCTTGTCTTCTGGGCCCCAGCGGCTGCGGCAAGACCACCACCCTGAGAGCGGTGGCCGGGCTGGAACCGATCCAGGCCGGCCATATCCATATCGGCGGCGAGGAAGTGGCCCGCCCGGGCTACCAACTGGCCCCGGAACGCCGGCGGCTCGGCATGGTGTTCCAGGAACACGCCTTGTTCCCGCATCTGACGGTGGCCGAGAACGTGGCTTTCGCGCTGCGTCGGGAGTCCCCCGCGCAGCGCCACGAGCGGGTCACCCAGTGTCTGCGCCGGGTGCGCCTGGAAGGGCTGGATCAACGCTACCCCCACGAGCTCTCCGGCGGCCAGCAACAACGCGTGGCGCTGGCACGCTCACTGGCTCCGCGCCCGCGCCTGTTATTGCTGGACGAACCTTTCGCCAGTCTCGATCTGGATCTGCGCCGGGCGCTGGCCGAGGAACTGGGCGATATCCTGCGCCAGGAGCAGGTGGCGGCACTGATGGTCACCCACGATCAGGAAGAGGCTTTTCTGCTGGCCGACCAGGTCGGCGTCATGCGCGCCGGCACCCTGGCCCAGTGGGACAGCCCACACCGCATCTATCACGCTCCGAGCAGTCGTTTCGTGGCGGAATTCGCCGGCTACGGTACTTTCCTGCGCGGCACCGTCACCGCCACGAGCGCGGTCAACACGGTACTGGGGGAACTGCGCGGCGGCCCCCTCCCCTGGCCCGCGGGCACCGAGGTGGACGTGCTGCTGCGGCCGGACGATCTGTTGCCGGATCCTCAGGGTACGCCTCTGATCGTGGAGAAGAGCCTGTTTACCGGCCCCACGATATTGCACCGGTTACGGCTGCCGGATGGCGGCACCTTGTTGTGCCAGACCAGCGGCCGCCGCCCACCGGCCCGGCCCGGCGAAACCCTGTCGGTGACCATGGCGCCGGAACAACTGGTGACGTTTCCTTTGCGGGAAGACGGCTAGGGCTTGGCGGTGCCGGACCGGCAGTCCCTGGCGACATGAATGTGCGTTTTATTCGCGGCCAAGGCCGCTTCCCACAGCTTACACGGGGGCTACCACGTCGCTGTGGGAAGCGAGCCTGCTCGCGAATAGCGTGTCAGCGAGCCGGTACGAGGCAGGCCTGACGCTCCGCTCTCATCCGGTACGCACCTGATTACGGCCATGGCTCTTGGCCAGATAGAGGCCGTGATCGGCGCGGGCCAGCAAGGCCTCCACGGTTTCCCCCGGCTGATAACCGGCGACTCCGGCGGACAACGTCACCGTGGCCGGCCCGCCCATATGGTCGAAACCGGCGTTGGCCCACTGCTGGCGCAGGCGTTCCACCACGCGCAAGGCACCGGCCTCGTTACTTTGCGGCAGCACCATCAGGAACTCCTCGCCGCCGAGCCGAGCCAGGTAATCCCCTTCGCGTAACAAAGCGGCGGCGTGGTCGGCAAAGGCGCGCAGTACCTGGTCGCCCCACTGATGGCCGTAGCGGTCGTTGATCGCCTTGAAGTGATCCATGTCCAGATAGCAGACCGCGAACGGGTAATGATGCCGGTCCGCCAGGCTCTTCTGATAATTCAGCACCTCGACGATGTGACGGCGGTTGAACAGCCCGGTCAGATCGTCGCGGATCGCCAGTTCCCGGCTTTGCCGTACCATTCGCGCCAGTTCCCGGTTATGCCGGCCGAGGGTCCGGCGCAGCGCGTTGACGCCGCCTCCGGTGATGGTGAAGCAACCGCTCACCGCCACGAAAGCCAGCCACTGCAGCAGCGCCGACCCCAGCTCCAGTTGCTCATCCCGGTGCTGATACAGACCCAGCAGCGCCAACCCGTAAGCGGCGCAGACCACCGCGGAGAGCAATCCCAGCGACCTTGGTTCCAACCGGAACGACAACAGCAACAGCAGCGGAAAGTACAGCAACATCACGGCGAGGCGCCCGTCCGCGGTATGGACCGCTGTCAGTAACAGCATGGCGGCCAGGGTGATGCCGGACGGAAACGACAGCGTCGGCTCCCGCCAGGCCCGGGTCAGACCGCGCTCGATCATCGCCAGGTACGGCAGCATCAGGCTCCACAGCAACACCAACGTCCACGCCAGCACCTCCCCGTCAACACGGTTATGCCCCAGCTTCCACAGCACCAACGCCACCGCGGAGTAGAACAACGCCACCGCCACCACCGAGCGGCCGTGCACCCGAAGCAAGCGGCGCTCGTTCACGGTCAGACGCCCCAACGGCTGCCAGTCCGGCTTCATCAGGCTTCCTCCAGCAACCGGTCGCGGCCAGCCTGCTTGGCCTGGTACAGCAGCCGGTCGGCGCGGGCCAGCACCTGCTCCGCCTCTTCCCCGGCACTGGCCAGGACGAGGCCGGCGGAAGCGGTGACACTCAACCCCGGCTGGTCTTCGAAGCCTTCCTTGCGCAGTGCCACCAGAATCCGTTCCACCAGTTCCCGGGCCTGCTCCCGGTGATCAACCGGCAACATCAGCAGAAACTCCTCTCCCCCCATCCGCGCCGCCAGTGCTGGCGGTTGCAGGTGGCGACGCAGTAAATCGGCGAAGCGGATCAGGACACGGTCGCCGATCAGATGACCGTATTGGTCGTTAATGGTCTTGAAGTGATCCAGGTCGACAAACACCACCGCCAGCAAATAGGCGCCACGGCGGGCCTGGCCGCAGGCCTTGGTCAACAACTCCATGGCGTGGCGACGGCCGTACAGGCCGGTCAGTTCATCGCGGATCGCCAGATCGCGGATCTGCCGTGCCATTTGCTGCAAGGCCTCATTGCGGCCGTCGATACGACGGCGGATGCCGACGATCTCCAATGCCAATACCATCATCAGCACCACCGCCAGGGTGAACAGCAGCCAGTGCTGCCACTCCACCAGGGCGTTGAAGGCGCTCGGCTCGCGGCTTTGCAGCTCCAGCAGTACCAGGGCGTAACCACCCACGCCGAGCAACGCCAGACGCACCAGTTGCCAACGGCCGACACGGAATACTCCGATTTGCAGGACGGCGAGAAAGAACACCATGACCAGCAGGCGGTGGTCACTCAGAAACAGGGCGCTGATCAACAACGCCACCGTGCTCCATACCAACACCGGTTCGGTGAAACGGCGGGCGTCCCCGCCCTTTCTCAAGGTCAGGCAGGCCAGGCTCCAGACCACCAAGTGGCCGAACCAGAGCGCCAGGAAGGTGAGGAAGAAAGCCTCCGGGGACAGCGCGAAAAAACCCCATTGCAACGCCAGCCAGCACACCAGAGTATGGGCGCCCGCGCCCAGCAGCGCCGCCAGGGACAACCGCTGGAATTCCTGTTTGTCATATCCCCGCGAAATTCTTTGAGGCATGCGCCGGGTCCCCGAATGATGGCAGGCGGGGGCCTATGCACCACACGCCGAACGCTGTTCCGGGGCCGGATCCGGGGTTGCCGGAGCCACTCAGGGCGGTATCGGCAGCAGGTATCAGGCTATTTTCCTAGAACAGCCAGGAAATGATACTGAAAGCCGATGAGACGGCCCATGCCGCCTGTGTAAAAGAAAGTCACATCCCTGGGCAGTGCCGGATCAGCCGCCCCCCCCCTCACATCACCCGACGCACCGCTGCCCGCCAGCCCTGATAACGACGCTCGCGTTCGTCCTCCGCCAACGACGGCAGGAAGGAGCGCTCGCAACGCCAGTGGTCCCCCACATGCGCCAGATCGCTGTACCAGCCACAGCCGAGCCCGGCCAGATAGGCGGCACCCAATGCGGTAGTCTCGGTCACATCGGGACGGTCCACCTGAATCCCCAACACATCCGCCAGGGTCTGGCTGAGCCAGTTGTTGACCACCATGCCACCGTCCACCCGCAACGTGGTCGGCCGCCGCCGGCAGTCCGCCGCCATTGCCTCCAGCAGATCCCGGGACTGATAGCAGACCGCTTCCAGACCGGCGGTGACCACCTCGGCAATGCCGGTGTCCCGGGTCAGCCCCAACAAGGCACCACGCGCATGGGGGTCCCACCAAGGCGCCCCCAACCCGGTGAACGCCGGCACCAGGTAAACACCACGTGAGGAACCGGCCCGGCGCGCCAGGGCCTCGGTTTCGCTGGCGTGGGAAATAAGATTGAGACCATCACGGAGCCATTGGATGGCGGCGCCGGCGACGAAGATGGAGCCTTCCAGCGCATAGCTGGTTTCGCCGCCAAGGCGGTAGCCCACCGTGGTCAGCAGACGGTTTTCCGAGGTCACCGCGGCGCCGGTGTTCATGATCATGAAGCAGCCGGTACCGTAAGTGCTCTTGACCATGCCGGGCTGGAAACAGGCCTGCCCCACCAGTGCCGCCTGTTGGTCGCCGGCGATTCCCGCCACCGTCACCGGCGCTCCCAGCAACTCCGGTGCGGTGGTGCCGAAATCACCGGCACTGTCGCGCACCTCCGGCAGCAGGGCGGCGGGGATGTCGAACAGGCGCAGCAGGGTGTCGTCCCAGCGTTGCTCATGGATATTGAACAGCAGTGTGCGAGACGCATTGGTGGCGTCGGTGGCGTGCACCTTGCCACGGGTGAGTTTCCACAACAGCCAGCAATCGATGGTGCCGAAGGCCAGATCGCCGGCCTCGGCCCGCGCCCGTGTCCCTTCCACGGTATCCAGCAGCCAGGCCAGCTTGGTGGCGGAGAAGTACGGATCCAGTAACAGGCCGGTACGCTCACGCACGGTGTCCTCATGCCCCTGATCCTTCAACTGCTGGCACAAGGCGGCGGTACGACGATCCTGCCAGACGATCGCCGGCGCCACTGGTTCGCCGGTGGCGCGGTCCCACAGCACCGTGGTCTCGCGCTGGTTGGTGATACCGATGGCCGCCAGTTGCGCCGCCTCCACCGCCGCGTTGCGCAGCGCCTGCCGACACAATGCCAGCACGTCATTCCAGATTTCCTGCGCGTCGTGCTCGACCCAGCCGTCCTGGGGGAAATGCTGCTTGAATTCCTTTTGCGCCTGCCCCACCGAGGTCCCATCGCGATCAAACACAATGGCGCGGGAACTGGTGGTGCCCTGGTCGATGGCGAGGATATACATGAGAACCCCGGAAATCAGTTGACAGTTGATAGCGGAAAAACAAAAGCAGGTGATCTTTAGCCGCTGTGTGAGCTTGCTTGCAAGCGAATGGGGTTCGCTCAAGCGTTTAGCGATATTCGCTTGCAAGCAAGCTTCCCACAGCAGTTCAGTCCCTTGTTTTTGCTGTTAACTATTCACTATTCACTGTTAATTGCCTTTATTGCCTTCCCAGCACATGCTGGCGCTGCTGTTCGCGGGGCAGGATAACCCGGAAACGGGCGCCACCCCAGTCGCTTTCCAGCACCCTGATCTCGCCGCCGTGCCAGTCGACAATGCGTTTGACGATGGATAGCCCCAGGCCGTAGCCGCCGCTGGCGCGGTGGCGGGACTGGTCCAGGCGGGCAAAGGGTTTGAACACCCGCTCGCGCTGATGCTCGGGGATCCCGGAACCGTCGTCGTCCACGTCCAGAACCACCCGTTCGGCCTCGTCTTCCAGGCGAATGGTCATGCGAACCCGCGCCTGCGCGTAGCGCAGCGCGTTGGTGACCAGATTCTGCAGGACACGATGCAAGTAGCGGGGGTCTCCGTCCACGGCCAGAACGCGGTCCCCCTCCACCTCGATCACGATGTCCCCACGAATCGTGTCCAGTTCCCCTTTCAATTGCTCGCACACTTCCACCAGATACACCGGCTGGAAATCGATGGTCGGCGTGCCCTGTTCCAACCGCGCATAGGTGAGAATCTCGTCGATCAACTGATCCAACTGATCGATATCCCGGTCCAGAGCGTCCAGCCTTTCCCGGCGGGCCTCGGCGGATTCACTGTCGGCCAGCATTTCCAACCCGAAACGCAGGCGCGCCACCGGAGTGCGCAGTTCGTGGGAGACCGCCCGGGTCATTTCCCGCTGGGCATGGATCAGACGGCGGATATGAGCGGTCATACCGTTGAAGGTAGCGGCCAGTTGGCCAATGGAATCGCCGCCACGAACATCGGCATGGGCGGTGAGATCACCGCCGCCGAGACGTTTCACCGCGCGCTCGAGATGGCGCAGGCGAGTCTGCAGCGGCCGGACCTGAAGATAGGTGGACAGTGCCACCAGGCACAGGGCCAACAGGCTGGCGACCACCAACAGTTCCCACGGAAAGGGGTCGAACAGGGTCATCGGCCCGAGCACCAACACCCGATGATCCCGGGGGATGGGCACGTACAGGTAGAGGGTGGCGTCCCGGCGGGTGCTGTCGGTGAGCAACAGCACCATCTCATTGCGATCAAGGCGCTGATACTGTTCCTCGTCCAGACCGACCTCACCCCACTCCGCCAGGGACAGCGGAAACCCGAAGTACGGCACCAGCCGGGCCAGGGACTGGGCCCGCTGCTCCGGCGTCACCGCCTTGAGGCGGTCCAGGATCAGGCCGGCGGTGGCGCGCGCCTGCTGCTCTGAGAGGCGTTCGAGACTGGTCACCAGATAGTCGTCACCGCCGGGAACGTGATACAGGACGGTGATCCGCTCGGACTCCGGGTGTTCGCGGATCACCACCCGGCCTTCGTCCAGATGCAGCCGCTCCCGATAGGTCAGACTGAGATCCGCTCCCGGGTGAATCCGCAGGGACGCGCCGAGCCGGCGGCTCATCTCCCGCAACCACTCGGCGCGGTCGGCCCCGGATTGCTCACGCAGCCCTTCCCCGAGCAGGAAGAAAGTCCCTTCCGCCATGCGCTCGCGATACTGGCCGGCACGATACTGGTTGATCAGGTCAACGCCAACATAAGTGGCCACGCCGATGATCAGCAGAGCCACCAGGATACCGCCGTAGATGCGCACGAAAATGCTGTTCAAGAAGCCTCTCCGGTTTACCCGGGCAAATGGCGCCGACAACCGTGCCCGCACCGCCGGCGCTGGTCATGGCGCGGCGGGAAAGCGGGCGCGGTGTCTTCAACCGGCACTCATTTCCTTGACGAACAGGTACCCTTTGGAACGCACCGTCTTGATGCGTTTGGGGTTTTCCGGGTCGTCGCCGACTTTCGGGCGGATCCGGGAAATGCGCACGTCGATGGAACGGTCCTGGCCGTCGTACTGGATGCCGCGAAGCTTCTCGAAGATGGTCTCCCGGGACAGCACCGTGCCGGCGTTGGAGGCCAGCAGCCAGAGCAGATCGTATTCGGCGCTGGTGAGATCCACGGATTCACCGCGCAGCGTCACTTCGCGGGCGGCGTTGTCGATCACCAGAGCGCCGAACTCAAGGCGGGCCGGCGAGTTGTCGCGCTCGTTGTCGGTTTCCACCCGCCGCAGCAGGGCGCGGATCCGCGCCAGCAATACCCGCGGTTTGACCGGTTTGGCGACGTAATCGTCGGCGCCCATCTCCAGCCCCAGCACCTGATCCATGTCGTCGGTGCGGGCGGTCAGCATCAGGATCGGCTTTTTGTACGTCCCCCTTACTTCCCGGCACACCGTCAGCCCATCCGCCCCGGGCAGCATCAAATCCAGTACCACCAGATCCGGTTGCTCGGCGCGGATCCGGCGGATCGCGTCTTCCCCATCGCGCACCACGGTAACGGCGAGGCCGTTGGATTCCAGGTATTCTCGGGTCAGGTCGGCGAGGCGGTCATCGTCCTCGACGATCATGATGGTCGGCGGGTTATCCTGCACGGTTGTCATCCCGTCGTTGTCCTTATCCGTTTCTGTTCACAAGGGACCGGGTTACCCCGGTAGTAAGCTGCCCCACCCCCAATGGCGTGGCGATATTCTTCTTTTAGCGCATACACCCCGGCGGCGGCAACCACGGCGATGTCGGCAAGATGACACAATATATGGGATAGCGGCGCTTTACCGCCAGTGCCATTTCCGGCGCCGGAAAAGACTCACAGAAGTTCACACATTATCCACAGGATTTCCCCAGGCCGGCATCTTGCAAATCCGCTCGCTCGACTATAACTTGTACCCAACAGGAAACACCAACCCAATATATTGGGTTTTGTAAAATGCCACGGCCTCTGTCATTTGGAGGTGGCTGAAGACAGCCGAAGCCCGTGGCGGGCCGGCGCCACGGGGCCGGCGGCACCTCCTCCCGCTGGGTACCCGCCCTTTTCGGGCACACAAGATATAGTGGTATCCAGGCACCATGGGCGCGGTCCGGATCCACCGGAACGTCCCGGGAAAGACGGTGAACGTGGCGCCAGGGCCGCGGCAAGCCCCGAGCAAGCAGACGGAACACGAATCAGGACACCCTGTCAGCGCCGTGACAGCGCCGCCCCGGCCAGCCGGGCCGGAACACCATACAGCATCGCACCACACTTTTACGGAGAGGGCATCATGCAAACGGAGATGAATCGCGAATCGCAACCCGACGACCGCGATGCGATCGACATCGAGGACGCGGGCGTATCCACCACCGCCCCGGGCCAGCTGCGCGTGATCAAACGCAACGGCAAGGTGGTTTCCTACGATGACGACAAAATCACCGTCGCCATTACCAAGGCGTTCCTGGCCGTGGAGGGTGGCACCGCCGCGGCCTCCTCGCGCATCCATGACACCGTCGCCCGGCTCACCGAGCAGGTCAGCGCCACCTTCAAGCGCCGCATGCCCTCCGGAGGCACCATCCACATCGAGGAAATCCAGGATCAGGTGGAGCTGGCGCTGATGCGCGGCGGCGAACACAAAGTGGCCCGGGATTACGTTCTCTACCGCGAGCAACAGGCCCGCAAACGCGCCGAGCGCGACAGCCAGTTCCCCGAGCCCACCCACCAGGTGGATCTGGCCGTGACCATGGAAGACGGCAGCCGCGCGCCGCTGGACATGGGCCGCCTGGAGCACCTGATCCGCGAGGCCTGCCGCGGTCTGGATTACGTGGACGCCGACAAGATCATCGCCGAGACCGTCAAGAACCTGTACGACGGCGTCTCCATCAAGGACGTGAACACCTCCATGGTGATCACCGCCCGCACTCTGATCGAGGTGGAACCGAACTACTCCCTGGTCACCGCCCGCCTGCTGCTGGACAAGATCCGCGCCGAGGCACTGCAATACCTGGGCGTCGGCGAGCGCGCCAACCAGGAAGAGATGGAAGCGCTGTACGGCCGCACCTTCGCCACCTACGTGGAAAAGGGCATCCAGTTCGAGTTGCTGAACCCGGAACTGGCCGACTTCGATCTGGAAAAACTGGGCGCCGCACTCAAGGGCGAACGCGATCTGCAGTTCTCCTATCTGGGCCTGCAGACCCTGTACGACCGTTATTTCATCCATCATGACGACACCCGCATCGAGTTGCCGCAGTGCTTCTTCATGCGTGTCGCCATGGGCCTGGCACTGCGCGAGGACAACCGCGAAGAGCGCGCCATCGAGTTCTACAATCTGCTGTCCAGCTTCGATTACATGAGCTCCACGCCGACCCTGTTCAACGCCGGCACCCTGCGTCCACAGCTCTCCAGCTGCTACCTGACCACGGTGCCCGATGATCTGTCCGGCATTTACAGCGCCATCCACGACAACGCCATGCTGAGCAAATTCGCCGGCGGCCTGGGTAACGACTGGACCCCGGTACGGGCGCTGGGCTCCTACATCAAGGGCACCAACGGCAAATCCCAGGGCGTGGTGCCGTTCCTGAAAGTGGTCAACGACACCGCGGTGGCGGTGAACCAGGGCGGCAAGCGCAAGGGCGCGGTCTGCGCTTACCTGGAAACCTGGCACATGGACATCGAGGAATTCCTCGAGCTGCGCAAGAACACCGGTGACGACCGTCGCCGTACCCACGACATGAACTCCGCCAACTGGATTCCGGATCTGTTCATGAAGCGGGTGGTGAACGAACAGGAGTGGACCCTGTTCAGCCCCAACGACGCGCCGGATCTGCATGATCTCTACGGTGAAGCGTTCGAGCAACGCTACAACGAATACGAGGAAATGACCCGTGACGGCCGCATCAAACATTACAAGCGTCTGCCGGCCATCAACCTGTGGCGCAAGATGCTCTCCATGCTGTTCGAGACCGGCCACCCCTGGTTCACCTTCAAGGATCCGTGCAACCTGCGCAGTCCGCAGCAGCACGTGGGCGTGGTGCACTCCTCCAACCTGTGCACCGAGATCACCCTGAACACCAACCGCGAGGAAATCGCGGTGTGCAACCTGGGTTCCGTGAACCTGGCCCAGCACATTGTCGACGGCGCCCTGGATCGCGAGAAGCTGGAACGCACCGTCAACACCGCCGTGCGCATGCTCGATAACGTGATCGACATCAACTACTACAGCGTGCCGCAGGCGGAGAACTCCAACCTGAAGCACCGTCCGGTGGGCCTGGGCATCATGGGCTTCCAGGACGCGCTGTATAAGCAAGGCATCAGCTACGCTTCCGCCGACGCGGTGGCGTTCGCCGACCAGTCCATGGAAGCGGTCAGCTACTACGCGATCCAGGCTTCCGCCGATCTGGCCGAGGAACGCGGCGCCTACCAGACCTTTGACGGTTCCCTGTGGAGCCAGGGCGTGCTGCCGATCGACTCCATCGACATCCTGGTGAAACAGCGTGGCGAGGACTACTGCAAGGTGGATCGCAGCCAGACCCTGGATTGGGACAGTGTGCGCGAAAGAGCGCGCAAGGGCATGCGTAACTCCAACGTGATGGCGATCGCGCCCACCGCCACCATCGCCAATATCACCGGCGTATCCCAGTCCATCGAGCCCACGTACCAGAACCTGTACGTGAAATCGAACCTGTCCGGCGAGTTCACCGTGGTCAACCCTTACCTGGTGAACGCGCTCAAGGAACGGGGTCTGTGGGACAACGTGATGGTCAACGACCTCAAGTACTACGACGGCTCCGTACAACCGATCGAACGGGTGCCGGCGGATCTGAAGGAGCGCTTCCGCACCGCCTTCGAGGTGGAGCCGCGCTGGCTGGTGGAGTCCGCCAGCCGCCGCCAGAAGTGGATCGATCAGGCCCAGTCCCTGAACCTGTACATCGCCGAGGCCAACGGTAAGAAGTTGGATGTGACTTACAAAATGGCGTGGCTGCTGGGTCTGAAAACCACCTATTACCTGCGCGCCATCGGCGCCACCCAGACCGAGAAGTCCACGGTCAACGACAACAAGCTCAACCGGGTATCCGCCGTGGCGGAAGAGCCGGCCCAGTTCGACAAGGCGGCGGATGTGCCGCAGGCCTGCTCCATCGACGACCCGGACTGCGAGGCGTGCCAGTAAAGACGCCGGACGCTTGACGCCCGACGCGAGACGCCAACCCCGCTTTTCTTAAGCGTCCGGCGTCAGGCGTCCAGCGTCAGGCCATTTAAGAAATGCACCACCGGTGACGCCAGGACGTCACTCTGAAAGAATGGAGAGAATCATGCTGAGCTGGGACGATTTTGATGCGCAAGAGACGCCCGCCAACAAGCAGCCCGGCGTCGCACAGCCGACGCCGCCGCAATCTGAGCCGGTACCTGAGAAAGCGGCATCTGCACCTCAAGCACCGGCAACGGGAAGTGCAGCGGATGCTGAGCCTCAACAAGACCTGCCAGGAAACGCTGCTGGCGCCACCGACGGAAGCACCGGAGAACGCGCCCTGACCGACGCCGTGGCCCGCGCTCAACAGACCGTGGCGCAGATGGACGTGGCCGAGGGCGTGGCGGAACTGGAAGGCACCGCCGGCCGCGTGCAGGTGGACGACAAACGCATGATCAACTGTCGCGCCGACCTCAACCAACTGGTCCCCTTCAAGTACGACTGGGCCTGGCAAAAATACCTGGATGGCTGTGCCAACCACTGGATGCCCCAGGAAATCAACATGAACGCCGACCTGGCGCTGTGGAAGCGTGGCGACGGTCTGACCGAGGACGAGCGCCGCATCATCAAGCGCAATCTCGGCTTCTTCTCCACCGCCGATTCCCTGGTGGCGAACAATCTGGTACTGGCCATCTACCGGCTGATCACCAATCCAGAGTGCCGCCAGTACATTCTGCGTCAGTCCTTCGAGGAAGCGATTCACACCCATGCCTACCAGTACTGCATCGAGTCCCTGGGCATGGATGAAGGCGAGATCTTCAACATGTACCGGGAAATCCCCTCCGTGGCCAAAAAGGCTCAATGGGGCATCCAGTACACCCGCGAGCTGTCCGACCCGGAATTCAAGACCGGCACGCCGGAAACCGACAAGGCGCTACTGCAGAACCTGATCGCGTTCTATTGCGTACTGGAAGGCATCTTCTTCTACTGCGGTTTCACCCAGATTCTGTCCATGGGTCGCCGCAACAAGATGACCGGCGTGGCCGAACAGTTCCAATACATCCTGCGTGACGAGTCCATGCACGTGAACTTCGGCGTCGACGTGATCAACCAGATCAAGCTGGAAAACCCGCACCTGTGGGACCAGGCCATGCGTGACAAGGCCACCCAGATGATCCTGGAAGGCACCGAGCTGGAGATTCAATACGCCCGCGACACCATGCCCCGTGGCGTGCTGGGCATGAACGCCGCGATGATGGAAGAGTACCTGCAGTTCATCGCCAACCGCCGTCTCACCCAGTTGGGTCTCCCCGAGCAGTTCAAGGGCGTCAGCAACCCCTTCCCCTGGATGAGCGAGATCATGGATCTGCGGAAAGAGAAGAACTTCTTCGAAACCCGGGTCACCGAATATCAGGTCGGTGGAGCGCTGAGCTGGGATTGAGTCCGCTCCGGGCACTGTGCTGACATTTCGAATCGACCGCGGCCCCCTGGGCCGCGGTCGATGTCCGATAGCCGGCTTCGCATTGTTTCTCCGGCAATGCTTTGGCACCATAAGCACAACCCTTCCCGGAGGCGTGAATGAGCGACCACGAAGATTACGACGGCCATGATAAACAGGAAGCCCGCGAATTGCTCGATACCATTGAGCAGGTGGAAGAAGCTCTGACGGTGATGAGCACCGTGGTGGCCCAACTCAAGGAACAGGTGGCTTCCCACCTGGAAGACGAAACCGAGGAACTGACCGCCGAGGAATTCCTCGAACGCTGCGAGAATCTGGGCGGCACCTGGCACTGACTCCGTCAGGCCGTCCCAAGCGGCCTGTCCGGTTCCTTTCTCCGCGGGGTGCTTCCCGCCGTCCTGGCGCTGTCTGGCGGTTTTTTATTCCGCGACTTATAATCCCTTCACCATGTCTCCCCTGTTTGCTTTGCGGCTTCCGCCGCTCAACCACGCCATCCACAGTGAGTTGTGCTGGCGCCACTATCTGTAGGTCTCCTCACGACTGACGGCCGATCGCCCCTGCCCGGGCGGCTTTGACGGCCCTTCCCTGATACCTCTTTTCCAATTTCCCGGAACCGATCCGGGCTGTTCCATCATGGAGACCCGACCATGAATCCGTGGTTGTTCCTGCTGGCCGCCATCGTCACCGAGGTGATGGGGACCAGCGTAATGAAACTGGCCAGCGGCGAAGCGCCGATCACCGGTCACCTGGCCATGTATGTTCTGATCACCCTGTCCTACTACTGCCTGGCGCGGGCGGTGGAACATATTCCCCTGGGCGTGGCCTACGCCCTCTGGGAAGCCCTTGGGCTACTGCTGATCGCCCTGGTGGGGCTGACCCTGTTCGCCGAGTCCTTGTCCCTCTGGCAATGGCTCGGCATGCTGCTGTTGTTGAGCGGCATCGCCCTGCTCAAGGTTGGCGCCCGCGATTCGGCCGATGAGCAGGGGGAGGCATCATGAGCCCGACTCTGATCGCGCTGTGCTGGTTGCTCCTGGCCGTGGTGCTGGATGTGGTCGCCAACGTCATGCTCAAGTACTCGCGGGGTTTCCGCCGCCGCGTGCCGGCCTTGTTGTCCATTGTCTGTGTGCTGGCCGCCTTCACCGCCCTGGCGCAATCCGTGCGCCACCTGGATCTGGCGGTGGCCTATGCCCTGTGGGGCGGCTTCGGCATTCTCGCCACGGTCACCGCCGGCGCGGTGCTGTTCGGCCAGCGCCTCGGCGGCCTGGGCGTATTGGGGATCGTCGTATTGCTGACTGGTCTGGCATTGCTCAAATTTGGTTAAACCGGCGCTGATTGGATAATCCGATGACATCCATCAGCCAATCCACGCGCAACCGCGCGCCCAAGGCGTTATAGTGAGTGACGGCGCTGACCGGAAGGTCGCGCCGTCTTTTTACATATTGCCGCACTGCTGTTCATGTAAGAGTTGCTGCATATGTTGCCGCATATCGAGAGTTGCTGCGTTAGGGAGCCCCTGTTCATGAAAGCGTCGGATCTCTTTGTCCGTGCCCTGGAAGCCGAAGGCGTCGAATATCTGTTCGCCATCCCCGGGGAAGAGAATCTGGATTTGTTGGAGTCCCTGCGGGGGTCCAAGAAAATCAACCTGGTCATTACCCGTCACGAGCAAGCCGCCGGTTTCATGGCCGCCACCTACGGCCGCCTCACCGGTAAGGCCGGCGTCTGTCTGTCCACCCTGGGGCCCGGCGCCACCAACCTGGTTACCGCCGCCGCCTACGCCCAGCTCGGCGCCATGCCGATGGTGATGATCACCGGCCAGAAGCCGATCAAGTCCAGCAAACAAGGTCAGTTCCAGATCATCGACGTGGTCGACATGATGCGTCCGCTGACCAAGTTCACCAAGCAGGTGGTCAGCGGCGATACCATTCCCGCCCGCATCCGTGAGGCGTTCCGTCTATCCCAGGAGGAACGTCCCGGCGCCACCCACCTGGAATTACCGGAAGACATCGCCCGCGAACATTCCACCATGCCGGTATTGGAGCCGAGTCTGACGCGCCGGCCCATCGCCGAGGACAAGGCCATCTGCCGCGCCGTGGAAGCGATCCAGAACGCGCGCAAACCGCTGATCCTGGTGGGTGCCGGCGGCAACCGCAAACTGACCAGCAAGATGCTGCGGCAGTTCATCGACAAGTTGGGCATTCCCGTGGTCACCACGCAGATGGGCAAAGGCGTGGTGGACGAAACCGGCCCGCACTTCCTCGGCAATACCGCGCTGTCCGATGGCGATTTCGTGCACCGCGCCATCAGCGCCGCCGACCTGATCATCAACATCGGCCATGACGTGGTGGAAAAGCCGCCGTTCTTCATGCGTCCCGGCGGACCGGAAGTGGTGCACATCAACTTCAACTCCGCCCAGGTGGATCCGGTCTACTTCCCTCAGATCGAAGTGGTCGGCGACATCGCCAACAGCCTGTGGCAGCTCAAGGAGCGTCTCGACCCGCAGGAGCACTGGAGCTTCGCCGATTTTCACCGGGTGCGCGATGCGCTGCAGAAGCACATCAACGAAGGAGCCCGCGACGATCGTTTCCCGATGTTGCCCCAGCGGCTGGTGCACGAGGTGCGCAAGGTGATGCCCGACGACGGTGTCATCGCCCTGGACAACGGCATGTACAAAATCTGGTTCGCCCGCAACTACCCGGCAACCCATCCCAACACGGTCCTGCTGGACAACGCCCTGGCCAGCATGGGCGCCGGCCTGCCCTCGGCGATGGCGGCCAAGATGGTTCATCCCAACCGGCGGGTCCTGTCGGTCTGCGGTGACGGCGGCTTCATGATGAACTCCCAGGAGTTGGAAACCGCGGTGCGCATGGGGCTGGATCTGGTGGTACTGATTCTGCGCGACGACGGCTACGGCATGATCAAGTGGAAACAGAGCCAGATGGACTTCCACGACTTCGGTCTGGATTTCCGCAATCCGGATTTCGTCGCCTACGCCAAGGCCTATGGCGCCGAAGGGCACCGGGTGGAAAGCAGCGATCAACTGGTTCCCCTGGTGGAGAGCTGCTTCGAGGCCGGCGGTGTTCACGTCATCGACCTGCCGGTGGATTACTCCATGAACGACCGCATTCTCAATCAGGAAATCCGTGAGCTGAGCAGCAAGGTCTGAGCCGCTGACACCGTTCCCGCCTGACGGGAACGGTGTACTCCCCTACCGCAAGTATTGCAGCCGCACCCAGTCGGCTCCGGGACGCGGGACCCGGAATGATTCCACCAGTCCCCTCTTATCCACGGTCACGAACATCCTCCGCCCGTCCTCGCCGCCGAAGGTCAGGTTAGTCGGGTACGCTCCTTTGAGCCTTACTGTCCGCCGCACCTCTCCAGACGGCGCCACCACCGCGATCTCGCCTGCGCCATACCGCGCCACATACAGATTGCCATCCACATCCGCGCGCAGCCCATCGAGCTTGTGCCGTGGAAATTCCACCAGCACGCGACCACCATCCAGCGCGCCACCGTCCCCAACCTCGAAGACACGGATACGACGCTGCACCGTCTCGGCCACATAGAGCCACCGGCCGTCCGGGCTCAACGTCAGGCCATTGGTGGTGCCCAGATGATCGGCGGCGACACGCGCCTGACCGGCGGGGCTCACATACCAAACCCGGCCCGTGCCATTGTTCCAGTCCGGATCGCTGGCGTAGATGCCCCCATCGGCGGCGATGGTCAGATCATTGGGTTGATGCATGCGTGGCTCGTGAACCCAGACGCTGACGCTGCCGTCATCCAGGTCGATGCGCAACAGATTGTGGCCGCGATGATCGGCGGCATAAAGGAAACCATCGGGGCCAAACCGCAAACCACTGGCCACGCTGCCCCTCGGCAACACCAGCAACAGGCCGGCCTGGAACTGTCCGCTTATCACCCCCAGGGTCCCCGGCCGCTGGTAGTTGACCACCAGCAAACGGCCGTCCGGCGCCACCGCCGGCCCTTCAATACCGCGCGGGAAAGTGCCCTCCGCCACCCAGTCCCTCGACGCCGGCTCCATCGCTCCGACAGGCGCGCACAGCCACAGCAGCGCGACGGCAACACCTGGCCAGAGACACCCTGTGTCCCGGTGGCCACGCCCCTTTATCCCGGTCGCATGATCGCTCATCGAAAACCTCTAACGATTGATTCGATCCGCATTGTATGCTTGTTTAAATCCCGGCACATGGACACCATCATGTCTACTTTCCTGTCTCTTCCCGAGCTTCTGTCGACATTGCTGGGCACCGCCGCGCTCGTCCAGCCGGCTCTTGCCAACGGCGGCTGGTACCAGCCCGCCATGGACGTAAACTGGCAGGTACAGCTCCAGGGCACACCGGACACCCACTACGACATGGAGCTCTACGTGCTCGACCTGTTTGACACCGAACAAAGCGTGATTGGCGGCCTGCATGCCCAGGGCGCTAAAATGATCTGCTACTTTTCCGCCGGCACTTTCGAAAACTGGCGGGACGACGCCGGGCGTTTCCTGCCCGGTGACAAAGGCCGACGGCTGGGCAACTGGCCCGGCGAACGCTGGCTCGATATCCGCTCACAGAATGTCCGTGAGATCATGGCCGACCGACTCGATCTGGCGGTGGAAAAAGGCTGCGACGGTGTCGACCCGGATAACGTGGACGGCTATTCCAACCACACTGGCCTGCCGCTGACCTACCAGAATCAGCTTGACTACAATATCTGGCTTGCCGGTGAAGCCCACCAACGGGGATTGGCGGTCTCACTAAAGAATGACCTGGGCCAGATCCAGGATCTGGTGGCGCATTTCGATTTCGCCATCAACGAATCCTGTCATGAATGGGACGAATGCGAGTTACTGACACCATTCACTCAGGCCGGTAAACCCGTACTGCACATCGACTATTTGTACGCCAACGATCCGGTCGGTCGCGACCAACTGTGCCTGTACACTCAGGGGCTCGGATTCCGCACACTTACACTGCCGGAACTACTGGATGGCAGCTTCCGATTAAGTTGTAATCCGTGACCTCATGAGCCCTCACGTAGACTTTGAAGACACCCCCCGGGGTGTCTCTTTTCTGATCGCCGTGCCACGCCAGTTCACAGCCCACGAAATTTGGCAAGCCCCGGATTACCTGCCAACATGCCAGCCTGAACGGCCCAAACCCGGGAGGTTGTGATGTGGTTATCGCACTACTCGACACTGGCACTCTATAACCGGTGGCAGAATCGGCAACACTACCAACTTTGCGCCGAACTGGACGACACTCAACGCAAAGCGGACCGGGGCCTGTTCTTTCACTCCATCCACGGCACGCTCAACCATCTTCTGCTCGCCGACCGGCTGTGGCTGGGTCGGTTCCTGGACCGCCCCTTCCCTATCCTGGGGCTGGACCAGGAGCTGTATGAGGATTTTGATCAATTACGACGGGAACGGGAAAGCACCGATCAGATCATCCTCGACTATATCGCCGAGCTTAAGAGAACCCGTCTGGACGATGACCTAAGCTATGTCTCGGCTTCCACCGGCCAATTACGCAGCTACCCTTTGCGGCTGTGTCTGACGCATTTTTTCAATCACCAGACCCACCATCGCGGCCAGCTCACCACCGCCTATAGCCAACTGGGCCATGACGTCGGTGTCACGGATTTGATCTTCATGCCCTCTCCATGACACCAACCGCGCTACTCTGATCCTCAAGCGGTGGTACCCATAGGACCTGCCATGCCCGATGCCCTGACTCTTGTCGTAATTCTACTCGCTACCGCGGTGTTCGCGGTGGTACTGTTCCGGCGGCTGCATCTGCCCCCGATCCTGGCCTACCTGGGCGCCGGTGTCCTAGCGGGTCCGGGGGGCCTCGGCTGGGTCGACGACACCTCCGGCATGCAGCATCTGGCCGAGTTCGGCATTGTCTTTCTGTTATTTTCCCTGGGACTGGAATTCTCCATCCCCCGTCTGCTCGCTCTGCGTCGCGTGGTGTTCGGCGCCGGGCCGCTGCAAGTGCTGCTGACCGGCCTGCCGGTATCGTTGATCATGTGGTTGCTGGATTTTCCGCTGGCCATCGCTCTGATCGCGGGCGGCGCCTTCGCACTGTCCTCCACCGCCATCGTGATCCGCGATCTGATCGCCCGGGGCGCGGTCAACACCGGCTATGGCCGTGCCAGCACCGGCATTCTGCTGTTCCAGGATCTGGCGGCGGTGATCATGCTGGTGCTGTTGCCGGTACTGGCGCATCCGGAAATCGGTGACCCGCTCATTACCGCCGGGACCACACTGGGCAAGGCCCTGCTACTGTTCTTCGGCATCTATGTGATCGGCAAGTGGGTAATGCCCCGCGCCCTGGAAGAAACCGGCCGCGCCCGCTCCGATGAGGTGTTCGTGATGACGGCCCTGCTGCTGGCGCTGCTGGCCGCCTGGGTCACGCACGCCCTTGGCCTGTCCATGGCGCTGGGTGCTTTTCTCGCCGGCATGATGCTTGGCGAAAGCCATTTCCGACATCAGATCGAAGCCGACATCCGTCCGTTCCGGGATTTGCTGCTCGGCCTGTTTTTCATGGGCGTGGGCATGCTGGTATCGCCCCAGTTGTTCGCCAAACACTGGCACTGGATCCTGCTCGGCGCCGTCGCGCTGATGGTATTCAAGTCAGCGCTGGTGTCGGCACTGTTGAAGGTACTCGGAGAACGCAAGGAAACCGCCCTGCGCGGCGGCATCATGCTGGCCCAGGGGGGAGAGTTCGGTTTCGTGCTGGTAACCCTGGCGGTCTCGCACGGCTTAATGAACAGTGAACAGGCCGGCGTGCTGGTTTCCATTACCGTGCTGACCATGGCCGCCACCCCGGCACTGTTGGAACACAGCCACTCCCTCACCCGCCTGCTGCTTCGCCGCTGGGAACAGGAACCGGATACGCCGGCGGTGGACGAGCACACCAGCGGGCATGTATTGCTGTGCGGTTATGGCCGCGTCGGTCAGAACCTGATGCGTTATCTGAACCGGTTCCATCATCAGGCGGTGGCCATCGACACCGACCTGGTACGAATTCAGGAAGCCAGCCAGGCCGGTGAGCGCATCATTTTTGGCGACGCCACCCGCAAGGAGATCCTGGAACGAGCCGGTATTCACCGCGCCAGCCTGTTGGTGGTGACCTTCGACGATGCCCGCCAGGCGGAACGTATTCTGCACACCGCCCAGCAATTATGTCCGGACTTGCGCGTTCTGGTACGCACCCGTGACGACACCCATCTGGACGAGTTACTCCAGGCCGGCGCCGCCGAAGTGGTGCCGGAAGTGCTGGAAGCGTCACTGATGCTGGTGGCCCATGCCCTGATGATGCTGGATACGCCGTTCGGCAAAGTGCTGGCCATGCTGCGTCAGAGTCGCCGCGAACGCTACAAGCTGCTGCGCGGTTACTATCATGGCGAGTCGCTGCCCACCAGTGACAGCGCCGGCAATCCCTATCGGCTTCTGCACGCGGTCACCCTCGACGGGCAGGCGGCCTGTATCGGCAAGGCCCTGGGCGATCTGGATCTGCCCGCCCGCAAGGTGGAAGTGCAGGCCCTGCGCCGACAAGAGCAGACCATCCATCATCCGGACGCGGATCAGACGCTGATGGCCGGTGACATTCTTATCCTTTATGGCCCCCTGGAAGCGGTGGAAGCCACCGAGGAGAGACTGTTGGGCGGCTGAGGGCAAACGAGCCAGTGGGGAGTATCCAGGCTAGTGCTCACGGCGCCAGCGCTTGGGGCCGACACCGCTCCATTGACGAAAGGCCCGGGTAAAGGCGCTGTGTTCAGAGTAGCCGAGCAGCGCCGCCACTTCCGTCAGTTCCAGACGACCGTCCGCCAGGTACTCCCGGGCCATCTGATAACGCACTCGTTGCAACAAGGGCTGGAACGCCTCGCCTTGTTCCGCCAAACGGCGCTGCATGGTACGCGCGCTGACATGATGGTGTTCCGCCAGGGCGTCCAGTGTCGGCCGCCCTTCGCGCATCAAACGCACCAGGTCCGCGTCGTAGAGCGACCCGGCGCGCGGCTGACGGTCCAGCAACGACTGCGCCTGCCGATCCAGGATATCCACCAGACCCGGGTCCGGGGCCCCCAGGGGCAGCGCCAGATAACTCAGCGGTATCCGCAACACCGTCCGCGCGCAATCGAAACGTACCTCGGCGCCGAAAAACGCCTGATAGGGCGCCAGGTCCGCCGGCGGGGGATTGACGAAATGCACCGCCTCCACCGGCAGTTCCCGACCCGACAAATTGCGAATGAACTGCACCACCGCCGCCACGCCGGTTTCATCCACCAGCGCGCCAGGGCGGCCACGCTCCACTCCCCAGCGCACTTCCAGACTATCGCCCAGGATGGCCACGCGGGCCGGATTCACGTCATACACCAAGCGGTGATAGCGCTCCAGCCGCGCCAGGGCTTCACCCAGGGTGCCGCAGTGGGACACCACATAGCCGAGTACGTCGAAATGCCGCGCGGTGATAGTGCGCGCCACCGCCAACCCCAGGGCCGGCTGGTTCAGGTGCTCGCTGGCAATCTCCAGGCAACGCCGCCAGAACGCCAACGGTACTTTCTCCAGACCATCCTCGGCCAGCACCGTCGGTGCCCCCAGAAGAGCTTCAGCCTCTACCCCCTGGCTTTCCAGATAATCGTACAGCAACCGCGCGTAGGCGGCGGCCACGTAATTGTCAGTGGAGGCCATCACGGTTGTTTCATCGCTCATGCTGTCGGTGCCTGTGCTTCGAGATCATTACCCAGGACACGCCAATGTACCGTGGCCCACCACCATTGCTCCAGAAAGCAGCGCGAAAGACTCAGGTCCTGCATCGCCAGATCCACCGTGAGCCCCGTCACGGCACCGCCCACCACGCGTCGCCTCAAGGCGTCCTGGACCTGTTCGCAGGCGAACCGCGACGGCCCCGCCGAATCACCGCCGCGCGGCAGTTGCTGGCGCATTTGCTCGAACCAGGTCGCCGGTACAGCCAGCAGCTGGCGCTCATATACCCCATGCCCCTTCTCTCACCGGCGGCGTTTTCTCCCTCTGTCGTCATTTGTCAAAAAAGAGTCCGGTGGCGTCAAGCGCTTTTTGCGCCGCCAGGGAACAATGTCGAGGTCCGTCCATCTTTCCGGATCGTTCCGCCGGCGACCCTGGCCGTGGAAGCGACCGGATTTTCACGAGGTCCTCATGTTCGAGACACTACAACAACTGGACTGGCGCACCCTGGTATTACCGGCCATGGTGCCGGTATTCATCGCGGTGCTCCTGGCGGAGTGGATCCGTTTTCGTGGTCGCGGCCGCTTCCTGCTGCGCGACACTGTCGCCAGCATGGGCCTGGGGGCGCTGTACATGGTGTTCGATACGCTGGTCACCGTGACCCTGGTGGCGCTACTGTTCAACTGGGCCTACCAGCACCGGCTGTTCACCGTCACCATGACCCCGCTCACCGGAGCGCTGCTGTTCGTGCTTCTGGAGTTCTTTTATTACTGGTTTCACCGTGCCAGCCATCGCATCCGCTGGTTCTGGTCGGCTCATGTGGCGCACCATTCCAGCCGCTACATGAACTTCTCCACCGCCATGCGGCAAAGCGCCCTGTACAGTCTGGCCGGCAACTGGATTTTTTACATTCCGCTGGCGTTTCTCGGCTTCGAGCCGGTGTGGGTATTCTTCATGCTCACCGTGAATCTGGCCTATCAGTATTTCATTCATACCCAATGGGTTGGCAAACTGCCGCGCCCGGTCGAGTTCGTGTTCAACACGCCCAGCCACCACCGCGCCCACCATGGCCGCAATCCCGAATACATCGACCGCAACTACGGCGGCATCCTGATCCTTTATGACCGGCTGTTCGGTACTTTCGTGGAAGAGCGGGAAGCGGTGCCGGTGGAGTACGGCATTACCCGTCCGGTGGACAGTTTCAATCCGGTCACGTTGACGGTGCACGAGGCCCGCGACATGTTTCGCGATGCGCTGCGGCCCGGGCCATTAGGACAGCGTCTGAAGCATTTCTGGGCGCCACCGGAATGGCAGCGCCCGGAGCAGGAAGCGCGGGGCGGATTCAGCCGCTCCCCGGCAGATTGAGCAACAGCAGCGACAGGGCCGGAAACACTACCAGGATGGCGATGCGTATGACGTCCGCGCACAGGAACGGCACGATACCGCGACTCACCGTTCCCAAAGAGGTTTTGACGCTGTACTTCTGCACGATGAACAGGTTCATCCCCATGGGCGGCGTGATCAGACCGATCTCCACCACCATCAGGGCCAGGATGCCGAACCAGATCGATTTCTCGGTATAGGTCAGATCAAAGAATTCCAGGTTGACCACGATCGGGTAAAAGATCGGCACGGTGAGCAGGATCATGGACAGGGAGTCCATCACGCAGCCCAGCAGCAGGTAGAGGGCCAGGATCGAACACAGCACCACGAACGGCGCCAATCCACTGTCGGCGACCCAGGCCGCCAGTTCCGCCGGCATCTGGCTGAGCGCCAGGCCACTGTTAAGCAGGTCGGCGCCGACCACCACCAGGTAGATCATGGCGGTAGCCTCGGCGGTGCCGATCAGACTTTGATACAGCCCGTTCCAGCGCAAGCCCCCGCGCACCACCGCGAACAGGCCGCAGGCGGCGGCGCCGATGGACGCCGCCTCGGTGAGATTGGCCCATCCACCGTAGATGCCGAAGATCACCACGACGAAAATCAACAGCACCGGAGAGACCTCCAGCAACGCCCGCCACCGCTGCGTCCAGCCGGCCTTGTCCACCCGCGGCACCGACGCCATGGTCCGTACCGCCACCAGGCGGATCACCACCAGGTAACCGAACATCGCCACCAGACCAGGAATCACCGCCGCCATGAACAGCTTGGCGATGGACTCCTCGGTGAGCACGGCATAGATGATCAACGGCACCGACGGCGGGATCAGAATCCCCAGGGTGCCCGCCGCCGCCACCGTGCCGGCGGCCAGTTTCGACGGATAGTTGTGCTTCTCCAACTCTGGCAATGCCACCTGACTCATGGTGGCGGCGGTGGCCAGGGACGAACCGCAAATAGCACCGAAACCGGCGCAGGCACCGGCGGAGGACATCGCCAGACCACCGCGCCAATGACCGATAAAGGCCGCCGCCGCTTTGAACAGCGCGCGCGACAGACCACCGTGAATGGCGAATTGCCCCATCAACACAAATAACGGGATCACCGCCAGGTCGTAATTGGAAAAGCGGGCGTAAACCAGATTGTTGATGGTGAACAGCAGCGCCGTGGTGTCACCATGATTGACGATCAGATAGCAGGCCACGCCGCCCAGCAGCATGCCGACGCCCACGTGCACACGCAGCGCCAGAATCAGCAATACGCCGCCGAGCACCCACAGGCCGATTTCCATACCGCTCATGACGGCACCTGCAGCGATTTACCGGTCAGCGACCGCGCCGCCTGATACAGGGCGCAGGCGCACAACAGCGCCAGCCCAGGCAACATCAACATTTGCGGAATCCACAACGGCACCGCCAGCATGGTGGAGGTGGAGCCATACTTATGACTGTCCAGTGTCAGCAGCCCGGTGCGCCAGATCAGCAACGCCGCCACCAGCGCCAGCAACAGATGACTGCTCAACAACAACACGCGGTTCACCCACGCCGGCAACAGCCCGCCGATCAGATCCACACGAATGTGGTTATCGCGCAGCTCGCACAGCGGCATGAACGAGGCCACCGCCACGGCAATGGCCATTTCCAGAATTTCGATGTCACCGGGAATTGGCGCGGACCACAACTTGCGCCCCAGCAAGGAGACCAGCGACATGGCAATCACCGCCAGCACCACGGCACCGCCAAGCACGGCGACGGCAGTGCTGAGACGGCGCAATACCGTTTCAACCATGGGAAACCTCGGTCTTTATCAGAGTTGAAGGGCGGAACTGACAGGCGGCATTAATCGGCGGCGTTAGCGGGCGGCGTGCTCACGCACGATGTCCTGCAACCCCTGATACAGCGCCTGGCGGTCGATGCCGCCCTTGTCGGAGGCCACCCACTCATCGGTGACCCTCCGCGAGGCCTCACGCATGGACTGATAGGTGGCGTCATCCAGCGTCACGATCTCGTGGTCCGGATCGGCGGACAACTGCTCCACCACCTGATCGATGGTGACATCCCAGGCTTCCCCGAAACGGCGGGACAGCGCCTCTCCGCTAAGCCGGTCGACGATCGCGCGCAGATCGTCGGGCAGATTCTGATAGCGCTTTTTATTCATCAGCACCGCCAGCGTGGTCACCGTGGGCGTGGCCTGATCCGGCGCGGTCCGCATGTGGTAATGCGTGGTCTCATCCAGCTTGGTGGGCGGCACCACTTCCCACACCGCCAGGGCCCCGTCGATAACGCCCTTGGCCAGGGTGTCGGCGATCTGCGCCGGCGGCATACTCACCGGGGTGGCGCCCAGGGAAGTCAGCATCTCGGAAGCCAGCCGGGTGGATGCCCGCACCCGCAGTCCTTTCATGTCGGCCAGGGAAGCCACTTTACGGCGCGCGGTGTGCAAAGTACCACCGCCGTCGCTCTGAATCGCCAATACGTGGTAATCACGGAAATCATCCTTGGCGTAGCGCTGGTAGAACTCCCAGGCCACTTCACTGCCGTCAACACCGCCGGGAGGCATGACGAACGGCAGCTCCAGCGCCTCGCTGCGCGGGAAACGGCCGGCGGCATAACCAAGACCGGTCCAGACAATATCCACCACGCCGTTGCGCGCCATGTCGGCCAGTTGCGCCGGGGTGCCCCCCAATTGCATGGACGGATAAATCTGACATTCGATTCGGTTGCCGGACTGCTCAGCCAGATCCGCGCACCAGGGTTCCAATACGTTTTTCTGGGCGTTCGCCACCGCGGGAAGAAAATGCATGATACGTAAAGTGACTTTTTCTTTTTGTTCCGCCGCCTGGGTCTGGGCACTCACGGACAGCCATACGATCGCCAGCAGGGCCATGATTGTTTTGGAATTCATACACACCTCTCGGGTTGATACCCTGATTGTTATTCATCGAAATCCGTCCTTGCCATCGATTCCTTTCACTGGCCCGCTCGGATTCCATTAATGTATTAATGAATTTCTAACACCTCGTCCTGATCAGGTCAATGAAGGATTGGGAAAAACCGTCCATGCCTTTCTTTTGGCTCATTACGGTTTAGAGGGAAACGCGGTTGCCCTCCATCAAGGACTGCGGTCGACGTTGTCGGAACCCGGAACGCGGCGGTTCATTTCGAAGCGGGTCTGCACGGAGGCCTTCCGGGACCCTGTTTGACAGGGACGTCAAACCGGAAGTCTACAGGGATGTATTCACGGCGATCCCGGAAGGCCTCCGTGCAGACCCGCGCCCCGATGGAGAGACTCATTCCCGTTATTCCACGATAACCCTTTCTTCTGGTCACTCTCCGTCCCACACCCCATGAAAAGTGCAATTTTTTCTGCGGAAATCACCTGGGCTCACTTTTCCGGCTCGGCCAAGATGCGGAACGTCATACGCCGATAACAACAATCGCGGCGGGCCGGTTCAGTGTTCACGCACCTCTGTTCACGCACCTCTGGCCGGCCCGGAAAACAGGAGAAGTAACAGTGCAGTTCCACCATCACGGCTATGTATCCGATGACCCGAGAATCGAGGACGCGACCGGCACCGGGATCGATCGCCCCGACACCTTGCCGGACCAGGTCGACGTGCTGATTGTCGGCAGCGGACCGGCGGGCATGATCGCCGCCGCCCAGTTGGCGAAGTTTCCGAATATCACCACCCGTATCGTCGAACGCCGCCCCGGGCGCCTGCGGCTGGGCCAGGCCGACGGCATCCAGGCGCGCAGTGTGGAAACCTTCCAGGCGTTCGGCTTCGCCGAACGGATCACCGCCGAGGCCTACCGGATCACCGAGATGGCGTTCTGGACACCGGACCCGGACAACCCTTCCCACATTGTGCGCGCCTCGGTGGCTGCCGATGACGCCAGCGGCGAAATCAGCGAGTTTCCCCATCTCATCGTCAACCAGGCACGGGTACTCGACTATTTCGCCGAGTTCGCCCGCAACGCCCCCGCCCGCCTGACACCGGACTATGGACTGGAATTCCAGGATTTACGGATCGATCATGGCGAGGACTACCCGGTGACGGTGACGCTACGTCATGTTTGCGGCGATCAGGAAGGTCTGGAACGCACCGTGAAAGCCAGGTACGTGATCGGTTGCGATGGCGCCCACAGCCGCGTGCGCGAAGCCATCGGCCGCAAGCACATCGGCAAGGTCGCCAATCACGCCTGGGGCGTCATGGATGTTCTCGCCACCACCGATTTCCCGGATATCCGCACCAAGTGCGCGATCCAGTCCGCCTCCGGTGGCAGCATTCTGCACATTCCCCGCGAGGGCGGTCACCTGTTCCGCATGTACGTCGATCTCGGCGAAGTGGCCGGAGACGACAACCGCCGGGTACGCCAAACCACGCTGGACACCACCGTCGCCAAGGCCAACCGGATCCTCCATCCCTACACCCTGGAAGTGAAGGACTGCGCCTGGTACACCGTCTACGAAGTGGGCCACCGGGTAACCGACAAGTTCGATGACGTGCCCCCCGAGGCTACCGGCACCCGCGCGCCCCGCGTTTTCATCACTGGCGATGCCTGCCATACCCACAGCGCCAAGGCCGGCCAGGGCATGAATGTGTCCATGCAGGATGGTTGGAACATCGCCTGGAAACTGGGCCACGTGCTCTCCGGCATCGCCCCGGAATCGCTGCTGGAAACCTATTCCAGTGAGCGTCAGGTGGTGGCCCAGAACCTGATTGATTTCGATCGCGAATGGTCAAGCCTGATGGCCAAACCGGCCGAGCAATTCAGCGACCCACAGGAGCTGAAGGAGTTCTACGTCAAGACCGCCGAATTCCCGGCGGGCTTCATGACCGAATATCAACCCTCGATGATCACCGGCGGCAGGGCACACCAGCATCTGGCCACCGGCTTCCCGGTCGGCAAGCGATTCAAATCCGCCTCTGTCATACGGGTGTGTGATGGCAATGACGTTCACCTGGGGCATCACGCCACTGCCGACGGCCGCTGGCGGATCTATGTTTTCGCCGACCGGGCCGCTCCCGCCGAGCACTCCCCGTTGACCACCTTCGCCGACTGGATGCTGAACAGCGCCCGTTCCCCGGTGGTGAAATACACTCCGGCAGGAACCGATCTCGACAGTCTCTTCGATATCAAGGTGGTCTATCGGCGGCCCCATGGCGAAGTGGAGTTCGGCCCGATGATTCCGGCGTTGTTCACGCCAAAGGTCGGCCCGTTCCAATTGACGGACTACGAAAAGGTTTACGCCGTCGACCCGGAGCACGACATCTTCGAAGCCCGGGGTATTGCCCCGAAAGGCGCGGTGGTGGTGGTGCGGCCGGATCAGTACGTTTCCCTGGTGACCGCTCTGGACGCCACCGATGAACTGACCGCCTTCTTCGATGGGGCCATGTTGCGGCACGGCGGATGACAACCCGGACTCAGGGCGCCCGCTTGTCGGCCCGGTAGCGCCCCGGAGTCATGCCCGCTTCGCGGGTGAAAAAACGTGAGAAATAGGCGGGATCATTGAAGCCCAGCTGGTAGCCGATCTCGTTGATCGACGCGGTGGTGAAAATCAGCAACCGACGCGCCTCCTGTATCAGCCGGTCGAACACCAAGCGCTTGCTGGATTTGCCGGCGATACGCCGGCAAATCTGGTTGAGCCGATTCTCGGTGACGCCCAGTTCGTCGGCGTAACGGGTCAGAGTCCAGTGATGCGGGTAATGATCCTCGATCAGCATCTGGAAATGCTGAAACAGGGAGAGATCCTCATGACGTACCGGCTGTGGTGTCACGCGGTTACGCGCCAACCGAAACAGCTGAATGAAGATCAATTGCGCCAGGGCCCGCACCGCCTGGGGCTGTCCCGGCCGCGGCCGGTGGATTTCACCACGCAGCTCATCCAGCAGACGGTCGAGTCCCGCCATCGCCGGTTCCTGCGATGCCGGCAGTTGGGAGGCCGCCACGCACAGCGGCGCGATGTTACTGAAGTCGCCCAAATCACCGCTCTCTTCCAGCAGCGACCATACCAACTGTTGCTGCACGGTGAGCACATGGCCGTCGGCGCCCGTTTCGGTGACGAAGGCGTGGGTCACCGTGGGTGGCGTGAGGAAGAACATGGGCGCCGGCTGATGGTACTGATGCTCATCCAGGTACACCCGTACCACGCCGGACTTGACGTAATGCAGTTGGAAGAAACGGACATGGCGGTGCGCCGGCATGTTGCGTCCGAAAAAGTCCGCCATGGGGCCGAGCGCGTCGTAGTGAACCTCGGCATCGGCGTAACGTTTGTCGTACACCTGACCGATGTTGATGTTGGGTATGGGATCGGTTGTTGTCATCGTCCTGCCCACTGCCTGATACCGGCATCATTCACCGCTTTGACGGGTTCGGCAACGTCTTCTTGATTTCATTAATATATTAATGTAAACATTAACCTATTAACAAAACAAGGAGCCTTCATGCGGCACGCTAACGTGGAATATCAAGGGCTCGTCCGGACGGCCACCGCCGATCCGGACGGCCGCCTCATCGGCGACGACGGCGCGACGCTGGACGCCGCCGCGGTGCGCTGGCTGCCGGTCAGCGACGGCGCCCTGTTCGGTGTGGCGTTGAACTATCGGGGTTTGCTGGAAGCCCGACTGCCGGAGTTTCAGGCGTCGCCCTATGAGAAGCCGCCGGAGAACCCCGTGTTGTTCATCAAGACCCCGAATACGCGCAACGCTCACCAGGGCGCCGTGGTACTACCCCGGGGCGAGCGACTGCAGCCAGGCCCTGCCCTGGGCGTGGTGATTGGCCACCGCGCCAGTCGCGTCAGCGAGCAGGACGCCCTCGACCATGTCCGCGGCTTCACCGTGGTCAACGAGTTCAGCCTGCCGGAAGACAGCTATTACCGGCCGGCGATCAAAGCAAAATGCCGGGACGGTTTCTGCGCATTAGGCCCCTGGTGGGTAGACCGCGACGATATCGCCAACCCCCATGACCTGGCGCTGATCCTGACGGTTAACGGGGTCGAAAAGCAGCGCGGCAGTACCGCCGATCTGATTCGGCCCATTCCCCACCTGATCGCCGAGTTGAGCGAATTCATGACCTTGAACGAAGGCGACGTGCTGATCACCGGAACGCCGCCGGGCCGGGTGGATGTCCGCGAAGGGGATCAGGTGGACATCACCATCGAGGGCATCGGTACGCTCAGCAATACTATCGTCACCGACCATGGCGGAGAGGCAAAATAATGAGAAAAGCACGTATTCAGTACCAGGGCGACACGCTGACGGTCGCCGTGAATGACGACGGTTACCCACTGTTGGCGGACGGCACCGCACTGGATCCGGACCAGGTCATCTGGCTGCCTCCCGCCACCGGCACCATGTTCGCCCTCGGGCTGAACTACGCCGACCACGCCACTGAACTGTCCTTCGCGGCGGCGCCCAAAGAACCGCTGGTGTTCGTCAAGGCGCCCAATGCCTACACCGGCCATAACGGCCGCAGCTGGCGCCCGAACAATGTCGAGTACATGCATTACGAATGCGAGCTGGTGGCGGTAATCGGCAAGACCGCCCACAACGTGGCGCGCGCCGACGCCCTCGACCACGTGGCCGGTTACACCCTGTGCAACGACTACGCCATTCGCGATTACCTGGAAAACTACTACCGCCCCAATTTGCGGGTGAAAAATCGCGACGGCACCACCCCGGTGGGCCCGTGGATCGTCGACCGTGACGATGTGCCCGACCCCAATGACCTGCGCCTGCGCACCTACATCAACGGCGAGCTGCGCCAGGAAGGTACCACCGCCGACATGATTTTCGATGTCGCTTTCCTGATCGAGTATCTGTCCGGCTTCATGACCCTGTCTCCCGGCGACATGATCGCCACCGGCACCCCCAAGGGCATGGCCGACGTCCAGCCCGGTGATGTGGTGGACGTGGAGATAGAAGGGATCGGCAGGCTGCGCAACCACATGGTCAGCGAGAGCGACTTTTTCAGGAATACCGAGGAGTAACCCGTGATCAAGCATTGGATTAATGGCCAGCAGGTGGCCAGCGACGAGACCTTCGACAACATCAACCCCGCCACCGGCGAAGTGATCGGCCAGGTGGCCAGCGGTACCGAAAAGGAAGTCCATCAGGCGGTGGCCGCCGCCAAGGCCGCTTTTCCGGGCTGGGCCGCCACACCCGCGAAGGAACGGGCACGGTTGATGCGCCGGCTCGGGGAGTTGATCGATGAGAACGTACCGAAACTGGCGGAATTGGAGACTCTGGATACCGGCCTGCCGATTCACCAGACCAAAAACGTGCTGATTCCACGCGCGTCGCATAACTTCAACTTTTTCGCCGAGGTGTGCACCCGCATGAACGGGCACAGTTATCCGGTGGACGACCAGATGCTCAATTACACCCTGTACCAGCCGGTCGGGGTCTGCGCACTGGTATCGCCCTGGAATGTGCCGTTCATGACCGCCACCTGGAAGACCGCTCCCTGCCTGGCACTGGGCAACACCGCCGTGCTCAAGATGTCGGAACTCTCGCCGCTCACCGCCAACGAACTGGGCCGGCTGGCCAAGGAAGCCGGCCTGCCCGACGGCGTGTTCAACGTGATCCAGGGTTACGGTGCCAGCGCCGGCGATGCCCTGGTACGCCACCCGGACGTGCGCGCGGTGTCGTTCACCGGCGGCACCACCACCGGCCGCAAGATCATGCGCAACGGCGGCATGAAGAAATACTCCATGGAGCTGGGCGGCAAGTCACCGGTACTGGTATTCGAGGACGCGGATCTGGATCGGGCCCTGGACGCGGCGTTGTTCACCATTTTTTCTCTGAACGGCGAACGCTGCACCGCCGGCAGCCGTATTTTCATTCAGGAAAGTGTTTACGACCAGTTCGTGGAGACCTTTGCCGAGCGCGCCAAACGCCTGAAAGTGGGCGACCCCGCCGATCCGGAAACCCAGATAGGCTCGATGATCACCCGTCAGCATTACGAGAAGGTCACCGGCTATATTCGTCTGGGTATCGAGGAAGGCGCCAAATTAGTGGCCGGCGGCCTGGAGCGCCCGGCCGGGCTGCCGGAGCGGGTGGCCAACGGACAGTTCATTCAGCCCACGGTCTTCGCCGACGTGGATAATCGCATGCGCATCTGCCAGGAAGAAATCTTTGGCCCGGTGGTGTGTCTGGGTAAATTCAAGGACGAACGCGAAGCGCTGCGACTGGCCAACGACGTGGAGTACGGCCTGGCCTCCTATGTCTGGACCCGGGACGTCGGCAAGGCTCACCGGGTGGCCCGCGGCATCGAGGCCGGCATGGTGTTCATCAACAGCCAGAACGTGCGCGATCTGCGTCAACCGTTCGGCGGCATCAAACAATCCGGTACCGGCCGTGAAGGCGGTGAATACAGCTTCGAGGCCTTCACCGAAGTCAAGAACGTCTGCCTTTCCATGGGCAGTCACCACATTCCCCGCTGGGGCGTGTGAACGCCAGCTTAAGATTCAAGGGCGGAGCGCCAATCTCGGATAAGGAGAAAAATCATGGGCGAAGTCGTTCTCGCCGCTAAAATCACCCACGTGCCCTCCATGTACCTGTCGGAGTTGCCGGGCAAACATCAGGGCTGCCGGCAGCCGGCCATCGACGGCCACAAGGAAATCGGCCGCCGTGCCCGTGAGCTCGGCGCCGATACCGCCGTGGTGTTCGACGTGCACTGGCTGGTCAACAGCGGCTTTCACATCAACTGCGGTGAACGGTTTGAAGGCATCTACACCAGCAACGAGCTGCCGCACTTCATCAAGGACATGCGCTACCGTTATCGCGGTAACCCCGCGCTGGGAGAAAACATAGCCGCCGAGGCCAACGCCGCCGGCGTGCGTACCCTGGCTCACAACATCCCCAGTCTGGAACTGGAGTACGGCACCCTGGTGCCCATGCGCTACATGCACATGGACGTACCCGGGGAGCAGCATCTCAGTGTCATTTCCATCGCCGCCTGGAACGCCTGGCACCGGCTGGAGGACAGTTTCACCTTCGGCGCCGCCGTACGCCGCGCCATCGAGGCCAGCGATCACAAAGTTCTGGTACTGGCTTCGGGATCGCTTTCCCACCGTTTTTCCGACGATCGTGAAGCGGAGAACAACCTGCACAAATGGACCCGCGAGTTCGATCGCCAGGTGGACATGAGGGTGGTGGACCTGTGGCGCCAGGGCCGCTTCAGGGAGTTCTGCGCCATGCTGCCGGACTATGCCGAGCACTGCTATGGCGAAGGCGGCATGCATGACACCGCCATGTTGCTGGGCCTGCTGGGCGGCGCCGAATACGACAAGCCGGTGGAGATTCTTACCGAACCGTTCGGCAGTTCCGGCACCGGCCAGATCAATGCGGTGTTCCCACTGCCCTGGTAACCGCGCGACGTACTCAAACGGAGTATGGCTCATGCCTCATTTCATTGCTGAATACAGCGGCAATCTCGAATCCGAAGCGGATTTCGACGGTCTGTTCGCGAACATCCACGAGGTTCTCGGTAACAGTGGTGTGTTTCCACTGGGTGGCATTCGCAGCCGCGCCATCCGTCATGACACCTGGCGCATCGCCGACGGCCAGCACGACTACGCGTTCGTGCACATGACCCTCAAGGTCGGCAGCGGCCGCGACCTGGCGACACGCCGGCGGGTGGCGGAAGCGCTGTTCGAAGTCATCAAGGCCCACTTCACGCCGTTGCAGGAAAAGCGATTACTGGCGGTGTCCTTCGAGATGACCGAGTTGAACCCGGATCTGAATTTCAAACACAACAACATCCACGCCTTTCTCAAAGGGGAGAGCTGATGCTCGACAAGGCTTTGATTCGCCAGGCCGCCCTGCGGCTCGACGACGCCGAACAACGGCGCACCCAGATCCGGCAGCTGTCACTGGAACAACCGGACATCACCATCGAAGACGCTTATGCCATTCAACGGGCCTGGGTGGATAAAAAAATCGCCGACGGCCGTAAGCTGATCGGCCACAAGATCGGCCTGACTTCCCGTGCCATGCAGGTATCCTCCAACATCAACGAACCGGACTACGGTGCCCTTCTGGATGACATGCTGTTTGACGAGGGAACCGATATTCCCTGCAACCGTTTCATCGTACCGCGCCTGGAAGTGGAGCTGGCCTTCATGCTTGGCAAACCGCTGTCAGGCCCGGACTGCACCCTGTTCGATGTCTACGATGCCACCGAATATGTGATTCCGGCACTGGAAATCATCGACGCCCGTATCCAGCAAGTGGACGCGCAAAGCGGCGCCACCCGCAAGGTCTTCGACACCATATCCGACAACGCCGCCAACGCCGGCGTGGTCATGGGTGGCCGTGCCATTCGGCCCATGGACGTGGATCTGAGACGGGTGTCGGCGGTGCTGTATCGCAATGGCGTGATCGAGGAATCCGGTGTCGCCGCCGCCGTACTCAACCACCCGGCCAAGGGCGTGGCCTGGCTCGCCAACAAGCTGGCACCCTACGGTGTCGGCCTGGAGCCCGGCCAATTGATTCTCGGCGGCTCCTTCACCCGACCGGTGGCGGTGCGCCCCGGCGACACCTTTCATGTGGACTACGGTGATCTCGGCGCCATCGCCTGCCGTTTTGTTTAACGGAGAAATCTCATGGACATGCCGGTGAACACATTCAAACGGGCCCTGCTGCAAGGCGTACCGCAAATCGGGCTGTGGTTGGGGTTGGCCCATCCCTACAGCGCCGAGCTGGCGGCCAACGCCGGTTTTGACTGGCTGTTACTTGACGGTGAGCACGCGCCCAATGATCTGCGCAGCCTGCTGTCCCAATTGCAGGCCATTGCTCCGTACCGCTCGCAACCGGTGGTGCGCCCCCCCGTGGGCGACACCGCTCTGATCAAGCAGTACCTGGACCTGGGAGCACAGACACTGCTGGTGCCAATGGTGGAGACAGCGGATCAGGCGCGCCAGTTGGTCCGGGACATGCGCTACCCACCAGAGGGCGTGCGCGGGGTCGGCAGCGCTTTGGCGCGGGCATCGCGCTGGAACAGCGTGCCCGGTTACCTGGACAAGGCCAACGACGAAATGTGTTTACTGGTGCAGATAGAGTCAAAAGCCGGCCTGGACAATCTGGACGCCATCGCCGCGGTGGAGGGTGTCGACGGCGTCTTCATCGGCCCCGCGGACCTCAGCGCCGCTCTGGGCCATCGCGGCAACCCCGCTCACCCGCAAGTGCAAGAGACCATTAAGAATGCCATTGGCCGCATTCTGGCCGCCGGCAAGGCTCCCGGTATTCTCTATGCCGATCCCGGAAAGGCGCGCCATTTTCTCGATCTCGGTTGTTTGTTCGTGGCGGTGGGCGTGGACACCAGCCTGCTGATGGGCGCTCTGAAAAACCTGGCCGGGCGATTCATGGCCAGTGACCACAACCCGGCTCCGCCTGCCGTGTACTGACCGATGTATTGACGCTCCCGCGCTCATCATTACAACAAGAGGAAAAATCATGCTTCGCTTACGCTCGCCACTGGCCGCGACGCTGCTTTTCATAGCCACTCTGATCCCTTTCGGCGTCGCCGCCGCACCGGCGGATCAGGCGCCGGTTCGTCTGATCCTGCTTGGCACCAAGGGCGGCCCTTCCATACTCTCCGATCAGCGCTTGCCCCAATCCACCGCGCTCATGATCGGCGATGATCTTTACCTGCTCGACGCCGGCTACGGCGCCAGCCTGCGTCTGGTTCAGGCCGGTATTCCGCTGGCCCGCCTCAAAGGCGTGTTCATCACCCATCTGCACAGCGATCACGTACTGGATTATCCGTCGGTGCTGATGAATGGCTGGGCCAGCGGGCTGAAGCATTCGGTGCGGGTGTTCGGCCCGCCCGGTACTCAGGCGATGACCGACAACACCTGGAAGACGTTCCAGGTGGACATCGGTCTGCGTATCGACGATGAAGGCAAACCCGATCCGCGCCAGCTGATCACCGTAAAGGAAATCGGAGAAGGCGTGGTGTATCGGGATAAGCAACTCACCGTCTCCGCCCTGCGCGTGCCGCACCCGCCGTTCAAGGACGGCCAGGCCTTCGCTTACAAGTTCGAGACCGGCGGCAAGACCATCGTTCTTTCCGGCGACCTGAATTACTTTCCGCCGCTGGCGGAGTTCGCCAAGGGCGCCGATGTCCTGATCAACGAAGTGGTCCACGTGGAAGCTGTCGAACGCCTGGCCAAACGTATCGGTAACGGCTCCACTCTGGCCAAGGCCATCATCTCTCACCACGTCACCGCCGGGAACGTGGGCCGTATCGCCAGGGACGCCGGCGTGAAGAAGCTGGTGCTGAGCCATTTCGTTCCCGCCGACGATCCTTTGGTCACCGATGACGTCTGGCGCCAGGCGGTGGGCGATCAGTATCAAGGGCCCATCGTGGTGGGCCGCGACGGCATGGAAATCAAACTCGATGACTGACACCACCGCTTTTTCAAGCGCTCTTCAACAGAACGGGCTCTTTCGGCAAGACGCTTATATTGACGGCAACTGGGTAAACACCGCGCAGCGGTTCGCGGTCACCGATCCCGCCACGGGCAACATCGTGGCGACCGTGGCGGATTGCGGCGCCGACGCCACCCGCGCGGCGGTGGACGCCGCCCACCGGGCGCTGCCGGCCTGGCGCGACCGGACCAGCGGCGAGCGCGCCGCGCTGCTGAAGGAATGGTTTCGTCTGGTGATGGAAAATCGCCAGGATCTGGCTCACTTGCTGAGCCTGGAACAAGGCAAGCCACTGGCGGAAAGTCTCGGCGAAATCGACCACGGCGCCCGCTTCCTGGAGTGGTTCGCCGAGGAAGCCAAGCGGGTGTACGGCGATATCATTCCCCATGATCGCGCCGGCCGGCGTCTGGTGGTGCTGAAACAACCCGTGGGGGTGACGGCGGCGATCACCCCTTGGAACTTTCCCCATGCCATGGTCACCCGCAAGGCGGCACCGGCGCTTGCCGCCGGTTGCACCCTGGTGCTCAAACCGGATCCGCAAACACCGCTGTCGGCACTGGCACTGGCGGCACTGGCGGAACAGGCAGGCCTGCCCGCCGGCGTCCTGAACGTGGTCACCGGACTCGACGCCGCCACCATCGGCGCGGCACTGACCGGCGACGAGCGGGTCCGCAAATTATCATTCACGGGTTCCACCGCCGTGGGTAAGTTACTGATGGCCCAATGCGCGGAACAAATGAAAAAGGTCAGCCTGGAATTGGGCGGTAACGCCCCCTTCATCGTTTTCGACGACGCCGATTTGGACGCCGCCGTGCAAGGCGCACTGACATCCAAGTTTCGCAACAGTGGCCAGACTTGCGTCTGTACCAACCGCTTCTTGATCCACGACCGCATTTACGATGCGTTCTGCCAGCGCTTCAGCACGGCGGTGGCGGCGCTGCGGGTCGGGCCGGCTTTCGAGGAAGGTGTGCAGCAAGGGCCGCTCATCAACGAGCAGGCCCTGCGGAAGGTGGAGATTCACCTGGCCGATGCCGCCAGCAAAGGTGCCCGCATTCTCATCGGCGGGCAGCGCCATGCGCTCGGCGGCGCTTTCTTTCAGCCCACGGTGCTGGCCAACGCCACACCGGATATGTTGCTGTTTCAGCAAGAAACTTTCGGACCTCTGGCACCAGTGTTCCGGTTTCATGACGAAGAGGAAGCACTGGCCCTGGCCAACGACACGCCGTTTGGACTGGCCGCTTACCTCTATACACGTGATCTGGGGCGCGCCTGGCGCGTCAGCGAGGCGCTGGAATATGGCATGGTCGGCGTTAATGAAGGTATTATTTCCAACGAGCGGGCACCCTTTGGCGGCATCAAGGAATCAGGTCAGGGCCGCGAAGGCTCCCGTTACGGAATTGAGGACTATCTGGAAGTAAAATACATGTGTCTGGGCATCGGTTGATGCCCATTCCAACTGTAAGGACGCCGATCCCGCATGCCCAAAGCCGCACCCTCCCTCACCCTGGCCCTGTTGCAGGGTCGCGAAGCCGTGATGGCGTACTTCCGCCCTTTGCTCAACAAACACAACTTGACCGAGCAGCAATGGCGAGTCATTCGTATTCTTAAACAAGCTCCTGACTTTACCCTGGAAAGTCGTGATCTGGCCGCCCTGGCCTGTATTCTCCGGCCCAGCCTTACCGGCGTGCTGGTGCGCCTGGAAAAGGCCGGCCACGTACACCGCTGGAAACCGGAAACCGATCAACGGCGCCTGTGCGTCACCCTCACCGATCAGGGACATGAGGTATTCGCGCAAATGAGCAAAGGCATGAACCGGCAATATCAGAAGATCCAGCAGCGACTCGGCGAGGACGACTACCAGACCTTGATGAACCTGTTGAGCCGGCTGCGGGATCTACAGCCCTGAATAGGTAAACCAGCCGACGGCGACCCAGGTCGCCGCTTTTTTGGGACTCATAGCGGTTTAGAGGGAAACGGCGCTTCGATCATGAGCACGGGTCTGTAACGGAAGGGGCTACGAAGCCGCTGTGGGAGCTTGCTTGCAAGCGAATAAGCTTCCGGGTCCCAAGATTTGCCTGCAAGCAAGCTCCCACAGCGGTGCTGTAGCAACCTCCAGGTTGATATCTTCGGGGTAACCGGGGAATACGGGTATCCTTTATCCTCTCCAGGAAAGGTTCGTCGTTGAAAGCGCGACGAACCTTCTTTCCGCTTCCGTTATTGTGGCCGACGCATGCGGCACCCGGTCGCCGGCATGGTGACCACCTCGGGTTCAATACGATCCAGTTTGGCGAAATTGAAGCCCGTGCCTTCGGCGCCATAGGGCATGTCGTCCTTCAGCACAGAAACGAACAACGGCGTTTGCAGCTGATGGTCCTCGCCACGCATGGTGACGGTGCCGTAGGACGTCTCCAGTGACAGTCCTTCCAGCGCCCGGGCCACGTCCACCGGATCATTGCTGCCCGCCTTGTTCGCCGCTTTTTGCAGCATTTCCAACATTACCGTGATACGCGGATAAAACAGGAAGTAATCCCATTTCTTGTCTTTATACATCTGCTTCTGACGCTCGCCAATAGCATCGTCATCGGTATCACCGTAATAGCCATAGATCTCATAAATACGGTCCACGCCCTGCTCGCCCAACTGGCTGACTACCCCCGGGCTACCGCCGTAATAAGTCAGGAACGGTACATTCAGACCAAACTCCGCCGCTGCTTTGACCAGCAAGGTGATATCCTGCCCCCAGTTACCGGTGATGATGGCGTCCGCCCCGGATGCCTTGATTTTGGAAACATAGGGGGTGAAATCCTTGACCTTGCTCAGCGGATGAAAATCAGTGCCGACAATTTCGATGTCCGGACGTTTCTCCTTGAGCATGGTACGCGCGGCCTCCGCCAACGCGTGGCCAAAGCTGTAGTCCTGATTGATCAAGTAGATCTTCTTGATGTCATCCCGACTGGCGATCCAGTCGGTGAGCGCTTTCATCTTCATGTCGGAATGCGCTTCGAAACGAAAGTGCCAGAATGAACAGCGATCATTGGTGAAACTTGGCTCCACCGCGCCATGATTCAGATAAAGCACTTCCTTTCCGGGGTTACGCCTGTTGTATTTATCCACCGCCGCGATCAGAGCCGACCCCACCGCTGAGCCGTTACCCTGAACAATGTATCGGGCTCCCTCATCGATGGCCTTCTGTAACTGAACCAGGCTTTCCTGGGGATTGATCTTGTTATCCAGACCGATGATTTCAATGGGATCTCCATTGAGTCCGCCATCGGCGTTAAGCCGTCGCGCGTCGAAGCGCAGATGCTCCAATACCGGCAGGCCGGTGCTGGCCATGGGGCCGGTCAGCGGATCAATCAGCGCGATTTTCACCGGCGCCGCCAGCAACGGCCCCGCCATCATCATCAATGCAGCGAATAGAATAGAAATAGCACTCCGCATAAAGCCTCCGTTGTTATTGTGATAAGCGTTATTCATGCCTCCCGAAGCAAGGCTTTTAAATATTTACTCTGTATATATACCAAAGAGTATGTGCACAACAACGAGGCCTTGTCTATTGTGCCTTGTGGCCCCTAGTCTCCACTGCTCGCCCTGCGACGGCGGGCGCTCATGCGCAGGTTGAGCATTTCCACACCAAAGCTGAACGCCATGGCGAAATAGATGTAGCCCTTGGGTATATGGAAATCGAGACCGTCCGCAACCAACGCCGTCCCCACCAGCACCAGAAACGACAGCGCCAGCATCTTCAGGGTTGGATGTTCGGTAACGAAATTACCGATGGCATTGGCGAAGACCATCATGAAGCCCACCGCGATGACCACCGCGATCACCATCACCTCCAGATGATTGGCCATGCCGACGGCGGTAATAACGGAGTCCAGCGAAAACACCACATCCAGCAACGCGATCTGCACCAGAATACTGAAGAAGGAAGCTCTGCCCCTGGACTTGGTAAACTGATGTTGTTCGCCGGCGTCATCAATGGAGTGATGGATTTCCATCACCGATTTTGCCAGCAGAAATAAACCGCCGAGAATCAGCACCAGATCGCGGCCGGAAATGCCCTGCCCCAGCACCGTGAACCAATCCGCGGTGAGCCTGGTCAGCCAGGCCAGTGACGCCAGTAGCAGCAGCCGCATGATCATGGCCAGGGACAAGCCAATCAAACGCGCCTTGGGACGCTGCCGCTCCGGTAGTCGGTCAACCAGAATGGAAAGAAAAATGATATTGTCGATACCCAGCACGATTTCCAGGGCGGTCAGGGTGGCAAGGGCCACCCACGCCTCTGGAGCAGCTATCCACTCCAGCATGTATCGTCCTTCGTCCAGCACCAACGTTACGTCCGGGCGTGGGGGCCGAACCACGCGCCTCACCCGCTCCCCGGGGATCCATTTTCGGCCAATGAAGCGCCATTGCCGTCCCCCATCCTACCGATAGTCGCCCCCTGTCGCCCACTGGTTCATGTACCGGCCATATGGGCGTAGTATCAAAGGACCCCAACCCCACAACTTGCATGAAAGGAGGTGCGCAGTGACGAGGATTGGCCAGGACACCCTGAACAGCGCCAAGCCGCTGAACGTCGGCGATCGGACCTATCATTACTTCGATCTCAATACCGTCGCCGACAAAGGATGGGGTGACCTCAGCAAACTGCCCTTTTCCCTGAAAGTTCTATTGGAAAACCTGCTGCGCCATGAAGATGGCGACACCGTCACCGTGGACGATATCGAAGCTCTGGTGCGGTGGCCGGAGAAACGCACTTCCGATCGCGAAATCAACTACCGCCCCGCCCGGGTACTGATGCAGGACTTCACCGGTGTGCCCGGAGTGGTGGATCTGGCCGCCATGCGCGACGCTATCAGCAAGGCTGGCGGCGATCCGAATCGCATCAACCCGCTGGCGCCGGTGGATCTGGTCATCGACCACTCGGTAATGGTGGACAAGTTCGGCAATCCCCAGGCGTTCTCGGAAAACGTGGAGATCGAGTACGAACGCAACCGCGAGCGGTATCAGTTCCTTCGTTGGGGCCAGAAGGCCTTCGACAATTTCCGCGTGGTGCCGCCGGGCACCGGGATCTGTCACCAGGTCAACCTGGAGTATCTGGCCCGCGGCGTCTGGTCCGGCGACAGCGACGACGGCAAAACCTATGCCTACCCGGACACGTTGGTGGGCACTGACTCTCACACCACCATGATCAACGGCCTGGGGGTACTGGGCTGGGGCGTCGGTGGCATCGAAGCGGAAGCGGCCATGCTCGGCCAGCCGGTGGCGATGCTGATCCCGGAGGTAATCGGTTTCAAAATCACCGGCAAGCTGCGTGAGGGCGTCACCGCCACCGACCTGGTGCTGACCGTCACCGAAATGCTCCGCCGGCGCGGCGTGGTGGGCAAGTTCGTCGAGTTCTTCGGCGATGGCCTGGCCGACCTGAGCCTGGCGGACCGCGCCACCATCGGCAACATGGCACCGGAATACGGCGCCACCTGCGGCTTCTTCCCCATCGACGAACGGACCACCGAATATCTACGGCTCACCGGCCGTCCCCAAGAGGTGGTGGATCTGGTGGAAGCCTACTGCAAGGCTCAGGGCCTGTGGCGCTCCAGCGCCGATCCCGATCCGGTCTTCACCGACACCCTGGAACTGGACCTGGACGATGTGGTCCCCAGCCTGGCCGGCCCGAAGCGGCCCCAGGACCGGGTGCCGATGACCGCCGTGAAACGCACCTTTGTTGATCTGCTCACCAAGGAACTGAAGCTCGACGACACCGAAATCAGCAAATTGGAGGGCGAAGGCGGACAAACCGCGGTGGGCAACCACGAGCCCTGCAGCGGCGTGGAAGTGGAGCTCAACGGCGAGCGTTTTCACCTGGACCACGGCGCCGTGGTGATCGCCGCGATCACCTCGTGCACCAATACCTCCAACCCCAGCGTCATGCTCGCCGCCGGCCTGGTGGCGAAGAAGGCGGTGGAAAGGGGCCTGATGCGCAAGCCCTGGGTAAAAACCTCGCTGGCGCCGGGCTCCAAGGTGGTCACCGATTATCTGAGCAAAACCGGCCTGCAAGACCCGTTGAACGAGCTGGGCTTCGATCTGGTGGGCTACGGCTGTACCACCTGCATCGGTAACTCCGGCCCGTTGCCGGAAGAGATCGACCACGGCATTGCCGAAGGTGACCTGGTGGTGGCGTCCGTGCTTTCCGGCAACCGCAACTTCGAAGGCCGGGTCCACCAAAGCGTACGCACCAACTGGCTGGCATCGCCGCCGCTAGTGGTGGCCTATGCCCTGGCCGGCACCGTGCGGATCGATCTGGACAAGGATCCACTGGGCCGCGACAACGACGGCAAGCCGGTCTATCTGAAGGATATCTGGCCCAGCAGCAAGGAAATTCAGGACGCCATGGTGATGGTCAACAACGACATGTTCACCCGTGAATACGCCAGCGTGTTCGATGGCGACGAGACCTGGAAAAGCCTGCCGATACCGGATTCCAAAACCTATGAGTGGAACAGCAAATCCACGTACATCCAGAATCCGCCTTTCTTCGAGGGTCTCACCCCCGAGGTGGAAGACGTGCAGCCGGTCAAGAACGCCCGCGTCCTGGCCTTGCTTGGCGATTCCATCACCACCGACCACATCTCCCCGGCCGGGGCGATCAAGGCGGACAGCCCGGCGGGGCACTACCTGCAGGGCCACGGCGTGGAACCAATCAATTTCAACTCCTATGGCTCCCGGCGCGGCAACCATGAAGTAATGATGCGCGGCACGTTCGCCAACATCCGTATTCGTAACGAGATGACCCCGGACATCGAGGGCGGCTACACCAGGCACATGCCCGGTGGCGAGGAAATGCCGATTTACGGCGCCGCCATGCGCTACCGCAAGGAAGGCGTCCCCAGCGTGGTGGTGGCTGGCAAGGAGTACGGCACCGGCTCCAGCCGCGACTGGGCGGCGAAAGGCACCCGTCTTCTCGGAGTCCGGGCGGTGATCGCCGAAAGCTTCGAGCGCATCCACCGATCAAACCTGATCGGCATGGGCGTGTTGCCGCTGCAATTCCCGGAGGGTGTGGACCGCAAGACACTCAACCTGGATGGCAGCGAGGAAGTGGATATTCCCGGCCTGAGCAACGATCTTAAACCAGGGCAGGAAATCGAGGTGATCTTCCGCAAAGGCGACGGAAAGGAGCAAAGCGTCAAGGCAATCAGCCGTCTGGATACCGGCGCCGAGGTGAACTACTACAAGAACGGTGGCATTCTCCACTATGTGCTGCGGCAAATGATGTAACCCCCCGCGCCGACCCTGCATAAACAGGGTCGGCGCTCTTCTTTCTTTTTTGTTTTTCTTACTTTTCTTATACACGGGTTTTTCGTTCCCTTTTTTTCCAACATCGGCGAACGCCGATAACCGCTACTTTTTCCGTCTTTTCCGCCCACTGTGAGTGCGCGAGAAAGAGCCCGCCGACGCCCGTTTTTTCCACTCAAAAAACACTTACCTGTCCCCTTTTTTATTCATTGCGCATTTTTTTAAAAAACAGGTTTGCGTTTAACGCACATCAGAGCAAAGATAGATTCGTCGGCAGCATTTGGGGCAAGCCGACAAGGCGTCGCACCTGCCCCGGCGACGCCGCCAACGTCCATTATCACGGATCCAAAAAGCACACATGGAAGACGGAGGCGGGGAATGAATATTTCCACGGTAACCAACCCAAAAATCCACCCTTTTCTATACGTCTATCGCAGCCGAGAAGATGATTTCTGGTGGTGTGCGATCCCTTACGTTGACAAGCGGGCAAGGCGCCGCCAGAAACGCTGTACCTTCCGCGACAGCAAGTTTGGCAGCACCGAGGCGGCGCTCTACCAGGCCAGGCTCTGGCGCGACCGGCAAATCCAGCGGCCGGAGGTCCGCGCCGCCATGGGCAAGCACCGTCCGCTGATCCTGTGCAGTACCGACGAATTGGATCGTATGTCCGAAACCCGTAATCCTTTCGGCTTGGTGGGCATCACCGCCACCTTTCGCGACAAACCCCTGGGAGGCAACTTTTCGGTCACCGCCAACCGGGGGCGCAAGAAGTGGTTTTCCATGCGCCGTTATGGCGGCTACGGTGCCTTCCGCCGAGCGGTGGAACAGCGCTGCCGCTGGGTCGGCGAACCGATGCCTGACGAAGAGGATCTCAAACGTCGTTACCAACACTGGGCTCGCCGCAACCGCGATACCCTGATCAGCCACCGGGTGGAAACCTGATACAGGCAGCACAGGGCCGCCAGTCCGGCGGCCCTGTTACTCTTTTTCCCTACCGTTTGATCCTTTTGGTAACGGACCAAAGAAAATAATGCCCTCTTATTAACTTCTTTGTCGTGAGCACTCAGTTTTAACTTAACCATAACCTCGGACAATCAAGCATCTGGACCACCAGTCGTTCATTTTTTTACACTGTCCTTTCGTCCACTGCCTCCGAAAAATAAGCGGAATACCTTTCTATAACAGCAAGTTACCACATACCACAAGGCCCCAAACCCGATTAACGCCTTCGCCCCTCATCCCCAGTCATAGCGCGCCTTGACACCCGAAAAAGACGCGGGATAAAGTGAAATTGAAGTTCATTATTCGATAGATCAGGCATCATTTTAATGTCCTGACGTTTATTTTTGCCTGGCCGTCGGGCTGTCCCCAGCCGGGATAGAGCGATAACAGCGCTCCAAAACAGTTTTTCACAACAACTATCGACAACAACAGGGCCCCTACAAGAGCGGAGCATCGCCGGGGTCAGGCTCGGGAAACAGGTAGTCAACATGGGTTTTTATGTATTACGGCGCCTGCTGGCGCTGATTCCCACCCTGTTCATCGCCAGTGTCATTGCGTTCACCGTGGTCCGCCTTGTTCCCGGTGATGTTCTCGACCTGATGCTCAGTGAGAACGTGTACTCTTCCGGCGCCCCCGAAGACCGGGCCCAGTTGGAGCAGGCTCTGGGCCTGGACAAACCGCTCTACCAGCAATATTTGCATTGGGCCGGCAACGCCCTGCGGGGTGATCTGGGCGAATCGTTATGGCGCAACACCCCGGTTACCGGGGAAATCGCCGCGCGCCTGGACGTCACCCTGGAACTGGGCATCCTGGCTCTGCTGATCGCATTGCTGATCGGGCTGCCCATCGGCATCTTCGCCGCGGTCCGGCAGGAGACCCTGGGCGATCATATCGGCCGCACCTTTTCGATCCTGGCCCTGGCCATGCCGAACTTCTGGCTCGGTACTCTGGTGGTGATTCTTCCCGCTTTGTGGTGGGGCTGGTCCCCTCCCAACGAACTGGTGCCGTTTTTTGAAAATCCCGTGGAAAACCTCAAGACTTTTCTGTTGCCGTCCCTGATTCTGGGCACCTCGCTATCAGCGGTGATCATGCGCATGACCCGTACCATGATGCTGGAAGTGCTGCGTCAGGATTACATCCGCACCGCCTGGGCCAAGGGGCTGCGCGAGCGCCGGGTGGTACTGATGCACGCGGTCAAGAACGCGATGATTCCGGTGATCACCCTGGTCGGCATCCTGGTGCCAATCCTGTTCGGCGGCACCGTCATCATCGAACAGATATTCCGCCTGCCGGGGCTCGGGCAACTGTTGCTGGAAGCGGTCAGCACCCGCGATTACCCGATCATCACCGGCGTCTTTCTGGTCACCGGCGTGGTGGTAATGCTGGTCAATCTGCTGGTTGATCTGTGTTACGGCTACCTTGATCCCAAAGTTCGTTACGACCGCTGACGGAGACCGCCATGAGCCTGTCCATACAGCCCCCCGCGGCCGCCACCCCGGCCACGCCGCCACGCCGCCGTAACCGCCCCAAAGCACTGCATTTCCCTCGGCGCCTGTGCAAGGAACGCCCGCTTGGCGCGCTCGGCGCGATGATTTGCCTGGTGCTGTTGCTGACCGGCCTGTTCGCCGACGTCATCGCCCCCGAAGGGTTCAACGCCATCAACCCGATCGAACGGTTGAAGGCCCCTTCGGCGGAACACTGGCTGGGTACCGACCAGTTGGGCCGCGACGTCTTCGCGCGCATCGTGCACGGCGCCCAGTTGTCGGTGATCGTGGCCTTCGCCGCCACTACCCTGTCGATTGTCATCTCCGCGCTGCTGGGAATTCTCAGCGGCTATTTCGGCGGCCGTCTGGACATGATCATCCAGCGCCTGGTGGACGGCTGGATGTGCTTTCCCGATTTGATTCTGCTGATCGTGGCGGTGGCCGTTCTGGGCCCGGGCACCTGGCAGGTGATTCTTATTCTGGGTTTGCTGTTCGGCATCTCCGGCTCGCGCATCGTTCGCGGCGCGGTCCTCAGTGCCAAACAGAACGTCTATGTTCACGCCGCGCAATCCATGGGCGCTTCCAGTACCCGTATTCTGCTCAAGCATATTCTGCCCAACGTCATGGCGCCGCTTATCGTGCTTTACACCACGCGTCTGGCGGCGGTGATTCTGGCCGAATCCGGACTCAGTTTTCTCGGTCTCGGCATTCCGCCACCGGAGCCCAGTTGGGGCGGCATGCTCAGCCTGGACGGGCGCAGCTATATGTTCCAGGCACCGTGGCTGGCGATCGCGCCCGGTATCGCGCTGACCGTGGCGGTGTTCGGCATCAACATGTTCGGCGACGCCCTGCGTGACCTGCTCGACCCGAGAATGCGCGGCGGCGGTGGTCGCTACCTGGCTCGCGTCAAACGCACCATCGGCAGTTGACCGAAGAGAAGGGAGAGGACCATGTTCACAGAGACTTCGATGGCAACGGCCGAAGCCGCGCCGCGCAACGAGCCCGCCCCCACGCTGCTGCGGGTGGAGAATCTGCGCACTGTGTTCGAGAAGGACGACGGTCTGGTTCACGCGGTCAACGATGTCAGCTTCGATGTGCGCCGCGGCGAAGTGCTGGCCATTGTTGGCGAAAGCGGCTCCGGCAAAAGCATCACCGCCATGTCGCTGCTGCGTTTGATCCCCAGCCCGCCCGGGCAGATCATCGGCGGCCAGGTGCTGTTTGACGGTCAGGATCTGTTGGATCTGTCCGACGACGCCATCCGCCAAATCCGGGGCCGCGACATCTCGATGATTTTCCAGGAGCCGATGACCTCGCTGAATCCCAGTTTGCGCATCGGCCGACAGTTGGCGGAACCGCTGCGTGTTCACGGCAGCGTACCCAAGGGAAAAGTGCGTGAACGGTGCCTTGAGCTGCTGCGCCAGGTACGTATCGGCGACCCGGAGAAGCGCCTGGACGCCTACCCCCATGAATTGTCCGGCGGTATGCGGCAAAGGGTCATGATCGCCATGGGGCTGGCCTGCCTGCCCCGGCTGATCATCGCCGACGAGCCCACCACGGCCCTGGATGTCACGGTGCAGGCGCAGATTCTGGAGCTGCTGCGCGATATCACCCGCGCCAATCAGTCGTCGATGATGCTGATTACCCACGACCTGGGCGTGGTGGCCCGCTACGCCGATCGCATCAACGTCATGTACGCCGGCCGGATTGTCGAACGCGGCACCGCCCACGATATTTTTCACCGGCCACGACACCCTTACACCGTGGGCCTGATGGCATCCATGCCGCGACTCGACGACGCCATTGGCAATCGCCTGACCCCCATTCCCGGCTCGCCGCCGGATCTGTCCGATCCGCCGTCCGGGTGCCCGTTCCATCCCCGTTGTCGCTTCGCCCAGCCCCGTTGCAAGCAGGAACGTCCCCCGCTGGAGCGGCTCGATGAAGAACATTGGAAAGCCTGCTGGGTGAATCTCGATGACACACACTGATTCTCATACCGACGTCACCGCCCCCTTGCTCCAGGTCAGCGGCCTGAAAGTACACTTTCCATTGCGCCCGGGTCTGTTCGGCAAACCCGCCGCCATGGTCAAGGCGGTGGACGGTGTCGATTTCACCGTGCATCACGGCGAAACCCTGGGCCTGGTGGGCGAGTCCGGTTGCGGTAAATCCACCACCGGTCTGGCGGTACTGCGCATGACCCCGCTCACGGAAGGACGCATTGTCTTTGACGGCGAGGACATCAGCCACCCGGACGCGGCCACCACGAAGCGGCTGCGGCGCAAGATGCAGATGGTGTATCAGGACCCGTTCGGGGCGCTCAACCCTCGCATGCGGGTACTGGATATCATCGGCGAACCGCTTCGCGTACACCGGCTGACCCGCACCCGGACGGAATACCGGGCACGGGTCATGGATCTGCTCGACCGGGTCGGCCTCAAGGCGGAGATGGCCGACCGCTATCCCCACGAATTTTCCGGCGGCCAGCGGCAGCGCATCGGCATCGCCCGGGCACTGGCGGCGGAGCCGTCACTGATCATCTGTGACGAGCCGGTGTCCGCGCTGGACGTGTCGATCCAGGCCCAGGTCATCAATCTGCTGGAAGACCTGCAACGGGATCTCGGCCTGACCTACTTGTTCGTCGCTCATGATTTGGCGGTGGTGCGCCATCTGTGCCACCGCATCGTGGTGATGTATCTGGGCCGGGTGGTGGAAGTGGCGGACCGGGAGCGGCTGTATCAGGCACCACGCCATCCTTATACCCGGGCGCTGCTGGGCGCCATTCCCATCGCCGATCCGGATCCGGAGATCCAGGCCCGTTTCAATCCTTCGGTCGACGGCGAGGTCCCCAGCCCCATCGACCCGCCTCCGGGCTGCCCGTTTCACCCGCGCTGCCCCCATGCCACCGAGCTGTGCCGTCGTGAAGCGCCAAGGCCCATCGATGTGGAAGACGGCCACAGCGTCGCCTGCCACCTGCACGACCCGTCCCGGGCCACGGAAATGACTCACCCCGAACCTTCATACCAAGAACAAGCGAGGAACATCGCATGACTCTGCGCACTCTTCGAACCACTCTGGTTCTGGCCACGCTCGGCGCCGCCGGTGCTCTCCAGGCCGCCGAGGAAGCCACACCCCAGCTCGGCGGTACCGTGAATATCTCCACCATGTATCGTACCCTGGACGCCACTACCTGGGATTTGCAGAACTGGACCTGGAAAGGCAACCACGACAACCTGCAGCTGGAATCCCTGTTGCGTGGTGATCTGCAATACGGTCCGCGTGGCAAAAATGAAAACACCTTTATCGAACAGGCCTATATTCCCTACAGCCAGCTGGAAGGCAGCCTGGCGGAAAGCTGGGAGGTGAAGGAAGATCCCATGCGGGTGATCTTCCACCTGCGCAAGGGCGTCCAGTGGCAAGAAGTACCCGGCGTGATGAAAAAGCGGGAACTGGTGGCCAACGACGTCATCACCTCGTTCCAGAGCCGCGGTAACAGCCCGCGCGCCATCCCCACTTTCTGGGACTTCATCGAGCGCTGGGAAGCACCGGACGACCACACCGTGGTGGCCTATTTCAACCAGTTCCACGGCAACTGGCCGTACCGGATAGCCTGGGGATACTACGACGGCATCTCACCACCGGAATGGCAGAACCTCAGCGAAGAGAAACGCGCGGACTGGCGCAACGCCGCCGGCACCGGCCCCTACCGCATCGAAAAAATCGAGACCGGACGCCAGCAGGTGTACGCGAAGAACGGCGATTACTGGGATTCGGTGACTCTCAACGGCAAGGAATATCAACTGCCGCTGAACGACAAAGTGGTTTACCACATCATCAAGGACGAGGCGAGCGCGGTGGCGGCGCTCAGTTCCGGGCGCATCGATATCATGGAGGCGATCCGCTGGCAGTTGGTGGATCAGTTGAAGAAAACCGCGCCGGATCTTCAATTCCGCAAGAACCTGTCCACCAACGGTACCTATATCGCTCTGCGCACCGATCAGAAGCCTTTCAACGATGTGCGCGTGCGCCGCGCCATGAATATCGCGGTGGATCAGAAAGCCATTCTGGCTTCCCTGCTCAACGGTGAGGGGGAGTTGCTCAACTACCCGTTCGCACAGCGCTGGACCGAGTTCTACACCCCGCTGGACCAACTCTCCGACGACGCCAAGGCGTTGTTCGAATACGATCCGGAAAAAGCGAAAAAACTGCTGGCCGAAGCCGGCTATCCGAAGGGCTTCAGCTTCGATCTGCAGGTTTGCTCCTGCAGCCCCTACCACATGGATGTGGCCCCCATGCTGCAGGCCTACTATCAGCAGGTCGGCGTGAAGATGAACATCAAGACCATGGAATACGGCGCCTTCCGCTCCAACATGCGTGGCAAAACCCAGGCTGGGGGTTATCTGATGAACAACGGCTCGGGCAACCCGATCCAGGTCCTGCGCAAGAGCTTCCGCACCGACCAGACCTGGAACGCCTCCTGGTACAGCAATGAGGAATTCGATCAGAAGATCGACGCCGCCATCCAGGAACCAGACGCCGGCAAACGCAACGTGATGCTGAAGGAACTGAATGATTTCATCATCGAGGAGGCGGTGCCGCACGTCTGGTTGCCGACCGAAATGGGCTACTCCGCCTGGTGGCCGTGGGTGAAGAACTACTACGGCGAGCAACGTATCGGAGCGGTCAAACCCAACGCCATCTATTCACGCATCTGGATCGATCAGGAAATGAAGGAAAGCATGGGCAAAGCGCGCTGATCACGGCACCGCTTCCCGTAGCACGGCCCCCAGGGCCGTTTCCCCCGCGCCCGGCTCATGCCGGGCGTGTCGCACCCAGTACAGCGGGCGCACCAAACGCTGACGCGGCCCGGTCACCGCGCACAGCCGGCCGTCGGCCAGCGCCGCGCTGACACTGGCCTCGCTGACATACCCGACACCGGCCCCCGCCATCAACGCCTGGCGCACCGCCTCACCGGCCCCCAGTTCCAATATCCGCTCCCGCCGTGGAAACGCCGCCCCCAGGTTGCTCTCAATCACCGCCCGGGTGCCCGATCCCGGTTCGCGCATCACCCAGGGCCAACGCGAGGCGTCCGCATGCAGCGCCGCCGCCACCGGCGGCGCCGCCACCCGCAGCAGCACGTCGTCGCGCCAGGGCCGCACTCGCAGCAAAGGGTGGGACACCGGCCCCTCCACCAGTGCCAGATCCACTTTCAATTCCAGCAGCAACGCCACCGCCTGACGCGTATTGACCACATCCATACCCACCCTCGCCCGGGGGTGACGTTGCCGGAATGTCGACAGCAGCGACGGCAGATAGTAGTTACCCAGAGTGTGGGTGGCCGCCAGCGTCACCTCCAGCGGTGGCGACTGGAACAACCTCTCGCAACGGGACAGCTGGGCCAGCAGGGCGCGCGCTTCCGGAATCAACGCCCTCCCCCGGTCGTTGAGAACCAGCCCACGGCCAACACGGTCGAACAGCCGCGCTTCCAGCCGCCGCTCCAACTGCGCCAGGCCCTGACTCACCGCCGGCTGGGTCAGCGCGACCCGCTCCGCCGCCGCCGCCACCGATCCGGTTTCCGCCACCGCCAGGAACAGCCGCCATTGTTTTAGGGTCGTCTCATTCATAAATTTATTTTAGTTATAAGTTTATAATTATCAAATATTATTATTTAAAGCGCTTCGGCATAGTGGCTTGACCTTTCCAAAGGATCAAAGGAACCACCAATGCGCACGCTCTCTCTTTCCCTGCCCCGGCCGCACGGGCCCATGACGCTGCTGGTCCTGGCCTGCGCCCTGGCTGGAATCGGCCTCGCCCGCAGCCCGCTGGCTCAACACTGGGGACTGGGCGCGCTGGCCCTGGCCATGCTGCTCGGCCTGGTGGTGGCGCAACCGCTGCCGGCACCGCTGCGCGAGGCGGGCGGATCCGCACTGGCACTGTTCAAGGGCCCCATTCTGAAAATCGCCATCGTCGTCTACGGACTGCGCATCCCCCTGGACGCCGTGAGCGAGCTGGGCCTGGGCGTGATTGCCCTGAACGCCGGACAGATCGCCGTGAGCCTGATACTCGGCGGCTGGCTGGGGCAGCGCTGGCTGGGCATGAGCCGGGCCGCCGCGCTTTCCATCGGTGCCGGTAACGGTATCTGCGGCGCCGCCGCGGTACTCGCCGCCGAGCCGGTGCTGGGAACCCGGGACCGGGATACCGCCATGGCGGTGGCGGCGGTGGTGGTGTTCGGCACGCTGAACATGTTGCTGCTACCGCTGCTGTACCACCACCTGCCGGCATTGTTTCCCGATCAGAACCACTTCGCCGTGCTGGTGGGCGCCAGCGTCCAGGAAGTGGCCCAGGTGATCGTCGCCGCTCAGGCCATGTCGCCGGCGCTGGTGGACAGCGCCCTGCTGGTCAAAATGGTGCGGGTGATGATGCTGGCGCCGGTGCTGGTGATACTGGGCATGAGTGCGCGCCGCGCCGCCGGCGCGGGCACCGGTACCCGCATCGCACACAGTGACATCAAGGCGCGGCCGGCGCTGCCCGCTTTCGCGTTCTGGTTCGTCGGTGCCCTGGTGGTCAACGGCCTGGGCTGGGTGCCCGATTCCCTGGCCCCCACGCTGGCCGGGCTGGACGACATTTTGCTGGCGCTGGCGATGGCGGCACTGGGCTTGAGCACCCACTTCGATTTACTGCGCCGGGCCGGATGGCGGCCGCTGGCCCTGGGCGCGATTCTCTGGCTCGTCACCCTGGCGGTGGTCTTCGCCGCCTTGCTGAGCGGGGCTCTTTGACGGTCTTTTCAAGGAAACCTTGTTGCCCTCAATCAGGGACAGCGGGTCTGCGCGGAGGCCGCCCGCCAACGCCTGCCGATTCCGGCCGGGCTGGCTTATACTCCGGGCAAAATAACAAAGCCAGGCACCCGCCCCGGCTCAGGAGAGCAGCATGGTTTCAGCCCCGACGTCCACACCCTCGGCACAACCGGATTTCGAAAGCCTGGTGCAAGCGGCCGGTGACATCATCTATACCCTGGATCGGGATGGCCGCTTCACGTTCTGCAATCGCGCCATGGAAGAAGTCCTCGGTTACCACCGGGACGAGTTGCTGGGCCAACACTTCGGCGTCCTGCTCACTCCGGCCACCGCGCCGGTGGCCAGCCAGCATTTCCTCAACGGCGTGGCGGGCCGCCGTATCGCGCCGTTTTTCGAGGTGGAAGCGCTCCACCGTGACGGCGGCAAGGTGCATTTGGAAGTGCGCGCCGCCAGTCTGATACGGGACGGTCAGGTGGTTGGCCGTCAGGGTATCGCCAGAGACATCAGCGAGTTGAAGGCGTTACAGGCGCAGGTACAGGAAAAATCCCGCCGCATGGCGTTATTGGACGAACGCACCCGCATCGCCGCCGCACTGTATTCCCGGCTCACGGAATTACTGTACGGGGACGAGGATCAGGGCGAGCCGTCCGGTACCGTGTTCGGCGAGGTGGAAGACACCCTCAGCCGGCTCAGCGCCGCCCGCCACGGGCTTGGTGAACAGGATCTGAAGATCCTCAATCTCCTGGCCGCCGGCCACTCCAATGGCGAAATCGCCGAATATATCTGCCGTAGCCCCCACACGGTGAAGGATCACGTGCGCCGTATCATGCAGCGTCTTGGCGCCAAGCGCCGCACCGACGCGGTGGCCCGGGCCTTGAAACTGGGTCTGATCACCCGCGCCTGACAGGCGCCGCCAATTCCCCCGTTTTGACGGGATTCCCCCCCTTTGGGGGGATATCGGGTCCCGCCAGTGCCATCGACAATAGCACGGCTATTGAGCATCCCACTCCGATGCCCCCCCAATAAGCTATCCCGATAACAATGGCGGCGCACCGTCGTCGTGGAGAACAACAATGACATTGCTTTTCCGTTGCTTCGGTAACACCCCTTTTATAAAAGCCGGTACCGGTATCGGCATGCTCGCCGGTCTCACCCTGATACTGGCCGCCTGTGGCGGCGGTTCTTCCCATCACGGCAGCGAGTCCAGCTGCGCCGCCCGGCACGGCTGGCCCAGCGACCCGCTGGGCACGGACAGCACGCGGCACCTTGATGCCAGTCAGTTCATCTCCGTGAATCAACTCAAGCAGTGGCACCGTGAACTGGACGCCCTCGGCCTGCGCGACACTGGCGGGCCCGAGGAAGACGCCTATATCCGGACACTGGCCGGGCGTCTTGATTGCGCCGGTGTCCGCGACGTGACGCTGGAACCGGTGACCTTCCCGCGCTGGTCCACCGACGACTGGCGTCTGACACTGAACGGCGAGCCGCTGCCGGTTGCGTCCTATATACCTTATTCCGGCAGCACCCCGGAGCAGGGAGTGACCGCGCCCACCGTCTATGTGGATATTACCCAACCGGTGGACCCGTCCACCGTGGCCGGCAGAATCGTGCTGTTCGACGTCCCCAACGTCACCGTGCCAACACAGTTCTTCCTCGACAATGCCATGCAGGTGTGGGACCCGCTGTCCTCGTTTTCTCCCGACGAACTTTACTCTCGCCCGTACCTGGCCATCGATGCGGTGACCCGGACCCTGGACGCGCTCGGCAACACCGAAGCGGTGGGCGCCATCGGTATCCTGCAAATGCCGTATGAAACCGCCCATGGTTCCTACTTCCCTTACGACGGTATTATCCGCCAGGTACCGGCGCTCTATGTGGACCGGGATCTGGGTGCGCAATTGAAGGGGCTCTCCAACGGCACCGAGCTGACACTTCGATTGCCGGCCAAAGTGGCCGACACCACCACTCACAATGTGGTGGCCATGATTCCCGGCGCCAGCGATGAGATCACCGTGATTCACAGCCACACCGACGGTACCAACGGCCTGGAGGATAACGGACCGGACGCCATCATCGGCATCGCTCAGTATTTGGCGCGCCTGCCACAATCCGCCTTGCCAAGAACCGTGATGGTGATGTTCTCCAGCGGCCATTTCGCCGGCGGCGTCGGCATTAAAGGTTTTCTCCAGCAGCATGCCGACGATGACCTGCTGGACCGCATCAAATCCATCATCACCGTCGAACACCTGGGTGCTCAGCGCTGGGAGCCCGACAGCAACGGCATTCTGCAGCCCACCGGTCTGGATGAACTTGCCTGCTTTTTCGCCCCGCGAATCCCGAGCCTGGCGGACGCCGCCTACCGGGCCTCCGAAGCCGCCGACGCCGGCCCGGTGATTATCTCCGCCCCACTCAACCCGGATGCCGACGCCGGCAAGCATGAAGCGGTCTGGCCCGGCGAGGGACAATACTTCTATAGCCACAACAAAATGTCGGACGCCAACTACATCACCGGCCCCAACTACCTGCTCAACTGGGGAGTGGACACCGTTGAAAAAACCGATTTCCAGCGCGTGCACGCACTGATGATGGCGTTTACCCGCATGGTACTCGACTTGAGCGAGGTTCCCGGCGAGGATCTCAGCGCCCCCAGCGCGACCAACGGCGAAACCATCGCCCCACCGGAACATTGACTCGCCCTACCCGATACCCCCCCTTTGGGGGGTATCGGCCCCCTCCTGGGCCATTGATAATGCCCCTGTTCGTGAGCGCCCATCCTCAACTTAAAAGAATCAGGGATATGAACAGGTACAAGGACCGGCTTTTCCACTCCACTTTCCTTTTCTTATTTGCCGCGTTTGTTTTGACTGGGTGTGGCGATGACGAATCCAGCGGCGATGCCGGTGCTGCCACGGCGACGCTCCCCTCCTATGGGCGCATCCCTGATTGCGGCGACATGGCCACCACCCTTGGAGATCTGGTCAGCGGTCTGACGCCCGCCGACGATGACGATGAACTTGGCCGCTATCAACATGACGACCGCTACGGCGTCAACTGCACCTGGCTGACACCCCGGACGCAGAGCGATAACGCTTTCGAAATGGTCAAGGGCGGCAGTCTGGCGGTGAGCATCACGGTGGATCCTCAGGGCAGTTCCGACGAGAAAACCCTGCGTGACCTCGGCATGGTGTATGACGATCCCCGTGTCGAAGAGCTTGGTGGTTATGTCGTCGACATGGGCGGCAAACTTGATCCCGGCGCCCAATTGGGCATGATCGGACCCCAAGTTGTGGTTGGCCGTGTCAACGTTTCCTTCGCCGCCGGTGGTCTGTATTTGCAAAAGGTGGAAGAGTTGAAGGTCATCACCAACGATCGCGTCATCGAGGCCGCTGTCGCCCTGCATCGTTCACTACGATAAGTCTGACCGGGAATCATCGACCCATTTCATTTCAAGGAGAGAAAACCATGCCGAAATTCATTCTTACCCGCCTGTTGGCGGCGTCCATCACCATTGCCGCTTTCAGCCCGCTGCACGCGCAGACTTCCGGGGGGGCTCCCAACATGGCCCAGATGGGTAATCAGGTGGCCAGCTTCAGCGGCAGCATGCACGCCGCCGCCGAGGTGTGCGGTGGTTACACCAAGGATCAACTGGCGGAGATGAAGGCCAAACAGAAACAACAGATGACCCAAATGGGCCTCACCGCCGAGGAATTCGACACCGCCTTTAACGCCGGCAAGAAGAAAACCGATGAGCGCTGGGACGCCATGTCCAAGACCGAGCAAAAATCCGCCTGCGAGGAACTGCGGCAACAGATGAGCCAGGCTTTCAACGGCCTGATCAAGTAAGGCCTGCTCGCTGGATCGGAGGGATCTGCTACACTGCCCGCACCACAAGTCACCGCCGTTCCCGTCATGCGTTTTGCCGTTCTTTTCTCGCTCACCCTGCCGCTGTGGACGCCACTGACCACGGCGGCGGACACGGCCCGGGACGAAACCCGCGATGCTCTGTTGCGCGAGCAACAGGAGTTGAATGAGCGGGCGGAAGCCCTGGCCGACCAGCAGGCGACCACACAACGACTGCTGGAGCAGCAGCAAACTTATCTGGAAGCCTTGGAACACGAAATTCAGGCGTTAAGGCCGCCCCCGCGGTCAGATCAGAAAAACTGATCAATCCGTTCCAGCCAGTCCGCTCCCTATCCCCATCAGGTGACGCTATCTTGGTTTCTCCCATCTTCAACAGGAGAGTCCGATGAAGCGCGTTCTGGTTCTTTACTACTCCATGTACGGTCATATCGAAAGTCTGGCCCGGGCCGTGGCCGAAGGCGCCGCCAAAGTCGACGGCGTGGAAGTGGAGATCAAGCGAGTGGCCGAGACCATGGATCCGGAGGCGTTCAGGAACGCCGGTGGCAAAACCGACCAGACCGCCCCCGTGGCCAGCCCGGCGGAACTCAAGGACTACGACGCCATCATCATCGGCACGCCCACCCGTTTCGGCAACATGAGCGGTCAGATGCGCACCTTCTGGGACCAGACCGGCGGCCTCTGGGCTCAGGGTGCCCTGGCCGGCAAAGTCGCCAGCGTGTTCACCTCCACCGGCACCGCCGGCGGCAAGGAGACCACCATCGTCAGCACTTGGCTGACCCTGGCTCACCATGGCTTCATCATCGTACCGCTGGGCTACGCCGATCCTGGCCAGGAGCAGATGGACATCAGCCAAGTGCATGGCGCGTCGCCCTATGGCGCGGGCACCATCGCTGGTCCCGACGGCAGCCGCCAGCCCAGCGCCAAGGAACTCAATCTGGCCCGCTACCAGGGTGAAAAGGTCGCCCGCCTGACCGCCAAGCTGTGACATCCGATTCAGCCTGACACTTCTCTCGTCTCACTCTGATCCCCCTTTGGCCGCCCTCCCCCTTCTCAATTGGCGGCCTTTTTTTGGTTCATCGCGGTTCAGAGGGCCACGGCGCTTCAATCATGGGCACGGGTCTGTAACGACGGAAGGGGCTTCCAAGCCGGTATATTCGCCAGCAAGCAGGTCTCCCACGGATCCGCCACGAAGCCGCTGCGGGAAGCTTGCTGGCAAGCGAATATACCAACACCGGAGGGCCGGAATTCGCCAGCAAGCGGGTCTCCCACGGATCCGCCACGAAGCCGCTGTGGGAAGCTTGCTGGCAAGCGAATATCCCAACACTAGAGGGCCGGAATTCGCCAGCAAGCGGGTCTCCCACGGATCATGCCACGAAGCCGCTGTGGGAAGCTTGCTGGCAAGCGAATATACCAACACCGGAGGGCCGGAATTCGCCAGCAAGCGGGTCTCCCACGGATCATGCCACGAAGCCGCTGTGGGAAGCTTGCTGGCAAGCGAATCGCCAACGGCCCAGGGCATTCGCGGCCAAGCGGAGCGCCGCCCGGGCCTCTTCCCACAGCGGCTTCGTAGCCACCTCCGAATTTATGCCTTCAACGCCACAAGAACACGTTATGGTAGAGACTCTACTGAGCAAGGAATCACCATGGCCGACAGTACCCCCCTCTCCGAATCCAACCGGCAACCCACACTGGCCGTTCTGATCGACGCGGACAATACGCCGCCCGCCATCGTTGAAGGCCTGTTCGAGGAGATCGCCAAGTACGGCACCGCCACCATCAAGCGCATTTATGGCGATTGGACCCAGCCCAACCTGGGCGGCTGGAAGAAAGTCCTGCTGGACCATTCGATTCAGCCGGTGCAGCAGTTCGCCTACACCACCGGCAAGAACGCCACCGACAGTTCACTGATCATCGATGCCATGGATCTGCTCTACACCCGGGAACTGGATGGGTTCTGTCTGGTTTCCAGCGATAGCGACTTCACCCGGTTGGCGGCCCGGTTGCGGGAAGCCGGCCTCACCGTCTATGGCTTCGGCGAACAGAAAACACCGAAACCGCTGGTGGCGGCCTGCGATAAATTCATCTACACGGAAATTCTGCGCGCCGGCGACGAGGGCATCGCCAGCAAGAGCGGCAAAGCCGGCAAGGACAAGACCAGCGGCAACACGCCGCCACTGAAGTTCATTGCCCGGGTCATCGACGACGTCTCCGGAGAAGACGACTGGGCCCACCTGGGCGTGCTCGGACAGAACCTGAGCCAGCGCCGCCCGGAGTTCGACACCCGGCTCTACGGCTTCCGCAAACTGAGTGAACTGCTGAACGCCCAGACCGGCCACTTCGAACTGAAAAAAGGGGAAAACGGCGGACTATGGGTGAAGAACAAGAACGGATGATCACGGTGCGTGCCCACGGTCGAGGGGCAGCCCCGCTGGCACGCCAACACGCAACATGCCGGCGCGCTAAAGCCCCTCGCGTGTAAACACGCTTCCCACAAGAGGCCACAGGGTCGCTGTGGGAGCGGCCCTGGCCGCGAATGGAGCGTGTGAACGTGTTGCATGTTGGCGTGTCAGCAATTTGCCCGACGACAGTGCCCTGGCCCTCTCCACACCAGAGGGCGGCACTTCGCCCTATCGAACCAGCCAGAGACTCAATTCCGGCACATAGGTAATCAGCAGCAGCGCGATCACCAGCACCAGCATGAACGGCAACGTGGCCCGGAACAGCTCGGTGATCGATTTGCGGAACCGGTAGCTGGCGATGAACAGATTCATCCCCACCGGCGGCGTGATGTAGCCGATCTGCATGTTGGCGACAAAGATAATCCCCAGATGTACCGGGTCGATGCCATAGCGCAGCGCCACCGGCAGAATCAACGGCACCATGATCACCAGGGCGGCAAAAATATCCAGCAAGGCACCGAGCAGCAGCAACAGGATGTTGAGCAGAATCAGAAACGCCAGTTTGCTCTGCACATGGGTCTGGATAAATTCGAACAGCCGCTCCGGCACGCCGGCGTACACCAGATAATCGGCGAATGCCTGAGCCACCGCCAGGATCAGCAGAATCCCCCCCACCATGACCATGGCTTCACGGGTCAGCCCCGGCAATCGGCGCAGGGGGATCTCCCGGTACAACACCACCTCCGCCAGCAACACATACAGCACGGTGACCGCCGCCGCCTCACTGACCACCAGGAAGCCAGAGAAGATACCACCGAGCACCACCAGCGGCAGCGGCAATTCCCAACGCGCATCCCACAACGCCTGGCCCAGCTCCCGCCCGTTGAAGGCCTGCCGTGGCAGGGGATCGGCGCGGTTGACCCACACACAATAGCCGTACAGCAGCACCACCATCAGCAGGGCCGGCCCGACGCCGGCCAGATACAAATCGACGATTTCCACCGGTGGCATGGTCAGTTGTTGCGACAATTGCTGAGCAATGATGCCGTAGATCAGCAGCGGAACCGATGGCACCAGCAGCAACCCCAGACTACCGGACGAGGTCACCAGTCCGAGGCTGAAGCGTTGCGGGTAACCGGCCTTGACCAGCGCCGGCAGCAACAGCGCGCCCAGCGCCACGATGGTGACGCCGGAGCCACCGGTAAGCGCGGTGAAGAAGGCACAGGCCACCAGGGCCACGAAGGCCATGCCGCCGGGCATCCAGCCGAACGCCGCCTGGCTGAGGCGAACCAGACGATCGGCGGTGCGCGACTCACTGAGCAGGAAGCCAGCGAAGGTGAACAACGGCAGCGCCATCAGCACCACCGAGTCGGACAGCTGGTAAATGTCGATGTGGAGCACCGACAGCGGTGTCTCCTGAGTGAAAAAGCCGATGGCGGCCGCGGCCAGCAGGATGGCGAACAGTGGCGCGCCCATCAACGCCAACACGATCAATAGAACAATGGCGGCGATGATCATCCCAGCGGCTCCCGCATGCAGGGCCGGCGACCGCCCAGGCCGAGCACGAACAGCACCACGTAGCGCAGCGCCATGACGCTGAAGCCGAATGGAATGATCACCTGCGGCACCCAGCTAGGAAGGCCGGCGAAGGCGGTATCGCCAAACTGATATTCCTCGATCACGAAACCGATGCTGTACCAGGCCACCAGGGTACAGATGGCGGCGGTGAACAGGTCCACCGTGCCGGTGATCCAGGGTTGAAAGGATTTCGGCAGCCACTGCCCCAGCAGATCGATGCGGATATGCTCGTCACGGCGAGAGGCGATCATGGCGCCGAGCAGACCGATCCACAACACCGCGTTACGCAGCAGCGGTTCCACCCAGATCAGACTGACGCCAGCCATGTTTCGCAGCCCGATTTGCATCACCGCCAGTGCCACCATGCCCAGCAGGATGGCCACGATCAGACCATCCTCCAGGCGATGCAGCCAGGACAGCAGGCGCCGCATCAACGGCCCCGATAATCGTCGAGCAACCGATGCAGCCGGTCCAGTATGTCGGCGCTCAGCTCGCCATCCGAGACCAGCCCCTGGGTGGCTTTATCGGCGGCGGTTTTCCACTCGGCCCGTTGTTCGTCGCTGGGGGTGATGGTTTCCAGGCCTTGCTGCCGCACCGCCTTGAACGCCTCACGGTTCTGCTCGCGGCCTTCCTCGTCCAATTGCGTGAAAACGTCGCCCAGAACTTCGCGCATCACCTTTTGATCGTCCTCGGAGAGACGATCAAAATAGCGCTTATCAATGGCCAGCAAGCCGTAGGTGTAAAGCAACGGCAGGTCGGTGATGTACTTCACCCGCGCGTACCATTGCAGGGTGAGCGCCGCCACCGGCGGCGCGGCGAAGCTGTCGATGGCGCCGGTCTGCAACGACGTCAGCACCGAACCGATGTTCAGCACGATGGGCGACAACCCCAGGGTCTTGGCCGCCTTGGCGGAAGCGGAGTCCGCCGCCGGCAGCCACAGTTTGCGCGCCTGCAGATCCTCCAGACTGGCCACCGGCTGCGTGGACATGATGTAGGCGAAACCACCATCCACCAGACCGAAGCTGACCCAGCCATTGTCTTCCAGACCCTGAAGGATCGCCGGGTCCAGTTCCTCGCGAACCGCGTCCACTTCACCGTAATCATTGAAGGTAAGCGGCACATTGAGAATCTGGCCATCCGGATAGGCATCGGCGAAGGCGCCCCCCTGGGCCATTTGACCGTGCAACTGGCCAATACGGATCTTGCGCTGCACCGCTCTGTCATCCCCCATCACGCCACCGGGGTAGATCTTCAGGGACACCCGCCCCTCGGTGCGTTCCTCGATGGTGGCGCCGGCCTTCTTCAGCGCCCGGACCACACTGGTGCCATCCGGATACAAAGTGGAAATCTTGAAGGTGGTGGCCAGGGCCAGCACCGGAAACAGGGCCATGACGGCCACCACGAATCGCAACATCATCCTCTCCAGCTTCGATGGGGCGGGCGCTCCATCGCTAACAAATACCGCTCAGAAATAGTCGTCGGCGCTGTCCAACAAACGCCGTGCCTGCTGCTGTGCGTAGGTGTTCTGCAAAGTCAGCCCAGGCTGCTCCGGATCCGCTTCCAGCACTTTATGGAGCTGGTCGTCATGCAGCTCACGATCAAACATCAGACGGGCATAGTTTTCGGCGTACAGCACCCGCGCCAACAGGTTATGGCCGTGGGACAGCGCCACCGCCTGCTCGAAATGCGCCTTGGCCTGTTCCGGCTGGCCGCCCAGGGAGGCCGGCAGCAAACTGTTGAGCACCCCCAGGTACATGTGCGCCTGACCGTTCTGATAACCTTCATCCAGCGCCACCACCCGCTCCATCAGCGCCCGCACCCGGGCCAGCTCGGCCACCGCGTTCCAGTCGCCGGAGTGGGTCTGGATATAGCCGGCCCAGGCGCTACCCAGAGTAAACAGCGTGGGCAGATCATCGTCGTCGGACTCCGCCAGCAAGGCCTCGAACTCCGGCACCGGCGTCTTGCGCAGATCGCAGTAATCGCTCCGATGGTTGCAGGCGGCGCGCAGGGCGTAATCCAGGGCCTTTTCATTGAGCGTCGCGGCGCGTTCCGGATCCTCCACCGTCAAACCGGCGTAGGCACCGTACAAATCGGCGCCGGCACGCAACAGACTGGCGCGCTCCGGCCAGGTCAGAATCAGACCGTCCACCATCAACAGATAGCTGGGCAGGCCCTCGCCCACCAGGACCAGGTCGTTGTTGTCCTCGATGCTCCTGGCGAGATTATCGCCGATCCGATTCACCGCGCAGCCCTGCAGAACCAGCAACAGAACCACCGCACAGACTGCTCGCCATTGTTTCACGCTGTCATCGCCTCCTATTCCGGGACTCTTTATAGCAGCGGCCACCGGCAAAACTCAAACGACCGTTGGAAACCGGCCGTGACGCTCAAAATCCGTTCACCATCTTCACGCCGCCCGCCGGCGGCGCCAGAACCCCACCGCGGTGCCGATCGCCATGCCGCTGAGCAGCCCGGCCAGGTGCGCCGAATTGGCGACGATACCAGAAAGGCCCACATAACAGATCACCAGCCACACCAGCATCAACACCACCACTTCCCTGCGCAGTTGATAACCGGCCCCCGGATTGACCTTGCCGTACAACCACAGGTATCCAAGCAGGCCATACACCACGCCGGACAGGCCACCGAAATTGGGGCCGGTGTCGTAAAACTGGGCCAGGTTGCTGATGGCGGCGGTGACCAGCGTGATCCACAACAACTGAAAGCTGGACTGGAACCGCTCGATCACCCGGCCCAGGTCACACCACCACAGCAGATTGAACAGAATATGCAGAAGCGACATATGCAGCAGCATTGGCGTGACCACACGCCACGGCTGCGCGGCCAGTCCGCCCAGGGAAGACGGAAACATCAGCGCCGCGTATAGCCGGTCCCCCAGCAAAAACGGTGACAGATACACCAGGATACAAAGCACCAGTCCGATCTTGGTCACCAACCCCAGGCTGCGAAACCAACCGCCACTGAACAGCGCCTGACGGGGCACGTCGGCGGGGGCGTTGCTGCGCCAGGCGTCGTCCTGCCAGCGCCGGTCATCCGGGCTTGCCAGGAACGCCTGGCACAGCTCACGCGCTTCCTGGAAGCGGTCCGCCGCCACGGACAACACCTGGGCGTCCTGTTCCTGCCGCAGCTCCGCGCGGATACCGCGCTGCACCAGCATATGCACCAGCCGCGCGGCGAGCGCGGCGTTATTCACGCGAACCAGTTCAATCATGGGATCTCCTGCTGCCAATGCCACCGGGCCTGCTGGTCATCGGCGAGACGCTCCACTTGCTCCCAGAAGCACGGCCAATGCCCGCCACAGCCTAACAGAAGGGCCTGGAAAGCGGGCACCAAACCGTAATAATCCCCCACCCCGTTGAGCTGGGCATTATTGAGGGGCCCCTGGAAAAAGCCCTGATAGGCGTCCAGGGCGGGGAGCTGACGGCGTTCGGACTGATAGCGCTGGCGCAACTCGCCGATCAGCCGGTCCTTGCGTTCGGTCAGGGTCCACTCCGGCACATCACTGGCGTACAGCCGGGTCAAGGCGGCGCGGGTGTCGCTCACCATGGCCAGGAAGGCGGCACGGGCACGATCCACATCACGCCAACGCTCCAGATCCACGGTCAGGTCGTGGCCGGCCATGAACCGGGTGGTGCCTTCACGGGCGACCATGGTGGCCAGGGACTCGTTGAAGCGGGTATCCCCTTTCACATACAAACGCCGATGCACCAGCTCATGCAGCAGCAGGTCCACCATGTCGGCGCGAGAGCGATTCAGCATCGGCGTGGTGAGCGGATCGTTGAACCAACCCAGCGTGGAGTAAGCGGCGGCGCCACCAACATAGGTGTCGAAACCCTGCTCGTCGAGATCACGCGCCGCACGCAAGGCGGCCTCCCGATCAAAATAGCCGCGATAACTGACGCATCCGGCAAACGGATAACACCAGGTTTCCGGCGTCAGCGAGAACGCCGGCGCGGCCATGAGATTCCATACCACCGCGCGGCTTTCCAGGGCCACGTACTGGCGATAGACACCGCGCGCGGGCAATCCCATCCGGTCGGCGGCGAAGTCCAGTACCTCTTCCGCCAGCCGCAGATTATCCCGCACCCGCCGCGGCGTGGCCGGATCGGCCAGGGCCTCGGCCACCGGCTGCCGTTTCGACATCAACGACCAGTGGCCCTTTATCGCCTGGCCGTAATAGCCCAACTGGCAGCCGGAGAGCACCGCCACGACAACAGCACAGGTCAACAGCCCGATCCGTTTACGCCTCATGCGCGGGACATGAACTTCCGTTCCAGGGTGTTGACCTTCACCCGCTCCCCTTCCTGGATGTACTCCGGCACCTGGATCACCAGGCCGGTTTCCAGGGTGGCGGGTTTGGTGCGGGCACTGGCGGAAGCGGCTTTCATCGCCGGAGCCGTTTCCTGAATGGTCAGTTCCACCGCCTGCGGCAACTCCAGGCCAATCACCGAATCGCCGACCCGTAATGCCAGCAACCCGCCGGTATCCTCGGTAACGAACGCCAGTTCGTCCTCTATGTCCTCGGACCGCAGGGGGTATTGGGTGAAATCTTCCTCGTCCATGAAGATATGCTCGGCACCGTCCACATAGGAGAACCGCACCGGACGGCGTTGCAGGTCCACGGTGGGCACGTCATCGTCGCCCTTGAACCGTTCCTCGAACTTGGAACCGCCGCCAACGGCGGTGGCGCGGACCCGATAGAGAGTGGCGGCGCCACGGGCGGAAGGGGATTGCACTTCGATCTGGCGGATCACATAGAGGCCGCCGTTATGCTCGATCACATCGGATTTCTTCAGGTCGCTGGCCCGGGTCACAAAACAATCCTCGCTGAATGGTCGCCGGTTATTCTAGCCCAGAGGGCAAGGCGGTCCCATAGTTTGCTGGCACGCTGACTTGGAGAAATAAATTCGCACTGTATTCGCTACCGACCTGACCACGAAGCCTCTGTGGGAGCCAGCTTGCTGGCGAATTCCGCCTCTCGTGTTGGGACATTCGCTTGCCAGCAAGCTTCCCACAGCGGCTTCGTAGCGGATCCGTGGGAGACCAGCTCGCTGGCGAATGGCGCGCCAGAGCTTGCAGGGCACCATGGAAGCTCCCACAGCGGCATCCAGGTTTCCGCGAGAATTACAACTGCCCGGAAATCCAGTCCCGAGCGCGTTCGCTCAGGCGCTTCGGGTCGTCCTCCGCCGGCAGGGGCGCGCCGAAGGTCAGATCGACGATGACCCGTGGACGACCCAGCAGCCGCCACAGATGATGGTGGAATTCGTCGTTGCCGATGAACGCCAGCGCCGGGTCAAAGTCACCGTTATGGTCCCGGTAACGCAGCGCCACCGGCTGCACCGGCGCCGGGTCGGCGGCGGCCAGCAATTGTGGGAAAAATCGCCGCACGGCTCGGCCATCGGTGGTGGTACCCTCGGGGAACACCAGCACCGAACGGCCATCCGCCAGGCGCTCGCGGATTTCCTCGACCTTGCGGCTGACTTCTCCATTGCCACGACGAATGAACAGGGTCCCCACGTTGCGGGCCAGCCAGCCGATCACCGGCCACTCGGCCACTTCCGCCTTGGACAACATATCGCAGGGCAGCAACGCGCCGATCACGGGAATGTCCAGCCAGGAAACATGGTTGCTGATCAACAGCGTGGCGCCGCCGGCCGGGGCGCCGGTCACGCACAAGCGCACGCCCAGCACGGACAGCAGGCGCAAATACCAACGTTGCTTGGCCATCGCCATGGCCGGATGGGATTGCGGATAGCGAGCACGCAGCCACAACGCCTCCAGCACCCCGGCCAGAATATGGAGAACCACCAACGGCAAACGCCAGGCACGGCGCCATGTCGCCGCCAGAGCGGAGCCATGGCGGTTGGCGGCGGCGGAGGTTTCCAACCGTTCCATTACACCGCCTGCGCCGGTTGCAGGAAATGCTGCACGTAGCGGCTGGGCAGATCGTCCACCGCCAGCAGAATGAAGTAATCCAGACAGTTGAAATCCGGATCCCAGCACGGTTCGCCACAGACCTTGGCGCCCATGCGCAGGTAAGCCTTGAGCAGCGGCGGCATGCGCTTGCCATTTTCCATCGGATCGCCGGGCAGACTTTCCAGGCGGTACCTTGGTGACACTCGGTATCGCGCCGGCGTTTGGTGATTCTCACGGATATGCTGATCGATGGCGGCCACGTTGTAGCCCTCACCCAGAGCGATACTGGCACAGCCAATCAGGTAGCGGGTATTCTGCTCGATCATGTAACGTGCCAGCCGCGCCCACAACACGGTGATGACCGCGCCGCCGCGATGGCGGGGATCAATACAGGTGCGGCCAATCTCCGCCACCTGGCCATCCAGATGCCGCACCATCGGCATATGGAACTCACCCGTGGAGTAAAAGCCGCCGGTGCGCGACACCCGGTCACCAGGCAATATCCGGGTATAGCCCACCAGTTCTCCGGTCTGGTTATCGCGCACCACCAAATGCAGACAATGACGATCGAAGCGATCCCGGTCCAGGCCGAACGGCGCGTGGAAGCTGGCACCGTATTCCTCGGAGAAAATCCGGTAGCGCATGCGTTGCACCTTGAGGATCTCGCGTCGAGACCGGGTGAAGTAAGCGCTGAAACGACTGTTATTGGTATTCGCCTGTTCCCGCTCACGGGCAGGCTGGCGGAAAACCACCCGCCATTGCGGCTTCAAGGCTTTCAATTTTCCAGCGGCTTGCGCAAGCATAACGGGCTCCATGGCTCTTTTTCCGGCAGTCTGGAAGCCGGCCATGTCGGCGCGGTGACAACCTTGTGACAGTTCCGCGACACGGAGCCGTCTCGCCCAGCGCCTGTCAGGTCACGTCATGATTGCGATCAACGCCACGCCAATTGGCCTACTTGGCGGGCGAAACCGGGCTTCCGGCACGCCATAATGGCGGCGATGTCGCAATCGCTTTCCGGTTGAAGCCGTCTCTTGCGACTGAAACCAACAGGACGTTGCCATGACCACCGAACAAGTGAGTCTCTCTCTGCCTGACGGGCACCCGATGCGGGCGCGTTGGATCGTTCCCGCCGAGAACAACGGTCTCGGGGCGGGCATTATCGTGATCCACGATATTTTCGGTTACACCCCGGATGTGCGGCGCATCGCCGAGCGGCTGTCGCGGGCCGGCTACCCGGTGCTGGCGCCGGACCTGTATGACCAGGCCGGTGGCAAGGCGTCCTGCGTGGTGAGAACGCTGCGCGATCATGAACGGGGACGGGGATTCGCTTTCGAGCAGCTGGAAACCTGCCGCCAATGGTTGTTGCGGCAAAGCGACGCCGAGGTCACCAAGGTGGGCGTCATGGGATTTTGCATGGGCGGCCGTTTTGCTCTGCTGTTCGCGGCGCGGGCACCGATACAGGTGGTAGCGCCGTTCTATGGCGGTGTACCGAAAACGACGGAATCACTGCGCGGCATCTGCCCGGTGGTGGGCGGCTGGGGACGCAAGGATCTGATTTACGGCGGGCACGGCGACCGTCTGGCCGGCCATCTGACCCGCCTGGACGTTCCCCACGACATACGCACCTACGAGCATGCCGGCCATTCTTATATGAATGACCATCAGACATTCACCTTCAAGCGGCTGGGCTGGTATTCGCCGCTGCGCTCCCGGCATGATCCCGACGCCGCCGAGGACAGCTGGCGTCGGGTGCTGTCGTTTTTCGAGAAGACATTGCGGGAGTCGTAATCCGCTCTTCACATCTAACGACGGGAAAACAATTCGCTGCCAAGACAGCCTCCCACAAATGCTCCACGAAGCCGCTGTGGGAAGCTTGCTTGCAAGCGAAGGTTTCCTTAGAGACAACCGCTCAGCCGGTGTTGCGCAATCCGGCGGCGATACCGGCGATGGTGACCATCAAGGCGCTTTCCAGCACTCTGTCGGAGTCACGGTCACGTAGACGAGCCATCAGTTCCGCCTGCAACAAGTGCAGCGGATCGGTATAGGGATCGCGCACGCGGATCGACCAGCGCATGACCGGATTGTTATCGAGCAGATCACCACGGCCGGTCAGACGGCCCAGCGCCCCCACCGTGCCGGCCAGACGCTGGCGCAGGGATTCGCCCAGCCGCGTCAGGTCGGCGTCATCGGTGAGCCGCTCCTCGTACCAGGCGGCCACCCGCGAATCCGCCTTCGCCAGCACCATTTCCAGCATGTCCACCACGCCCTGGAAAAACGGCCAGTGGCTGGCCATTTCCCGGACCCGATCGGTATCGGATTGATCTTCCAGGGCTGCTTCCAAAGCGGCGCCTGTGCCCAACCAGGCCGGCAGCATCAGACGGATCTGCGTCCACGCGAACACCCAGGGAATGGCACGCAGGGATTCGATGCCGCCGTCGCTTTTACGCCGTGCCGGACGGCTGCCCAGAGCCAGACGGCTGAGCTCGGTCTCCGGCGTCACCGTGCGCAGGTAACGCACCAGCGCCGGGTCATCGCGCACCACCTGACGGTAGCCTTGCACCGACACCCGGGTGAGCTTTTCCATTTGCTCTCGCCATTGCGGCTGCGGTTCACGGGGCGGCAGCAGCGTCGCTTCCAGGGTGGCGGCCACATACTGCTCCAGATTGAACGCGGCCACCGACGGGCGGCCATATTTGAAGCGAATCACTTCGCCCTGCTCGGTCACACGGATGCGTCCGGCCACCGAGCCGGACGGCTGGGACAACAGCGCCATGCGCGTGGGCGAGCCGCCACGGGAAATGGACCCGCCACGGCCATGGAACAATGTCAGCGGTATGCCGTGCTCGCGGAACAGTCCAGTGAGTTTTTCCTGGGCGCGGAACTGGGCCCAGGCGGCGCCAAGGAAACCGGCGTCCTTGGCGGAATCGGAATAGCCGATCATCACTTCCTGGCCACCCCTGACCCGCTCCCGATAAAACGGAATCGACAACAGCGCGGACATGGTTTCCCCGGCGTTGTCCAGATCGTTCAGGGTCTCGAACAGCGGCACCACTCGCATCGGCTGGACCACCCCGGCAATCTTCTGCAGCAGCATCACCGCCAGCACGTCCGAGGGCGCCCGCGCCATGGAAATGACATAGGCGCCCAAGCCTTCCGGCCCTTGTTCGGCGATGACCTTGCAGGTATCCAGCACTTCACGCACTTGCGGATCGCACTGTTCGCTCTGGTAGAAAAGGTCATCCACCAGGGGGCGGCGGCTTTCCAGCTCGTTCAGCAGAAAACGTTGCCGCTCGGCTTCATCCCATTCCAGATAGGACCCCAGCTCCAGGTAACGGGTAATAGCATTGATGGTGTCCGCATGCCGGCCGGATTCCTGGCGCACGTCCAGACACAATAGCGTGATGCCAAAGCAACTCAGGCGACGAAGCGTGTCCTTGAGCGGGCCGTTGGCGATGGATTCAAGGCCGACGGCGCGCAGGGAACGGTCCAGCAGGCGTAGCTCGTCACGCAACTGGGCGCCGTTGAGAAAGCCCTCGCCATCCGGCACCGGCCGTTCTTCCACCAGTGCTTCCATGCGGCGCCGTGTCACCTTGAGACGGTCACGCACATCACGCAGCACCACGCGGTAGGGTTCATGGCTGGGCCCGGTGCGGGCCAGCAGTTCGTCGCTGGCCCGGTGCATGGACAGGTCCGCCAGCAGATTCTCCACATCACGCAAATACAGGTCCGCCGCCATCCAGCGCGCCAGCAACAGAACCTCGCGAGTGACCGCGGCGGTGACGTTGGGATTGCCATCACGGTCACCACCCATCCAGGAGGCAAGACGAATCGGCACCCAGTCCGCCGGCGGTGACGGCAAGCCGGCCCGTTGCAGTTCCTCATCAAGCTGCCGCATGAAGTCCGGCACCGCCCGCCACAGGCTTTGTTCAATGGTGGCGAAACCCCATTTGGCTTCATCCACTGGTGTCGGTTTCTCACGACGAATTTCGTCGGTACTCCAGGCGGAGATAATCAGCTCGCGCAAACGCTGCTCGAGACGCAGCCGCTCCTCCGCGGTCAGATCCGGGCGATCCGATTCAGCCAGCAGGTCCGCCATCTGATCGTACTTGCGGATCAGGGTACGCCGGGTCACCTCGGTGGGGTGAGCGGTGAGTACCAGTTCCACGGACAGGTCCGTCAGGGTATCGCGCACGGTTTGCGCCGACACCTGTCCGGCGGACAGCCGCTCCAGCACATTGCGCAAACCCTGATCACTGTCGGGATCACCGGGATACCGTTGATGCTGACGGTGCAGACGTTCACGGTGATGCTGTTCGGCGATGTTGGCCAGGTTCAGGAACTGGCTGAACGCCCGTGCCACCTCCAACAGGGCGTCATCCTCCAGGGGATCGAGCAGAGCGCGCAGGCGCGCCACCGACATTTCATCGTTGGAGCGGGTCTCCACCGCCGCCAGTCGGATCCTCTCCACCGTTTCATACAGGTTTTCTCCCACCTGCTCACGCAACGTGTGGCCAAGCAATTCCCCCAGCCAACGGACATCTTCGCGCAACGGCGCGTGCTGATCCTGTACCATCAATACGTCTCTCCGTTAATAGAGCTCCTTCATGCTACCGGGAACGGGGGAACAGGCAATAGCACTATAGTCCGTGGCGGAAAAGACGGCACAAAATACCTTTTTACAACATTACGCCCATTGCAAGTCTTTATTCCCCCGGCCAGCTACCGCAACATAGGCGCATCTGGTTATCCACGGAACCTCAATGAACTCGACCAACCGCGTGTCCTCCGAACAGGGCGCCATCATTCTGCAGTATCTGGCCCGGGCCCTGTTCGCCGTGCTGGCGGTGATTTATTTCCATCACACTCCCCGGTTCTTCGTCACGGTGCCGGAAAGCACCCCCTGGCTGATCGCCGGCGCCTACCTGGGGCTGCAGTTACTGCTGTTGGTCAGCCGTGCCGATTACGCGGTGATTCTCGCCTCGACCCTGGACATGGTGGTGCTCGGTGTGGTGATGCTGCTGGACGGCGGCGAACCGCCGCCGACCATGGCGCTACTGTTCCTGGCGGTACTCAGTAACGGCCTGCTGTACGGTCTGAAGCGGTTTTTGGTAATGCTGTTGGCCGCCGAAGTGGTATTGGCCATCGTGTTACCGATTCGCATGGCTTATCTGCCGGCGAACGTCACGCAGCCAGCTTCCGCCAGCTTGTTCCTGCTCGCCGCCCTGACCGTGTGCATGATCTACTTCGGGTTGATGATCTGGCGCAATCAGGTGCTGGGCCGGTCCGCCCTGGAAGCGGCCTGGAACGATCCTCAAACCGGTTTCATCAGCCGCGCCGCCCTGGTCAGCACCGCCGGCTGGATGATTCCTCTGCACGATCGCCTGTCCTCGCCGCTGACCGTGGTGCTGTTGCAACACCCGGACCTTAATGGTTTGGCGGACGCGATCATGCAAAGACTGCGCCGCAGCGATGTGGTGGCTCGCAACGACGATGATCAACTGGCCTTGCTGCTGCCCTGCACCGGCGGCTCGGAAGCCAGCCAGGTGATCGAGCATTTGCGTCAGCGGGTGCCGGATCTGCGCGCGGCCGTACTGACCCTGAACAGCTCCAATCTGGCCCTGGAACAGGTGCTGCATCATTTACAGCAGGCCCTGCCCCGCAGCCGGGACGATGACACCCACTGGCTGGTCTACGCGCCGCCGCTGGATTAAAAAAGACACAGGAACCCCGGGAAGGGAAGCCCGACCACGCCTACTCCCATGTCGACAACAGGGGAAACGTCATGGTCCACCGTCTTGGTTTTTTCGTGCTTGCCCTGTCCGCTCCTGTCGTGGCCAACGATTTCCAGACCTATATCGTCGGCGGCGAGGACGCCACCGCCAATTGGCCCTGGGCGGCGCTGGTGGAAATCGATTTTGGTGCGCAAGGACGAGGGGCTTGTTCCGGCTCCTTGCTCAGTCCTGATCAGGTGCTGACCGCCGCGCATTGTTTCTTCGATGAAAACGGTCAGCAGGTCGACGCCTCAGCGATCACCGTGCATGTAGGCAGTGCTCCCAACGGCCCGAATTCAACCCATGCGGCCGACATTTATCATCTCCATTCCGGCTACGACAACACCGCCAATCCCATCGGCAACGATATCGCCTTGATTCAATTGAGTTCGGCCATCGACGTCTCTCCCCTGCCCAGCCTTGTGGACGGCGCTCATTTTGACGAGCTACTTACCCGCGATGCCCCGGGCCGTGACGAAGCACTTACCGCCATCGGTTGGGGCGCGACCACCACCGATCGGAACAACCAAGCGATCTCCCCTACTCTGCAGCAGGTCGCTTTGGATTACGTGCCGTTTTCCACCTGCAATCAAAGTTGGAACGGTTTCCTGATTCCGGTTCAAAGCAGCGTCATTTGCGCCGCTGAACTGAACCCGCAAGACAACGAAATCGAGAACACTTGCCTTGGCGACTCCGGCGGTCCGCTGATTCTGGGCGACGATCCAGCGCCTTATATCGTCGGTTTGACCAGCTTTGGCTCCGCCGACAGTTGCCAGGGCGGCCGGCCCACGGTGTTCACCCGGGTGCTGAACATGGTGGATTTCGTGGAAGAAAACGTCCCCCTGGTGGACGTAAGCGTCAACAGCGACCCACAACGGTACTACGGCTCTCCGGGAGGGCAGGTCACGGTCCCCGCCACGGTCACCAATGGCAGCCTGCGAAACACCGCCCACAACGTCGTGATCCAGGCGAACACCGACGACGCCAGCGCCGACGCTTCTTTGCAATGGAGCGACTGTGGCAGCGGCGGCCTGTTGGCGGGCAATGATCAGTGCACCTTGACGTCTCCCCTGACCGCCGGGGCCGACAGCAGCGGCCAGGTGGAAGTCAACCACAATGGTGCCACCGAAACCGATGCTACCCTGACCCTGGAGGTGGGCAGCGACGAGGACGAATACCGGATCAAAAACAATCAGGCCCCGATCACCGTGGTCTTCTCCAACCGGTCGGACCTCACCGTCAGCGCCGAGCAGACCGCCGGTCATCTGGACAGTGATGGCCAGGGTATTGCCACCGTTGCGGTACGGGTCACCAACCTGTCCACCGTGAACGCCGCCAACGACGCCACCGTGGCACTGACACTGCCCGCCGGCACCACCGCCCGCGGTGACGATACCGTCCAGTGCGATACGTTGTGCTGGGTAGGGCCCATGGCCAGCGGCGCCAGCGCCGATTTCACCCTGACGCTTACCAGCGGAACGCCGGAAACCGGCACCCTGACCCTCACCGTGACAGACCAGGATGGCGAAGACTTCCCCCAGGATAACAACCAGCACGACACGGCCGTGTCCTATTCCGGTGGCAATGCACGTGATTCCGATGGAGGCGGCAGCGGTGGCGGCGGTGGTTCACTCGGCGGCTGGTGGCTGCTCGCTCTGGCGGGGCTGGCGCTGCGTGCTCAGCCGCCGCGCCGAAACAACCGCTCCAGATAAGCCAGCAGAAAGTCCGCGTCGGACAGCGGCGCCCGGTAAGCCAGGTGGCCATCCGGGCGCATCAGCCACAAGCGGCTGCCATTGCCGAAGTGCTCGGCGAACTCACCGTCCTTGTCATGCCAAAGGTGGGCCCGTCCCGGCGCCATGTCCGGCGCCGCCCCTTCCGGCGGCTCATTGAGGATCAGGGTGATGCGCAACTCGTTGAGGTACTCGTCCGGCACCCTGGAAAGCAGCGCATGCAGGATAACCCGGGTGGGATGATCCGGCGTCTCACCCAATTGCAGCAACAAGTGATGCACCGGTTGGCGCAACAAGCCGTGCAGGTGCCGGGGCCCGCCATCGTGCAGCGATACCAGGGCAACATCCGGCACCCGGTCGCCGGGCAACGGCCCCTGATGCCGCCACCCCAGATCCGCGTCCGGCCCGGCGTCCACCAGCGGGGAGGCGCGATAGTGAATGTCCAGCTGACTGGCCCGGCGTATTATTTTGTATTCGGCGGGCGCACGCTGGCCGGTCAGTTTCAACAGCGAATCCCGGGCGCCACGCAGAAACGGCCGCCGCAACGTCGAGTCCCGTGACAACAAATTCACTTCACGCAGCATCTCCACCGCCACTGGCCGGCGCTCCTGCTGGTAGCTGTCGAGCAAGGCGCCACCACCGTAGCCACGCAGGAACAGCACCAGTTTCCAGGCCAGATTGACGGCGTCGGCGATTCCGGTGTTCATGCCCTGGGCGCCCATCGGGCTCTGGATATGACAGGCGTCACCGGCAAGGAAAATACGATTGCGACGATAATGGCTGACCAGCCGGCGGTGCGCCGAAAAGCGCGTCAACCAGATCGGCTCCGGCAATTCCGGCACCAGTTCCAGTACCTGAGCGAGACGCTCACTCAACAACGCCAGATCCCTCTCCGCGTCCGCCGGCCCCGGTTCCGCGTCTTCTTCCAGCACGGTGATCAAACGCCAGCCGGACGGCAGCGGAATCGCCAACAAGGCACCGCCGGGCAGCAGGAAACCGTGGCTTTGATCCTCCGGCAGATTCAGTTCCACATCCAGATCCGCCAACAGGAACGTTTCCTCGTAGTCCATGCCTTCAAAGGGCAGGCCGAGCAATTCACGCACCCGGGAATGGGCACCGTCCGCGCCCACCAGGATCTCCGCTTCCACTTCGGTGACTTGCTCGCCGACACGGATCCGGGCCCGCGCTCCGGCGCCATCCTGTGAGCAGTTCAGCAGTTCGGCATCGCGCCAGAGTTCCCCGCCCAGGCTGCGGAAACGTTCCTCCAGAACGGCTTCCACCTGTGACTGCGGACAGCTGAGCAGGGCCGGTTCCGGCGTCTCCAGGGCGGCGAAATCCAAATGCAGCAGGGGCCCCTTCTCGCCATGGATGTTCACCGCGCGAATCGGACGGCTGCGTTCACGCAGGGTTTGCAGTACCCCCATGGCGTCGAGGAATTCCAGGGTGCGGGCGTGCAGCCCCAACGCCCGGGACCAGGGCCGGCGCTCCGGTAAACGGTCGATGATGCGGCAGGGAATGCCGCCGCGCAGCAAATTGACGCCCAGGGTCAGGCCGGTGGGGCCGGCGCCGACGATCAGTACTTTGGCTTGACGTGATCCCGTGATCATGAATGCGATGCTACAATCGGTGTATGAAAAGCCGTCATGCGCGGCCGGCTCCCCGGAACTGGTGCGACGGCGGCCCCGCCGCCGAGGATGCCCGTGCAACCCGCCACCGGCACCGCGACGAAATGTATCACATCCAGGGCCGCCCGCGCGTCGCGGTCCGTCCATTCCTGTCCCTGGAAGCGCCATGAGCCGCAAAATCATTCACGTGGATTGCGACTGCTTCTACGCCGCGGTGGAAGTCCGCGACGATCCACGCCTGCGCGGCCGGCCAGTGGCGGTGGGGGGTGATCCTCAGCGCCGGGGCGTTATCGCCACATGCAATTATCCGGCCCGGGACTTCGGCGTGCGCTCAGCGATGTCCTCGGCCCATGCTCTGCGCCTGTGCCCGGAGTTGGTCATACTGCGCCCGGACTTCGACAAATACCGCCGGGTCTCCGCGCAGATTCAGGATATTTTTCGAACCTTTACTCCGATCATCGAGCCCCTGTCCCTGGACGAAGCCTTCCTGGACGTGAGTGAGAGCCCGCTGCACAGCAACAGTGCCACGCGTATCGCCGAAGCCATCCGCCAGCGGGTACGCGACAACGTCGGCATCACCGTGTCCGCCGGCGTGGCGCCGAACAAGTTTCTCGCCAAGGTGGCCAGCGACTGGCGCAAACCGGACGGTCTGTGCGTGATCGCGCCGGATCAGGTGGCGGCTTTCGTCGCGGCCCTGCCGGTCACCCGCATCTTCGGCGTCGGCCGGGTCACCGCGGAGAAAATGGCCTTGCAGGGCATTCGCACCTGTGCCGACCTGCAGCCACTGAGTCGGCTGGAACTGGCCCAGCAGTTTGGCAGTTTCGGCGAGCGCCTGTACCACTTGTGCCGGGGCGAGGACGACCGGCCAGTGCAGACCAGCCGGCGGCGCAAATCGGTCAGCGTGGAGGAAACCTACCACCAGGACCTGACTCATTTCAGCGACTGGATGCGGGAACTGGACGTCCTGATGCCCCGTCTGGAGCAACGCCTGGACCGCCTCGACAGCCACTACCTGGTCCAGGGCCTGACGGTCAAAGTGCGTTACAGTGACTTTCGCATCGTCAGCGCCGACCAGACCGAAATCGCCCTGGACAAAGCCGTGTTCGAGCACCTGTTGCGGCAACTGTGGGAGAGACACTCAGCCCCGGTGCGCCTGCTCGGCATCGGCGCCCGTCTGCGTGATCTGAAGTCTCCGCAACAGCCGGACCTGTTCCCGGAAGAGAGAGAACGGGCGCTGCGGGAAAAGCGGCAGTAAAATACCACGGCAGAACCGCTGTGGGAGCTTGCTTGCAAGCGAATTGTGCCTTGTTCCCAAGGAATTCGCTTGCAGGCAAGCTCCCACAGTGTCCTTGTAGCTGGTTTCGAATCGATGTCTTCCGGGCCGGCGTCCAGGGAGCTTGATTCCCCCATCACCAGCCCTCAGATTAGAGGTCTGAACCCCTGGAGCAAGGAACCGCCCTGAATGACCGTCATTAACGCGGCCACCGCCACGCGGCCGGCCACTGTGTCCACTATCGTCGCCCCGGAAGGCAGCCTGGAAGTGCTCAGCCAGCAGGAGGTGGAACGCCTGCGCGACACCTCGTCACGGGGGCTGCATGATCTGCTGCGCCGCTGCGCGCTGGCGGTGCTCAACGCCGGCACCCCCACCGACGACAGCCGCCAGGTGCTGGAAACCTACGCGGATTTCGATATCCAGGTGATGCAGGAAGACCGGGGGCTGATGCTCAAGCTGGACAACGCGCCGGCCGGCGCCTTCGTCGATGGCCGCATGATCCGCGGTATCCGGGAACATCTCTCGGCGGTGCTGCGCGACATTGTCTACGTGGCCAATGAGATCCACACCGGCGGCCGTTTCGACCTGAACAGCACCGACGGCATCAGCAACGCGGTCTTCCATATCCTGCGCAACGCTGGCGTGCTGCATGCCGGCGAGGCACCCAATCTGGTGGTGTGTTGGGGCGGTCATTCGATCTCCCGGGAAGAGTACGACTACAGCAAGAGCGTGGGCTATCAATTGGGGCTCCGCCATCTGGACATCTGCACCGGTTGCGGCCCCGGTGCCATGAAAGGCCCGATGAAAGGCGCCCATGTGGCCCACGCCAAACAACGCCGCCGTAATGGCCGCTATCTGGGGATTTCCGAACCCGGCATCATCGCCGCCGAAGCGCCCAATCCGATCGTCAATGAGCTGGTGATCATGCCGGACATCGAAAAACGTCTGGAGGCGTTCGTGCGGGTCGCCCACGCCATCATCGTTTTTCCCGGTGGTGTCGGCACCACCGAGGAGATCCTTTATCTGCTCGGTGTCCTGCTGCACCCGGCCAACCAGCATCTTCCGGTTCCCGTGGTCTTTACCGGACCGGCGGACAGCGCCGATTACTTTGACAAGGTGGATCAGTTCATCCGTTACGCCCTGGGCGAGCAAGCGGCCAGCCGCTATCGCATCATCATCGATGATCCGGAAGAGGTGGCGCTGACCGTGCGTGAGGGCGTGCGGGAGCTGACCCAGTTTCGCCGGGAAAACGACGATGCCTTTTACTTCAACTGGCGACTCACCGTGCCGCTGGAGTTCCAACAACCGTTCGAGCCCAGCCACGAGGCCATGGCGGAGTTGCGCTTGAGCACTTCACTGCCCGTGCACGAACTGGCCGCCAACCTGCGCCGGGCGTTTTCCGGCATCGTGGCGGGGAATGTGAAGGAAGCGGGCATTTGCGCCATCGAGGAACGCGGCCCCTATGAGCTGCACGCGGAGCCGGGCCTGATGACCCATTTGGACACCTTGTTGAAGGCGTTCGTCGAACAACAGCGGATGAAGCTGCCCGGCAGCCATTATCAACCCTGCTACCGGCTGGGCTCATGAAACCAAGCACCATCGCCGCGCTGCTGAGCTTTGTCATCCCGGGCGCCGGCCAGCTCTATAACGGCCATATCTGGCGAGCGCTGTTCTGGCTGATCGTGACGCCGGGGCTATGGATCGGCAGCGGCGGCCTGTTCGGCTGGGTCTGCCATCTGATCGCCGCTTGGACCGCCTGGCACAAGGCGCAGGAACACGCTGACACGCTGACACGCTGACACGCTGACAAAAACACTGCCAGACCAACCTCTCCTGTCAATGCTTTTCCGGATCAAGAGTGCGGCCAGCCAGGCCGCCTCCTTCTGCGTGCAAGCGTGCAGGCGTGCCGCGTGCTTGCTGCGCTCCTTTACCGCGGCTGCATGCGGATACCACCATCCAGGCGGATGGTTTCACCATTAAGGAAACGGTTCTCCGCCATATGGCAGACCATGGCGGCATATTCCTCCGGGTGGCCCAGGCGTTTCGGGAACTGGGTCATTTCGATCAGCGGCATTTTCACCTTGTCCGGCGCGGCGTTCATCAGCGGCGTATTGAAAATACCCGGCGCGATGGTGTTGCAGCGGATGCCCAGGGACGCCAGGTCACGGGCGATGGGCAGGGTCATGCCGACCACCGCGCCTTTGGTGGCGGAATACGCCACCTGCCCCACCTGACCGTCAAAGGCGGCCACGGAAGCGGTGTTGACGATCAGTCCCCGCTCGTTGTCCTCGCCCGGTTCGTTCTCGGCCATCACCGCCGCGGCCAGACGGGTCACATTGAAAGTGCCGATCAGATTGATCTGCACCACGGTGTTGAACACCCCCAGGTCGTGGGGTTTGTTGTCCCGGCCCACGGTTTTCATGGCGGAGCCGACACCAGCGCAGTTGACGCAGAGATGAATCGCACCGAAGGCATCCCGGGTGGCATCAATGGCCGCCTGCACGGAAGCCTCTTCGGTGACATCGGTCTGAGTGAACGCCACCGACGGGCCGATGGCGGCGGCGGCTTCTTCCCCGCGCTGCGCGTCACGATCCAGAATCATCACCTTGGCGCCACGCGCGGCCAGCGCTTCCACCGTGGCCCGGCCCAGGCCTGAGGCTCCACCGGTCACCACCGCCACTTTGTTTTTGATATCCATACATCCTCCTCGATTTCAGAAACAGGGAGTATACCCAGCTCGGAACAGGGCCGCAGTCTTGCGTCCTCCGGTCAACATACGCATTCTTGTACGGGTCGGTTCATTTCACCCGCTCGCCATACGAGAGCAGCGCTTATGAGCTATCCCCAAGCCCGGTTGCAGGACGACGACCTGGCCGGAACGCTGTTAGCCAATCGCGCTTTCAGCGAAACGCTGTGCGCGCCTTTGACGCCGGAGGATATGGGTCTGCAGGCCTGTCCGGAAGTCAGCCCGCCGCGCTGGCACCTGGCGCACACCACCTGGTTTTTCGAGACCTTCATTCTCAAGCCCCATGTTCCCGGTTACCGCCCTCTTGATCCCCGGTTCGAATACCTTTTCAACAGTTATTACAACGGTGTCGGCGAACAATATCCGCGACCACGGCGGCATTTGCTATCGCGCCCGGACACCGCCACCGTACTGGCCTGGCGCCGGCATGTGGACGAGGCCCTGGCGGACTTGCTGAGCCGCTCGGCCACCCCGGAACTGGCTGCCCTGGTGAGGCTCGGTATCGAGCACGAGCAACAGCATCAGGAATTACTGCTCACCGATCTCAAGTTCAATTTCTCTCATAATCCGCTGTACCCTCAATATCAGCCCCGCGAGGATCAGGCCGACAAAGCTCCCGCGCTAAGCTGGCTGGAGTATCACGGCGGGCTGGTGACGATCGGCGCCGGCGGTCCTTCTTCCACGAACTCGTTTTATTTCGACAACGAAACCCCGCGCCATCGGCAATGGCTGGAGCCTTTCGCTCTCGCCAGCCGTCCGGCCACCTGCGGCGAATACCTGGCGTTCATCGAGGACGGCGGTTACCAGCGACCGGAGTTATGGCTCTCCGACGGCTGGGCCTGGGTCAGCCAGCAACGGATACGGGCCCCCCTGTACTGGTTCCTGAATGACGGGTTGGCCGAGCACTACACCCTGGCCGGCCGGCGCCCGTTGAACCTGGCGGAGCCGGTCGCCCATCTGAACTACTACGAGGCGGATGCCTTTGCCCGCTGGTGCGGCAAGCGGCTTCCCACGGAAGCGGAGTGGGAACACGCGGCGGCCTCTCAACCGGTGGCCGGCGGCTTCGTGGAAGATGGCCACTATCACCCCACCATCGCCGCCCCTGGTGAGGGACCGAGACAGCTGTTCGGCGACGTCTGGGAGTGGACCGCCAGTGCCTATCTGCCCTACCCCGGGTTTCAACCCGCGCCCGGCGCGGTGGGCGAATACAACGGCAAATTCATGTGCAATCAGATGGTGCTGCGGGGTGGTTCCTGTGCCAGCAGCCGCGATCATTTGCGCGCCAGTTACCGTAACTTTTTCTACCCTCATTTGCGCTGGCAGTTCAGCGGCGTGCGGCTGGCCCAAAGCATGGAGGCACCCGATGCAACCTCGGCAACTGCTCCCTAATCTGACCTTTCTGGATTTGTATCCGCCGGCGGCGGACGCTGCCCGGGAAGTGCTGTCCTCGCTCAGCGCGGCGACGCCACACCTGGATCCCAAGTATTTCTACGACGAGCAGGGCTCCGCGTTGTTCGATGCCATCACCCGGACGCCGGAGTATTACCCCACCCGCACCGAGACCGGCCTGCTGCACGAACATGCCCAGGCCATGGCGCGCGCCCTGGATACTGAGCTGACGATCGTGGAACCGGGCGCCGGTGGTTGCGAGAAGGCGCGGATTCTACTGGATCAGTGGCAGCCACGCGGCTACATGCCACTGGAGATCTCCCGCGAGTGCCTGCTCGACGCTACCCGCCAGTTGGCGCCCCGGTACCCGCAAGTCCAGTTCCAGGCGGTTTGCGCGGATTATTCCCAGGCCCTCACCGTGCCCATCGACCATCAGGCGTTGCCCCGGCTGGTGTTTTTTCCCGGTTCCACCATCGGCAACTTCGAACCCGCCGCCCGCCGTGCCTTTCTCACCGACTTGCGGCGGCTGGCCGGCGACGACGGCTTCCTGTTGATCGGCGCCGACCTGCAAAAGAGTCCGGCCCGGCTGCATCAGGCCTACAACGACAGCGCCGGCCACACCGCCGCGTTCAACCTCAATATTCTCGCTCACCTCAACCGCCGCCTCGACTGCGGCTTCGATCTTGACGCTTTCGAACATCAGGCCTTCTACAACGAAGAGCAACAACGGGTGGAAATGCACCTGCACTGCCACCGGGACCAGCATGTGCACATCGCCGGCGAGCCCCTGACACTGAGCGCCGGGACCCGGGTCCACACCGAGAACTCCTACAAGTTCTCGGTGGAGGCATTCAGCCGTGAGCTGGTCACCGCCGGCTTCCAGCCACTATCCTGCTGGCTCGACGATGAAGCCCTGTTCAGCGTGCATCTGGCCCGGGCCGCGTGAGCGCTCCGGCGGTCCCGGCTTTTCAGCGGCCAGCCAAGCGCGGCCTTAAAGATTATGAACGGGCTCCACAGCGACGCGCCAAGCTGGCTATACTGGGGTCATGACTTTTTCGGAATGCACCCATGCTTGAGTTGATCAGCGCCGCCCGGCGCCGCCGCCGGCCACCGACCCATGAACTGTTCGACGTGGTCAGCCAGGACTTCCGTGTCGGCCTGCTGGACATCGACATCAACCTGCATCTGAACAACGGCAAGTACGTCAAGATCATGGATCGCTGCCGCCTGGAACATGGCGTGGTCACCGGCCTGCTCGACCGTATGATCAAGGCGCGCACCCACACCATCGTCGCCAACACCGAGATCGCCTATATTCGCGAGCTGCGGCCCTATCAGCGTTTCCAGGTACACACCCGCATTCTCGGTTGGGACGACAAGTACACCTACTACGATCAGCGTTTTGAGTCACAGCGCAAATTGCATACCCATGCGCTGCTGCGCCTGGCGCACCTGTACGGCGGCAAGCCCATCAGCCCCCAGGCGTTCCAGGAAATGACCGGACTGAACCAACGCTCCCCCGCGCTGCCGGACTATGTCCAGGACTGGAAAAACCTGCTGCAAAGCAAGCGCCGCCTGACCGAACAGGACGACAGCCCGCTGGCGCTCGGCTCCCGTTAAAGACACTCCCTGAATTCGTAAAAGGCGCCCTTTGCCCCTGCCCCGGCCGCGGCGGATTGAGTACACTGGGGCCATGAGCACTTCCCGCATCCGCACCCCCTGTATTGGCGTCTGTTCCACCGTCTTCGGCGACACCGTATGCCGTGGCTGCCGCCGCTTCAGCCATGAGGTGGTGGACTGGAACGCCTACAGCGAGGACGAAAAACGTATCGTCTGGCGCCGTCTGGACCAGTTGCTCACGCTGGTGGTTCGCAACTACTTCCAGGTACTGGATGGCGAGCGGCTGGCGGCGCAATTGGACTATCAGAATCTGCGCTACCAGCGGCAGATGTCGGCGGAAGGCTGGGTCCCGGAGTTGCTCAAGGCGGCTGGCCGGCAGCCTCTCAGATACGAGGATTACGGGCTGAAGCCGTTACCCGCCGCCGAAGGCCTGACCCCGCGGGAACTTTACGATGCCATCAGCCGGGAATGTCACGCCCTCAACCAGGCCCATTATGACCGCTCGTTTGCCCGTCCGGTGCAAAGCACCCAAAGTACCGGCGATCTGATCCTGCGCGCCGCTCAGGAGAAAGGACTGGTGGGCAGCGGCGACTGAGTCCCCGCGCCCGTCACGACACGCCACCCCAACCTTCCCACGCCACCGCGGCGGCCAGCAGAATCAAGGCCGCGCCGGCCCCCCGTTCCACCCAGGCCAACCGACACCCGAACACCTTCATCCAGCGTGGTTGAGCCGCCAGCCACGCCACCAGCAAGTCCCAACCGAGCACCACCGCCACCATCCACAGCCCATACCCCATTTGTATCGCCAGAGCGCTGCCACTGGCTGCCAGCAGCGAAAACAGACTGGCATAGAACAGGGCGTTCTTGGGATTGAGGATGGCCGAGGCAAAGCCCATTGCAAAGCCGCGCAGTCCGTGGCCGATATCGGCCACGGACTGCGCCTCCACCGACAGACTCAAGGGCGCGGCGGAGCGAATAAGACGGACGCCGAGGTAAAACAGGTAGCCGGCCCCGGCCCACAGCACCGCCACGAACAAGGGACTCCCCGGCCTTAGCACCGCAAAACCGGCCAGCGCCAACGTGATGAACACACCGTTGGCCAGGGCCACTCCCAGGCACACACCGGCGGCACCGCGCCAACCCTCCACCAGGGCACTCCGCAGAATCAAGAGGAAATCCGGACCGGGACTGAGCAGCGCCAGGAAATGGGCGCCGGCCACCATCAGAAACTGTTCCAATACACCGCCTCCCAACAACAGGGAAGCACATGCTAGCGGCGCGGAAAGCGGACGGGATTGTAGAAAATTGCGCCAGTCGATCGCGGTCCTTTCCTGTATGAAGAGGACTACTGGTGCCCAATAATTCTTGGCCAGCCCGCTTTCGCTGCCAAGGCAGCTTCCCACAGCCGGGTTACGAAGCCGCTGTGGGAAGCTGCCTTGGCAGCGAATACGGTGGGAATTCCATCTGCAAAGCCCACGAACAGGCTTTGGGTTTGACGTGCCGGCCCCCGGCGGTCAGTCGTCCACGGCCACCCGTCGATATTGCCCCGGCGTCGCCGCCACCCGCTCCTTGAACGCCCGCTGAAAATGGCTCTGGTCGGTGAACCCCAGCGTCTGCGCCACCTCCGCCGGCGCCAGCCCGGCCCGTAGCAGCGCCCGGGCGCGATCTATACGCTGATCCAGCCCGTAGGCATGGGGCGTCAGCCCCAGATGGCGACGAAAACGGCGGATCAGTTGATAGCGGCTGAGGCCATTGGCGGCGGCCAGATCTTCCAGCGGAATGGTCTGGTCGGCGCCACGCAATGCCCGGCGCGCGGCCTCCAGCTCTCCGGGTTCACCGGTTTGTTTCCCTTCCAGAGGTTCGCCGCGCCACCATTGAGCGCGCAGGAAACCGGTCAGGTGACGCTCCTTGACCGCCGGCGAAGCAGCGGAGAACAGACATCGATTCAGCTTGCGGAAAGCGGCATAGGCCACCGGGTCCCGGCCCACTTCCACCCGTCGCGGCGGCATCTCCCCCAGAACCCGCCCGAGCCATTGCGGATCCAGATAAAGCATTTGGTAACTCCAGTCTCCGCCGGGCACCGGGTTGCAGGCGTGAACCTGTTCGTCAGGAATACTGATCAGGGTGCCGGGCAGCAGCGTACGGCCGATTCCGAGGCTGGTGAAACGGCTGCGCCCGCCGTCCACCACCCCGATGGACCAGGTGCGATGGCTATGGGCGCGATAGCAGGCGCGGCCGCGACAGGCCCGGCGGCTCTCCACGAACGGCAGCGCCGGGTCACGCCAGAATTGAGCAAGAGGCATAGGGGCTCCGTTGTCGGCTCGGAGCCCCAGTTTACGCTATTTAATTGCCACCGGGTTCACCGGCGCGCCGGTGCCGCCTTCCATCTTCAAGGGGGCTGCCACCAGCAGGAAGTCGTATTTGCCGTCCTTGGCGCTGTCCGCCGCCAGATCATCAAGCCACCATATCTCCGAAAGCACCACGCCCAGGTCGCGCATGAAGGCACCATGCAGGGGAATAATCATGGTTTCGCCATCGATCTGTTGGGACACTTTCTCGATGGCCAGGTTATCCGAGGCGATCATCGGAATTTCCATCTCATCCACCCAGCTCACCAGTTCCTTGCTGTAGCACAGACCCGGCTCGGTGTAGGCCTCCCACTTGGCATCGGGCTCTTCCTCCCAGAACCGGGCGATGGAACCGGTACGAATGACCAGGATGTCCCGCTTGTTGATTTTCACCTTCTGCGCCTCGGCGGTCTCCTTGAGATCCTTCAGGTCAACGCAGGTGTTCGGCGGCAACCGGAACGGCGCGCTTTGGTTCTGGTGGCGACCTACATCCAGGAGCACGGCGCGACCGACGATGCCTTTCTTGCCCAATTGCGCCACGTCCGCGTGAGCGTGACCGTGCACCGTGGTCTGATCGCTCTTGCCGCCGTAGACCTGCTCGCCATACCAGGCATGGGCCAGGCTATCCACATGGGTGGTGCCCTGTAGATAGAGGAAAGCCGCGTCATCGGAATACTTGATACCGCCAGGCAGAGGATCGGCCTTGCCGGCGGCATAGACACTGGCGTCACTGGCCATGAAATGCTGGGTGGGAATACGCCCGGGGAATACCGGCCCGCTCCCCGAGGTCATTGGAATCTGCAGGGTGAAGACACGCCCCTTGCTGACCGCTTTGAGTCCGGTGAGCACCGACTCGTCGGCAAGGTAGTTCAGCGCGCCGACCTGATCATCTTCTCCCCATTTACTCCAGTTGTTGGGGGCATCCTTTTGCAATCGCTCCATGGCGGTTTCCGCCAACAGCGGCGACACCGAGGCCAGCAGACAGCCGGCCAGGAAACACCGACATCCCGACCGAAGACCCGACATTGTTGTTTTCATACGTCTCTCCCGATTTGCTGTGTTATTTCGATTTATCTAAACACAACCACCGGTATTACCGCATCCGCGCGCGCTTATGGGCGCCGCGCGGAGACTTCAACGGTGGAGAATCGGGAAGGGAGTCAGTCCTGGCATTGGCGGCAGCGGCCGTGGATTTCCACCGGTTGCATGCCGACAACGAAATCCTGCTGGGCCAGGCTGTTGTTCAGGGCCTGCTTGAAGCGGCCTTCCATCGGTGCCTCACGCACCGCGCCGCAGCGGTCACAGACCAGAAACAGGGTGCCGTCATGGCCGTGCTCACAGGCCAGGTGACCGCAGGCGAGGTAGCGGTTGGTGGACGCCAGACGATGGGCCAGTCCGGCGGTCACCAGAAAGTCCAGTGCCCGGTAAATGGTGGGGGGCTTGGCGCCGGGGTGATGCTGGCTTTGCAGGGCATCCAGCAGATCATAGGCACTGCGCGGCCCGTCCTGCTCCAGCAGCAGTGCCATCACCTGACGCCGCTGCGGCGTCAGCCGCAGGCCTTGTTCGGCGCAGCGCTGCTCGGCGATGCGCAGTTGCTTTTCCACGGTTTCCGTCATGCGGGCTCCAGAGAGCGGAATGCGAACCGCCCATTCTACATCAACCCCCGCCGCTTTTACCCCACCGGCGGCTCACCCCAGTCGGGGAACGGGTCCTCCAGGGTGCGCCAATGGTCTTGCCCGGCCCGCAGTTCATCATCATCGAGCAGGCAGGCGTCCAGCGCGCGGCGGGCCTGCTCGGGGCTCAGATCCTGGCCGATGAACACCAGCTCCTGACGCATATCGCCGAACGGCTCCTCCCAGTTGGCAAGGATATTATCACGGTACTCCGGATCCTTCGGCCAGTGGCTTTGCGGCACCGCCTTCCAGAACAAACCGGCGGGACCGTGATGGGCGATGCCGCCGGCCTGGCTCCAACTGCCGGCCCACCGCGGGCGCGAGGCGAGCCAGAAGAAGCCCTTGGAGCGCAGCAGCTTGCCCTGCTCCCAGTCCTGATGAAGAAACTCGAAAAAGCGCTTGGGATGAAACGGCCGGCGCGCCTTGTAGGTGAAGCTGGCGATACCGTACTCCTCGGTTTCCGGCGTGTGCTCGCCGCGCATTTCCTTGAGCCAGCCCGGCGCCTGGCTGGCCCGTTCGAAATCAAAGCGGCCGGTATCCAGGACCCGATCCAGGTCGACCTGCCCCCGGCGGATCGGCACGATTTCCGCCTCCGGATTCAAGGCCCGCAGGGAAGCGACCACTTGCTTGAGCTCGTCCTCGTCGATCAGGTCGGTCTTGCTGACCAGCAGCACGTCGCAGAATTCGATCTGGTCCGCCAGCAAGTCCGCCACATTACGCTGATCCTCCTCGCCCAGGCTTTCTCCCACCTGTTGCAACGAGCGGGCTTCGCGGTAATCGCGCAGGAAATTGGCGCCGTCCACCACGGTCACCAGGGTATCCAGCCGCGCCACCGTGGAAAGGCTGGCGCCGCTTTCGTCCTCGAAGGTGAAGGTCTCCGCCACCGGCAACGGCTCGGAAATGCCGGTGGACTCGATCACCAGGTAATCAAAGCGCCCTTCCCCGGCCAGCCGCTGCACTTCCACCAGCAGATCCTCGCGCAGGGTGCAGCAAATACAGCCGTTGCTCATCTCCACCAGCTTTTCCTCGGCACGATTAAGACTGACCTGCTGGTTAACCAGGGCGGCATCGATATTGATCTCGCTCATATCGTTGACGATCACCGCCACCCGGCGGTTCTGCCTGTTATTGAGGATATGGTTGAGTACCGTGGTCTTGCCGGCACCGAGAAAACCGGACAACACGGTGACGGGTAAGCGTTGGGCTGGCGTCATGGCGGGCTCCTGACTGCTTGGCGACGATGCCAAGGTGACGAAAGTGCGAAGGCGTTTTTATCATGTTATAACGTAACAATAAAGGAATTCGCGCCCACTCCAGAACATGACGGCGCCAGCAATTGACCCCCATTCACCTGGCCCCGCCGGAACGGCGGGGGCATCATCCCCACCTTTGCCGCGGAGTCGTCATCATGCCACCAGCCCGTTCTTCCTCGCCCCGCCGTGCCCTGGTTCTTGGTTGCGGTGGCGTCGCCGGTGGCGCCTGGTCGGTAGCGGTTCTGCATCACCTGGAGCAGCAATCGGGCTGGGATGTCCGTGACGCGGCGGTGCTGATGGGCACGTCGGTCGGCGCTGTCCTGGCCGCGCAACTCGGTGGCGGTCGCTCGGTGGAACAGCTGCTGGCCTGCCAGCAACAACGGTCGTCAGGGTGTCAATGGGATCATGATCGCGATGCCGGCGGCGCCCTGCCCCCGCTGCCAGCTCCGGGACTGAACAATCCGGCACTGGCGATGCTGGCCCTGCGCGGCCGGGTGCCGGCTCTGACCGGCTTGTGCGGTCTGCTGCCCCGAGGCCGGTTGGACATGGCACCGTTCCGGCGGCTGAGCGAAGAGGTGCAAACCCCCGATGGCTGGGTTCCCCACCCGGCTACCTGGATCATCGCCGCCGACAGCACCAGCGGCCGGCGCGTGGCGTTCGGTCGGGACGATGCCCCCAGGGCCACGCTCAGCGACGCGGTCTGCGCCTCTTATGGCGTGCCCGGCTGGTGTCCGCCGGTGAAGATCGGTAGCCGCCACTACCTGGACGGCGGCATCGTCTCTCCCACCTCCGCCGACCTACTGCTGGATCGCAATGTGGACGAGGTCATCCTGTTGGCACCGATGGCATCACGACATCCGGGCCGTCCGGGCAATGCCCTGGAAAGGCTGGAGCGGCGGCTGCGCCGCTATATGACCACCCGTGTCGACCAGGAAGAAGCCGCGCTGAAGCAGCGGGGCAAAAAAGTGGTGCGGTTGGAGCCCGGCCCGGAGGATCTCGCCGCGTTCGGCTACAACATGATGGATCCGCGGCGGCGGCGCCAGATTTTGGAAACCGCCCTGCGAACCGGGGCGCCGTTGGTCAGACAGGGCCTCGCCGTCCTGCGATAGGCCCGGCAGCGCGGCTCACGAGCCGCGATACCTACGCCTCCCAGACCGCGTCCACCTGATCCCGGGACAGCGGCGTTTCCGCCAGCAAGGCCGCTAACCAGTCACCGTCGCCGGCCTCCGGCTTGAGCGGATCCCGTGGCAACAGTTTATGGCTCAACACCAGTTTGGCCAGCGCCAGACGGCGCAAGTCATCGCCGATGCGCGCCGCTTCCCAGGCCAGGAAGACCGCCGAGGTGAAGTTGTACAACGCGCTGGCGATGCGGCGCGCATCCGCTTCCAGGGTATTGTCGCCAGCCACCCGCTCAGCGGCGGCGGTCACCTGTTCGAGCACCGACTCGAAACGCTGGCGCTCGCTGTCGGACAAGGCGCTTTCCGACAACAGTTGTTGGAGATGCTCGCTCAACACCGGCAATGTCTGTTCCCGCCGGATCGCGCGGAACACGTCCAGCGCGACGATGTTGCTGGTGCCTTCCCAGATCGAGCCCAGGTGGGCGTCGCGCAATACCCGGGCATCGGACCACTCTTCGATGTAGCCGCAACCACCACGCACTTCCATGCCGTCGGCGGCCACCTTGCGGGCATCCCGGGTGGTGCGGAACTTGATCAACGGCGTGAGGATGCGCAGCAGTTTGGCCGCCACCGCATCCCCCTGGTCCGCTCGGCGCAAACATTCCGCCGTGTGGAACACCATGCTGCGGCCCTGTTCGGCGGTGACCATCATTTTCACCAGTTGCCGCTTCAGCAACGGCAGATCGATCAGCTTGCGGCCGAACGCCACCCGGTTACGGGCAATGAACAGGGCTTCATTGATGGAGCGGCGCATCATGCCGGCGGAACGCACGCCATTGGACAACCGCGACATATTGATCATGTCGGTCATCTGCTTGAAGCCGTTGCCCGGCTCCCCCACCACATAAGCTTCCGCGCCTTCCAACACGATTTCACCGCTGGCCATGGACCGGGTGCCCAGCTTGTCCTTGAGACGGATAAGGCGATAGCGGTTGAGGCTGCCGTCGGGCAGACGGCGCGGCAGCAGGAATAACGTCAGCCCCTTGGTGCCGCCATCGCCGCCAGAGGGACGAGCCAGCACCATGGCCAGATCGGCGTCGGCGTTGGAGCAGAACCACTTGTCACCGTACAGACGCCAGACACCGTCCTCGAAACGGGCCTCCGTGGTGATCGCGCCAACGTCGGAACCGGCATCCTGCTCGGTCATGAACATGGCGCCCTGGAACAGGGTGTCTTCGTCCTGGGAGGTGAGGTCATCGATGAAGCGGTTGATCAGTTCCTGGTCACCGAACTTGCGCAGGGTGCGAGTCAGCGCATCGGTCATGCTCAACGGACAGCACAGGCCGAATTCCGCCTGCACGAACAGATAAGTAAGCCCGTATTTGACTAACGGCGGCATGATTTCCGGCCAGCCCAGCACATTGCCACGATGGGACATGGCGGCCAGACCAAAGCGGGAAAAAGCGTAGTATTCCAGACGCTGATAGGAGGGATGCTTCACCACCACCTGGGCATCGCTGCCGTCCCGATTACGGAATCGCAGCGTCGGTGGATTACGGTCCGCCTCCCGCGCCAACCCTTCCAGCTCATCCCCGGTCAGGGCACCCAGTTCCTGAAACACCGGCTCCAGGTGATCACGCAGTTCCGCGGGCAGATACACCGACAACAAACGGGCGAAATCCGGGTCCTGTTGGTAAGCGTTGTTCCCCTGGCTGTCCGGAATATTGCGATAAATCGCCTTGGCCATGGCAAACCTCTCTTATTCATAGTATTTATCGCATGATATAAAGGGGTTTTTCCGACCTCCAATCCGATTTTTCTATTCATCGATAGCATTTTCAGTATCTTTAATGGGAGCCGGACCATGGCCCTGACCTTCCGCCAATTGCGCTACTTCCTGGTGCTCGCCGAGGACCTGCACTTCGGCCGTGCCGCCAAACGCCTGCACATCTCCCAGCCACCACTGAGCGCCAGTCTGCGTCAGTTGGAGGAAGAGTTGGGGGTAAAGCTGCTGGAACGCAGCAGTAAACACGTGGCCCTGACACCCGCCGGGGAGGTGTTTCAGCGCGAGGCCCGGCGACTGCTGGAGAATCTGGAAGCCTCCCAGAACCTGGTGCAACGGATCGCTTCCAGCGCCTCCGGCGTGGTGCGGGTGGGGTTCACGCCGGCGATGATTTTTCGTCACCTGCCAGCGATGCTGAGGCAGTTGGAAGACGCTCACCCCGGTATCGAGGTTCAGTTGATCGAGCGTAACTCGGCGGAACAGTTGGCGGCACTGCAGGCCAGACAACTGGATCTGGCTTTCATTCATGCCATGCCGCTGCCGGACGGCATCGCCTCGCTGCCCATTGCCGATGACCCTTTCCTGGCCTGTCTGCCTCCGCATCACCCGCTGGCCTCACGGCGCTCGTTGACGCTGCGGGATCTGGCCGGCGAGCCACTGATCATGTTCAGCCGCAATCTGGCGCCGCATTATTACGACCGCATCATTTCCCAATTCCACCTAGCCGGACTGGAGCCGCAAATCCGCCACCAGGTGACGCACTGGCTGACCATCATGGCGCTGGTGGCGCATGGCATGGGTGTCTCGCTGGTGCCCAAGGCGCTGACCGGAGCACGCTTCCGCCAGGAGGTGTTCCTGCCTATCGAGGATGCCCCGGCTCATCATCAGTCGCTGTGCATCTGGCTGCGGGATCAGCCCGATCCGAGCCGGGATCTGGTCGTTGAAGTGATCACGCAATGCGTGGAAGCGACAGCGCCGCCAATAGGGCGCTGATCCCGGCCATTCGCGAGCAAGCTCGCTCCCACAGCGACTTCCTAGCCCTCTGTGGGAGCGAGCTTGCTCGCGAATGGCCAATGATGCGTTGCGACTCAGGCCGGATAGCGGAATGGCCTCACCACCGCCATGACGATCACCATGCACACCAGTGAGCAGGCGAACATGGCGGCGATCACCGACGGCAGGGTTTCCGGCAACAGCGTGGACAAGGCGCTCAACGCCCCGGCAATGCCGAACTGAGCCGCTCCCAGCAGTGACGCGGCGGTGCCGCCGTGACGGTCGAAGTACTCCATGAAGCACGCCTGGTTGTTCGGCACCACCCCACCCTGAGCGCCCACGGTGAGCATCATCGCCGGCAGAAACAGCCACACCGGGGCTTCGGTGGCGGTCATGATCGCCAGCCACACGCAGCCGACGAACTGCAGCACCAGGAAACCGCAAAGAATGTGCCGGGAAGAAAATCGGTTCAACAATACCCGGTTGGTGAGGTTGGCGATCAGCATCATCACGATGTTGGCGCCAAACATCAGCGCGAATACGCTCTCCGTGTGACCGAAATGTTCCTGATAGATAAAGGACGCGTGGGTGATGAACAGCATCATTACCGAAAACGCGAACGCCTGCAGATACAGGAACGGCAGCGCCGGGGTGATGGCCAACACTGCCTTGTAACGCTGCCAGAGCGACTCGCTTGGCGCCGCGCCGCCGCCATTGCGCGGGCCCTGCCGCAGCACGAAAAAATAAGTCAGCGGCGCCAGACAGACCGCGTACACGGCCAGAAACTGAAAAATGGTATGCCAGCTTCCCACCGCCAGAATGGCGCTGCCGATGCTTGGCGCCACCCCCGGCGCCACCACCATGATCAAACCGATCATACTGAACAGTTTGGCGGCATCCGCGCCATGCACCCGATCCCGTACCAACGCCGGCACCAGCACCGCGACGCAGCCGCCGCCGAAGGCCTGCAGCGCCCGCCAGCCCAACAACGCGGAGACCGATTCCGAGCTGCTGACGCCGAGACAAGCGACCATGAAAATGAGCAGCCCCAGATACATCACCCGCGCCCGGCCGATGGCATCGGACAGGGGCCCGCCCACCAGTTGCCCCACCGCCAGGCCGAACACGTAAATCGACAGGCTGCGGGCAATCTCGCTGATCTCCACCCCCAAAGCTTCGGCCATGCGCGGAAACGCCGGCAGATAAGCGTCCACCGACAATGGCCCCAGGGCCATGGCCAGTGCCAATATGACAGGCAAGGTAACCGGGTAAGGACGGGACATAGGAGACCTGATAGTGGGGTGAGAACGGGGGACGGCAAATAGTTGATATAGTCAAATAATAGAGACGCGCAGTGCCGATTTCAACCTCGACCCGTCTGATCGCCCGGCTCAATGAACAGAGGAACTGGAGAACAGGTTCATGACCACCACGCCGCTAATGATCAGGCCCATCCCCAGCAACGCCGGTGCATCCAGCTTTTGCCCGTAAAGCAACCAGGACAGTATCGCCACCAGCACCACGCCGAGTCCGGACCAGATCGCGTAGGCCACCCCCACCGGAATCGCCCGCAATGTCAACGACAGAAAGTAAAACGCCAACCCGTACCCCAGCACCACCACCAGCGACGGCCACAATCGGGTAAACCCTTCACTGGCTTTCAACGCCGATGTCGCCGCCACTTCAGAGACAATGGCAACCAACAGGAACAGTCCGTTTTTCACGCGTGCCTCCCATGTAGGGCTGAACTCCGGGAAGGGCATGATACCCGCCGCGAGCGGCACCAGGCACGTCCGGTTACGCTGATTACACTTCGCCGGTGTTACCGTTTTCCGTCATCGTACAGGTGCAGGGCGAACCCGCTGCCGCCGGCGTCCTCCAGACCGGGCCGCAGTTCGCACTCGGGAATGGTGTAATCGCCGGCATTCTGCCGCCGGTATGGCATCGGCGTGGCGGTGTCCAGAGTGCGCAGCCGTTCCCGCAACCGCCGCGCCGCGCTCTCAAAGTCCCGTTCACCGAACCGGTCCGCCTGATACACCACGAACGGCGGCAGCACCTGATAACCGGGATAGAACAGGATGCCGTGATGGATCGGGAACAACAGATCCTCTATCGGACCGTTAATACCGCGAGCGGAGTAATGCTCCCGCCAACCACCGGCGGTCACCATCAGCATGGCCTTTTTGCCGGTCAGGCTCCCCTCGCCATAGCGGTCACCCCAGCGATCATTACTGTGTTCGCCGACGCCGTAGGCAAAACCATAGGCGAACACGCGATCCACCCAGCCCTTGAGAATCGCCGGCATGGAAAACCACCACAGCGGAAACTGCAAAATCAGGGTATCCGCCCACCGCAGTTTCTCGATTTCCGCCGCCACGTCGGCGGTCAGGCCATCACCGACAAACGCATCCCTGGAGGCGCCAGGCACCTTCAACCGCGCCTCCGGCGGCAACGCCGGGAAATCGGCGCCATCCACGTGGGACTTCCAACCCCGGGCATACAGATCCGAGACTCGTACCTCATGCCCCAGCGCTTCCATCTCCGCCACCGCCACATCACGCAAGGCACCGTTGAGGGAACGGGGCTCAGGATGAGCGAACACCAGTAATACTTTCATGGATCCTCTCCATTGATTGCTCGGAGAAAGGACCATAGCCAGCGAGGCACTAATCCGGTATACCAACTCAATACATAACATTTAGCCGAAAAATGGATAAATCAAACATCAGCCTGGAGCGCCTGCGCAGTTTCGTTCGCGTGGCCGAACGTGGCAGTCTGTCCGCGGTGGCACGGGAACTTGGCATCGGCCAGTCCACCGTGACCCGTCACCTGAGGGAGTTGGAGGACGCACTGGGGGTACCGCTGCTCAGCCGCACCACCCGCCGTGTCACCGTCACCGAGGAAGGCCGCCGTTATTACAGCCGATGCGTGCAGATTCTGCGCCTGGTGGATCAGGCGGCGGCGGAGGCACGCAGTGCCCGTGGCGCCGAAGCCGGCACCATCCGCTTGTCCTGCTCCGCCGCGTTTGGCGTGCGGCAAGCCAGCCGGCTGGTTTTCGCCTTCCAGGATCGTTACCCGGACATCGATGTGGCATTCAATCTCACCGATGAACGCATCGACCTGGTTCGCGAAGGCGTGGATCTGGCCCTGCGTCTCGGCCCACTCGATGACAGCAACCTCAAGCTGCGCCCACTGGGCCGCTCCCAACGCCTGATGGTGGCCTCACCGGAGTATCTGGCCCGACACGGCACGCCCACCACCATTGAGGCGTTATCCCGGCATCAGGGTGTACGCATGACCAACGTGGCGGGCAGCGATACCCTGACCCTGCAAGGACCGGATGGCCGCCAGCACACCGTGCCCTTTGGCGGACGTCTGCGTGTCGATCATGGCCTGGCGGCCCGTGAGGCCTTCGCCGCCGGCCGTGGCCTCGGCCCCACCCACCACTGGCTGGTGGACGACCTGCTGGCCTCGGGGCGGCTGGTGCGGATTCTGCCGGACTATGCCTTGCCGTCGGTGCCGATCAATCTGTTGATCGTGCCGGAACGCGCCGGCATCACCCGGGTGCGCTTGTTGATCGATTTTCTGGTTGAGAAGATGAAAGACATTCCCGGGATGGAGCAGGCATGAAAAACAAGCTCTTGTTATGATCGCCGCTGATGCCGGCCACCACCCCATTCCCTGACCGGCCGTTCCCGGCCATCCGGAGAGACCACCACCGATTGAATCAAGGAAGCCGCATGCACTCGCTTTTCGTGGAAGAAACCTGGATCAACGCCTCCCAGGGGCGCCTTTTCGTGAAACGCTGGACACCGAAAAACGTCTCCACTCCAACGCCGATAGTCCTGTTCCATGATTCACTGGGCTGTGTCGCACTATGGCGCGACTTCCCGCAACAGCTTGCCAGCGCCAGCGGACGGGAAGTGATCGCCTATGACCGCCTCGGCTTCGGCCAATCGGATCCCCACCCCGGCAAATTGGGCCCTGACTTCGTGCGGCAGGAAGCGCGGGATGCCTTCCCCGAACTTTGTCAGGCATTGCAATTGGAAAGCGCGGTGGTATTCGGACACAGTGTCGGTGGCGGCATGGCCACGTTCTGCGCCGATGCTTTCGCCGACCGTTGCCGGGCGTTGATCACGGAGTCCGCCCAAACCTTCGTCGAGGACCTCACCCTGGCCGGCATTCGTGACGCCGACCGTGGCTTCGCCGAAAAGGAACAAATGGACCGCCTGCGCAAATACCACGGTGACAAAGCGGAATGGGTTCTCAGCGCCTGGGTCGACACCTGGCTTTCCGAACCCTTCCAGGACTGGACCCTCAATGACGCCCTGCCGCGCGTGCGTTGCCCGGTGCTCGCCATCCATGGTGACCGTGATGAGTACGGCTCGCTGATTCACCCGGAACGCATCACCTCACTCTGCGCCGGACCGGCGACGAAGAAGATCATGCGGGACTGCGGCCACGTGCCGCACAAGGAAAAACCGGAGGAAGTGTTGGACACGATCAAGGCGTTCTTTCAGCAAAATCTGAACGGATAAACCTGACCGGTTTATGCTGAACGGCAATTTTATTCCTTCCGGATTATTGTTTTTTTATGTATCCCCAAACGGGAACGTCACATTAGCGACAACAAGGCCTCTTAGGGTTTCCCTTTCGTGCTGCAACTACTCTGACACCAAGGTGCTTGCCGTGGATTCCCGTTTTACTCGCCGCGCTATCGTCCGGGCCATTCTGTTGGGAATGGCATCGTCGACCCTCACCGCCTGCGGCGGCGGGGGTTCCGGCTCCAACCCACCGTCCACCCCATCTACCCCGCCCCCCTCCCCAAACCAACCGGACGATCCGGAGACACCGGAGGAGCCCGAATGCCCTCCCGAGGAAACCGTCGGCGCGCAGCCCCCGCGAGGGCTTCACGCCAGTTGGACCGATCATCCTCACACCACCCGCACCCTGACCTGGTTCACCGACGGCACCACGGATCCCGGCACCCGGATTCAGTACGGTCCCGTCATTGGGGATGCGGACTCATGCTCACTCACCAACGCGGCCTTTCCTTTTGAGGTCACGGGCACGGCGCATGAGACTTACGGCGTGGAGGCCCTCACGCACGTAGCCACACTGACCGGTCTGCAAGCGGGACAGGCGGTACGCTATCGGGTCGGGTCAGACAACGGCGGCTGGAGTCCAACGCGGGTATTCGCGCCCACCCGCACCGATGGCTTTCGTTTTTGCCACTTCGGCGATCACGGACTGCGGGACGCCAGCCAGCGTGTTCTAAGCAACGTGGAAAACCAGGCGCCGGATTTTTTCATCGTCGCCGGCGATCTCTCCTACGCCAACGGCGACCAGCCGGTATGGGACCGGTACTTCGACATGCTCGAGCCCCTCGCTACCCGAGTACCGGTAATGACCTGTCCTGGCAATCATGAAAACAAGGACGGCGGCGGGCAGGGCTACCGCAGCCGTGTAAGCCAGCCGGGCAAAGGCATTTATTACGGTTTCGATTACAATCGCGTGCATTTCTTTTTCAGCACTGGTGGTTCACTGCTGACCGATTTGTCCTCCACCACCGAACTTCTGGTGGAACTGGCGGCAATGGAAAAAGACCTGGCCGAAGCCTGGCGGCGCCGGCGTGACGGCGAAATAGACTTCATCGTTTTTGTCCAGCACTACACCCTGTGGACCAACTGCGAAGGCCGCGACCCCGCCAACTTTGCCCTGGTGGCGGTGGAAGAACAAATTCTGCTGCGCTACGACGTGGACCTGGTCCTGGTGGGCCACGACCATGTTTTTGAGCGCTCGTATCCGATGGCCTACGGCAAGCCATCCGACAACGGTTATGTCCAGGTCACTCAGGGAGGCGGCGGGCAAAGTCTCTATGAGCTGATCGAGGAACCCGCCAACTGGGCCGCCGTGTCCAGGGTATGCCACGGCTTCACCGTCGTGGATGTGGAAGACCGGCGAATCCGTGCACGCAGCTACGCGGTCAGCGACGAAGACGGCAACCTGTATCCCGAGGGGGAGGAAGTACTGCTCGATGAATTCTCCCTCGCCCCCCGAGTCGCGGCACCGACAGGTATCACTCCGCTATCGACCCGGGAGCAACGGCCGGCGCGCTCACTGGCCGAACTGGATGTGGATCTGAATGCCATGCTCAAGCACACCCTGCAGCGCAACCTGACCCACGACATGAATGAAATGCACTAGCCCTGCCACACCGTCCGTGATTCAGAATCCGTAGACGAACCCGAGCAGCCCGATGGCATGCGTGTCGTCCTCGACCAGAGGACTATCCGCTGCTTCACCAAGCAGACGCGTTACCCCGACGGCTCCCCAGGCGCTGACGTTCTCCGTCATCCGATAGCTGGCCTTGATGCGGAGCGAGGCATCCTTGAAACCATCCTCCGGCTGATATGGAGCCAATCCCGATGCCGCCGACTCGGTGGCATCAATACCGAAATAACTGATCATGTATTTCTCATTGGCCCAGGTCGCGCCCAGACTCGGGGTCACCACCAACCGTTCCGTGGCGTGAATGGGATAAGCCAGAACGGCATTGACCAGCAACCCTCGCTCCACTTCGGTAATGGCCCGAGTGGTGGCCAGGGTAGCCACCACGCCCCAAAGTCTGGTCGAGACAAACAACCGTGCCCCCAAAGCACTGTCTACCTCGTCGATCCCCCTGGGCACGTCATCATCCTGGTAACCTCTCATCCAGTTAGCGCTGACGCCCGCCGTGAATCCGTCGGTATCGATGGCGGTGATGCCAATGCCCTCGCCGCTTCTGGCGAAGAAGCGACCATAGCGTGCGTCAATAAGCGGAACGGGCTCGGCCTCGTACTCATCGGCGCCCTGGTATCGGGGCAGCCCCGCGACCCCCAGGCCCAGGGCCAAATGACGGGAGCGGGCTTGTTCCGAATCCGCCGCCGCCGACGCCGAGATACCCAGCATCACCATACCCAGCGAGCATCTAAAACCCGCCTCACCCAGGCGTCTCAGCCCATCACTGTTTGTCATTTTCATTCCCCGTCAATTAAGATGCGTTGTCGCATCCTATTGGTGGACCTTCTGGCACGTCAAGATACATCAATGCATCTTAATAAAGGATTCATACAATGAAGGGACGCCGGCGCGGCGCGGATCTCGAGGCCGCTCTGCTGGAAGCAGCCTGGACGGAACTGACCGAACGTGGATATAGCGGTTTAACCATGGAGGGCGTGGCCAATCGGGCCGGCACCAGCCGGCCGGTACTGGCCCGACGCTGGAACGACAAAGCGGAACTGGCCATCGCGGCGATCCGGCAGCAGATGGCGAAGCACCTCATGGCCGTGGCGGATCGAGGTGATCTGCGCACGGAATTGCTGGAATACCTGGAGCTGGCATCCACCCGTGCCAAGGGGATCGCCGCTGTCTTCACCTTGTTCTCCAGCGAGTATTTTCAAGACACCTCCTCCACGCCGCAGGACCTGCGCACTGCCCTGTTGGCAGGTGGCAAGGAAACGCTCAGGGCACTACTGGACAGAGCGGTGGAGCGTGGTGAGATCCTGGAGCAAAACCTTGCCCCTCCGGTGGATACTCTGCTGGGCGTGCTGTTTCGTCACCACGTCCTGATGACCTTCTCACCACCGCCGGAGGCATTACGAACGGCGTGGGTGGACAGGATTTTTTTGCCGTTGGTGAAAGGCCACAAGGAAGAGTCGTAACAGCGACGAATGATAAACCTGCCGAAAATCCGGCGGATATCACTCGAAACTCGAGGGGATGAATCAAGGGGATAGTGGTGCGCCAGGAGGGACTTGAACCCCCACACCTCTCGGCACCAGAACCTAAATCTGGCGTGTCTACCAATTCCACCACTGGCGCGGGCGGGCACATTGTAGCAGCCGGCCGGGCAAAAGCCAGCCGGTCGTGGGGCTTTAGGGAACCACTGAAAAACACCTCGTCATCCCAGGGTTGACCCGGGTTCTCCCTCTGGAGGGCGCATCACTTCGTAGCGGGAGATGCCGGATCAAGTCCGGCATGGCGTTTTTCAGAGAGTCCTTAGCGCTCCAATTGATCCAGGCGGTTGTTGACCTGGATGCGATAGGCGTCGAAGGCCTGGATGGCGGCCTCGATTTCCTTGAGGCGCTCGTCGCTTTGGCCGCTGGTGCGGGTTTGCAGGCGGCTGATGGCGGTTTGCTGGTTCTTGCTTTGCTGTTCCAGCTGTTTCAGCGAATCCACCAGTACATCCACCTGAGTCTGCAACTGGCCAACCTGGGTACGCAATTGAGCGTTGCTGTCGTTGACCGACTTCACCGCGCTGTCCAGTTGCTTGCGTACCGCGTCCGCCTGGCCGCCGGCCTTGCGGATGGCGTCATCGTAACCGGTCACGGTTTTCTTCAGTTCCGCCAGGCTGGCCTGGGTGGACTGGACACTCTGGGCCTGCTTTTTGATCGCGGCGTCGTTGGCGGCAATGGCGTCCTTATTGCCTTTGTTGCTCAGATCCCACAGTTTGCGGATTTCGGAGCCGTGTTCCTTCACCGTCTTGTTCAGATCGCCGACGTTGGCCTGCAGTTTGCCGTAGGACTCGGTGGCGGATTCGCCGGTCTCGGACAGCTTGGATTGCAGATTGCCGAGTTGCTCGGACGACTCACTGATACGCGTCTCCATCTGCGCTTGCAGTCGGGAGATTTCGGTGTAGAAGTAGCCCGCGACCACCGCCAGCAGTACCGCCAGCACCAGCGTGGCGGCGATCCAGCCGCCGCTGCCGCCACCGCCCTTGGGGCGCGCCGGTGGCTCGCGTCGGCCACCGCCCCCTCCCCCGCCGCCGCTACGACGAGCCGGTTCCTTGGCCGGCGGCCGGTGGTGATTGGAATGGGGCGGATCATCCAGGGAAAGATCGTCGATATCACCCAGCTTGACGTCACGCTCTTGGGTCATAGGGCATCCTGAAGTGGTACCAGTAAAGTGAACGGGAATCTGTCAGACAGGCGGAAACGGCCGCCGTTCAAGGGAGCCATATTACCGTGTCGGGGGAGTCTTGTCCGGCATCGCGTCACGGCCGGTGGGCGGAGGAGATACCGTCGCCGCCACGACGTGGCCGAAGGCCTCGTCCGGCGGCGCGGCAAGTCCACAGCGGCGCACCAGGGCACCGCCTGCGGGCAGGATCAGCCGGCGAAGTTTTTCGCGGCGAAGTCCCAGTTGATCAGGTTCCAGATGGTTTCCAGATACTTGGGACGGGCGTTGCGGTAATCGATGTAGTAAGCGTGCTCCCACACGTCCACGGTCAGCAGCGGGGTCTGGCCCTTGCCGTGGGCGATCGGGGTGTCGGCGTCGTCGGTGTTGACGATTTCCAGGCTGCCGTCGCTGTTTTTCACCAGCCAGGTCCAGCCGGAGCCGAAGTTGCCGACCGCTTTGGCGTTGAACGCTTCCTTGAACTTGTCGAAGGAGCCAAAGGCTTTGTTGATCGCATCGGCCAGATCACCGGTGGGTGCGCCACCGCCGTTGGGGCTCAGGCTGTTCCAATAGAAGGTATGGTTCCATACCTGCGCCGCCTGGTTGAACAATCCCCCTTTGGCGGACTGGATGATCTCCTCCAGGGACTTGTTCTCGTCGTCCGTGCCTTTGGTCAACTCGTTGAGCTTGGTGACGTAGGCGTTGTGGTGCTTGCCGTGATGATATTCGAGGGTTTCCTGGGAGATGTGCGGTTCCAGGGCGTTCTTCTCGTACGGAAGCGGCGGAAGTTCAAAAGCCATAGTCATTTCCCCTGACTGTTATCTGACGTGTTGCCATTGAAGCGGATGATCGCAGCCATCCGCAGGCGGAAGTTGCGCTCCCACCCGTGGCCCGGTGCATCATAGCAAGCGGCTTTTCGGCGAACCACATAGACCGGCACTATCGTGTCGATTGGCTGCGGCTGTATCATCCGCGACGGTGTCTCTGACACCTGGGGACGATCCCGCCCATCTCAAGTACAATAACCCCGCTTTTTACATCCCGGCCGGCCGCCATGGAATGGTGGACGGCTCCCATGATCGAGGAAACATCATGTCCCAAGATTCCGTTGTCATCGTTAATGGCGCTCGTACCCCCATGGGCGGCTTTCAAGGCAGTCTGGCGCCAGTGACCGCGCCGACCCTGGGCGCCGTCGCCATCCGCGAAGCAGTGGCCCGCGCCGGCCTCAAGGCCACCGATATCGAAGATGTGGTCATGGGCTGCGTACTGCCGGCCGGCCTCAAACAGGGCCCGGCGCGTCAGGCCATGCGCCAGGCCGGTCTGCCGGACAGCACCGGCGCCACCACCGTCAATAAGCTGTGCGGTTCCGGCATGCGTGCCACCATGTTCGGTCACGACATGATCAAGGCGGGCAGTCATGACATCGTCGTCGCCGGCGGCATGGAATCCATGACCAACGCTCCCTATGTGCTGGACAAGGCCCGTGCCGGCCTGCGGATGGGCCACGGTCAGGTCCATGACCACATGTTCCTGGACGGCTTGGAAGACGCCGAGACTGGCCGGTTGATGGGCTCGTTCGCGCAGGACGTGGCGGATCAGCGCGGCATTACCCGCGAGCAGATGGACGCGTTCGCCATCGAATCGTTGAAACGCGCCCAGGCCGCCATTCAGCAGGGCTGGTTCAAGGACGAAATCGTGCCAGTCACGGTCACCACCCGTAAGGGCGAAACCGTGGTGGATACCGATGAGCAGCCGGGCAACGCCAATATCGACAAAATCCCGAATCTGAAACCGGCGTTCAAGAAAGACGGCACGGTCACCGCCGCCAACGCCAGCTCCATCTCCGACGGCGCTTCGGCGCTGGTGCTGGCACGGGAATCGGTGGCCGCCGAACGTGGTCTGGCGCCGGTGGCGCGCATTCTTGGCCATGCCACCAACAGCCGTCATCCCAGCGAGTTCACCGTGGCACCGATCGGCGCCACCGAGAAACTGCTGAAAAAGGTCGGTTGGAGCGTGGATGACGTGGATCTGTTCGAGATCAACGAAGCCTTCGCCATGGTGGCGATGCTGCCAATGATCGACCTGGGCATTCCCCACGACAAACTGAACATCCATGGCGGCGCCTGTGCATTGGGCCACCCGATCGGGTCCACCGGCTCGCGCATCATCCTGACACTGATTCACGCGCTCAAACGCACCGGCGGCAAACGCGGCGTGGCCAGCCTGTGCATCGGCGGCGGCGAAGCCACCGCGGTGGCCATCGAACTGCTGTAAAAACCGCCGCGTCAGACAGCTTCCCACGGGCCGGGCCACGGAGCCACTGTGGGAAGCTTGCTTGCAAGCGAATGGGTTCTCGGAGACCAAGATTCGCTTTCAAGCAAGCTTCCCACAGTGGCCTCGTGGCACCCTCAATGGAAAGTAGTCAGCCTGCGGAAGTGCCAGCGGTAATATCCCGTTGCAACTCCGGCGGCGGCATTGATACGCAAACGCTATCCTGGGGCCTAGAATTGACCGATTAGTCATCATTCTAGGGAGTACCATGTCCGCCCTGCCCGTCATTACCGCCGTGGGCGGCATCAACGCCGCCGGCCGCACCTCCATGCATCACGGCTTCCGCCGCATGGTGTTCGAAGCGCTGGATGCCCACCGACAACAACAGACTCTGGACAGCCTGTCCGCGCTCACCGGCCTGAGCGATCGCCAGCAACTGCTCAACGCCACTTTGATTCGCGAATTGCCGGAAGCGGTGCGCATCACCATGGCGAGCAACGGCCACAGCGACGCTCCGGTGACTCTGGAGATGCGAAATCTGGATCTGCCCCACCCGCTGCCGGAGGGCTGGCAAGTCACCGAACTGAACCGCCACCGCAGCCGGGTCACTTTGCCCGCCGGTGCCGAACTGCGCGCACCGGCGGCCAGCGCCCGGCGGGTCAGCGCCGCCGGTCAACTGCCCAGCGGTTTCGACCCCGCCACTCTGTACGCTTCACGCAATCATCCCCGCGCCCTGCAAATGGCTATTTACGGTGTCAGTGACGCCTTTGGCATGCTCGGTATTCCCTGGGATCAATTGCGTGGCCGGCTGGCCCCGGACGAGGTCGCGGTGTTCGCCTCCAACGCCATGGCGCAACTGGACGACCATGGTCTCGGCGGCATGATGCGCGCCCCGTCGCTGGGCCAGCGCACCACCTCCAAGCAGTGTCCGCTGGGCCTCGGCGAGATGACCGCCGATTTCATCAACGCCTATGTGCTGCGCAGCCCTGGCGGCACCGGCGGCATGCTCGGCGCCTGCGCCACGTTCCTCTACAACCTGGAACGAGCGATACACGCGATCCGCAACGGCCGCGCCCGGCTGGTGGTGGTGGGCACCAGCGAAGCGCCACTGGTGCCGGAAGTGCTGGAAGGCTATCGCGCCATGGGTGCCCTGGCCGAGGATGAAGCCCTGGCGGCCCTGGATGGCGCCAAACAGGCGGACCTGCGCCGCGCCTGCCGGCCGTTCTCGGACAACTGCGGTTTCACCATGGCGGAATCCGCTCAGTTCGCGGTGGTGATGGACGACAGCCTGGCGCTGGAATTGGGCGCCGATATTCTGGCGTCGGTACCGGATGTGTTCGTTCACGCCGACGGCGCCAAGAAATCCATCTCATCGCCGGGCATTGGCAACTATCTGACCCTGGGCCGCGCCGCTTCCCTGGTGCGTCAGTTGCTGGGCGAGGACGCCCTGCGCAACAACAGTGTGGTGCACGCCCATGGCACCGGCACGCCGCAGAACCGGGTTACCGAATCCCACGTCCTCAATGAAGTGGCCAAGGCGTTCGCCATCCGCGACTGGCCGGTGGCCGCGATCAAAGCCTATGTGGGCCATTCCCTCGGCAGCGCCGGCGGCGACCAGCTGGCGTCCGCGGCGGGCACCTTCCAGGATGGATTACTGCCGGGGATCGCCACCGTGGATCATTTCGCCGCCGATCTGCACGACAGCAATCTGTCGTTCTCCCGCGAGCACCGCGAATTACGGCCCTCGGCGGCGCTGCTCAACTCGAAAGGGTTCGGCGGCAACAACGCCACCGCGGTGATGCTGTCCCCGGACGCCACTCTGGACCTGCTGCGTCGTCGTCATGGCGAGCGCGCTCTGGACAGCTGGCGGGACCGGGTAACCGGCACCCGCGAAGCCGCCGCCGACTACGAACGACGGGCCCTGGCCGGTGAAACCGCGCCGGATTACCACTTCAACGACGGCGTTTTGAGCGGCGATGACCTGAGCATCACCGACCAGGATATCCGTCTGCCCGGTTGGGATCAGGCACTGACCTTCCGCGACGATCCGGGCTTCGACGACTACCGCTGATCAATCGCGGCTCACGAGCCGCGATGGAAGCACCTTCAAACGTCCTACAGCCCCACCCCGAACGCCGGTGACGCCCAACCCTGACGGGAATCGCCGGCGTCGCCGGTGAGCGGCGCGCCGCCGGTGATCACCTGCTCCGCGGTGCCATACTGCAACCAGGTTTCGGTGGGCACCTGCTCCACGCCCGGCTGGCTGTAATCACAAACCCCGTCCGGGAAAATCTCCGCCACCTGCGCGGCGAAGGCGTCCGGATCGGGAATACCGGACAACAGCCCGGAGGGATAGTCCGCCGGGTCCACCGGTTTCAACTGGCATTTGTTGACCAGGGTGGTGATATCGTCACCAGCCACGGTGCGCGGCGTACCGAAGCGGGTCTGCACCACGGTTTGCTGCAATCCGGCGACGATGTCGGTGATCGGGGACAGCAGATCACCGACGATACCCGGCAAACCCAGCGCGCTCAGGTCCAGACCGCACACCTGGGCGGTGACCGCATCCACCACCACGCCCAGTTCCGGCGGCGGCGGTGGCAGCAGGGACAAATCCAGCCCTGGAATCAACGGGTCCGGATACAACAGATTGCCAGTGAACGGCACGATCGGGCCATCGGCGCCCAACAGCGACGATACCGACAGACAACGGTCGCGCGCCTGAATCGGCTTGCGCGCCACCACTTTCTCCTCGATGGTCCCGGGCTCCGGATCGGCCTCGATATCGGACAGCCAGCGGTCCATCACCAGCAACGCCTCGGTGGTGTAGACCGTGTCGCCGGCCAACGGGAAGGCGCCGAACCAGATCACATGATTGTCGGCATGCCCCTGGGTCCTGATCAGCCGCTCACGCATCTGCCAGGAATGGTAGGCGTCGTGGGCCAGCCCCGGGTCCGGGCCGCGCAGATCGATGATCGGCACATTGGCGAGATGTTCGGCGGTATTGATGGCGCCGGTGCGGTAAGCATTACGCAGCGCTTCCGGGTCGGCCCTGGTGCGCTCGGGCTGGTGACGAATGTCCACGTCGAAGCCACCGATCTCCCGGTTCACGGTGAGGAACTGCCCTGGTGTGATGGTGCCGTCGCGCAACGCTTGCAGGCCGTATTGCACCCCCACGTTATCCAGCGGAATACCAGCGAATCCCCGGCCGAGCGCCTGTTCGTTGGCACTCCACACAGACGGTGGCCGGGTGCCGAACTGATTCACCATGTAATCGATCAGACCGCAGCGCAGCCCGTCCGGCTGCTCTTCCGGGTGGTACAGCGGCACCCCGTCCGCCAGCCCCGGACAGTCGTCCTGGGTGGGGTACGCCGAGGGGAAGAACGCCAGATCGGAGACCACCGGATTGAGCGGCAAGTGCCCGTAAAACGCCGACCACTGCAGCGCGGGAAGGGTCCCCGAGGTCAGCAATGAGGTGATCACCGACAGCAGATCCGTGGGGCTCTCCGGCAACTGGTTACCGAAATAACGGCTGAGCAGGTTGTAGTCAGCGAACTGACTGGCGGTGGTCCACACATCCGGATAGGAACACTGCACGATCAGTCCCTGGTAAATACCCGGATAGGCATTGGCGATGTGTTGCTGGGCGATGGCGCCGCCGGAGCAGCCGGTGCCAATGGTGTAGCGCAGCGGCCCGTACTGCTCGACGATGCGCTCCTTGGCCATCATCAACGACTCGGCGGCGGTGACCAGATTGACGTTATGGCCGAGATTGGCCTGGGCGGTGGAAAGCGTAATGAAGCCACGCCCCAGCGCCACGGAAACACTGTCACCCAACAGCATCTCCGCCCCTTCCGGCGCGGTACCGGCGATGTCGCCGTTGGGCGGTTCACCGGGCCCGTAACTGACGCCCACATTGCCGCCATGATGGATCAGCAGCTTGCCATTCCATTGCGGCTGTGGCGCCAGCGCGTTCCAGGGCTGGTCCGGCTGGTACAGCGCCATGATCTGGTAGCGGTCACGGTTGATCACGCCGGTTTCCACGCGAACGATGAACGGCACTGCCACGTCCTGGTCGGTGGTGACCCTGGCGATCTGGTCCGCCGGCGGCGGGTTGTCCGGGTCATAGTCCTGAAAAGCCGCGGGCAGGCCCGGGTTCATCGGATCGAAACCGGTGAGTAGCGCTTGCAGACGATCCGCCGGCACATATTTGAAGCGGTATTCCGCCGGCTGGTTGCAGAAGGCGTCCTCGGCGGCGGCGTTGGTGCAGGTCCAGGGCCCGATCTGCGGCCCCGAGAACACGGGCCCGCCAATCGGGTGGTTGACCAGGGAACGTTGCAGCAGCGAGCCGTCCGCCAGCGTCACGGTGACGGTGTTCCCGCCTTCCGCCAGGCCGGTAATCAAACCGCTCAGGGTGTCGCCGGTGCGCTGGAGATCAGCCCCGGCATCCTGCCCGCCCACGCTGACACGGGCGCCTTCCAGCAAGGCGGGCTCCTCCACCACGATGTTGATCAGGGCGTCACCGCCGCTGATCAGATCGGCGCGGTTGGACAGCACCTGGATCTCACCGTCCGCCCACACCGTTTCCCCCGGCTCATCCGGTCCCCCGGGGTTGGGGGACGGGGCAGGATCACCGGAAGACGAGGACCCTGAACCGCCACACGCGGCCAGGAGCAAACACAGACCATAAAGTCCGATCAAGAACAGCCGTTTCATTATTATTCTCCGTTTTCAGTCCCGGCCGATGCCGGGTTTTCCCCGATTGTTATCCCAACGGGGGTGAAAACACTGTTGGCTGGCGGTTGCCGGAGCGTTAACCAAACCGTCATTTTTTTCACAACATGTACGAAGGTGCCATTATCCCTTGCACCGTCGAATCACGCCGTCCGCCTTGACCCGCCGCCGCCCTCCCCGCGAATATCAGCGGTCGGCCACGTTCCGGCTGCTCCCTACTTGCGACAGGAAACACTATGAAGCCATGGAAAAAAGCACTGCTGACGGTGCTGGTGCTGCTCATCGCGATAGCGATCTGGCAACGCTACAAGCCTCTGCCGGAAGGCGTCGGCGAAGCCGGACCACCACGTTCCGCCCACCAGGTGGCGCTGCTGGTGGACGACACCTGGAGCGACGCGCAAGGGGATCGCCATTTTGATCAGGCCATCTTCGACGAGTATTTCCGCTTGATCGGCCAGGCCCGCAAGCTGGTGGTGGTGGATATGTTCCTGTTCAACACCTTCGCCGGAGACAGCGGCAGCGCTCATCGGCCGCTCAGTGAGCAACTCACTGAAGCGTTGCTGGCCCGGCACCAAGCGGTGCCCGGGCTGCGTGTGCTGGTCATCACCGATCCCTTCAACACGCTCTATGGCGGTGTCCAGGCACCCCAGTTGGAACGCCTGCGCGAAGCCGGCATTCCGGTGGTGTTCACCAGTCTGCCCCGGCTGCGAGACTCCAACCCAAGCTGGTCGGCGCCGTGGCGGGTATGTTGTCAGTGGTTCGGCAATAGTGCCGGCGGTGGTTGGCTACCCAATCCCACCGGCGGAGACGAGGTGACCTTGAGGACCTATTTGAGCCTGCTCAACTTCAAAGCCAATCACCGCAAGACCCTGGTGGTGGATGAGGGCGACGATTGGACCGCTCTGGTCACCTCGGCGAATGCCCACGACGCCAGCAGTGCCCACTCCAATATTGCTCTGCGCTTCAGCGGCGCGGTGGCGCTCGACGTGCTGCACTCGGAACTGGCGGTGGCGCGTTGGTCCGGTGCCGAAGTGGGCGGGGACTGGCCGGCGGCGCCCTCGAAAACCGGCGACGACGCCCTGCCCCATTTACGCTTGCTCACCGAAGGTGCCATCCGCGATGCCCTGCTGGCCACCGTGAGCGAAGCCCGCCAGGGCGAGCAGTTGGATGTCGGCGTATTTTATTTGTCCCACCGGCGTCTGGTGAGAGCTCTCGCCGAAGCGCAACAGCGGGGCGTACGGGTACGTCTGCTGCTGGACCCGAACAAGGATGCCTTCGGCCGTGAGAAAAACGGTGTGCCCAACCGTCAGGTAGCCTGGGAACTGCATGACGCCGGCGCCGCGGTGCGCTGGTGCGCCACCACCGGGGAGCAATGCCATACCAAGATGTTGCTGCGTTTCCCAGCGGCGGACAGCGACCGGCCGGCGCGGCTGATCCTCGGCTCCGCCAACTACACCCGGCGCAACCTGGATAATCTGAATCTGGAAACCAGCGTGGAATGGGTGGCCGGGACCGATGATCCGGTGATCAGCGAAGCGCGGAGCACCTTTGAACGACGTTGGAGCAACCCGGACGACATGCTGTTCAGCCTGCCCTACGAGGCCTACGAGGACACCTCGTACTGGCGCGTGGCGCTGTATCGGATCATGGAGTTCACCGGCTGGTCGACGTTCTGAACGAGGGGCGTCCCCCATTCGCTGCTAAAGCAGCTTCCCACAGCGGCTTCGTGGCACCGGCTGTGGGAAGCTGCTTTAGCAGCGAATGGGGGACACCGGCGGCCTGTCATTTTTCTATTAAACGTCTAGCGTCCGGCTCTTACCGCCTTCACCGCCACCAGACCATTAATCCCCCAGGCCAGCGCCAGCAGCAACGGCAAGGCCAGGGTCGCTTCGGATTCCGGCAGCAATGATGTGCCCGGCAGCTGACACAGGAACAGCACCGATTCCAACACCGCCAGCAGCAGCGGCGCGGCGATGGCCGCTGGACGATGCAGCTCCACATGCAGATAGTGCAGCATGGTCCGGCCAGCGGAGAGCGCCAGCCATATGATGATCAAACCACCGGCAAGCACCGCCATCATCGACAGGTCTCCTGGTCAGATTGCATTTCCGCCATGGCTTACTGCTTCTCCCATTTCGCCACCGGCGCCTGGTAATCGGCGAACGCCGCCACCAGGACTTCGGGGTCCGCGTCCACGGTCAACATTTCCCGGTAGGCGGGTTTCATGAAGCCCTGGTCCACCATGTGTTCAAGAAAGCCGATCAGGCCATCGTAATAACCGATCACGTTGAAGAAACCACAGGGCTTATGATGGTAGCCCAGCTGCGCCCAGGTCCACACCTCGAAGATTTCCTCCAGGGTACCGGCGCCGCCGGGCATGGCGATGAAACCGTCCGCCAGCTCCGCCATCATCGCCTTGCGCTGATGCATGTTCTCCACCACGTGCAACTCGGTGATACCGGTGTGCTGGATTTCCCGGTCCTTGAGCGCCTGGGGAATCACTCCGATAACCTCGCCGCCGGCCTCCAGGACCGCATCGGCGATGACGCCCATCAGCCCGACCCGGCCACCGCCATAGACCAGACCATGCCCCTGCGCCACCAGCGCCCGGGCCAGCGCCCGCGCCTGTTGTTCATAGATGGGATCGACACCGGAACTGGAACCGCAAAACACCGCAATGTTCATTACTACTCCGTTTGACTATCGAACAATCCTGTCAGGCCCTGACTATTGACCAACCGGGACAAACCGGCCACAACAGTAAGCATGATCAGAGCAAGGTACCAGAATGAACGACGATGATCGCAAAGAAATGAAGGGCCGTAACCGTGCCGCGGCTACGTCTCGCCCCAACGACGCGTCTGTGCCTGACCTGCGCCGGGTCTCGGCAAGGGGGAATGTGAAGGCACCACGACCGATCGGCCATCGCACCGTTCGCTGGCACTCTCTATTCGCGAGCAAGCTCGCTTCCCACACGGGACTGCGAAGTCACTGTGGGAAGCTGCCTTGGCAGCGAATGGCGTACCAGCGCGTTGCGTGTAAGCGTGCGAGCGAACCGTGGACGGCCGTGCTACCCGCAAGACCGGCCCTCTGATCCATTGCTGCTCGAGTCCAGCAACGACAAGGTTTCCGCCTGCGCCCGCCGGTATTCTTGCACGGTTCTCGCTACCAGCTCGGTCACCGACGGCACCCCGGAGACACCGGATACCGAATGTCCGGCGCTCCATACGTCCACCCAGCGTTTCGGCCCGGGGCTGTCGGAGCCGCCACCGTACAGGGCCGCGGCCCGCTCCTCGGTCATGTCGATGGGCAGGTTGTCCGGGTCCAGCCCGGCGGCGATCACCGAGGGACGCAAAGTATTGGTCTCCAGGCCGGTGAAGGCGCGGCTGAGCATGATGTCATCCAGGCGGGAATCCACCAGCATCCGTTTATAACCCTCCGCCGCCAGGCTTTCCCGGGTGGCGATGAATTTGGTGCCCATATACCCCAGATCACAGCCCAGGGTACGGGCCGCCCACAACGCCTGCCCGTCGCCGATGCCACCAGCCAGCACCAGCGGCCCGTCGAACATCGCCCGCACCGCGCGGACGAAGGCAAAACCGTTGGCCCAACCGGTTTGCCCGCCGGCACCGGCGGTGAGCAAAATCAGCCCATCGGCACCAGCGGCAATGGCTTTCTCGGCGTGACGAACATTGGCCACATCGGCGAACACCAGGCAACCGATGTCGTGCAACGGGCCGATCACCGGCTGCGGCTCGCCAACGCTGGTGATCACCATTTCCACTTTGTGCTTCAGCAAGCAGGCCAGTTCTTCCTTCAGGCTCCGCCGCCGCATGATCAGGTTGGGACAGAACGGCGCGTCCTCGGGCGTCAGCGCGGCACCGATTTCACACAACCAGCGGTCGTACTCTTCCACCGTGCGGCAGTTGGCGGTGGGAAAGGAACCGATCACGCCCTGACGGCAGGCGGCGATCACCAGTTCCGGCCCGGAAACCCGGAACATGGGCGCGGCGATCAGCGGCAAACGCAGCCGGCGCGCAATAGAAGACGATAATCCCGTGGTGGTGTTCGGCGTCACGCTGTTCATCCTATCTGTCGGCTCTGGCCGGCCCAGTAACGGGCCCGCAGCGCTTTCTTGTCGATCTTGCCCAGGCTGGTCAACGGCAGGGCATCGACGAACTCGAGTTTCTTTGGAGCGTGGGCGGCGCCTTTCAGATCCTTGACCTGCTGGATCAGAGTCCGCGCTGTTACCTGCTCCCCAGGGTGGCAAACCACGATGGCGGTGACCGCTTCGCCCCAGCGCGGATCCGGCACGCCGATCACCGCCGCCATGGCCACCGCCGGATGAGCGCTGAGCGCGTCTTCCACCGCGCGGGTGTAAACGTTGAAACCACCGGTGACGATCATGTCCTTCTTACGGTCCACGATGTACAGGCGGCCCTGTTCGTCGGCCCGCGCCACATCCCCGGTATGCAGCCAGCCGAATTGCATCGCCTCTTCGGTTTGCTCCGGCTGGTTCCAGTAGCCTTCCATCATCGACGGACCGCGCACGCAGATCTCCCCGGCTTCGCCAAGCGGCACCGCCCTGCCCTCGTCATCCAGCAGAGCGATCCGGTTGGATGTCACCGGAAAGCCGCAGGACGCCAACCACTGTGGCTGGGCCCGGTCATGATCTTCCTTCGGCAGATAGGTGATCGGATAGCATTCGGTCTGCCCGAACAGCTGCGCGAACACCGGACCGATCCGCTCCATGCCCTCCGCCAGCCGGGCCGGCGACATCGGCGATGCGCCGTACAACAGCGACTCCAGGGACGACAGATCCGTCTTCGCCAGACGGGTGTCGTCCAGCAGGCTGTAGAGCATGGTCGGCACCATCAAGGTGACGTTGATCCGCCGCCGCTCGATCGCCGCCAGTACCTCGCCGCTATCAAAACCGTGCATCAGGTGTACACAGCCGCCCCGGATCAACGTCGGCAAAACCTTGGTGCCGGACACATGGCTGACCGGCGCCACCGCCAGATAATAGGGCCGGCGCGGCAGCTCGAAATCCGCCAGGATCGCCACGGCGGAAGCCACCAGCGCCCGATGGCGGCGAAACGCGCCCTTGGCGCGCCCGGTGGTGCCACCGGTGTAGTTCAGGGTGGCGATATCACCGGCGTGGGCCAGATCGCGGGCCGTCGCCGCGCCGGCCCGTTCCACGGCCCGACTCAAATCAATGCCGTACTCCGCCGCCGTCAGGGTAAAGGTGGTCATTCCCGGCCGGGTCGACAACGCCACGCCGACCTCGCCGAACGCTTCGGCATCCGCCACCAGGAAGGCGGCGCCGCAGTCCTCCAGCTGGAACTGATGGTCCGACAACGCCCCCTTGGGATGCAAAGCGGTGGTGGCCGCGCCGCAAAGTTGAGCGGCGACCCCGGCGCACCAGCCATCGGCCCGGTTGGCGCTGAGCACGGCGACCCGGTCGCCGCGTTGCAGGCCGTGCTCCAGAAAGACCTTCTGGATGCGGCCGATCAGGTCGGCGACGCCGCGATAGCTGAGTTCTCCGCCCTCCCAGGTGAAGGCGGTGCGGTCCGGATAACGTGCCAGCGCACGCAGGACAAGCGTGCCCAACGTCAGACCCACATCGTGAGCGTCTTGCATCTCGGCTCCTTGCATCGGATGTTGTTGTTCTGATATCACGGGGCGCTGCCCACGCTTTTATGAGGGTTCCAGCATCATCCGCCCGGGGAGCGGGCCGGGACAATCGCCGATCACGCCAGATCCATTGACGAAAACGGTCATGGTGACAGGAACGCGAGACATGAATTCAGGGGTAGCCACAAGGCTGCCGCGGGAGCTTGTAGCGCGATCCGCAGGCTAATTCCGTCAAACAAAAAAGGCGGGCCCGAGGGCCCGCCTTTTCCAGACTTACCTGAGTAGGATCGAGACTTAGATGTTCTCGAACTGACCCATGGTGTTGTCTTTACCACCGGCTTTCAGCGCGGCTTCACCAGAGAAGTACTCTTTGTGGTCATCACCGATGTTGGAACCGGCCATGTCCTGGTGCTTCACGGTGGCAACGCCTTCGCGGATCTCGCGGCGCTGTACGCCGGCCACATAGGCCAGCATGCCTTCGTCGCCGAAGTAACCCTTGGCCAGCTGATCGGTGGACAGAGCAGCGGTGTGGTAGGTCGGCAGGGTGATCAGGTGGTGGAAGATACCCGCTTCGCGAGAAGCATCGCGCTGGAAGTTCTGAGTCCACTGATCGGCCAGTTGAGCCAGCTCGGTGCCGTCGTAATCGGCGCTCATCAAGCGGTCGCGGTCGTAAGCGGACACGTCCTTGCCTTCCTTCTCCCAAGCGTCGAACACTTGCTGACGGAAGTTCAGGGTCCAGTTGAAGGACGGGCTGTTGTTGTAAACCAGCTTGGCGTCCGGCACTACTTCACGGATACGGTTAACCATTTCCGCGATCTGGCCAACGTGCGGCTTCTCGGTTTCGATCCACAGCAGATCGGCGCCGTTCTGCAGGCTGGTGATACAGTCCAGAACCACCCGGTCAATACCGGAGCCGGCTTTGAACTGGAACAGGCCGGAAGCCAGACGCTTCGGCTTGAGCAGCTTGCCGTTGGACTTGATGACAACGTCGCCGTTGTTGATCTGGGACGCGTCGTCGATGTACTCGCCATCCAGGAACGCGTTGTACTGGTCGCCCAGGTCGCCCGGCTCGTTGGTCACGGCGATCTGCTTGGTCAGGCCAGCGCCCAGGGAGTCGGTACGGGCAACGATGACACCGTCGTCAACGCCCAGCTCGAGGAAGGCGTAACGCACAGCGTTGATTTTGGCCAGGAAGTCGGCGTGGGGAACGGTCACTTTACCGTCCTGGTGACCACACTGCTTCTCATCGGAAACCTGGTTCTCGATCTGGATGCAGCAAGCACCGGCTTCGATCAGTTGCTTGGCCATCAGATAGGTGGCTTCCGGGTTACCGAAGCCAGCATCGATATCGGCGATGATCGGCACAACGTGGGTTTCGAAGTTGTCGATCTGGCTGATGATTTCGGCTTTTTTTGCTTCGTCACCAGCGGCTTTGGCGTCGTCCAGGGCACGGAACAGGTGGTTCAGTTCCCAGGCATCGGCTTGCTTGAGGAAGGTGTACAGTTCGCGGATCAGATCGGCGACCGCGGTCTTCTCATGCATGGACTGATCGGGCAGCGGACCGAATTCGGAACGCAGCGCGGCAACCATCCAGCCGGACAGGTACAGGTACCGGCCTTTGGTGCTGCCGAAGTGCTTCTTGATGGAAATCATCTTCTGCTGACCGATGAAACCGTGCCAGCAACCCAGGGACTGGGTGTACTTGGAGGAGTCCGCATCGTAGGCCGCCATGTCTTCGCGCATGATCTTGGCGTTGTACTTGGCGATGTCCAGATGCGTTTTGAAGCGGTTTTGCAGGCGCATGCGAACAGCGGATTCCGGGTTGATGTCGTGCCAGGTGTTGTTGGCACCAACCACGGAGCTCAGTGCTTCGATCTCTTTGAGGTACTGTGACATGGTCAATCCTTGTCGATAGAAGAATGAACACCGAAGCCGCCGGTCATGCAGGGAAAAGGGTCCCTACCCGACGCCGGCTACCGATGGCGCGCATTCTAGGGGGCCCTCACCCATAAAAACAATCAATATGGGTTATACCCAATATTTCTCTGGTGAATGATGGTGGCAAACCGCGAAAAGGCCCGGAAACGCCGCGCCGGCGGAGGCCGGCGCGACCGGATGGTCAGCCTTTTCGGGGCGCCGGCCGGGGTTTTCCGGCCACTCGCCGCGCTCAGCCCCGGGGCCGGCGGCGCCGGAGCAGCAAAGCCCCGGCCAGCAGTAGACCCGGCCCCCAACTTCCGCCACCGGATCCCCCTCCGGATGCGGGCGGCTCCGGCTCGGGGTCCACCGGCTCTTCCTCATCCACCGGGGTCTTCTCCACCGTGAAAGCATCCACCACGGTGCCATCCACATCATAGGCCCGGTACCGCAGTTCTCCGCCGTCCACATCAATGACCTGATAAGTGGCCAGATCCGCGATCATGACCGCCGGCTCCACCCCGTATTTCTCCTGGAAACCGCCTACTTCATAGAACTTGGTGCCGGAATTGGCCACCAGGTACACCGTGCCCTCGCCTTCGGGGACCACCTCTCCGCCCTTCATCGGCTGGGTGCGCAGATAGGCATGGGTGTGCCCCTGCAGCATCAAATCCACGCCGTGGCGGTCCAGTACCGGCAGGAAAGCCTCGCGCAATTCCGGCTCGTCCTGAGTCGGACGGGAGCCGTAGATGGGCTGGTGGATGGCGACGAATTTCCAGGTGCTATCCGCCTGGGCCAGTTGCTGATCCAGCCAGGCCGCCTGCCTGGCCAACTCATCCTCGCCCTTGAGACTGCCGTCGACGATGGCGAAGAAGGCGTCGCCGTAACGGAAGCTGTAGAGACGCTCCTCCATGCCCCGTGGGCCGTTCTCCGGCAGCATGAACTGGTCCAGATAGAGAGTCGGTTCCTGGCCGTTGTATTCGTGGTTACCCAGCACCGGCACCAGTGGCTGTTCCGAATACACCCCTTCGCTGGCGTGAAAAAACGCGTCCCAGTCGTCCCGTTCCGGCCCGCGATTGACCATGTCGCCGGTCATCACGATAAAGCGGGCGTTGGGCGTGTATTCATAGGCCCGACGCACCAGCGGTTCCCACTCCTCGAAGCCGTGCTGCACGTCGCCCATATAGATGAAGGAAAAGGCCTCCGGATCAGCCGGATCGGTGGTGAACTCCCGCGGCGCGCTCCAGCCGCCATCCTCGCCGTTACCCACGGCATAGACATAGGTGGTGGCCGATTTCAGGTCACGCAGGGGAACGATATGCCGGTTCACCACCGGATCATTGCCCGGCTCCGGGCGCAGCTCCAGCAAGCCACCGGGGTAATCGTCCAGCGTGTCGTACTCGGCCAGAATGTCCTCCCGAGGCGAATCAATCACCACCGGCCCCCCGGAGGAGGCCGACAGATACTCATCACCAGCATCGAAGCCGGTAAAGCGGCTTTTCTCCTGGAACAGGACCTTGCCGGCGCCTTCCGTGCGACCGGTACGCCATTGCACCACCGCGGATGTGGCCGGGTCATCACCCAACGTCAACACCACCTGATCCGGCCTCGCGGTGGACGGGTACGGCGTGATGTTGGCGAATCGGATCAACTGGCCATCGTTGCGGCGAGTCCTTAGCAGTTGCACGGACTGCTGCCCCACCAGTTGCTCCGGCAGTTCGATAAAGTAACGGCTTTCCTCATCGGCCCAGGCCGGGCGCTCCAGCGCCACGGTGTCCAGGCCGAAGGACGGGTGATAGAGATCGCTGATAACCAGCTCCGCCGTCGCGTCCACCGGCGCCACCGCGATGGCGTAGGACTCGATGCTGCCATTGGAATCGCCGTCGATGATGCCGTTCACGCCCAGCCCCACCTCGCCGGCGGGAAACCTCGCCTGCCATACTTCCCACTCGGTCTCATGGCGAATGCGCGCCTTCAGATCGGTCTTCTCGAACCCCAGATCCGACAGCCAGAACTGTTCCGCCGGCCACGGATCCCGCATCACCGAAACCACCACCGGCACGTTCACGGTGAAGCGAACGAAGTCGGTGCCGAGGATATGACGCTCTCCGGCGGAAATATTGTCGAGCACCTGATCCGGCGTCATCGACTGCAACTCTTCGGTACTGAACTGCTCAAGAAAGCGTTGCTGAATTTCAAATACAGTATCCCGAACCGTGGGATTCGGAGCGGACTGCGCCGACACCAGCGACGGCATCGACAACAGCAGAATCAGAAACACCCGGACCAGACGGCCGGGGCGAGAAGAAAAAAACATGACTGTGCTCCCCGATGTTATTGATGCTATGGAAGCGCCCCCAAAAGGTTCCCGGCGGCATCACGGCGATCGTTGCCGCGATGGCCCATGGAATGGTCGCCGGGGCGGAGATAACGGCAAAGGCGCTGGGGGAGGAGCCTAGGTCCCCGTTGTTGCAAAGCGGGGACCGGCGGGTTTCAGTCTGTTTAAAATTCGTACGGTGACGGTGTCCAGGGAAGTCCGGGAGATCAAATCTCCCGGGTTTCCAGGAAACGGATTTCCGGGTGCCGTTCCTCGGTGAGTTGCAGGTTGACCCGTGTCGGCGCCAGGTAGGTCAGATGGCCGGCCCCGTCACGGGCCAGGTTGTCGTAGGCTTTGCGCTCGAACAACGCCAGTTCGCGTTCGCTGTCCGCTTCCATCCAGCGGGCGGTGGTGACGTTGACCGGCTCGTACCGACATTCCACGCCGTACTCGGCCTTCAGACGAGCCGCCACCACGTCGAACTGCAGCGTTCCCACCGCGCCCAGCACCACGTCATTGTTACGCAGCGGGAAGAACACCTGGGTGGCGCCCTCTTCCGCAAGCTGGGTGAGGCCCTTATGGAGCTGCTTGCTCTTCAGCGGATCATTCAGCACCACCCGGCGGAACAGTTCCGGCGCGAAGTGCGGGATACCGGTGAAGCGCAGATCCTCGCCCTCGGTAAAAGTGTCACCGATCTGGATGGTGCCGTGGTTGTGCAGGCCGATGATGTCACCGGCGAACGCTTCCTCCACGTTGTCCCTCTCTCCGGCCAGGAACGTCAGCGCATCGGAGATGCGCACTTCCTTGCCGGTACGGCATTGCTTGAGCTTGATGCCCTTCTGATACTTGCCGGAGCAGATGCGCATGAAGGCGATCCGGTCCCGGTGACGCGGGTCCATATTGGCCTGGATCTTGAAAACGAAGCCGGTCATCTTCGGCTCCTCCGCTTCCACCTTGCGCTCCACCGCCACCCGGGGTTGCGGTGCCGGCGCCCATTTCACCAGGCCATCAAGCATGTGATCGACGCCGAAGTTGCCCAGCGCGGTACCAAAGAACACCGGCGTCAGCCGGCCGTCCAGAAACCGCTCCAGATCGAAATCGTGGCTGGCGCCGCGCACCAGTTCCAGCATGTCACGCAGTTCCTGGGCGTAGTCCGCCCCCACCGCCTGATCCAGTTCCGGACTATTCAGACCCTGGATTTCACGCACGTCCTGGATGGTGTGCCCCTGGCCGGTTTTATACAGAACGGTGGTATCGCGCAGCAGGTTGTAGACGCCCTTGAAGCTCTTGCCCATGCCGATCGGCCAGGTCACCGGGGCGCACTCGATATTGAGCACGTCCTCGATCTCGTCCAGCACCTCGATGGGATCGCGCACGTCGCGGTCCAGCTTGTTGATGAAGGTGAGGATCGGCGTGTCGCGCAGCCGGCACACTTCCATCAGCTTGACGGTCCTCTCCTCCACGCCCTTGGCGGCATCAATCACCATCAAGGCGGCATCCACCGCGGTCAGGGTGCGATAGGTGTCCTCGGAGAAATCCGCGTGCCCCGGCGTGTCGAGCAGGTTGACCATGGCGTCCTGGTAAGGGAACTGCATCACCGAGGTGGTCACGGAAATCCCCCGCTCCTTCTCCATCTCCATCCAGTCGGAGGTGGCGTGGCGGCCGGATTTCTTCCCCTTCACCGTACCCGCCAGCTGGATTTGATTTCCGTACAGCAGCAGCTTCTCGGTAATGGTGGTCTTACCGGCATCCGGGTGGGAGATGATGGCGAAAGTGCGCCGTTTGTGGATTTCGTCGATGGGCTTCATAGCGATCTCGGTCTGCGTCGGCGCGCATTGTAGCGCCGACGGGCCGCTTCGTGTAGGAAGCCGCGCGAGCCGGGCGGGAATCAGCTCAAACGGCCGCGCAACCGGCTCACCGCTTGGCTGTGCAACTGACACACCCGGGATTCGGTGACGCCCAGCACGGCGCCGATTTCCTTGAGGTTGAGATCTTCCTGGTAATACAACCCGATCAGCAGTTTTTCCCGATCCGGCAGCGATTCAATGGCGGCAATCAGGCGATCGCGCTGCTGCCCGTCCAGCAGAGCGCTGAACGGGTCCGGCGGGCCGTTGCCGCCAGCGTCCGGTTCGCCCTGTTCGGCGACAATGTCCTCGAACGGCAGCAACAAGCCGCTGTTGGTATCGCTGAGTAGCCGCCGGTAGTCCTCCAGGCCCATGCCCATCTCCGCCGCCACCTCCCGCTCTTGGGGGGCGCGGCCGAGACGCTGCTCGAGCCGGTGCATGCACCGGTCCAGCTCCCGCGCATGGCGGCGCACGCTGCGCGGCAACCAGTCGCGTGAACGCAGTTCATCGATCATGGCGCCACGAATACGCTGGCTGGCGAAGGTGGAGAAACTGGCGCCGGCGTTGGGGTCATAGCGGCGCAGGGCGTCAAGCAGACCGACGGTGCCGGCCTGGATCAGATCATCCAGTTCAATACTGGCAGGCAGCTTGACCTGCAGCGCCAGCGCCTGGCGCCGCACTGCCGGCAGGTGCTCTTCCAGCAGTGCCTGTTGGTCGATTTTCCCTTGAGCGGTGTACATGCCCTGTCCTCAACAGCGCCCCATCGGCGTCCGCACTGATCACCCCGAATCGTGGGAGTCCTCCCATTATTCGCTTCCATGACCATGGCCATGCCCGGAAAAGACGGCATTGTTGGGGGTTATTCCGGCGACTGGCGGGGACCGGGAGCTGGCTTACATGCAACACGCTTGCACGCTAAGCCTGAAAGCCTGATTGTCAGCCCTGGAGACATGAATTCGCGCTGTATTCGCTGGCAAGCCAGCTTCCCACAGCTGCTTCGTAGCGCTCTTTGTGGGAGCGGCCTTGGCCGCGAATCGGGGTGTTAGCGTGCAAGCGTGCTGGCGAACTGTGGGACGGCATTGGTCCTCTTCATAATTGGTCCTCTTCATACCGGAAAGGACCACGATGGGGTTGAGATCAATAATTGACCAGAACCTGAATGTCGGTGACCGTCACCGCGCGGCGCTCCCCATCGGGCAATTGAAAACGGAACGACAGCGGCGACCACGCCGGCCCCTGTAACGCTTCGCTGATCCCCCGGTTGCCGGATAGCGGCAGGCAGCGGTCGCCCTGACACAGCCAGGCGCGCAACGAACGCCCCGGCGGCGTGCTGTAGCGCCAGCGCACTTTCTGGATGTAGTTGCCGCGCGCGGCGGCGTCCCCGGGTGGCAGCAGCGCCTCGCTGTGATAGAGCCGCCCCGGCACCGCCACCCGCACCGACGGTGCCTCGGCGCTCCAACTGCCCGGCGCCGCTGGCGCCAGCCACGGCCACAGCAGGCTCATCCACAGCAGCCCGCGCAGCAGTGTCATGGCGCCAGCACCACCAGCTCGGTGTCGAGAAAGCGCCGGGCCGCCTGTTGCAGGTTGTCCAGCAGCCCGCGCCGTTGCAGCCGGGGCGGGTGCAGCGCCAGCAATCGTCGCGGCCCGTGCTGACGCCGCACCGATTCCAGACAGCTCAGGGCCCGGCGCAGACCGGCACCATCCGGCTCCACCCACAGCGCCCAGCGGGGTTCACGCCGGGCACTGGCCGGCACCGGCAAAGCCGGAGACAATGGCACGATTCGCCAATCCTGCGCCGCCCCGACCCAGCGCCAGCCGCAGCCCGCCCAATGTTCCAGTACCGCCCGGGTCCGCCGGCCGGCCTGGGCCGGTAGCGGAGCGCCCACCACCACCAGGGTCGGTCCGACGCTTCGCGAACGCGTGGCGGCCCAGTCCCGCAGGCCGGCGGCCTGATCCGCCCCGGGTAAAGCGGTCATGACGCCCTCATCAGACGCAGGGCGTCATGGGTGCGGATCACATGCAGCAACGCCGTCAACAACCGCTCCGGCGTACGCCGGCGACGTGGTCCGAGTAAGCCCAGGACCCGGCCGCGAGTCGCCACCGCCCAGTCGCTCTGTTCCTCGTCGAGACGGCAGGCCAGAGCCGCCAGTCCGGCGGCGGCGGAACGATAAGACGCGTGATGGGAAGAAGGTGAAGAATCGCCCGACGACAAAGCGGCGCTCTCCGACAGTTCCCGCAAGGCCCGCTGGCCGAGCCCGGCCACCGCCTGCCCCCGCCACAACGCCAGCAAATGCGGCCGCGCCCGCGACAGATCCCAATCATTCGGCAACAGCGCATAACGCCAGCCGCGCACCCGATCGGTCTCGGGATCCCGCGCTTGCAGGAACCAGGCACGGACCAGTCCGCTGTACCGGCGGCCGCACGCCGCCGCCACCGGCAAGGCACGCAGGCTGACCCGCAACGTGCGCCCCTTCCGCCGCAACAGCGCCTCCCCCTGCTCCGGCGCCTGCTCGCGCAGCGCCCACAAGGGCTGAAGGTCGCCGTGGTAGCGCACCCGCGCCTGTGCCGACACCGTGGCCAGCCAGGGCAGACCCTGGCGATCCAGCCACCGCCAGTTGGTGGCCCCGGGCACCCCGGAGAACACTGGCATCAGCGACGGGTAATGGCGGCGGCACCATTGCAGACAGCGAATACGGGACGCCTGTTCCGGCGGCCACAGCGGCCAGGCCTCGCCCTCCTTGCCCAGCACCAGGGCGGCCTCATCCCGCGCCACCGGCCAGAACAGCCAGCCGGCCTCATCGCTCGGTGGCAGCGGTGGCTGCCGCTGCCATTGCCCCGCCAGCGCCTGTTCCAGCCAGGAGAAGCCGGGCACCTCGCGACGCAGGACGGCGAGGGTATTCACCAGGGTTCCGGTCTGGGCCAATGGATTGAACGGCAGCGTGCCGCCGGTCCGGCAGTCGCCCTGATTCAACGCTTGCCGGACCAGTTCGGCACCGTCCAGAGGGGCCAGATCTTCCGGCACCCGTTGGCCATCACATTGGAACCAGGGCCGCAGTCCCTGACCGATCACCACGTCCAGCAACGGCGCCATACGGGCCGCTTCATCGCTCTTGGTGATGATGACATCGTCCAGCGTCATCCCGGCTTGCCGCGCGGCACGGCGATAGTGAGTGCTGACCTCGTCCAGGGTCTCCGCCTGGCTGGCCGCGTTCAGCAACAGCACGGCCCGGGTGCTGCGCGCGCCACCCACCAGAGGCGCGAACCCTTCCGCCAGACGTTCATCGCGCTGTCCCAGCCCCACCGTGTCGATGATCACCAGACGCTTGTCGTTCAAGACTCCCGCCAGCGACGCCAGCGTGCGCCCCGGTGACAGTGGATGCAGCTCCACGCCGAGCAGTTCCGCGTAAACACGCAATTGGTCCCGGGCCGCCACCCGGTAGCCGTCGGCACTGACCAGGGCGACCTGATCCGCCCCCCAGCGCATGGCGTAATGCGACGCCAGCTTGCCGACGGTGGTGGTTTTGCCGACGCCGGTGGGGCCCACCAACGCCAGGACGCCGCCTTCGGCCAATTTGTCCCAGGGCCGCGCCTGGGCGTTGAGGCGGCGCGCCAGTTGTTGTTCCACCCAGGCGCGGGCGGCATCGCCCTCACCCGCTTCTTCCGGCAGCCCCGTCAGCACATCGGTGATCAGAGCGGCACTGAAACCAGCGCCGCGAAGCGTCGCCGCCAACGGCGAATCGGCGGCGCCCTCGCCACGCTCCCGGCGCCGCAACAGCGCCCGTAGTGTTTCCACTTCCTTCAGCAACAACCGGCTGACATCAGCGTCGCCTTCCGCCATCGGCAGGGCCTCGCCGGAAGGCGGAGACGCGGGGGTGTCTTCCCCCTCGCGCAGGGCGACCAGCTCCACGCCACCGGGCACCTGGCGGTTGGCCACGATCAGGGCATCGTCACCCAGGGCCTCACGGACCCGGCGCATGGCCTCGCGCTGCGTCGGCGCGACAAAACGATGAACACTCATGCCGCTTTTCCTTTATTGGCGTTCATGGCTGCATCCCGATCAGTTCGGTAACGCGCAAGCTACGGTCATCGGGGATTTCCGCCTGCGACAGCACCACCAGGTGACGCAGGCGGCGGCGCAGGAACCGGGCCAGCAGGCCACGCAAGGCCGGCACCACCACCAGCACCGGCGGCAAGCCGGCGTTCTCCTGGCGTTCCAGGGCGGCACTGGCCTGGCTCATCAGCGTGTCCGCCAGGCCCGGCTCCAGTGCACCGCCACCATTGAGCGCTTGCTCCAGCACTTGTTCGAGGCCGGCGTCGAGGCCGATCACCGACAAGGTTCCGGTGGCGGAGAACCAACGGTCGGTGATGGCCCGGCCCAGGGCCACGCGTACCCGGGCGGTCAGTTCTTCCGCGCCGGTCTGGGCATTGCCCGGCTCCGCCAGGGCATCGAGGATGGTGCTCAGATCCCGGATCGGCACATCCTCGTCCAGCAGGTTTTGCAGAATGCGTTGCAGCGTGGTCAGTGACACGGCCTTGGGCACCACCTCTTCCACCAACGGCTTCTGCTCTTCGCCCAGTTTGTCCAGCAATTGCTGGACCTCCTTGCGTCCGAGCATTTCCGCGCCGTAGCGGTGCAACAAATGATTGAAGTGGGTGGCCACCACGGTGCCGGCGTCCACCACCGTGTAACCGTACACCTGGGCCCGTTCCCGCTGGGATTCATCGATCCATACCGCCGGCAGACCGAAGGCGGGATCGTGGGTGGCACGCCCTTCCAGGGTGCCGGAGACCTGACCGGGATCGATGGCCAGCCACTGGCCGGGGAATGCCTGGCCGCGTCCCACTTCCGCGCCCTTGAGGGTGATCACATAGCTGTTGGCATCCAGTTCCAGGTTGTCGCGGATGTGCACCACCGGCGGCAGAAAACCCACGTCCTGGGCGAATTTCTTGCGCACGCTTTTGATCCGCCCGAGCAGTTCGCCGTGCTGGCGATGATCCACCAGCGGAATCAACCGGTGCCCCACTTCCAGTCCCAGGGTGTCGATCAGACGCACATCGTCCCAGGTGGCTTCCGGGACTTCCGGCGCCGGCGCCGGCGCGGCTTCAATGTGCTGTTCCGCCAGGTTCCGATCGCGCCGCCGGAGCAAATACCAGGCGAGCCCGCCCAGCGCGAGAGTGAACAGCAAGAACACCAGGTTCGGCATTCCCGGCACCAGCCCCAGCAGTCCCATCACGCCGGCGGCCAGGAACATCACCTTGGGGTTGACCAGCAACTGGTCGATGATCTGCTCGCCGATATCCTGGTCGGTGTTGACCCGCGACACGGTGACACCGGCGGCGGTGGAGATCACCAACGCCGGGATCTGCGCCACCAGGCCATCACCGATGGTCAGTAGCGCATAGGTACGGCCCGCTTCGGCGAAGCTCATGTCGTGCTGCAACATGCCAATCAACAAACCGCCGAGTACGTTCACCACCATGATCACCAGACCGGCCACGGCATCGCCGCGCACGAACTTGCTGGCGCCGTCCATGGAACCGTAGAAGTCCGCCTCCTTGGCCACATCGGCACGGCGACGGCGGGCCTCCTCCTCGCCGATCAAACCGGCGTTGAGGTCGGCATCGATGGCCATCTGCTTGCCCGGCATGGCGTCGAGGGTGAAGCGCGCGCCGACCTCGGCGATACGCCCGGCGCCTTTGGTGATCACCACGAAGTTGATCACCACCAGAATCAGGAACACCACCAGACCGACGGCGAAGTTGCCGCCCACCAGGAACTGGCCGAACGCCTCGATCACCTTGCCGGCGGCATCGCCACCCTCGTGGCCGTCCATCAATACCACCCGGGTGGAGGCCACGTTCAGCGACAAGCGCATCAACGTGGTGAACAGCAACACCGATGGAAAGGCGGAGAAGTCCAGCGAGTTGAGGGTGAACATACTGACCAGCAGCACCATCACCGCCAGGGCGATATTGAAGGTGAAGAACAGATCCAGCGCGAACGGCGGCAACGGCAGGATCAGCATGGACATGACCAGCAGAATCAGCACCGGTCCGGCCATGATCTTCATCGGCACGTTCTTTATCGACAAAGAGGCCCCCGCCCCCAGCAGCGATCCGATCATGACGCGACTCCTTGATCAGCGGCGGGTACCGCCAGGTCATCGGGCACCGGCAGATCCCGTGGCGGCATCGGCGAGGCTTCACCGCTGCCACGGGCGCTCTTGAGACGGAACGCCCAGACCAGGACTTCCGCCACGGCGGTGTACAGCGCGGCGGGGATTTCCCGGTCCAGCTCCACATGGCGATACAGTGCCCGCGCCAGCGGTGGCGCTTCCAGCAACGGCACCCGGTGTTCCTCTGCCAGAGCACGAATGCGGGCCGCCACCTGATCCACGCCTTTGGCCACCACCCGGGGCGCGGACATCTGGCCTTCCTCATAGCGCAAGGCCACGGCGAAATGGCTCGGGTTGGTAACGATCACATCCGCTTCCGGCACTTTGCTCATCATGCGCTGGCGCGCCACGCTCTGCTGCTGCGAGCGGATACGTGCCTTGAGTTGCGGATCCCCTTCGCTTTCCTTGTGCTCGCGTTTGATCTCTTCCTTGCTCATCCGCAGCTTCTTGGCATGGCTCCAGAGCTGATAGGGCACATCGATCAGCACCGACACCAGCAGTGTCAGCACCATCAAACCGCTGGCGGACGCGGCCAGCGCCAGTGCGTTGGTCATCGCCAGACGCAGCGGCTGCTCCATCAGCGCCATGAATTCCCCTTTGTGGCGCAGCAGAAAAAACACCGCCACTCCACCCACCAGGATCGACTTGGCCAGCGCCTTGGCCAGTTCCGCCAGCGCCTGGCTGGAAAACATGCGTTTCAGGCCCGCGATGGGATTGAGCTTGGAGAATTTCGGCTGCAGCGCCTTGGCGCTCATGGACCAGCCACCGGTGAGCATCGGCGCCACCAGCGCCACCACCAGCAGTAACAGGAATAACGGCACCAACGCCAGCAGGGTCCGCATGCCCAGCTCCGCCACCCGTCCGAGCATCGGCCCGGTATCCAGGGCCTGGCGCCGCTCGAACAGGAACGACTGCTCCATCACCAGGCCGAGCTGGGCGAACAACGGGCCGGACATCACCCACAGACCACCCACCCCGGCGAACAGCAACAGAAAGGTAGCCAGCTCCCGCGAACGCGGCACCTGGCCTTCTTCCCGCGCCTGTTCCAATCGTCGGGGAGTAGCCGGTTCGGTCTTTTCCTGGTCCTGGGTATCGTCCGCCATGGCATCGTCAAGGAAGGCTGGGTATTCGGCCCATCATTGTCGGTAAAGCAGCGGCGGAACTAACGGTGGATTAGAGGCAGGGAATGGGGGTTATTCGAAAGAATCGCGAGCAAGGTCGCTTCCCACAGAGAGCGCCACGGAGCCGCTGTGGGAAGCTGCCTTGGCGGCGAATTGGCCGTAAAGCTACGTTTAAAACCCCAATTCGTCCAGCAGCGAATCCACCTGATCCTGGCTGCTGACCACATCTTCCCTGGCGGCATCGATCTGCGGCCCGTTGATCAGGGATTCGTCGCGGCGGCGCTGCATTTCATCGCGTTCCCGGCCTTCCGGAACGTTGTCCAGCAACACCTGCAGCAACTGCCGCTCCACCTCCTGGATCACCTCCATCATCTTCTTGATCACCTGGCCAGTGAGATCCTGGAAGTCCTGGGCCATCATGATTTCCAACAATTCCTTGTTGGTGGCCTGCGCCAGGTCCGGCGCCTCGCCGAAAAACGCCCGTGTGTCGTTGACCAGATCACGGGCCTGATCCAGCTCCTTGGGTTCCTGGAACCAGGCTTGCCAGCGCTGATCCAGATCTCCGGCGCGGTCGGCCAGCTGGTTTTGCAATGGCTGCGCGCGATCAATGGCGTTAAGCGCCCGGTCGGCCGCCTGTTCGGTCATGGTGGCCACGTAACTAAGGCGGGCACGGGCATCCGGAATCGCCTCCGCCGCCTTGACCACTTCCTTATCCAGACCCAGTTCGCGCATGCTGTCGCGTAACATGCGGGTAAGCTGGCCAATACGCTGGACCAGATCGTCGGATCCGGCTCCCCCTTCGCTGATATGCCCGGCCTCGTTGCTCATGCTGCTTTCTCCTGCCTCGGGATGTCCGACGTCCCGCCGGTCCTGGCCGGCGGCGCGCTTTCACGATTCCCGGATGCTGCCTGTCACTGGTTATGCGCCGAGTTTCTCGAAGATCTTGTTGAGCTTTTCTTCCAGGGTGACGGCGGTGAACGGTTTGACGATGTACCCGTTGGCTCCGGCCTGGGCCGCGGCGATGATGTTTTCCTTCTTCGCCTCGGCCGTCACCATCAACACCGGCAGGTGACTCAGATCGCCGTCAGCGCGGATCCGTTTGAGCATTTCCAGACCATCCAGATTGGGCATGTTCCAGTCCGACACCACGAACTGGAAGCCACCACCGCGCAGCTTGGTCAGGGCCTCCTGTCCGTCTTCCGCTTCATCCACATTGCCGAATCCCAACTCCTTGAGCAGGCTGCGGATGATGCGCCGCATGGTGGGAAAGTCATCCACCACCAGAATACTCATGTTCTTGTCCACGATTGTGTTCTCCGCTACTTGGTCCGGTCAGAACTCTTCCCAGTCATCCTCGGCGGTCACCGCTTCACGGCGCGGCACCACCTTCTTCAGTTTTTCTTCCGCCGTTGCCGGCTTTTTCTCGCTGACGGCACCGTCGTCCACGTCGGCTTCGATGTCGGCCGGCGTTTCCGGATCGTCCCCGGCTTCCTGCTTGCGCCACAACGACAGGGACGCCAACTGTTCAGGCCGCAGCCGGAAAATCGCCACCGCTTTCTCCAGACGCCGCGCCTGCTCTTCCAGCGATGCGGCGGCGGCAGTGGCTTCCTGCACCAGCGACGCGTTTTGCTGGGTCACTTCATCCATTTGCGTCACCGCCTGGCTGACTTGTTCGATACCACCACTCTGTTCCTGGGAGGCGGAGGAGATTTCATCCATGATGTCGGTGACCCGTTTCACCGCGGCCACCACTTCCCGCATGGTCTCGCCGGCCTCTTCCACCAAGCGGGACCCTTCGTCCACCTGCGAGACCGAGCTTTCGATCAGTGCCTTGATCTGACGGGCCGCGTCGGCACTGTTGCCCGCCAGGTTACGCACTTCTCCAGCCACCACCGCGAAGCCGCGCCCCTGCTCGCCGGCCCGGGCCGCCTCCACCGAGGCGTTCAGCGCGAGAATATTGGTCTGGAAGGCGATGGAATCGATCATGCTGGTGATTTCCGCCACCTTGCGGGAGCTGTCGGAAATACCACGCATGGTGCCAATCACCTGGTCCATCACGGCGCCACCACGGCCGGCGGTGCCGGAGGCGTCGTTGGCCAGGCCGCTGGCCTGGCGCGCGTTGTCGGCGTTCTGCTTCACCGTGGCGGTGAGTTGCTCCATGCTGGTGGCGGTTTCCTCCAACGAGGCGGCCTGCTGTTCGGTACGGGAAGACAAGTCCGCGTTGCCGCTGGCGATCTCGGAAGCGCCGACATAAATGGCGTTACCGCTTTCCCGCACTTCGGTGACGATCTTGCCGAGGCTGTGCTGCATTTCCGCCATGGCGGTGAACAGCTTGCCGATCTCATTGTTGCCCGGCACTTTGATCTCCTCGGACAGATCGGCGCGGGCGATGCGCTGCAGGTTTTCCACCGCCCAGCTCAACGGTTTCACCACCACGCCGCGCAGCATCAGGTACACCAGCACCATGATGATGCCGGTGAGCACCAACATGCCGATGCCGATGTAGGAGAACAAAGCGGTCTGCTTCTGATAATGGCCCATCACCTCCTGGCCACGTTCATCGCCATAACGGGTGAAGTTGGTCAGGGTGTCATTCAGGTCGTCGTTGGGGGTTAGCAGTTCCTGGCGCAGATTACGATAAGTACGCAGGTCGCCTTTCTGCAGATAATCGTATTGCATCTTCACCAGACGCAGTACTTCCTTGTAGGCCCCCGCCAGCTCATTCGCCCGGGCCTCGCCCATTTCATCCTTGGGGCTGTCGACGAAGTTTTGAAAGCGACGTTCCGCCCTTTCCAGAAAACCGCTGACGCGCTGGATCTGGTTGTCCGCCACCAGCCGCATGCCGTTGTCCAGATAATCAGCGGCCAGATCCATTTCGATACGCGCCTGGTTCAGCAAGGTACTGGCCCGGGCAACCTGATTGAGTTGCTGCACATTGACCTGATTAAGGGTGGAGATGGAAGCATCCACCACCTGGTTGGTGAGGATGCGGATAGCGGCGATACCGCCGATCAAAAGCGCGCAGCAAATCAGCGCTCCGGCCACCGCCGTATTGATGTTGATATTTCGCACGAATTTCATCATAGCCGGCCTTTCCTTTTTTCAAGGTTATTCTGTCTATACCCGCTGAGCCCGCCCGGAGGCGGCCGCCAGTGCCATCAGACGCGGCGCCACCTGATTCAGCGGCAGCACTTCGATCGCCGCGTCCAGAGCGATAGCCTCGCGAGGCATCCCGAACACCAGGGAGGTGTCCTGATCCTGGGCCAGGGTGTGGGCACCGGCTTCACGCATGGCAAGCAGTCCCCCGGCACCATCCTTGCCCATACCGGTGAGCAGAACGCCAATGGCGTTGCGGCCGGCGTGCCGCGCCGCGGAGCGGAACAACACATCCACGGAGGGTCGGTGGCGATTCACCGGTGGCCCATCATCGAGGTGAATCACATAGTTCGCGCCGCTGCGGGCCAACAGCATGTGCGCATCCCCTGGCGCGATGTACACGTGACCGGGCAGCACCCGCTCTCCGTGTTCCCCTTCCTTCACCGTCACCGCGCTGAGCCGGTTGAGCCGTTCGGCGAACGACCGGGTGAATCCGCCGGGCATATGTTGCGCGATCAGAATCGCCGGGCTGTTCGGCGGTAACGGCGACAGCACTTCCCGGATCGCCTCGGTTCCCCCCGTTGACGCTCCCAGAATCACCAGTTTCTCACTGGAAATGATCGGCGCCTTCAACTTCGTCGGTGGCGTCCTGTTGTCGTTGGCGCGGCGCGGCCGGGAGCGAGCCGTGGCACGAATCTTTTCCGCGATCAGCTCGCTGTAGTCGAGCATCCCCGAACGAATCCCCAACGACGGTTTCTCAATGAAATCCACCGCACCCAGTTCCAGGGCCCGTAACGTAATCTCCGATCCGGCCTGGGTCAGTGACGACACCATCAGTACCGGCATCGGCCGCAGGCGCATCAGGCGCTCCAGAAAGTCGAGCCCGTCCATGCGTGGCATTTCCACGTCCAGCGTCAACACATCCGGGTTATGCTGTTTGATAAGATCCCTGGCCACCAACGGATCCGGCGCCACCGCCACCACTTCCATATCGGGATGGCCGTTGATGATCTCGCGCATCAAGTCACGAATCAGCGCGGAATCGTCGACGCACAGCACGCGAATTTTTTCCATAGCCCAAACCCGCCCCTGTTACGGTGGAAACATTGCAATGGCGTTGGTTCAACAGTCCTACTGGTTAGCTTATCGGCCGCGAGTCGCCAACCTTGAGGCCGGATTGGGCATTACCCGCCGCCGTCATGCCCTGCCAGCGAGTACACTGTCTGACCACGGGAGCGGAAACGGTCGCTCAGGTAGGCGACATTTTCCGAGTGGCCGGCGAACAACAACCCGTCGGGCTTGAGTCGATCAGCCAACCGCCCGAGCACCCGGCTCTGAGTTTCCCGGTCGAAGTAAATCATCACGTTGCGGCAGAAAATGGCATCGAAGCGTTGCCCGGTGGGCCAGTCCCGGCCGACCAGATTCATCACCTGGAAACGTACTTTTCCCGCCAGGGAGGGTTTGACCCGGGCATAACCGGTGCGGGCGCCGCTGCCTTTCTGGAAGAACCGCCGCCGACGCTGATCATCAAGGCGTGCTACCTGCTCCAGCGGATAGACGGCACGTCGGGCACGATCCAGGGCCTCGGTGTCGATGTCGGTGGCCAGCACCTCCACGTTGACATGCTCTCCCAGGGTTTCCAGCAACGTCATGGCAATGGAATAGGGTTCTTCGCCAGTGGACGCGGCGGCACTCCATACCCGGACCGGATCCCTGCGGCCGCGGACATGATCGGCCAGGATCGGAAAGTGGTGCGATTCGCGAAAAAAGGAGGTCAGATTGGTGGTGAGGGCGTTGACGAACGTCTGCCATTCCTCGCCTTTTCCACTGGCCTCCAGACCCGCCAGATAATCTCCGAAACGGGTCAGACCGCGGGCACGCACCAGGCGACCGACGCGGCTGTACACCATGTCCTTTTTGTGCTCCGCCAACACAATACCCGCGCGCTGATAGATCAGATCGCGGATTTTTCTGAAGTCATTGGCGGAAAAATGCAGATCGCGCTCTGAAAACAGGGACGCAGCCTCGATCTCTTGCGGCGGATTCAAATCAGCTCCCCGCTTCCATCAGCAGCGGCGGATCGGTCCGGACCGGGTGGCCCGCCTGTTGCCGATCGACGCCGCGCAAATGAAATACCGCCACCGAATGGCCGAGTGTATCGACCTCACCGCGCAACGCGCCGGCGGCGTCGGCGGACCCCTGAATACGGCGGGCGTTGTGTTGCATGGTCTCGTCCATCCGTGTCACCGCCTGGTTGATCTGAGCGATACCAGAGCTCTGCTCCTCGGACGCGCAGGTGATCTCCCCCATGATGTCGTTGACGCGGGTCACCGACGCCACCACCTCCCGGATGGTGCTCTCCGCCCGGTGAACCAAATCGGCCCCGCTCTGGATTTCCCGGCCTGAGTTGGCGATCAGATCACGAATCTCTTTCGCCGCGGCGGCGGACCGCCCCGCCAGGTTGCGGACCTCGCTGGCCACTACCGCGAAGCCGCGCCCCTGCTCACCGGCCCGGGCCGCTTCCACTGAAGCATTGAGCGCCAGAATATTGGTCTGAAAGGCGATGGCGTCGATGCTGTCGATGATCACCGTCATCTTGTTGGAACTGGCGGTAATACGCTCCATGGTATTGACCACTTCGCCCATCACCTCGCCGCTGTGCGCCACCTGACCGGCCGCCTGCGAGGCCAGCTCACTGGCCTGCCGCGCGTTGTCGGCGTTTTGCCGCACCGCGCTGGTGATTTGTTCCATGCTGGACGCGGTCTGCTGCAGCGACTCGGCCTGCTGTTCGGTCTGGGAAGACAGATCGCGGTTGGCTTCGGCAATACCGCGAGCCGCCGGCGTCACCACCGCGATACCCTCGTTGACATGGCTGACGATACTGCCAAGGCAGCGCTGCGTGACCGCCAGCGCCATGTTCAACCGCCCCGCTTCCCCCAAAGTACGCTTCGGCGGCTGTGCCGCCAGATTGCCGGCGGCGATCTGGAACGTGAACATCACCGCCTCACGCAACGGCTTCAGCAAGGCGCCGGCGGTCATCACCCCGAGCAATGCCAACACCGGCACGCCAGCGACCAACAGCAAGCCATGCGCCAACATCAATCGGCCGCGCACCGGATCATCCGACGGCAAATGGCTCACGCCGTAGAGCCCCACCACGCTACTGATCGCCAACAACACCACCGCCAATAGCGCCAATCCTCCCAAACGCACGGCGCCACCACGCCGCCGCAGGCGCCGCCGCCAGCTATCCGGCCCCCGCCTCAGTATCTCTCCCCGCTCCAGGGAGAAGCGATGCCCTTTGTCCGTATTCATGGCGGCGTAAGCGTGTTCCGCCCGGATCACACTATCGGCGTCCGGTTTCAGGCGCACCGACACATACCCCTTGATCTCGCCGTCTTCCATGATCGGCGTGACATGCGCCTTGACCCAATAGTGGTCACCGTTCTTGCGGCGGTTCTTGATCACACCAACCCAGGTACCGCCCGCCTTGAGCGTCCGCCAGAGGTTTTCAAACGCCAGCGGCGGCATATCCGGGTGGCGAACCAGGTTATGGGGGGCGCCCAGCAACTCCTCCCGGCTGAATCCACTGACCTCAATGAAGGCGGGATTGGCATAGGAGATTTTGCCGCGCAAGTCCGTACGGGAGATAAGAAAGTGATCATCGCGCAGGGTATATTCCCGTTGCGTGACGGGCTGATTATCACGCATGCACTACCTCCGTCACGGCGCCAGCGACGATATTCTTGTCGGAGCTTTTTCCCTCCGCGTCGTTGATCACTCGCGCCAGCGTGAACAGCGCCACCGCCTGCCGCAGCCGCGCGGCTTCGCCTTCCAGTTCGCTGGCCGCCGCGGCCGCCTCTTCCACCAGAGCGGCGTTGCGCTGCGTCACCTGATCCATTTGCGTGATGGCCTGATTGACCTGGCCAATACCCTTGCTCTGCTCCTGGGAGGCGGAAGCAATCTCATCCATGATGTCGGTGACCCGGCGCACCGCTTCGACGATTTCGGTCATGGTACTGCCCGCCTGATCCACCAGTCGGGTCCCGGCTTCGATGCGCTCCACCGACGTCTCGATCAACGCACGGATCTTTTTCGACGCTTCGCCACTACGCCCGGCCAGAGCACGGACTTCTCCCGCCACCACCGCGAACCCCCGGCCCTGCTCACCGGCCCGGGCCGCTTCCACCGACGCGTTCAGCGCCAGGATATTGGTCTGAAAGGCGATGGAGTCGATCACCTCGATGATCTCGGTCACCTGACGGGCACTGCCGCTGATTTCCGCCATGGTGCCGACCACCTCGCCCACTACCTCACCGCCCCGTTGCGCGGCTTGTGACGCGCTGGCCGCCAGCTGGCTGGCCTGGCGGGCATTGTCGGCGTTCTGCTCCACCGTCGAGGTGAGCTGCTCCATACTGGCGGCGGTCTGTTCCAGCGACGCCGCCTGATGTTCCGTGCGCGAGGACAAATCAGTGTTGCCTTGAGCGATTTCACCGGCGCCCTGATAAATCCCCTGGCTGCTGTCACGCACGGTGGCCACGGTGCGGGACAGGCTTTGCTGCATGTCCGACAGGGCCGCGTAGAGCTGACCGATTTCATTATTGCCGCGCGCCTTGATCGGCTCCGACAAGTCGCCTTTGGCCATCCGCTCGAAGTGCCCCACCACCTTGCGCAGAGGCCGGATAACATTCACGGTCACACCCCACAGCACGATCACCACCAGCACCACCGATACCGCGATCACCGCGCCGATACCCCACCGCATGGTGGCGGCGTAGGATTCGAAAGCCGCCAACGCCTGGCTGCCGGCGTCACCGGATTGCGCCGCCAACCGGATCATCGCGTCATGGCTTTGATCGAGGATGTACACACTCTGCGCGCTCAGAATCAGGATCAACAGCGAAAACGCCGCCAGAACCAGACCCCAGCTTACTTTGACCGTCATGTTATCCAGTACTTTCACGATGGTTATCTCACTCGGCTCGTGGGCATCTTATTCACCAACGCGCTCAACGATGGCCAATTCCTCGCTGGTGAGCAGTCTCTCTATGTCCACCAGAACCAGCATGCGTTCTTCCAGATTGCCGAGTCCATGGATGTAGTCCAAAGGCAGACTGATACCGAATTCCGGCGGCGGTTTGATCTGTTCGGCGGTCAGGGTCATCACGTCCGAGACCTGATCCACCACGATGCCCACTACACGGGTACCGATATTGATGACGATCACCACGGTCTGCTGGTTATAGTCGGCGCTGGCGAGACGGAATTTCAGGCGCAGGTCGACGATTGGCACGATCACGCCGCGCAGGTTGGCCACGCCTTTTATGAAATCCGGCGCGTTGGCGATGCGGGTAACGTTCTCGTAGCCCCGGATCTCCTGGACCTTGAGAATGTCGATGGCGTACTCCTCGTCACCCAGGGAGAACACCAGGAATTCACGGCTGCTGATCTCGGCGGCTTTCTTGACGGGATTGACGGAAACCAGGTTGCTCATGATGCGGAAACCTCCTTGGAGGAAAGGACAGTGGAGTTTCGAGCGACCGCGTCACTCGCTTTCTTGCTTTGGCTGAGACGATGCAGGTCGGGAATATCCAGAATCAGCGCGACGCTGCCGTCACCGAGAATGGTGGCGGCGGACACGCCGGGGACCTTGCGGTAGTTGGTTTCCAGATTTTTGACCACCACTTGCTGCTGGCCCACCAATTCATCCACCAGCAGCGCATAACGGCGCCCCTCTCCCTGCACGATGACCACAATCGCCGCGGTCGGATCGGTGACGGCGCCGGACACCTCCATGGCATGGTGCAACGCCACCAGGGGCAAATAGTCCTCACGCACTTTCAACAGCACATCGCCGCCGGCCATGGTGTAGAGATCATCGGCGCGCGGCTGTAACGATTCGATCACCGCGCTGACCGGCAAGATAAAAGTCTCCTCCCCCACCCGTACCGACATGCCGTCGAGAATGGCCAGGGTCAACGGCAAGACAATGCGGGTACGAGTACCCACACCGGCTTCGGAGAGCACTTCCACATGACCGCCCATGGCCTGAATGTTGCGTTTGACCACATCCATGCCGACACCACGGCCGGAAACGTCGCTGACCGCTTCGGCGGTGGAAAAGCCCGGCGCGAAGATCAACTGCCAGACTTCCTCGTCACTCATGTTGTCGGACACCGGCAGCCCGTTACCGCGGGCCTTGGCGAGAATCCGCTCGCGATCCAGACCGGCACCGTCATCACTCACCTCGATCAGTATGTTGCCACCCTGGTGCTGAGCGGACAGCGTGAGGCGGCCGGTGCCCGGCTTACCGGCGGCGGCGCGAAGCTCCGGCGTTTCCAGGCCGTGATCCAGGCTGTTGCGAACCAGATGCGTAAGCGGATCGATGATGCGTTCGGTGAGGCTCTTATCCAGTTCGGTGGATTTGCCCTCGGTGATCAATTCCACATCCTTGCCCAACTTGCCGGCCAGATCACGCACCAGCCGTGGGAAACGGCTGAATACATAGTCCATTGGCACCATGCGCACGGACATCACCGCTTCCTGAAGATCCCGGGCGGTACGCTGCAACAGGCTGAGGCCGGAGGCGAAGCCACCATCGCCGGTGACGTCGGAATCCTCCACCACCTGATTGAGCATGGATTGGGTAATGATCAACTCACCCACCAGGTTGATGATATGGTCGACCTTGGCCACCGGCACCCGGATCGAGGAGTTGGCGCCACTGTCCCGGCTGTCGACGGCCGGCCGCGCGGCGCGTTTGGTTTCAGCTTTGGGAGGCGGCTCCGGCGTTTTCACCGGCACCGGCAGCCGTTCCGGGGGGATACTGCGGATGTCCAATTGCTCAGGCTCGACGATGAAACACATCACCGCCTCGATGTCATCGGCGCTGGCGGTGGACTGCATCAACACCTCGTAGCGGTCGTCTTCACCTCGCGTTTCCAGCACATCGCCAAGCTGACCCAACTCCTCGATGAGCAGTTCCCGATCCCTTTCCGACACACCAAGCAGAGCCACGCTAAGGGGTTGTCCAGCCCCGCCACTGGCCGGTGGCGGCGAGGACGGAGCCACCGTGGTAGCGGGAGCCACATCGCCCGCCGGCTCACCAATTTCCTCCAGCGCCAGCTTCCGTAGCACCTCACAGATACGGGCCATCGCCTCCGCGTCCGGCTCCACGCCTTGGCGGTAGGCCTCCAGTTGGTCGTGTAGCATGTCTTTCGCTTCCAGAAAGGTATCGACGATGTCACGACGCAGCGTGAGTTCGCCGCGACGGGTGTAATCGAGCAGGTTCTCCAGCAGATGGGTGGTGCGTTGCAGCGCCTCGAACCCGAAAGTGCCGGCGCCTCCCTTGATGGAGTGGGCCGCCCGGAAGATGGCGTTAAGCTGTTCCATGTCCGGGTTGTCGACATCCAGTGCCAGCAAATGGGCTTCCATGTCCCCCAACAATTCCTCGGCTTCCTCAAAGAAGGTGCTGTAAAAATCGCTGATATCCATGGTTACTCCTGTAGCGGGGTCAATGCCGCCGGCTCGCTTTCCACGCGAATACGCCGCGCCGCCCGTTCATTCAGCACCAGTATCGTGATACGACGATTGACCGGATCCCCGGGGTGACTGCCGATCATTGGCACCCGATCACCCAGTCCCGCCACGCGCAGTAACTTGTCCGGCTCAAGACCACCGGCAATCAATTCACGGCGCGAGGCGTTGGCGCGGTCGGCGGACAACTCCCAGTTGCTGTAGCCGCGCTCACCGTTGGCATAGGGCAGGCTGTCGGTATGGCCGGTGATGCTGAGCGGGTTTGGCAGGTCATTCAGCAGCGGCGCGAGGGTGCGCAACAACTCGCGCATATAGGGCGCCACCTGATCACTGCCCAGATGAAACATGGGGCGAGGATCGGTATCCAGAAGCTGAATCCTCAGCCCCTCCGGGGTCACGTCGAAACGCATCTGTTGACGCAGTTCGCGCAAGCTGTCGTCGGCGCTGATGGTGCTCTCGATGCGCCGCTGCAACTCCAGGAACTGACGCTGCATCTCCGCCGGCCGGGTCTGGTCGCGCAGGTCAATACGTGCCTGTTCCCCTTTGGCATGGGCCGGGTCATCGCCGCCGCCGGGAATCGCACTGGTACTGGCGGTACTGCGGTCACCGCCGGTCATCGCCACGTTCAGCGGCGTGCGGAAATACTCGGCCAGTCCCTGCAATTGCTGCGGCGTGGCGGTGGAGATCATCCACAAGACCAGGAACAATGCCATCAGCGCCGTCATGAAATCGGCCAGCGCGATCTTCCAACTGCCGCCGTGATGCGCCTCGGCACGACGCGAGCGGCGACGAACGACAATGCGGCGAACGGCCTCACTCATGCCTCACCCACACCCACGCCCTTGTCATCACGCGGGGTGCCGCGCACATGATCTTCCAATTCACTGAAGCTGGGACGCTCGCTGGTGTGCAGCGCCTTGCGCCCAAACTCCACCGCCAGCTGCGGAGCATAGCCGTTCAGGTTGGCGAGCAGGGTGACGCGAATGCATTGCAGCATCTTCACCCCCTCATGCACCTGCCGGTCAATGCGACTGGCCAGCGGGTTGACGAAACCGTAGGCCAGCAGAATGCCGAGAAAGGTACCCACCAGCGCCTGGGCGATCATGTATCCCATCGCATCCACACCCGCGTCGGCGGCCCCCAGCGCCTTCACCACCCCGAGCACGGCGGCGACGATACCAAAAGCGGGCAAGGCGTCCCCGACCTTGGATAACGCATCGGCGGGGATATGCGCTTCGTCCTCGAACGCCTCGATTTCATGGGCCATCAGTTCATCGAGCTCATGCGGGTCCATGCTGCCGCTGATCATCAATCGCAGGTAATCGGTGATGAAGCCCATGATCATCGGGTCTTCCCGCAGCTCCGGATAATCGGCGAACAGCTCGCTGTCCCGCGGATTCTCGATATCACGCTCAATGCCCAGTACCCCTTCGCGGCGCATCTTCGACAGCAGCTTGTACAGCAGCGACATCAACGACATGTAGGTTTCCTTGCCGTAGCGGGTGGTGCGCTTGAGCTGAGACGAGGAACGCAGCGTGGCTTTGATCGCCTTGCCATTATTGGCGGCGATGAAGGACCCCACGGCGGCACCACAGATCATCATGATTTCACTGGGTTGATAGAGCGGACCGAGATGACCGCCGGCCAGAAAAAAGCCACCGAACACGGAAAACGCCACGATGATGAAACCAATGGGGATCAGCACAACCGGATTCCTTACGCCGCTGAATCAGTTCACCGCCTCCGGGGAGCACGGTTTACGAACACTCTCACTTCTGTATCGGCAGGAACGGGTGGGGCTTTAGGGGAATGTGCGTGGGTATGACGGTTCTCGTTGAACCTGCCGTAGCCGACCACTTCCCATGGTTGGGGCCACGAAGGCACTGTGGGAAGCTTGCTTGCAAGCGAATGGAGCAACACCGGAGGCCGGCATTCGCCAGCAAGCTGGTCTCCCACGGTTTGAGCCACTAAGCCTCCGTGGGAAGCTTGCTTGCAAGCGAATGGAGCAACGCCGGAGGCCGGCATTCGCCAGCAAGCTGGTCTCCCACGGTTTGAGCTACCAAGCCTTCGTGGGAAGCTTGCTTGCAAGCGAATGGAGCAACGCCGGAGGCCGGCATTCGCCAGCAAGCTGGTCTCCCACGGTTTGAGCTACCAAGCCTCCGTGGGAAGCTTGCTTGCAAGCGAATGGAGCAACACCGGAGGCCGGCATTCGCCAGCAAGCTGGTCTCCCACGGAGTGTGCCACTAAGCCTCCGTGGGAAGCTTGCTTGCAAGCGAATGGAGCAACGCCGGAGGCCGGCATTCGCCAGCAAGCTGGTCTCCCACGGAGTGTGCCACGAAGGCACTGTGGGAAGCTTGCTTGCAAGCGAATGGAGCAACACCGGAGACCGGCATTCGCCAGCAAGCTGGTCTCCCACGGTTTGAGCCACGAAGCCTTCGTGGGAAGCTTGCTTGCAAGCGAATGGAGCAACGCCGGAGGCCGGCATTCGCCAGCAAGCTGGTCTCCCACGGTTTGAGCCACTAAGCCTCCGTGGGAAGCTTGCTTGCAAGCGAATGGAGCAACGCCGGAGGCCGGCATTCGCCAGCAAGCTGGTCTCCCACGGAGTGTGCCACGAAGGCACTGTGGGAAGCTTGCTTGCAAGCGAATGGAGCAACGCCGGAGACCGGCATTCGCCAGCAAGCTGGTCTCCCACGGAGTGTGCCACGAAGCCACTGTGGGAAGCTTGCTTGCAAGCGAATGGAGCAACGCCGGAGACCGGCATTCGCCAGCAAGCTGGTCTCCCACGGAGTGTGCCACGAAGGCACTGTGGGAAGCTTGCTTGCAAGCGAATGGAGCAACGCCGGAGACCCTATTCGTCAGCAAGCTGGCTCCCACAGAGTGTGCCACGAAGCCGCTGTGGGTAGCCTGCTAGGCGTAGGAGGCCGACACCGAACCGTCGTCCAGCAGCGGTCCCGTGCTCCGGGCTCGTTTCCGGGTCTTGCCCGCCCGCGACGGTGGCTGACAAATACCACAGACGAAATTCTGCGTCGGAGTATGGGCATGGGTGACGAAATGCCCTCCGCAACAGGTACAGGCGGATAGCTCGAACATTTCGCTTTCAAAAAAACGTACCAGGGTCCAGGCGCGGGTCAGCCCCAGCACCGGCTCGGCGCCATCCAACGCCATTTGCTCCAGGTAAAGCCGGTAGGCCTTGACGAACCCTTCCATACGCCCGCACCGCTGATGCACGGTGAGGTGACGAAAGAAGCCGTAGAACAACGACGAGTGAATGTTCGGCAACCAGGTAATGAACCAGTCCGTGGAAAACGGCAACATGCCCTTCGGCGGCGACATGCCCCGTACTTCCTTGTACAGACGGATCAACCGGCCACGACTGAGCTCGGTCTCTGATTCCAGCACTTGCAACCGGGCGCCCAGTTCAATCAGCTCAATAGCAAGCTGCACCTGCCGCATCTCGCCAACCAGACTCTTTTCGCTCATGACTCACCCTTGCCGCGCGGCCACGGCATCGCCGGTGGCGGTCATCAACAAGGCGGCATGGGTCTGCCCCAGCCCCTGTTCACGCTTGTGATTGGTCAACGCCTGCAACTGGCCGGCGTCATCCAACCCGAGTCGGAACAGAAACTGGTTGGTACGCGCCAGACGGCTGAGTTGACGCGCGGAGAGGGACAACAGCACCTCCGCCATGGACTCGTCGATTTTCAAACGAAACAAAGCGGTGGCGTAATCTTCCTGCAACAGGCGTTGTGCCAGCAGCAGATAGGTCAGATTCAGATCCTGAATTTCATTCAGTATGTTGTCGACGTTCATTGTTGCGCTTGCTCCTTCGGTACCCGTACCGAGAGAGTCCCTGACCTGCTTTGGCCGAGGACTCCCGATCCCCCGTTCCATCCGTCTTGCCCGCCGGCCGGCATCGTTTCGATGGGCGGCGGGAGCCTGCTCATCGGCACCGGTGATATTGTTGTTCCGGTGGGCTTTTGAGTCGGGACCTTCGTCCACGACTAAGCATTTAGCGTGACAAGCATCACACTAAAGTACCAAAATAGTGATACATTTCACATACCACTTTTGAATTATTTCAAACTTTCAACTTCTTTCAGGATAGAGGCGGGAGAATGCGGGAAACGGCGGCGAACCGGCTGGGTTTGGAGAGCCACCGAGAAACGTCATGCCGGACTCGATCCGGCATTTCCCTCTACCAGGTCATACAACCGGTAGAGGGAGAACCCGGGTCAAACCCGGGATGAAGCAAGGGGGGTAAGCCCGGAATAACAAGGTGTTCAGGGGTTCCTCAGGTCTGCTCCCCAGGCGGATCCTGCTCCAGTTGATGGACCCAGACCAGCAACTCCGCCACCACCTGGTACAGGGCTTCGGGAATACGCTGGTCCAGATCGACGGTCATCAGCAAAGCCACCAGCTCCGGCGCGCCATGGACGAAGACGCCATGGCGGCGGGCCTCTTCCACCAGCCGCTCGGCCAGGTCGCCGTAGCCCTTGGCCATGACCCTCGGGGCACCGTCGCCTTCCCGATAGGCCAGAGCCACCGCCCGGCGGCGCGAAGTATCGCTCCCCTCACTCATCGGCGTTTTGCTCCGGATCAGGCTTCGCCACCTTGATCAAGACCCGCAGCCCCAGAGCCTCGAGGCGGTCCCGGAGCATCGACTCTCCTGCGCGCAGACACACCAAGGTTTCTTCCCTCGGTGCCGTCAATTGGAGATTCAAGCGGTCTTCCCGCAACCACAGTTGTACCCGGATCTCGCCGAGCGCTTCGGTGCTCACTTCCAATTGCGACCGCCAGGTTCCCTCCTCCTCGCCGGAACGGCGGGGGTTTTCACCGTCGGCGTCGGACCGGGACTCCCGTGGCGGAGCCTGTATCAGCAACGCGGCGAACAACCCCGACCAAAGGTCACCTTCCCAGCGCAATACCGGCGTCGCCAGCAACTCCAGTTGGTGACGTACCACCGGCTGCACACTCTCTTCCACGGTGGCGACATGACGTTGCCCGGCGGCAGCGGCCACTGGCGGCTCCCCATCCGTTTCCCCGATACCAGTAATTACCATGCCCTCCGCCCCCCTGATCGTGGCGGGTCCCGGCGCCGGGACAAGCCCGGGCGTGGCGGCCGGCCCCGGCGCCAGCCGCATTTGCGGCTCCGCCCGCAAGGCCGCCAGAGGACGTTCACCGCGAAACCATTGGCCCAGGTGGGATTCGTAGAACAAGCCGCTGTGCTCCACGCTGCCCCGTAGAGCCGCCGCCAACGGAGCGGGAGACAGCGGCGGCCCGGACAACAGCGGCCCCGCCGGCCGCACCGCGGAAGGCGGCGCGGGGTAGCGGATCAAAAGATCGGCGATGGCGCGGGCGGCACCGCTGAAATGGGTTCTGGTGGATGCCGGTGTGGCGCCCGGGGTCAATACCGATGCGGGCGGCGGTGCCCGCTCCCCGGCCTTGGCGGCATCCCGGGCGTGGACCTCCGCTATCCCGGGTGATTTCGGCGACGGAGATTGAGGCGCCAATGGCGGACGCTCGTCCCGCCCCAATGCCTCGATGGCCTGCCCGGGCACCAAGGGGGTGACCGGTTGATTGAGCGGCGTTGGCGCCGGGCCATCCATCCGTCGCCCGAGCACCTGGTGCAGCAGGGTATCGAGCAACGGCGTGATGGTGCTCACGGCGTCCCTTTATGCAACGGGTCGCGATGAAAGCGCGCTCGGCCGTCCACCACCTGGGCGGAATGAGACTGATAGGTGCGATGCAGGTCCTGGCGGCGGCGGCTGGTGCCAAGCAGTTGATCAAGCTCGTCGCGACGTGCCATCAAGCAGCGGCGCACTTCCAGATCCTGTTCAAGAATCCGCTCCAGCAACGCCGCCTTGCGCTCCTGTTCTTCCACGTTGAAGGACAGATCCCGCTCGATGCGTGACAGACGATCCACCTCGAGAACATAACGGGACTGTTCATCCACCAGCGCCTCCCAATCCTTCTGCCGGACACAGGCCAGCATTCGGGTGGACTGGGCAAGCAGGGTTTCATAGCTTACCAACACCCCCTCGGGGGTCGGCACGGAGTCCGTGTTTTGACTACTCATACCCCCTCCGCGGAATGCCGTGGATCAATGTCGCGCCAGGCGGACCCGATATTTTCCAGCAGCTCCGCCGCTTGCCGCAGACGCTCGTCGTCATTATACAGGTTGGCGGCCAGCAGCAGCCGCGCCACATAGTCATACAACGCCGCCAGACGTTCGGCCAACTCGCCACCACGCTCCAGGTCAAGCGCGGCCTTCAGACCATTGTTGACGATGTCCAGCGCCTTGGAGATCGTGGCTCCTTTTTCCGCGGCGCGGCCGTCCTGCAAATGCAGGCGGGCGGTGCGGATGGCGCTTTGCGCTCCATCAAAAAGCAAGGTAATCAATTGGTGGGGACTGGCGGACATCACGCCACTCTCCACCCCCACTCTGGCGTAGGCGCCGGCTCCGCGTGCAAAGGCGGAATGACCACCGGTATTGTTCATGATCCGCGCTCCCAACCTGGCTTGGAAAGCCGGCCCGCCATGGACCAGTGAGCCGCTCTCGTCTCACCATACACCGCCATTTCGTCAGCCTCCCGGGTTCCGTTTACTGCTTTCGTTTTTTACTGCTTCAATTGCGCATTGAGCATGTCGAACTGCTGGGTCAAATAGCTGCTGGTGGCGTTCATCTGCGCCACCATACTGTCCAGTTTCTGGAACTGGGTACGATAACGCTCCACGGTGGCGGCGATGCTCTGCTCCATGCGGTCGTAGCGTTTCGACAGACTGTCGATGCTGGTCTGAAAGCCCTCGGTGACGCGATCAATCATGCCGTCATCCTCCAGCATGTCTTCCAGCGCGGAATCCAGCTTGCCGATCATGCCGTCGCCCTCGTCACGGCCAACAAAGAAACGGGACACCCCTTCCAGATTATTGCTGATGGCTTCGTCGAGATCGTCGTCATCCACCTTCAGGGTGCCATCCCGTTGCAGGGAGACCCCCAGGTCCGCCAGCACCCGGTATTCGCCTTCGTCCACGCCGGCACTCAGCACCCCGCGCAATTCGGACTCAATACGGCGCACCGTGGAATTCCCTATCAGCTCGCCACTTACGCCGGTTTCACTGTCGAAACGGGTCAGACTGCCGAGACTCTCCTTGAGGTTATTGAAGGCGGAGACGAAATCGTTGACCGCCTTTTTGATCGCATCCGTGTCCCGGGTGATATCCAGGCTGGATTCGCCTTCTTCCACCAGATTCAAGGTAACGCCCTGGATCGCGTCTTCCACCTTGTTACTCTGACTCTGCATGGCGATGCCGTTGATGGTGAATTCGGCGTTGCGGGCGGTCACCTCGGAGGCGCCATCCAGGGACAGCGCGGAACCCAGCCCGCCGGAGAAGCTGACGCCACTGATCGCCTCTTCCGTTCCGGTCTTCGTCGACGTCATCACCAGCCGGTAGGGCGTGCCGCTGCCGTCGTTGACGATGGAGGCCTGCACGCCCTTGTTCTGGTCATTGATGGCATCACGCAGATCCTTGAGGGAGCTCTTGTCCGCGCTCAAAGTGACCTCGAGGGATTCACCGTTGGCCAGATCGATGGAGACCGATCCCGCCCCCAGATCCGCATCCTTATCGGCCACCCCCTGGGTGGCGATACTGTAAGCGCGGGCACGCTGGGTCACATTGATATCGAAGCTGCCCAGCGCCACATCCGTACCGGTGGTGAAGGTGATCGATTCACCAGTCTGGCTGGTGGCCACGCTGCGGAAGCTGTCTTCTTCACCCAAGGTCTCGGCGGCGTCCTGGAACTTTGCCAGCGCGCTCTCCAGGGTACCGAAGGCGGAGATCTTGGCCTGGTAGCTGGCCGCCTGATTGGTGATCGGGGTCAGCTTCTGCCGCTCGGCGGCCTCGAGCTGATCCAACAATCCATTCAGATCCAGGCCGGACCCGACGCCTAAAGATGCGATGCTGGCCATAGTGCTTCCTTCTCCTGGCAGGAAAGTGAAACGGAAGGGGCAAAAGGGGACAGGCTCCTCCCCGGCGTGAGGCCTTCCGGATCCTCACCGCTTACCTCAGCTATCGGCCCCACCGCAGCGGACTTTAGCGTCTTTGGCAAAAAGTGAAGCGTCGATTAGAAGGAGGAATGCACGGTATCTCCGGACGCCGATAATGCAAAACCAGACCCAACGCCCTGGCAAGTACTAAAACGCTTATTTATTTCCGCAATGCTCTTCGACCTGGTGTTCTAAAGCGTCCGGCATCAAGCGTCCGGCGTCCGGCTTTTTTTCTCCCCCCCCCCTAAAGCTCCCCGCCGAACCGCCGAAAGACTGAATAACGGCCCGCGCCGTTGCGGCGCTCCCGATGGGAGCCGCCGGTGTAGCTAAACCGATTTGGTCACCAGCAAAGGACACTGATATGTCAGTCATCAACACCAACATTACCGCCATGATCGGCCAGCAGAACCTGGGCCGTTCCCAGAGCGCGCTGCAAACCTCAATGGAGCGTCTGTCTTCCGGCCTGCGTATCAACAGCGCCAAGGACGATGCCGCCGGTCAGGCCATCGCCAACCGCATGAGCTCCCAGATCACCGGTCTGTCCCAGGCCCAGCGTAACGCCAACGACGGCATCTCCGTGGCCCAGACCGCGGAAGGCGCCCTGAACCAGATCAACGACAACCTGCAGCGTGTCCGCGAACTGACGGTTCAGGCACAGAACGGCACCAACAGCGGCTCTGACCTGACCTCCATCCAGGACGAAATCAATCAGCGCCTGTCAGAAATTGATCGCATTTCCAAAGAAACCGACTTCAACGGCGTTAAGGTACTGGCCAGCAACCAGGATCTGTCCATTCAAGTTGGCGCCAATGATGGCGAGAAGATCACCCTGAACCTGAAAGAAATCAACTCCACCACCCTCAAGCTCGGCGGCTTCAATGTGGGCTCGCTGTCCGGCTCCCTGACCGAAATCACCACCGATGATGGCGCCGGCAACACCACTACCAACCAGATCGACCTGAGCGGCATTGCCAACGGTCCAGCCGGTGATGTTACTTTGCACGGTTATGGCGCCTACGACTCCACCACAGGCAAATACGCTGAGTACGCCATCAAGGACGAAGACGGCAACATGTACAAAATTGCCGCCGCCGATGTTGCAGCCAACGGCGCGGTAACCCACGATTTCACCGATGCGGCGGGTCTGCAAGCCGCCAAGGATGCATACGACGCCGACGCGGAAGCTGGCCTGACCGCCACCGCCAATCCGCTGGATACCCTGGACACCGCTCTGAGCACCGTGGATTCCCTGCGTTCCGAGCTGGGTGCCATGCAGAACCGTTTCGAGTCCGCCATCACCAACCTGGGCACCACCGAAACCAACCTCTCCGCCGCCCGTTCCCGCATCGAGGACGCGGACTACGCGGTGGAAGTGTCCAACATGACCCGTGCGCAGATTCTGCAGCAAGCCGGTACTTCCGTGCTGGCTCAGGCCAACCAGGTACCGCAGTCCGTGCTGTCCCTGTTGGGTTAATGTTTATCGGTGCCCGGCCCCTGGCCGGGTGCTGCTTTTGCGCTCACCTTCGCATCAGGCCCCCATTTTTTGGGGGCTTTTTTTGTGACCGCCGCCCTACACCGGTTCGCTGCCAAGGCAGCTTCCCACAGCGGCTTCGTAGTTCCCTCTGTGGGAAGCTGCCTTGGCAGCGAATACAGAATGGACTCTCGCGCCAGTAGCTTGGCTTGCAGGGCAAGCGCCCCTTCTACCCTTTACTCACCATCTCCGCCACCTCGGCGATGATCCGGTCCCGGGCTCCGGCTTCCGCCTTTGGCATCTCGCAATACACCGTCACCAATATTGCCCCCCGGTCCCGCGACCAAGCCACACCAATGTCATTACCGTAGCCCAGTTCATCGCCGCTGGTGCCGGTTTTGTCGGCCACCAGCCAGCCGTCCGGAAAGCCGGCACGCAGCCGCCGGTCCCCGGTTTTGTTGGCGATCATCCACGCCGCCAGTTGCGCGCGGCCGTGGGCGGAAAGCACTTCGCCGAACAACAACCGATGCAGGGTCTCCAACATCGCCGCAGGCGAGGTGGTGTCGTATTCGCCATCAGGACCACCATAACCATTCAGTTCCGGCTCCAGCCGATCCAGCCGTGTCACTGGATCACCGCTTTCGCGCAGAAAATCCGTCAGCGCCCCGGGGCCGCCAAAGCTCTTTATCAGCAGGTTGGCGGCACCGTTGTCGCTCCAGGCCACCGCCGCTTCACACAGCTCCGCCACGGTCATGCCCCCTTCTCCGGTTCGCTTCCCGGTCACCGGCGACCAGCCCACCAGATCCTCCCGGGACACCAACAGCCGCCGGTCCAGACTCTCCTCGCCGCGATCCACCCGCGCCAGCACCAGTGCCGCCGCCAACGCCTTGAAGGTACTGCACATAAGAAAACGCTCATCCACACGGTGGCCGGCTCGATAGCCGGTGGCGAGATTCCAGACCGCCACCCCGACACGGCCACCATGCCGGTGCTCCCACTCCTGGCACCGGCGACTCAGCAGGTCACTCACCTTACCGTGATCGGTGGCCTTCGCCGCCAGCCCCATGACCGGCAACGCCAACATGGAGCCCAGCAGAAAACCTCTGCGTGACAGTCCCGCGCTCATATCCCGTTCTCCCTGCCATTTCCGCGCCTTCGGCCCTTTCCGTCCGGTCGCGACGGCTACTATGGGAAGCCACCAACGCGTTGACAAACGATCAATTCTCCACTCAGATATGAGAAAACCTTGGCCTTCGACCAGAATCGCTCCAATGGATGTTCCGCAACTGCCCCTGAATGCCCTGCGCGCCTTCGAGGCTTCCGCCAGGCTGTGCAACTTCACCCGCGCCGGACAGGAACTCAACGTCACCCAGACCGCCATCAGCCACCAGGTCAAGGCGCTGGAAGACCAACTTGGCGTTACCCTTTTTACCCGGCTTCCCCGGGGGCTGGCGCTCACTGATGAAGGTCAGGCGCTACTGCCGGTCCTGACCGACGCTTTTCGCCGTATCAGCGGCGCCGTCACCCGCGTGCAAGAAGGCCGTTTCCAGGAAGTGGTGACCCTTGGCGTGGTCGGTACCTTCGCCTCGGGGTGGCTGCTGCCACGCCTGTCCGACTTCCGTGATCGCCACCCGGCCATCGATTTGCGTTTGAAGACCAACAACAACGTGGCGGATATCGTCGCCGAAGGGTTGGATTACTTCATTCGCTTCGGTGATGGCGCCTGGCACGGTACCGACGCTGTTCCGTTACTGGACGCGCCGCTGTCGCCAGTCTGTGCCCCGGCGCTGGCGAATCAGTTGAAGCAACCGGCGGACTTGCACGCGGTGCCACTGCTGCGCTCGTTCCGCCGCGATGAATGGGAGCGCTGGTTCCGGGCCGCCGACACGGTACCGGCGACACCCCGGGGCGGCATGTTTGATTCCTCTGCCCTGTTGCTGGAAGCCGCCGCGGGCGGCGAAGGCGTGGCCCTGTTACCGGTGACGATGTTCCAGGAAGTGCTGAAACAAGGCCGGGTGAAGCAACCCTTCGAACTGGTCGTGGATACCGGCCGCTACTGGCTGACCAAACTGAAATCGCGGGAAGAAACGCCAGCCATGCTGCAGCTTCGCGCCTGGCTGGAACAATCTTTACGCGGAGGCGGCGCCGCGGCCTTGCCGAGATGAATTTGGAGATTGCCACGAAGCTGCTGTGGGAAGCTGGCTTGCCAGCAAATCCAGCGTGAATTCATATCTGTGGCCCCATTCGCTGCCAAGGCAGCTTCCCACAGCGGCTTCGTAGTCTGGTTGGAGGGAAGCTGCCGAATCGGAATGCAGGCATGCCAGCACTTCGCCCCAACCTCTAAAGTTTTTCCATGGCACGCCGATACTCCTGCCAGACGTTACCTGTGAAAACCAATAAGGATCATCGCCATGAGCGCTCCGGTGGACCCGCTGGCCTCGTCGTTGCCGTCACAGTTTTCTTTTCAATCCGCCCGGCAGAGGGTGGAACGGGTGCTGGCTCAGTTACCCCTGACCGATTCGCAAACCCGCCAGCCCGAGCCGGACCGCGACAGCCTGGTGGAGCCGGTGCAACGGATCAACGACGTGTTGCGCCCCTACGGTGTGCAGTTTGATCTCAGTGATGATTCCGGCCGGACCATCATTCTGGTGGTGGACCGGGAGAGCGGCCAGGTGATCCGCCAGATACCGCCGGAGGAAGCGCTCAATGCCTATCAGCGCATGGAAGAAATGAAAGGGCGACTGTTGCGCTTGGAAGTATAAGCCGGACGCCGGACGCCGGACGCCGGACGCCGGACGCCGGACGCCGGACGCCGGACGCCGGACGCCGGACGCCAAAAGATGAAAAGCCGACCCGAACGCCTCGGCAAGCCCCGAATGCGTTTATTTACATCCGCCATGCTCTCCGTCTCGGTGTTCCAAAGCGTCTGGCGTCAAGCGCTCCCTCACACTTGCATATTCATGATTTCTTTATAGGCGGACACCAGCCGGTTACGCATTTGCACGCCCATTTCAAACGCCACACTGGCCTTCTGCGAATCCACCATTACCTGCGGCAATGACACATTCGGATCCCCGGCCTGAAAAGCCCGGGCCTGCTCTCCGGCGGCCTGCTGCAAACCATTGATCCGCTCCAGCGACGCACGCAACTCGTTGGCGAAATCACCATGCCCGCCGGTGGAGCCGGAACCGGACACCCCCCCGGCATCCGCGGCCAGTTGCCTCATCTGACTCAGCACGGATTGAATCTCCGGCGTGCTCATTTCGCTGTCTCCGGTTTTTTTGATAGCGCCCAGACTAGCAAGGCGGTCCGAATCGCGATGCCGGTAATTAACGACAAAAAGACAGGCTTTTCTCGCCTTTGCGTGGCGGCGCTCTACGCATAATGGCAAAGCCCACGGCTCCATGAGCCCGTTCACGCAAGCGACCATAGGTTAGGCAAGGGTGATCATGTATCGCGTTCTTCTGCATCGACAGCGTCCCCGGCGCGGACTCGCGCACCGCCTTGAAGCGGGAACCCGGCCATCATGAGCGGGGCGTCCACCGGCAACGCCACCACCGCCACCGGCCAGTCCAGCCCGCTGGCTCCCTGGCTGGCCAGGCTGCGCGCCAATCCGCTTATCCCATTACTGGTGGCGGGCGCCGCGGTGGTGGCGATCGTCGCCGCGTTGTTGCTGTGGGCCAGCGCTCCCACCTACCGCGTGTTGTTCAGCAATCTCACCGAAGCGGACGGCGGCCGCATCATCGCCGCCCTTGAACAACAGGGTGTGCGGTACCGTTTCAGCGAGGGCGGTCAGGCCCTGCTGGTGCCCGGCGATCAGGTGCACAAGCTACGTTTGCAACTGGCGGAACAGGGGCTGCCGGAAGGCGGCAATGTGGGCCTGGACATCATGGAGAAGCAGGCGTTCGGCGTCAGTCAGTTCGCCGAGCAGGTGAACTTCCAGCGCGGCCTGGAAGGCGAGCTGGCCCGCTCCATCGAAGCGCTGGGTCCGGTGGAACGGGCCCGTGTGCACCTGGCGCTGGCCAAACCCTCTGTCTTCATCCGCGACCGCCAGCCCGCCAAAGGCTCGGTGGTTCTGACACTGCAGCCCGGCCGCGCGCTCGGCGATGCCCAGGTCAACGCCATGGTTCATTTGGTGGCCAGCAGCGTACCGGAACTGGCGCCGGAAGACGTCACCGTGGTGGATCAAGGCGGCCGCCTGCTGTCCCGGGAAACCGGCCCCGGCCATGATCTGGACGGCACCCGCCTGCGCTATACCGAGGAAGTCGAGCGCGCCTATCAACAGCGCATCGAAAAAATCCTGGAGCCGATTCTCGGCCGTGGCAATGTGCGGGCCCAGGTCACCGCGCAGATCGACTTCAGCCGCCGCGAGCAAACCGAGGAACGCTACGGCCCGAATCAGGACGGCAACCCGGCGGCGATTCGCAGCAAACGCATCAATGCTGTTTATGAAGACCCGGACGGCGGTGCCAGCGGTATCCCCGGCGCGCTCAGCAACACGCCTCCGGGGGAAGCCACCTCGCCGATCAACAACGACGGTGGCGACAATGATGATGAGGAAGACACCCCTCCCCAGCGCGTCCGCCAGGACGATCTGATCAACTACGAGCTGGATCGCAACGTCACCCACACCCAACATCATCAGGGCGGCATTCAACGCCTGTCCGTGGCGGTGGTATTGAATTACAGGGAAAAGACCGGCGAGGACGGCACCGTTCAACTGGCCCCGCTGAGCGACGAGGAACTCGACCGCATCACCGACCTGACCCGGCACGCCATGGGGTTCTCGGCGGAGCGCGGCGACGGCCTGGAGGTGGTCAACAGTCCGTTCGCCGATTTGTCCGAGCCGTTCGAGGAAAGGCCCTGGTGGCAATCACCGCAGTGGGTGGATCTGGCGTTGGGTCTGGGCCGCTATCTGCTGGTGGCGCTGGCCGCCCTGCTGCTCTACCGGTTGATCCTGCGCCCGTTGATACAGCGCTATACCGCCTCTCCCGCCGAGCCTCCCCGGCCGACGGCGGGGGGCAATGTCTCCACCGTGGTCGGCGACGACGAGGACAACGACCTGGATCCGGAAGAAGCCGTGGCCCGGCGCCGGCGCCAGCGGCGCAAGACCCTGATGTACGAAAGCAATCTGAAGGACCTGCAGGACCTGGCCCGGGACGACCCGGCCATGGTGGCCATGATCCTGCGTAGTTGGATGAACCGTAATGAGCCGACCTGACAGCAGCGCGCGCACCGCCAGCGGCGCCCGGCGCGCCGCCATTCTTTTGCTGGCCCTGGACGAAGACAGCGCCGCGGAAGTATTCCGTCACTTGTCCGCCCGAGAGGTGCAGGACATCAGTCAGGAAATGGCCGGCCTGAAGCACATTTCCCATGAGGAAATGCATCAGGTACTGGAGGATTTTTACGACGAACAGGAGCAATTCGCCGCCCTCAACCTGCGTTCCACCGATCACATCCGTTCGGTGCTGGTCAAGGCGCTGGGGCAGGAACGGGCCTCCAGTCTGCTAGAGGATATTTTCGAACAGCACGCCGGCAATTCCGGTATCGACGCGCTCAATCTGATGGACGCCAATGTGGTGTCGGAAATGATTCGTGACGAACACCCGCAGATCATCGCCACCATCCTGGTTCATCTGGAACGGCGCCAGGCCGCCGACGTGCTCGAACAGTTCGACGAGAAATTACGCAACGACGTGGTATTGCGCATCGCCACGTTCAGCGGTGTGCAGCCGGCGGCATTGCAGGAGCTCACCGAGGTACTCGGCGGCATGCTCGATGGTCAGAACCTCAAACGCAGCAAGATGGGCGGGGTGCGCACCGCCGCCGAGATTCTCAACCTGATGAACTCCAGCCAGGAAGAAGCGGTGATCAAAACCGTGCGCGCCCACAACGAGGATCTGGCCCAGCGCATCATTGACGAGATGTTCCTGTTCGAGAATCTGCTGGAACTGGACGACCGCAGCATCCAGCTGTTGCTCAAGGAGATCGACACCAAGTCGCTGATGGTGGCACTCAAAGGCGCCGAGGAAGCACTTACCGAAAAATTCCTGCGCAACATGTCCCAGCGTGCCGCCTCTCTGTTGCGCGAGGACATGGAAGCCAGTGGCCCAATACGGGTTTCGCAGGTGGAAAACGAACAGAAAGCCATTCTGCAGATAGTGCGCCGCCTCGCCGACAATGGCGACATCGTACTTTCCGGCGGGGACGATCTGTATGTCTGATTCCACCTCCCCGAGCGCGTCCTGGCGACGCTGGCGAATGGGTGATCTGGAACGCCCGCGAGCCGAGCGTCCGGAGACCAAGGCGGCCAGCCCACAACGCCCCGCGGATCAAAGCTTTGATGCGCGCTCCGAACTGAACGCCCTGCGCCGGCAGGTCCGTGACCAGGCCTACCAGGAGGGCCGCCAGGCCGGTTTCGAGGCCGGTCAGGAACAAGGCTATACCCAGGGTCTGGAACAAGGTCGCCACGATGGCGAGCAACAAGCACGGGAGCAGGCGGCGGCCAGTCTCGCTCCCCTGGCCGAACTCGCCACCCAGTTTCAAAACGCGATCCAGACCCTCGATCGGCAGATCGCCGACGACCTGGTCGATCTGGCCCTGGCGGTGGGCAAGCAGCTGGCCGGCGAGGCGCTTACCGCTCGTCCTGAGCAGGTGCTGGCTCTGGTGCGAGAGCTGCTCCACCAGGAACCGCAACTGGGCGCCGACCCACGCCTGTGGCTGCACCCGGATGACCTGGTCCTGGTGGAAGAGCATCTCGCCACGGAACTGACCGCCGCCGGCTGGCAGGTCCGGGTCGACCCGGACCTGCAACGGGGCGGCTGCCGGGTCACCGGTGATGCCGGCGAACGGGACGCCAGTCGCGCCTGCCGCTGGGACATGCTGCTGGCCAAACTGCGGCGCCAACCGCGCGAGACTGAAACTTGACGGCCACGACTCACCATGACCATTGGCGCGAGGCCCTGCAACGGGTCGGCCAGCGCCTGGCCAGCACGCCCCCCTACCGGGAGAGCGGCCGCATCGTGCGGGCCACCGGTTTGGTGCTGGAAGCGGTGGGTCTGCGTGTTCCTCTCGGCAGCGGCTGCCGCATTGAGCTGGCCGGGCGCGGGTTCGCCGAAGCTCAGGTGGTTGGATTCGCCGGCGAGCGATTGTATCTGATGCCCTTGGCGGAGCTGCACGGGCTGTCTCCCGGAGCCCGGGTGTTACCACTCGCTGATGAAGGCGGCACTCGCCGTTTTCCGCTCGGCGACACCCTGTTGGGGCGGGTGGTGGACGGCAACGGCATGCCTCTGGATGGCGGCGCGTCGCTTGGCGACTGTCCCCATGGCGGTCTCGACAGTGTTCCTCTCAATCCCATGGACCGGGCGCCCATCGACACCCCGATTGATGTCGGTATCCGCGCCATCAACGCTCTGCTCACCATCGGCCGGGGACAACGCATGGGCCTGTTCGCCGGTTCCGGCGTGGGCAAATCGGTACTGCTGGGAATGATGGCCCGCTACACCAGCGCCGATGTCATCGTGGTGGGCCTGATCGGCGAGCGGGGCCGCGAGGTGAAGGAGTTCATCGAGCATATTCTCGGTCCCGAGGGCCGCCGCCGGGCGGTGGTGGTGGCGGCCCCGGCGGACACGTCGCCCTTGCAGCGTCTGCAAGGCGCGGCCTACGCCACCCGGTTGGCGGAGGGTTTTCGCGACGCCGGCCACAACGTGCTGTTAATCATGGATTCGCTGACCCGTTACGCCATGGCGCAGCGCGAAATCGCCCTGGCCATCGGCGAACCACCCGCCACCAAGGGCTACCCGCCGTCCGTGTTCGCCAAGTTGCCGGGGCTGGTGGAGCGGGCTGGTAACGGTACCCCCGGCAGTGGTTCGATCACCGCTTTTTACACCGTGCTCACCGAAGGCGACGACCAGCAGGATCCGATCGCCGACGCCGCCCGCGCCATTCTCGATGGTCATGTGGTGCTGTCGCGCTCCCTGGCCGAGGCCGGCCACTACCCGGCCATCGATATCGAGGCCTCGATCAGCCGGGCCATGACGCAGCTGGTGCCCGCCGCCCAGCTACGCCGGGCCCAGCGCTTCAAACAGCTTTTTTCCCTGTATCAGCGCAACCGCGATTTGATCGGCGTCGGCGCCTACAGCCCCGGCCACGATCCGCAGCTGGATCAAGCAGTGCAGCTGTATCCGCGCCTGGAAGCGCTGCTGCGCCAGGACACCAACGAATGCGCCGGGCTGCAGGACGCCCACGGCGCCTTGACCCACCTGATCGGAGATCCGCCATGACACCCTCGTCGCCGTTGGACACTTTGATCGAGCAGGCCCGCCAGGCCCGCGATCAGGCCGGACACAGCCTTGCCGACGCCCGGCGCGGTCAGCAAAACACCGTGGCGCAATTGTCCACGCTGGAGAATTACCGCAATGAGTACGCCGGCCGGTTACAGGACGCTCTTGCCCGGGGTATGGATACACTGACGCTGAATACCTATCGCCGCTTCCTGGCCTCCCTGGATCAGGCCATCGAACAGGCACGGCGGGTATTGAACGAGCAACAGCGCGCCGTCGACGCCGGCCAGGACCATTGGCGTCAACGGCAACAGCGGCTGTCCTCATTCGATACCCTGGCGACGCGTCGCCAACAGCAACAGCAATACCGGGAACACCGCCAGGAACGGCGACAAACCGATGACATCGCCGGCAACCTGCACCAACGCCGGCGCCCCGGCACAGCGACCTGAAGAGTCGGAGGAGCCCCATGGACATTCAATCTCTGTTGACCCTGCCCGGCGGTGGCCTGAAGCCCGCCACGAACGCTACCCCCGCCGAAGGCACGGACTTCGCCACGGCCTTGCGGTTACTGAGCCAGAACGCCGCTCAACCGGCGCCGGCCGGACTTCAGGCTGACCTCCCCGCCGCCACGGCGCTGACGCCGCTGTCCGATAACACGCTCAGCCAGGCATTGACCGCGCCCCTGCTCGGTAACGTAAAAGAGCCGTTGAGAGTATTGCCGGATCACACCACGGGCCAGGAGGCCGGAGACGAACCGGAAGCGGTGACGGCGCTGTTGACTCCGATGGTTCAAACCGCCGCCCCGGCGACACCCACCGGCGAGAACGCGGACGCGGGTTCCGAATCACGGAAAGCCCGCGCGCCAGCCATGGTCACGCCGCCCTCCCCGGTCACGGCGGATGCCCAAGGGCTCAAGATGGAAAGCCAAAGCTCCGCTCCGCCGTTGCCTCCCCCCACGGCCACGGCGGAATCCATGGACCCGACCCGGCCGCCGGTGTCATCCACCAGCGCGGATGCGCCCTTGATCAGCGCTTCCGCCAATGAGCGGCCCACCACCTTAACGGCACCGACAACACCGTCGCCCACCGTGACCAGCGCCGCCCTCACCACCACCGTGGGTCAGCCGGGCTGGGGGCAGGAGCTGGGTCTGCAATTGGCACAATGGCAACAGCGCGGTGAACATCGGGTGGAACTGCATCTGCATCCGGCGGAGCTGGGGCCGCTCTCGGTCTCCCTCAAAGTGGATGACCAAGGCGCCCAGGCCCAGTTCTTCTCCGCCCACGGCCAGGTCCGCCAGGCTCTGGAGCAGGCGCTGCCGCAACTGCGCGAGGCACTGGCGCAGCAAGGTATCAGCCTGGGTGAAGCCAGCGTCAATGATCAGCAAGCAGGGCAGCAGCAACCGTCCCATTTCGCGCAATCGGAATCCGGCGCCTCATCCAACGCCCTACTGACCGACACCGAAATTCCCGAGCCTGCCAGCTCTCCGGCTCGCACTGTGTCGGTGAGTCAGGGTGTGGATTTGTACGCTTGAGATGCCGGGCTCCGGCCCGTTATTCGCTGGCAAGCCAGCTTCCCACGGAAGAGGAGCGACGTAGCCTCTATGGGAGCCTGCCTTGGCAGCGAATGATGCACCGCTACCCTTCTCCCCAAGCCTAAAACCCCGAGATAACCCCATTAGCGCGTCCTATTCCAGCCATGGTCATGGCTTCGTCATCGGCATACTCGACGGCGTGAGGAGTAGTTGATCAGGCGGATGAGCATGGCCGAAAAAAAGGGTTCACGGAAACTGGTGTGGCTGATCGCCGCGTTGCTGGTGATGACCACCTCTCTGGCGGCAGCCAACGTCTATTTGCTGATGGATAAGAGCGGCGACAGCAAACTCGCGGCGAAGGTGGTGCAGACCGCCCGTTCGCCAATCTACGTCAAAGTCGATCCTTTCACGGTGAATTTGCGTGACGATTTCTGTGGCCGCCATCTTCTGTACGCGGGGATATCCCTGCAGGTGGGCGACAGCACCACCGAGGATTTCCTCAATGACTTCATGCCCCAGGTGCGCAGCCGGCTGTTGCTGCTGACCTCGGGCCAGAAGGCCGGGGAGATGATGACGCCGGAAGGGAAAGCGGCGCTGATCGAAAAGATCCTCGCCCTGTTCGAAAAGGAACTGGTGAGCGGCCAGCCGACGCTGCGGGTGGACGATGTTCTGTTCACCGAGTTCATCGTGCAATGACACGCCTTCCGATATTCACCGACGCCGCCCGACGATAACGCCATGTCCCAAGACGATCTGCTGTCCCAGGAAGAAATCGACGCGCTGCTGAACGGTCCCGGCGGCGATGACGACGGCGTCAAAACCGACGAGTCGCGGATCAAGCCGTACGACCCGGCCTCGCAGCATCGGGTGATCCGGGAACGGTTGCATAGCCTGGACATCATCAACGAACGCTTCGCCCGTCATTTCCGCGTGGCCCTGTTCAACCTGATCCGGCGCAGTGCCGATATCACCGTGGATTCCGTGCGCTATCAGAGTTTCAAGGATTTCGCCCGCAATCTGCCGGTGCCGACCAATCTCAATCTGATCGCGATGAAACCACTGCGCGGCACCGCCCTGGTGGTATTTCCACCCGGCCTGGTGTTCATGGTGGTGGACAATCTGTTCGGCGGCGATGGTCGTTTCCTGACCCGCTCCGAGGGCCGGGAATTCACCAATACCGAACAGCGGATCATTCGCCGGGTGCTGCGCCTCGCCATCGATGCCTACCAGGAATCCTGGAGCACCGTTTTCGCCCTGGACGTCCAGTATCTGCGTTCGGAGATACAGGCCAAGTTCGCCAACATCACCAACTCCCCCAACGAGATCGTGGTCAATACCACTTTCCATCTGGAGGTCGGCAATCTGGCCAGCGACTTTCAGGTGTGCATCCCCTACTCGATGATCGAGCCGCTACGCGATGTGCTCACCAACCTGGGCCCCAATGGCCGCGAAGGGGATCAAAGCTGGACCCGGCGGATGGCCGGCGAGTTACGCCAGACCGAGGTGGAGCTGGTGGCGGAGTTCGTTTCCGTGGCCAGCCGCATCGCGGACGTGATGGCACTGAAGCAAGGCGATGTATTACCCATCGAACTACCGGACAGTGTCCGCGCCCACGTGGACGGTGTTCCAGTCATGGAGTGTGAATACGGCAGCCGTGAAGACCAGCGGGCGTTGCGCGTGGTGCGCATGATCGATCACACCGGTCCACCTTCGAGCTCCCCGTTCGTTAAAGCGTCCACGCCGCAACCCAAGGAATCCGAAGATGAGTGATCCCAATAAACCCGATCAGCCGGAGCAGCCGGAGCAGCCGGAGCAGCCGGAGCACGATGACCTCTGGTCCGAAGCGTTGAACGAAAAAAACAGTGGCGGCGAGGACGACCCCTGGGCCGAAGCCCTGGCCGAGCAGCAAGCCGGTGACGCCAGCGATGACCCGACCGGCGGCGGCGATGCCACCCGCAACGCAGGTGGCCAGGTGTTCAAGCCACTGGAAGCGGAAGCCGGGTCTGGTTCCGGGCCGCGCGATCTGGAAATGATCATGGACATTCCGGTGAAGCTGACGGTGGAGCTGGGGCGTACCCGCATCACCATAAAACAGCTGCTCGAGCTGGCTCAGGGGTCAGTGATTGAACTGGACGGCCTGGCCGGCGAGCCCATGGACATTCTGATCAATGGATACCTGATCGCCCAAGGCGAGGTGGTGGTGGTGGACGATCGCTACGGCATCCGTATCACCGAAATCGCCACCCCGTCCGAACGGGTCCAGAAGCTGAATCGCTGAACCATGAACACCGATACCCTGACACAACACGGTGAAGGCTGGATCGGACTCGCGGTGATCGGTAAAACCGCGTTCGCCCTGCTGCTTATCGTCGCCATTATCCTGTTGTGCGCCTGGCTGCTGCGCCGCCTCAACAACCTGCCCGGTCAGGGTCAGGCACTGAAAGTGGTCAGCAGCCGCGCCCTGGGTCCCAAGGAACGGCTGGTCGTGGTGGAGGTGGAAGGCACCTGGCTGGTGCTTGGCGTTAGCGGCGGCGGCATCAGCAAGGTTCATGAATTGCCGGCGCCGAAGCGAGCCGCGCTCGCGGGCGAGCATCGGGACGTCGCGAATCAGGACATCAGTTTCGCCGCGCGCTTCGCCAAAGCGCTCAACGGGAGCGAGCGGAAAGGGTCCGGCGGCACCGGCAAAACCCGCGGGACCGGATCATGAAGCGCGGCCAGCGCTGGCTGCTGGTGGCCACCCTGCTGGTGTCCGCGCTGATGCTGCCTGATCTGGCCGGGGCGCAAGCCAGCATTCCCGGTCTCACCAGCCAGCCCACCGCCGACGGCGGCCAGCAGTGGTCGATCCAGCTGCAAACGTTGTTGCTGCTCAGCAGCCTGGCGTTCCTGCCCGCTCTGTTGCTGATGATGACCTGCTTCACCCGCATCATCATCGTGTTCAGTTTGCTCCGCACCGCCATGGGGACCCAGTCGGCGCCGCCCAATCAGGTTCTGCTCGGACTCACTCTGTTTCTCACTTTCTTTATTATGTCGCCGGTGTTGAACCGGGTTTATCAGGAAGCCTGGGTGCCATTGTCCAACGATGAAATGGGCTTCGAGCAGGCGCTCAGCGTCGGCAGCGAGCCGTTCCGGGAATTCATGATAGCGCAGACCCGGGAGCCGGATCTGGCGCTGTTCGCGCGGCTGGCCAAGGCGGAAAACCTGAATGGGCCGGAGGACGTGCCATTGCGCGTGTTGCTACCGGCGTTCGTGACCAGCGAACTGAAGACCGCGTTTCAGATTGGCTTCACCATTTTCATTCCATTTCTGATCATCGATCTGGTGGTGGCCAGCGTGTTGATGGCCCTGGGCATGATGATGGTGCCGCCAGCGACCATTTCGCTGCCTTTCAAACTGATGCTGTTCGTGTTGGTGGACGGTTGGCAACTGCTGATCGGCTCGCTGGCGCAGAGCTTTTTCGTCTGACCGGAGGAACGCCATGACACCGGAAGCGGTAATGGGCCTGGCCTATCAGGGCATGATGGTAACGCTGATGCTGGCGGCGCCGCTGTTGATCACGGCTCTGGTGATCGGTCTGCTGGTCAGTCTGTTCCAGGCCACCACCCAGATCAACGAGATGACGCTTTCGTTCATTCCGAAGATTCTCGGTGTGTTCGCAGTGGTGGTGCTGGCCGGTCCATGGCTGCTGCATCTGATCATCGACTTCACCCGCGAGCTGTTCCAGAACCTGCCGCTGCTGTTGTCCTGACCCCAATGATTCAGGTCACCTTCGATCAGCTGCACACCTGGCTGACCGCCTTCTGGTGGCCTTTTCTGCGTATTCTGGCGTTTTTCAGCGCCGCGCCGTTGCTCGGCCATTCCAGCGTGCCCCGGCAGATGAAGATTGGCCTGGGGCTGCTGATCTCCATCGCGATCGTGCCTCATCTGCCGGCGCCCCCGGCGATTCCCGTGCTGTCCTGGGCCGGCCTCGGGGTCTCGGTGGAGCAAGTTCTGATCGGCGTGGCCATGGGGCTGGTATTGCGGGTCATGTTCGCGGTGGTGATGGCCGCCGGCGACTTCATCGGGCTGCAGATGGGCCTCGCCTTCGCCACCTTCGTGGCCCCCGACACCGGCGCCAACACCATGATCGTATCGCGTTTTCTGTACATGATAACGCTGCTGATGTTTCTGGCGGTGAACGGCCATCTGATGGTGATCGACACCCTTGCGGGCAGCTTCCGGACACTGCCGGTGGGGCTGGCCGGTCTGGATAGCGATGGCTTCGAACTGCTGGTGCGCTATGGCGGTACGATATTCGCCTCCGGTCTGATGCTGGCGCTGCCTCTGGTCTGTGCACTGCTGATCACCAATCTGGCGCTCGGCATCCTGAATCGCTCCGCGCCTCAGTTAACGGTGTTTTCAGTGGGTTTCCCGTTGTCGTTGACCCTGGGGCTGTTTCTTCTGACCGTACTGATGGGGGACCTTGGGCGTTTTCTTCAGGGCTTGTTCGGGGAAGGACTGGAGGTTTTGCAGCATCTGCTGGAACGTTTGGCATCCCCTGTTTGAGAGGCCTTTGGAGAGATCGACTGTGGGAAGCTTGCTTGCAAGCGAATGGACTTTCCAGCCCAAAGATTCGCTTGCAAGCAAGCTTCCCACAGTGACTTCGTAGGGAATTCCTGAAAAGCCCCGTCATCCCAGGCTTGACCCGGCCCCCTCTGGAGGGCGCATCACTTCGTAGCGGGAGATGCCGGATCCAGTCCGGCATGACGTTTTTCAGCGGCTTCATGGCTCATGCCATGAGAAACCGGCCCTTTACATCCGGTCGAACAGCGACATCCCCTTGATGCCCATGAAGCTCTGTTGAGCGGCTTGCAGACCGACCTGGCGCAGCACGTACTCGGAAATCGCTTCGACGTAATCCAGATCCACCAGATCCGACATGGTCTGCTCGTAGTTGAGAGTACGGTTCTCCGCCACCGTATCCACCACGTCCAACTCGTTAAGGCGGGCGCCAACCGAGGCCCGCACGGTGAGAACATTGTCCAGGCCATTGTCCAGTTCGCGCAGTGCGTTGTTCAGGGTGTTGGTACGCGCCGCCTTCTCCGCGTCGGTGGAGGCCGGATTCTCCAGCACCGCCAGAGCCCGCTCAAAGGTCGCGAACAAGTCCGGATCCATGTCGGCGGCTTTGTCCACCGCGATACTGTCACCGTCCGCCGGCGCGCCTTCCAATGTCATGGAGAGACCGCCGAAACGGATCGGTTCACCTTCCTGATAAGGTTGCGGCACGCCTCCGTTGACCCTGTAGGTGATATCGGTTCCGTCGTCGGCGAACTCGATGGTAAAGGCGCCACCGAAGTCCGGGTCATCGACATCAACCACGTCCGGTCCGGTGAAGGTCAGGGATCCACTATTGCCGCCTTCGGCGCGAGCCAGATAGCCGGCACTGGTATGCACACTCTGGAAGATGTCCTCGCCGTTATCGGACACCGGCATCAAACGGGAGGCATCGATGCGCTGCTGGCGCACCCGGGTATCCCCCACATAGTCCACGCCGCCGCCGTTTTTGACGAACGGCGGGCTGTCGTCCTGGTAGCCGCCGAACAGATAACGGCCGTTACCGTCGGTGGCGTTGGCCTGGCCGAGCAGGGTTTCATAGATCCCGCGCAATTCACTGGCGGCGGAATCCCGGTCAGCGTCGCTGAGCGTGCCATTCACCGCCTGCAGGATCAGTGTCTTGGCTTGAGTGATTGAATCACTGGCGCTGTTCAGCACGCTCTCTTCCTGGGACAGCGCATTGCGCGCGCTGACCCTCGCGTCACCATATTGTTCGGTGAGCGCCAGGGATTGCGCCACGCGGACCGCCTGGGAAGCGGCTTGCGGATCGTCGGACGGATTGACTACCCGCCGCCCGGACGCTATCTGCTGACTGACTTTCATGAAGTCCGCCTGCTGCCGGTTCATGGAGGTCATGCTTTGCTCGAACATGGTCACCGTACTGATACGCATAACGAGGGCTCCTTGACCGGTTAACGCAGGCCAAGAATCGAATCCAGCACGGTGCTGCCGACTTCGATCACCTTGGCGTTGGCCTGGAAATACTGTTGGAAACGGATCAGGTTGGTGGCTTCCTCATTGAGGTCCACCCCGGATACCGACTGTTGCACGGCGCTGAGTTGCTCCTGCAAACCCTGCTGTGCCGCCAGATTCACCTTGACGATATTGGTGCGGTTGCCAACGTCCCCCACCAACGAGGCGTAAGCCTGGCTGAACGTGGCGTTGCCGCTGACCAGAGACTGGTTCTGCAATTCCTGCAGCGCCAGCGCGTTTTCGTTGTTGCCGCTGCCGGCGGCACTGCCGGCGGCGATCTCGGCGGTATCGCGAATCAGCATTTCCATACCACCGGCGGCATACCGGGTGGGCTGAACCTCGAAGCGATCATTGGCGACGAGCTGTGTCGGGTCATCAATGGTGACGACCACGCCACCGAAGCTGAGCTGGTTATTGGCATCCAGGGTGGCATTGACGGTTTCGCCATTGTCCTTGCGAGTAATGGCGAACTCACCGGTGGCGGGATCAACCACGGTCACCGTGTAATCGCTGGTGGTCAAATCACCGGCATCGCCAAAGGCAACCGACAGCGTGGCGGTGCCGGTGTTATCGGCGTGGCTGTACAGGCGGGGGGTACCAATGGCGAACATGTCGCCGCCGGCGTCGCCATTCAAATCAACACCGGCACGGTGCTGCTCATTGAAGGCCCCGGCCAGGGATACCGCCAGACGGCCCAGCTCGTTCTGGGTTTTATCCAGAGTCTCTTCGCGGAAGTTCAACAGCCCGCCCAGGGTACCGCCCTGAATGTTCTTGCTCTTCAGTTCCACCAGGTTACCGGCGGAGTCGTGGTAGCCCACCACCAGACGGGACGGGTCGGTCTTTGATTCCACCGCTTCCAGATCGAAACTACGGGTACCGGCCACCAGCGGCTGGCCATTACCGATACTCAGGTTGTAGGTGCCGCTTTCCTGCACCGACAACTTGACGTCGACACGCTCACTCAGTTCCGCCACCAACTGGTCGCGTTGATTGAGCAAGGCGTTCGGTGCTTCGCCCTGCTTGGCTTTGGCCAGGGCAATTTCCCGGTTCAGATTGGCGATCTGCTCGGCGGTGTTGTTGATCTGAGTGATCTCGTCACTGATCTGTCCGTTAATACCACTCTGCATGTCATCCAGGTATTGCTGGAACGAGCGGAACTGGGCGGACAAGGTATCGGCGCTACCGATCACGCCCTGGCGGGACGCGGGGTCGGAAGGCGCCCCGGCCAGGTCTTCCAGGGAGGAGAAAAATTTCTGGATCAGCGGAGCCAGGCCGGCCTCCTGATCCGCCAACAGATTGTCAATCTGGCTGACCTGAGTCTGGTAGGCCTGCAAGGCGCTGGCGTTGCTGGTGGATTGATTCAGTTGCTCGGCCACGTATTGGTCGAACTGACGCTGAATGTCGTTTACCCGCACGCCGTTGCCGACCCCGCGTTCACCCAGCAAAACCAGCTCCCGGTTGTAGCCGGGCGTGTAGACGTTACTGATGTTGTTGCTGGTGGTGTACAGCGCGTTCTGGGCCGCGTTCAGACCACTCAGGCCAATGGAAAACAAGCTCATCGACGGTATCCCTGCGTTATCTAATCAGGTTATCGGCGGCGGCGGGCGCTACTTGAGTCCCGGCGGCGGTTTTATTTGTATTGACGGCCAGAGCATCTGATGTTCGACCTTTTTATATGGCTCGTCATTCGCTGCCAAGGCAGCTTCCCACAGCGGCTCCGTAGTAACCTGCTGTGGGAAGCTGCCTTGGCAGCGAATAGCGCACCCGCACATTGCGGGATTACATTAGTCGATCGTCGTGCTTGCCAGCGAGGTGCCGCTCAATCCCTCCATGACCGCAATCAATTTCTCCGCGTAGGCCGGATCGGTGGCATAACCGGACGCTTGCAGGGCACGAGCGGCGCTGTGCGCATCCGGCGCCGACATTACCCCGGCGTAACGCGGATTTTCAGTGAGCAGACGACCATGATCGGCGAAGGCATCGGCGTAAGAGTCATAAACACGGAAACGATCCACCTGCCGGACCTTCTCACCATCCACGTACTCGTGGGTGATAATGTCGGTCGTGTTGCCGCGCCACCCCGTCCCGGCCTTGATGCCGAACAGGTTATGACTGTCGGCGCCCTCGGCGGTGTGAATGCGATGGCGCCCCCAACCGGTTTCCAGCGCCGCTTGCGCCAGCAGCAATTCCCGTGGCAGACCGCTGCGTTCACTGGCTTCGCCGGCGGGCCCGGAGAGCCGTTGCAGGAACGCCTCCTTGCTCCATTCCGCCTGACGTTCCACCACCCCGGCAAAGCGGTCCGGCGCGGTGACCGGTAACGCCTGCTTCGCCCCCAAAGCACGGGGCACGGCTCCAAAAGCAGCCGGCACCTCGGTACCGCCGCCGGCCCGTGGCGACAACTGGCTGATCAGTTGCTCCGCCAGACCGACGCCACGACCCGCCACATGTTGCGCCAGCTGCTGGTCCGCCAGCGATTGATAGAAGCGGGACTGGTTGCTGTCGAGCAAATCCGAACGAGGGACCGCATCACGCATGCTCTTGACCATCCGCTGCAAGAACAACGCTTCGAACTGTTGCGCCGCGTGCGCCAATTGTTTGGCCGGTTCCAGAGCGGCTTTTTGCTTGAGCCGCTGCAGCCCCTGCAAATCGAGGGCGAACTGGTTATTGCCCGCGCCAACAGCCATCACAGTATCTCCAGTTCCGCGCGCAGCGCGCCGGCTGACTTGAGCGCCTGAAGGATCGACATCAGATCCTGGGGCGTGGCGCCCAAGGCATTCAGCGCGTCCACCACTTCCATCAGGTCCGCGCCTTCCACCACCTGCAGTGCCCCGCCCTCCTGCTCGATACGAATATCACTGTCCGGCACCACCACGGTTTCCCCGTCACCAAACGGCGCCGGCTGACTGACACCAAAACGGGTGTCGATGGTGACCGAGAGGTTGCCGTGGGCCACCGCCGCCGGTCGCAGCGTGACGCGCCCGTTCAACACCACCGAACCGGTACGGGCATTGATTACTACCTTGGCGGGGGCGTCCGAAGGATTCAGCGCAATGCGTTCCACCCGCGCCATGAACGCCACCCGGCGATTATCGTCGCGGGGGCCGACCAGACGAATGACACCGCCGTTGACGGCACTGGCCACCGGCGAGCCAAACTCCTGGTTGATCGCCTGCACCGCGCGCCAGGTGGTATCGAAATCGGCATCGTGGAACTGCAATTCCAGCACACCGTTGTCTCCACCGAGCTGTAACGGTACTTCCCGCTCCACCATGGCGCCGCCGCTGATACGGCCACCGGCCTGTTGATTGATCTGAGCACTGCTGCCGCCGGACTCGGCGCCAACCCCACCGACCAGAAGGTTACCCTGGGCCAGGGCATAGGTTTGGCCGTCCACGCCTTTCAGCGGCGTCATCAGCAAAGTGCCTCCACGCAGGCTGCGCGCATTGCCCACCGAGGACACCACCACGTCAATGCGCTGCCCGGGGCGGGCGAACGCCGGCAGATCGGCGGTCACCATCACCGCTGCCACGTTACGCAGCTGCATGTTGGTACCCGCCGGCACGGTGATACCCAACCGCGAAAACATATTGGTCAGCCCCTGGGTGGTGAACGGCGTCTGCATGGTCTGGTCGCCGCTGCCGTCCAGCCCCACCACCAGGCCATATCCCACCAGGGTGTTGTCACGCACGCCGGCAAAGCTGGCCAGTTCCCGCAGAGTTTCCGCGCCGGCGGACAGTGGCCATGACAACAGCAGGAACAGCCATGCCGCCAACCATTTTGGGCGGTGCGATCGGGAACGAGGTAAGGCAAACAGTTTCATGGTTGGCGCCGTCATCAGAACGGGGAGATATTCAGGAAGAACCGCTGCAGCCACCCCATGTGCTGAGCTTCATTGATGTAGCCGTCGCCGACATATTCGATGCGCGCGTCGGCGACCCGGGTGGACAGTACCGAGTTGTCGCCGCGAATCACCTGGGGATCCACCACGCCGGCGAAACGGATGAATTCCGTTCCCTGGTTGATGGCGATCTGTTTTTCCCCCCGCACGCGCAGATTACCGTTGCTCAGCACCTCCAAAACGGTAACGGTGAGGGTGCCGGTGAAACTGTTGTTGGCCCGGGAACCGCCGCCCGCTTCGAAGGTGTTTTCACCGGTCAGGTCGAAGCCATAGTCGGCCAGGCCCTCCAGCCCCTTGGGCAGCACTTGCGGCGTAAAGGTGCTGTTGCCGGTACGGTTGGCATTACTGCTGGAGACTTTGCTGGCGCTGACTTCTTCGTCGAACACAATGGTCAGCACATCACCGGTCATACGCGGCCGGTTGTCCTCGAACAGCGGGTGATAGCCACGCCTGGCCTGAAAAATGGAGCCGTTGGCCTGGGGCGCCGGCGGCTGGGCGATCTCCACCCGCTCCTGTTCACCCACCACGGAAGGGCGCGGCAGTTGCGCGCAGCCCGCCAACAGAAACAGGCCCAGGGCCAGCCCCCACCGGCGCGGATCAGAGCTGGGTGAGCCGGGCAAGCATTTCATCGGAGGTTTGCACTGCCTTGCTGTTGATCTCATAGGCCCGCTGGGTCTGGATCATGTTGACCATTTCCTCCACCACATTGACGTTGGAGGTTTCCACATAGGATTGGTAAATCCGGCCGGCGCCGTTCATGCCCGGCATGCTTTCGGTACGCATACCGGAAGCGGCGGTCTCCAGGTAAAGATTCTCGCCGATGCTTTCCAGGCCGGCGGCGTTAACGAACGTGGACAGGGTCAACTGCCCCACTTCGCGGGCATCGGTGGAACCGGGCTCGGTGATGGAAACAATACCGTCCTGACCGATGGTGACGCTGAGCGCGTTATCGGGAATCAGGATCGCCGGCTCCAGCGGGTAACCACTGGACGTCACCATCTGGCCGTTCTCATCCAGCTGGAAGCTGCCGTCACGGGTATAGGCGATGGTACCGTCCGGCATCAGCACCTGGAAAAACCCCTTGCCGTTGATCGCCAGATCCCGTGAGTTACCGGTCTGCTCAAGCCCCCCCTGAGCGTGCAAACGTTCGGTGGCCACCGGCCGCACCCCGGTGCCGATCTGCAGACCGGACGGCAAGCGGTTCTGTACATCGTTCTGACCGCCGGGCTGACGCAGATTCTGATACAACAAATCCTCGAACACGGCGCGGGATTTCTTGAACCCATTGGTGCTGACGTTGGCCAGGTTATTGGCGATCACGTCCATCTTCACCTGCTGCGATTCGAGACCGGTCTTGGCGGTCCACAAAGAGCGAATCATGGCGATGTCCTCTTTCGGTTATCTCGTTATCGGGCCGCATTCGCGGGCCGACCTCAGTTCATCGACAACAGAGCGTTGGCGCGCTGTGAGTTCTGGTCGGTGTGCTCGATCACTTGCAGCTGCATCTCGTAGCGGCGGGCGGTGTTGATCATCGACACCATGGCTTCCATGGTGCTGACGTTGCTGCCTTCCAGGGCACCGGATTGCAGACGACCCAATTCATCACGCGGCAGCACACCGGCTCCGGCGCGGAACAAACCGTCATCACCGCGCTCAAGATTTCCGGCGGCGGCGTTAACCAGTTTCAGACGTCCGACCTCGGCGATGGCATCGGGCTGCTCCCCGGCGCCGATGGCGCTGACGGTGCCGTCGGCGCCGATCGAGAGGCTGGCACCGAGCGGCACCACGATGGGGCCGCCATCGCCAATCACCGGCCGGCCGGCACTGGTCAGCAATCCCTCGCCGTTGACCTGAAGATCACCTCGACGGGTGTACGCCTCGGTGCCGTCGGCGCCCTGTACCGCCAGCCAGTTGCCCTCCTGCAGAGCCACGTCCAGATCACGACCAGTGGCGTTGATCGGACCGATACTGAAATCGGTGCCCGGCGTGGTCGCCATCATCGACACCCGCGTCGGCAGTGCTCCGTCACCCCGCACCGGCACCGCCCGCAGCGCGTGAATCTGCTCGCGAAAGCCGGAGGTGGTGGCGTTGGCCAGATTGTTGCTGACCACCGCCTGCTGGTCCTGGCTTTGCTTAGCCGCCACCATGGCGGTATAGAGTATGCGGTCCATATCTCAAGCCTCGACGATTAACGCAGGTTCACCGCGTTCTGCAGAACCTCGTCCTGCACCTTGATGGTTTGAGTGTTGGCCTGGTAATTGCGTTGGGCGATGATCAGGTCCACCAGTTCGGAGGTCAGATCCACGTTGGAGACCTCCAGCGCCTGGGATTCCACGTTGCCGAACATGCCGGTACCCGCCAGCCCCAACAGCGGCTGCCCGGAGGTACCGGTTTCCACCCAGGCGTTATCGCCGGCCGGCCGCAAACCTTCGGGATTGCGGAAGTTGGCCAGGGCCAGGGTGCCGAGCACCTGAGACTGCTCATTGGCGTAATTACCAATGATGTTGCCGTCGTCGTCCACGGTGACCCCCACCAGGCTGCCCGCGGTGTAACCGTTCTGATCCAACGAGCCCAGGTCGAATTCCTGACCGAACTGAGTGGTACCTCTGAAGTTGATGCCGAACGTCACGTCATCGGCGCCGTTGTTCATGGCAAAGGCGTGGTCCGGAAAAGTGCTGTTGGCTTCATCCAGGGTGCCGTTGCTGTTAAAGCGCAGCTCACCGGTGTTGGCCGCATCCACGGTGCCATCCACGGCACTGTGAACCGCCCATTCATTCTCACCGGTTTTGACGAAGTACAGCGTCATGGTGTGCTGGACACCGAGGGAATCATAGACCGTGGTGGTGTTGGCGTAGGAGTAGGTGTCGTCGTCCGCCGGATCGAAGGCGTCGGTGATGATGTCGCTCTCCGCGTCCAGATTGAAGGTGGCATCCACGCCAGTGGTGGCGCTGGCGTTCATGCCACCGGCCGGCACCTGCAGCACCTGTGGTTGGCCGCCAGTGCCAACCCCCTCCGGGAAACCGGTGAGACGGGCACCCTGAGCGTTCTCCAGATAGCCTTCCTTGGTCAGGGTCAGCTGGCCGTTACGGGAATAGACAATCTGGTCACCCTGCAGATAACGGAAGAAGCCGGCCCCATTGATGCCAAGGTCCAGGTTCCGCCCGGTGCTTTCCAGCGTCCCGTTGGAAAAGTCCTGCAATACGCCGGCCACTCGCACCCCCTGGCCGACTTTGGCGCCGGTATAGACATCGGCGAACTGCACCGATGACCCCTTGAACCCCACTGTCTGGGAGTTGGCGATATTGTTGCCGACCACATCCAGTTGACTGGCGGCCGCGTTAAGACCGCTCAATGCCTGAGAAAAACCCATCTTTCAGCTCCTGTTCAGAGAATCTGCCGGACTTCGTCCAGCGTCACCGGATCGGAAATGCCGCCAAGGTCCAGACGCGGCTGACCGTCGGTTCCCATCTTCACCCCGTTGACCAGGGCATAATTCAAGGTGGTAACGTCCATCGACGTGTCACCGCTGGTGGCGGTCACCGAAACCTTATAAGCGCCTTCCGGCGCCAGGGTTTCGTCTTCCAGTTTGCCGTCCCAGACAAAGGACTCGACACCGGCGTCCAGGGCGCCCAGTTCAAAGCGGCGCACCACCTGCCCGGAACCATCGGTGATAGTGACCACGACGTTATCGGCGCCTTTATCCAGCTCCACACCGAACGGTGTGGTGGCTCCCTCTTCACCCACCAGCACCCGATCGCCGGAAACCAGCACCCCCCGGCCGATCAGGGCGGTGGCCTGCAGTGCCTTGCCGGCGTCGATTTGATCGTTGATTTCTCCGAGCCGGGCATTGAGTTCCTGGATGCCACTGACGGTATTGATCTGCGCCAGCTGCGAGGTCATCTCCGCGTTTTCCATCGGATTCATCGGATCCTGATTTCTCAGTTGCGTCACCAGCAGAGTCATGAAACTGTCCTGCAACTCACCGGCGGCGCCGCGGCTGCCGCCACTGCTGGTGCTGTTCATACTGTTCAGAACGGAGTTACTAATGTTCTGGGTGGCAGCCGCCATCAGTTCTCTCCCACGGTCAGGGTTTTCAGCATCATCTGTTTGCTGGTGTTGAGCACTTCCACGTTGGCTTCGTAGGAACGGGAGGCGGCGATCATGTTGACCATTTCATGAACCGGCTCCACGTTCGGCATGGTCACGTAGCCCTGTTCGTCCGCCAGCGGATGATGGGGCCGGTACTCGCGACGCAGGGGCGCCGGGTCCTCCACCACTTCCCGCACCGACACGCCAACACTGCCTTCCCCGTTTTGGCGGCTTTCGAACACCACCTGGCGCGCCCGGTAGGCTTCACCATCGGGCCCGGCAACGCTGTCGGCATTGGCCAGATTGCTGGCGGTGACGTTCATGCGCTGGGCCTGAGCCACCATCGCCGAGCCGGAAATTTCAAAGATGGAAAACATAGCGGCTTCCTTTTTTATTCCGATTGCATGGCGCCCTTGAGGCTCTGAATACGGCTGTTGATCATGGTGAGCGCGGCCTGGTAACGGACCGAGTTATCGGCGAATTGCACCCGTTCCACATCCATGTTCACGGTGTTGCCGTCCAGGCTCGGTTGGTCCGGCACCCGGTACAGCAAGTCCACCTGCTCAGAGGATATCCCGGCGGTCCCTGACGGAAAGTGCCGCTCGGACGTGGTGGTCAAATGCAAGGCCCGCGCCTGTTCACTCCCGGCCACCGCCCGCGCCAGCTCATCGGAGAAGTTGAAGTCACGCGCTTTGAAATGCGGGGTGTCGGCGTTGGCGATGTTGCCCGCCAACACCCCCTGCCGTTGGTGACGAAGTTGCAGCGCCTGCTGGTAGAAGTTCAGGGCACCGGCCAGTTTGTCGATCATGGCGAAACTCCTTTTGGATACCACCAGACTAAAACGGGCGGGGACACGGCAAACGGCCAAACAGCCCCCTATTTGATCGTTATTTCGTTTATTCGCCTGCTGGCGGGTTTCGTACAATGCCGTTATCAGGCCGTGGGAGAAGCAACGGATGAAGGCATTGCGCTGGCTGGTTACCGGCTTGTTACTGACAGCCGCCTCGCTGGCGGTGGCGGTGGCTCCGATGGAGCAACAGGCCAGGGCCTTTCTGTTGCGGGAGGCCGCCGGGTTGGGGGATCACATCGAGGTGACGATGCAATCGCCGACCGCGCCTTTACCGCAATGCGGCGACGCCACCCCGTTTCTACCTGGTCATCAGCGCCCCCTGCTCGGACCGGTGACCGTCGGCGTGCGCTGTGATGGTCAGGTCCGTTATCTGCAGGCCCGGGTCAGCGCCCGGGGGCGCTACTGGGCTGCGGCGCAAAACCTGGACGCCGGCACCATTCTGGAAAAAGACGACCTGCGAGCGCGGGAAGGGGACCTGAGCACCCTGCCACGCCGGACGGTCACCGATCTGGATCAGCTTGTTGGCAAGGAACTGACCCGCCCACTGAACGCCGGCATGGTGTTGCAAGACAGCGTATTGCGGGTACGGCCGCTGGTACGCCGGCGACAACCGGTGAAGGTGGAAGCCATGGGAACCGGCTTTCGTATCGAACGCGCGGCCCACGCTCTGGAAGACGGCGCATTGGGTGAGCGGATCCGGGTGCGCTTGCCGGACCGGCGGGTGCTGACAGTGGTGGTGAGCGGGCCAAACCGGACCCGGGTCACATTTTGACCTTTCCGGGCTAAAGCGCCGGGTTTTTCGGCCGATGAAGGGTGGGAGGGGACCTTGAACGACCTCAAGGCACCTCCGCGAACGCAATGGAGAGACAGCTGTGAAAATTGACCATCCGCACCCCTTCAGCGCCAATCGCCCGGTGCAGGAGAAAGCCGCCGAGCGCAGCGTCGAGCGTTCCGCCAGCGAACCCGCGGAAACCAGCCCGGCGGCGGTAACTCATCTGCGCCGGGACTGCGGTGACGAAGACATCGACACCGCGCGGGTGGCGGAAATCCGCCAGGCGATCAGCGAGGGCCGCCTGGAAATCCGGGCCGATCGCATTGCCGACGGGTTGATCGAGCGGGTTCGGGAAGAACTGGAAACGCGGTCCGATCCTTCATGAGTCTGAATACCCATCTGCAGCGCCAGCACGATCACCTGGCCTCGCTGGGGCACTTGTTGTCCGAAGAGCGGGCATTGCTGGTTGAGGGCAGCGTCGATGGTCCGGCGCTGGGGGCCGTGGCGCAACGCAAAGCCGCCCTGCTGGAAACACTCGACACTTTCGAGAGCCGGCGCCGGGACGCCCTGCGGCGGCTCGGCTATGACAATACCCCCCAAGGCGACGAGCAGGCGGCCCGCGAGGCGGGCTGTCTGCCGTTGTGGCGGGCGATCCAGGCCCATGCCCGGGCCGTGGCCGCGGACAACCGGATCAACGGTGAGTTGATCGAACTGCGCGCGGCCAACAATCTGAGGCTGCTCAATGCCCTGCGCGAACAGGCCGGCAATCCGTTGTACGGCCCCGACGGCCAGCCCGGCCCACGCGGCGGACGGCTGTCCTCGTCCGCTTGATCAACGTTTCCGACTCTTCCGTATTCTGTGAGCAGGAATGACAACGTGGCAATGACTCTCAAACAGGCGATCGTCGACGACGATGCCCTGGACGTCATGCTGGCCTGTCGGCCGGTGTACAGCAAGAATCAGGACCTGGCCGCTTTCCAACTGCTGCTGCAAGGCAGTGGGGACGGCGTCACCTTGTCCGACATCGAATCCAGCCATCCGGTGATTCTGGGCACCTATTCGCAGGTTTATCAGGACGGCCGCACCCGCACCATACCCACTTTCCTGCGCGTGACCCCGGAAGTGCTGCTGGCCCGGTCGTTACCTCATCTGCCCAAAAAACAGTATATCCTTGACCTCGACCACGGTTTGGCCGAGCCGCAAGTGTTGCTGGATCAGGCCCGACGCTGGGCCGGTCAGGGTTACCGCCTGGCGCTGGACGGCTTCGGACCAACCGACAAGATGGATCCCGCGCTGCTGGATCTGGTCCACATTATCAAACTGGATGTTCGCCGCTTCGACGACGATACACTGCGCGCCACCGTGGAACGGCTCCGGCCCCACGGCGCCGACCTGCTTGCCGATCATCTGGATGATCGGCGCCGTTTCCGCGTCTGTCTGGAATTAGGGTTCAGTTACTACCAAGGTGACTTCCTGTCCACGGCGGTACCGGTGAAAGGCCGCAAAATCGCCGGCAATCAGTTGTTGTTGCTGCGCCTGCTCGCCGAACTGCATAACCCGGAAGCAACGCCATCCTCACTGGAGGCCATTGCCATCCAGGACGCGCACCTGACCTGGCGCATTCTGCGCGTGGTCAATTCCGCCGCCCAGGGTTTACACCGTGAGGTGAGTTCCCTGTCCCAGGCCATCGCGTTGCTGGGCATGGACGAAATGCGCCGCTGGGCCAATCTGCTGTTGGTCCACGGCAGCCAGAACAAACCCGCCCATCTGGTCCGCAATATGCTGGTGCGCGGACGCATGTGCGAAGTGATGGCCGAGCTTTCCGGCGAGGAGGTCCCGGTGAATCATTTTATCGTCGGCCTGCTCTCACAACTGGACGTCATCACCGACATCGCCATGCCGGAATTGATGGACCAGGTGCCGCTGAGCCAGGAAGTGAAACGTGCCCTGGTCGCCCGGGAAGGGAAACTCGGAGACCTGCTCAACGAGGTGGAACACTACGAAAACGGCCGCTTCGACCGGCTCACCAGGCTTAACGACACTTCGTTCTACGAAGTGGCCTATCGCCATAGCGTGGCCTGGGCCCGGCAGATTCAACAGGCTCTCGGCAGCTTGTGACATCCGGCCACGGCGGCGCGGTCAATGGGCTCCGCGCCGCTGCCTTGCTAGCATGAGTCTTTCGCTAATAAGGATAATGTCATGACCCTGCCACGCTCCCTGCCTGTATGGCTCCTGCTGACCCTGGCCGCCCTGCTCACCGCCTGCGACAGCGGGCCCGGCGACAATGTGATACGCGATGCTCTGAACGCGGAGCTGGAACAGGGGCATCTCAACGAATTGCTGGAAGTGGAAGAGGTTGAGCAACTCAGCGCGGTGGAGGACAGCCAGGGCGATTACAGCGTGGAAGTGAATTATCGACTGCGCGCCCGCAAGGGCCTGGCCGACTACGCCAGTGAAATTCGTGGCGACAGCGAACGCGAACCCATGGACCGTTTCGCCATGACCATGGCCCTGGCCGCGGTACGTGTGGAATTCGGCCCGTTCGAGGAAGGCGACACCTTCAATCGGGAACGGCGGCTGGTATTCAGTAAAGGCGATCAGGGCTGGCAAATGAAAAGCGCTTTGGGGGCAAAACCGGATCAACAATGATTGTGGCGATGCGAGTTGCCCGGATACCGTATTCATAGCCAAGGCCACTCCCACAGGGGGAGCTGCAGAGTCGCTGTGGGAAGCTGCTTTACCAGCGAATGGCGTGTTTTTGCCTGCCAGCGTGTTACGTGTAAGGCCCCTTGCGCATCACAGCATCAACGTCATCAGCACCGCGTCCTCGTGGCCGTCGGTGGTCCGGTAATAATTGGGGCGCCGGCCGCACACCTCGAAACCGAGCTGTTCATAGAGCTTTCGCGCGCCCTGGTTGCCTGCCCGCACTTCCAGGTACATTACCGACATGTCCTCGTCGACGGCCCGGGCAATGGCCTGCTCCAGCATCCAGCGGGCGATGCCACGCCGTTGCCAGGCCGGCGCCACCGCGATGTTCAGCAGATGGGCCTCATCCAGCACCGCGGACAACACCATGAAGCCGGCGATTTCCCCCTCTCGGGTCGCCACCTTGCAACGGTAACCGCTGGAAAGACAGCTGCGGAAATTGGTCATCGACCAGGGCGTCAACTGACAGGCCTGTTCCACCACCAGTACCCGATCCAGATCCGCGCTGGTCATGGTGCGCAGACGCACGTCGTCGGTGATCTCAGCCATGGAAGCCCGCTGCCACCATCGCCCGCCAGCTGCGTTTTTTGTGCCGCGCCGGCTCCGAGAGCATCTCCTCCAGACTGCTCACCACCAGAGCCTCCATCTCGCCGAGCTTGAACGGTTGATAGCGTTCCGTGCCGAGAACCTGCTTCGCCAGAGCCTCGTCCAGACAAAACAGCGTGCGCTGCCCGCCATCCAGCCGCGCTAAACCGGCGACGAACGCGGCCAAGGCCTGGGAGGCGGCATTCCGGTCCATCGGTTGATCGTCGGTCAGCGGACAATAGAACCGGCGCGGCCGGGCCGGGCCGGCGGCGAACAACGCCAGCAGCGATGCCGCCAGGGCGCCGTCGTGACGGCCCAGCCCCGGCGCCTTGGCATCGCTTTGTTGAAATAGCAACCAGGTTTCACCGGCCAGATGCGCTTCGAGCGTGAAAACCACCGCCTGATCGGCGGCGACAGGCTCCGGCGAGGGCTGAACCGGCGCCGGCGGCGGCGTTGCCGCGGGCCGCTCCGACGGCGTCCGTTCCAATTCACGGGACAACGACGGCGGCGCTTCCGGCGCCTCGGTTGCCACCGCTGCGGGAGGCGCTTCGGCGCTCGCTGGCGCGGCCTTCGGGGTCGGTGGAGGCTCCGGCGGCGCCAGTTCCGGAGAAGGCGCCGCGCCGGGCAGCGCCACCCGCGCCACCCAGGGCGTCAGCCCCAGGGCCTTCAGGTAACTCTGCCGTTGCGGTTCATTCATGGGCCGCTCCATTGCGGCTGGCTTCCGCACTTATCAATACACTGACACGCCGTGACTGACATGCCGTGTTTGCGTGCCGCGTGCCAGCGTATTGCGTGAAGGCGCCTTTGGTCATACGTCCGCGGCCTGCGGATGGGCCCGCTGCAGCCCCGACGCGAAATGATTCAGAGCGTTCAGATACGCCTTTGCCGAAGCGCTGATGATATCGGTGTCGGCGCCGTGGCCGTTGACGATGCGCCCTCCTTTTTCCAGCCGCACGGTCACTTCGCCCTGGCTGTCGGTGCCCGAGGTAATGGCGTTCACTGAATACAGGGACATGCTGCAGTTGCTTTGCACCAGGGACTCAATGGCCTTGAAGGTAGCGTCCACCGGTCCGGCGCCGGCGGCGGTGGCCTCCCGTTCCTCACCGTCCACGTTGATGACAATGCGCGCCTTCGGCGTTTCGCCGGTACAGGAGGTCACCTCCAGCACCACCAGTTGGTAACGCTCCTGTTCCGCTGCCTGGCGGGTATCGCTGACCAGCGCCTGCAGGTCCTCGTCGAACACCTCGTGCTTCTTGTCGGCCAGATCCTTGAAGCGCTGAAACGCTATGTTCAGCGACGCATCGGAGCCCAGCGGGATCCCCAATTCTTCCAGACGGGCGCGGAAAGCGGCGCGGCCGGAGTGCTTGCCAAGCACCATGCGGTTGGTGTGCCAACCGACGTCCTCGGCGGACATGATCTCGTAGGTTTCGCGGTGCTTGAGCACACCGTCCTGATGGATACCGGACTCATGGGCAAAGGCGTTGGCGCCGACGATGGCCTTGTTGGGCTGCACCGGGAAGCCGGTGATGGTGGAGACCAGTTTCGACGCCGGCACGATCTCGCGGGTGTTGATGCCGGTGTCCACCGGAAACAGATCCTGGCGGGTACGCACCGCCATCACGATTTCCTCCAGGGAAGCGTTACCGGCCCGCTCGCCCAGTCCGTTGATGGTGCACTCCACCTGGCGGGCGCCGGCCTGCACCGCCGCCAGGGAGTTGGCCACCGCCAGGCCCAGATCGTTGTGGCAGTGCACCGAGAACACCGCCTTGTCGGCGTTCGGCACCCGCTCCAGCAGGGAACGGATGGTGTGGGCGAACTGCTCGGGGATGTTATAGCCCACGGTGTCCGGGATATTGATGGTGCGGGCACCGGCGTCGATGGCCGCCTCGACGATACGGCACAGGAAATCCAGTTCGGAACGACCGGCGTCCTCGCAGGAGAACTCCACGTCGTCGATGCGGTTACGGGCGTGCTTGACCGCCGCTACCGCGTTTTCCACCACCTGGTCCGGCGTCATCCGCAGCTTGTGCTCCATATGAATGGGGCTGGTGGCGAGGAAGGTGTGGATGCGGCCCGACTCGGCCCCCGCCAGCGCTTCCGCGGCGCGATCGATGTCCTCGGCCTTGGCCCGCGCCAGGGAACAGATGGTGGATTCGCGCACGGTATCGGCGATCGCCTTCACCGCCTCGAAATCACCCTGGCTGGCGATGGCGAAACCGGCCTCGATGACATCCACCCGCATCCGCTCCAGCGCCTTGGCGATGCGCAGTTTTTCGTCCTGGTCCATGGTGGCGCCGGGGCTTTGCTCGCCGTCACGCAAGGTGGTGTCGAATATGATCAGGCGCTCTTTGTTCATCGTCGTGTCTCGCCAAGTATGGGGGTCATCGATTCTAGCAAATCAGCCCGGACCGGGGGTATCAAACCAGATGCAGTTCCCGCAACAGTTCCTCGCGGAGCTGCTCCCCGGCCTGCTGCCCGGCGATGCCCTCGGCCACTCGCACCCGCCCGCTCTCGTCCTCCGCATAGAGGTTCATGTATTCCATCACCCGACCATTGGTGGTGGAGCTGACCGCGCTGTCGAGCACCAGTTGAGCGGCGTTGCGCAGCCGCATGCGGCGCTGGCGCAGCGGAATCCCCAGCCAGCGCCGGCGGCTGCGCACTTCGTCGCCACGGATCACCACCTGAAGACTGCGTCCGAGCATATACAGCGTTACCAGGACCAGGCCGTAGCCCACCAACCCGAACACGCCGGCCATCAAGTACAGCATGCCGCCCTCATCAAGGGCCAGCGTCAGCAGGAAGGTACCCACCGCGGCAAAGATGCCGCCGAACAGCAGAAAGCCCAGTTTCAGGCCCAGATTGCGGCCGGCACGGCTGGTCACCGTCAACCCCAGGCCGGTGCGCTTGATCACAATCTGCTCCCTGGCCGATGCCAGCGCCGCTTCCTCACGCTCGCGACGGTCCTCCGCCACGTGGGACTCCGGCAGGGTGAAGCGACTGCCGACGTCGCCTTGCATCACCGGAATCGTCCAATCGCGACGTAACTGGCGCCCCTCCACGTCACCCCCCATGGAAACCTGCCAGTGCACCGATTGCCGGCCACGCTGATAGGTGGGCGGCATACTCCCCGGCACATCGAAACAGAACTGAACACGGCTGTCGCGCAGGCCCGACTCTATATACCCATTTTGCTCGCCCTGCCACAGTACCGTGGTATCAGTGCGGCGCTCATCGCCACTGCCACGGGTCTCCTGATGCACACATGAAAGCGATACGTTGAACCGGGCCGAATGGGGCACGACCCGGTTGATCAGGATTTCACCGCCCACCTGCCCGCCGGCATAGCCCGGATTCGGGTCCAGGGTCAGCGGTGTCGGGCCAAAGAACTTGTAACGGCGCCGGCCCATCCAGCCTCCGGCCACCACCAACAGCCCGATCAGGGGGAACAGAAAGATGAACAGCATGGCGTAATCGCCTCGCGGCACGCCCTCCACCGCGCTCATATAGCCCGGCGCCGGCACCAGCACGAAAATCAGGCCGAACACGACCAGGCAGCCATGCCCGGACTTCTGGTTGCTGTAGTAAACCGGCTCGCCCGCGTCCCCCTCGCCCCCGGTTGGCGATTTCGCTTTACGATTAAAGAAGTACAGCAGGCCACCGCCGACCAGCATGAACACCGCCCCGAACGCGAAGCCGAAAATCAACGAGCCGGAGCGCAGGCCGCGTTCCAGATAAGCCTTTTCCGGCTGGTCCGGATTCACCCAGGCCTGCACCGGCTGTTGCGTCAGCCGGGCCCGCTCCAGACGCCGGGCCAGACGCTGCCAGAAATCGTCAAAGTTATCACTGCCGCCGTACAGAGACACCGATTCACTGGTGTAGGTGCGCCCCTGGTACTGGTATTGATAGCGCGCACTCACGCTGTAGGTGGTGGAGTCCTCCGACGTGCTGCGATTCAGACGGCTGTCCAATACCTGGGCCGGCACCCGTTCCCAGCTGTCGGTCTGCCAATAATGAAACAATGGCTTCAATGCGACGAAGTACATGGCGGCCAGGCCCGCCAGAAGAAAGGCCGCGGCGAATCCGTTCAGCAGGCACCCCGGCCCTTTGCTACCTTTCCTTGTGTCCGATACGGCTTCGTTCAAACCCTGTCACTCCCATCATCAGGAAAACACCACTGATCGCCCCATACAGATGGGCGTTCACGTAAACACTGCCCCCGATCCAGCCACGCAGATAATCCACGTCATAACCGGGCCATTGCTCGACCAGCAAACGGCCGGCCACCACCGCCAGCACCAGCGAATGCAGCCACGGGTGGCCACGCCAGCCGAGTAACAGGCAGAACACCAGCAAGGCATGCAGCAACCCGGACAGCCCCACGTACCAGTCCAGCCCCGGGTCGAGAAGGTACAGCGCGACGCTGGAAAACAGTCCGCAAAACAGCAGCCATCCCCAGAACCGGCAGCGATCCAGCACATCACGGAAGAAATGGACGATCAGACCAAGCCCGGCCAGATTCATCACCGTATGCCACAGGTTCAGATGGCTGACGTGAGCGCTCCACAGCCGCCAACCCTGGCCCGCCGCCAGCGCCGCGCGATCGTATCGCAACCAGGGATTGATCCACTGGTGGGCCACGCCCAGCGCCAACACCACGAGCGCGAAGGCCGCCACATGGCGCCACAGTTTCCGGTCCCGAACGACCATCTGGCCCCCTCGTGTCGTTGCCTTTACTCTACAGGCTCACCCAAACGGACTTGCCCCATGCCGAAACCCTCCCCCTACGTCTTACCCGCCGCCCTGGCCATCCTCGCATTGGCGGCCCCGGTTTTCGCTGCCCAACCCCTGTGCGGGAAGAAGATCGCCGAAGTGGAACGTCAGCAGGCGGAAGCACGCGCTCACGGCCATGACCACGAAGCCCGGGGGCTGCAACGGGCCCTGGACGCGTTGCGCAACAAGTGCACCGATCAAGGCCTGATCGACGATGCCCGGGCCGAAGTCAGCGAAAAACAACGGGAAGTAGCCGAACGCCAGGCCGACCTGGACGCCGCCATCCGGGAAGGGGACCAGGACGATATCAAAAAGCGAAGGAAAAAGCTCAGCGAGGCACGACAGGAATTACTTGCTCACCAATCGGAGCTGGACCGGCTGGATGCCGGACGCTGAATGCATTCCGGCCCCAGTAACAATCCAACCGCTCTCCCCTTACCGGCCTTCCGTACTTGCCGGGCAGCCGAAGGGGAGTCGCAACGGCGTTCCGCGTCGGAACGCCTCCGGGCAGGCTCAAGGGCACGGCCCGAAATGGTCGGAGATCACCGCCCGGTCCACGGCGTCCGTGACGCCGTCCAGGTTGAAATCGTAAACGCTGGAGCCGCTCCACCCGCCGTCGACCAGGGCGTCGAGGTTGGCCAGGTCGGCTTCGTCCACCCGGCGGTCCTGATTGCCGTCGCCGGGGCACTCGCCCGGTGACGCCAGAATCGCGTCGAGCTGGTCACTCAGCTCGGCGTGGCGGGCACGCTCTTCATCACTGAGCGATGACGGATCACCGCCGGCCAGCAGGTCGCTGCCCTCGCTGTCCAGCCTGGGCGTCGGCGCCTGTTGATCGATGCGGTAGAACTCCTCGGAATACACGTCGATGGGGCCATCGCTGTCGATGTCGTAATCCAGCGCATGGTTGCGCACCAGTTTGTACTCGTCGTCACGCACCGCCTGATAGACGGTCCAGCCCATCCCCTTGCGGTCAGCGTCGTAGCGCGCCGGGTCGTCCTGATAGATGGCCTGATTGACCTGCCAGCATTGCGTCAGATCACCCCGCACCACCTCCGGCGCATCGGCGCCAACGCCCCACCAGACGCCGCCGTTGTCCTCGCACACCGCCTTGTTGACCGGCGTGTGCGAGCAGGTGGTGGCGATCACGCAGGGGCCATTACGGCCGCCGCCGGCCTGCAGGTTCAAGCCCCCTACGGTGAAGTTGTATTGGCGCAGGGTGGGCTGGGCCGGATCGAGCAGGTAAGGCAGCATCGACACCCCGTCGTGCCCGTTGGGAATCAGTCCGGCCACCTCCAACCCGGCGATCTCACCGAACAGATGGAATACGTCGGCGGCATTGACCATGCTGCCGACGTCACGGTCCGGCATCGCCACCATCGGGCCGGCGATGATCAACGGCACCCAGACGCCGGTCTGATAGGCGGTCCCTTTGGCCCGGGTGACGTCGAAGGGTGGTTTCACCGTGGTGCCCAGGGAGCCGTTGTCGCCGACGATCACCACCACGGTGTCGCTCTCCGGCCGATACACCAGGGCGCCGTCCTCGCCCCGTTCGGCGATGCCGGTTTCCACCAGCAGCCGGCCCAGTTCCACGTCCATCGCTTCGATCAGAGCGTCGGTGAGCAGCCGTTGATTGACCAGATTATCGGTGCCCATGCCGCAGTCGGTGCGCATGGCGGCGGTGGCGTCCGAGGGCAACAGGTTCCCCGGAGGTACCTGCAAGGGGGTGTGCGCGGCGCTGAAACTCACCGTCGCCATCCAGGGGGTGCCCGCCTTACGGGTGTTGATCCAGTCGCGGGCGGCATCGACTTCAAGGGTGGAGCGATAGCCCCGACCACGGGGATCGGTGAGCGCCGCTTCTTCCACCCCCTCCTCGCTGTTGATCACCAGCGGCGAGACGTAATGGGCGTTCTCACGCTCGAAATCCAGCGCCGCCGGCGCGCTCGACTGACACGCCCGGGCCGGCACCAGGATGCCGCCGCGGGCCAGGCATTGCAGACCGGCGGAGTCGCCGTGCTCCACACTGGTCAACCGCGAACAGGCGGTGCCCTCGCTGCTCTGGACGTAACAGGCACCGAAAGCGGCGCCGTGCAGCGGGTCCTCGACAACGCTGGGCACGAAGCCACAGCTATAGGTGCCTTCCGGTGCCACGCCACCGGCGGTGGTGTCGATGGAACCGGGCAGGCCACCGGTCCAGCCGTGGAAATAATCCCAGCCCAATTCCCCGGGCGTGCCGTTGCCGGCCACGTTGTGTTCCGGTCCGGCCAGATGGAATTTCCCGAACATGGCGCTCTGGTAGCCGGCCTGTTTCAGCAGTTTCGGGATGGTGGTGGCGTAGGGGCTGAGCTGCGAATTGGCCAGGTCGTTGGGCCCGATCGCCTGATTGATGTGGGTGCGCGTCGGGTAGCTGCCGGCCAGCAGGGCGGCGCGGCCCGGCGAGCATTCCGGCATCGACCAGGTGTTGCGGAAGCGCACCCCTTCGGCGGCGATGGCGTCGATGCTGGGCATGCTCGGCGGATGGACGCCGCCATAGCCCATCGACGGCATCTGATCGATGCCCACATCGTCCATGATCACGAACAGGATGTTCGGCCGCTGTGGCGTGTCATCGCCGGCCGCCGTGTCCGAGTCGGAATCCAGCCAGCAGCCCGACACCGTCAAGGCGATGCCGGTCAGTATCAACCGGTGACTTACCCTATTCATAACCCCCTCCTTGTTCTCCGTTTTTGTCATGGTGGGGCCCGGTGCCGCTCCGGCGGCTGAATACCGGGTCCCAGGGATTCTGTTCTCTGAGCTCGGCCAGCAAGGCGCGCCTCTCATCCGGTCGGTCGCCCAGCAAGTTCAACAGGGCCAGACGCAGCGACCGGTCGGCCGGGTGGGCGCGCAACTGCTGGCGCAGCACCTGCCGGGCCCGCCTCGGCTGGCCGCCATCGTGCAGGGCGATGGCCAGCACATAGGCGTAATCGCCGTTGTCCGGCGCCAGACGGTGGGCCGCCTGGAACGCCGCCAGCGCCGCCCGATGCTCGCGGTGGCGCACCAACGACAGCCCCAGGGCATGACGCAGGCTGGCCTCGTCCGGGTACCGGGCGATCTGCTCGCGCAGCAGGGCGCGCGCCCGGTCGGCCTCGCCCTTGTATTGCTCAAGCCATTGCGCCAGCAGCACGGTGGCCGGGAAGAACGCCGGATCACGGCGCAGGGCGTCGCGCAGCGCCGCTTCGACCCGATCCTGACGACCGGTAAGCAGGTACAGGTTGGCGAGATTGAAGTGGGCGTCGGCGCGCTCCAGCAGGCCTTGCTGCACCGCTTCGTATTCCGCCAGCCAGGCCGGCGGTGGCGTGTGCCGCGAGCCACCACTGGCCTGCAACCGTTGCCAGGCCGCCGCCAGCCGAACCGCGCGCACCGGGTCGGTCAGCAGCGGCTGCAAGGCCGCCACCACCTCGCCGGGGGGTAACAGGGCCGGGGCCATCGCCACCGCCGCTTCGCGTACCGCCGCGGCCTGGTCGGCCAGGCCGTCGCGCACCGCCTGACCCGCCCGCGCCGACGGATAGGCCGGCAGTTCAGAAAGCAGAGCGGCACGCCGCAATGCCGGCAGATCCTGCCGCGCCAGTTGTTCGAACAGCGCGCCGGCGGCACCCGCTTCGCCGCCACGGGCCTTGAACAGCGCCCGCGCGTAGCCGCCGTCTCGTGGTTGATGATCCGGGTACCAGCGGCGGAAAGCGTCGATCAGCGGCCCCTCGGCCTCGCCGGCGTGGCATTGCAGACAGGCGTCGTCGTGGCCCAGCGCCCGCGCCTGCGCCGGGTCCGGCGAGGTGAAGCCGTGATCATGGCGAAGGTCATTGCCCATATAGACCTTGCCGGGCATGTGGCAGGCCTGGCATTGCGCCCCCGGCGAGCCGGCGGCGTGATGATGGTGCGCCGGGCTGTCGTAGTCGCCGGCGCGCAGGCCATCACCACGAATCGCCGGGCGCACCGGCTCGCCGGTGCCGTTGTGGCACTGTGTGCAGACCGCGTTGCCGGGGGCACGCAAGGCGCCGCTGTGGGCGTTGTGGCAATCCGAGCAGACCACGCCGGCGGCGTGCATGCGGCTTTGCACGAAAGCGCCGTACTCGAACACTTCGCCCCGGATGGTGCCGTCCACCTCGTACAGATCCGCGCTCAGCCCGGTCACCCGGTAATCGTCACGCAGGGCGGCGCCGGGGTGGGCACCGTCGCCCAGCGGTGCGCGCCGACTGTGGCAGCGCGCGCAGGTGTCCACCTCGGAGGCACGGGCGGCGTCGGTGAGGGGCACCTCGAAACCGTGGCCGGGCACCGCCTCCGCTGGCGCCCGCGCCCACGCCAGATGCCGTGAGGCCGGGCCGTGACAGCTCTGGCAGCCCACGCCCAGGGCCCGCCAATGGCTGTCGAAGCGGTCCCCGGCGGCATCGTAGCCCCGTTGAAAACCGCTGGTGTGGCACTCGATGCAGATGAAGTTGGCGTTCTGGGCGGGCTGGCGCCAATGCAACGGGTGCCGCTCGTCCACCTCCGGCCGGTCATAGAGATGGAACCAGGACCGCGTTTGCGTATCCCAGGCCACGCCATACGCCTGCAGCCGCCCGCCCTCCGTTTCCAGCAGGTATTGCTGCAGCGGCTCCCAGCCGAAGGTGTAGGCCACCTGGTGTTCTTCCGGTTCACCGTCCCGCTCCTGGGTGCGAATCCAGAACTCGCCGTCTCTGCGAAAAAAAACGCTGCTCTGGGTCTCGCCAACGAAACCGGTGCCGTCGAAGGCGCCGCGCACGGTTTGATCGGTGGGCTCGGTCATCGCGCGATGGTGATGCGAACCGCGCCAATCGCGCACCTGGGCCTGATGGCACTGCCCGCATTGCGTCTCTTCGACCCAGTGCGCGGTAATCGGGCCGGCGGCCCCGCCGCCCCGCGCCTGGAACACCGCCACCAGCACACCGGCCAGCACCGCCAACAAAGCCACCGCGACAGCGGTACGCATGGCTACGCCACCGGATCCGGCTGGCCCTGGTCCGGCTCCGCGCCGGGCAGACGCAGGGGCAGCAGCAGGGTCAGACGGGTGCCGCTGGCCAGGGGTTCGATGTCGATCACACCGTTCAGTTGCCGGACCCGGCGACGCATGTTGATCAGTCCCTCACCGCCCCGCTCGGGCCGGCGTGGAAAGGGGCGGCCATCGTTTTCCACCGTGATGCACGCCTGGCCGCACTCGGACCGGGCGCCACGTACCGTGATCCGGGTGGCGCCGCCGTGCCGCAGGGCGTTGGTGATCGCCTCCTGCAGGATGCGCAACACATTGAGCGCGTGGGACGGGGTGACCCCGGCGATCTCCGGCAGCGGTGCCAGCGACCAGTCCATCGCCACGCCCAACCGTTTGAGCTGCCGCTCCAGACGTTCCCGCAATCCCGCCAGAGCCACCGGCAGTTCGTGGTCGTCGATGTCCAGCGAATGAATCACCAGCCGCAGATCATCCAGGGCCTCGCGGGCGGCGCCTTCCACCCGTTCCGATTTCTCCCGCTCCGAAAGCGCGATGATCGAGGCCAGATGACCGGACAGGCCATCGTGCAGGTCAGCGGTCAGGCGCCGACGTTCCTCGCTGAGCGCCCGCGCGGCGGTTTCGCGGCGTTCGTCCTGGTGCAGCCGCTCAAGCTCCCGTTCCTGCTCCCGCAGCCGTTGCGTCAGATAACCATTGATGTTGTCCAGACGCCCCAGGCTCAGACCCAGACGGCGCATCAGGATCATGGCAATGCCGATCATCATCGCCGGGCGGTAATACACCGACAGGAAGATCGGCCCGTCCAGCCAGGTCATGATGATGGCGAAGTCGTGCAGGGCCGCCACCGTCGACAGCAACAGCGGCAGCACCAGCAGCCAGGCTTCCTCGACCCGCCGTGCCAGCGCCGCCCACACCAGAATCGCCAGTGCCGCCAACTGCCCGAGCATGTTCAGTGGCGCATTGACGAACAGCACCACCTGCGCCGGCGGCACCAGCCCCAGGGCGCTGACCAGAATGCAGGCGGCGGGCACGCCCGGCACCGTGATCTTCAACCAGCGCGGTACCGGCACACCGGCGATCAGCAAAACGGTGATCACCAGGATTTCGCAGGCCGCCGAACCGGCCATGATGGCGTAGTACATGGCCTCGACCGGCGTCGGCAGCAACTCCCGCATCATTCCCAGATAAACGAACATGGAGGTGGTCAACAACAGGAACAGCCAGCCGAACAACGACTCCTGGGGCCGGTAAAGCCACACCACCAGAACCACCAGAGCGATCAGCAGTTGCCCGGCGGGCACCATCAAGCGCAGGTACTCAAGCACGAACACCCGGGTCCGGTAATACGGCGCCAGCCGTTCGGCCTTGTCCACGTACAGAGTGGAGAGGTAACCGGGTACCAGGCCCAGGGTCTGCACCCGGATATCGACCTGGTTCCCGCCGCGCTCGAGCAGCTTCCCCGGCAACGCCACCAGCGCCGGAACGCCCGAGGCCAACGACACCAGGGTGGTGCGGTTTTCCGTGTCCGCGATCCGTTCGCCGGCCACTTCGACCACCGCCCGCTGGCTGATCGTCGGCAAATAAAGATAGACCGGGTCCCGGCCATCCCAGTCAAACCGGATGCGATAGTGTTCCCAGCCGCCGGCGGGGCGGCCGGCCTGGGGCAGGGATACCGGCGTCCAGACGCCATCCTGATAGCGCTCAGCGGTGTCGATGCGGCCGCTGGCCGGCTCCGGCAGGGTCCCCCACAGCGGAGCGCTGGCAAGCAGCGCCATCACCGCCCACAGCACCGCGAACCCCACCGTGCGCTTCACAAGCGCAACAACCCGCGTTTGGACGCTTCGTAAACGGCCTCGGACCGATTGTTCGCCGCCAGCTTCCGGTAGATGTTCTTGATGTGCACCGGCACGGTCTGGCGGGAAATGCCCAGCCATTCGGCCAGTTCCGTGTAGGTGAAACCTTTGGCGATCCCCCGCAGGATATCCATTTCCCGTGGCGTCAGACCTGGCCCGGTGGCGTCATCCGCCGGCTTGTTCATGCGACGCACCAGAATCCTGGCGATGGAAGAGGAAATCGGCGAACGCCCGGCGCGCAGCTCCTCGATGGCTTCCACCAGTTCGATGGAGTCGGCGTCCTTGAGCAAATAACCCACCGCGCCGGCCTCGATGGCGGCAAGCACGGTTTCGTCGTCGGCCAGCACCGAGATGACCATGGCATCGGCGTCGGGATGGCGTTGACGCAATCGGCGGATGGCGTCTATGCCGTGACCGTCCGGAAGATTCAGATCGGTCATCAACAGATCCACCGGATGCTGATCCAGCGCCGTCAGCGCTTGTTCCAACGTGGCGCAGACCGCCACCAACTCGCCGCCGTCCCAGGCATGGAGAATGGCCACGAAGCGTTCCCGCAAAGGCGCGTCGTCCTCAAGCAGTACGATACGTACCGTGCCGCTGGTCCCCGTCATTGTTGTTTTCCCCAGGCTGCAAGAATCGCCAGCGACAGAATGCCCCACCCGCCCATCGCCGTTGGATACCCCATTTATGGTATGGGCTTGCGGTCCAGAGCAAGAAAAAGATAACCGGGGCGGAAAAGCATTTACCAACAAGAAAAGGGGGATAGCATGAAACCATCATTAAGCGGCCTGACACTGGCAAGTTGTGCCTTGTTCACGCTCGGCGGCTGCTTCGATTCGGACTCCGGATCATCACGGGATGATGGCGCGGACGCACCCACGCCACCCAACATTCTGTTTATCGTGGTCGACGATGCCGGTATCGATCAGTTCCGGGCGTTCGGTTACGGCGGCGCGATCCCGGCGGAAACCAGTAGCATCGACGCCATCGCCAACGCCGGAGTGCGGTTCCGCAACACCTGGTCGATGCCCACCTGTTCACCGACCCGCGCCACCTTTTTCGAGGGGCGCTATCCGTTCCGCAACAACGTGCGCAACGCCATCGTCTCCAATGACCTGGCCAATTCCCAGGTGTCGCCCTACACCCTGACCGTGCCGCGACTGCTCCGGGAAGAAGCCGGCTACGTCAGCGCCCTGATCGGCAAGATGCATCTGACCGGTTCCGACTTGGGCCCCGAGAATCATCCGCTGGGCGACGGCGCCATGCGTGAACTGGGCTGGGACTACTTCGCCGGCTATCTGGATGGCGCGCCCTACCCGATCGATACCACCGGCGGCGGCGTGGCGGCGGAGGGCACCTACCAGTGCGGCTTCGTGCCCAACACCGTGGCCGACAGCGAGAACGGCGCGGACTTCGGTGTCTGCTATCTGGCCGATGGCGGGCATCTGATCATGAACGACCTGGACGCCTACCCGACGCCGGGACGTACCTGCGTGGAACGCGGCGGCCTGTTCGATCCCGAGGCCACGGTGTACAGCGACGTGCGCCGAGCCGAACTCGACTTCACTGTCCAGAACGGCTATTACACCGGCGAATGGAAAATCAATCACGCCGATGGCCGCGACGAAACCCTGCTCGCCGCCGATCCCCGCGCCCGCGGTTACCGCACCGTGCGGGAGACCGACCGCGCCATCGACTGGATCACGCAAACCCGCGCCCGGCAGCCCGGCACCCCCTGGATGCTCAGCCTCGGCTATTCCGCCCTGCATGCACCGCTGCAACCGCCGCCGGCGGCCCTGCTGCCGCACCCGGACGCGGACCTCAGCCTGCTCGGCTGCGGCACCCCCGCCGCCAATCAGTTGGCGGAACTGGGCATCGTCGATCCCACCGAAGCGGCGGATTTCGCCCAGCAACGGGCGGTGGCCCAACACATGCTGGAGGCGGTGGATCATGAGATCGGGCGCCTGCTGGTGGAAACCGGCATCGCCAAGCGGCTCGATGACGGCACCCTGCGCTACAATCCGGACAGCAACACCGTAGTGGTGTTCACCAGCGACAACGGCACTTACATGCCCAGCGTCAAACTGCCGTTCGATCCGGTACGGGCCAAAGGCTCGCTCTATCAATCCGGCGTCTGGGTGCCGCTGGCGGTGGCCGGCCCTGAATCCATCGTCAACAGCCCGGACCGCGACGTGCCGCACATGGTCAACAACACCGATCTGTTCAGCCTGTTCCGGGAAATCGCCGGCATCGGCGAGGAGCGTCTGCCCGCCTCGGTGCAACTGGACGCCCGGCCGGTGATGCCCTACCTGACCGAACCGGACCACCAGACCATTCGCGACACCAACTTCAGCGAGCTGGGCACCAATTTCAGCGCTGATCCCGCTCCGCCCTGCGTCATTCCCGGCGCCAATGTGTGCGTGGAAATCTTCCCGCAACAGGGCGTCTGCGAAGACCAGAGCGGCATCTGGTACGGTCCCGGCGGCGTGGCCGGCGCGGACGGTTTCAATTCCTGCTGCGCGGTCAACGATTACCGGGTATCCCAGGGCGAGGACCCGGTAAAACTGTTTCCTCACCATCAGAGCACTCTGCGTGACGAACACTATAAGCTGGTGCGCATCAGCCGCCTGGACTGCGCCACGGACACCTTCATCGATAGCGAGGAATTCTACGAGATCAATGAAAGCCCGGACCCGCTGACCTTGAAACTCGACCGCGAAGACCAGGACCTGCTGGCGGGCAAAACGCCGGATCAACTGACCGCCACGGAGCAAACCCATTACGCGGCCTTGAGCAACGGTTTGACCGACTTGCTGGCCAGAGACAGCGCATGCCCCGGCGACGGCAACGACGATGGCAGGGTCGACGCCACCGACCTGGAGCAATGGGCCTGGTGGGCCGACCCCGATCAGGGCGGCGGCCTGTCGAGCTGGTACGACGTCAACCTGGATGGCGTGACCGACACCGCCGACCGCGATCTGATCGAGGCCAATATGGGGCTGGACTGCCGGCCCTGAAGCTCCGGCATTGAGGTATTGCTTACACGCGATACGCTGGCACGCGGGGACCTCAGGTCCCCGCTGTTTGCCCTGCCGGCATGGTCCGCACCGATAGCCAGGCAGCGCCGATGGCGGGCACCAGCAGCGCGGCGCTGATCAGGGACAGGGTCAGGTTGGTCAGTGGCACCGGGCCTCCTCCCGGGATAGCCAGCAGCATGCCGCCGCCGATCAGCGCCAGCCGGATCGGCCACTCCAGAACCCGGTTTACCGACAGGTCGCCGACACCCAGCAGGTAGCCCTGCATGGCGCAGGCGATCAGCAGCACGCCAAAGAACGCCTGAGTGATCACCACCACAACCTCATGCCAGGCCCCCTGAAAAATCAGCGCCGGATTCAGTACGAACAGGAACGGAATGAAATAGATCACACTGCCCAGCCGCATCGCCTGGACTCCGGTTTCCATTGCCCTTGCTCCGGCCACCGTGGCGGCGGCGAAGGCACCGAGGGCCACCGGCGGCGTAATGAAACTGAGCATGCCCCAGTAAAGAATGAACAGGTGGACCGCCAACGGGTCCATGCCACCACCGTTGATCAGCGCCGGCGCCAGTGCCACCGCCAGGAAGATGTAGGCCGCCGTCACTGTCATGCCGATACCGAGAATAAAGCTGGTCAGCGCCCCCATCAGCAACAGCACCAGAGTGTTGCCGCCAGCCAGGAAAATCAGGTCGTTGGCGATGGTGCCGGAAAGTCCGGTCACCGACAGCGCGCCCACCAGCAGGCCGACCCCGGCCAGGATGGCGATCAGTTCGGCAAACAGCTTGCCCGAGGTCGAGAAGAAATTCTTGACCTCCCGCCAGCCCCAGCGCTGATAAGGCAGGAGCTGATTGATGATCAGCAGCAGCGCCGTGGCGAAGAACGGCGCGGTGGCCTCCCGCCGCAGGAAGAACAGCAACCAGATCAGCAAAGCGAAGACAAAAATGAAATACCAGCCTTCTTTCAGCGTCTGGCGCAACGATGGCAGCTCGTCCTCCGGCAGGCCCTTGATCCCGTATCTGGCCGCGTAGGCATCGATCTGGATGAACAGCCCGAGGAAATAGAGCACCGAAGGCACCACCGCGGCCAGGGCGATGGTACCGTAGGGAATGTTCAGGAACGACGCCATGATGAAGGCGGTGGCGCCCATCACCGGCGGCATCAGCACCCCCCCGGTGGAAGCACAGGCCTCCACGCCGGCGGCATAGGATTTGCCGAACCCCATCCGGCGCATGGCGGGGATCGACATGACGCCGGTGGTCATGACATTGGTGATCACGCTGCCGCTCATCGAGCCCATCAACCCGCTGGAAAACACCGCCACCTTGGCGGGCCCGCCACGGACGTGGCCAAGCAGGGAAAACGCCAGGTTAATGAAAAACTTGCCGCCGCCGGTTTGCTGCAGAGCCACTCCGAACAGCAGGAAGCCGATCACCAGATTGGCGAACGCCTGCAGTGGGATCCCCATGATGCCTTCCCGGCTCATGGCCAGATAAATAGCGGTAGCGTCCGGGCTGGAAGGAAAACCCTGGATCGGCCCGGGCATCACATCGGCGAAGATCGGATAGAGGCTGGCACAGCCAACGATCACGGCGATCGGCCAGCCGCCCGCCCGGCGTACCGCTTCCACTACAATCGCCCAGAACAAAAAGCTCAGGGTCACCGCGTGGCCCGGCGCGGCGTATTCCCAGCCCCGGTTGAGGATATGTTCCGCGTTGTAAACAAAGAAGGCGCACACCACCACGGCGGCGATGAACAGCAGTACGTCATACCAGGGCACCCGGTCCCGGGCACCATGGCGATTGATCGGCCAGAGCAGAAACACCAACGGCAGCATCAGGGCCACCACGGTGTAGAAAAACTGGCTTTCCACCCGGGTGATGAGGTTGATGATCCGCAGGTTGAACAGGTAGTCAATGGTGATCAGAGTCAGGGCCAGGGTGGCCAGTCTCGGCACCCATAGCCAGAAACCGGAAAGGGAGCGAATGCCGGAAATATTTTCCGGCTGGCTGACCGTATCCCTGGGGGACGTTGCCTGAGTCGAACTCATGGTCATGAAACTCCGGGCGGGAACTTGCGAGCACAGGATGACGGGTTCAATAGAAGACCGGGTTCATGTCTTCGGCTTCAAGGGCATCGGCCCGTGCCTGCATCCATGCCTCACGGAACTGATCCTGATCCGAGGGCGGGTTGTGATCGACAAAGGCATTCCAGGTCTCGATCAGCAGTTCCTGGCGCCGGACCAACTGATCCTGGTGTGCCTGCATCTCATCGGTCCAGATACCGATGTCCTTGTAGTACCGCACCACCGCGTCATGGAACGGAATCACCCAAAACATATTCTGGCTGTCGATCCCGTACCCGGTAGCGCCCGGCGCATCGTTCTTATATTCGTCGTAGTCTTCGTGTATGACCTTGATCAGGTTATAGACGATGTCCGCATCGTAGTTGCGGGTCGCCACCATGACCGGATACGGATAGCTTGCGAACGCGTGGGGGTGGTCTTTGTTAACAACGCCACCCGCCGCCGACGTCACTTCATGAGACTGGAAGTAAGGCGCCACGTCCTTCATGCGCGCCCATCCTTCCTGATCATCCGGGCTCAGCTCTGGCCAGGTAATGCCTCTCGGGCTGGCGGCAACCTGTTCCGGCGCTGGCGCGGATGTCATGGTGAAGGCCGCGTCCGCCAGTCCTTGAATGATGCCGTCGAAGGAACGGTTATAGCCGGGGAACTCCACCCGTTCCACGTCATCCCAACTGAGCCCGCCAAACGCCAGATAGGCTTCGGTACCGAGGTTCAACGACGGCGCGCCTCGGATCCAGGCGACTTTTTTGCCCTTCAAATCGGCGGGGGTTTTGACATCGAGATCACCGGCCACCACCAACCCCATGCCAAAATCAGCGATGGACGTTCGGATCACACGAACCGGTTGCGGGCCCCAGGCGGCATCGGCAAACAGGAGCACTCCTTCCGATGCGTAGTAGCTGGCGATACCACAACCGCACAGATCAACACGGCCGGTTCTTAACGGTGTCATCCGGGAGACATCGTTATCACCGGGCAATACCCGAACCGATACGTTGAACTTTTTCTTGAGCACATTCCCCAGCGCCAAAAGCTGAGCATAGTTCGCCGAGGAGGTCGGATAGGAAGTCCAGGCCATGGTCGAGGGAAGCGGGCTCGCGGTATCGGCGGATACCGGATTCAAGGCGGCAACGCCCGCGAATGCAAATACCGCCACAATGTTCTTCAGATAACGCATTAAAAACCTCCTCTTTTTATTCTAGGATCCAGAAAATTCTTGTTTCAGTTTTCGTTTCGATACTTTGCCGTTATCGTCACGGGGCAGATCGTCCACTATTCGGATGTCCCTGGGGATCTTGTAATTGGCCAGGCGCCCGACCAAATAGTTGCGAATGTTCTCCATCACCTGATCGGCACCGCCGGTGCACTTCACCAGCCCCACCAGAGATTCCCCATACTCATGATCGGGAATGCCAAAGACCGCGCAATCGAGTACTTCCGGCAATTCCAGCAGGGCATGTTCAATTTCAGCCGGGTAAATATTGACGCCACCGGAGATCACCATGTCGGAAACCCGGTCGCAGACATACAGGTAACCGTCTTCGTCCACATAGCCAACATCGCCGACCGTGATCAGGGCCCCCAAGCCGGCTTTAGCCCGGGCGGCCGGGTTGTTTTGATAGGTAAAGTCAGGATAGGCCGGCTGCCGGCCATAAATGACACCGGTTTCACCGATGGGACATTCCTTACCGTCGTCGCCCACGATTTTTATTTCGGCGTTCAACACCGGCTTGCCGACACTGCCCGGTTTGATCCGCGCCCCCTCGGGCGTCTGCACGGTCAGCATCCCGGTTTCGCTGGAGGCATAGGTCTCGTAGATAACTTCCCCCCACCAGGCCAGCATGGCGGCTTTCAGCTCCGGGGCGCAGGATGCCCCGGTGGACGCGACAAACCTCACCGATGAAATGTCGTACTGGTTTTTGACGCTCTCCGGCAACCGCAGAAGCCGGACGTACATGATCGGTACCAGATAGACAGTGGTGATCCCGTGCCGCTGAATCAGCCTTAGAATGGCTTCCGCGTCGAACTTCCGCGTCAGCACCAACAGATCACCGTGCAGCAGCGTCTGCAGCGTCATGGAATTCGGCGCGCTGTGGTACAGCGGCGCGGGCATCAGGGTCCGGACGCCGGCCTTGACACCCCAGACCTGTTCCGAAAGCGCTTGCATGGCGGGCGGATGCTCCGGCCCCAAGGGCAGCCGGCATACCCCTTTGGGTTTGCCGGTGGTGCCGGAGGTGTACGGCATCATGCCGCGAGGGGCACGAATCCCACCGGAGTATTCCGGCTGCCGACTCAGCCAGCTGTCGTAGTCAGGGTGTTCGCCGTTGTCGCCGTCGATGGCAATCACGGAGAGCACCGCGGGAATGATCTCAGCAATCTCCCGCAGAAAAGCCTCCTCGATAATCAGCGCCCTGGCACCGGAATCGCGCAGGATATGCTCGGCTTCAGTGGAGCGGAAATGCCAGTTGATCGGGCAATAATGGGCTCCCAACACCCGGCAGGCCAGCATCAGGTCAATGAACGCTGGATGGTTTTTCACCATCACCGCAACCACATCGCCTTCGCCAACACCAAGACTGGTCAGTCCACCCGCCAGTCTCCGCGCCCTGAGATCAAGTTCTTCTCCGGTTATGAGCCGGTCCTCATAGACCAGGTCTGCTGTCATTATTCTTACCTTTCTGCTTATTTGGTGCCCCGCGATACGCGCGTGACAGGATGTCGCCAGTGGTAGCGGACACTGTAGAAAGGATTCACAACCTAGACAATGCTCCATATTTTGTCCAAACTGTTTCCAAATTCGCAACAATAACCCCATCATGGACATCAAGGACTTCGAGGCCCTGGTCGCGGTGGTGGAAAGCGGCAGCATGACCAGCGCGGCGGACCGCTTACAGACCAGCCGTTCCAACATCAGCCGGCGCCTCAAGAAGCTGGAAACGGAACTCCGGGTTCAGTTGATGAGACGCACCACCCGCCGGGTGGAGCTGACACAGATAGGTATCAGGCTTTATGAACACGCGGTGAAAGTGATGCAGGAATTCACCGCCATGGAGGCCGTTGTCAGGGATATGGGGCGGGCGCTGCGGGGCCACCTGCGAGTCAGCGTGCCTATCGGTCTGGGCCAACTGGTGCTGGCGCCGGCCCTGCTGGATTTTTGCAAGGAGAACCCCGAGGTCACCATGCAGATCACGTTCAACAACCGGATATACGATTTGCTGGAGGATGAAATCGACGTGTCCATCCGGGTCGCCAATTCACCGCCCGATCATTATGTGGCCCGGGAATTGTCGGCCATGGAATGGGTCACCTGCGTTTCCCCGGATTATCTGGAAAACCACGGGACTCCGCGGTCGCCGGAAGAGTTACCCACCCATGCCCTGGTTACACCACCGGTCAGAAACAATCGGTTGATCATGAGATTCATCTCCGGGGACACACACCATGTCGTCGATCTTCAACCGAAACTGCAATGCTCGGACATGAATTTCCTCAAGCAGTCGGTGGTGCTTGGCAATGGCATCGGGGTACTGCCGTATTACCTGATCAGTGATGAACTGCAATCGGGGCAGTTGGTCAGAACGCTGATCGATTTCGATCCCGACCCGAAAATGTGGGGCGACAAACTGTATCTGATCACCGCGCCAAACCTCTATCCGTCTCAGCTTATCCGGACCTTTCTCGATTACATCAGGACGCTGTTCTCCGATGACGGCAGCATCGGGGCGATACTGAAAAATCAGAATCCGTGAATGATCATGGGCGGGACTCAACCGTTCGCCAGCGCAAAAATGCCTGCTCCACCGGAATCCCCTGAATCCGCAAGTCCACGAAACCGCTGTAGGAGGCGGGTTCACCGGCCTTGGAGACAGGCACAAAAAAAGATTCATCGCGGTATGGAGGGAAACCGTATTGCCTTCCATCAGGGACCGCGGAGCCGCGTTACGCCTTTGCGGGAACGCCGTGAAGCAGAGTCCCGCAAAGGCGTAACGCGGCTCCGCTTCGAGGTGAGCGGCGAATACGGATGCCCTGTCCACCGCGAGCAAACGGAGGCCATCCTTTCCCTTTCCAGAAAGGTCCGTCGTCGTTGGCGTCCGGAACGCGGCGGTTCACTTCTAAGCGGGTCTGCACGGAGGCCTTCCGGGATCGCCGTGAATACATCCCTGTCGGCTCCCGGTTTGACCTCCCTGTCAAACAGGGTCCCGGAAGGCCTCCGTGCAGACCCGCGCCGCCGATGGAGACCCACATTCCCGGTAATCCGCGATGAACTACAAAAAAGCCCCGCCTTTGCGGGCGGGGCTTTTTCAGGCTTCGGTGGGAGCCGGAGCGGCGTTGTCGGGTAAGGAGCGACCATTACTGGCCACCCCTCCCCTAAGAACCGTACGTGCGAGTTTACCCGCATACGGCTCAAGCCTTTACAAGCCCACTCCAGAGAATGAGCCAGCAGCACAGTATAAGTGAGAGCGGACACCGAGATTATTCATTCACTGATGCCTTGCTTGGCCAAGTACCCTGTACTCGGCTGCTCGATACACCAGCTTACGTCGGTCTACTCAGCGCCCATCACAGTCAACCCCCCACCTAGCCGTGGGGGTAGCAGCGCGATCAGGTTCATGCCCGGTTAACGCATACTTCCTACTAGCTCTCGTCTCCTTTCCCCTTCCGACCGACACCTAAAGGGCTAGCTCTAGGCGAACTTCGGGGTCATTCAAAAGTTTGGTCAAAGTACAACCCTCCATTCGAACGCCCTTGTGGGTCAAGGACACTACATACTGTATTTCAACATTCCACAATCATCAACATATTGATTGCGAATGCAGTTGTCGATGACAATTCGGATGCAGCAACACCAGATTGTCCAGCTTGTCAGTACCGCCCTTATGCTGTTCGATCACGTGGTGGATATTCCACCCGGTTTCCCGTGTGATCAGTTCGCGACAACAAGGACAGCGCTTCTCCTGCCGGAGCCAAAGCTGTAGCAACTTGGACTTCCCTTTCTCGCTGTTCTTCCAGAGATACGCCAGGCGTTCCTCGAAATAACCAGCAAAGGCGGGGTCATACCGTGTCGCGTCAGCCTTGATCTTGATATGCCTTTTGATGGGCACATCACTGGCGTAGCACAGCGCATACCGCTTGCCTGTTGGGTCCATACCCTGGAATGTCCAGTTGCGCTGGCCGAGGGGGCGAAAATACTTGTTCTTCACCCACCGCTTCCGTCGATTTAGATGACGTCGGCGGCACCATTGCCACAGCATCTTCCAGATCCGATAGTCCACATAGTTGAACGTCGCTTTCGAGACCACGTGCCGATGGTAGTTCGCCCAGCCCCGAATCTTGGGATTCAGAGTTTTGACAATCCACCACGCAGGCATGGTCTTGTGCGTGTCCAACACCGACTTCACTTCAGCCAGAAAACGCTTCACGTTCTGTTGGGCAGGCTTGATCAAGCACTTCCCTCCATACTTGCGAATGTTCTGACCCAGAAAGTCGAACCCTTCCTCCACATGCGTCACCACCGTCTTCTCCGCTGACAAGGCAAGCCCTCGCTCCGCCATAAAGGCTTCGACAATGGGCCTGACTTCCCTCTCCAGTAGCTCTTTCGAGATACCGGAGACAACGAAGTCATCGGCGTAACGCACGTAGTTGACCTTGGTCCGGTAGCTGGCTTTGGTGTTTCGCTGCCCGAAAGCAGCTTCTAGCACCTCTTCCAAACCATCCAGAGCCAGGTTGGCCAAGACCGGCGAGATAATACCGCCCTGAGGCGTTCCCGCGTGGGTCGGGTGTGTCCTACCGGATTCCATGAACCCGGCTTTCAGCCATTTCCCGAGCACTGCCTTGTCCATGGGGACATGGGACAGCAGCCAGTCATGGCTTATGTTGTCGAAACAACCCTGTATATCGGCCTCCAGCACCCACTGCGCCGAGCTTTTGCGACCAAGCACAACAAAACATTGCTCGATTGCGTCCGCCGTAGCGCGCATGGGCCGGAAGCCGTATGAGTTACGATCCGCCGTGGTCTCGGACACCGGTTCCAGAGCCAGCAGGTATAACGCCTGCATGGCCCGGTCGTGCATCGTCGGTATTCCCAAGGGACGGCGTTTGCCGTTGGCCTTCGGAATCCACACCCGCCGGAGTGGACGCGGCTTGTAGCCGTGCCGTTTCAGACGGTGGATTGCCTCCCATTTTGATGTCGGATTATCCCAACATTCGCCATCGACACCCGGAGTCTTGCGACCCCGGTTTTCGGTGACCCGTTTTACCGCCAAGGCTTTGGCGGCGAACGAGCGGACCAGCAAGCGTTGCAGGGCTTTCACCCTCCTCCACCGCTGTTCCCGTGCTGCTTTCGCGATACGAGCCTGTAACCTCCTCACCCTCCGGTGACTGGTTTCCCAGTCAATCGTGTGCCAACTGGTGGCAGGGTGGGAGAATGCAGGCATCAATAGCGATGCGTTCATCTTGCTATCCTCCTCAGATTGGAACCCGAGAAGGCGCAGACGCATTTCCCCTGAGGGCGCAGTCCACACCCTCAGGGCACATTGTTTAACCGGGCAACAAGAGGCTTGTTACGTCGGCAATCTTTCAGGCGGTTTTACCTGCCTTCACGCGATCAAAGACCAGATGGAAGTCTGCACGCTTTCGCGTCGGGGCAAATCTTGAACCCCTATCCCGCCCATTACAGGCAAGCATTCGCTTTCTCCATCCTCCTTTACCCGCACCTCCATCAGCTTCCCTTGCGGTCCACCTGCCTGATGAATCCAGGCGAAGATACGGGCTTACCGTGTTCCGAGTCTGTCACACAAACGGGTTAGGTCCTGCCTATCCACCGGTGGCTCAGTGTCGACGTATCCCCAGATGTAAGAGGGATAGCCAGCCACACACCATTTTGGTCGAAGCCTGTCAGCAACTTTGGCTCCATGCGGTTGACGGTGTTTATCAGCAGTTCACTTACGTTGACCCTACCGTCCAGCCTAGCGTCTCATCCGCCTGTTGCTGGCAGAATCCCCGGCTACCCTCACGGGCAAACCAGACCACAGAGTGGGACTACATTGTCAGGGCGCTTCGCACCTTGCCGTTACCAGCAACGCACTGCCCATAGGCTACTGTTGGTCGAACAACAGGTTTCGCTTTCACACTTAGTAGCTGCGTGAACGAAACAATGACAGAAACGGCTTACACCGAGAGGTGCCAGCACGTTCTTCCAGACACGGGAATCCGCGTTTTATGGCCGAGACCAAGAAACGTTTGAGGGCAAGAAGCCCAAGAGGATTAAATGCGCGGGAAAAGCAATGGAGGCATGCAATCGCATACCCCCACCACTTCTCGGATGCACATTCATCGGTCTTCACCGAATAAACGTTCATCCCATTGGCATGGGAAGCCGTTTAGCCAGACAGAGTCCAGCTGGGTATTACTCCCCTGAGGGAGATACCCGGTGCCGGATCGAAGACCCGATCACCGGGTAAGGAATACGCTATTTTTCTGCGGTTAAATGGGGGCGGAGCCCCCGAAGTAGCCCGCAAAGGCTAGCGACCTCGCGACTTCACGTCGCACTACATCATGCCGCCCATGCCACCCATTCCACCCATGCCGCCCATATCCGGAGCAGCACCTTTCTCTTCCGGCTTGTCAGCCACCATGGCTTCGGTGGTGATCATCAGGCCGGCCACGGAAGCGGCGGCCTGCAGCGCGGAACGGGTCACCTTGGCGGGATCCAGGATACCCATTTCCAGCATGTCGCCGTACTCGCCGGTGGCGGCGTTGTAGCCGTAGTTACCGTTGCCGTTGCGCACTTCCTGAACGATCACGGACGCTTCGGCACCGGCGTTGGTGGCGATCTGACGCAGCGGAGCCTGCAGGGCGCGAATGGCGATAGCGATACCGGCATCCTGCTCATCGTTGTCACCGGTCAGTTCGCCGATGGTGGCCAGGGCGCGCACCAGCGCCACGCCACCGCCCGGTACCACGCCTTCTTCAACGGCGGCGCGGGTCGCGTGCAGGGCGTCGTCAACGCGGGCTTTCTTCTCTTTCATTTCCACTTCGGTGGCGGCACCGATCTTGATCACCGCCACACCGCCGGCCAGCTTGGCCACGCGCTCTTGCAGCTTCTCGCGATCGTAGTCGGAGGAGGAGTTCTCGATCTCGCGGCGGATCTGCTCGACGCGGGCATCGATATCGCCCTGCTGGCCGGCGCCATCGACAATGGTGGTGTTTTCCTTGTCGATGTTCACTTTCTTGGCGTTGCCCAGATCTTCCAGGGAAACGTTTTCCAAGCTCAGGCCCACTTCCTCGGAAATCACGGTACCGCCAGTGAGGATGGCGATGTCCTGCAGCATGGCTTTGCGGCGATCGCCGAAGCCCGGTGCCTTAACGGCGGCGCACTTGATGATGCCGCGCATGTTGTTCACCACCAGGGTGGCCAGCGCTTCGCCTTCAATGTCCTCGGCGATGATCATCAGCGGACGGCCGGCTTTGGCCACGTTCTCCAGTACCGGCAGCAGTTCGCGGATATTGGAGATTTTCTTGTCCACCAGCAGGATGTAGGGCTCTTCCAGCTCTACCTGCATTTTTTCCTGGTTGTTGATGAAGTACGGGCTCAGGTAGCCACGGTCGAACTGCATGCCTTCCACGACTTCCAGCTCGTTGACCAGGGACTGGCCTTCTTCAACGGTGATAACACCTTCCTTGCCCACTTTTTCCATGGCCTGAGCGATGATCTCGCCCACGGAGCTGTCGGAGTTGGCGGAGATGGTGCCCACCTGCTCGATGCTCTTGGTGTTGTCACAGGGGGTGGACAGCTTCTTGATCTCTTCCACCACGGCGATGACGGCTTTGTCGATACCGCGCTTCAGGTCCATCGGGTTCATGCCGGCGGCCACGGCTTTCAGGCCTTCGTTGACGATGGCCTGGGCCAGCACGGTGGCGGTGGTGGTGCCGTCACCGGCTTCGTCGTTGGCCTTGGAAGCGACTTCCTTGACCATTTGCGCGCCCATGTTCTCGAACTTGTCTTCCAGCTCGATTTCCTTGGCCACGGACACGCCGTCCTTGGTGATGGCCGGCGCGCCGAAGGACTTCTCCAGCACCACGTTACGGCCTTTCGGACCCAGGGTGACTTTCACCGCGTCGGCCAGGATGTTCACGCCTTTCACCATGCGCTGGCGGGCGTCGTCACTAAACAGTACTTCTTTAGCCATTGTCGTGTTCCTCTGAAATTCGGTTATCCAGGAAAGCAGTGGAGAATCGGGATCAGCCTTCGATCACGGCCAGGATTTCAGCCTCACTCATGATCAGCAGCTCTTCGCCATCCACCTTCACGGTGTTGCCGGCGTATTGGCCGAAGATCACCTTGTCGCCTGCTTTCACGTCCAGAGGACGCACATCGCCGTTCTCCTGGATTTTGCCGTTACCCACGGCGATTACTTCACCACGGGAAGGCTTCTCGGCGGCTGAGCCGGGCAGCACGATACCGCCGGCGGTCTTGGTTTCTTCCTCTTCGCGACGCACCAGTACGCGATCATGCAACGGACGGATTTTCATTGCCTCTCTTCTCCTGTTGAGGTTTCAGCAATCAACGAATGTAGTCAGCATCATGGCCGGACCGGCATCGCCTGACCCGGCTTAGCACTCTATGCCAGAGAGTGCTAATCATAATTGGACCTTCATGACAGTCAATAGGCTGTCACGCCGGTGACCTCCTAATGGGGTTCTCAACCGGCCTTTCAAGAGCCCTGAGCACAAAAAATCGTCAGGAACGATTTTTGACGTCGTATCCGCGACGGCCCAGAGGGTGGCCGCCATGGACGGCAGGCCACAAAAATCGTCGGGAACGCAGACATTGCGGTCAGTGGACACCGGTGTCCCGCAATTATGGGACAGCCCGCCTACACGCTGATTCGCTGCCAAGGCAGCTTCCCACAGGGCTTCGTGGCTCCTCTCTGTGGGAGCGAGCTTGCTCGCGAATGCAGCGCGAATTGATCTCTCCGAAGCTGGCCGGCAGGCTGTGCGCATGCCACGGTTGCGCGGTGCTCCCGGCACTTTCATACTCGCCGCATGAATCAGGAGTTCCGCGACGCGGTCTATCAGATTGTGGCGGCCATCCCCGCCGGCACCGTCTGCAGCTATGGTCAGGTGGCCCGTATGGCGGGTTACCCGCGCCACGCCCGTTTTGTCGGCCGGCTGATGAGCCAGTTGCCCAAGGGCAGCAAACTGCCGTGGCACCGGGTGATCCGGGGCGATGGCGGTCTGCCGCTGATCGGCACCCCCAGTGGAGAGACCCAACTACGCCGGTTACACCAGGAAGGCGTGGCGGTGCTGAGCCAGCGCGTGCCATTACGCCGCTTCCAATGGCGCCCCGAGGCCGCCGAATCCGCCCCCGGAGAGTAAATGAAACTGGAAAACGCCTTTTTTGATCGCCGCATTCTGGTGATCTTTCTGCTGGGTATTGCCAGCGGCTTCCCCAAGGGCATGATCGTTTCCACCCTGTCCGCCTGGCTCACCGACGAGGGATTGAGCCGCACCAGCCTGGGCCTGTTCGGTCTGGTCTCGCTGCCCTACGCGCTCAATTTTCTGTGGGCGCCGCTGGTGGACAGCTTCCGCCTGGGCCCGCTGGGGCGGGCGCTGGGCAAGCGCCGCGCCTGGATTCTGCTCAGCCAGATCGCGCTGGTGGGGCTGTTGATGCTGCTCTCCGTGTTCACCCCCAGCAAAGAGCTGCTGGCGGTGGGCGTTATCTGTCTGATCATCGCTTTTGTTTCCGCCACCCAGGACATCGCCATCGACGCCCTGCGGATCGAATCCGTGCCGGTGGACCAACAGGGTGCCGCCGCTTCCGCCGGCGTGGTGGGTTGGTTGCTGGGGAATCTACTGATCGCCGGCATCGCCCTGTGGCTGACCGCCTGGCTCGACAGCTGGAACCAGATTTACCTGGTGATGAGCAGCGCCATGCTGTTCGGCGTGGCCGGCTGCCTGATGGCACGGGAACCCGAGGACAGAGCCAGGGTGAGCGGACGCCCGGACGCCCCACCGGGCGAACGCATGGCACGCTGGCTGCAAAGCGCGGTCTTCGCGCCCTTTATCGAATTCTTCCGCCGCAACGGCACACAGATGGCCGTGGTGCTGCTGGGATTCATCTTTCTGTTCAAGATCGGCGAGGCGTTTCTCGGCACCATGTCGATCCGCTTCTACAACGAAATCGGCTACCAATGGGCGGAGGTGTTCGCCTATGTGAAAACCGCCGGCATGGTGGCGTTGGGGGTAGGCAGCTTTCTCGGCGGCGCCATCAGCATCAAGCTGGGCGCCTCCCGGGGGCTGCTGGTGGCCGGCATCGCCATGGCTCTGACCAACCTGCTCTACGCCTGGCTGGCGGTAACCGGGCGAAACGACACCGTGCTGCTGACCTGCGTGATCCTCGACAACTTCACCGGCGGTGTGTCCACCATTGCCTTCGTCACCTACATCTCCGATCTGTGTAACCGGCAGTTCACCGCCACGCAGTACGCGCTGCTGGCGTCCCTGGGCAACCTGGGCCGCACCACCCTGGCCGCCGGCAGCGGTTGGATGGTGGATCTTCTCGGCGGCCGCTGGGAGGTGTTCTTTATACTCACCGCGCTGATGGCGATACCGGGACTGCTGATTCTGATCTGGCTGATCCGCCATGGCGCCCGGCCGGAGGCGCGGCGACCATGAGCACCTGGTACCTGCTCGGCGCCGGCAACATGGGCCTGCTGGCGGCGTACTACTTGCGCCAGGCCGGCGTTCCGGTGACCGTGCTGCGCCATGACACCGCAAGCCCGCTTCGCAGGAGACTCACCTTCGCCGACGGCAGGCCGCCGTGCGATCTGGTTCTGCCGGTGCTCTCGCCCGCCGCGCTGACCGAACCGCCCCGCCGCCTGGTGGTAGCCTGCAAGGCGCCCTACAGCGCCGCCGCCCTGGAGTCCGTGCCACTGACCGCCGATACCCAGGTGCTGCGACTGCAAAATGGCCTCGGCAGCCTTGATGGTCTGCTGCCAGAGGGCGTTCGATTGATCGAGGTGGTGACCACCTCGGCGGTGAAACAGGACGGGCCAGCACAACATCAGGTGGTGGCGGAGAACGAGACCTGGATGGGCGGTCATGATGTCGCTCCGGACTGGTTCGAGCAGCTGAGCGCGCACTGGCCGAACCTGAGCTGGCCGGCGGATTTCCAGCACCGACAATGGCATAAACTGGTGGCCAACGCGGTGATCAACCCGCTCACCGCGCTCCACGACGTGGCCAACGGCCGGCTGTTGGAAGAGCGGGAGCTGCAACGCCAGGCCGAGGAATTGTGCCGGGAAGCCGACCAGTTGCTCACCGCTGTGGACCCGACCTGGCCCGGCGACTCCCTGCCCCGGGTGATGGCGGTGGCCAGCGCCACCGCGGGTAATACCTCGTCCATGCGCGCCGACGTCGGTAAAGGCGCCGTCACCGAAATCGAGGCCATCAACGGTTATTTACTGCGCCGGGCCGCCCCCTTGGGGCTGTCACTGCCGGCCCATGAGCGCATCGTCGCCACCCTGACTTCGCGGACGTGAAATCAGAAGCCGCTACAAGGCTGCCGTGGGAAGCTGGCTTGCCAGCGAATACGGTGTATGTGCTATCTCAGTCCCATTCACTGCCAAGGCAGCTTCCCACAGCGGCTTCGTAGTCGGGGCTGCACCCATGGTGGAATCCGGAGTACATTCATGGGTTCCACGCCATATCACTGACTAGGAATCACCATGCCTTCCCGCAAGGATGAAAAGACCCGCATCAACCGGGTCATCACCCGCACCGGCGACGATGGCCATACCGGTCTCGCCGATGGCAGCCGGGTCGCCAAGGACCATCCCCGCATCGAGGCGCTCGGTAGCCTGGATGAACTCAATAGCGCCCTCGGCGTGTTGCGCGCGCATCCGCTTGATGAGGATCTGGACCGGCTGATCGAGAATCTGCAGCAATGGCTGTTCGATATCGGCGGTGAGCTGGCGATCCCCGACACCGTGACCCTGACCGACGCCGAGCTGGTGGAAATCGAATCCCAGGCCGACCTGATCAATGCCGAACTGCCACCACTGAAAGAGTTCGTACTCCCCGGCGGCAACGCCGACGCGGCGTGGTGCCACCATTGCCGGACCGTGGCCCGGCGCGCCGAACGCCGGCTGGTGACCCTCGCCGACCAGGAGCAGGTCAACCCGGTCAGCCTGGCGATCCTCAATCGGCTCGGCGACCTGCTGTTCATCATGGCCCGTCTGATCAACCTGCGCGCGGAAACGCCTGAATCACAGTGGATACGGCGCGAGGATCGCTGACCGGACGCCGATAATGCAAAACCAGACCCCACGCCCTGGCAAGCACTAAAACGCTTTCTTATGGTTCATCGGGGTTTGGCGGGACACGGCGCTTCAATCATGGGCACGGGTCTGTAACGGAAGGGGCTACTGCGCTGCTGTGGGAGCGTGCTTGCACGCGAATGGCCAACGGCTCAGGGCATTCGCGGCCAAGCGGAGCGCCGCCCGGGCCTCTTCCCACAGCGGCTTCGTAGCAGATCTGTGGGAGACCAGCTTGCTGGCGAATATAGCGGCTTGGTAGCCCCCTCCGTTACAGACCCGTGCCCATGATTGAAGCGCCGCAGCCCCGGGTTTTGACTTTAGCATCCGGCGTCCGGCCCCAACCATTTTGAAAGAATGTGCAAGTCGCTAGGGCGACACCTCCGGCGGCCTTACACTGGAGCGATTCTCCACGGCTCCCGCGAGCATCATGGGCATACGCAACAAACTGTTCCTCACCTTTCTGGGTACTTTCCTGCTGCTGATCCTGGCGGCCAGCGGCTTCTATTACCTGTCGTTCGAGCAGAGTTTGTCCAAATATCTGGACGAGCGTCAGCAGGCCCAGGTGGAACGGCTGGCCGATCACCTGGCGGTGCTTTACGCACAGCGAGGCAGCTGGGACTTTCTGCTGCGCGACCCGCGACAGTTGGGGCGACTGTACTGGCTGGCCGGTGACCGCAATCAGCCCGACCAGCGAAAAATCGACCGCGATGCCCATCGCCATCTGCAGTTGCTGACGGCCAACAAGCACCCTCTACTGGGCCCACCCGTGGCGCCCAAATTCCGCCGCCAGGTGGCGATTCGCATCGGCGACCAAGTGGTGGGCTGGCTGGTCTACCCGGACCAGGAAGCGATCCGCGACTCCATGGACCGCCGTTTCCAGGAACGGCAGCTGCGGTTCATGCTGTGGATGACGCTCATCGGTCTGGCGTTGTCGCTTCTGGTGTCCTGGCTGCTGGCCCGCCATTTCGTGGCGCCGATCACCGCCCTCAGCCGCCATACCCGGCAATTGCGCGAAGGCCACTACGAGGCCCGTCTGACCAGTCAGCGTCGTGATGAACTCGGCGAGCTGATTCGCCATGTGGACAGTCTGGCGGAGCGCCTGGATCAGGGCCAGCAGGCCCGCCAGCGCTGGTTTTCCGACATCGCCCATGAGCTGCGCACGCCGTTGGCTGTGCTGCGTGGTGAATTGGAAGCAATCCAGGACGACGTCCGGCCCATGAACAAGGAAACCATCAGCACCCTGGAATCCGAGGTTCGCCATCTGACCCATCTGGTCAGTGATCTGCACGATCTGGCTCTGGCCGACGCCGGCAACCTGCGCTATCACTTTACCCGGGTGGACCTGGACGCCCTCTGCGAGGACGCCGTGGACGCTGTGCGCCCGGCAATGCAGCGCCACGGCCTGACCGTGCTCACCACCCTGCCGCCGGCCACCCTTAGCGGCGACCCGGTACGCCTGCGGCAGTTGCTCGATAATCTGCTGCACAACAGCCTGAAATACACCGACCAAGGCGGCGAAGTGCAACTGGTTCTGGACGACGAGCAGGACCATTGGCGCCTGACTCTCAACGACACCGCGCCGGGCGTGCCGGAGGATGCGTTGCCGAAACTGTTTGATCACCTGTTCAGGGTGGAGAGTTCGCGCAATCGCCGCACCGGCGGTGCCGGCCTTGGGCTGGCCATCTGTCAGCGCATCGTCGAAGCCCACGGCGGCACCATCACCGCCGGCCACAGCCCGCTGGGCGGCCTGCGTATCACCATTCGATTGCCCAAGGATCATCATGGCCCGCGTACTGATCGTTGAAGACGAGCCCCGCCTGGCGCAACTACTGGCGGACTATCTGACCCACAGCCACTTCCAGGCGGACCAGACCGCCAGTGTGCGCGAGGCGGAACGGCGTGTGCGTGAAGGGAATTACCAGGCGGTACTGCTGGATCTGATGCTACCCGATGGCGACGGCATGGAATTGTGCAAGAACATCCGCCGTTTTTCTCAAGTGCCGGTTCTGATGATCACCGCCCGGGTGGAAGAGGTGGATCGGTTATTGGGGCTGGAGATCGGCGCCGACGACTACATTTGCAAACCGTTCAGTCCCCGTGAGGTGGTGGCGCGGGTCAAGGCGGTGTTGCGCCGCTCCATGGCCGCGGAGCAACACCCCGACGGCGGCCTGGAGCTGGACCGTCACCGTTTCGAGGCGGTCTATCAGAGTGCGCGGGTGGCGCTCACCGCCATCGAATTCGAGCTGCTGGCCACCCTGGCCAAACAGCCGGGCCGGATCTGGAGCCGCGATCAATTGATGGATGTGATCTACCCGGACCATCGGGTGGTTTCCGATCGCACCATTGACAGCCATATTCGCAAGCTGCGACGCAAACTGGGCGAAGGGCTGCCCGGCGGCCATGACTGGATCGGCAGTGTCTACGGTGTGGGTTACCGTCTTCAGGCCCAGCCGGAAGACGATCCCGATGAAGACGAATAAGCGCGGGTTGTTCCACGGTTCCTGCACGCTCTCTGCACATTTTTCTCCGACACTGGGTACATCGAAGTTCAACGGAGAAAGCATCATGAAGAAAGCCCTACTGATCGCCCTCACCCTGGTCACCACCACCGCCTTCGCCGGCCCCGGCATGGGGCACGGCCCGAAGATGAAGTTCGATCCGGAGCAGCGCATGGACCGCATGGCGGAAACCCTGGACCTGACCGACGCTCAACGCACCGAGATTGAGTCGATCTTCGAGCAACAGCACGAGAAAATGAAGACACTGCATGACGAGACCCGCGAACGCGTGGACGCGGTGTTGACGGCGGAACAGCGGGACAAAGCGCAGGCTCTGCAGGAACAACGCAAGGAAAAGATGAAGGAGCGCATGGAACGGATGCAGCAACGTCTGGAACGGAAAAACGCGGAATAAAACCCGACTGCGCTGAGATAATTCGCGGCCAAGGCCGCTCCCACAGCGACTTCGCAGAGTAGCAGTGGGGGCAGGTCAAATGGCCGCGATCTTTCTTTTACTACAGCAACACTCTACGCAGATCCCCCAGCAGACTGCTCAGGTAGGTGGTAAAGCGCGCCGCGTCCGCACCGTCGATCACCCGGTGATCGTAGGACAGTGACAACGGCAGTGTCAGCCGGGGCTGGAACGCCTGGCCATCCCATACGGGCTTGGTGTCGGAACGGCTGACGCCGAGAATTGCCACCTCCGGCCAATTGACGATCGGGGTGAAGGCAGTCCCGCCGATGCCGCCCAGGGACGAGATGCTGAAACAGGCGCCCTTCATGTCCGCCGGCGTCAGCTTCCGATCCCTTGCCTTAGCCGCCAGTTCCGACATTTCCAGGGCAATCTCCTTGAGCCCTTTCTTGTCGGCGTCACGCAATACCGGCACCACCAGACCATTGGGGGTGTCCACGGCGATGCCAATGTGTACGTAATCCTTCTGAATCAGCGCTTCGCCGCCTTTCTCCAGAGAGCTGTTGAATTTGGGGAAGGCCCGCAGTGCGTTGGCACAGGCCTTCACCAGGAACGCCAGCATGGTGAGTTTGACGCCTTCCTTCTCCAGCAGCTTGTTCTGGCTCTTGCGGAACGCTTCCAGTTCGGTGATATCGGCGTCATCGAACTGGGTAACGTGCGGAATGGTGATCCAACTGCGGTGCAGGTTGCGGGCCGCCACCTTGCGCAGCTTGTTCAATTCCACCCGCTCCACCGGCCCGAATTCGCTGAAGTCGATGTCCGGCAGATCGTCCACCGGCGCCGCCACGCCCGCCCCGGCGGGCGCTTCCATGCGACGTTTCAAATATGCGTGGACGTCTTCCTTGAGAATCCGATCCTTGGGACCGGATCCTTCGACCAGCGCCAGATCCACACCGGTGTCACGGGCCAGCTTGCGTACCGCCGGGCCGGCGTGCACCTGGGCGGATGGCTGACCGGAGGACGCGGAAGCGGCGGAACGCCCTTCTGCTTGTCTGGCCGGCGCCTGATCGGCCGGTTTTTGTGTCTGACCGGCACTTTTCGCCGGGCTGGATTCGGCTTTGGCCACGGCCTTGTCACCGCCGTCTTTCGCCGCCGCGTTACCGTCGTCGCCGGACGCTTTCTTCGCCCCGCCGCCGCCGGCCCCATCCAGATCCATCAGCTGATCACCGGTACCGACCTTGTCACCCACCTTGACCCGCAACCGGGCCACGGTGCCCGCCGCCGGTGAAGGAATGTCCAGGGACGCCTTGTCGGACTCCAGCACCACCAGGGTCTGCTCGGCCTCCACCTGATCCCCGTCCTGGACCGAAATCTCGATGATTTCAGCGCCTTCGATATCGCCCAGGTCGGGCACCGTCACGGTCTGGCTGCCGCCACCCGCCGCCTGTTCATCATCTTCGCTGTCGGCACCTTCGTCCGTACTGTTGCTCTCCTGCTCCGGCTCGGCTTCCTCGGCGCCCTTCCGGTCGGATTGTTCCTGCCCTGCCTCTTCAGCGTCACCGTCCCCGGCTTCCGCGTCCAGCTCCAGCAGCGGATCACCTTCCTTGACCTTGTCGCCCTGCTTGACCAGCAGACCAAGCACCTTGCCGCCTTTCGGCGCCGGCACTTCCACCGTCGCCTTGTCTGATTCCAACACCACGATGGTGTCTTCCGGGGCGATGGTATCGCCCTCTTTCACAGTCACTTCGATGACGTCCACAGGATCACTGCTGCCGACATCGGGGACTCGAATGGTTTCCTTGCTCACGCGTTGCTCCTTCTTGTGGAAGAAGAGTGGAAAATCATTAATGGTTCACCGGATAGGGTTTCGCCGGATCGATTCGATATTTTTCCATCGCCTTTTGCACCACGCCGGCGTCGACCTCGCCCTCGTCGCACAGAGCGGTCAATGCCGCCAACACCACGAAGTAGCGATCCACTTCGAAGAAGTGGCGCAGTTGCGCACGGGAATCGCTGCGGCCAAAGCCGTCGGTGCCCAGCACCCGGTAAGGCGCCTTGACCCAGGGCCGGATCTGATCCGCGTAAGCCCGGATGTAATCGGTGGAAGCGATCACCGGACCGGCACGATCCGCCAGACAGCGCTCCACCCAGGTCGGTTCGTGCTTGTCCCGTTCCGGTGCCAGCATGCGGTCACGATCAGCGTGGATACCTTCCCGACGCAACTCATTGAAGCTGGTGACACTCCACACATCGGCACTGACACCAAAGTCCTGTTGCAGCAGCTCCGCCGCGGCTTCCACCTCACGCAAAATCGTGCCGGATCCCAGCAACTGCACCTTGGATGCTTTCTTGCCACCCTTACCTTCATGCAACAGATACATGCCGCGACGAATACCTTCCTCGGCGCCCTCGGGCATGGCGCCGTGCACATAGTTCTCGTTCATCAGCGTCAGGTAGTAGAAGACATTCTCGTGGTCCTGGTACATGCGCTTCAGGCCATCCTGCAGAATCACCGCCACCTCGTACGCGTAGGTCGGATCGTAGCTGACGCAATTCGGTACCGTGCTGGTAAGAATGTGGCTGTGGCCGTCCTGGTGTTGCAGCCCCTCACCGTTGAGCGTGGTGCGTCCGGCGGTACCGCCCAGCAGGAAACCACGGGCCTGGCTATCGCCGGCGGCCCACCAGAAATCCCCGGTGCGCTGGAAGCCGAACATGGAGTAGTAGATGAAGAACGGAATCAGGGTGAAATCGTGAACACTGTAGCTGGTGGCCGCGGCGATCCAAGCGGCCATGGCGCCGGCTTCGTTGATGCCCTCTTCGAGGATCTGCCCTTTCTTGTCCTCCCGGTAGAACATCACCTGACCGGCATCCTCCGGCTCGTATTTCTGCCCCTTGGAGGAATAGATACCCAACTGCCGGAACATGCCTTCCATACCGAAGGTGCGGGCTTCATCGGGCACGATCGGGACCACCCGCTCACCCAGGGTCTTGTCCTTGACCAAGGCATTGAGCATGCGCACGAACGCCATGGTGGTGGAAATCTCCCGGTCACCGGTGCCTTCCAGAAAGTTGGCGAAGAAATCCAGACCCGGCATCTTAAGGGACTGACTGGCTTCGCGCCGGCGCACTGGCATGTAGCCGCCCAGCTTTTCCCGCTGCTGGCGCATGTAACGCAGCTCCGGAGAATCCTCTTCCGGTTTGTAGTAGGGGATCGCTTCCAGTTCATCGTCGGTGAACGGCATGTCGAAGCGATCGCGGAATTCCTTGAGACTGTCCAGATCCATCTTCTTCATCTGGTGGGTCTTGTTGACCGCTTCACCGGCACCGGTGGCGTACCCCTTCACGGTTTTCGCCAGAATCACGGTGGGTTGTCCGGTATGGTTCACCGCCTCGTTGTAAGCGGCGAACACCTTGAACGGATCGTGGCCGCCACGATTGAGACGATAAATATCGTCATCGCTCATGTGCTCGACCATTTTCTTCAGTTCCGGATAGGCGCCGAAGAAATGCTCGCGGGTATAGGCGCCACCGTTCTTTTTGTACGCCTGATATTCGCCATCCACGCACTCTTCCATGCGGCGGCGCAGCAGGCCCTCGTCATCTTTTTCCAGCAACGGATCCCACAGGCGCCCCCAGATTACCTTGATCACGTTCCAGCCGGCGCCACGGAACAAACTTTCCAGTTCCTGGATGATTTTGCCGTTACCACGTACCGGACCATCCAGACGCTGCAGATTACAGTTGACCACGAACACCAGGTTATCCAACTGCTCCCGACCCGCCATGGACAACGCGCCGAGGGATTCCGGTTCGTCCATTTCGCCGTCCCCGAGGAACGCCCAGACCTTGCGATTATGGTCGGCGACCAGCTCACGGTTCTGCAGGTACTTCATGACATAGGCCTGGTAGATCGCCTGCATCGGCCCCAGCCCCATGGACACGGTGGGGAACTGCCAGAAATCCGGCATCAGCCAGGGATGCGGATAGGAGGACAGCCCCTTGCCCGCCACTTCCCGGCGGAAGTTATCCAGTTGCTCCTCGTCGATGCGCCCTTCCAGGTAGGCGCGGGCGTAGACACCGGGAGCGGAGTGTCCCTGAAAGAACACCAGGTCACCGGGGTTGTCATCGTGAGGGGCGTGGAAGAAGTGATTGAAACCGACATCATAGAGGGTAGCGGAAGAGGCGAAGCTGGCGATGTGGCCGCCCAGATCATCATCGCTCTTGTTGGCCCGTAGCACCGTGGCCAGCGCGTTCCAACGAACCAGGGAGCGAATACGCCGCTCCATGAACAGGTCGCCGGGTAGCGGCGACTCCTTGCGGGGCGGGATGGTGTTGATGTACGGGGTGTTCAGGTGGGTGCGTAATACACCTTGTTCCTGCGCTTCATTGGTAAGGATATCCAACAGCCAGGCGGCCCGTTGCGGCCCCTCCCGTTCGATCACCGATTCCAGCGCGTCCAACCATTCACGCGTTTCCGCCGGATCGATATCATCGAAAAAGTTTCTTTTCTGCATGGGCTTGCGTCCTTTTTAATCGCGTTAGCCACGCCGTCGCGGGATCACCGCGACAGCGAATGTCGTGCCTGTGTCGACGATTCCGGGTGTGGTCGTCGCAACAGGTCGGGGAAGCTCGCTCCTCCAGGGATTCGAGGGCAATCAACACCGGAGAGCTAAGAGCCGAAGCGTTATTCAAGGCTCCTGACCAGGAGGTCATCGGCCATAGTAACAGGCCTCGAACGATTCCCCCACCACCCCTGGCGGGCAAACCGTAACCGAAATAGGGTTTCATTTTTATGGGGGACGTGACGGCGATTATCTGGGAGGAGGAGCGGCAAGGCAGCTCCCACAGCGGGCTACGGAACCGCTGTGGGAAGCTGGCTTGCCAGCAAACGGCGAATTCATGCCAATCAAGCCAGCAAGCTCCAGAGCGCGGCGAAGATCAGCCATACCGCCAGGGCACGCAGCAGCACTCCGTGCAGTGCCTCCAGACGATCCATTCCCGCCGCCAACGGCTCCCCGGTGCTCTTCTCGGCGATTTCCTCCACCGGTTCCGCCGCCTGGGCGGTGTCGTTGAGCAGTTCACGGCTGTCGTCCAGGCGCCAGAGTTTACCCGCCGCCGCGTGCGTCACCGCGCCGAACTGTCCCGCCAGGGCCAACGCCAGCACCGTCAGACGTGCCGGCACCCAACGCAGTGCCGCATCCAGGCTCCGCGCCCAGTCGCTATGTTCGCGATGCCGTTGCAGCCAGGCCCGGTTAAGCACGAAAAGCACCACCGCGCCGAATCCCAATGTCATCAACCAGAACAGCGCGGTGAACAAGACAAAGACCCGTTCCAGGAAGCCGGTTTCCAATTGCCGGTACCAATCCGGGGAGCCCGCTTCGCCGTTGATCGGCAGCGCCTGCTCGGCCAGGTCCCGCAACGTTTCACCGTCATTCAGACGCCCGCATACCAGCAGCTCATCCACCAGCCGGAATTCGCTTTCCACGCCGACCAGCCACAGCATCAAGGCGGTTCCCAATACCAATACCAGCAGGTTACCCCAGCCGCCAGCCAGCCAGCCGAACAGCAGGGCCACCGCGATCGCCGGCAGCGCCACGCTCAACCACCAGCCCGGGATACCGTGGCGTACCGGAGACAAGGTGGCGAGGCAGCGCTGGTGCCGGTCCGGCCGGGCCAGCACCCCGGGCCAGCCGCCATCGCGACGACGTAAAGCCAGAACCAAAAGCAAGACGAGCAGTTTCATAGCGCTCCCAGCGGTTTCCTTTAGTGGTTATTTCCAGTGCTCACTATCAAGCGCCGATCCGCGCCCAGTCAAAACAGGGACCCGGATCGGTTTTCCGGCCCGGAGCAATGTGCTCGTGGCCTGTGATGGTATCGCGGCTCAGTCGAGGATAATGACCCATCAAAGTCGCCAGCAACGGCTTTAACGCCGCGTATTGACGTTCATCAAAAACCTGATCATCGCATCCTTCCAGTTCGATGCCGAGCGCATAGTCGTTGCAGTTCTCCCTCCCCTGCCAGCACGAAACACCGGCATGCCAGGCTCGCTGGTCACAGGCGACGAACTGAACCAGCTCGCCGTCACGGCGAATCAGAAAATGAGCGGATACCCGCAGGTCCCTCAGCCCCTCGAAATAGGGATGAGCATCAGGGTCGAGACGGTTCTGGAACAGCGCTTCGATGTGCGGGCCGCCAAACTGGCCCGGGGGCAGACTGATGTTGTGCAGAACGATCAGTGCGATGTCGTCCGGATCGGGACGGGCATTGAAATTCGGCGACGGCACCTTGCGGGCCTGCTCCACCCAGTGCCGCTGCAAGGTATAGGTTGGCGTCAACGACGGTGATACGGACACGGAAACTCCCCAATGATGATGGGGAGCGCCGCTCAGCGGCCTTGCCGCCGGCGCAGATCGCCGATCACCGCTTCCAGGGCCCGGTCGAACAGCGCTCCCTCGTCAATGAGTTTAACAGTGCCTTCCCGCATGGCAACGGCCAGCGCGGCGGCGTCGAGTTCCTCCACCTTGATGCCCCGGCGGTTAATGAACACCAGTTTGGCGCCCTCGCGAATATTAGCCGCCAGCCGTGCCCGGCGGGTGCCGTCGCCCGCGCCGATCTCCACCCACTGGCCGGGCCGCAGCGCCCGCGCACGCACCAGCAAGGCGTCGTCCTCCGGCGCCGGGGCGGCGGCGGGTTCTTCCGAAACCGGTTTCACTTTCACCCGCCGCGGCGTCTGCCCGTGAAACATCGCTTCCTGGGCCAGCGCCAGGCCGCGCACCAACGCCTGGCTCTCCACCTCGTCGTGTTGTATCTCCGCCAGCCCCTGGGCCACCGCCACCCTCAATTTGGGCGCCATCTGGCGGGCTTTATGCTGGTCGGCCTCCGCCGCATGGGGCAACAGGCACCAGATCAGCGCATCGGCGATCTTGCTTTGCCGGCGCCAGGCTTCGCTGTCGTCTCCTTCGCGCAGCAGCGTCAGGTACAACACCTGCTGCCAGCCCTGACGCAACAGGCGGATCAGCGCTTCCGGCAAGGCCCGCCCCGCCAGCCGCTGGTCCAGATACCGCCGCGCCCGTGCCATCGCCTGCTCGGCCCGGGCACGTCCTTCCTCGCTTTCGCGTAACCGCTGTGCCAGACGGCGGGCACGAGTGTCCTGCTCGCAGAAATATTCATCGAACTCCTCTTGCAGCCGGGCAAACAGGCCATCGTCCTGGTCGTAATGATCGATAACCGTGTACACCGCGCGGCGGATACGCTGGTACAACTCATCGCCGGTGCCCTGCTGCGGATCCCACTGGGCACCGGCCCGGGCCAGCGTGTTCAGCAACGCCCGGGCCGGGTGGCCGTCGTCACCGAAAAAGCCGTTGTCGTTGATCGCCACTTTCAGCAGCGGAATCTGCAGGCGCCCGATCAACGCCTTGACGTCCGCGGGCAACGCTTCGTCATCCAGGATGAAGTCGAACAGCATGGCCACCAGGTTGATGAGATCATCATCGGCCTGGTCCAGGGCAGGCACCACCGGAGCATCCCGCCGTTGCCCCAGTTCCCGGGCCAACGACTCGCGCAGCCCCCGGGGTTGTTCCCGCCCGGATCGCCCCTGGCCCTCGCGCTGCAAGCGCGACAGCACCTGCATCAGGTCGTCGCGGCTCACCGCCCGCACCGGTTGATCCAGGGTGACGGGCACGCCGTCGCGGTGGGCCACGCCGTCCAGTAAGGTGGCCAGCCCCGACCGATCGAGCGGTTCCGACGACGCCGTCCTGGCCGGCCCGCGCAGCAAGGCCAGCAGTTCGCTGAGCAGGCCGGAATCAGAGCTGGTGGACGAGGCGTCACTGGCCTGCCCTGATGCCTCGGTACCGGCGGAGCTCCGGCCCCGATGCCGTGCCACCGGGGCGCTGGCCAGCTCCGACAAGACGCCGGCTTCGGCCAGGGTACGGTTGGCCTGCTCCACCAGGGCCGATGCCTCGTCCATGACCACCCGTTCGAACAGTTTCAGCACGATCAGCCGGGCCCGGATGTCCAGCGACAATCGAAGAACACCATCAGCGAAGCAAGAGGCCAGTTGGCGTGGCTCAAGCGGATTGTTTTTCTCGCTGATCGCCACCTTGCCCTCGAACAGATACTCCAGGCGATGACACAGCAGGGCCAGCGCCTCCTCGCAACCATTGCGGGCCCGGCGCGCCAGATTGTCCAACGCCACTGAAATTTCCAGCTCGTCGTTCTGGACCAGGGTCAGCGACTCGAATCCGTGGCCGGGGGCATCCTGAACCGGCTCGCGCGCCCGGCCGAGCTCATTGAACAGGGCGACGATGCCTTCATGGAAACCGGTTTCCAGCGCTCGCCTTTGCAGGCGCAGCTCACGCATGGCATCAAAGTAGCGGTCCCGCTCACTGTCAGTTTTGGCTTCCGCCATGTTGAACAGCATGTCGTCGGCGCCGTCGAGCATACCCGCCAGCAGCGCCCGCGCCCGTTCCCGGGTGTGTTCGCGGACCTGCTCCAGCGGACGCGGCAAAGGCCCGGCACGGGTAGCGCCGACACGGCGGCCCGGCGCGCCGCCAATGTGCGTGACGTTGGTCATGACTGATTACCCCCGGAACCCGAAAGATGTCCCCTGAAAAACGTCATGCCGGACTCGAGCCGGACTTGATCCGGCATCTCCTTCCACGAAGCCACATACGCTGTAGAGGGAGATCCCGGGTCAAGCCCGGGATGACGTATGGGTCGGGTCCGGAATGACGAGGTGTATCTCAGAGCTTCCCCAAGCTAGCACGCCCCATGAGTCACTATTTTGAACCAACTCCCAAATAAGACATTCACCTTATCAAAAGGCCTTGCATGGACCATGCATGGACGCTGAAGGCCAGCGCCCCCGGATTCCTGCTTTTCCCGGCAGGCCGAATTCCCTACTCTCCCATTAAAACTAAAGGAAGGGACACGATGGAAAGCATCATTGATCGCACCGAGGCGGTCCGCGACCTCATGTGGGGTTGGCCGGCCCTGATATTGATTGCCGGTACCGGTATTTATCTGAGTCTGCGTCTGGGTTTCCTGCCGATCCGGCGTCTCGGCTTCGGTTTTCGGCAGATGTTCAGCCCCGCGCCGGGTCAGGGCACCATCGGCTCCAACGCCGCGTTGGCCACGGCGCTATCGGCCACCATCGGCACCGGTAATATCGTCGGCGTCGCCACCGCCATCGCTTCCGGCGGTCCCGGCGCGCTGGTGTGGATGTGGCTGATCGCCCTGGTCGGCATGGCCACCAAATACGCCGAGGCGGTGCTGGCGGTGCATTATCGGGAGCAGGATCATCGCGGGCAGTACGTGGGTGGCCCGATGTACTATATCCGCAAGGGCATGGGGTCGCGCTGGGCGTGGCTGGCGGTGCTGTTCGCCTTCTTCGGCATGTGCGCCGGTTTCGGCATCGGCAATACCACCCAGACGCACTCGGTGGCCGATGGTCTTCACGATAGTTTTGGCGTGCCCACCTGGACCACCGGGCTGGTGCTGATGGCCATGGTCGGTCTGGTGGTGCTGGGCGGCATCAAGCGTATCGCCCGGGTAGCCACCTTCGTGGTGCCCTTCATGGCCCTGGCTTATCTGCTCACCGGCCTGGCGGTACTGGCGGATCACGCCGCCGCCCTGCCCGCGGCCATTGCGCTATGTTTCGATAGCGCCTTCAGCGGTACCGCCGCCGCGGGCGGCTTCGCCGGCGCGGTGATCAAGGAAGCAATCCAATACGGCATCGCCCGCGGCATCTTTTCCAACGAGGCCGGGCTGGGCAGCGCCCCCATCGCCCATGCCTCCGCCAACACTGACCACCCCGCCCGCCAGGGCAGCGTTGCCATGCTCGGCACCTTTATCGACACCATCGTGGTATGCTCCGTCACCGGCTTGGCCATTGTCGCCAGCGGTGCCTGGACCAGCGGTGAAAAGGGCGCGCCCCTGTCCGCGCTGGCTTTCTCCAGCACTTTTGGCACCTACGGCGAAATCGTGGTGACCTGTGGTCTGGCTGTTTTCGCGTTCACCACCCTGCTGGGCTGGAGCCTGTACAGCGAACGCTGCACCCAATATTTGTTCGGCGAACGCGCCCTGGTGCCGTTCCGCTGGGTCTGGGTACTGGTGGTGCCGGTGGGCGCGATGATGGACCTCGGCCTGGTCTGGCCGATTGCCGATATCATGAACATCCTGATGGCGGTCCCCAACCTGATCGCTCTGTTATTCCTGGCCCCCGTGGTGGTGCGCCTCAGCAAAGAGTTTTTCGATCAACAATGACGACCCGATCCCTGCCCGACTACGCCCGCGCCGATATCGCGCGGGTCGTGGCCTTCGCCTTGCAAGAAGACATCGGCGACGGTGATATCACCGCGCAATTGATCCCCGAATCCGCGCAGGCGCAAGCCACCATCCTGACCCGCGAGGATGCGGTCATGTGTGGCGCGCCCTGGGCCGAGGAAGTATTCCGTCAACTCGGTGGCGTGGACGTGCAATGGCACGCTGGCGAAGGTGACCGGCTGGCCGCCGGCACCGTGTTCTGTACCCTCAGCGGCAATACCCGGCGTATCCTCACCGGCGAGCGCACCGCACTGAATTTGCTGCAAACGCTGATGGCCACGGCCACCAGCGCGCGGCGCTACGCCGACGCCGTGGCCGGTACCCGGGTCACCGTGCTGGACACCCGCAAGACCCTGCCGGGCCTGCGCGCGGCACAGAAATACGCGGTTCTGTGCGGCGGCTGCGAGAATCATCGTCTCGGTCTGTACGATGCCTTCCTGATCAAGGAAAACCATATTACCGCCTGCGGTTCGATCACCGCCGCCATTGAACAGGCCCGCCGTGTCGCCGCCGACAAGAAAATCATCATCGAGGTGGAGAATCTGGATGAGCTGCGGGAAGCGGCGGCGCTCACCCCGGATCAGATCATGCTCGACAATTTCACCCCGGAGATGCTGGCCGAGGCGATGTCACTGGCCCCGCACAGCGCCCTGGAAATCTCCGGCAACCGCACTCTGGATGACGTCGCCACCCTGCCGGACAGCCGCCCGCTGTACCTTTCCTCCGGCGCACTGACCAAGCATTGCCAGGCGGTGGATCTATCGCTGCGTCTGCAAGGGACGACTTGAAGAGTTGACGGTTGATAGCGGACAGGTGGCAGCGAAAGACAAGCGCCCCCAAATCGCTGTGGGAAGCTTGCTTGCAAGCGAATGGTGAGGCTGGCTCAGGCGTTTAGTAATATTCGCGTGCGAGCAAGCTTCCCACAGCGGCTAAAGACCGAGGCGAATCCGCGTATGTGTAAACGAGCCGGCCCTCCAACGTAAAATTCCCAGCGGTTCAGTTTCCATACAGCCAAATCGCGTATCATCGAGTTAATAGGAAGCAACGCCGCCTTATGGGCGCGGCGTTGCTTACCAGAAAAAATCATAGGAAGGCAGGCTAAGGCAGGCAAACGAAGGAGAGCAACCATGCGCGCAATGATCATCCTCGGGACCGCCGGACTGTTGTTGGTGACCGGCTGCACCTCGACCAAACGGATCGTGGTGGACCCTCAAGGCGTGGACCAGGCCCAGTATCAGCAGGATCTGGCCGAATGCGAACAGGTCGCCGATCAGGTTTCCACTGGCCGGGATGCCACCGAGGGCGCCATCGGTGGCGCGGTACTGGGCGGCATCCTCGGTGCCATATTTGGTGATTCCGGCACCGCCGGCCGCATGGCTGGCGGCGGCGCGGTACTGGGCGGCGCCGGCAAAGCCGGAGACGCCCAACAGGAAAAGTCCCGGGTCATGAAAAACTGCATGCGCGGGCGCGGTTACCGGGTTCTCAACTAAGTCCCGGCCAGCTTTAGAGGTCACTACGAAGCTGCTGTGGGAGCTGCCTTGGCAGCGAATTGCACACATCCAAAGAATTCGCTTGCAAGCAAGCTCCCACAGCGGCTTCGTAGCCCATCTGCTCTTCCCCCTCTCCCTTCTTTCCCATTCTACTTTAGTCTTAACCTCTTCACGTGGTATCAAAGTGGTACGGCTCGTAAGCTAGTGCGGGTCCACGTACTCATCATGGCGATAAAAACAGGAGAAGATCCATGGCACCTCGTACTTTGATTCTTGCCGCCACGCTGGGGTTGTCCGGCGCCCTGCTCGCGGGTTGCAGCGACGAACCCCAGGATGCGCCACAGAGCGGAAGCGGCGGCGATGATACGGCTTCCGAACAAACCCAGACCAGCGACAGCACGCCCGTGAATCTGATTTTTGGCACTGGCGGCACCTCCGGCTCCTACTATCCCATTGGTGGCGCTCTGAAGCCGATCTTCGAGGCCAGTGATCTGATCGGCGGCGTACAGGTGGTTTCCACCGGGGCCTCGGTGCAAAACATTCAGAACATTCAGGATGGCCTCAATCAGATCGCCATCGTCATGAGCGACGTGGCCTACGACGCGGTCAACGGCAACAATCAGTTCGAGGGCAACAAGGCCGACATCACCACCCTGGCGGGGCTCTACCCCAACGTGGTGCAGATCGTCGCCACCGCGGACAGCGGTATCGACAGCGTCGATGATCTGGCCGGCAAACGGGTCGGTGTCGGCAAGGTGGGTTCCGGTGTCGAGCAAAGCGCCAAAATCGTGCTGGAAGCCACCGGCCTCAGCTACGATGATCTGGCCCGGGTCAGCCATACCGGCTACGCCGACAGCGTGACGGAAATGAGCAACGGCAACCTGGACGCGGCCTTCTTCACCTCCGGCGTGCCCAACTCCAGCATCACCGGGCTGATGCAGACCAACGACGTGACCTTCGTGCCGGTCACCGGCGAGGTAGCGGACAAACTGCTCGAGGCCTACCCCTACTATGAGACCTACACCATTCCCGCGGGCAAACCGGAACGTTACAACCTGGACGCCGAGGTCAACACGGTGGCGATCCGCAACATTCTGATCGTTCCCGCTTCCATGGACGACAAGGTGGCGCGGGAGCTGACCCAGCGTTTCGATGACTATCTGCACTCCGGAAAAGTATCAGTGGGCGCGCTGAAGGACATTGACCCGGAAACCATGGACCAGCACCTGGTGGTTCCTCTGCATCCCGGCGCCCAGAGCTATTACGACAGCCGCGATGGCGGCGGCGAATAAGCCGGCACGGTGGTAGCAAGGATCGGAACCCGGCGCCGTTGGCCGTTGGCGGCGGTTCCGATCATGACGGCGGTTCTTGCCGTACTGCTTTGGCCACGATTCTGGCTGGTGGTCGAGGAAGGCGAGGCTCTGCGTTACGCCTTCCCCGCCGCTTCCGGTTCCGACTTCGTACTGCGCTGGACGCACTCGGTGGAAAAAGAAGACTGGGAAGAACGGTTCCGGATACAGACGGATGGCAACCTGATGCTGGTGGAGACCCGGTTCAAGACCTTCGGCGCCGGTGTCCCCGCCGCCGTGGGCCGCGAAACCCGTCTGGAACAGGGCTGGGTGATCATGAGCGGTATCGACCGCCCGGTGGACCCACTCCATGTCCAGGCCGCCGAAGCTGAACACTACCACCTATCTTTCCAAGGACGGACACTGGATCTGACGCATCCCGGTGTCCCTCCGATTCTGACATTCACGACTCGGGAAGCCCCCTTGTTGATGATGCTGCCCGCCCGGTTCGGAACCTGGTGGCGGCAGTGGAGATCGCCATGACCCCGTCTGCTTCATCCCCTTCCCCGCTGCCACCGGAACCGGAGAGGGTGGAAACGGATCCCGCCATCAAGGAAGCGCTGGAAAAATACGATCGCGAGAGCCTGGTCCGCGACGCCCTGCCCCGCTGGATCCTGGCCTTTATTACCGTTGTTTGCGTACTGCTGGCGGCCTTCCATTTATACACCTCCTTTTCCGGACCGCTGGTGGACATCGCCCAGCGCAGCATCCACCTCTATGTGTTGCTGGCACTGGCATTCATTCTCTATCCGATAACCAAGAAGGGGGCCCGCGACAGGATCCCCTGGTTTGACGCCATACTGGTCGTGACGGCGTTTGCTGTTGGCGTTTATATGTTGGTGGTGGCGGACCGGGTGATCGCCTCGGGCGGCCGCATCAACCACACCGACATGGTGGTGGGCGCGGTGGCGATCCTGCTGGTGCTGGACGCCACCCGCAGAGTGACCGGCTGGGGATTACCGATTCTGGCCACCCTTTTTCTGGTCTACGGCTTCTACGCCAAACTGTCTTTCTATCCACGGATCAACGAAGCCATCGTCCTGGCGACCGGCCGGCAGATCATGTCGCATCTGGTGTTCATTACCGAAGGCCTGCTGGGCACCGCCATCGCGGTCTCCGCCAGCTATATCATCCTGTTCATCCTGTTTGGCGCTTTCCTGGTGAAATCCGGGCTGGGACAGCTGTTCAATGATCTCGCCCTGGCCGTGGCGGGCCACACCCGGGGCGGTCCCGCCAAGGTGGCGGTGCTGGCCAGTGGTTTTCTCGGTTCCATCAACGGCTCCGCCATCGCCAATGTGGTGACCACCGGCGCCTTCACCATTCCGTTGATGAAACGAACCGGCTACAAACCCAATTTCGCCGGCGCGGTCGAAGCCTCGGCCAGCGTCGGCGGGCAAATTCTGCCGCCGATCATGGGCGCCGCCGCTTTCATCATGGCGGAGGTACTGTCGGTCCCCTACACCCAGGTGATCATGGCCGGCATCATTCCCGCTCTGTTGTTCTACCTTGGCGTTCTGTTCCAGGTGCATTTGCGCGCCATGCGCAACGGCCTGGAAGGCATCCCCCGCTCCCAACTGACACCGATCAAGGAAGTGATGCTCAAGCGCGGCCATCTGCTGGTGCCGATGGTGGTACTGATGTGGTTACTGTACGAAGGGCGCGCCCCGTTCTTCGCCGCGTTCTGGTCCATCGCCGCCACCGTGCTGATTTGCGGCACCCGACGGGTGACGATCGGCGCCACGATCCTGCTGACGCTGCTGATATTCGAGCCACAACTGCGCGCCCTGATTCTCGGCAATTCCGTCCCTTCCATGCCAACCAGCCGCCTGACTCTGTTCGCGGTCATCGCCATTCCAGTGCTGATCAACGCGGTTCGCGCCCGGCTTGGTTTGGTGGCGGAAAAAATGGATGTGGCTGATTGCCGAGACGCCATGACCGACGGCGTGCGCAATTCCATCCCCGTGGCCCTGGCCTGCGGCGCCGTGGGCATCATCGTCGGCATCGCCACTCTCACCGGCATCGCACTGGAAGCCGCCGACGCGGTGGTGCAACTGGGACGGGCGATTCCCTACCCGACTCTGCAACTGCTGGTGACCCTGATGCTGACCATGATCGCGTCCATCGTTCTGGGCATGGGACTGCCGAGCATCCCCACCTACATCATCACCAGCACCATGGCGGCGCCGATCCTGCTCAACCTGCCCTTGTTCCGCGAACTGGCCGGCGACAACGATACCGCCATCTTCATCGCCCACATGTTCGTCTTCTACTTCGGCATCTTCGCCAATCTGACCCCACCAGTGGCCCTGGCCGCCTACGCCGGTGCCGGCATCAGCGGCGGCTCACCCAACGCCACCGGCTTCCAGGCGATGAAACTGGCGGTGGCCGGCTTCGTCGTGCCTTACATGTTCGTGTTCGCCCACAACATGCTGATGATCGACGCCACCGTCGGCAACATCATCTGGGTGATCATCACGGGCACGGTTGGGGTGCTGCTACTGGCGGTGGCGGTGGAAGGTTATCTGCGCCGCCCGCTAGGCCCGGTATGGCGCCTGCTGGCACTGGCCGGCGCGCTGTCCCTGATCTATCCCGGCCTGTGGAGTGACGTGCTGGGGGCGGTGATTACGGTGACGCTGTTTTTGTTGGCAAAGAAAGAGGGTTCCGCGGCGCCGGTGGAGACCCGAGTCTAGGGCCGGTGCTCCCCCACGAATCGCGCCATCTAAGTGGCGCGATTCTCGCTCTTATGCCAGAATCGCGCCACAGAGGTCGAAAATCGCGCCACCATGAGTTCTCCGGACGCTGTACTGCGAAGCCTTCAAGCCCACCCCGACGGCTTGAACATCAGCGAGCTTCTCAAGCTGCACCCAGATACCCCCCGCCGCACGCTTCAGCGATGGCTCGCGACTCTGGTCACCCAGCATAAAGTGCGCGCGGCGGGGGCTGCCCGCGCCCGCTACTACATTGCCATTTTCACCGATCCACGTGAGGCCGACGCGGACCGCTTCCCCGCCCATATCCCCCTGTCCGCCGACAGCCGGGACATCCTCGCTTACGTGGACCAGCCTCTTCAGGCGAGAACCCCCGTAGGTTATCAGCGGGATTTCCTGGATGCCTATCAACCCAACAAGACCCGCTACCTTTCCGAACCGGTAAGACGGCAATTGCATGCCATGGGGGACACCGGTCAAATCGAGCGCCCGGCGGGCACTTACGGCCGTGCTATCCTGGACCGCTTGTTGATCGATCTGTCCTGGGCCTCCAGCCACCTCGAAGGCAACACCTACTCCCGCCTGGATACCCGCGAACTCATTGAGCATGGCCAGGCCGCTACCGGAAAAGCCGCCGCCGAAACTCAGATGATCCTCAATCATAAAGCGGCTATCGAACTGCTCGTGGACAATGCCGATCTGGTCGACTTCAACCGGCACACCCTACTCAACCTGCACGCCGCGTTATCAGAAAACTTGCTGCCCAACCCCGCCGACGAAGGCCGTCCACGGCAGCATCGGGTGGAGATCGGCAAAAGCGTCTACCGGCCCCCCGAGACTCCGGCTCGCATCGAGGAAGAACTGGACTTGCTTCTCAACAAGCTGGCACGCATCAAGGACCCCTTCGAACAATCCTTTTTCGCCATGGTCCATCTCCCTTACCTTCAGCCGTTTGCCGACGTCAACAAGCGCACCTCCCGTCTGGCCGCCAACCTGCCGCTTATTCGCGCCAACCTGTGTCCGCTCACTTTCCTCGGCGTACCGGAGCAGGCCTACAGCCGTGCTATTCTGGGCGTGTACGAGCTGACACGCGTCGAACTCCTGCGTGATCTCTATCTCTGGGCCTATGAACGCTCCACCCAGGAATACCTGGCCATCAAACAGGAACTCGCGGAACCCGATCCGATGCGCCTGGCCTGGCGCCAAAGGATCAGGGAGACGGTCCGTCAGGTGGTGCTCCATGCTGACAGCAATCCTCTGGACGTAATCAGAAACAACCTGACGGACCTGGCTTCCGAAGAAGAGCAGAGAGAAGTGGCGGACCTGATCATTGAGGAACTGCGCCGCCTCCACGAAGGCGTTTTGGCACGTTACCGCCTGCGCCCGGCTGAGTTTCAGCACTGGCGGAAAAAACAAAGGTGATTGGCGGCATTGAGCATGGGACGGGGAAACCGGCATTGAGCACGGCGGAGAAGTTGTTGAAGCCGTTTGGGTTGCGATTGGGCGTGCTGTAAGAGCAGGTTTCAAGAGTAATGGTCTACGAGACTGGGCCTCACTTTTTGCCTACGATTGCAGAGGCAAGAAGCGAGGCCCACCGAACATGCTCAATAAGGAGGAATTAGTCGCGACAAGTAGCCGGCAAGTATTTAACTTCCAGGCTGCCACCTGATGCCGGACCGCAAAGCCAGGAACGAATAGGTTGCGCTGTACCGCGAACAAAGTCGGTACCCGCAGCTGGAGTGCCGGCATCTGCATCTGTGAAGGGACGCAGTTCAACAATCTCGCCATCTACATTCGAATCAATATTGCGAACTTCAACTTGAACCACGCCAGCAGCAGTTGTCTGGATAGTCTGCACGTATTGTGAAACGGGGCCGGTATCATCTTCACCACATCCAAAATCGTTTCCAGTAGGCGCAGCAGCCAATCCTGTCTGAGAAACTTCAGAAATCGTGGTGCGGCAGGAACTCGCTGCCAGAACAACCTCGGACATTTTGGAGCGAATCGTGTAATCCTGATAGGCAGGTAGCGCGACCGCCGCCAGAATCCCGATGATCGCCACCACGATCATCAATTCAATCAGCGTAAAACCCTTTTGCACGTTTTTCATTTTTGCGTCTCCATAGCGGGAACTGTGTTTTCCGTGCTCACCCCCAAGGCGAGCGTCGCGCTCTCCCCAATGCAGCTACCGGGCCAATTTGCCTGAGCCAGGATTCACGGGGGCTGGAGACAAAGTGTGAACGGTGCACTCTGCCACTCCGCGTCAGCCACTGACCGGTTTTGTCACCCGGGTTGGACGGAAATCGACACTTACTCGCGGCTGCATCCCTGCCCGGTCTTCTCCGGAGCGGCTTTAGCGTCGCTGGGCGTGTCAGCGTGTCAGCCCTTATGAATTGGGACCCGGTTCTCAGCCACTAGGCACCGGCTCTTTACAGCCCGGGCAAAGGCTGCCAATCTTCTGATTCATAAGAATTATTTCCTATCAACAAACTCAGCCTTTCCGACCCATGAGCAGTCCCCAATCATCCCTGAGCGGCCTGGCGCGCCGCCTGGTCAACGAAGGCCATCTGTCCACCGAGCAGGTGGTGGAAGCGGCCGGAACCGCCCGACGGGAGCAGATGCCACTGGTTCGGCGGCTGGTGAGTTCGGGGCTGCTGAGCGCCGCCACCGTGGCGCGGGCCTCCGCCGAGGAATTCGGGGATCCGATCATCGATCTGGATGCCTTCTCCCCGGACGCTTTGGTCAAGGACCTGGTGGACACCAAGCTGATCGCCCGCCACACCGTCCTGCCCTTGTACAAAAGGGGCAGCCGCCTGTTCGTCGCGGTATCCGATCCCACCAATCTGCCGGCACTGGAGGAGATCCGTTTCAATACCGGTCTCAACGTGGAAACGGTGATCGTCGAGGACGACAAGCTGACCCGCTGGATCGACCGGTTGGAATCGGAGGCGGAAGGCGAGGCGTTCGCCGGCCTGGATGAGGGACTGGATAACCTGGACGTGGCCGACGGCGAGTCGGCGGGTGACGCCAAGGACGAAAGCACCGGCGCCGACGATGCCCCCATCGTTCGTTTCGTCAACAAGCTGCTACTCGATGCCATCAAGGGCGGCGCCTCGGACCTGCACTTCGAGCCTTACGAAAAGACCTACCGGGTACGGTTCCGCCAGGATGGTGTGTTGCAGACCATGTCCAAGCCACCGGTCAACAGCGCCAGCAAGATCGCGGCCCGGCTCAAAGTGATGGCACGCCTGGATATCTCCGAGCGGCGGATTCCCCAGGACGGCCGCATCAAGCTGAAGATTTCCAAAAACCGCGCCATCGATTTCCGGGTCAATACCTGCCCCACCCTGTTTGGCGAAAAGATCGTGCTGCGGATTCTGGACCCGGACAGTGCCAGGATGGGCATCGACGCCCTGGGTTATGAGCCCGAACAGAAAGAGATGTACATGAAGGCCCTGAACCAGCCCCAGGGTATGATCCTGGTCACCGGCCCCACCGGTTCCGGCAAGACCGTGTCTCTTTATACCGGCGTGAACATCCTCAACACCCCGGAGCGGAACATTTCCACCGCCGAGGATCCGGTGGAAATCAACCTGGAAGGTATTAATCAGGTCAACGTGAATCCCAGACAAGGGCTCGATTTCTCTTCCGCGCTGCGGGCGTTCCTGCGTCAGGATCCCGACGTCATTCTGGTGGGGGAGATCCGCGACCTGGAGACCGCGGAGATTGCCGTGAAAGCGGCCCAGACCGGTCACCTGGTGTTATCGACCCTGCATACCAACAGCGCGCCGGAAACCCTGACCCGTCTGCGTAACATGGGTGTGCCGTCGTTCAACATCGCCACTTCGGTGAGCCTGATCATTGCCCAGCGGCTGGCCCGCCGTCTTTGCAGCCATTGCAAGGAACCGGTGGAGGTGCCCAGGCCCTCGCTGCTTGCGATGGGCTTCACGGAACAGGATATCGAGAGCGGCTTTACTGTGTTCGGACCGAAGGGCTGCCCAAAATGCAATAACGGCTACAAAGGCCGGGTGGGAATCTATGAAGTGGTCCGGGTCACCGACGGCATCGCGCGCATCATCATGCAGGATGGGAACTCCATCGAGATCGCCGACCAGTGCCGCAAGGAAGGTTTCAACGATCTGCACCGCTCCGGGCTGCTCAAGGTGATGCAGGGCGTCACCAGCCTGGAGGAAGTGGACCGGGTCACCAGCGGCCACTAGAACGTTTGGGGACGTGCGCGCGGATTTTCCGTGGCGCGCGACACGATTAAGGGGGATACAGGACGCCTATGGCTAAGACAGCGGCGCAACAGAAGACCGCCACTTTTCTCTACGAAGGCCTCGATCGCAAGGGCAGCAAAGTCAAAGGGGAGATCAGCGGCAAGGGCCCGGCGCTGGTGCGCGCGGAGTTGCGCCGCCAGGGCATCCAGGCGCGCAAGGTAATCAAGAAACGGGAGTTGTCGCTGGGCGGCAAGAAGAAAATCAAGCCCGCCGATATCGCCCTGTTCACCCGCCAGATGGCCACCATGATGAAAGCCGGCGTACCGCTGGTGCAATCCTTCGATATCGTTGCCGACGGTCTGGACAATCCATCGATGAAAGACGTCGTGCTGAAGATCAAGACCGAGGTGGAAGGGGGCAACAACTTTGCCGGTGCGCTGCGGCAACATCCGACTCTGTTCGACGATCTGTATTGCAGCCTGATCGAATCCGGCGAGGCCTCCGGTTCACTGGAAACCATGCTGGATCGCGTGGCGCTCTACAAAGAAAAAAGCGAGGCGTTGAAATCCAAAATCCGGAAAGCGGTGAAATACCCCATTGCCGTCATCTGTGTGGCGGTCATCGTTACCGGCATTCTTTTGGTGAAAGTCGTCCCGACCTTTCAGGAATTGTTTGAAGGGTTCGGGGCCGAATTGCCCGCCTTTACCCAGTTCGTCATTGGATTGTCCGAAGGGCTGCAGGCTCATTTTCTTCCCATATTATTGGGAGCCGGCGCGATCATCGCCGGCTTCATCCAGGGCAGGAAACGCTCCCAGGCCTTCAAGGACGCCGTCGATCGTCTCTTGCTGCGCTTGCCAATCATCGGCGATATCACCCATAAAGCCACCGTCGCCCGATTCGCCCGCACCCTGTCCACCACTTTCGCCGCCGGGGTTCCTCTGATCGACGCCCTGGACGCCTGCGCGGGCGCCACCGGCAATGTGGTCTATCGCAAGGCGGTATTGCAGGTCAAAGAAGACGTGGCCACTGGCCAACAGCTACAATTCGCCATGCGTTCCACCGGCGTTTTCCCGCCGATGGCCTTGCAGATGACCGCCATCGGCGAGGAATCCGGGGCCCTGGACGGTATGCTTGGTAAAGTCGCCACTTACTACGAGGATGAGGTGGATAATCTCGTGGACGGCCTGACCAGTATGCTGGAGCCGCTGATCATGTCGGTGCTGGGCGTGCTGATCGGTGGCCTGATTATCGCCATGTATCTGCCGATCTTCCAACTGGGCCAGGTGGTCTGACCAACAACAAACAGGACAACGTCATTCGTGTTTAGCTTTCTCGCCGACCAGCCCGCACTGCTCATTCTCTTCTGCACCGTGTTCGGGCTGCTGGTGGGCAGCTTTCTCAATGTGGTGATTCACCGCGTTCCGCGAATGATGGAGCGCACCTGGCGGCGCGAAGCCCAGGAAGTGCTGGAACTGCCCATGGAGGAAACCCGTCCCTACAACCTGGTGGTGCCCCGTTCCCGCTGCCCGCATTGCGATCACGCCATCCGCTGGCACGAAAACATCCCGGTGATGAGCTGGCTGGTGCTGAAGGGACGCTGCAGTGCCTGCGGCCAGAGTATCAGCTCGCGCTACCCGTTGATCGAGCTGCTCAGCGCCCTGGTCGCCGCGGTTTGCGCCTGGCAGTTGGGTTATGGAGGCTGGTTGGTGTTCGTGCTGTTCGCCAGCTTTACCCTGCTGGCACTGGCGGTGATTGATCTGGACACCACTTTGCTTCCCGACGCCATGACCTTCCCACTGCTGTGGGCGGGGCTGCTGGCGGCATTGCTGGGCATTTCACCGGTATCCCTGCCGGATGCCGTGGTCGGCGCCATGGCCGGTTATCTGTCGTTGTGGAGCCTGTATTGGGTATTCAAACTGGCCACCGGCAAGGAAGGCATGGGCTACGGTGACTTCAAGCTGCTCGCGGCGCTGGGCGCCTGGCTGGGCTGGCAATATTTGCCTCTGGTGATTCTGTTGTCCTCGGTGGTGGGTCTGGTGTTCGCCATTGGCATGATGGCCCGTGGCGGTCTCGATCGGAGTCAGGGCATTCCGTTCGGCCCTTATCTAGCCATTGCCGGCTGGATCGCGCTGTTGTGGGGCAACACCATCGTCGGTGCCTATCTGGGCCTGTTTCAGTTCTGAGCGATTACGCCACCAACATCGCGATCCTTTCCAAGATGAGGAGAGCCACGGGCACCCCATAGTTTTGGGATGATCCGCTGCCACTCCTGCACACTGTATTCGCTGCCAAGGCAGCTTCCCACAGCGGCTCCGTAGCCTCCTCTTTGTGGGAAGCTGCCTTGGCAGCGAATACATGTGAATTCATGCTCACGAGGCCGGCAACAGCTTGAGGCGGCGGCATCCTGGATTTTTCCGGCTCCGCCGTGTAGTTTGCAGACCAGTTCCGGGTGGAGATAAAGCATGTATGTGGTAGGTGTCACCGGTGGTATCGGCAGCGGTAAAACCGCCGCCACCGATTTCCTGGCCCGTCTGGGTATTACCATCGTCGATGCGGATCAGGCATCCCGGATCGTGGTGGAGCCGGGTCAACCGGCGCTCCATGCCATTGTCGATCGGTTCGGAGAACGGATATTGCAGGAGGACGGCACACTCAATCGCCGTGCTCTGCGTGATATCGTGTTCAGCGATGATCTGGCGCGGCGGGAATTGGAAGCGATCACCCACCCGGCAATCGGCGACCAGCTGCGTCGGCAGATCCAAGACAGCGACAGCGACTACACCGTGCTGGTCTCGCCTTTGCTGTTGGAAGGACGGCAAAAGGACATGACCCACCGCGTGTTGGTGGTCGATGTCCCCGGTGACATCCAGATGGCGCGCACCGTGAACCGGGATCAGGTCCCCATGGAGCAGGTGGAAGCGATCATGCGCGCCCAGTTATCGCGGGAAGAGCGCCTGGCCCAGGCCCACGATGTGGTGACCAACGACGGCCCCCTGGAACGGCTTCATCAGCAACTGGAACAACTGCACCAACGTTATTTGGAGTTAGCCCGACGCCATGGCGGATAACACCACTCGCATCTATCCCTGCCCTCATTGCAAGAAACCCACCCGCTGGGACGATAATCCCTGGAGGCCGTTTTGTAGCGAGCGGTGCAAGACGATTGATCTGGGCGCCTGGGCCTCGGAGCAACACGTGATTCCCGGTGATCCAAACGCACCCGTGGACGATCTCGACGATCCGGAGCGGTAGTCAATCCACCCCGGGCCAGAAGGCACGGATGCCGGCGACACCGTAGGCGCCATGTTCACGGGCGGTGGTCAGATCATCCGGGGACAACCCACCGAGAGCATAAAACACCAAGGGCCGCCCTTCGGTGAGCGCGGAGAAACCGTCCCATCCCAGGGGCACCACATCCGGATGCGTGGCGGTAGCCGCCACCGGCGATACCACCGCCATCGGGATATCCAGCGCCAGAGCCCGCTCCAGGGCGCGACTATCGTGACAAGCGGCGGAGACCACGCCAGCGAATCCGCCCAGTTCCGCCGCCGACGCGGCCATAAGAGCCCGGCGGCTCAGGTGCAATCCGCTGGCCTCTTCCCGTACCGCCAGCGCCATATCGTCCCGAATCCAGAAACGCAGCCCCCGCTCGCGGCAGACAGCCGCCAGCCGCGACAGCGACGGCCCCTGGCTCCAGTTCCGCAAATACACGCCCTGTCGTTGTGGGTCCAGCCGCTCCAGTCCCGTGATCACCGCCTGCTCATCAAGCCCCTCGGGCACCACCACCCATTCCTGGGGTAATCTCAGCGCCAGCGCCACTGGGCGATTGGCGGCGGGAAAGGCGCGCTCGGTAACATCGGCCAGCGGCACCCACTCCACCGGCTGCCCCTCACGGCCATGGGGCTCGCCGCCGTAGCGCGACACTTCCCGGAAATGCAGGGTGACTTTCAGATCCGGGTAGCGGTGACGAACGGTCATGAACGGCTCGCACCCGGTCACATCCAACCCGAGCTCCTCGTGCAATTCCCTGGCCAGGGCAACATCAAGCGCCTCTCCCGGCTCCACCTTGCCACCGGGGAACTCCCACAGCCCGCCCTGATGCTTATGCTCGGGACGGCGACTCAGACACAAACGCCCTTCACCGTCGCGGATGATACCCGCGACCACGGTGATTTCCGGAAGAGGCTCATCAGATGCGGACATGATCAGGTGCGATACTCGGCGTTGATTTTCACGTAGTCATAGCTGAAATCACAGGTCCACATTTGCCCCCGGCCCACGCCCGCGGCCAGGTCCACGCGGATGGTGATTTCCGGACGCGCCATGACCGCGGCGCCCCGTTCTTCGGTGTAGTCGTCGTCGACGCCGCCTTCATTGACGATACGAACATCATCCAACCAGATCGCCACCCGGCTCACGTCCAGGTCATCGATCGGCGCCCGCCCCACGGCGGCCAGGATACGGCCCCAGTTGGGATCGGAGGCAAACAAGGCGGTTTTGACCAGCGGGGAGTGGGCAATGGTTTCCGCCACCGCCAGGGCGTCGGCGTCGCTGGCGGCGCCTTCCACTTGAATCTCGACGAACTTGGAGGCCCCTTCGGCGTCGCGGATCAGTGCCTGGGCCAGTTCCACGAACACCTGCTCCAATGCCTGGAATACCAAGCGGGCAGCCTCGCTGTCCTCCTGCTCGACCGGCGCGGCTCCAGACCGGCCAGTGGCGATCAGAATGCAGGCGTCATTGGTGGAGGTGTCACCGTCCACGGTGATGCGATTGAATGACGCGTCCGCCAGTTCGCGCACCCAGCGATTCAGCAGCGGCTGGGCCACTTCCGCGTCGGTGGCGATGAAACCCAGCATGGTGGCCATGTTCGGCTTGATCATGCCGGCGCCTTTGGCGATGCCGGTGATGTTCACCGGCGCGCCGTCCAGCTCGAGGCGGCGGCTGGCCACTTTCGGCACCGTGTCGGTGGTCATGATGCCCTCGGCGGCACTCCCCCAACCGTGCTCATCCAGGGTTTCCAGTGCCACCGGCAAACCATTTTCAAACGGTTCCATGGCAAAGGGCGCGCCAATAACCCCCGTGGAAAACGGCAATACTTCCGCTGGATGGCATAGCGCCAGCTCCGACAGCAATACACAGGTTTCCTCACACAGCGCCAGCCCCTTGTCGCCGGTGCCGGCATTGGCATAGCCGGTGTTGATCATCAGATAGCGAGGCGCCTTTTCCGTCAGGTTACGGCGCGCCACCTGAACCGGCGCGGCCTGGAAGCTGTTACGGGTGAACACACCGGCGGCGCGGCTGCGCTCCGCCAGTTCAATCACCACCAAGTCCTTACGTTGGGCTTTTTTGATGCCCGCCTCCACTGCGGCCAGGCGCACGCCTGCCACCGGAAACCACTGCGACTGCGTCATGTTCGATCCTTCACCAAGGGTCATGGAATAATTCGGGCTACCTGTTCGCGGCCCTGATTAATAGCATGGCCTTTCCGGGCCAAGGGGGGCAAGGGCCCCGAACGCGCCAACCCCGCCGATGGCGGGGTTGGCTAAGGGAACGGAAAGACCCGCGGGAACCATTGCTGTCCCACAAATATGGTTCTGACGTTTGACCGCGGAATCCATGGCTGTGGCCAGTCTATTGGTCTTGGAGATATGAAATCGCGCTGTATTCGCTGCCAAGGCAGCTTCCCACAGAGGAAGCTACGGCGCCGCTGTGGGAAGCGGTCTTGACAGCGAATCAGCGTGTAGGCGTGCCAGCGTGTTGCGTGTAAACCGCCTGTTCCACATCCGTGGGACACTAGTGCCGCGGGGACTAGCTTTCCAGGCGGCCGCAGCAGTGCTTGTACTTTTTGCCGGAACCGCAAATACAGGGTTCATTGCGCCCCACCTTGCGGCCTTCGCGCACCACCGGCTGGGCCACCTGCGGCGGCCCCTGGGTCTGAACACCGTCGCCGGACGCGGTGGGAGCGGCCATCTGCTCCTGTTGCGCCTTCATCCGCTCCGCCTGTATCCGGGCCTCTTCCTGGCGCTGAGCTTCCAGCCGTTCCACTTCGTCATCGCGTCGCACCTCGAAATTATGCAGTACGCGAATCAGCTCGTGCTGGATCTGGTTCAGCATGGCCTGGAACAGCTCGAAGGCTTCCTTCTTGTATTCCTGTTTCGGGTTCTTCTGCGCGTAACCACGCAGATGGATGCCCTGACGCAGATGATCCATGCTGGCCAGGTGCTCTTTCCAATGGCGGTCCAGGATCTGCAGCATCAGGTGTTTTTCGATCTGCCGCAGCGTTTCCTCACCGACCTCCTGCTCCTTGCGGCGGTATTCCTCTTCCATGGTCTCGATGACCTTTTCCACCACCCCGTCGATGTGCAGTCCGGTGTCTTCACTCAGCCATTGGCTTACCGGCGCCCGACAGCTGTACTCCGTCGCCAGGGCGCGCTCCAGTCCGTCCACGTCCCACTGGTCTTCCACCGAGCCCGGCGGCATGTAGGCGTGAACTTCATCCGGCATCACGTCACGGCGGATACTTTCGATGGAAGATGACAGGCTGTCGGATTCCAGAATCTGCTCGCGCTGACTGTACACCACACGGCGCTGGTCATTGGCCACGTTATCGTATTCGAGCAGGTTCTTGCGGATATCGAAGTTGCGTGCTTCCACCTTGCGCTGGGCATTCTCGATGGCCCGCGTCACCCAGCGGTGTTCAATGGCTTCACCGTCCTTCAGGCCCAGAGAACGCATCATGTTGCGCACCCGGTCGGAGGCGAAGATACGCATCAGGTCGTCTTCCATGGACAGGAAAAAGCGGGTGTAACCCGGATCGCCCTGCCGGCCGGCACGGCCTCGCAGCTGGTTGTCGATACGGCGGGATTCGTGCCGCTCGGAGCCGATAATGTGCAGGCCGCCGGCTTCCAGCACCCTGGCGTGGTTGTCCCGCCATTCGTCGCGAATCTTCCGTGCTTCCGCGCCATCCGGATCATCAAGATGCTTGATCTGCTCCTCCGGGTTACCGCCAAGTACGATATCGGTCCCCCGGCCGGCCATGTTGGTGGCGATGGTCACGGTGCCCGGGCGCCCGGCCTGGGCAATGATCTGGGCTTCACGCTCGTGCTGCTTGGCGTTGAGCACCTGGTGTTTGATCTTGTCCTGGTTGAGGCGATGGGAGAGATATTCGGAGGCCTCGATGGTGGCGGTACCCACCAGCACCGGCGCCCCTTTTTCGACGCACTGTTTGACCTCGTCGACAATCGCTTCGAATTTTTCCTTCAGTGTCAGATAGACCAGATCGTTGGCATCGATCCGCGCCATCGGACGGTTGGTGGGCACCACCACCACATCCATGCCGTAGATCTGACGAAACTCCACCGCCTCGGTGTCGGCGGTACCGGTCATGCCAGAGAGCTTGTCGTACAGACGGAAGTAATTCTGGAAGGTCGTGGAGGCAAGCGTCTGGTTTTCCTGCTGAATACGAACGCCTTCCTTCGCCTCCACCGCCTGGTGCAGGCCATCGGACCAGCGGCGCCCCGGCATGGTCCGGCCGGTATGTTCATCGACGATAACAATCTGATCGTTCTGGACCACGTACTCCCGGTCCCGGTGGAACAAGGCATGGGCCTTGAGAGCCGCGTGCACGTGATGGAGCAGCGTCAGGTTATGGGCCGCGTACAGGCTCTCTCCCTGCTCCAGCAGATCGTTGTCCACCAGCAGGGACTCGATCAGTTGGTGACCTTCCTCGGTCAGTTCCACCTGCCGCTGTTTCTCGTCGATCACATAGTGACCGGTTTCATCCCCCTCTTCCGGCTGCGGCTGAAGCCGCGGCATCAGCAGATTGACCTGCCGATACAATTCGGAGGAGTCGGAAGCGGGACCGGATATGATCAGTGGGGTACGAGCTTCGTCGATAAGAATGGAGTCCACCTCATCAACGATGGCGAAGTTGAGCTTGCGTTGCACCCGGTCTTCCAGCCGGAAGGCCATGTTGTCACGCAGATAGTCGAAACCGTATTCGTTGTTGGTACCGTAAATGATGTCGGAACCATAGGCCTCACGCTTTTCCGGCGCCGGCTGCTGGGAGTAGATGATGCCGACGGAGAGACCGAGAAATTCGTACAGGGGACGCATCCAGTTGGCGTCCCGCTCGGCCAGGTATTCGTTCACGGTCACCACGTGCACGCCCAGACCGGACAGCGCATTGAGATAGGCCGGCAAGGTCGCGGTGAGGGTTTTACCTTCACCGGTGCGCATCTCGGCGATACGCCCCTCGTGCAACGCGATCCCGCCCAGCAACTGCACGTCGAAATGGCGCATCCCCATGATGCGGGTAGCGGCCTCGCGGACCACGGCGAACGCTTCCGGCAACAGTTCATCCAGCGTCTTGCCCTCGGCGAACGCGGATCTCAATTCGCCGGTCTTGGCTTTCAGCGCTTCGTCATCCAGTTTGGCCATGTCGTCACCAAGCGCGTTGATCGCCGTGACCAGGCGGCTCATACGCTTGAGTTCACGGTCATTTTTGGTGCCGAAGACTTTCTTTGCGATGGAAGACAGCATGAAACGTCCGTTTTTTCTCAATGGGTGGAGCAGAGCGCCCCGCGCTAAGGAGGGATCATTCTACTCACGAGATTGGGTAGGGGCGACCATAATTCAAGCCTTGGGCGGAGGAATCAAGACCCGGCTGACGGTCCCCGGTCAATGAGGGTGCTTGACAGCACCCCGCTCCGCTCCGCCTCCCGCCAGGGATGGCGGGCTAGCGGCGTGCCCGGGCGATATAGGGGGAGGGATCCACCTGCTGGCCGTTCTTCAACACTTCGTAGTGCACGTGAGGGCCGGTGGAACGACCACTGCTGCCAACGATGGCGACGGTATCGCCGGTGCGCACGATATCCCCCACTTCCACGGTGACGCTCTTGGCGTGGGCATAACGGGAGCTGATACCGTTGCCGTGGTTGATTTCCACTAACTGACCGTAGCCGGTTTTCCTGCCCGCGTAGGTAACGACGCCGGAGGCGGTGGCGATAATCGGCGACCCGTCCCGGGCGGCGAAATCCACCCCTTTGTGCCAGGCCACCCGACCGCTGAACGGATCGGTGCGGCGGCCATACCGGCTGGACATCCAGCCATGCGGGATCGGCCGGCCGGACAGGAAGGTTTCATCCTTGAGCTGGCGGTTTGCCAGCAGCTTTTCCAGAATGTCCAACTGCTGCTCGCGCCGCTGCAGGGCGGTGGTCACCCGCTCCAGTTCCTGCATGAACGACGGCGGCGTGAAGCTGCTGCTGCCCTCCACTTCCGGACCACCAATGGCCGGGGCGCTGCTGAAATCGAACTCCTGGCCGTCGATGCCGGCCACGTCCACCAAACGCTCTCCGAGGGCATCCAGACGCACCAGCCGGGCTTCAGTGTCCGCCAGTTGCAGGGTCAGGGCTCGGAACTGTTCAGCGCTGAGCCGGGACAGGTCCGCCACTTCACGCTTCTGCTCGTTGAGTTCGTGCTGGAACCGCTCGGCCACCGCTTCGGTGTAGGCTGGTGGCGCCAGTTTGTAGTTCAGCCAGTAGGCGCCGGTACCCAAGGCCACCGGCAGCGCGATCATGACCGAAAGCGCCAGATACAGCCAATATCGGGATAACTGCACCGATCGGGCATGGCCGCCCTTGCTGTTAAGCCATATGATGTTCATGAGTGTGGAAACACCCCTTCCAAAAAGTCTTCAGGCCAACGGTCCGAGGGCCCGCGGAATATCCATTCATAAATGACAATGCCGGTGGTGCCGGGCGGCACCGTCCCCGTTGGTCTCTCCGGTTTCTTTACTGCCACCCGACCGGTCAGGGTCTGGCGGTGATTCGATGAGCCCGGAGTAGCTGGCGGGAGACTTATCGTTTTTTTACAATTAGCCGGGTAGTGTAAGGAAATACCATGGCCAATACAAACCGGCCCCAAAACCTCGGGGCGCTGCTCAAACGCCATCCCAGACTGGGACGGCTGGCGGCCAATGCCCGCGCACAACCCGCCCCTTCTCAGGACAGGGACCCGCGGGCGTGCCTGCCGCCCGCGCTGCGTGACCGGGTCATGCTGGTGGAAGAATCGCAACGCTGGCTGGCACTGGTGGAAAACAGCACCACCGCTCAGCTTCTGCGCTTCCATCTGCCCCGGCTGCAGCGAGCCCTGGCCGGTGCCGCCAGCGTCAAGATCGTGGTCACCGGCCGGCGCCAGTTGGACAGCGGTCCTGACACAAGCCGCTCCCCCCTTGATAAAGGCAAATATCATGCCATGGGACCGGTTCTGGATGCGGAAAGTGCGGCTCATATTGCTCGCGCGGCGCGGGACATGGACGATCCAGGTCTGAGTGAAGCCCTGGCCCGACTGGCCAGCCGGGTCAAAAAGTGACGGGATAAGTCATCTGAAAAGCCAGAAGCGAGGCGCGCGGTGATTCGCTAACACGCATACACGCAACACGCTTGCACGCCAATCCCGGTTTACCGGGACTACCGAGCCGCCGAAGGCGCGGGTCATGAGCCTCAACGGCTCTTTTGATGCGTTGCAGGGCACCATGGAATCGCCGGCAAGCGCCATGCGGCCATCTCTGGATTCATCAGGAAAGAACAATAAACAAAGCATGAGTGCCCACCCCGGCCGCGGGAGGGTGGCCAGGGTGGACCGGGGAAGCGCACCGTTATTCGGCGGTGGCCAAAGGTCCGGCGTAGGAGATCGGTGCCGCGTCGGCGTCCTCGAATGTCACCACTTCGTAGGCGTCCGGCTGGCTCAGCAGTTCGCGCAGCAGGGCGTTGTTCAAAGCGTGACCGGACTTGTGACCGACAAATTCGCCAATCAGGCTGTAGCCCAACTGATACAGGTCGCCGATGGCGTCCAGCATCTTGTGCTTCACGAATTCGTCGTCGTAACGCAGACCATCCTCATTAAGGATGCGGTATTCGTCCACCACGATGGCATTGTCGACACTGCCGCCCAACGCCAGGTTCTGGCTACGCAGGAACTCGATATCACGCATGAACCCGAAGGTCCGGGCGCGCGCCACTTCCTTCACGAACGATGTCGTGGAGAAATCGATGCTCGCCAGCTGATCGCGTTCCTCGAAGACCGGGTGGTCGAATTCGATCGAGAAAGTCACCTTGAACCCGTCAAAAGGCACGAAAGTAGCGACCTTGTCGCCTTCTTTCACCGTCACCTTCTTCTTGATCCGGATGAACTTCTTCGCCGCCTCCTGCTCACGGATACCCGCGGACTGCAGCAGAAACACGAAGGGCCCGGCACTGCCATCCATGATCGGGACTTCCGGCGCCGACAACTCCACATAGGCGTTATCGACCCCCAGCCCTGCCATGGCGGAGAGTAAATGCTCGACCGTGCCCACCTTGACGCCATTCCGCACCAGGGTCGTGGACAAGGTGGTTTCCCCAACATTGTGGGCACCCGCCTTGATCTCCACCACCGGATCCAGATCCACGCGGCGGAACACGATGCCAGTGTCCACCGGCGCCGGACGTACCGTCAGGTAGACTTTCTCACCGGTATGCAACCCTACGCCGGTGGCGCGGATTACGTTTTTGAGTGTTCGTTGTCTGATCATCGATCCGTCACAAAGCTACCGGTATCCTGAAAAATAAGGATACTGCCATCCTCGAAGCGTTATAAGAGGATAAGTATACCCAAAATCCTCTTACCGCACCATTGACCGTGCCTATCGCGCCGTTAGCCGCGCCGCCGTCAGTCGGCCTGACGGCGGAGGAAGGTCGGGATATCAATGAAGTCCAGATCTTCCGCGGTGTTCACCGCGCCACGGCCGGAACCGCCCATGCTTTGTTGCGCGGCACGACGACGCTCCACCGCGGGACGCTCCAGGTCGTTGTAGTCCACCCGGCCTTCCGCGCCCAATGAGTTCTGACGGCCACGTACCACTTTCAGTTCCTGTTGGGCGCCCAAACCGGTAGCGACCACCGTCACACTGATATTGTCGCCCATATCCGGGTCGATGGCCGTGCCGATGATCACATTGGCTTCCTCGCTGGCCAGCTCGCTGACGATGTCCCCCACTTCGGAGAACTCATCCAGAGCGATGGACTCATTGGCGGTGATGTTGATCAGGATGCCGCGGGCACCCCGCAGATCCACATCTTCCAGCAGCGGGCTGGAGATGGCGGCCTGGGCGGCTTCGGCGGCCCGGTTGTCGCCGGTGGCGAGACCGGTACCCATCATCGCGGTACCCAGCTCACTCATCACGGTGCGCACGTCGGCGAAGTCGACGTTGATCATACCGGGACGAACGATCAGATCGGCGATCCCTTTCACCGCGCCCTGCAGTACTTCGTTGGCCGCTTTGAACGCGTCCAGCAGGGTGGTGGAACCGCCCAGTACCGCCTGCAGCTTCTCATTGGGGATGGTGATCAGGGAGTGCACCTGGTCGCGCAGAGCCTGAATGCCTTCCTGGGCGGAGCGCATGCGCTTCTTGCCCTCGAACGGGAACGGTTTGGTTACCACCGCCACCGTGAGGATACCCAGTTCCTTGGCGATCTCGGCCACCACCGGCGCCGCTCCGGTACCGGTGCCACCGCCCATGCCGGCGGTGACGAACACCATGTCCGCGCCGTCGAGCAATTCGGCGATGCGGTCACGGTCCTCCAGCGCCGCCTGCCGGCCAATGTCCGGATTGGCTCCGGCACCCAGGCCCTTGGTCACCTGGCTGCCCAGCTGAATCACGGTCTTGGCCGAGGAGTTGCGCAGGGCCTGTGCATCGGTATTGGCGCAGATGAAGTCCACGCCTTCCACGTTGGAGCGCACCATGTGGTCCACGGCGTTACCGCCGCCACCACCAACGCCCACCACTTTGATCACCGCGCCATGGGGTACGGAATCTTCCAGTTTGAATTGCATAATTGATCTCCCGCTTGTTGCTTCCCTGGTTACTGCCTTTTCCAAATCGGGCCAGCCTGTCCGGCCCGCTCTGAAACCGTTGAAATCGCTCCACGCTTGCACGCTTCACGCAACACGCGAAAACCACTCCGATTCAGCGTGTTGCGTGCTGGCGTGTTGCGTGCCAGCGTTTCCATCAGAAATTGCCCTGGAACCAGCGCTTGAAGCGCTCGAGCCAGTTCACCTGTCCGCCGCCGGCCTGGGCCCGGGCGCTCAGGCCTTCCTTCTCCATCCGCAGCCCGTAAAGCAGCAGGCCCACGGAAGTGGAATAAATCGGATTGCGCACCACATCGGTGAGCCCGGCCACGCCCTGAGGCGTACCCAACCGCACCGGCATATGGAAAATCTCCTCCGCCAGTTCCACCGCGCCCTCGATTTTGGAGGAGCCGCCGGTAAGCACGATGCCGCCGGGGATCAGGTCCTCATACCCGGAGCGGCGGATCTCCGCCTGGATCAGGGTGAACAGCTCGTCGTAACGGGGCTCCACCACTTCCGCCAGATTCTGGCGGCTGAGAGTACGCGGCGGCCGATCACCGACGCTCGGCACCTTGATGGTTTCGTCGGCGCCGGCCAATTGCGTCAACGCGCAGGCGTATTTGATCTTGATCTCGTCGGCGTGCTGCTTCGGTGTGCGCAGCGCCATGGCGATATCGTTGGTGACCTGATCACCGGCAATCGGAATATTGGCGGTGTGGCGAATCGCCCCTTCGGTGAAGATGGCGATATCGGTGGTGCCACCGCCGATATCGACGATGCATACGCCCAGTTCACGTTCGTCCTCGGTAAGCGCCGAATAGGCGCTGGCCAGTTGCTCGAGGATGATGTCCTCCACTTCGAGACCGCAGCGGCGTACGCTTTTTTCCACGTTCTGGGCCGCGTTCACGGCGCAGGTCACCAGATGCACCTTGGCCTCCAGGCGCACCCCGCTCATACCCACCGGCTCGCGCACCCCTTCCTGGTTGTCCACCACGTATTCCTGCGGCAGCACGTGCAGGGTTTTCTGATCCGCCGGAATCGCCACTGCCTGGGCGGCATCGATGACACGGTCGATATCCGCCTGCATCACCTCCCGGTCACGGATCGCCACGATGCCGTGAGAATTGAGACTGCGCACATGGGATCCGGCGATGCCCGCGTAGACCGAGTGGATCTGGCACCCGGCCATCAGCTCCGCCTCTTCCACCGCCCGCTGGATCGAGCGCACCGTGGCCTCGATATCCACCACCACGCCTTTCTTCATGCCGCGGGAGGGCTGCGATCCGAGCCCCACCACCTCGACGGTGCCTTCGCTGGTCACCTGACCGACGATCGCCACCACCTTGGAGGTACCGATGTCCAGCCCCACGATCATGTTGTCCATTGCGTTCGCCATTAGCGCTTGCCTCGATCCGTTATACTTTGCCCGCCCGGCGGGCGGATGCCGCTTGCGCGTCCTGGTCATCCCGCCAGGTGACCGCCACGCCATCGGCGTAGCGCAGATCCACCCGGGCCACGCCGCGACTGTCGGTGCTCAGCACCCCGCGGTACAACCGCACGAAACGGCGCAGCTTGTTCACGTACTGTTCCCGGTCCACCACCAACTGCATGTTGTTATTCAGGGTCAGACGGGCGGTGAGACGCGCGTTCACCTCCATCCGTTCAATCCCCAGGCCAATGTCGCTGAGCAACTTGGCCATGCTGTGGTAGTAGCTCATTACTTCGTCGAGCCGCTGTTCCGGTCCGTTCAGGCGCGGCAGTCCAGTCAGGTCGTACTGCTTCAATGCCTTGAACGGTTCACCGGTGCTGGAAACCAGCAGGGTCTCGTTCCATACCGCCACCGGCTCGCGCTCGGTGACGGTGAGCACCACGGTATCCGGCCACTGGCGCCGCACCGAGACATCCGCCACCCAGCTCAGTTCCCGCGCCTGGTCGTAGATACGATCCAGCGGCGCGGTAAAGTAGTTGGCGTCACGCACCAGGGTGGCCAGCTTGGTCTGCACCTGTTGCTGACGGCGGACGTCGGTGACCCCGTCCACGCCGACTTTGCGTACCGGATAGTGGTCCAGCACCCGTGGCAGATAAATCACGCCGCCCACCAGCACCGCCGCCACCAGGGCCACCAGCACCGCTGGCACCGCCGCCGCCAGGCGCTCGCGCAGCGGTACCCGGGGCGTCTTGCGCCGGACGCTGGAAGCACCACGGGAACGCGGTTGCGCTCCCTTTTGACGGCGAGGCGCCTTAGCCACGGCGTTTACCTCCTTTGCGCGGCGGGAACCGGTCCACCGCGTCCAACAGAATCCGCGCCACCAGAATCGGGAACTCATCACCGGCGGCACGGGCGGCCATCGGCACCAGGCTGTGGTCGGTCATGCCGGGCACCGTGTTCACCTCAAGCAACTGCCAGCGCCCTTGCTCATCGCGCATCACATCGACGCGGCCCCAGCCCTGGCAGCCCACCACCTTGAAGGCGCGCAGCGACAGTGCCCGAAGCTCGTTCTCGTCCTCGTCACTGAGCCCCGCCGGGCACAGATACTCGGTGCTGTTGGACTGATACTTGGCCTCATAGTCATAGAACTGATTCGGCGTCTTCAGCCGGATCGCCGGCAGCACCTGTTCACCAACCACGGAGACGGTGTATTCGGGGCCGTTAACCCAGGCTTCCACCAGCACCTCGCTGTCATACCGGCGAGCGTCATCCAGCGCCTTGCGCAGTTGGGTTTCGTCCTCCACCTTGGCCATACCGATGGAGGAGCCTTCATGGGCCGGTTTCACCATCAGCGGGAAACCCAGTCTGGCCAGCGCCTCGCTGTCATCGTCCGCGCCCACCAGATGAAAAGCCGGAGTGGGCAAGCCAACACCTTTCCACAGCCATTTGGTGCGCACCTTGTCCATGCCGATGGCCGAGGCCATGACTCCGGAGCCGGTGTACGGCACACCGAGATGTTCCAGCACACCCTGAATCACACCGTCCTCGCCGCCGCGGCCATGCAGCGCGACAAAGGCCACATCGAACCCCTTGAGGGTTTCCACGCCCACTTCCGAGGGGTCCACCAATTCGGCGATCAATCCCAGCTGGCGCAGGGCCTGATGCACCTCGGCGCCACTTTTCAGGGATACCGGGCGCTCGGCCGAGCTGCCACCGGCCAGCACCGCCACCCGACCGATGCGTGCCAATCGTTGTTTCATGGCGTTATCGATCATCATGACCGTTCTCCTCTCACCCGCTCAGCCAGGTCCCGCGCGATCGTGCCCACGTTACCGGCCCCCTGGGTCACCAACAGATCACCGTCGCGCAGCAGGTTCTCCAGCAGGTCGGGCAGTTTCGCCGGATCGTCGACGAACACCGGCTCCACCTGGCCGCGCTGCCGGATGCTGCGGCACAGGGCCCGGGCATCAGCGCCGGGAACCGGCTCCTCGCCAGCGGCATACACTTCCAACATCAGCAATACATCCACCCGCGACAGCACCTCGACGAAATCCTCGTACAGGTCCTGGGTCCGCGTATAACGGTGCGGCTGAAACAGCATCACCAGCCGCCGTCGCGGCCAGCCTTCGCGGATCGCCGCCACGGTGGCGGCCACTTCCCGGGGGTGGTGACCGTAATCGTCCACCAGCGTGGCGCTGCCTTCCTGGCAGGGGTATTCGCCAAGCACATCGAAGCGCCGCCCCACTCCGCTAAAGCCGTTCAAGGCACGCACGATGGCCTCATCCGAGGCCCCTTCATCGCTGGCCACGGCAATCGCCGCCAACGCATTCAGAATGTTGTGACGCCCGGGCATGTTCAGGGTGATTTCCAATGGCTCCCCCTCCGCGCGCACCACCCGGAAGCGGGTGCTCATGCCATGGGCGCTGACCGCTTCGGCGCGCAGATCCGCGTCCTCGGCGAAGCCGTAACGAATCACCTGCCGGTTGACCCGCGGCAACAGACGGCGCACCACCGGATCATCGACGCACATCACCGCCACGCCGTAGAACGGCAGGTTGTGGAGAAACTCAATGAAGGTGTTCTCCAGGCGGGCGAAATCACCGCCGTAGGTGTGCATGTGATCGGCATCGATGTTGGTGACAATGGCGCTCATCGGCTGCAGGTGCAGGAAGCTGGCGTCGGACTCGTCCGCTTCGGCCACCAGATAACGGCTCTGTCCCAACCGGGCGTTGGTGCCGGCACTGTTGAGACGGCCGCCGATAACAAAGGTCGGGTCCAGTCCGGCCTCACCGAGAATCGCCGCCACCATGGAGGTGGTGGTGGTCTTGCCGTGCGTGCCGGCCACCGCGATGCCGTGACGGAAACGCATCAGCTCCGCCAGCATCTGCGCTCTCGGCACCACCGGGACGCGCAACTCGTGGGCCCGTGCCACTTCCACGTTATCCGTGCTCACCGCGGTGGAGGTCACCACCACGTCGGCGTCTTCGATGTTCTCGGCGCGATGGCCAATGTCCACGCGCACACCCAACCGGCGCAGGCGCACCACCACCGGCGATTCCTTGATATCACTACCGCTGACCTGATAGCCCTGGTTGGCCAGTACTTCGGCGATACCGCACATCCCGGCGCCGCCGATGCCGACGAAATGGATGCCGCGGATACGCCGCATCTCCGGCACCACATGGCTGTTGGCGGCCTGGTTACTGGCGGCGGCGTTATCGGCCATCGGCTACCTCCTCACAAAGTCGGGCCACTCGCTGCGCGCTGTCGGCGATGGCCAGCTGACGGGCACGGCAGGCCAGTTCCGCCAGCGCATCCCGTTCGGTCATGCCGGCCAGACTGCGCGCCAGCGCGCTGGCGTTCATATCCCGCTGCGACAGCATCAGGGCGGCGCCGCGATCCACCAGCCAGTTGGCGTTCAGGGTCTGATGGTCGTCCACCGCCGTCGGCAGCGGCACGAACAACGCCGCCACACCGGCGGCGGCCACTTCCGCCACGGTCAGAGCGCCGGCGCGGCACACCACCAGATCGGCCCAGTCGTAGGCCTGAGCCATGTCATCGATGAACTCGGTCACCGTGGCGTTGAGGCCCAACGCCTTGTACACCGGCCGGGCCTCTTCGGTACGGCCACGGCCGCATTGGTGACGCACTTCCAGGTGCGGTCCCAGGGCCGCCAGCAACAGCTCCGGCAAATCCTGGTTAAGGGCCAGAGCGCCCTGGCTGCCCCCCAGCACCAGCACCCGCAGGGGACCGCGCCGGCTGGCATAGCGCTGGGCCGGATCGTTCAGCCCGGTGATGTCCTCGCGTACCGGATTACCCACCCAGATGGCACCGGGCATGGCACCCTCGAAACCTTCCAATACCTGATCGCTGAACCGGGCCAGCAACCGGTTGGTCATCCCCGGCACCGCGTTTTGCTCGTGGATCACCAGAGGCACGCCACACAGCCGGGCGGCGATGCCGCCAGGCGCACTGACGAAACCACCGAACCCCACCACCAGCAGCGGCCGCTCACGGCGAATAACGGACCGGGCCTGCCACACCGCGCGGATCAGTTGCAGCGGACCAATCAACTTGCGTTTGAGGCCACCACCGCGCAGCCGGCCCACGCCCAGGGTCGCCACCGGGAAACCGTGGCGCGGCACCAGACGTGTTTCCATGCCATCCTCGGCGCCCAGCCAGAGGATGCGATAGCCAGCGGCCTGCAGTTGCTCTGCCACGGCCAGGGCGGGGAAAACGTGGCCACCGGTACCGCCGGCCATGATCAGGATGGTCCCGCTCATCGCTTCGCCCTCCCCCGCGCTTGCAGTTCCTGCTGCTCCGCGCTGGCGCGCAATACCAGCGCCACCATCACCGCGGAAATCACCAGCGAGGAACCGCCATAACTGACAAAAGGCAAAGTCAGCCCCTTGGTGGGCAGGACACCCATATTCACTCCCAGATTGATGAACGCCTGGGCGCAGAACACGAAGGCGATGCCGTAAACCACATAGGCGTGGTAGAGGAAGCCCCGCTGTTCCAGAGTGTGGCCGATACGGAATACGCGCCAGCCAAGCAGGCCGAAGCCGAAAATCAACAGCAGGGTACCGAACAGCCCCCACTCCTCGGCCAACACCGCGAAAACGAAATCGGTGTGCGCTTCCGGCAGGTAAAACAGCTTCTGCACGCTGTTGCCCAAGCCAACCCCGAACCAGTTGCCGCGGCCAAAAGCGATCAGGCTCTGCGTCAGCTGGTATCCGGACCCGTATTGATCCGCCCAGGGATCAAGAAAACTCATCAGCCGCGCCACCCGATAGGGTTCCGCCACGGCCACCAATGCCGCCAGGCCCACCGCCACCAGTCCGATCAACAGGAACCGCAGGGTCGGCACGCCGGCCAGAAACAACATGCCCATGGTGGTGATACCCAGGACCACCACGGCGCCGAAATCCGGCTCCAGCAACAACATGAAGGTCAGCAATCCCAGCACCCCCAGCGGCGCGAAAAAGGCCTTCCACTGGGTTTCCAGTTCCGCCTTGCGCTGTGCCACATAGCCGGCCAGATAAAGCACGAAACACAGCTTGACGATCTCGGAGGCCTGAATCGTCATACCCGGCAGCGCGATCCAGCGCGTGGAGCCGTTCACTTCACGGCCCAGACCAGGGACGAACACCAGAACCAGCGCCACCACCGCCACCGGCAGCATGGCGAAGCGCAGCCGCTCCAGCAGTGCCAGCGGCACGCAGCAGTACACGGCGGCGCCGATGCCCAGGCTGATCAACAGATAGGTGCCATGGCGGATGCCGTAATAGAACGGGTTATCCAGCCGGGTTTCGGCGATCTGCAGCGAGGCGGACGTCACCATCACCAGCCCCACCAGCGTCAGACCGATCGCCGACCACATCAAAACCTGATCGAGCTGCCCGGCCCGCGGGCGCATCAGCACACTAGCCATGGCTCACCTCCCGGGCATGACAGGCGAAATCATCGCCGCGTTCGGTGTAGCCGCTGTACATGTCGAAGGAGGCGCAGGCCGGCGACAGCAGCACGGCGTCACCGGGCTGGGCCAGTTGCCGCGCCCGTGTCACCGCCTCGGCCATGGTCTCGATCCGTTCACGAGGCACGCCGATCAGACCGTCCGCCACCTTGTCCGCGTCTTCACCGAGCAGCAGCGCCGCGCGCAGGTATTGCCGGGCCGGCTCCGCCAGCGGAGAGAAATCCTGCCCCTTGCCCTGCCCGCCGGCGATCAGAATCACCTTGCCGTTGATGGCTTCGCCAATACCGGTCAATGCCGCCAGCGTGGCGCCCACATTGGTGGCCTTGGAATCATTGAACCAGCGCACATCACCGGCTTCCGCCACCTTCTGGCAGCGATGAGGCAGGCCCTGGAAGGCACAGACCGTGGCCAGTGCGGTTTCCCGTTCCAATCCCAAAGCGTCGGCCATGGCCAGCACCGCCAACACATTCATGGCGTTGTGATGGCCGGTAAGCGTCAGCTGGTCCAGCGTCAACAGGATCTCGCCCTTGTAAAGCAGCGCGTTGCGATCGCTGTCGAGCCGATAATCCGCTTGCGGGTGACTGCCAAAGGTCACTTCCCTCGGCACCGGCACCTGAGGACGGGTGGCCACATCATCGCGATTCCATACCGCCACCTGACAACCGTCGTAAATGCGCTGCTTGGCGGCCAGGTAGTCACTGAAGCGGTTATAACGATCCAGATGGTCCTGGGACACATTGAGGATGGTGGCCACCTGGGCGTTCAGACTGTAGGTGGTCTCCAGTTGGAAGCTGGACAGCTCCAGCACGTACAGACCAGCATCGCTGGCCAACAGATCCAATGCCGGGATGCCCAGGTTGCCACCCACTCCCGGCTGACGGCCGCAGGCCTCGGCCACTTCCCCGAGCAGCGTGGTGACGGTGCTCTTGGCATTGGAACCGGTGATCGCCACCAGCGGGCGGCTGGCGGCACGGGCGAACAGTTCGATGTCGCCGATCACTTCCTTGCCTTCCGCGATCCGCGCGGCAATGGCCGGGGTGGAAATCGCCACGCCAGGGCTGACGATCAGACGGCGGGCACGTTCCATCCAGCCTTTCTTGAAACCGCCGGTATGCACCTTCAGCTTGGGAAATTCCGCGTGCAGGTCATCCAGGCCCGCCGGAGCCGGGCGGGTGTCGAGAGCGCGCACGGCCATACCCTGCCCCTGCAAATAGCGGAGCACGGAGCGGCCGGAAACACCCAGGCCAATGACCAGATCAAACGCGTCCTTCGTCATCCTTACCTCAGTTTCAGGGTCGCCAGACCCACCAGTACGAGCATTACGGTAATAATCCAGAACCGGACGATGATTTTCGGCTCCGGCCATCCCTTCAGTTCAAAGTGGTGGTGAATCGGTGCCATACGGAAAATGCGCCGGCCGGTGAGCTTGAACGACGCCACCTGCAGCATCACCGACACGGTCTCCATCACGAACACGCCACCCATGATGAACAGCACGATTTCCTGGCGGACGATCACCGCCATCACGCCGAGCACCGCGCCCAGAGCCAGCGCCCCCACATCGCCCATGAATACCTGGGCCGGATAGGCGTTGAACCAGAGAAAGCCCAGTCCCGCGCCACACAGACCAGCGACGATCACCACCAGTTCGCCGGCCCCGGCGATATAGGGGATCTGCAGATAGGTTGCGAACTCGGCGTGGCCGCTGGCGTAGGCGAAAATGCCCAGCGCCGCCGCCACCAGCACGGTGGGCATGATCGCCAGCCCGTCCAGGCCGTCGGTCAGGTTCACCGCGTTGGAGGTGCCGTTGATGACGAAGTAAGTCAGCACCACGTAGAACCAGCTCAGGTTGATGGCCACGTTCTTGAAGAACGGCACGATCAGTTGCGTTTCCGCCGGGCTCTGCGCGGTGAAGAACAGCACCAGTGCCGCGCCCAGTGCCCCCACCGATTGCCAAAAGTACTTCCAGCGCGCCGGCAGGCCGCGCGGGTTCTTTTCAATCACCTTGCGCCAATCGTCCACCCAGCCGACGGCACCGAACACCACCAGCACGCCCAGGGTCACCCAGACGTAGCGATTGGACAGGTCCGCCCACAGCAACGTCGCCACGGCGATGGAAACCAGAATCAGGCCGCCGCCCATGGTCGGCGTGCCAGCCTTGCTCAGATGGCTCTTCGGGCCATCGTCCCGGATCGCCTGACCGACCTGTTTTTCCTGCAGTTTGCGAATCATCACCGGCCCAATCCAGAACGCCAGGAACAGCGCGGTGAGCACCGCCATGATGGCGCGCAGGGTGATGTACTGGAAAACCAGGAATCCGCTGTACAGGCTCGATAGATTCTCCGCCAGCCAAAGCAGCATTTAGTGTCCCCCCTTGAGTTCTTCAAGCCGGTGCACCACAAGCTCCATGCGGGCAGTGCGTGAGCCTTTCACCAATACCGTGCCGCCGGCATCAAGAGCGGCGCCGGCGCGCGCGGCGGCGTCTTCATGGTCCGCCGCCGGAACAGCGCCTTCGCCGAAGCCCGCCGCGGCGGCTTCCGCTCCCGGCATAACGATCAAAAGATCCAGGTCCCGGGCCGCTTCCTCGCCCAGGGCACGCATGATCTCGTCGGCGCCGGGCCCCAATTCCCCCAAAGCCCCCAGCACCAGGGTTCGCGGCGCCGGCCGGTCGGCCAGCCAGCGCATCGCCGCCCGCACCGACCCGGGGTTGGCGTTGTAGGTGTCGTCCACCAACAGCCCGCCACCCAGCTTCTTCAGGTTCATCCGCCCCGGCACCGGACTCAGCGACTGCCAGCGGTCGATCACATCAGCCAACTCAATCCCCAGGGCACTGACCGCGCCCAGGGCAAGCAAGGCGTTCTGGATCTGATGGACGCCGGCCAGCGGCACCCGCACCGGCAACCCCTGAGGCATCAGCCGGAAACGGACTTCGCTGTCGTCCAGGACCACGCCCTCGGCACGCAACGCGCCGTCCGCGCCGCCGACACGAATCACGTTCAAGCCTTGATTGATGGCCTCCCCGGCGAAGAAGTCGGCGAAGCCATCGTCGTTGTTGATCACCGCGGCGGCGCCCGCCGCGCAGCCGGAGAAGATTTCCGCCTTGGCGCGGGCGATGCCCTCCATGGTGCCGAAGCCCTCCAGATGGGCGCCGGTCACATTGGTGATCAATACCACCCGGGGCCGTACCAACGAGCTGGTCCAGGCAATTTCGCCCGGCGCATTGGCGCCCAGTTCAATGACCGCCTGGCGCACCCGGTCATCGAACCTCAACAACGTCAACGGCACACCGATGTCGTTGTTGAGATTGCCCCGGGTCGCCAGGGTCCCTTCACCCAGCAGCGCGGCGATCATTTCCTTCACCGTGGTCTTGCCGGCGTTGCCGGTCACCGCCACCCGGGGAACCGGGAATCCGGCGGCGTAACCCGCGGCCAGCAGGCCCAGACCACGGCGCGAATCCGCCACCGTCACCTGGGACTCGAAAACGTCCTGATCCGCCTCCACCAGCGCGGCCACGGCGCCGGCATCGCGGGCCTGCTCCAGGAAGGCGTGGCCGTCGAAACGCTCGCCACGCAGCGCCACGAACAAAGCGCCGTCGGACAATTGCCGGGTATCGGTGGATACCGCGCTGATATTCCGGTCGGCGCCGCGCAACACGCCACCGGTCCATTCACTGATCCGCGACAGACGCATCATGCCTGTCCTCCCCGGCGCGCCAGCGCCGCCCGGGCCAGGGCCCGGTCGTCCATGGGATAACGATGTCCGGCCACTTCCTGATAACGCTCATGGCCTTTGCCCGCGATCAGCACCACATCCCCGGCCTCGGCTTCGGCAATGGCCCTGGCCACGGCTTCCGGCCGGTCGCTCAGACATAACGCGCCTTGCGGTTGGTTCATGCCAGCGCGGATCTGCTCGATGATGCCTTCCGGCGCCTCGTTGCGCGGGTTGTCACTGGTGAGCACCACGCGGTCGGCCAGTTTTTCCGCCACCGCGCCCATCAGCGGGCGCTTACCAGTGTCACGGTCACCGCCGCAACCCACCACGCACCACAGGCGGCCGGGGAAGTGGCCGCGAACGCCGCTCAGGGCCTTCTCCAGGCCGTCCGGCGTGTGGGCATAATCCACCACCACCACCGGCTGCCCCGGCTGGCACAGCGACTCCATCCGTCCCGGGACCGGCGTCAGCGCACCCAGTCCCTGACTCAACACGTCGTTGTTCCAGCCCAATCCGTGCAATACCCCGGCCACCGCCATTACATTGCTTAAATTAAAGTCGCCATAAAGCGGCAGGCGCAGGGACAGCGACTCGCCGCCCACGCTCAAGACCAGTTCCATGCCTTCCGGCAGGGCGCGGTGTTCCAGACAACGAACGGTGGCGCCGTCGGTGGATCCGAATGTCACGCAACGCACGCCGTCATCAAGGCTGGCCACCAGCGTGGAGGCCGCGTCGTCATCGCTATTGATCACCGCCATGGACAGACCCGGACGGGTGAACAAAGAGCGCTTGGCGTTCAGATAGGCGTCCATGCTGCCGTGGTAATCCAGGTGATCGCGGCTGAGATTGCTGAACACCGCGCAGGGCACCCGGGTATCCCCCAGACGCCCCTGGTCCAGAGCGTGGGAGGACACCTCCATGGCAACGTAATCCGCGCCTTTTTCCCGCAAACCGTGCAGCGCCGATTGCAGGGTGATCGGATCCGGCGTGGTGTGGCCGGTATCCTCCTCGCTCCCTTTGAGCCCCACGCCCAAGGTGCCGATCAGACCACAGCGATGGCCGACGGCATCCAGAGCGTCGCGCAGGAACCAGGTAATACTGGTTTTGCCATTGGTGCCGGTCACTCCGACGATGTTCAGTTGATTGGCGGGACAGCCGTAAAAACGGGCTGCCAGGGCGCCGACCTCACGGCCAAGCCCGGGAATTCCGATGCGTGGCACCGCGCCGCTCTGGTCAACGGTAAAGTCATCGCCTTCCTCCAGGATGGCCACGGCCCCGGCTTCGACGGCGGCGCCGATGTAACTGCGGCCATCGGTACGGAATCCGGGCACCGCCAGGAACACGTCGCCAGGACGGACCGCCCGGCTGTCCAGCCGCAGCGCCATAACCGGCAAGCCGGCCAGGTCGGCCGGCAATGCCAGATCGTTCAGCAAGTCGCCCAGGGTGATCATGTGCGCCCCTCCCCGTCCGGCTCGCCGGCGATCACGCCTTCCGGTTTGTCCGGCGGCACGTGCATGGCGCGCAGAGCGCCACCGACGATGGTGGAGAACACCGGCGCCGCCACCAGACCGCCGTAGTAGGCGCTTTGGTCCGGATCATCGATCACCACCACGGCGGCGATGCGCGGATCGGTGGCCGGCGCCAGACCGGCGAAAATGCCCTGATAGCGGTGTTCGGCGTAGCCGGTGGCGGTCAGCTTGTGCACCGTGCCGGTTTTGCCGGCCACCTGGTAACCGGGGATACGGGCCCGCCGGGCGGTACCCAGTTGACCCACCACGGTTTCCAGCATATCGACGATGGCATGGGCGGTGTCCGCGCCAATCACCCGCTCGCCCTGGGGCACCTCATCCACCTTGATCATGGACAGCGGCACGCGGCGCCCCTGATTGCCCAGGATGGCGTAGGCCTGCGCCAGCTGCAGGGCGGTCACGCTGACACCATAGCCATAAGACAACGCCGCCCGCTCCACATCGCGCCACTTGGCGCGGATCGGCAGCACCCCGCCGCTCTCGCCGGGGAAGCGTACACCGGTGGGCTGGCCGAACCCGAACCGCTCGAGCATGGCCGGCAGCACCTGCTGGTCCATGGAAAGCGCCAGTTTGCTGGTGCCGACGTTGGAGCTCTTGGTCAGCACCGTGGTCACATCGATGACGCCATAATCACGGTGATCGCGAATGGTTTTCGGCCCCACGCGCAGATAGCCCGGGTGGGTGTTGATGGCGGTGGCGGGGGTCACCATGCCCTGTTCCAGGGCCGCGGCCACGGTGAACGGTTTCACCGTGGAGCCGGGCTCGAACAGGTCGGTAACGGCCCGGTTGCGCAGGCTGGAAGTATTGATGCCCTTGCGGTTATTGGGGTTGTAGCCCGGTTGGTTGACCATGGCCAGCACCTCGCCACTCTTCACATCCAGCACCACCACCGAACCGCCAGTGGCGCCAAAGCGATGCACCGCGGACATCAGTTCCTTGTAGGCCAGATACTGCAACCGCAAATCCAGGCTCAGCGTGACGTCCTTGCCCGGACGCGCCGGTTCGATCAGCTCGATGTCCTGAATAACCCGCCCGAGCAGATCCCTCACCACTTTCTTGCGACCCGGGGCGCCGGTGAGCTGCTTGTCGAAGGCCAGTTCCACGCCTTCCTGGCCCTGCTCATCGATATTGGTGAAACCAACCACATGGCTGGTTACTTCACCGGCCGGGTAGTAACGGCGGTATTCAGTCAGCGAATAGATACCCGGTACACCCAGCGACAGCACCGATTCCGCCTGTTCCGGTGCCAGCCCCCGGGCCAGATAGATGAATTCGCGGCCGGAGTGTGCTTTCACGCGCCGGGCGAAATGCGCCCGGTCAATGATCGAGTTGCCGCTCAGCTTGGACCACTGCTGCTGATTCTCCATTGCTTCCTGGGGATTCGCCCACAGGGTCACCACCGGGGTGCTGACCGCCAACGGCCGGCCGTTGCGATCACGAATCACACCCCGATTGGCGGCCAGGGGCTCCACCCGCAGATTACGGATATCCCCCTGGTGCGCCAGAAAGTCGTGCTCGACCACCTGCAGATCCACCGCCCGCACCACCAGCACGCCGGCACACACCAACCAGAACGCCAGCACCAGGTGCCAGCGTCTGCCGGTCCAGCGCTTGCTGGCGACCGGTTTGCGTGTCGCTTTACGTTTGGTGGCGCTCATGGCCGTGTCAACACTCGCTCATCGGTGGTCGGGACTTTCATGCCCAGCTTTTCTCTGGCCAGGCTCTCCACCCGGGCATAACTGCCCCAGGTACTGTGTTCCAAAAGCAACTGCCCCCATTGGGTCTCCAGTTGCGCCTGGCGCCGCTGCAGCCGCTGACTCTCATCGGTCAGGCGACGCGCCTCGTGCACCGTATAACTGACGGCCAGTGCCGACCCCACTACCAGGATCAGCAACAGCCAATGCAGCCAGCGGGCCATCAGGCCACCCGCTCCGCCACGCGCAGCACCGCGCTGCGGGCGCGCGGGTTGTACCGCACTTCTTCCTCGTTGGCACGCCGGGCTTTACCCAGCGGTCGCAGCCGCTGTGGCGTTTCCTCACCCAGCGGCAATCCACCCCGCCCCCGGGGCGCCATGCCGGACTGGTCGCGAATAAACAGCTTCACCAGCCGGTCTTCCAAAGAATGGAAGCTGATAACGGCGAGACGCCCGCCGATGGCGAGCGTCTCGAGCGTTTGTGCCAGAGTCGCTTCCAGCGCCTCCAACTCCCTGTTGATGTGGATGCGCAGGGCCTGGAAGCTGCGCGTCGCCGGGTGCTTGCCCGGATCGCCCTTGCCCAGCACCGACTCGATCAGATCGGCCAGTTGCCGGGTGGTCCGCAACGGCGCCTCCTGGCGGCGCGCGACGATGGCGCGGGCAATACGCCGTGACTTGCGCTCCTCGCCGAAGCGATACAACACATCGGCGATGTCCTTTTCCTCGGCGCGGGCCAGCCAGTCGGCCACGCTTTCACCACTGCCCGGATCCATGCGCATGTCCAGAGGACCATCGCGCAGAAAACTGAACCCGCGACTGGCGTCGTCCAACTGCGGCGAGGACACGCCCAGGTCCAGCAACAGACCGTCAATCGGCCGCCCGGCCTGCCTCACCAGTTCCGGCAGACAGTCAAAACGGCCGGCATGGATACGGAACCGGGAATCTTCCGCCGCCAGTTGCTCACCGGTGGCCACCGCTTGCGGGTCACGGTCCACGCCGGTCAGACGCCCGGCGGGGGACAACAGCGACAACAGCGCGCGGCTGTGACCACCGCGGCCAAAAGTGCCGTCCACATAGAAGCCGTCGTCCCGCGTGAACCACATTCCCAGTACCTCCTCCAGCATCACCGGCTGGTGTGCGTACTGCTTCCCGTTGTTCATGCCATGACCTCTCGGCGTCAGAACGACAGAGCCTGCACGCTCTCGGGCATGGCTTCCTGGTCCAGGTTCTGCTGTTCGAGTTCGTTCCAGGTGTCCTCGGCCCAGATTTCAAAGCGGTGCAGCAGACCCACCAACATGGCGCGCTTCTCCAGCCCGACCACGTCCCGCAGCTCCGGCGGCACCAGCAGACGGCCGTTGCCGTCCATGTCCATTTCCACCGCCTGACCAAGGAACCGGCGTTTCAATGCGCGGACCTGGGCATGGGCATCACTCTGCGCGGCCACCTGGCGGGCGATCTCGCGCCACTCGGGAAACGGATACATCACCAGACAGGCGTCATAGGGGTGCTGAGTAAGCACAACGCGTCCACCGCAAGCGCTGTTCAGCGGCTCACGGTAGCGCGTCGGCACGGTCAGCCGACCTTTTGCATCCAGATTGAGCGCGGTACGCCCATTGAACACTGGCCTTCCCCTTTGATGTCGGCCCTTTCTATGTCGAAGCATCGGGAGCGGTCATCCGTCCCACTTCGCCACACCGGATGAAGCCTTTTTCCCACTTCATCCCACTTTTCACCACATTGCGACACTCTATGGCCAGCGCTTTTCTCAAGTCAAGTTTCACGACATTGGTGAATGTAAAAGAAATTCCTTGAAAATCAGTTTGTTAGCTGTGTCACACTGAAAGGGGAATAAAGGAGGGGAAATTGGTTCTGAAACTAATCAGACAGCTGCGCCGTGGAGCTGAGAAAGCACTTTAAGTGTTAGATCGTTTTAAAATATAAAAAATAAATTAAATTCTATTTAGTTCTATTTGGGTGAGCGCCAACTCTCTCGGGAAGCCGGTAATGCTCCATCCCCATCAAATCAGGGCCACATTCCAACCGTTCCAGCCAATCCAGAAAGCGCCCAATGATGACCGGAGAGGCAAAATAGCCTCCGTGCTGCGGCACGATCATTGCCGGATTCAGCTCCCGCACCATGCGCACCCAGTAGCGGCAAGCACGATTGCCAGCCATATAGCGACGGTGAAAGCCGGCCATGGCGGGAATGTGGTCCTCGAAACGGCGCACCTCGCCTTCCTCTCCGCCCAGGGAGGCGCCGATGTCCCCGGAAAACAGGATGCGGCTGACCGGATCGTAAAAGCTGAAATTGCCCACCGAATGCAGGAAGTGGGCGGGCAAGGCCCACAGCTCCGAATCCGCGAACGGCAACACCGCCCCCTTATCCGGCAGCGCCAGAATCCGCTCCTGCCACTGCTCCCCCACCCGCGAGGTAACAAAGGTGGACGCCAGGTGGGGCAGAAACCGCGACCATAACCGGGACACCGCTACCTTGCAGTGCGAATGCAACATCCAGCGCGGCAGCGAGGCGATGATATCCGGGTCCTGGTGGGACGCCAGAATATAGGTGAGGTCACGCAGGTTGAGATGGCGGCTCAATTCGATGGTCAGAGGGGTATAGGTAAGATCGCCGCCGGGATCAATCAGCGCGCCCTGCTCGCCGTGGCGAATGGCGAACTGATTGGCCTGCACGCCTTCACCCTGGACCAGATCATGAAATCTGGCCACCACGTGATCCCCCTGCTGGAACAGAATATCCGCCCGCGTCATCGCGCCCCCTTGATGCAAGTCAAGTATTTTGCATAGATGGCGGCGAGACATTCTTGACCCACATCAAGACCCGCCCAGGACAGGGTCTGACTAGTGGTCATAAAAAACGCCGGGAACCATTAGTGTCCCACCATCCGCTGGCACGCTGACACGCAACACGCCGGCACGCCAAACCCAAGGCCCGCTTACCGGCCTTGGGGACACCAATTCAAAGCAACCCCGTCATGCCGGACTTGATCCGGCATCTCCTTCCACGAAGCCATGCGCCTTGTAGAGGAGATCCCGGGCCACACAACGGTGCTTAAAGCACCATTTGGACGCCCCACAGGGCGCCCCGAAGGGGGAGTTCAATGGTCTTAAGCCATGGAACGCTCCACCCCGGGATGCCCGAGTGGTTTCAAAGCGTGTTGGCGTGCCAGCGTGTTGCACGTTAGCGGTCCGTTCCAGCGTCCTGCCTCACACAGTCATGGACACCTCGGAGAACCCGCAAGACCCTCGGTCACAGTCAACCGAAGGACTCTTTTTTCTTTTCACTGCCGTTGATTCGAAGCTGGGCATTCCAGAGATTGAGGAGTGTCGCCAGAAAAGGGAAAGGAAGACTTCCCGCTATTCCGCGATAAGCCAAAGAATAAGGTGGGCCGGTCGATAAGCCGGGTTCTGTCGTGGGCAGCCATTCATCTGGGATCCCCGTCACCGAGGACCTCTAGCGACCTACCCGGATCCAGCGCGGGCCACGCCATCGGATCCCTATTTGGTCTTGCTCCGGGTGGGGTTTACCCTGCCACCGCTGTTACCAGCGGCGCGGTGCGCTCTTACCGCACCTTTTCACCCTTACCCGTCCCCGAAGGAACAGGCGGTATCTTTTCTGCGGCACTGGCCGTAGCCACACCGTCACCAGTGTGACCCCCAGGCGTTACCTGGCACCCTGCCCTGTGGAGCCCGGACTTTCCTCCAGCGGTTTCCCGCCAGCGGCTGCCTGACCGACCCGGGCGCAGCATAATGGATTCAGTTGACAGTTGATAGTGGACAGTTGACAGCGGAAAACAAAAAAAACAGGAGATCTTTAGCCGCTGTGGGAAGCTTGCTTGCAAGCGAATAGGGTTCGCTCAGGCGCTTGGCGACATTCGCTTGCAAGCAAGCTTCCCACAGAAAAGGCATGAATCGACTTTGTTGATACGCAAATGAATTTTGCATCTTCGCATCTCCTTTCCGCTGTCAACTGCCCACTATCAACTGTCAATTGTCTCCAAGTAACTGTACAGCGCCTGCCGCTTGAGCCCGGTATGGGCGGCCAGCACGCGGGCGGCGCGGGACAGTGGCAATTCTTCCAGAAGTGCCCGGGCCAGGGCCCGGTCCTGTTCGCTGAGCAGGTCACTTTGCAGCGCCGGACCCAGCACCAGCACCAGTTCCCCGCGCTGCTGGTCCTTGTCGGCACGCACCCATTCCAGCACCTCCGCGACCGGTCCCCGGCGTACCGTTTCGAAGCGTTTGGTCAGCTCCCGGCACAGGGTCAGTTCCCGCTCCGGCGCCACTTTTGGCGCCAGCGCCTCAAGCAGGGACAGCACCCGATGAGGCGCTTCATAGATGATGGTCGTCAGGTCCGCGGCGGCCAGCCGTTCCAAAACCCGTTCCCGGGCGGCGCCCTTGGCCGGTGGAAAACCTTCAAACAAAAAGCGATCGCTGGGCTGGCCGGCCACCGCCAGCGCCGCCAGCAACGCCGAAGCTCCGGGAATCGGCACCACCATCACCCCCGCATCCTGGCAAGCCCGCACCAGACGGTAGCCCGGATCACTGACCAGCGGCGTGCCGGCATCGCTGATCAATGCTCCGTTTTCACCATCGGCCAGCCGCGCCACCAGATCCGGAGTGCGCTGCTGTTCATTGTGGTCGTGGCAGCTGATCAGGCGAGCGGAGATTCCCAATTGCTGCATCAGCCCCTGGCTATGCCGGGTGTCCTCGGCGGCCACCCAATCCACTTCCTGTAACACCTGGATGGCGCGCCGGGAAATATCGTCCAGATTACCGATCGGTGTGCTGACTACGTAGAGGCAGCCCGCGTCGGCGGCGTCGGAGGGTCGGGTCATTTTACGTGCTCTGTCTCACTGATAGGGCAAGAGAGGGGGCGCGCAGCGCCGCCAGGGGTTATTCGCGAGTCGGAAAGTGCCTACAATACCGGCTCCATTCCCGCAGTAGCAAAGGGTTATCCCATCGTCATGGAATTGAGACCGATCAGATGGGCCGCGTTGCTGGTGATTCTCACCATCACCGGCTGCGCCCAGACACCAGGGGCATATCAACGCAGCGGCACCCCCGCCATGGACACGGCTCCCGCCCGTGAAGCCCCCTCCAGCACCGAGACCGCCAGGCAGCGCCTTGGTGATCTGGCGGATCCGGCGCGGACCGACACCGCCCTTTCCTGGGCCAGCTATTATCTGGTCAACGACCGGGCCCAGGAGGCCAGCGACGTGCTGGACCTGGTGCGCGGCGGCGCCCAGAGCATGGATCAGCGTTTCCGCTGGTTGCAGTTGAGCGCCCAGGCCCTGCTCGGCCAGCGCCAACCACAACAGGCGCTGGATCTGCTCGACAGCTACCAGGGGGATATCCGTTCCATGCCCGCGGATCAGCAGGCACGTCTTGCTTTGCTGCACGCGGACGCCCTCGCTCTCAACGACAATCTGATGGAAAGCCTCAAGGAGCGAGTGGAAATCCAGCCGCGTCTGGGGCGTTCCGACCGCGCCTACAACCAGGACATGACCTGGCAGGCGCTGCTGCGTGTACCACGCAATCAATTGCAGCAGGAAGCCGAAGGCGCCAGCGGTGATCTGCTCGGCTGGCTGGAACTGGCGGACATCTACCGCGACGCCCAGGCCGGTCTCGACGATCAGGTGGCGCGAATGAATGACTGGCAGCAACGCTGGCCACGGCACCCGGCCCAGGCGCGGTTGCCCGAGACGCTCAACGCCATGCGCAGCGCCGCGCAGGAACGGCCGGCCCGGGTCGCGGTTCTGCTGCCGGAAAGCGGCCCTCTCTCCTATGCCGGCAACGCGCTCCATGATGGCCTCATGGCCGGCTATTACCTGGCCCGGGACAATGGCGACTACACCCCCGAGCTACGTTTCTACGATACCGCCGACGCCAATGCCGCCCAGGTCTATCAGCAGGCGGTGATGGACGGCGCGCAATTCGTGATCGGTCCGCTGGCCAAGGACCAGGTGGCCGCCATCGATGCGCTCGGCACTCCGCCGGTTCCCACTCTGGCGCTGAACTACCTGGACGATGGCGGCAGCGGCCTGTATCAGTTCGGCCTGGCGCCGGAAGACGAAGCGCGCCAGGTGGCCCGCGACGGTTACGCCGCCGGCGCGGTGAGAGCGGGCGTGCTCTACCCCAACTCGGAGTGGGGCTACCGCGTCGCCGAAGCGTTCACTGATGCCTGGCAGTCACAAGGTGGCTCCATCGTGGTCAGCCGCACCTACGCCGATGACGACATCGGCGGCTCGGTGAAAGCGTTTCTCGGCGAGGCCCGCGGCAATCTCGGTTCCAGCGGCGGCAAGGAATTCCGTCCCCGTGGCCCGGAGGACATGGCGTTTGTGTTCCTGGTCGCCAACGCCGACCAGGGGCGTCAGGTCAAACCGGCCCTGAACTACCACTACGCCCGCTATCTTCCGGTGCACAGTACCTCCTATATTTACGGCGGTATCCCCGACCCGCGCCGCGACCAGGATCTGGACCGGGTCCAGTTCGTGGACATGCCCTGGGTGTTGAATCCGGACCAGCGTCTCGAGGAGATGGCCACGGCGAACTGGCCGGATGGCCACGGCCGCTACACCCGCCTGTTCGCCATGGGCGTGGACGCCTTCCGTCTGCAAGCCCGGCTGCCCATGCTGAACAGCGCGCCAGGCAGCACCCTGTCCGGCGCCACCGGCGTGCTGCATCTGGACGGCCAGCGCGTGGTGCGCGAACTGCAGTGGGCCACGTTCAAAGGGGGCCTGCCCAGCCCACTGCTGACGCCCTGATCCGGTGCTTGGCGCCAGGCGCGGTCAACGGGCGGAGTGGCAGGCCCTGCGCTGGTTGCGGGCGCGGGGTCTGCGCCCGGTAGCGCGGAACTACCGTTGCCGCCAGGGCGAAGTGGATCTGATCATGACCGACCACGACACTTTGGTCTTCATTGAGGTACGCTGGCGCAGCCGCCGCGACTACGGTGGCGCGCTGGCCTCGGTGACCCGCGCCAAACAACGGCGGCTGCACGTCGCCGCCCGTCATTTTCTGGCTCATAATGCCCGCTGGGGCTCCCATCCCTGCCGTTTCGACGTGCTCGGGCTGGAACCGGATGGTGACGGAGAGGTCCGTTACCAATGGGTGCAAAACGCTTTTTACGGAGAAGAAAGATGAGTGTGGATCGCATCAGGCAACTGTTCGCCGAAAGTCTGGAAACCAAGGCGAAAGCCGGGGAAGTGCTCCCCGAGGTGATCGCCATGGCCGGCCAGGTGATGGTGGAGTGCTTGCTCAACGGCGGCAAGATTCTCAGTTGCGGTAACGGCGGTTCCGCCGGCGATGCCCAGCACTTCTCCTCCGAGCTGCTCAACCGCTTCGAAATGGAACGCCCGGCGCTGCCAGCGGTGGCGTTGACCACCGATTCCTCCACCCTGACCTCCATCGCCAACGATTACAGCTACAACGAGATCTTCTCCAAGCAGGTGCGCGCGCTTGGCAACAGCGGCGACGTGCTGTTGGCGATCTCCACCAGCGGCAATTCCGCCAACGTGATCCAGGCGATCCAGGCGGCCCACGACCGTGACATGAAAGTGGTGGCGATGACCGGCCGGGAAGGCGGCGAGATGGTGAACCTGTACGGCCCCCAGGACATCGAGATCCGGGTGCCGGCGCACTCCACCGCCCGTATTCAGGAAGTGCACCTGCTGGTGATCCACGCCCTGTGTGACTTTATTGACCAACAGCTGTTCGGAGGAGCCTGATGCGCGTCACGGGTTTGATCGTGTTGTTGGCCACCCTGCTCACCGCGGGCTGCACCAGCATGACCAAGAACATGTCCGAGGAACCGGTGGATCAGGATCACGGCTCCCGCACCTTCGGGGCGTTCATCGAGGACGGCAACATCGAGCGCAAGGTGAAGATCAATCTGGCCCGCACCAGCGCCGATCTGGACGAATCCCACATTGTCGTGGTCAGTTTCAACGGCAATTTGCTGCTGGCCGGCCAGGTGGCCAGCGAATCCCTGAAAACCCAGGCGGAAAACATCGCCCGCGACGTGCGCCATGTGCGCAACGTTCATAATGAGCTGCGCGTGGCCGGCAACAACTCCGCCATGGCCCGCACCAACGACGCCTGGCTCACCACCAAGGTAAAAAGCCGTCTGGTGCTGAGCGGTGATACCCCCGGCATGCGCACCAAGGTGGTCACCGAAAACGGCGTGGTTTACCTGATGGGGCTGCTTACCCACCAGGAAGCCGACATGGCCGTGCAGAAAGTTCAGAAAGTCGGCGGCGTGCAGAAGATCGTCAAGATCATCGAATACATCGACTAACCGATCCGGGGCGGTGCCACCACCGCCTCCCCCTTCCAAACTCAGTCAAGATTATTGACCGACGCTTCGTCGGTTCCGACGATGCTCACCCGCCGCCACCCTCGCTAACGTAATACACCGACCGATCCGGCTCTCCGCCCGCCACCCGACAACGACAACAACCAGGTGCCTCCATGACCGTCCCGTTGATGACGCTGAAATCCCTGTACACCGGTGCTCTGGCCCGTTTCGCGGACCGCCGCGCGCTGACCATGGAGGGCCGCGACCTCAGTTATGCCGAGTTGCAGCGCGGCAGCTTTCAGGTCGGCAACGCCCTCATCGAGGTCGGCGTCACTCCGGGCACCCGGGTGGCGCTCGCCATGGCCAACTGCCTGGAGTTCGCGGTGGCGGCCCAGGGGGTGATTCAGGCCGGCGCCACGCGGGTGGCGCTGAACAGCATGCTCAGCGACGATGAGGTGCTCTATATTCTGGCCGACTCCAACACCCGGGTGGCCATTGTCGATGCCCAACGTTTCGAGCTGCTCTCCCGTCACCGTGATCGCTTGCCGGAACTGGAGCAGGTAATCGCACTTGGCCCAGCGAGGGACTGCCCGGAAGGCATGATCCCTTGGGACCACTTCCTCGCCTCCGGCAAACCGGAGTACACCGACGTCAAAGTAACACCGGATGATCTGGCCTTCATTCCCTACACCGGCGGCACCACCGGCAAACCCAAGGGGGTCCTGCACAGCCAGAAGAACATTTACCTGAATCTGCTTTCCCACCAGATGGAGCTGGCACTGCGAGATGACGAGCGCTTCCTGCTCACCTCCCCTCTGCCTCATGCCGCCGGCAGTATTCTGATGGCCGGGCTGCTGAAAGGCGCCACCCATTACATCGAGCCCGGCTTCGATCCGGCCACCGTGATTCGCCGCATCAGCGAGGACAAGGTCACTCTCACCTTCATGGTGCCCACCATGATTTATCGGCTGCTGGACTGGCTGGAGGCCAATCCGGAGCCCCGTCCGGATCTGAGTTCGTTGCGCACCATGCTCTACGGCGCCGCCCCGATCACCGCGGAGCGTCTGACTCAGGGGCTGGAAACCTTCGGTCCGGTGTTCGTGCAATTGTACGGCCAGTCGGAAGCCCCCAACTTCATCACCCGGTTGCGCCGGGAGGATCACAACCCGGCCCATCCGGAGCGGCTGCTCAGTTGCGGCCAGGCCGCGACCATGAGTCAGGTCCGCATCGTCAACGACAAAGGCGAAACGGTGCCGGCGGGAGAAAGCGGTGAAGTGGCGGCCCGCACACCATACAACATGCTCGGTTATCACGGCCTGCCGGAGAAAAGCGCCGAAACGCTGGTGGACGGCTGGCTGCACACCGGTGACATCGGACGGATGGACGCGGACGGGTATCTGTACCTGCTGGACCGCAAGAACGACATGATCATCAGCGGCGGCATGAACGTGTACACCTCGGAGGTGGAGAACGCGATCCAGCCGTATCCCGGTGTTGGCCAGGTGGCGGTGGTGGGCCTGCCCGATTCGGATTGGGGCGAGGCGGTCACCGCGTTCGTGGTCCCCGATACCAGCGCGCCGCTGGATCTTCAGGCGCTGCTGAGCCACTGCAAAGCGGCCCTGTCCAAATACAAGGTCCCCAAGCAGATCCATCTGGTCGACAGCCTGCCGCTCACCGCCTACGGCAAACTGGACAAGAAAGCCCTTCGCCAGCAATGGGCGGCCGATTCCTAGCGCCTGTTCACACCGTGAGCGCTGTATTCGCGAGTAAGCTCGCTTCCCACAAAGGGAACCGCGGAACCGCTGTGGGAAGCTGCCTTGGCAGCGAATTGGCGTGTAGCGCAAACATCGTGAAACCTGCAAGAGAGGTCCAAGCATGAGCAGCCTCACCGAATTGAGCCGCTCTCTGAACGGTGCCCGGGTCCTGGTGACCGGTGGCGCCAGCGGCATGGGACGGGCCACCGCCCGGGTTTTCGCCAGCGAGGGGGCACGGGTGGCCATCACCGATCGCGATCAGGAGGGCGCCGGGCAAGTGGCCAAGGCGATTCAAGACGCCGGTTTCCAGGCACGAAGCTGGGCCCTGGACGTGAGCGACGCCGCCGCGATCGAAGCGATTACCGCCGAGGTGGCTGAAGCCTTCGGCGGCCTGGACATTCTCATCAACAATGCCGGGGTCTCCGGCTTCACCGCCATCTCGTCCCCAGCGGACGACTACGAAGTCACCTGGCACACCTGTCTGTCGATTCTGCTGACCGCGCAGCAGCGGCTGGTGCGTGCCGCCCTGCCCCACCTGCGGCGCTCGGAGCATCCCCGCATCGTCAATATCGCCTCCACCGAAGCCCTCGGCGCCACCGCCGAGAACAGCGCCTATGCGGCGGCCAAGGCCGGCGTCACCGGCCTCACCCGCGCCCTGGCGGTGGAGCTGGGCAAGGAAGGGATCACCGTGAACTGCATCTGCCCCGGCCCCATCGACACCGGCATGACCGCGCGGATCGCGGACGAGCACAAGGCCATTTTCGCCAGACGGCGCACCGCCTTGCGCCGTTATGGCGCCCCGGAAGAAGTGGCGCACATGACCGCCAGCCTGTGCCTGCCGGCGGCGTCCTACATCACCGGCGCGGTGATTCCGGTGGACGGTGGCCTGATGGCGCGCAACGCGTGATGGGCACGGTTGCTTATTCCGTTGACCACGCCGACCATGCTGATCCGGCCTTACCAGAGTGACGCCCCAAATGCCTCGAACCGACAATCGGCCCAACCCTTTCGTCATGGCCGTGTCCGCCATGCTGGTGGCCCTGGTGGTCATCGTCTTCGCCCGTCTGGCCTACGGCCTGCTGCTGCCGGCCATGCGTGCCGATCTTGGACTGAGCTATCGCCAGGCCGGTGCTCTGGGCACGGTCACCGCTTTGGGTTATCTGCTGTTCGTACTGCTTGGCGGTCTCGCGGCCAGTCGCTGGGGGGCCCGCAATGCGGTGGTGTTCGGGCTGGCGGCGGTGACCCTGGGCTTCGCCGGGCTGGCCGTCGTCGCCGACTACCCGCTGATCGTGGTGCTGATGGCCCTGCTCGGCTTCGGCACCGCGTTTTCCTTCGCGCCCACGGTGTCGTTGCTGGCCACCTGGTACCCGGAGCGACGCGGAACCATGATCGGCTGCATGACCGCCGGCGTTGGCGCGGGGATTTTCTTCATCGGGCTGCTGGTGCCCTGGCTCTCCGATCTTTTCGGCACCAACGGCTGGCGGGTGACCTGGGGCATTTTCGCCGCCGTCGCTGGCGCCGTTTGCTTATTGGTCCTGCTGGCGGTGCGTGATCCCCCCACCGCTGACGACGCCGGCACGACGCGGCCGCCCTCGGCGGATAAATGGCTGATCTACCGGAATCCCCGGGTCATCATCATGGCGCTGGTGTACGGCATCATCGGCATGGTGTACATCACCCAGGCTCTGTTCATGGTCAGCTATGTGGTGGAATCCGGCTTCGACGAAACCATCGCCGGGTGGCTGATGGCAATGATGGGGCTGCTTTCCGTCCTCAGCGGCCCGTTATGGGGATCGCTGTCGGACAGTTGGGGGCGCGGCAATACTCTGAGCCTGGCCATGTCGGTGGTGACCGTTGCCATGGCGCTGCCCCTGGTCGATCAGAGCCTGCCTCTGTTCATAGCCCATTTCTTCTTCATGGGCTGCGCGGTCAATGGGGTCTTCACCCTGATCCAGGCCGCCAGTACCGATCAAGTGGCACCGCGTTACATTCCCATCGCGTTCAGTTATGTCACCCTGTTCTTCGCTGGCGGGCAGCTGATCGGCCCGGCGGTGGCGGGCGGGCTGATCGAAACAGAGGGCGGTTTCCCGCTCGCCATCGGCTTTACCTGCTTCTGGCTGGTTGTCGGCTTGTACCTGACCCAGCGCATTCGCCGGTTTCCGGCGGACCTGGCGGTGCCCTGAACGAGGATTTTGCCGTCTATTCGCGGCCAAGGCCGCTCCCACAGCGGCTGCGCAGTCCCCTTGTGGGCTGTGGGAAGCTGGCTTGCCAGCGAATACAGTGTAAGTTCGATCTCAGGGCCTTTCGCTGCCAAGGCAGTCTCCCACAGCGGCTTCGTAATCCGTTTGCGGGAGCAGCCGACGGCGCTTAGCTAAGGCCGGTTATGGTGGAGCATATAGCGCCCCGCCTGATACAGCCCTTCCAGCATTTCCTTGCGCTCTTCGAACACTTCCGGGTGATCGGCGCCGACATCCGCCTCCAGGCGCGGATCGTCCAGGTCGTAAAGACGGGCGTTGTCTCCGTCGTAGTACATGCTCAGGTGGTAGTCCGAGCCGACCAGACCGATCAGCGGGCGATGGGAGCGGTCACCACCAAAGGTGATGGCGTAGGACGGGCCGTCGGTGTTGAGCAAATCCCGCCCCATGGTGCGGTTCTCATAAGGCAGACCGGCGAGTCCCAAGGCGGTGGGCATGACGTCGACCAGACTTGCCGGACGTTCAACCACCCGGTGCTCGCCCAATACTCCGGGGCCGTAGATGATCAACGGCACATGATGCTTGTCCAGTTGCAGGGATTCGCTGTACCCCATGTGCCGGGATGACCCGGAACGATCATTGTGATCGCCATAGAGAATGAAGATGGTGTTGTCCGCGTAGTGGGATCCGGCCACCAGGTCATTCAGGTAGTAACCGATGTTGTAGTCCAGCAGGCGCACCGCGTTGTACTGATCATTGCCGAGGAAGCTGTGCTGGCGCACTTTATCTTCCGGCGGATTGATCACCTCGAAGTTGGAATCGTCATCGGGAATGGTGAACGGCCGATGATTGCCGGCGGTCTGGATGAAGGCAACGAACGGCTTGTCCGGATCCAACTGGTCCAGGCGCTGGTGGGCGGCCTTGAACAGATCCCGGTCCGAGATGCCCCAGACATCGATGTTGGGGGCATCGTAGTCTCCGGCTTCCCACAACTCCAGATCCTGGATGTTGTTCTTCAATACACCGCGGATATTGGCCCAGCCGGCGGAGCCGCCGATGAAGTAAAGGCGCTCGTAGCCCTCGAAGGCATTGACCAGGGTGTACTGGTTGACGATCCGCGGATCCCGGGAGGCGGTGGAGCCGCCCCAGGTAATGTCGGGAATCCCGGTCACCAGGCCAAACACGGTGCGGGCGGTACCACTGGAGGGCACCATGAAATTGGGGAAGAACAGTCCCTCATTACCGAGGCGGTCCAGGTTGGGCGTGGCCTCCATCGGGTTGCCGAACAGCCCCATGCGGTTGGCGCCCATGGATTCCAGGTGAATCAGGACCACATTGGGCGGCCGTTGCGGCGCCTGGCCGGGCACCGACCGGGCGAACGTCATGGTCTCGGGGTCCGGATTGGTCACCCCCAGGTATTCCGCCACCCGCTGGTAGCGCAGCGCCAGCAGCTCGTCATCATGCTCCCGGGTACCGGTGGTGTAGGTGTCGTAAAAGAAGATCGCCGGGTTCAAACCCAGGGATGCCACCTGCAGATTGTTGGAGAAGTAAGCGTCACTCCAACGCAGCGGCACCGTGCCGGTTTGCCCCATGATCCCCAGAGCGTACAGATAAATGCCCAACGCCACGGCGATGGTGCCCCCCAGCCAGCCACGCCCCGGCGCCGCACGGCGCGCGAAAGCGGCAACCGGCTTGCGCCCCAGCCAGGCCCCCACCGCCAGCGCTACCAGTAGCAGCAGTGTCAGCCAGACCACCGGGTAGCTCTCCCACACCATCCGCAGGGAATCCCCCCGGTTGGTCAGGAAACGCAGCACGGAGCTGTTGAGGCGCTCTTCCAGATAGCTGTAGTGGGCGAAATCGGCGATATAAACGAAACAGGCCACGGCGGAGGCCACGGCCAGCCAGGCCACCGCCAGTTTCCGCGCCAGTTGACCGCGGCGCAGACCGAGCAGCCCCGGCAGCAGGCTGAGGATAGCCACCGGCAGAGTGATCAGCAGGGCCAGACGCAAATCAAAGCGAACGCCGATACCAAAAGCGTGCCAGAGCTCTTCCGGCGGCAATTCCAGACCGGACAGGAAGAACCAGAAGAACGCCGCCCTCAGTACCACGAAAACCAGGAAGAACGCGGCAACCAGGCTCAGGATCAATCGCACGCGTGGCGAAAACAGCATACAGGCTCCACAATCAGATACGGGTTATCGGGGGGCGGCGGTGCTTACTTCACCACACGCAAACGCGGGCCCTTGTCGGGACCTTTGTCAGGACCATTGTCATCGGGACCGTCTTCGGGAGGATTCGGAGGTGGTTCCATGGGCTCGAACGCCATGCCCTGGCCATTTTCCCGGGCGAAAATCGCCATCACCGCGCCCACCGGCACTTTGAGGTGATGGGGCACGCCGCCGAAACGGGCGGAGAAGACGATCTCATCGTTGCCCGCCACGAACTGGGTCACGGCCCGGGGAGCCACGTTCAGTACGATCTGGCCATCCTTGACGAATTCCTGCGGCACTTCCGTGCCGGGGTAGCCCGCGTCCACCGCCAGATGAGGGGTAAGACCGTTATCGCATATCCACTCATGGGTGGCGCGGATCAAATAGGGCCGGTTGGAAGTCATTTCGGACATAACAGCAGGGCTTTTCCGATCAATGCGGCCGCGCTTCGGCGGCAAAAAAAGCCCGTGCTCGGTGGCACGGGCCCGGGGGTCACAGCGCCAGACGCATTTCCCGCTCAGCCTCGGTCAGGCTGGCCTGGAAGCTGTCACGGTCGAACAGGCGCTCGGCGTAATCCAGCAGCGGCTTGGCCTGTTTGGCCGGTAGATCCACGCCCAGGATGGGCAACCGCCACAAAATCGGCGCCACCACGCAATCCACCAGGGTGAATTCCTCGCTCATGAAGAATGGCAGCTCATTGAAGATCGGCGCGGTGGCGATCATTCCCTCGCGCAGCTCCTTGCGACGCTTGTTCAGTGCCGCGTCCTTCTCCTCCCCCAGCACCAGGGCGTCCACATGGCCGCACCAATCGCGCTCGATACGGTGCACCAGCAGGCGGCTCTGCGCCCGCGCCACCGGATATACCGGCAGCAACGGCGGGTGCGGGAAACGCTCGTCCAGATATTCCATGATCACCGTGGACTGATACAGGGTCAGTTCACGGTCCACCAGGGTCGGGACCTCGTTATACGGATTCAGGGCCGCCAGATCTTCCGGTTTGTCCCGGCTGTCCACGTCCACGATATCCACGGTTACGCCCTTCTCCGCCAGCACAATACGTACCCGGTGGCTGTAGTGATCGTCCGGGGAAGAGAAGAAAGTCATTGAGGAACGTTTGGTCACCACGCCCATGGTCGAGTCATCTCCAAGCATTATCTAATAACACAAACAGGGTAGCCGCTCGCGCGGTTACCCTGTTGCTGGCTGAATCGACGTTCGTGGATCAGTGAACGTCTTTCCAGTATTCCTTTTTCAGCAAATACGCCGGGACAAGAAGGATAGCAAGGAACACGAGCACGTAAACACCAATCCGCTCACGGGTGGGCGCAATCGGCTCCGCCGCGTAAGTGAGGAAGTTGGTGATATCGCCCATGGCGGCCTTGAATTCCTCTTCATCCAGGGCTTCCTGCATACCGGCCATCACATGCGGCATACCGACGTTCGGGAACACTTTGTTGTTGTAACCGAACGGACGGGATTCATCCTCATAGAAGCCGATCAGATAAGAATACAGCCAATCCGGGTCTCTCAGGCGCGCTTCCAGGGTCAGATCCGGCGGCGCGGTCCCGAACCACTGCTTGGCGTCGTCCTTATCCATGGCGTTCCGCATCTGATCGCCAATCTTATCACTGGTGAAGTTCATATACTTCAATACCAGCTCATCCGGGATACCCAGGTCATCGGCCATGCGGCCGTAACGCAGGTATTCCAGGCTATGACAACCCATGCAGTAGTTCACGAACAGCTTGGCACCGTTCTGCAGGCTCACTTTGTCCTGCAGGTTGACCGGCGCTTTCTCGTACTCAGCGTCATGACCACCGGCGGCCAGTGCCAGGGCCGGCAAACAGCTGAACAAAATGGCGGCAAAAAGCTTCTTCATCAGTGACCCCCCGTGACGCGCTCAGGTACCGGCTTGGATTTTTCGAATCGATGGCCGAATGGCAGTATCACGATGAAGAACAGGAAGTAATACACCGTGCCGATCTGCGCCACGGTCTTCGCCAGACCGGTGGCCGGCTGGGTTCCGAGGTAACCGAGGATCAGGAAGTCCACCACGAACAGCGCCAGGGTGATTTTGCTCAGCAGCCCCTTGTAACGGATCGACTTGACCGGATGGCGGTCCAGCCAGGGCAGCAGGAACAGAATGGCGATGGCACCACCCATGGCAATCAGCCCCCAGGCCTTGGAGGAGATGAACCAGTCAATGGTGGTGGCGCGCAGCATCGCGTAATACGGGCCGTAGTACCACACCGGGGCGATGTGATCCGGCGTCTTCAGCGGATCCGCCGGCGCGAAGTTGGGCTTCTCGATCAGGTAACCGCCGCCGGTGGGGAAATAGAAGATCACCACCGCGAACACCATCATGAAGATGATGACGCCGGGCAGGTCCTTGACGGTGTAGTAGGGGTGGAACGGGATGCCGTCTTTGGGGATGCCGTTCTCGTCCTTGTTCTTCTTGATCTCCACGCCATCCGGGTTGTTGGAGCCGACTTCATGCAGCGCCAGGATGTGCAGGAACACCAGAGCCACCAGCACCAGCGGGATTGCCACCACGTGCAGGGCAAAGAACTTGTTGACGGTGGCGGTGGACAGCAGATAGTCGCCACGCACCCAGGTGGTGAGCGCTTCGCCGATTTCCTTGGCGTCGTTGGCATCGATGAAAGGAATCACGTCGAACGGGATCGCGCCGGCCAGGGAGATGATCACCTGGGCGCCCCAATAGGACATGTTGCCCCAGGGCAGCACATAGCCGAGGAAGCCTTCGGCCATCAGCGCCACATAGATAAGCATGCCGAAGATCCACACCAGTTCCCGCGGCGGCTTGTAGGAGCCGTACATCAGGCCACGGAACATGTGGATGTAAACCACGGCGAAGAAGGCGGAAGCACCGACCGCGTGCATATAGCGGATCAGCCAGCCCCACTGCACATCGCGCATGATGTACTCGACGGACTGGAAGCCCTCGTTGGGAGAAAAGAACATGGTCAACCAGATACCGGTGAGCAGCTGGTTCACCAGTACCACCATGGAGAGCACGCCAAAGTAGTACCAGAAATTGAAGTTCTTCGGAGCGTAGTACTCCGACATGTGTTTCTTGTAGGTGTTAACGACGGGAAGACGCGCATCCACCCAATCGATCAAGCCATTCACCACTCTCATGCCTGAGTCTCCCCTTCTTCAGAGCCGACGATGATCACGGACTCGCTCAGATAAGAGTGCGGCGGAACCACCAGGTTGGTGGGAGCCGGCACGCCTTGGTAAACACGTCCCGCCAGATCGAACATGGAACCGTGGCAGGGACAGAAAAAGCCGCCATGATCCAGTTGCACGGTGGGCTCTTGCTCATACAGGGGGGAGCAACCGAGGTGGGTGCAGGTGCCGATCAGCACCAGATATTCCTTCTTGATGGAGCGCCACTGATTCTTGGCGTACGGCGGTTGCTGATCTTCCTCGGAACCGGGGTCTCGCAGCGAACCTTCGATCTGGGACAGGCCTTCGAGCATCTTCTCGGTGCGGTTCACCACCCACACCGGCTGCCCGCGCCATTCCTGTACCACCCGCTGACCCAATTCCAACTTGCTGATATCGACCTGGACCGGGGCGCCGGCATTTTCCGCCTTGGCACTAGGCAGCCAGGATTTCACGAAAGGAACCGCCAGCCCCACCGCACCCGCTGCCCCGATCGCCGATGTCAGGCCGATCAGAAAGGTACGGCGGCTGGTATTTACGCCGTCATTGCTCATTGAGATCTTCTCCCCTGGAGCCTGTTTTCATCTGTCTTTTCCATCGTTCGCCGCGTTGCTCTTCCGGTGGATGCCAGGCTTCACATCCATACCCGGACCTGTGCCAGGAATGTCGAGCCACGCCAACCACGCCACCAGGGCATGGCACACACCGATGTTTCGCCGGACAGGGGCACGGGCCCGGATCCGGACGGACAAGGTGTGAGAAACGGCAACACCGAACCGGTTTGTTATTTAAATCCCGCAGGACGAATGATGCCGACAATGGCGGATCAAATCGAACGAAAGCGGGCTCCGTCGGAGCGTAGGAATGACCCAGATCAGGCAAAGATGTCCCGGACCGGGACGAGAGGTCAGAGCTCACGCTTCAGGCGGAGTAAGGCGGCCGAAATGGTAAAGAAAAAACCCACATCTTACAACCGGTTATTCCGGGGAGAGGCGGCCGGTAAACCCCTGATTTGAACGCAAAAAAGCCCGGCAATGCCGGGCTTTTCGCAAGCGTGAGCGGTATTCGGCGGTGCCGATTAACGCTTGGAGTACTGCGGACGCTTACGCGCTTTGTGCAGACCCACTTTCTTACGCTCGACCTCACGGGCGTCACGGGTGACGTAGCCGGCACGGCGCAGAGCACCGCGCATTTCACCGTCGTACTCCATCAGAGCACGGGTGATGCCGTGACGAATGGCACCGGCCTGGCCGTTGTTGCCACCGCCTTTCACGGTCACGTAGACGTCGAAACGGTCAGTCATGTTCACCAGCTCCAGCGGCTGACGCACCACCATGCGGTTGGTCTCACGACCGAAGAACTGATCCAGCGGACGACCGTTAACGGTGATGTTACCGCTGCCGGGGCGCAGGAAAACGCGTGCGGCGGCGGTTTTACGACGACCGGTTCCGTAATCGGCGTTTGCAGTTGCCATCGACTAACCCCTTAGATTTCCAGCTGCTGCGGCTGCTGAGCAGCATGAGGATGCTCGGCGCCGGCGTAGACTTTGAGTTTGCTGAACATGGCGCGACCCAGCGGGGTACGCGGCAACATGCCCTTCACGGCCTTTTCGATAACCAGTTGCGGCTTGCTGCCGATCAGGGTTTCGAAGTTGGCTTCCTTGATGCCGCCCGGATAGCCGGTATGACGATAATACATCTTGTTACTGGCTTTTTTGCCGGTAACCGCCACTTTCTCGGCGTTGATCACCACGATATAGTCGCCGGTGTCCACATGCGGAGTGAATTCCGGCTTGTGTTTACCGCGCAGACGACTGGCGATTTCTGTAGCCAGCCGACCCAGCGTTTTGCCGGAGGCGTCTACCACATACCAGTCGCGCTTTACGCTTTCCGGTTTCGCGCTGAAGGTCTTCATGGGAGTCTTCCCTAAAAATTTGTGCCCTAAATTCAGATGCTTACGGGTTCCAAGAACCCGCCGACGTTAAGCCCGCCGGGCAAGAGGGCACGAATTGTACTGAAGCGCCCGAGTAAAGACAAGCACGGAAAACGGGAAATTGTTGGGTATAGTCAGCTGACTCGTTCTTGCCTGAAAAGACACCTGAAAAGCCGCCCGGACAGACCCGGACAGACGTAAGGAGCCACCATGGAATACCGCTTTCTCGGCCACACCGAGTTGAAAGTCAGCAGCCTGTGCCTGGGCACCATGACCTGGGGCAACCAGAACACCGCCGAGGACGGCTTCGCGCAGATGGACCTGGCCCTCGACCACGGGATCAATTTCTTCGATACGGCGGAAATGTACGCGGTTCCGGCCAGCCCGGAAACCTCTTTCCGCACCGAGACCATCATCGGCGAGTGGTTCGCCCGCACCGGCAACCGCGACAAGGTGGTGCTGGCCACCAAGGCCGCCGGCCCCGGTGACTATGTCAAACATATCCGTGGTGGCCCGCGCCTGAGCCCGGCCAGCCTGCAAGAAGCGGTGGAAGGCAGTCTCAAGCGCCTGCAAACCGACGTCATCGACGTCTATCAACTGCACTGGCCGGAGCGCCCCACCAACTATTTCGGCCGTCTCGGCTACAAGCATCGCGAGGACAACCAGGCGGTGCCGATCGCGGAAACCGTGGCCGGCCTGAAGACACTGGTGGACGCTGGCAAGATCCGCCACTGGGGGCTGTCCAATGAAACCCCCTGGGGCACCATGACCTTTATCCACGAGGCGGAAAAGATCGGCCTGGAGCGTCCGGTTTCGATCCAGAACCCCTATTCCCTGCTCAACCGCAGCTTCGAGGTCGGCCTGGCCGAGGTGGCACACCGCGAAGGCGTTGGCCTGCTGGCCTACTCGCCACTGGCCTTCGGCCTGCTCAGCGGCAAATACCGTAACGGCCAGTGGCCGGAAAAAGGCCGGCTGACGCTGTTCAAGCACTTCTCCCGCTATACCAACGACCAGTCCATCGCCGCCACCGAGGCTTACTGCCAATTGGCGGAACGGCACGGGGTCAGCCCCACCCAACTGGCGCTGCAGTTCGTCACCACCCGCCCGTTCGTCACCAGCAACATCATCGGCGCCACCACCCTGGAGCAGCTCCGGGAAAACCTGGACAGCGTCAACGTGAGCTGGAATGACGAGCTGGAAAAGGAGATCGAAGCGATTCATACCCGCTTCCCTTATCCGGCGCCCTGACGCGCGAACTGCGCTCGGGCAATTCGCAAAGCGGCTTCGTGGTCCATTGCTGTGGGAAGCGGCCTTGGCCGCGAATGCCCCCGGGCCGTTGCCCATTCGCTTGCAAGCAAGCTCCCCACAGCGGTTGTGTAGCATTATCTGTGGGAGCCAGCCTGCTGGCGAATGGCACGCTGGCGTGGCGGCCTGGTAGCCACCCCCTGTATATGTTTCCAAGCCCCTCTTGACGACTCCCTTGTTATCGGCGCAATGTTAACGCCGTTAACACGACATCGGGATCAGCATGTCCTCCACCTATCACCACGGCGACTTGTACCGTCAGGCGCTGGAACAGGCGCAGGCCCTCCTTCACGAGGAAGGCGCGGCGGCGGTCACTTTACGTGCCCTGGCGCGCCGCCTGCGGGTGACCGCGCCGGCGCTGTACCGGCATTTCCGCAATCGCGACAGCCTGCTTGCCGCACTGGCCGAGCACGGGTTCCTGAAGCTGCGTCAACAACTGCTGGCGGTTCAGCGGGACGACGCCCTGGAACGGCTCACCGGCATCGGCCAGGCCTACATCGCCTTCGCCCAGGCCCGACCCAACCTGTATCGGCTGATGTTCGGCGGCCAACTGCTGCCGCGTGGCGCCCATCCGGACCTGGACACCGCTGGTCTCGGCGCCTTCGCTGTATTGCAGAAAAGCATTGACGACGCGCTCGCCGCCGACTACCTGAACGGCCAGCCGGCCGGCCCTCTGGCCGCCGCCGCCTGGTCCCTGGTGCACGGTTTCGCCGAACTGACCATCGACGGTCACCTGCCCGACGAGCAACAGGCCCCGGGCCTGGCGGCGCTGGTCACCCGGCTGCTGCTACCCGGCGGCCCGCCTTCCGACGATAACAATAACCCCCGACACCAGCCCTGAAGGAGCGTGCCATGCCCACTCCCAGCACCCTGCGAATTGGCCGACGCTACCGCGCCAACCGCCTGCAAGGCCCTTACGATGCCCTGGTCATTGGTTCCGGCATCGGCGGCCTCAGCGCCGCCGCCTGCCTGAGCAGGCTCGGCAAGAAGGTCGCGGTGTTCGAACAACACTACACCGCCGGCGGTTTTACCCACGCCTACGAACGCAACGGCTACGAATGGGACGTGGGCGTCCATTACATCGGTGACGTGGGCAAGGATCACACTCTGGCGAAGCGGCTGTTCGACCACATCACTGACGGTCAATTGCAATGGGCGCCGATGGATCCCTGCTACGATCGTATCCACCTGGGCGACCGGCAGTACGATCTGATGGCCGGCCCCAAGGCCTTCGTCGAGACGCTGAAGCGGGCGTTCCCGGACGACCACGACGCCATCGACCGCTACATGAAGCTCACCGCCAAGGCCGCCACCGCGATTCAGGTGCTGACCACCGCCAAGGTGCTGCCCGGCGCCGTCGGCAAATTGCTGGCCAAGGGATTGAGCGTCACCGAGGCCGGCAAACTGAACCGGCCCACCGCCGACGTGCTGGGTGAGCTGACCGACAATCGCGAACTGATCGCGGTGCTCACCGGCCAGTGGGGTGACAACGGCCTGCCACCGGAACAGTCCAGTTTTCTGATCCACGCCATCATCGCCCGTCACTACTTGTATGGCGGCTTCTATCCGGTGGGCGGCGCCTCCGCCATGGCCACAACCATTATCCCGGTGATCCAGCAGGGCGGCGGCGACGTGTTCACCTATGCCGACGTAAAGGAAATCATTGTCGAGAACAGCCGCGCCACCGGCCTGAGGCTGGCGGACGGTAATGTGGTTTCCGCGCCGGTGATCATCAGTGACGCCGGCGTCTTCAACACCTTCCAGAACCTGTTGCCGGAGACCTGCGCACAACGCCAGGACTATCTGGACCGGCTGACCCGGGTGGAACGTTCCATGGCCAGCGCCTGCCTGTACGTGGGCCTCAACGCCGACGCCACCACCCTGGGACTGCCGAAAACCAATTTCTGGATTTACCCGGACAGCGACTATCAGCGGCAACTGGAGCAAGCCCTGGCGGCCCCCGATGATCACGATATTCCGCTGACTTATATTTCCTTTCCCAGTGCCAAGGATCCGAGCTTCAGCGAACGCTATCCGGGGCGCGCCACCATCGAGATTGTCGCCGCCGCCCCTTATCAGTGGTTCCAGGCCTGGGACGGCACACCCTGGGGCAAACGGGGCGACGATTACGAAGCGTTCAAGGAAGCGTTCTCACAACGGTTGCTGGAAAAACTGTTCGAGAAAATGCCGCACCTGCGGGAGCACCTCGACTACCACGAGCTCTCCACGCCGCTTTCCACCGCTTATTTCTGCCGCTACCCCAGTGGTGAGATCTACGGCCTCAACCACGATCCGAACCGGTTCGAGCAACAATGGCTGCGCCCCAAGACCACCATTCCCGGCCTCTATCTCACTGGCCAGGACGTGCTCACCTGTGGCGTCGCCGGGGCCATGATCGCCGGGCTGGTCACCGCCATTTCGGTGGGCGGCGCGCGCGCCCTGCCGTTGGCCAAATCCATGTTCGCGGGCTGACTCTTCATGGAGCAATCATGATCCGTTTCTGGCTGGCGCTGCTGCTGTTGTCCCCCTGGCTGCTGTGGCAGGCGAGGCGAACCCGAGCCACCACGCCACGCCTGCCGGAGGCCGGCGGCGAACCCCATGGCCTCTGCGGCGATGAAGGGCCTATCCTGCGTCTGCTGGTGGTGGGCGAATCCACCGCCGCGGGAGTCGGCGTGCAAACCCATGACCAAGGCCTGGCGGCCCATCTGGCGGAACAGCTGAGTGCCCGCTTTCGACGGCCGGTCGGTTGGCAAACCGTGGGGATAAACGGCATTCGCGCCGCCGGGCTGCTGGAACATCTGGTTTCCGTGCCGCCGGCCGATCTCGCGATCATCAGTCTGGGCGTCAACGACACCACCAGCCTGACCCGGCGCCATGCCTACCGGCAAGCGCTGTCCGACTTGATTGTCGCGCTGCGAAGCGACAACGCCGACCTCCCCATCTATATATTGGCGGTACCACCGATGCAGCGTTTCACCGCCCTGCCTCGTCCGCTACGGGATCTGCTCGGCTGGCGCGCCCAAGGACTGGATCGGGTACAGCGGGATCTGGCCCGCGCACTGCCCGGAGTACGCCATCTGGTCTATCCACTGGTGGATGGCGAGGGTCTTCTGGCCGAGGATGGCTATCACCCCTCGGCCCGGGGCTACGCCTATATCGCTGGCGCGGTGGCCGACGGGATCAGAGAAGACCGCCCCACGGTCGTGGACTCACGCTGATTCGCTGCCAAGGCAGCTTCCCACAGCGGCTCCGTCGCTCTCTCTGTGGGAAGCGGCTGGCGGCGAATACAGCACCTCCATCCGGATTAGCGCCCACCACCGTTTCCATAAAACGCCGCGTCCGGCAGGCTCTGAATCGCCAGCCGGGAACTGCGGATGTGCAGGCGGGTGCAACGCTCCGCCCGTTTCGGATTACCGGCCAGAATCGCCTCCCCCATGATCTGATACTCACGGAAACGGCGCGGCGGGTTGGTGAACTGATCGTAGGACTGAAACTGCTGGCGCAACAGCTGCACCATGGTCGCCGGCAGCATGCGCGGTAACTCCCGGTTGCCGCCGATGTCGATCATCACACCGTAAAAGCGGTCCCGCTGCTCCAGGTAGGCAAAACTCAACCCACGCCGGCGATGGTCCAACAGTTCGTCAAAGGCCTCTTCAAAACGCCGGCGGTGATCGGCCAGGTCGATACGCTGCGCCGCCAAACGCGCCGCCAGGCCCAGCAACACCTCAATGTTCTGCAACAGGTCGCGTACTTCTTCGCGGCTCAGCGAGCGGATGTAGGCGCCCTTGTGCCGGGTCAGCGTAATGATGCGCTCCGCCGCCAGCCGCTTCAGCGCTTCCCGCACCGGGCCCCGGCTCACTCCCAGTTCGCGGGTCAAATCCGCCTCCACCAGGCGCTGCCCGGGCACATAACGGCCGCTGCCAATGCCTTTGCAAATAGCCTGGATCACCGCATCCGGTGAACTCAGCGGCGGCGAGGCGGTGTCTTCGGCTCTGCGCATGGCAAACAGTCCTTGATCGTCTTGTTTCAGGGGCCGGAGCAGGCTGGCAGCGCATTCTAATGAGCCCTCGCCCGGCACGCACCTTCCAATTTTGTCAGCAACATTGTCCTACGATATTGACCAACAATAGTCCATGGGCTAGTTTCAGACAAACGCGACACCTCACCACCCGCCGCGCCACCGGGCCCGGCGTATAAACACAACAACCATTGAGGAGGCATACCATGCCACGTTGGATCACCACGGCCGCCGCCATCACCGCCCTGGGCGTCATCTCCCCCGCGGTTCAGGCCGAACCTCTGAAAATCGCCATCATCGAATCCCTGTCCGGCCCGCAAACCTCCACCGGCCGCCTGATCGCCACCGCCGCCGAGTACGTCATCGACCAGGCCAACGCCGACGGCGGATTCAATGGCGAAGCAATCCAGGTCAAGGAATACGACAACGCCGGCGACACTTCCGGTGCCGCCACCAAGTTCCGCGAAGCGGCGGCCGACGGCGCCCACGTCATCATTCAGGGCGCGTCCTCGGCGATTGGTGGCCAGGTCACCGAAGATGTGCGCAAGCACAACATCCGCAACCCGGACAATCCGATCATCTATATCAATGTGGGTGCCGAGGCCATGGAACTGCGCGGCAAGAAGTGTCATTTCCACGCCTTCCACTTCACCACCACCGCGCCCTATCGCACCGTCCCGCTGATGCAGGTCATGTCCGAACAAGGCGACCTCGGCAAACGCGTTTATTCCATCAACCAGAACTACTCCTGGGGCCGCGACATGGAAACCGCCATCGTCGACAACGCGGACCGGTTCGACTATCAGGTGGTGGACAAGGTGCTCCACGAGGTGAACCGGATCCAGGACTTCTCTCCGTTCGTGGCCCGCATCAAATCGGAAAATCCGGATTCCGTGATCACCGGCAACTGGTCCAATGACCTGCTGCTGCTGATGAAGGCGGTGGGCGATGCCAACCTGGATATCACTTTCGGCACCATCTTCATGGATCAGCCCGGCAATGTGGCCAACGCCGGCAATGTGGCCGAGGGCCATTACGTGGCCCACAGTAGCAACATAGAGCTTCTCGACGAGGCCGGCACCGAAGCCTACAGAAAAGCCACCGGCCACTATCCGGTGTTCATTGAACCGACCACGCTGAACGGCGTCGGTCTGTTCGCCGAAGCGCTGAAAAAAGTGAATTTCGACGGCGGCGATATCGATGTCAACGAGATCGCCAAGGCCATGGAAAACACCACCTTCGACAACGGCCTGGGCGGCATGCATGTGCGCAAAGCGGATCATCAGGCGGTGATTCCGATCGTCGTGTCCCAGGTGGCCCGTGACGTCAAGTACCCGGTGGACGGCACCGAACTGGGCTTCAAGCCGATCAAGACCGTGGCCGGCGAGGACGCCATCTACCCGGCCCAGGACAGCTGCCGCATGCGGCGCCCCGAATAAACGACTCCGTTTTCGATTCCGCGGCCGCGTCCGTGCGGGCGCCGGCCGCCATACTGATAACAACATCGGGAGAGACGCATGGAGTTCCTGATCGTCTCCACGCTGAACGGCGTCATCTACGGCATGCTTCTGTTCATGGTATCCGCCGGGTTGACGCTGATTTTCGGCATGATGGGCGTACTCAACTTCGCCCACGCTTCGTTCTATATGCTGGGCGCCTACTTCGCCTACACCCTTTCCGGCCTGTTCAATTTCTGGGTGGGGCTGATCGTCGCCCCGCTGCTGGTGGCCATCATCGGCATGTTCATTGAGCGCTACATGCTGCGCCGGGTGCATGCTCATGGCCACGCCCACGAACTGCTGCTGACCTTCGGCCTAGTATTCATCTTCGAGGAGTTGATCAAGCTGTTCTACGGCGACTTCCCGGTGAATTATCAGCGCCCGGATTATCTCAACTTCGCCATCTTCAATCTGTTCGGCACCGACTACCCGTTCTATCGCGTATTCATCGGCCTGGTGGCTTTGTTGATGTTCATCGTGTTGTTCGTGCTGTTGACCCGCACGCGGGTGGGCATGGTGGTGCGTGCCGCCGAACGCCTGCCGGACACCGCGCGGGCGCTGGGGCATAACGTGCCCATGGTGTTTCTCGGTGTGTTCGGCGCCGGCGCGGCCCTGGCCGGCCTGTCCGGCGCGGTGGCCGGCGCGTTCTTCCCCACCAATCCGAACATGGCACTGGAACTGGGCGTGATCGTCTTCGTGGTGGTGGTGGTGGGCGGCCTCGGCTCCCTGGCCGGCTCACTGATCGCCTCGCTGCTGATCGGCGTATTCAGTTCCTTCGCGGTGGGCCTGGACTGGTCGCTGGCTTCACTGTTCGGCTTGATCGGCCTGGGTGACTGGGCCAACGGTCTGGGCGGCCTGGTGACCATGCCGCTGTCCTCGATTTCCGCCACCGTTCCCTTCCTGTTGATGCTCATCGTGCTGCTGGTGCGTCCAGCCGGCCTGATGGGTTCAAAGAATTGAGGAGGCCACGATGCGATACGCCCTGATTGCCATCCTGGCTCTGCTGGCGCTGCTGATCATCGCGCCGCCCTTGCTCGGTACCGGCTGGCAATACGCTTTGATCAACGCCTTGATCGCCGCTCTGTTCGCCGCCGCTTTCAATCTGCTGGTGGGCCAGGGAGGCATGTTGTCCTTCGGTCACGCCGCCTATTTTGGTGTCGGCGCCTTCACCGTGATCCATCTGATGCAGTCAGTGGAATACGGGGATATCCCCTTCCCCACCGTGCTGCTGCCGCTGGCCGGTGCCGCCGTCAGCCTGCTGTGCGGCGCCCTGGCCGGCTTCTTCGCCACCATGCGTTCCGGCGTCTATTTCGCGCTGGTGACCCTGGCCCTGGCGGAACTGCTGCACTCCCTGGCGCCGCACTGGGATGAAATGTTCGGCGGGGAAGCCGGATTATCGTCCATGCGCATGCCCTCGCTCGGCTTCACTTTCGGCTCCACGCTGGAGGTGTATTACCTGACGCTGTCCTGGGTGGTGATCTGCATCGGCCTGCTCTACGCCTACACCCGCACGCCTTTCGGACGGCTCACCCTGGCATTGCGCGACAACGAGCAGCGCATCCGCTTCATGGGCTTCAACGCCCACGGCACCAAGATCGTGGTGTTCGCCATCTCCGCCATGTTCTCCGGTGTCGCCGGCAGCCTCATGGCAATCTCCAACGAAACCGCCAACTACAGTGTGTTCAGCACCCAGGTCTCGGCCCTGGTGGTGCTGCATACCTTCGTTGGCGGTTCCACCATCTTCTTTGGTCCGATCGTCGGCGCCTGCGTGCTGTCACTGTTCACTTTCGTGGTCTCGGGCGTCACCCATTCGTGGATGCTTTATCAAGGCATCATCTTCGTGCTGGTGATGCTGTTCGCGCCCAAGGGTATCGGCGGCGTCATCCAGGCTCACATCGAACAACGCCATGCCTTGCCCTGGAAGCGGCTGGCCGCCCCGTACGCGCTCGCCACCCTGGCCGGCTTAATGGTCGCCTGCGCCACCGTGTTCGTGGTGCAGAGTCTGGAAATCGTGCTGTCCCGGGAGTACGCGGCGGCGGTGGCCCGCACCGGCGAATATGCGCCGTACACGGTGTTCGCCCGGGAATGGCAGGTGTTCCATCCCTTCACGTGGCTGTTCCCGGTGCTGTTGCTGGTGCCCGGTCTGTACCTGCTGCGTCGCGCCTTCGCCCGCATCCAAACGTTATGGGATAAGGACGACGATGACGATGGCGACATCGCCGCCGCCCCGCGGGAACTGATGGAAGGAGGCCACTGATGGATACCGTAATGCAGCCCGACGTCCTGGTTATTGACGACTTGCAAAAACACTTCGGCGGCCTGGAAATCATGCGCGGCGTGGACCTCACCATCAAACAAGGCGAACGCCACGCCCTGGTCGGCCCCAACGGCGCCGGCAAATCCACCTTGTTCAATCTGATCTCCGGAGAGCACCGCCCCAGCGGCGGACGGATCTATCTGCGCGGCCAGCGCATCAGCGGTCTGAAGCCGGAGCAGATCAGCCGTCGCGGTCTGACCCGGTCGTTTCAGATCACCAATGTGTTCAGCCGCATGAGCGCCTTCGAAAACATCCGCATCGGCGTCATGGCCCGGCACGGCATTCGCTTCAACCTGTATCGGCGAATCAAACCGATGCGCGCCATCAATGACGAAGCCCATGCTCTGCTGCAACAAGTGCGCCTGGACCACCGTGCCGACAACCTGGCTTCGGATCTCACCTACTCGGAGCAACGGGCGCTGGAGATCGGCATGACCCTGGCCACCGGCGCGGAAGTAATCCTGTTGGATGAACCCACCGCCGGCATGTCCCGGGACGAAACCGCCTACATGGTGGAGTTGATCCGCCAGGTCACCGAAGGCAAGACATTGATGATGGTGGAGCATGACATGAGCGTGGTGTTTGGACTGTGCGACCGCATCTCGGTGCTGGTCTACGGCCGCATTCTCGCCACCGGCACTCCCGAGGAGATTCGCTCTAATCAGGAGGTGCAAAGCGCCTACCTGGGCGAGGAGGAGGAACACTGATGCTGTTGGACATCGACCATCTGCACGCCTATTACGGCAAGAGCCATATTCTGCACGGCGTGCGTTTCACCATGCCGGAACCCCGCATCGTCGCCTTGCTGGGGCGCAACGGCGCCGGCCGCTCCACCACCTTGAAAGCGATGATGGGTCTGGTGCCGCCGAGCCAGGGCAAGGTAGCGCTCAACGGCGAGGATCTGGCCGGCCGTCCGGCCCATGTCATCGCCCGGCGCGGGCTCGGTTATGTCCCCGAGGAACGCCAGGTTTTCCCAAACCTCACCGTGGAGGAGAACCTGATGATGGGCATGCAGACCGGCGCCGAAGGCGCCCCTCGCTGGCAGGCGGAGGATATGTACCAGTACTTCCCCCGCCTGCGCGAGCGCCGCAATCAGAAAGCCGGCTACATGTCCGGCGGCGAACAACAAATGCTCACCATCTGCCGTTCGCTGCTCGGCAATCCACTGGTGCTGCTGGTGGATGAACCCACCGAGGGACTGGCGCCAATGATCGTGCAAGTGGTCATGGACGTAATCCGTGACATTCACCAACGCGGCGTGGGTGTGTTGCTGGTGGAACAGAAGATGACCATGGCCTTGCGCGTGGCCAGCCACGTGCTTGTGATGGGACACGGCCAGATCGTCTTCACCGGTTCCACCGCGGACATGCAGGCACGGGATGACATTCGCCGCGACTGGTTGGAAGTGGCGTGAGGAGAGCAGCGTGAACCAACCCAGCAATCGCTTCGACACGCATTACGAAACGCACTTCGGTGACCGTGTCATCCGCTGTTTCCGGCAACGGCCGACCTCGGTGCAGGCCATGCTGCAATCCGCCCTGGAGCGCAATCCCGACGGCGATGCCTTCGTGGTCGAGGGCGAACGCGTCAGCTACCGCCAACTGGCACGGCGGGCCTCGCGGGTCGCGGCCGCCTTCCATGAACTTGGCGTGCGTCCCGGGGACCGGGTGGCGCTGGTGCTGCGCAACGGCCCGGCGTTGATGTACGGCCTTTATGGCGCGCTCTGGCTCGGCGCCATCGCGGTTCCTCTGAACGCCCGTGAACAAGGCGCCGGGCTCGGCTATATTTTTTCCGATTGCGCGCCCAAAGTGGCTATCGCCGAAGCCGACCTGGTGCAGCGGCTGCACGACGGCGGCGCCACCGGGGATCTGACCGCGCTGTTCTCGGTCGGAGGCGACGCCGAAGGCGCCTCCCCCTTCGAGCCTTTGCTTGAAGGCCCCGACACCAATCTGCCGCTGGCCCGACCCGGACAGGAAGACACCGCCGTTCTGCTCTACACCTCCGGCACCACCGGCCGCCCCAAGGGCGCCATGCAGACCCACCTCAATATCGCTCATACCGTCAAACTGTGGGAAAAAGCCATGGATCTGCGCTTCGCCGAGCGCTCCATCCTGGCCGTTCCCGGCAGCCACGTCACTGGTTTGATGGGCATCATCTTCACCATGGCGCACATGGCCGGCTGCACTCTGATCATGCCGCAATTCGACGCCGCCGAATTCAATCAACTGGTCGCCGATGAAAGCGCCACCAGCACCATCATGGTTCCAGCCATGTACAAGCTGTGTCTGATGCGCGCCAACTTCGACACGCTCGATCTGAGCAGTTGGCGGGTCGGTGCATTCGGCGGTGCCCCCATGCCGGAATCGACCATCGTCGAGTTTGGCCAGCGGTTGCCGCACCTGCAGTTAATGAATGCCTACGGCGCCACGGAAACCTGCACCGCCGTCACCGCCATGCCACCGGAAGCACAACTGGGGCACCTGGACAGCATCGGACGGGTATTGGATGGCGTGGATATCCGCATCATGGACGAACAGGGCCAGGAATGCCCGGCGGGGGAGTCCGGGGAGTTATGGATCTCCGGTCCGGTGGTGGTTCCCGGCTACTGGCAGGATGCGGAACGCACCGCGGAGAATTTCGTCGACGGCTATTGGCGCTCCGGCGACATCGGTGACATCAGCGCCGATGGCTATGTGCGCATCTTTGATCGCAAGAAAGACATGATTATTCGCGGCGGCTACAACATCTATTGCATCGAAGTGGAAAACGCCATCGCCTATCACCCGGCCGTGGCCGAGTGCGCCGTGATCGGCGTGCCAGACCCGGTGCTTGGCGAAAAGATTCTGGCGGTGGTCAGCAGTCAGGACGGCGACCTGGATGCCGACACGCTCCGCCGCTTCTGTGCCCAACGTCTGGCCGACTACAAAGTCCTCGATTTTGTTCATCTGCAACGGGAGCCGCTACCGCGCAACGCCAACGGCAAAGTGATGAAGACCACCTTGCGCGATCGCCTCGCCCACTCCGAAACCGAACCCTGCTGAGAATCACCATGGATTTCACCTACCCGGAAAAGACACAAACCCTGATCGCCCAACTCAACGCCTTCATGGACGAACATATCTACCCCAACGAAGCGCGCTACGAGGAAGAACTCGCCGCCGGTAACTACTGGCCGGAGGTGATCGAGGAATTGAAACCGAAAGCCCGCGCCGCCGGATTGTGGAACCTGTTTCTACCGGAGTCAGAACACGGCGCCGGACTCACCAATCTGGAATACGCCCCCTTGTGCGAAATCATGGGACGGGTCATGTGGGCGCCGGAAGTGTTCAACTGCTCGGCACCGGACACCGGCAACATGGAAGTGCTGGCCCGCTACGGCACGCCGGAACAGCAAAAACAATGGCTGCAACCACTGCTCGATGGCGAGATCCGCTCCTGCTTCGCCATGACCGAACCGGACGTGGCCTCCTCCGACGCCACCAATATCCAAAGCGCCATCGTGCGTGACGGTGACGACTACGTCATCAACGGGCGCAAATGGTTTTCTTCCGGATCGCCGGATGAGCGCTGCAAGATTTTCATCTTCATGGGCAAGACCGACCCGGACAACCCCAACCGGCACAAACAGCAATCCATGATTCTGGTGCCCCGGGATACCCCGGGCATTACCGTGGTCCGCCCCCTGCCCGTGTTCGGCTTTTCCGGCACGCCGGACGTCACCGGAGAAGTCCGTTTCGAAAACGTGCGCGTCCCCGCCAGCAACATGCTGCTGGGCGAGGGCCGCGGCTTTGAAATCGCCCAGGGTCGCCTCGGTCCCGGCCGCATTCACCACTGCATGCGTCTGATCGGCCTGGCGGAACGGGCGCTGGAGAAAATGTGCAAACGCACCCAGGAACGGGTCGCCTTCGGCAAACCGGTGGCCGAACAAACCGTGACCCTGGAACGCATCGCCGAATCCCGCATCCTCATCGACCAGACCCGGCTGCTGGTGCTCAACGCCGCCCATATGATGGACACCGTCGGCAATAAAGTGGCGCGCAAGGAAATCGCCATGATCAAAGTGGCCGCCCCCAACATGGCCGCCCGGGTCATCGACTGGGCCATCCAGGCCCACGGCGGCGGCGGCGTCACCAACGACTTCGGCCTCGCCAAAGCCTACGCCAACGCCCGCATGCTGCGCCTGGCCGACGGCCCCGACGAAGTCCACCGCAATCAAATCGGCCGGCTGGAACTGGCCCGGTATCGTTAATCAGGCACTCTGCCTCACCGCTCTCACAAGATCGCCTTGTGGGGGCGGTCCAAGGGCAATGATACCGGCCTCAACTCTTGCCTTCAGGATCCCCCCTCCCTGGCGGCCTGACTCACCCCCTGCTTCAAAGCAGACGTCTTTATGACTATCAATAAACATGGCCTGCACTTCTCTCCCTGCCTGCGCGGCAGCGAACCCTTGATAAGAAGGGGAAACCGATCCGGTTCATTTCTTAGCTGCCTGCGCGGCAGCGAACACGACTATCGCGAAGGACGCGACTTTCGAGCATTTCTTAGCTGCCTGCGCGGCAGCGAACGCGAAGGACATGTTCGGCGCCGATCTCGTAGATTTCTTAGCTGCCTGCGCGGCAGCGAACCTCATCCATCAGATATTCCAGTAGATTTCTCTTTTCTTAGCTGCCTGCGCGGCAGCGAACCAGGCCATTGTTCGCCAAGACGATGGACTGGTTTTCTTAGCTGCCTGCGCGGCAGCGAACGAACACCGGCCTGCAAAACCTGGCGATCCAGGTTTCTTAGCTGCCTGCGCGGCAGCGAACGACATGGGCCTGCAACGCTTCATTCGCCGCGTTTTCTTAGCTGCCTGCGCGGCAGCGAACCTGAACCGTCAGGAAAATATTCCCGGCTGCCATTTCTTAGCTGCCTGCGCGGCAGCGAACGATAACGGCCGTGCCGACCGAAAGTTCTACGTTTTCTTAGCTGCCTGCGCGGCAGCGAACGCCTTTCTCCAGCGCCTCCAAGCGTTCCAGAATTTCTTAGCTGCCTGCGCGGCAGCGAACGTCCAGGTCGGCGGTGTGCCTGACCTCCTCCTTTTCTTAGCTGCCTGCGCGGCAGCGAACCTCAGAGAGCTTGGGTATTCTGTTCTACTTATTTTCTTAGCTGCCTGCGCGGCAGCGAACGATTTGGCGGATTCTATTCGTAGCGACAGAGATTTCTTAGCTGCCTGCGCGGCAGCGAACATGGCCAAGCGCGACATACCGTCACCCAATCTTTTCTTAGCTGCCTGCGCGGCAGCGAACGATCCAAGCGGCGAATTGTTCGGCTTCGTGGTTTTCTTAGCTGCCTGCGCGGCAGCGAACGAAATTCAACGATGCGGCTCGGGACCTGAATCATTTCTTAGCTGCCTGCGCGGCAGCGAACGTCTCTATCCCCGTCTGCTCCGTCAGATTTCTTTTCTTAGCTGCCTGCGCGGCAGCGAACGAGAATGGCTGACTGGGTCGCTTCCATAGTGATTTCTTAGCTGCCTGCGCGGCAGCGAACGCTGCGATTTTATCTCACGTCCACACTGGGCATTTCTTAGCTGCCTGCGCGGCAGCGAACCATATCATTCAGCGACTTACCCTCGTCTATCATTTCTTAGCTGCCTGCGCGGCAGCGAACGGGGGCGGGACTGGGGTCACGCGGTCAGGGGATTTCTTAGCTGCCTGCGCGGCAGCGAACGATCAGATCGCTGATCGCCTGCATGGGCTGCTTTTCTTAGCTGCCTGCGCGGCAGCGAACAGACATTGGCGCCATCGACCGGGAAGCCAATTTTTCTTAGCTGCCTGCGCGGCAGCGAACGCCGGTGTTCCGGACAGGCCCCATACGTGCTCTTTCTTAGCTGCCTGCGCGGCAGCGAACCCGGTGGCCGTGCTGTTCGGCATGCGCCCGTATTTCTTAGCTGCCTGCGCGGCAGCGAACATGTTGCAAAAACAGGTGGCGCGGGGGTAGTCTTTCTTAGCTGCCTGCGCGGCAGCGAACCCAGCCATTGTGTGAATGCCTCTTCGTTCCAATTTCTTAGCTGCCTGCGCGGCAGCGAACTTGTGCCCAGCCTGCTCTAGACACCATTTTGCTTTCTTAGCTGCCTGCGCGGCAGCGAACGCGATGGTGGGGACTTGAGTGACGATGTCCTTTTTCTTAGCTGCCTGCGCGGCAGCGAACACGCGGCCAGGCCGGCATTGATCCCGCGACCGTTTCTTAGCTGCCTGCGCGGCAGCGAACCCGATCAGCTGGAGAACTCCTGTCCGCACTGCTTTCTTAGCTGCCTGCGCGGCAGCGAACGTGCAGGCCTCCGTTTCACTCCGGTCGGATCGTTTCTTAGCTGCCTGCGCGGCAGCGAACTTGCCCTGATGCTGGCGGTCGCTCTGATTTTTTTTCTTAGCTGCCTGCGCGGCAGCGAACGCCCCGCCAGACGCCCCGCTTCCCCATATGAGTTTCTTAGCTGCCTGCGCGGCAGCGAACCCTCCATTCATGCGGTCGCGTAGCCGGGAAGCTTTCTTAGCTGCCTGCGCGGCAGCGAACTGGCGCCCCGATCCGATAGTGCCGCACCGAGATTTCTTAGCTGCCTGCGCGGCAGCGAACGTATCAACATCACTCGCCACCCCCACGCCCCTTTTCTTAGCTGCCTGCGCGGCAGCGAACTCCGGGGCGTCGATGGTCACCGTGATCAGCAGTTTCTTAGCTGCCTGCGCGGCAGCGAACCTCGTGGTCACCCGGGAAGTGCCGTCTCAATCTTTTCTTAGCTGCCTGCGCGGCAGCGAACTGGCAAACTTGCGCCGGTGGGCGCGTAACAACTTTCTTAGCTGCCTGCGCGGCAGCGAACCGATGACTTGAGTGCTGACAGCGCAGCAGAGTTTTCTTAGCTGCCTGCGCGGCAGCGAACGAGCTATCGGCTCGGTTCAAAGGCCGGATATCTTTCTTAGCTGCCTGCGCGGCAGCGAACACCACCTGGGGACCTCTGGTTCGCGACTCAAATTTCTTAGCTGCCTGCGCGGCAGCGAACCGCCTGCCAGCCGCCTTCATGTGATCGACATATTTCTTAGCTGCCTGCGCGGCAGCGAACCAGGAAGAGCTGGCCCAAGCGGATGATCTGAATTTCTTAGCTGCCTGCGCGGCAGCGAACGCGCTCAGGGTCGAGGCGCGGCGTCTGGCTCTTTTCTTAGCTGCCTGCGCGGCAGCGAACCGTTCAACAAAAACAGCGTTATTGTCCTGGGTTTTCTTAGCTGCCTGCGCGGCAGCGAACAATGACTTAGCGTGAATCGGACGGTAAGACGCTTTCTTAGCTGCCTGCGCGGCAGCGAACTCCATAATCGCCCATTTATATGTTCCTGAGCTTTTCTTAGCTGCCTGCGCGGCAGCGAACTCAGGGATGTTGCTGACCAGGGGGCTGACCGTTTTCTTAGCTGCCTGCGCGGCAGCGAACTCGGCGCTGCTGAATGAGGCTGCCGCCGTTGTTTTCTTAGCTGCCTGCGCGGCAGCGAACTGGCCCGTGCGCGTATGGGGCTGCTGCGTCCTTTTCTTAGCTGCCTGCGCGGCAGCGAACGATACAGGCCGCCATTCATGACTACGCCCGCGTTTCTTAGCTGCCTGCGCGGCAGCGAACTGGGTCAGGATCCAACTCCACACGTGCAGCTTTTTCTTAGCTGCCTGCGCGGCAGCGAACCGTGTCCGGCATGTTGCGACGATGCTCCGCGATTTCTTAGCTGCCTGCGCGGCAGCGAACTCATCCAGCAGTGCGCGCCTTCAGTCGTCTTTTTTCTTAGCTGCCTGCGCGGCAGCGAACCGGGCATATCGCGCCAGGCGATGTTGACGAAATTTCTTAGCTGCCTGCGCGGCAGCGAACCGTCAGTTTGGCCTTCATCGCTGCTGCAAATTTTTCTTAGCTGCCTGCGCGGCAGCGAACGAAGCGGCAACGGCGTTCATCGAAACTGTAATTTTCTTAGCTGCCTGCGCGGCAGCGAACTACGGCAACGCGATTAATGCCGAAGCGGCAACTTTCTTAGCTGCCTGCGCGGCAGCGAACAGAGCCTTCAAGCGCGGGCCGTGGGGAGTCTCTTTCTTAGCTGCCTGCGCGGCAGCGAACGCATTGCGACGGTTATGGCCCCCCGGGGTCGATTTCTTAGCTGCCTGCGCGGCAGCGAACGACATTACAGTTTTCGCCTCGAGTTACACCGGTTTCTTAGCTGCCTGCGCGGCAGCGAACAAGAAGTCCCCCCCGTGAAATGTGGTCAAACATTTCTTAGCTGCCTGCGCGGCAGCGAACTAGAACCAAACGAATCTAACTCCCTGATTTTTAAAGAACAAGGCTAAAAAGAAGCGCCACACCCCAAATTTTGGAGCGTGACGTAAGTTATTGATTTTAGGAAAGTATTAATTGGAATCAAAAAAAGGGTCAGAACCACGGTATCGTTGCGGTAGGGCTGAGACCGTAGCGGCTGAAGCGGCCCGTTACCGGATGTACCTGCAAGTCACCGTGCTCTATAAACAGGCAGAAGTGCTGCCCCGTGCTCTGGCTACGCAGCGTCACGTAGGGTAAATCAACCTTGCGCTCCACCGTGTCTGGGATTCGCTCCCGAGCCTGTTCCAGAGTTTCCTCGTGACGCCGCGCCCGGCGACGCCGGAGACGTTCCGCATTGGTCTTGAATTGGCGGCGCCGGACCACACGATGCTTGGCATTGCCTGGCACCGGAGCCAACCCTGTCATTTGGATATGGTCACGCATGCCGGCCAGACAATCTTGACTCATTAAATGATCCAGAGCCGCGGCACTGCCATGCAGACGCAAGACACCACCCAGGGATTTCGGCCGCCGCTGGTGCTCCGGGAAACTGATACCAATGTCATCAGACTGAAGCTTGACCAAAGCGCGATGTAATTTACCGTACAACGCCCCCATGAGAATGGTCGACGTAAACTCCGGATCGGGAAGTATCCGGATATCAATATACTGGTCCATATCTCACCCCGCGTCTCCAAACACCCCGCCACGAATCAGGATGGCCATCACGAAATGTTGCTGCTCCACCGTGGGTGCCTGGTCCTTTAGCATCCAGCTATCCAGAAGGGAGTAAAAGTCAGCTTTTTGCTTGGGTTGGCGACAAGCCTTGCCCTGGGTCGTCACCGACCCATAGGGTTCCACCGCGATGGGTCCCAAGTTCTCGTCCTCCTCCTTGGGGTACCAGGTATCGATGGTACGGATGGCATTACCCAGCTTCTGGGAGTGCATCCCAGCAGTTTCACCGACTCGATACAGCGTTTTGCTCTTGTCACCACGTCCACGATCGAGAATCAGTTCCTGGGAAGGGAACACCTCTTGTCCGGCTCCAAGGCGGGCGAAGGCCACCACTTCCAGTAGCACATGACGACTTCCCGACAGCCCGTCGGTGATACACCCTGCTAGCGCCTGCAAAGAGGCTTTTGCCTCCTCGGTAGGTTCGAACCCCCGCAGAGACAGGGAAAGTGCATCGAAGGTCCAGATTTCAGCCGGCTTACCTTGCTCCATTAACCGCACCTGTACTTCAACCTGCTCGGCCCCCACTCGATTGCGCCACAGGAAGCGGCCATTCGCCAGATTATAGGCGTAGCGGCTCGCGAGCTCAGTAAAGCCGTTCGCCGCAACGTAGCCCCGTACTGCCTGATACAGCCTGGCCTGATAATCAGAGTCATTACAAGCCGAAGGCTTACCGGCGCCGCTGAGCACCCGTAGGGTGAAACGAGCCATAAGGGTATCGGCCTCGCTGGGTAAGGCCGCCACATCCACGGTTTGTAGATTGGGATTCTCGATAGCGGCGTCCAGCTTGGCCGGATCCTGATCCTTGGTTTTCAAGCGATTAGATATGGTCCCCCGAACCGACTTTTCCCGGATAGTGACCGCCGGCCATTCGCCAGCCTGGTCGCGCCGCGACCATTGCCCGGCGAAAAACAGCGCATCGGACGGGTCCAGTTTACGCTCGAAAGCAAGCACGGATGCGGTTTTGAGTTTATCGTTCTTGGCCATGATGGGTATCCCCTCTCGTTAAGCGGTAATGGGTTTATCTCTGTAGTCATTGCGGAGCCGGTACAGCCCCGAGTCCAGGTCGTTATCCACATACCAAAGCAACTGCTCTGGCCGCTCCAGGCGGTGGGGGCTGACCCATTGACCAACGGAATACAGGCTCTCCACGAACCGGAATGGGGTCGACGCATCCCGCGTCCGAGCCACTTCACCAGGATCGTAAAGCCGGGACAGGGCGCCATAGCCCACCGGGATGGGCACGATCCAACCGGGCCGATGACGTACCTCCCACTCCACGGCGTCATGGCTTTCACCCTGACTGTTGGTGGCGGTTTCCAACCGGCAGGTATGGTTCAGACGAGACAGGTCCAGCCAGGCGTCCAGCATGGAAAACTCCGGGTTCACAGAGCGCAGTTCATCAAGATGTTGCTGAAGCAGGTCATCCCGTGACACCAAAACAAACCCGGGCAGGCACCGCCGACGCAAGCGCTTGAATTGCATGACCCGAGCCTCCGCGTTGTCATCCAGTTGTATTAATTCAGGCTTCAATCTGGATGGCCGGCCACCGCTCAGAGCCGGCATAACACTCCCGCCCGCGACGCGCATGCCCGCCACTATCCCGGCGATCTCGTTCGCTACTTGACCCAGCTCCGCCCCTTCGCCGGCACAGGCACCTCCTTGAACCGAGAAGATCAGTGTAATGTCGAGATGGATACGCCCTTCCTCGACAATCGCCGCCGTGGCTCCCGTCTTATCCACTGGGTTGCGAGTCAAATGAAAGGCACGCGTGAAGCCGCCTTCTGTGACTTGAGCCTGGTAGTGGTGGCAGACAACGCCTACCGCGTCGAACTCCAGATCCAGAGTCTCCGGCAGCTTGCGTTCCAGAGCCTGCATCAGCCCCACGAAGGCACTCATGCCCGGAAAGCCCCAGGTCATCGGGCTGGAAACCGCATTGGCATTCTGAATGCGCAAATGCGGCAATATCAGTAGGTTACGTACATCAGACATAGGGCAGGTCCTCCTGCAGCGCGTTCAGCCTCTTGGCTAATTGTTTCTGCCAGAACGCGAATTCCGCATCCCCGAGTGGCCGGGATTTGCCAAACTGGGTATTCAGCCAAGTCGCGAAGCGATGCCGAACCTCCTGCGCCCAGTCGCCCTGCTCCCGGCGTTGAGCAAAGCTTTCGTCATCACGCCAAGGGTCAAGCCATAGCGCTTCCGCATCCACCAGACGACAATCCGGCGAGGCACTCCACCCCGATTCGAGCACCGAGTAACGGCTGGCGAAGGCCACCAATTCATCAATCAGGGCGCCCACATACTCATCACGGCGATCCCGAGTTTCAGCATTCGGCTCCGCGTCCGACATCAATAGGCGGCGCAGCCCGGACAACAGCCGACGCACCTCCTTGCGCCGGCCAAAACGGGGAAACACCGAGTCCGTGAAAAACGGGGGTTTGATACCGCTATCGGCCCAGGTAGGCGGAAGCGAGGCGAGTAAATAGTTACTGCCACCCCGCTCGCTATTGAGCTGGGAGATGTTCTGGGGTTTGGTACCTCCGAACTTCTGAACAGCGATATTGGGGTAATCCCGATATCCGCCTTCCCAGTAGCGGCCGTCCCGCCGGGCTTGCCGGGCCGCCTTGGTGGTCTCACCGAAACGGTCCTCATTGATCGTTTGATAGACACGATGGGCCAAAGAGGTGGCGTACAAGGGGGCAAGCAGATGAAAGCTTCCGTCATCTCCGGGGTCGTCACCTACCAGCCAGTACACCTGCTTGGCATGGGTATGGGACGCTTCACCACCTCGGGGCTCCGTGATGGCGGCAAAGGAAGTCATCCATTCCCTGGCCTGTTCCGGATCCTTGCTCAGGGCAGCCGTCAGGGCTGGATCCCCCTCCAACACCCGGTCCAGAAAAGAGCGCCCGTTATGTTCCAATTTGAGGAACTTATACACATCCAGGGCCGCCGCGTTACCCACCACATCGCTGTCGAAATCCTCGGGGAGCAAATGGCTGCCTACCAGAGAGTGAGGCACTAGGCTTTCCGGTGGCGCATAGAGATTAGAACCCTTAGCGTCCGGATGGAGGGGTTTGAGCGAGTGAGTAACCACCTGCAGCTGACCGACACGACGTGCCGCGTCACCCACCCAGGTTTCCAGCTCGTACTGAACGGCTAGCTCCTCACGTTTCGGGTCTTCCGGAGCCAGCTTCTCTGTTTTAGCTGCTAACCGTTCCTTAAGAAACCTTTTAATCACCGAATGCAACTGAGCACTTTCTAATTCAGGCATCTTACCTGCCCCTCCCTATTACTCTTCCCTTACTGAAACCATTTTATCGCCGCTTCGAAAACCCCAGGGCCGGATGAAAACGCCAGCCCTGGGCACTTTCCGGCAGCGTGACCACGCCGAAGGTCCGAGCGGCGTTTTCCAAGGCCATGCCTTTGGCGTCCGCGAGCTCCACCAGTGCCCCCAGGTAGTCCGGCGTTCCCCATGGCTGAATCCTTGGCCCTCTGTCATCGGTCAGATCGATCCGTTCGAGCTTGCTCTTTTCCACGGGAACATAAAGCTTCTCGTGGCGTTTTTGACTGTCCTGGATCAGATGCAGTATCCAGTCCTCTCCACTCTCATCCGGCAGCAAAACCAGTTCGTCTTGGCGAGCCGATTGATAGCGGAAGGGCTGATACTGGGGCATGACGCCCAATAAATGCAGCCGGGGCATCCGGTACCAGCTATAGGCCCCCAGAGGAGGCGAAGATGGCACTCTGCGCAGACGCTTGCGTTCACGCGGCGTCAGAGACGCAGGATCCACGGAGGACATATCAGGCCCCGCGTCCCTGAGCGGCTCCAACAGGGATGTCCGCAAGCGCTCGTGTTCAAGGTCCACCAGACTCTCATGAGGCCGAAGCACCTGCCGTTCCAGAATGCGCGGCCGGGCATCCACGACCGCCCATTCCTCCGGCCGCATCAGATCATGCAGTGAGTGACTATTAAGGCGCCAATCACCAGCGGTCTCGAAGCCAGGCCGACAGAAGGCCGGTTCGCTTGGACGCTCCAGGTGTTTCAGACTAGTATCCAGAAGCACCATATTGGGGGCATCACAGGCCGCTTCCCGGTGCCGCCGCACCCGGCCCGCCAGTTGAATGATCGATCGCATGGACGATGGCTCCACCACCGCCCAGTCATAATCATGATCGCGCCCCACCTCAGTAACTGGGGACCCCAGCACTATAAAAAGCTGGTCCTGTTCCGGATGAGCATCCAGGCGTCGCCGGATATCAGGCATCTCGAAGACCGCCTTGGCGTCACGGCGGTCCAGAGCACGATCCAGACACCGTTCAATCTCAGACCGTACCAATAGAGGATGCTGGGAGTGATAGACGCAAAGATGAATTCTCCGCCCATCTCTTGCCCCGAGCCGATATAACGCCAGGGCCACGTCAAAAATGGGATCGATATTGGCCATGCGGATCAAACCAAAACTCACCCGCCTGCCACCATGGGGATCGACGCTATGATGGCGATCATGCAGGCTCTCGGCATGATCTCGCAGACACTCCGCCAATGACTGACGAATTGGCGCCCCATCTTGCCCAAGCCCCTTCAAATCACCGATTTCCGACCGGCGGAGTATCTCTGCCTTAGCCAGCCGCTGATGTCGGCGCTTGGCGAATTGCTGGTGCATGCCTGAAAAACCGTCACCGTCCGAGCAGGTCTCATGGTGGCGGTCGTGTTCGTCGAACCAGGCGCAGCAAATCTCCACGGGGCACCCCGGCTCGCCCCGGTTCTTTTGATATTGCTCCCGGCCATCCCGATAGGCCTCAAAAAGACCACGCACCAGCGAAGGCGGCAAGGTAGCCGAGGACAGCAACACCCGCGAGCCCAAGAGACCAGACCAATGCACTAGCCGGGTAAGTGCGGGTAAATCATCGATGTCGAAGTCGTCGATCTCATCCAAAACCAGATCACTGCTCATCAAGCGCAGCATGGGAGCAATCTGTCGGCCACCGCGAGTCCCTTCGGTGGCGGGAATCAAATGATCGACGGTGCAGACCAGAATAGGTGCGGCAATCAGATTACGAACATTTGGATCCTGATTCAGCCGCCGCAGAACAGGGTGAGCATCAAAGTTGCCATCGAAAGTGACGTGTCCATCCTCCTCCATCAGGCTCTGGACAGAGGCCGATCCTGTGCGCTCAGCCTGCTGTTCATAGTGCTCGAACAGCGCCCGGCTGGCGCCGCCGCCCACTCTTACCGCCAGCTCATCTTCACCGAGGTTAAGGCGCTCACGATAAGCCTGCCCGGTCTGCAGAGTCAGGGTACGCAGGCCCAATGCAACGCTGAACCGAGCCCCTTTCTCCGGATCAGCAAGAGCATAGAGAATACGACCGTTCGCCAGAGTCTTCCCGCAACCCGTGGAGGCCATATTAATGCCAAAGAACCCTTGCCTTTCGCTACGCTCGCGGATTGAGCGGGCCAGATCGAATGCCTTGTCCTGCCAGCGGAAGCGGGGGTGATCACTGCGTTTTCTAAAGCCTTTATGGCGAGCAAGACGAGGGAGGTGTCGGACCATGCTGGGCAGTGCCCGACTCACTGCCGCGCTGTGTTTCTCCACCCCCAAGAGATGTTCATCCAGAGGCTGTTTCAAAACACCGGCTTTATCGGTATTAGCGTAGAGGGGATAACCCCTTTCACCGCGAACCCGGTGTCTGCTTTCCTCAAGGCCGGAATAGTAATGGTCCGCCAGCATCAGACTCAGTCTTGCCAAATGCATGACATAAGGATTATCCAGCACAGGGGATGAGTAATGCGGCAAACGCTCGAGCAAACGCCGGGCCAGATGCCCGGCCCGCTCACGCCACCTGGATGTAGTTACCGGCAAAGCGTGTTCAAAACACCAATAGGGTTCAACCTGTTCCCGAACACAGGTGTCGTGGACCTCATTCCAGTCCGCGCTAATGACAGCGGGTATATCCTGAAGCTGATCCGACCGCAGCGCGGGGCGCAATACCCCCCAGCGAGGCCGTCTACCTGAATCATCGGGCTCGCCTGGTTTCATCGGCAGCCGGTGATGTGTCACGATCAGCCACCCTACTGCCGCGGCCAAAGGCGGTAGGTGGCGAAACGGCGAGGCACCATTGTCGTCCAAACCATCCCTCTGCAACTGCTGAAGCCATCGATCGTCATCCTCCAGACCGGGCCCAAGCAGCCTTCCCAGCCAACCGGCATCGTCATCATTACCGACGAAAGCGGCGAACAGGCGTAGGGAAATCCATTCATGCCGATAGAGGTTACGGCCTTCAAGCTTTCCAACCAGCCGATTCTGAAAGGCAAGACAAGCCTTCCCCAGGTCATGCATAAGAGCAGCCAGGCCAGCTAACAGCAGGATGTCTTCACCGGTATGCCAGTCGTTCTCGTCGTTCTGGCGCAGGACATCCCGGGAAGTGGTATTCGTGGGTGTCGCCCCCTGGGTATTGAAGCGGCTGGCATCCCCAACGATCCACAGCAGCTCGCTGTGGTCGTGCCCGCGAATCCAGTGACATGCCACCGCGGTATTTTTGCGTGCCGACTTTCGTAATAATCGACGCAATGTATCCAGTCCGGCCCGGGTAATCGGAGTTTGCCAGGTTCTGTCGCCGCGGCGCTCGGCAAACTGGTCCAGAATCCGGCGCGTCTCGCTCAGAGCGTTTTTGCTGCATTGGGAAACAAACAGCACATTCATTCGATGCCCTGCCCGAGATCCTGCGCGATGCTCTTCAAGGTATCGATCATAAAGTCCAGCGACTCGGTCCGAGCAAGCCGCTCGATACAGGCCTGGCGGAATTCCTGTTCTTCATCGCCTCGCATGGCGGAAAGAAACGCCTGAGGCAGAATTACCGCATCCTTGACCAGATCCGCCACGTCGAAAACCAGCCCACCTCGCCTTGTCTTGCCGTGGAGTACAGCCAGACCGTGGGGGATCCCAAGCACCCAAGTGGCCGTGGCCGCGAGCCCGTAGGCCAAATAGTTGCCATGATCGAGAAAGCGATTGGCGGGATCGGTGCCACTGCCCCGCTTGGCGCGGGCGAAGTCACCATAGTCCACCGCCCGAGTGGCCATTTTGAACAGGGCCTTGGTAAGCCTCGCCTCCAGGGTGAGTAAATCCGTGGTATTGGTAGCCTCTTCGATCGCTTTCCGATGATGCGCCAGAGTCGAGGCCAGAACGTCAGCGGTTACTTCAAAGCCAGAGTCCTTGAGAGCCCGACTGAGCCATAACGTTTCAATTCGTGCCAAACGGGACAACTGAAAGGCACGAGCCGCATCGAGCCGCCGTTCGTCATCGAACCAGAACCGCACCCAGTACTGCAGGTACTCAGTAGGCCGATATTCACTTTGCGGCGTCAGCCAGGCCACATCCACATCAACCTCATTGGCCGAGAAAAGCGGCGTACCACCCCCTCCACAGAAACCCACCAACACGCCGGCCTTGGCCAGCTCCCTCATTGCAGCTTGAGTAATGGAAGTGCCTGTACCAAGCAAGAGCGTTGTTGTATTGGCAATAGGGATATTCCAATACAAAGATTGGCGCCCCTCATCGGTGACATACTCGACTCGCCCGCCATTTACCAATACCCTGCAATGCTGCAAATAATAAATATTGGCCCGTTTCGAATGGAGTATTGTCTTCAAATCCGTCGGCGATATGTCCTGCATAATCCCCCCAAGGAGTCTGTCCTCGGCGCCTTTTCACACCGTCACAGTCTGATTTGCAATTTTCATAGCTCTAATGACTACTTAAGACCCTAACACTCCCTCTGCTCACCAAATGGCACCACTGAGCATAAAGACAGTCTAATAATGGGCGCCTTATATAGAGACTCGCCCTGTATCCACGTCATTCACTCTGCTTTCCGACGTAGCCTATCAGCGCCCCCTCCAAACGCTCCCGCACTGCCACCCGTAATTCCAGCGGCTCCAACACTTTCACATCCGGCCCATGCCGCAACACCTCCATGATCAGTTCCGTAGGGTCCGAGTACGGCACTTGGAGGTGGTAACCGTCATCCCGCCATTCTCCCCGCTGGTCCGGGTGCCAGAGTTCGTCGGCGACCCAGCGGGCGGCGCGTGAGGAAAAGCGCAGTTCCGCCCAGTAGGACGGCGCGCCGGAGAAGAGGCCGAAGCTGTCGCCGATGAATGCCTCCAGAGATTCAGCGTCGATCTGTTTATAGGGGCGGTCGTCCATCCGCGGCACCTCTATTCGATCGAGAGAGAAAAGGCGCAAGTCACCGGCTTGCTCGCAGTAGGCCAACAGATACCAGTTGTGGCGATAATGAAGAAGCCGCTGTGGGTGTACCGTGCGCTCTCCGGATCCGTCATGGCTGCGGGCCCGATAGCGAATGCGCAGGCAAGTATTGGCGAGGGTGGCATCGGCGATGCCGATAAAGACGGGGTTGTCGACCGGTCGTTGCAGGACAGGAAGCAGTCGGACTTTCTGGCCCAGCCTGGTTTCATGCTCGCTGGCATCCCCCAGCAATTTCTGGATCCGCTGGCGAATCGGAGTCAATCGCTGAGCCATCAGGCCCGGCTGTACCGTTTCCAGCAATTGTTCGCAGGCCAGCAGTGCGTAGAGCTCGCTGGCGTTCATCCAGAAACCGGGCAGTTCGAACTCCGGAGCTTCCGGGTCGTAGTAATGGCCGTTACGGTCCCGGTCGTAAACGATGGGCGCAGCAAAGAAGTCCCTGAGATACTCAAAATCCCGGGTAATGGTATTACGAGTTACCCCCAGTTCCTCGACGAAACGCCGCATTGGCACCGGTTGCCGGGCGTTACGCAACAAACCGTGGATACGGTAAAGACGCTCCAGGCGGGTCACGGCAAATCCTTATGCATTTTTATTGTAGTATCGAATGTAGCTCTTTGTGACCTTCGTCACAACTGATCCTGGGCTTTAAAATGTGTTTCCTCTCTGATACCGGATCACAAGAGTAATAGTTCCCGGCAGCCCCCTCCTCGAAGGTTTTTAATGGCCGGATTTTAGGGGCTACACGTCAAACAACGGCATGGATGTCAGTAATGTCGCCCTGCTGACGTGCCTGCCACAGATCATACTGAATCTGCTCGCGGAGCCATGTTTCAGCACGCGCTCCACGCTCCGGGCCGCCGAGCCAGACCTCAAGGCGACGGGCCAGCTCGATGGAAATGGCAGCCTTGCCGTTGAGAACACGAGACAGAGCTACCCGGGATACGCCGAGTTGGCGAGCCGCTTCACTGACGCTGAGCCCCAAAGCCGGGAGTACATCCTCACGCAGGGTTTCCCCGGGGTGAGGAGGATTGAACATCTCCATAGCGACCTCCTAATGGTAGTCCTGATAATCCACGAGAATGGCATCGCCGTCCTCGAATGCGAAAGTGAGTCGCCAGTTACCATTCACCCACACGGAATAGTGACCGGCCAAGTCACCTTTGAGGGGATGAAACTTCCAACCGGGGACGTCCATCTCCTGAGGTGAAGCGCAGGCGTTGAGTCGGCTCAACTGACGGCGAAGTTTCGGCACATGGGGCGACTGAATACCGGCGGTGCTGCCGGTAGTGAAGAACTTCTTCAGCCCCTTATGGCGAAAACTTTTAATCACTGGCCGCCCCCACTTGCTGCTTGCGAAAATTGTATCGCGTATCGCATCACGATACAAGCCTTGATTATACCCGCCTCGAGCAGGGCTGGAGCCGCCCAAGTGTGCCATCACGGTATTACTATTTGATATCATATATCGCAAGCAGCGCAGCACCCTGAAGGCCATCTACTCCAGTAAGGCCAAGCCGTATCAGGTACGTGACGCACGGGCCTTCCTTGAGCAAGCAGGAGTTACCCCATGAGTGCAATGACCTACAAGGGCTATGCAGCCCGCATCGAGTACAGTGACGAAGACAATCTATTCGTTGGACACATCGCGGGCATTCGTGACGTGGTGGGTTTTCATGGCGAGTCCGTTCAGGAATTACGCGCCACCTTCGAGGAGGCGGTCGATGACTATCTCGATACCTGCGCCAAGCTGAATCGCCAGCCGCAAAAGCCTTACTCCGGCAAGCTCAGCCTGCGACTGGAGCCAGAGTTGCACGCAACGGTTGCGGTCAGAGCTGAACTCGCTCACAAGAGCATCAACCAATGGGTCGCTGATGTGCTGAGCCGGGAAACTCGCACATAATAGTCCAGCAATAAAGCCATCCCACCTAAGGCCGCACCGAAGGCGGAGAGAAGTGCTCGTGCGGCTCCGGTTGGTATTGGAACGCTTCCAGCGATGCCGGGAAGGCCATTGGCGTCGCACATTCAGGGCCACTGGACGTGAATGCCACGTCCGCGCATAACGGCTCCGGAGTGAGGCTTTCCAGGTAGGCGCGGATGGCCGGCGCCTGCTCGGGATAGATCCGGTCCAGTACATACCCCACCCGCTCCGCCACGCCGGTTTGCGCGATGCGATGCCGCCAGCCCTGGCGCACCACATAGTCGGTGTCGGTGACGGCGAGATCCCGTTGGTATCCCAGACGAAATCCGGTCAGGGTCTCTTCGAACAGCATGGCCAGGTCTTCGCGGGGCGTGGTGTAGGCGTAGAAGTCGTTGGTGACGTCGGCGAAGAACCAGTCCGCCACCTGGTCCGGGTCCAGTTGTTTTTGCGCTTCGGTGATGGGGTCGCCGTAATAGCGGACCCGGGCCAGTTGCGTCAGGTTGGTGTCCCGGGGGCCACCGGGCAGGGTCGCCGACACCGGCGAGCGGCGATTGACCTCGTCGACGATACGCAGCTCAGCGTCCAGAAAGGGAAGCACGGAGGGCGGCAGATAATCGTTGGCGTGGGCCAGTTCGTGATAAAGGGTGTTGGTCAGTCGGGGGCGCAACCGATCTTCGCTGATCACCACCCGCTCGCCAGCGGCGGGCAAAGCGGGCATGGGCCCGTCATCGGAGAGAAAACGGCTGACGATCCGGAACGGCAGGTCTTCACCGAAACCACTACGGGCATCCGGCTGTTCATTGATCAGATCCCGCTCCTCCGGGGTGAGCCACAGGTAGCGGGGATCCAGGTAGATGGCGCCGGTGAGCGCCCAGTAAAACGAGGGGCGCAGGTCGCTGGAGATCACCACGGCGGTCACTGGCCGCAGCAGGTGGCGCAAATCCGCTTGCGTCTCAGGGTCGCGTAATAGCGCTTCGAAACGCTCGCCCATCCAGTCGTGGCTGACCAGCACCCGATCCATGATCCGGTCCACCGTGGGCGAATCCCCCTGCCCTCCCAATGGCGGCAGTTCCGACACCCGGCACAGCCGGGCGCCATCCAGTTGATTGTCATAGACACAACGTTCCAGTACCGGCCGATAGGTGGAATCCCGCCGATAGGCTCGCACTTCTTGCAGCGGTGTCGTCGTGGCGCAGTTCGCGCCATCTCCGGCACAGAAGTAGGGGCTGGTCACCGGCGGACGATTGCGTACCACTACCCGCGCCTGGTCAGTGAAGGTGCCTTCGGCGGTATCGACACTGGCTTCGAACATCAATACCCGATCGCCGGGCACATCCGGCGCGGTCAGGTACACGACCGCCGGGTCGCTGCCGTAGGCGAGGGAGGCGGTGGGTCCGCTCACTTGACGAAATCGGGGTGCCGAGACCGGCGCCTGGTCATCCAGCCAGAAACGCAGGGAGGTGCGCCCACCGGCACTGACCGAGCGATCCGCGCGCAGAGCAGCCCTGGCCGGCTCACCATCATCAGCCACGGTGACGACAAACTCATCGCTGATGCTGCCCTGGTCCGAGCCGGCCTGGAAATGAAATCGATAACGCCCGGGGTCGCTGACCCGGAAGCTGATCGCCAGACCGTGGCGATCTGGTAATACCACCGGCGTGCCTTCCAGCTGAGTCCATTGGTATCGGTCGTACCGATCCGGCAAAACCGCGACGATACCCACCACCTGATCGACACCGGCAACGCTGTCGCCATGCAAGGTCAGTTCGGTGATGTCATCTTGAAGCCGTGGCTCGCCACCGCTGGAGCCACAACCCGCCAGCGGTATCAATAACAGCAGAACTATCGCGACTCTGAACATGATCCCACCCGGTCCGTATCAAGCACAGCCTGGAGCAAGGAGGGCGGGAAAAACAATAGGGTTTACGTTAACGGGAGGAGAGGTTGAAACAAAAACGGCGCGGCCGAAGCCGCGCCGTCAAGATCGTCCCGAAAGGCGATCAGAAGGTGTAGTTGAGCTGCGCGCCCACTACGTTGGCATCCAGTTCATAGGTGCCGGACAGGGGCGGCTTGGTGCCGTCCTGACGGGTGATATCCGCGTCGCTGACGAAGATATGCGCGTAGCCTACATCGATGCTCATGTTGTCCGTGGGCTTGAAGCCCGCACCGAGGGTAACCCAAACACGATCGGAGTCCGGAGACGCCGCGGACCGGTTGGAGGTACCTTGGGTGGAGTCTTCCTTGGCCACGCCGAAGCGCAACACGGTGTCGTTGGTCAGGGTATGGCGCAGACCCAGGGAGTAACGCACGGTGTTCTCCCAGTCGAAGTTTTCCACCGCGGGGTTCGGCAACGGAGCCGGGCCATTGTGTTTGACGTCCAGTGTGCTCAGATCGCTCCACTCCATCCATTCGACGCCCAGCAGCAACTGGGTACGCTCGGTCATGTTACCGGCGTAAGAGAGCTGCAGGCTGGCCGGCAGATCAATGTCGGCTTTGCCGGAATATTTTCCTGCCAGGGGGCCGGCCGCCGCCGGGTGGAAAGTAATATCACCGTCCACGGTGTATTCCATCTTGGAGCGGTAAGCGATACCAAAGCGGTTGTTGTCGTCCGCCTGGTAGGTCAGGCCGACATTCCAGCCCACGGCGTCATCGTCGCCTTCCAGACGGGTGGCGGCGTTTTGCAGATCCGCGTCGATGCGCTGGTAGCTGACGCCCACGCCCACGTTCAGCTTGTCGGTGACCTGAATGCCCAGGGACGGGTTGATATTCACTGTCTTGACGTCGGATTCCTGCGCGTAGAAGTCACCGGAGGTGATGCCCGGAGCCACGGCATTACCCCAGCCGTTCTGGTACTCGATCTTGGTGCCAAAAGGCGCGGTCAGGCCAAGACCGAAGGTCATGGTGTCATTGATCGGCACCGCCAGGAACGCGCTGCCCACGAACGGTTCAACATCCTTGAAGTTGCCCGGACCGGAGGCACTGTCCGCTTTGAAGTCGGTATCGATCCAGACCTGATGACCGGTCACGGTGACCTGGGCCTTCTTCAGGCCGGCCAGCGTTGCCGGGTTGTACCATTGGTTAGAGGCGTCTTCACTGAGCACCCCGGAACCGGCATAGGCGGTACCCAGGGCGGAAACGGATTGATAAGAGACAGAGAACCCGGAACCCATTGCCGAACTCACCGCCAGTGACAGCGCCGATCCTACCAGAATCGCACCTTTTATTTTCATGATTTTCTCCATCGTCCTGCGAGCTGAATAAAGGCGTCCTTGGGCGAGACTCATACAAGCCTCAAATCCCTTATACACCTGATAAAAGCACTCGCCTAGCCACCCCATTGGGCCAATCACCGCCTTCCGCACGGCCATACAACATGGCCTTCACGGGGCATGCGACGTTCGCGGACCCGGATTCCTTTTATTTTCCCCACTGGAACGGGCCCGGGACGCCTCAGCGAGCACTTGTGCGCAAAGGTTATACAGAGATATACATTTGGGGAAGATTTGTATTGTAAAACCGCACCCACGTGCCGGATCGCCCCAAGGCGACCGGTACGTGGGGGGAGCAGGAGTGGAGGGGCGAATCAACCAGCGAGCAGGGCCCGGCTGATGATGGTCTTCATGATCTCATTGGTGCCACCGTAGATACGCTGCACCCGGGAGTCAGCGAACATGCGTGCCACCGGATACTCCCACATATAGCCGTAGCCGCCGTGCAGCTGCACGCATTCATCGACGATTTCGCATTGCAGGTCGGACACGTAGTACTTGGCACCGGCGGCGGTGGGGACGTCCAGCTCCTTCTTCAGATGCAGCTCCAGGCAGCGGTCCACGTAGGCGCGGGCCACTTCCAGCCGGGTGTGCATCTCCGCCAGTTTGAACTGGGTGTTCTGGAAATCGGCGACGCGACGGCCAAAGGCGGTGCGCTCCTTCACATAGTTGAGGGTGTGCTCGAAGGCGCTTTCCGCCATGGCCAGACCGTTAATGGCGATGCCCAGGCGTTCCTGCGGCAACTCCTGCATCAGGTAGATGAAGCCCATGCCTTCCTCGCCGATCAGGTTCTCCGCCGGTACTTTCACATCCTGAAAGAACAGCTCGGAGGTGTCCTGGGCCTTCATGCCCACCTTCTTCAGGTTCTTGCCCTTCTCGAAACCCGCCGTGCCCGCGTCCACCAGCAGCAGGCTGATGCCCTTGGCCCCCTTATCCGGATCGGTCTTGGCCACGACGATGACGATATCGGCGTTTTGACCATTGGTGATAAAGGTTTTGGAGCCGTTCAGGATGTAGTGATCGCCCTGTTTCACCGCATTGGTCTTGACCCCTTGCAGGTCCGAGCCGGCACCGGGCTCGCTCATGGCGATGGCGCCGATCAGTTCACCGGTCACCATCTTCGGCAGATACTTCTGCTTGAGCGTCTCCGAGCCATAGTGCTCGATATAAGGGGCGACGATCTCGGTATGCAGCCCCCAGCCAATACCGGTCAGCCCCGCCCGGGAAACTTCCTCGCTGACCACCACGCTATATAGAAAATCCGCGCCAATGCCGCCGTAGGCTTCGCTGACCATGGGGCACAGAAACCCTTGTTCCCCCGCTTTGCGCCACAGTTCACGAGGCACCTGGCCCTCCTCTTCCCACTGTTCATGGTGAGGCACGGCTTCATTTTCCAGAAAACGACGGACGGTATCGCGGAACGCTTCGTGGTCGGAACTGAACAGGGTACGGGGGATCATGATGTTCTCCGGTTATTGTTGGCAGAACCGGCGCTCGGCCGGCGAAACAGTCAACCAGAGTGAAACAAGTGGTGCGGGGGGACAATGACCAAAACGATCAGGCCAGGTGCTCTCTCGCCAGGTATTCTTGCGATTGCATTTCCAGCAAACGACTGCGGGTGCGCTCGAACTCGAACTCCAGGCGCCCGCCCGCGTAGAGGTCCTCGATCGGCACTTCCGCGGTGATCACCAGTTTGACCCCACGGTCATAGAATTCATCGACCATGTTGATGAAACGGCGGGCGCGGTCATCGGTGGCCACCCCCATGCGTTCCACGCCGGACACCAGGACGGTGTGGAATTCCCGCGCGATTTCAATGTAATCGTTCTGGCTCCGCGGGCCGTCACAGAGGGCCTCGAACCGGAACCAGACCACATCGTCGGCGGATTTCACGGTGGCGATCTTGCGCCCTTCCACCAGAATGTTGCCCTGCTCCCGACGCCGGCCATGGTCACCGGACAGCGCTTCGAAGCGTTCGCGAATAAAGCGGTCCGCCTCCGGCCCCAGAGGGCAATGGTACAGCTCGGCTTGCTCCAGCAACCGCAACCGGTAATCCTTACCGCCGTCCACGTTAAGCACCTTGGTGTGCTGTTTGATCAACGCGATGGCCGGCAGGAAGCGGGCCCGCTGCAAACCGTCCCTGTAAAGCCCGTCCGGTTCAATATTGGATGTGGCCACCAGCGCCACGCCCTCATCGAACAGCGTTTCCATGATGGTGCCGAGGATCATGGCGTCGGTGATGTCAGTGACGAAGAACTCGTCGAAACACAGCACCCGATAGCGCTGGGCGAATTCGCGGGCGATGCTGGTAAGCGGGTTTTTCTCCCCCTGGCGGGCACGCATTTCCCGATGGATTCGTTGCATGAAACGGTGGAAGTGCATGCGCCGCTTTTCCTCGAACGGCAATGCTTCGAAGAACACGTCCATCAGGTAGGTCTTGCCGCGCCCGACCCCGCCCCACATATACAGGCCGGTTTCCGGCGTAGGCTTGCGCTTGCGCAGCCGACCCAGAAAACCACCGCCATGACGCGGCTTCAATAACCGGTGATAGAGCGCGTCCAGAGCCCGCACGGCCTCTTCCTGGGCGGCGTCGTGCAGGAACTCCGGGCTGGCCAGATCGGCCTGGTACTTCTCTAGCGGCGTCATCGGTTGAACAAACTCAAACGGCCAGTGGACGGCGGCTCAATGTAGCGTTCTCATTGCCGGGAGACAAGCAACACGGGCGGCGATTCACGGCAACCGTGAGGCGGCGACGTCACGTAATTCCAACAGATGGCCGTGGAAGAAGTGGCCACTTTCGGGGAAACGGATCAGGTCCGGCGCCAGCGGTGTGGTCTCGACCCAGCGGAACACCTTCTCCACCGGAACCACTTCGTCGTCCTCGCCCTGCACCACCGTCACCGGGCAACCGACCGATTCGATCTCGTCGAAGGGGTAGTTGTGCACCGCCGGCGCCACCAGGAACAATGCCTTGGGCCCGCTGCCGTTGGCGGCCAGGATCTCGGCGCCACGGGCGGCCACGAAAGTGCCAAAGGAAAACCCGGCCAGCCAGAACGGTAATCCCGGGTAACGCTTGCTCAGCCAGTTGTGCACCGCCATCAGGTCCTCGGTTTCGCCAATGCCTTCACTGTAGGCTCCCTGACTGGCGCCGACACCGCGGAAATTGAACCGTACCACGGCGGCCTCCGCCTCGCGGGCGGCGCGGCTCAGCGTGGTGACGACTTTGTTGTCCATGGTGCCACCGAACAACGGATGAGGATGACAGATAATGGCGATCATCTTCGGGTTATCGATGGTCCCTTCCAGCACGGCCTCGAGTTTGCCTTCCGGCCCGTCCAGCAACAGCCGTTCCGAGCTCATGATTATCCTCCCGAATTCCTGGTGTAACGCGTGTGTTCACGCCGGTCCCTGAGACTGATCCGGCTCATGTTTTTAAATACCGGCGGCCGTTTACAGTTGGCGCCCGGGCGATGTCTGTGCTGCAATACGGCTTGATCCGGGTACGGCACCAAACCGCGCGGTCGTGGTTGTATGGTGCATGACAATGGTGGACGGCGCGAGCCGTGTGGAACGGAGCCGGTCCACCGGGTATCTGGTGCGCCATCCGGGTAGTAGGACCTGTTCAGGGTCGCTAGGAGTATGACATGGATATGCTGACAACCAATCTGATCTCATTCGTGGTGGGCCTGGTGCTGGGCGCCGGCCTGCTCTATTGGCTGCTGCCCGCGCGGCGCCAGTCCAGCCGCGTGCTGCGCGATCGTGATGACGCCCGTCAGGCGCTCAATCACTACCGGGATCAGGTGGATCATCATTTCCTGCGTACCGCCGAGTTGGTCAACGAACTGACCAACGCCTATCGCGCGGTGCATCAGCAATTGTCCGAGGGTGCCAGTGAATTGTGCAGTGAAGCGGGCCGTCAACGGGCCGCCGCCAAATCCCTGGATGCCGCCGGTGAACAGAACATGCCGGTATCACAGCCGCTGGATTACGCGCCCAAGGCCAAAGGAACCCTGGCCGAGGACTTCGGATTGCGCGCCAATCCGGACGGCCCGTTCGAGCCGGTCAACGTGGACGACAACGCCAAGCCGGCGAACTTCGTCGAGCCGCCGCGGGATTACGCGGACGTGGACAGCGAAAGCGATGACAAGAAAGCCTGAAACCCTTCGCGGCCGAGGCCGCTTCCCACAGCAGCCTGGTAGCCCCTCCGTGGGAAGCGGCCTCGGCCGCGAATCAATTCTCGATAGCCTTCAAGCAGCCGATCAGCGGGCGGAATGCCCTGTCAGTTCCACCTTCACCTTCTCGTGGTCCTGCAGCCCTTCGTAGTAACGGCGCAGCACTTCCAGTACTTCCGGGCGGCTGAAGTTGTCCGGCACGTCGCCCCCTTCGCTCAGCAGCTTGCGCAGCTTGGTGCCGGAAACCAACACGCGGTCTTCCGCTTCGTGCGGACAGGTACGCATGGAAGCCATGGTGCCGCACTTGTCGCACCAGAAGGTCCAGTCGATTTTCAGCGGTTGGGTGATCAGCGCGTCATCGGCGATTTCATCGAAAATGTGATGAGCGTCAAACGGACCGTAGTAATCGCCCACACCAGCGTGGTCGCGACCAACAATCAGATGGGAGCAGCCGTAGTTCTGACGGAACAGGGCGTGCAACAGCGCCTCGCGAGGCCCGGCGTAACGCATGTCCAGCGGGTAACCGGATTGCACCACGGTATTCTTCACGAAGTACTTGTCGATCAGGGTGCCGATGGCTTCCTGACGCACCTCGGCGGGGATATCACCGGGTTTCAGGTTACCCAGCAGGGAATGCACCATGACACCGTCACAGATCTCGATGGCGATTTTCGCCAGGTGCTCATGGGAGCGGTGCATCGGGTTGCGGGTTTGGAAAGCGGCCACGGTTTTCCAGCCTTTTTCCTCGAACATGGCGCGGGTTTCAGTGGGCGTCATGTAAATGCCGGCGTATTTGGTGGGGAATTCGCCCTGGCTGAATACCTTGACCGGACCGGCCAGATTGACCTCGCCCTGGGCCATCACCATCTTCACGCCCGGGTGCTCTTCATCGGTGGTCTTGAACACCTGCTGGCATTCGTGGGCCTTGTCGATGCCGTACTTCTCGGTCAGCGTCAGCACGCCCATGATCTCACCGGACTCGTCCACCAACGCCACGTCCTGCCCTTCATTAAGGCCTTCGGCGGTGGCCGCGTCAGTGGACAGGGTGATCGGGATCGGCCAGAACACACCGTTCGCCAGCGTCATGTTGTCACACACGCTCTGCCAGTCGGCTTTGCCCATGAAGCCGTCCAGGGGGGTGAAACCACCGATGCCGAACATGATCAGGTCACCCCGCTCCCGCGAGCTGAGTGTGATTTTCGGCAGAGTTTCAGCGGCTTGCAGCGCCTGCTCCCGCTCGGAGCCTTCCAGCAGCAGGATCTTCAGCGTATCGCTGCCATGCGGTTTCACCAGTTGTGACATGTTCACTCCCTAGAGGTCATTTTTTGGGCATTAACGGGCGCGGATTATACCGGCCAGCGGCGACGATCCTCCACCGCTACTAAGAATATTACGTTTGGGTCTTATTCTATGGGGGCCATGAACCATGATGACAGCTGTGGGAGCCCAGCTTGCTGGCGAAGAGGCTTACGGACCTTCGCCAGCAAGCTGGGCTCCCACAGCGGCTAAAGAGCTGTGTGCTTTGTCTTTTCGCTGTCAACCGCCCACTGTCAATTGTCAACTACCGCGGCACCCGGACCGGCACCGCCTGATTCTCCAGCACGATTTCCGCCGGCAACCAGCCAGCGGGGTCGCCATCCGCCTGGATCGGCTCCGGGCCCGGTTTCGGCCAGGCCACCTCGCCCACCGGCCGGACGTCACTACCGGCCAGGTGCCGGGACACCTCCACGGTGACTTTCTCCGCGCTCACCGAAGCCACGCCGTCACGCCGTTCCAGCCGCCCCATCATCAGCGCCACCAAGCACCCCAACAGAAACCACACCCCGGAGCGCTGAAACAGCAGCACCTGCAGTTTGGCACGGGCGATGTTGGCCTGCCGGCTGAGGACGAAGCTGCCGCCGTAGTAGCGGCCATTGGTGATCACCGCGGAGAAACAGTCCAAAGGCCGGCCATCCACCGACACCCGGTAGCTCACTTTTCCGTAACGAGCCAGTTGCCGGATCATGCTGAGGGCATAAGCCAGCTTGCCGATCCGACGTTTCAGGATCAGGTCCACCTGATCGACCACCCAGGCGTCGTAACCCACTCCGCACATGACCATAAAGCGGCGACCGTTGAGCGTCGCCGGCGTCACCGGCAGGGATTGGCCAGCCAGCACCACTTCCGCCGCTGCTTCCGGACGGCGCGGCAACCCCAGTTCCTTGGCCAGCACATTGGCGGTGCCAATCGGGAACAAGCCCAGCGCCACGCCTGGGCGCAGCCCATTGAGGACCTCGTTGACGGTACCGTCGCCGCCGGCGGCGACCACGCAATCCCCCTGGTCTTCCAGCTCCCGCAGATAGCGAATCGCGTCCCCGGGGGCGCGGGTGTGATAGAGGCGAACGCGCGCGCCGCCCTGTTCCAGGGTGCGGATAAAATGCCGCAGCCGGCGGTCCCGGCCGCCGCCGGCGGTGGGGTTGAAAATGACGGTTATGTTCATGCTGTCCTGTACTGCATGCGCCCGGCGGGAATGGCACGCCATGACGAATCAGAAGGGGGCCTCAAACCGGATTGTCGATGTCAATGAAGGTGTGTTCCAGGCCGTATTCGTCCGCCAGCCATTCCCCCACGGCCAGCACTCCGTAGCGCTCGGTGGCGTGATGGCCGCAAGCAAAGTAATGAATGCCGGTCTCGCGGGCGAAATGGGTGGTCGGCTCGGAAATCTCGCCGCTCAGGTAGGCGTCCACACCCAGCGCCTGAGCCTGATCGATAAAGCCCTGGGCGGCACCGGTGCACCAGGCCAGGGTCTCGATCTCATCCTGGGTATCGCCGATATGCAGCACTTGGCGCCCCAGCACCGATTCCACGTGAGAGGCGAACTCGTCGGCGGTCATCGGCCCGTCCAGACGCCCCACGTTGCCGATCGGAAAACTGTCCCGTGGCTGCAGTCCGCCTTCCACCACCAGGCCCAGACGCCGCGCCAACTGCGCATTGTTGCCCAACTCGGGGTGGGCATCCAGTGGCAAATGATAGGCGAACAGGCTGATGTCATGGCGCAGCAGGCTCTGCAGACGCTGCTTCTTCATGCCGCGTACCCGGGCGTCCTCGTTCTTCCAGAAGTAGCCGTGATGCACCAGAATCGCGTCCGCTTCCTCGACAATGGCGGCATCGATCAGTGCCTGACAGGCGGTGACACCGGTGACCAGATGGCGCACCTGCTCGCGACCCTCCACTTGCAGGCCGTTGGGGCAGTAGTCCTTGAACCGGTGACTTTGCAGCTCGGTGTCCAGCACCGACAACAGACGGTCTCGTTTCAGCATGGGGCACCCTCCCGGGGATCGATTGGCGGCTTTTCCAGCAGCGACGCAGTGGCGCGCGGATCATCAACAGGCTCCAAAACAAGCTCATTCTACCGTTGATCTGCTACCATGAACGCTTTATGGAACCAGCGCGGCGGCCCGCTCAGCCCGGCAAACTAGCCGGTTCGCCGGACCGGAGCAAGTTTCTCTCCGTTTCTCCACAACCGGTGCGCGCACCGAGGCAAAGAACGAGGCATTTTCATGGGGGCTGTAACTCGACTGATCCGTTTCCTCGCCTTACCGGTGCTCGCCGGTCTGCTGGTGGGATTCGGTGTGCTCTGGTGGCATCAGCAGGGCCCGGGCTCCGCGCGCGGCCAGGGCGCCCCCAGCCCGGACAGCTACGCCAGCGCGGTCAACCAGGCGGCGCCGGCGGTGGTGAACATCTACACCACGCAGATCGTCTCCACCGGTGCCATTACCCAGGACCCTCTGTTCAACCGTTTCATGGAACGGCCCCGCCGGGAACGCGCCCTGGCCAGCCTGGGTTCCGGTGTAATCGTCGCCGATGACGGCTACATCCTCACCAGTTATCACGTGATCCGGGACGCCGACGAGATCCTGGTGTCGCTGCGCGACGGCCGGGATGCCCCGGCCCGGGTGGTCGGCACGGATCCCGAAACGGATCTGGCGCTGCTGCAGATCGCTCTGGAGGATTTGCCGAAAATCGAACTGAACGGGCCGGACCAGGTGACCGTCGGCGATGTGGTGCTGGCCATCGGCAACCCGCTGGGGGTGGGCCAAACCGTGTCCATGGGTATCGTCAGCGCCACCGGCCGCAGTCATCTGGGTATCGCCACATTCGAGAACTTCATTCAGACCGACGCCGCCATTAACCGCGGCAACTCCGGTGGCGCGCTGATCGATACGCGCGGCCACCTGATCGGCATCAACACGGCGATTCTGTCCTCCACTGGCGGCTGGCAGGGTATCGGTTTCGCCACTCCCGCGTCCATTGCCCGCGAGGTAATGTCGGATCTGATCGAACATGGCCGGGTGATTCGTGGCTATCTCGGCGTCACGGTACAGGACATCACCCCCAATCTGGCGGAGACCTTCGGCATGGACCGGGTAGCCGGCGGCGTGATCACCCAGGTAGTGGTGGACAGTCCGGCCAATCAGGGGGGGCTGCAACCCGGTGACGTGCTGATCGGCATCGACGGTGAGACCATGAAGGACGGCTACGAGGCCATGAACCGCATCGCCGGTACCGCTCCGGACACCAAGGTGACGCTCAACGTGATCCGCAACCGCACTCGCATGGACGTGGACGTCACCATCGGCACCCGGCCGGCGGCGGAGGGCTAACACCGATTCGCTGCCAAGGCAGCTTGTATGTTGGCGTGGCAAGTCGATAGTAGGCAGAGAGACTTGTCGGGGTGGCGGGACCTAGGCAGCTTCTGACCCCTTCGGGTACAGACCGTGGGAGAAATGACCCCACCCCGCACCTACA
>NZ_SNUA01000006.1 GCF_004360225.1 Alcanivorax sp. 24
GACAGTCCGCCAGAATCACATAACTACCATACAGACCGTCCCCCAGGAGGATATCGCCGGCATTGAAGCCAGGCAGCAACGAACGGAACAGGGTGTGTTCGCTGGCGCCTTTACCCGCGTAAGGCCCCATTGCCGCATTCAGTACGGCACCACTGGCCAGACAGGTGACGGCGACAATACGACACAGTGGGAAGCCCAGACCAGGCTTCTGCGAGCGCTGCTGGGGGTAAACCTCTTGATTGGCGGGCGTGTCCGGCAGGGTCACTGTGGTGCCGTCAACGATGCGAACAGGCCGCCCCTGCCAGAGCCAGTCATCAGGTACTTTCTCGTTGATCAACGCGCCTGTGGCACGTGCCAGAGATGAGACCAATTCCAGTGGTAAACGCTGCCGAGCTTTGCAATAGCCGCCCGTGGAAGTACTGCACGCCTTGCGCCCTCCCAGCCAGCGTGCCACCGCAGCTTCGTTGACCACTCGCTGACAGGAGCGATCCGCTTGCATCACCTGGCTCAGAAACATCGCCAAGGTTTCCGTTGGCGGGAAGAGGCGCTCGCGGTGCTCGGGCAATAAGGATTCCAGTACATCAAAGAGTTCTGCCGAGGTGAGTAGATTGAAAAAACGGATGGCATCTTGGCGGGACAACTGCTGTTTGATTGCTTGCTGCTGAAATCGATTCTGTTTAGCATCCATGGGAGCTGATCCTTGGCGGGGTGTGGATTCTTTGGCGAGATAAACACGCTGCCATTGGATCAGCTTTTTTGTTTCTGGATCAAGGTCTTATCGACTAAGTAAGTGCCATTCGCGTCAGGTCTTGCCTTTTCCCTTTATTAGATGGCAATAGGGGCAAAAAGCAAGACTCGCCCCTGAATGGGAAGCCAGACTCCTGGATTTCGTACGATCAGTGTTGGAGGTGGCCGGTAGATACAGGCGGCGGGAGTTGGTGGTTGGGGATGTCTTTACAAAAATAAATCAGGTCGTGTTTATTGGGCAAGTCGCGCATCTGGCCGGAAAGGGAGGGGCGTGGCGGCGGCAACGGTCTTCGGAAAGGCGGAGTGGCCTGGATTGAGGAGATAGATCTGTTCACGGGGGACCACCACGCTGGGAACGGCTAGCGCCAAACCGGTATTGGCGTCCAGCCAGCTGTCTCCTACGTTGGCTGTGGACGGTGGAGCCGGCTCATCCCGCCAGTCGTCTGGCAATTGCTTGTCCGGGAGCGTTTGTACGGCCTTCGCTGGCAACCGCACCTCCATGAGAGCGTAATGGTGCAGGAGGCTATAGTCACCGAGATGCACCATCACTTCCAGGATGGCCAGTGACTCCGAGCCCGCCAGGTAGACGCAAGAGCGCCCCCGGCTGTTCCAGCACCCGCCGTAGAGACGGGCTCCCTCGCCGTCGAAGGCGGTTGCTTGCCACTTCTTCTTTACCAGGCGATACGCTGGAATCGAACTCATACGGCCACGCCGTGTTCCAGGCGGCCGATCAGATTCAGCACGGCCTCCGCTTCCGCCGAGGTGGCGATCATCTCGACCGGGCGGCGTCCACCGAGGCCACGAACGGGATTGAGTAACCATTGCCGGGCCCGGGCTTTGTCTCCCTCGAACAGGTCCGTCGCCGCCTTGAACACCTCCGCGAACCGGTACAACCTGTCGCCTTCCTCCATCTTGAAGCGCCCGGTCTTGGCCCGGCGTTGTAGGGTAGCGGGAGGGATGATCACATACCGGGCCAGCTCTTTCTGTTCCAAACCCGCTTCCGCGGCGAGTTTGATGTACACCGTGTAAGGCATCCCGTCCCGCAGCGTTTTATGCAGTTTAGCCCCCCGGGATGGGATTCCCACGGCTTTCCAGAAGCGGGCATGGACGCGGGCGGCATTGCCTTCAGTATCAGGGGAACTCATTACAATCACCGGGTCCTGGTGAAATCATTTGGTGGGTTTTCAATCTATCACTTGGGTGTAGGGGGGCAAGTTACCTCAACAGAGCATGCCGCGATGCCTGCCAGGCAAAGAGCCCGGGTTTCAGGCTCAGCCGCCCAGCCGCCGTGCCATGGCTTCCATGACGCGGCGCCAGCCCTCGTGATCATTGCCGGTTTCGGCGAAGGATTCGTTTAACAGCTTGTGCTGAATGCCGGTGAGGTGAGCCTGCAGGGCCTTGCCTTGCTCGGTGAGGGACAGGCGTTTGATGCGTTTGTCGTTATCGTCCCGGCGCACGTTCACGTAACCCTGCTCGGCCAGGGTCTTCAGCGGTTTGTGAATGGCCTGCTTGGTCAGGCGCATGGCTTCCACCAGCTCATTGACGCTGAGGTCATTGTAGCGGCTGATGAAGAACAGCAGACGGTGATGGATGCGGGACAGGCCATAGTTCTTGAGGATGGCGTCCGGTTCGGCGACCAGGCCGCGAAAGGCGAAATGGAGGGTCTCCAGGGTGGCGTCCAGGTCTTCGGGGGAAAGGCTCTCTGTCATCATCGACTCACTGTCTCGATTGGCTGAGGGTCATTGGTCAGAATGATTGACTTTCTTGGGGGTATTATGCAACCCGATTGGGGCTAAAAGATAAGTCGGGCGCGCGCGCCGACAAGTAAATAATACGATATTAATGAAGTGCGCGGATAAAAACAGGGGCGGCGCCGGTAGTCGCCGGACGCCGCCCCGGGCAGGACAGGTATTAGTCCGCCAGTTCGGACAGAACCCGGTAAATGGCCGTGGTGCCGCTCACTTCATTGCCCACGATCAGCAGTGCCTCGCCGTTGGGCGACTGATCCGCGGGGATGAACACCAGGCCTTCCGGGCCCAGGTCGCCGACGTCCCCGGAGGAGACGTCCTCAGCCACCCATTCCTCGCGGGTGTTCAGGTAGTCCTGGAAAAGGGGCGCGGCGGGGTCTGTAATGTCATACACCATGATGCCCCCCATCCGCTCCAGGCCCAGGAACAGGAAGTATTTGTCACCGATCTGGCCGATGGTCAGGCCTTCGGGCTCCGGGCCTTTGTTGTCGCTGCGGTCGTCGAAGGTGCTGCCTTCTTCGTGGTTGCTATTGAAAAAGGTCTTGCAGTCGAGGGCGCGTTCGGCGCCCAGCTTGCATTCGTCGCTGGCCAGGAAGGTTTCGATGGCGTCGCCGGAATCCCATACCAGGGCGCCGTCCTCGTTCCAGATCGAGAAGGACCGGGTGCCGAAGGCATAGAGGTCGTCATACATGAGACGATCGCCGTTGGCGTCTTCCAGGCCCTGGTCGTTGAACATCACCGGCTCACCGTTCTCGTCGGTGCGGTAGCCCAGGGTCCAGGTTACGGTCAGACGGCCGAGTTGCTCGTCTTCGCGGCAGTCGCCAGGATCGCCGGCGGTGGCGCCGCAGTAGGCGAAGGTTTCCGGATTGAGCAGGGCGCCGACGGCGAGGGCGCGCAGGTGGGCCGGCAGATCGTCGCCGCAGCGGCGATCAAAACCGTTGGCGTGGACCAGATGTTTTACGCGCCATTCCTCGACGAAGCCCTGGCTCGCATCGCCATCGCAGGGCACGGCGTCCTCGGTGCCGAAGTAGGCGGCATTGTCCTCGCCCCAGGCGCGGGCGTCGCCCTCGTTGGCGGTGACCAGATAGGTGGCGTCACCGGATGGGTAGGCGGCGATGGCATCCGGCAGGTACAGGCCTTTGACACCGGGCCAGGTGGTGATGGTGATGGCGCCGTCGTCATCGGAGACGTCGAGCCCGTTGCCGGCTTCACCGTGGTCCTTTGCGCCCAGTGCGACCACGTCGTTGACGGTGGCGCTGGCGATATCGACGATGGCCAGTGCGTTATTTTCCTGCAGAGTGACCCAGGCCTTGCTGCTGTCGGCGGAAACCGCGATGTATTCCGGTTCCAGGTCCATGGCCACGGACGCGTCGGGGCCGAAAATGCGCACGCCGTTGGCCAACAACTCGTCCTTGCGGTCGTTGAAGGCGGTGAAATCCGCGATAGCGGGCTGCGGGCTGGCCGGTTCGGTAATATCGACGACACTGATGGAGCCTTCCGGGTCCACACTGTAATCGTCGCTGGGCTCGCCTTCGTTGGCGAGCAGAACGTACCGGCCGTTCGGGGTGAAGGTCACCATGTCCGGTTGAGCGCCAACCGTCGTGGTGGAGATCAGCTCGAGGGTGTCGGCCTCATACAGCGCCAGATGGCCCTGGTCGGTCTTGGTCGGTGCCTCCACCGCCAGCGCCACCAGATCGCCGTGCACGGCGACGCTGTTGACCACGGTGCCCTCGCCAATGGTTTCGGTGGTCAGGGTGTCGGCGTGCACCGGGTTGGCCGGGTCGCTCAGATCCAATACATCCACCGCGCCTTTCCGGGCGTTGACCACGAAAGCCCGCTTGGTGCCGGCGTGGTAGGCGGGAATTTCCGCCGCGCTGACACCGAATTCGCCGCTGCTGTAGCGGCCGAGCAGTTGCAGGCTGATGCTTTCCGGGGTGATTACCGGCGGCGCCGGGTTGTCGTTGTTGTCGCTGTCTCCCCCACAGGCACTGAGGGCGGCGGCCAATACCGTAGTGGTGGCCAGAAGTCGCCAAGTCGCCATGAATCGTCTCCCGTTGTCATTTTGGTTGCCCTTGGGGTGTACAGAACGGCGATGACACTGGTGTGACGAAACAGTGACCGCCGCATGACGGCGGTCTCGTGAACAGGCTCTTAATCCTTCAGTAAGCGGCGCAGCACTTTGCCGGCGGGGGTGGCCGGCAGGCTATCGACAAAGGCGATGTGGCGTGGGTATTTATACGCCGCCATGTGCTCCCTGGCCCAATCGATCAGATCCTGCTCGCTGACCTTGTCTTTGTGGTCGGGTTTGAGCACCACGAACAGTTTGACGGTCTCGCCGCGTTTGTCATCGGGAATACCAATGGCCGCGCTCTGGGCAATGGCCGGGTGATCCTGCATCAGTGCTTCCACGTCTTCCGGAAAAACGCTGTAGCCGGAACACTTGATCATTTCCTTTACCCGGCCGGTGAAGAACAGATAGCCGTCCTCGTCCAGGTAACCGACATCGCCGGTGTGCACCCAGCCGTCACGCAGCGTCTCGGCGGTGGCTTCGTCCCGCTTCCAGTAGCCTTTGAACACCGCTGGATTGCGCACCACGATCTCTCCGCTCTGGTTGGGACCCAGTGGCGCTTTGTTTTCCATATCGAGAATGCGGATCTCGTTGCCCGCCACCGGCACACCGCAGCTGCCCCACTTGATGCGATCCTTGGGCATGAAGGTATCGGAAGTGTGGGTTTCGCTCAGGCCATAGGAGGCTTCGTGCATCTGACAGCCGGTCAGCGCCTTCCATTCCTCGGCCAGCTTTTCCGTCACCGGCATGCCGAAGCTGGTGGCCGGGTTATTGATCAGGCTGCTCAGGTCGTAGTCGCGGATGTTGGGCATGTCCAGCAGCGCCCGGTTCATCGGCGCGATGGAGTACCACATGTCACAACGGTATTGGTGCAACGCCCTGGCGGTGGTTTCCGGATCGAAGCGCGCCAGGATCACGGTGGTGCGCCGGGCGTATACCGGCATGTACACGCCCATGTTCATGCCGGCGATATGGCACAGAGGCGCGATGGCCAGACCAATGCCATCCGCCTTCAGGCGGTTGGCCTGGAACGACGCCGCCATTTTGAACAGGCTGCTGCCGTAGCTGAGCATGGCCCCCTTGGGGCGGCCAGTGGTGCCGGAGGTGAACGTCATCAGGCCGATACCGTTCCAAAGATCGGCGGACGGCAATTCGGTCAGCGGTACTGTGTCGCGTAATACCAGGCTGAGATCCACGGTGTCCGCCGGCGCTTGGTCCGGTTCGTCCAGCAGTTCGCCGGGGATTTCCAGGGTCGGCTCCGCCGGCAGGTAGTCGCCGTAGGCGAGAGTCAGAACTGTGTTCAGGGTCGGGACCTGATCCCGAACCTGAGCGACATTGGGGTACAGATTGCGCGCGGCGATCAGCGCGCAAACCTCGGCGTTGCTCAACTGGTAGGCGATTTCCGCCGCTTTGTACTGCGGGTTCACCGGTGTCACGATACCGCCCAGGCTTTGAACCGCGTAGTGCGCAATGATGTACTGCGGGCAGTTCTGCATGTACAGCGCTACCCGGTCACCTTCGCCAACGCCTTGCTGGCTCAGGTAGGCGGCAAGGCGGCGTACCTTGTCGCCCACCTCGCCCCAGGTCAGCTCGGTGCCGTAATAAATGTAGGCGCGGCGATCGGGCACTTCCTCGGCGTGCTGTTGCAGGTATTCATGCAGAGGTTTCTCGCCGCGCAGGTATTCCACGGTCTCTCCGGCCCAGGCGGAACCGGGGACCGCGACCGGATTGAACTCGGCTTGGGTCTGGCTGGACATCAGGTTGCTCTCCTTATCGGCCTCATCGGCCTCGATCAATACAAAGAGCGCCCCGACCTGCCTCTGACGGCGGGGCGCTAAAAAAAATGGCCGGGCGCCCTTTTTAACGTCGCTGCAGCGATGGCCCCGCGGGTGACCGCGGGCGGCGGTCATAAAAAGGCATCACCCGTGGCCCTGGGTGGTGGGATCAAGTGCCGCGCGCAGGGACTCGCCCAGGGTGTTGAAGGCCACCGCGGTGATCATGATCAGCACCCCGGGGGCGTACATTTGCTCGGGCACGATGGACATGTACAGGTAACCCCGGGCGATCATCGAGCCCCAGCTCACCTCGGGCAGCTGCACGCCGAGGCCAAGAAAGCTCAAACTCGCCTCGGCCAGCAACGCCACCGCCAGCAGCAAGGTGCTCTGCACGATCACCGGTTGAACCGCGTTCGGCAGTACGTGTTTGATCAGCAGTCGTGCCGGCGAGGCACCGAAGCAGCGCGCCGCGTCCACGTACAGTTCCTGTCGTACCACCAGGGTGCGGGCGCGAATCAGCCGGGCGATCTGCGGTGCGAACACCAGCCCCACGGAAATCATCGCGTTGGTCAGACCGATGCCCATGGCGCCGGTGACCGCCACCGCCAGAATGATGGCCGGGAACGACAGGAAGGTATCGATCAGGCGGCTGATGACGGTGTCCACCCAGCCGCCGGCGAAGCCGGCAATCAGTCCCAGCGGCAGGCCGATCACCAGTGCCACGGAAACCGCCAGTAGCGCCGCGTAGAGGGAATTGGCGCCACCATGGATCAGACGGCTCAACACATCCCGGCCGAGGTCGTCGGTGCCGAGCCAGTGCGCGGCGCTGGGGCCGGCCAGTATCAGCTCGCCGTTCTGGTCCGTGGGCGAGTAGGGCGCGATCCACGGCGCCAGCAAAGCGGCGCCAAGAATGATCACCAGAATGCCGAGACTGATGGCGGCGCGCGGATCGCGGCGCAGCCAGCGCAGCAGGCGAACCGGTAGCGCCGGCTCTTCCCAGTGCGGCAAGGGTTCCGCTTCGGACAGCGTCAGATGGGTCATGATGCGTTAATCCTCGGGTCGAGAAGGGTGCACAGCAGATCGGTTACCAGGTTGATCAGGATGACCGTCACCACCATTGCCAGAACCGCGCCTTGCACCACCGGGAAGTCGCCTTCCAATACCGCCTTGACGATGCTGCTGCCGATGCCGGGAATGGCGAACACCGCTTCCACCACCACGGTGGCGGCGAGAATCTTGTTGAACAGCAGCCCGACCACGGTGAGCAGGTTGACGCTGACGTTCTTCAAACCGTGTAGCCAGAGGATGCGCGCCGGGCTCAGCCCCTTGGCGTGTAGCGTGCGTACATGTTGGGAAGACTGGATTTCCACCAGGGAGCTGCGCAGTTGCCGCGCCACCTCGGCGATGCCATTGGTGCACAGTGCCAGCGCTGGCAAGGTGGCGTACCACAGCGCCTGGCTAAAGTCCTCGAATGGGGAAACGAAACCCGTGGCCGGGAACCAGCGCAGGGTCAAGGCGAAGAACAGCACCAGGATCATGCCGAACCAGAAATTAGGCAGGGCCACGCCGAGTGAGGCGGTGCCCATGATGGCGCCGTCCAGCTTGGAGCCGGAACGGGTGGCGGCCAGGATACCCAGCGGCACGCCGATCAGCACCGACAGGATCGTGGCGTACAGCGCCACCAATAAGGTGTTCGGAAAGGTGCGGGCAATGGTCTGCGCCACCGGTTCGCCGGAGAGCAGAGCGGTGCCCAGATCGCCAGTGACGGCGTGCCACAGCCACTGGCCGTATTGCGCCAGAAACGGCTGGTTCAAACCGTAGGCTTCGCGAATCTGTTCGATGCGCTCCTGGGAGGCGTTTTCTCCGGCCAGGGTGACGGCGATGTCACCCGGTATCAATTGCATCAGGCAAAAGACTATAAAAGTGGCCAGTACCAGGATGGGCAACGCCTGCAGCAGACGCGACATCACCATCCGTTGTTTTACACGAGTAACCATGGGGAAACTCCCGCCCGGGCGCGCGCACCAAGGCGCGCGCCACGGACGTCAGGCTTTCAGGGAAACGTTGTCGAATTTGGGTTTGCCCAGCAGGTTGTTCTTGAAACCCTGCACTTCGGCGGTGGTGGCGACGATGCTCTGGCGGAATGCCAGCGGCACCACCAGGGCGTTCTCCATGGCGATGCGTTGCGCCCGGGCCAGAGCTTCCTGGCGCTTACCCTGATCATCGCTGCTGCGTGAATCCAGCAACGCCTGATCAAAGCCTTCCGGCGCTTTGACCTGGCCGGCGTTGAAGTAGGACGTGCTGCTGTAGAGCAGGCTGTAAGTCAGGCTGGGATCGGGGCGGCCGGTCCAGGCCGAGAGCAGCATGTGCCCTTCCTTGCGCTGACCGAAATAGGCGGCGGACATGTCCGCGATGGTACCGGTGCGGAAGCGGCCGCGGATGCCGGCCTTGGAGAGTTGCTCCATCAGTACTTCCTGCATCTGCACCGAGGACTGATCGTTATAGCCGCGCAGGTCCAGCTCGATGCCGTCGGCGTGTCCGGCTTCCTTGAGCAGGGCCCGCGCCTTGTCCGGATCATGGGGATAGAGTTTGGCGGTTTGTGGATCATAGGCCCAGTGGCTTTTCGGCAGGTTCATGAAGGCCGGTTCGCCAGCGCCGGCCATGGCGACGCGGACGAAGGCCTCGCGATCCACCGCGTAGTTGATGGCCTGTCTTACCCGTTCGTCATCCAATGGCTTGCGTGCCATGTTCATGTAGAACTGATAGCAGTAGATGGTGGGATCGGCGAAGCCCTGCAGGGTGGGCAGTCGCTCGATCATCTGTTTCTGCCGGCCGTCCAGGTGGTAGGCCACCTGAGCCTGCCCGGACATCACCGAGCGCAGACGGGTGGCGCTGTCGGTGATGATCTTGAAGCTGATGGCGCCCACCGCGGGTTTGTTGGGGCCGTTGTAGTCGGCGTAACGGGTCATCGCGACTTCGCTGCCATCGTCCCACTTCTGGAAGCGCATGAAGCCGGCGCCCACCGGGTTGCGGTCCACCCGGTTATTGTTGTCGGCCAGGGCCTTGGGGCTGACCATCATGCCGGCGCGGTCGGAAAGAATCAGCGGCAAGGCGCTGTCCGGGTTCTTCAGGTGCAGGGTGACCACGTGCTCACCGTTGACCTCGACGCGATCCACCGAGCTCAGGTCCTGACGAATGTTGGAAAACTCGGCGGTACGGCTGCGGTCGAGGTTGGTTTTCACCGCTTCGGCATTGAACGGGGTGCCGTCATGGAAGGTCACGCCCGGGCGCAGTTCCAGCACCAGGGTCTTGGGATCCGGGAAAGACCATTTCTGTGCCAGTCCGGGGGTGGCGCTAAGGGTGGTCGGGTCCCAATTGACCAAAGTGTCGTACATCGGGAACAGCAACGCATGATCGGAACCGGAGCCGCCGGTGGCGGGGTCCAGACTGGAAGGATTGGCTGGCGCGCTCACGGTCAGGGTGGCCTGTCCTCCGGCCTGCGCCCAACTCCATGAGGGCGACATCAAGGTGCCGGCCGCCACCGCGCCGGACAGCATGCCGAGGAAAGCGCGGCGGCCCATGGGCACGCCGTTGATGATCAGATCGTCGTCGTTGTTATCGTGATGGTTCATGATGCCCTACCTGTTGTTGTTGTGCTCAAATTCGGGCGCGCTAGACCGTTTCGGTGGCGCTTTCCCGTCCAAACGAGATCGGTTGCTCCCGGTCCAGTGGACCGCCTTCACTGTCGGCGAAATGACAGGCCACCCAATGTTCGGGCGCGACTTCCCGCCAGGCTGGCTCCTGTTCGGCGCAGCGGGATTGGGCCGCCGGACAACGGGTGCGGAAGCGGCAGCCGGAAGGCGGCGCCAGCGGGCTGGGAATTTCCCCTTGCAGGCGGATGGCGCGGCGTTGGTCGCGCTGGCCGCTGGGCAACGGCAGAGGTTCCGCCGACAGCAGTGCCTGGGTGTAGGGGTGAATCGGTTTCTTGGTCACCGCCGCCGCCGGCCCCACTTCCATCAGGCGGCCCAGATACAGCACGCCAACGCGATCACTGACGTGGGATACCACCGAGATGTCATGAGTAATGAAGGCGTAGGTGATACCCAGCTCTTTTTGCAGATCGGCGAACAGATTCAGCACGGATCCGCGAATGGACACGTCCAGCGCCGCCACCACCTCATCGCAAACAATGAAGCGGGGCTTCAGGGTCAGAGTGCGGGCGATGTTCACCCGTTGCTTCTGGCCGCCGGACAGTTCGTGTGGGTAGCGCCTGCCGATTTCCGCCGGCAGACCCACTCGCTCCAGCGCTTCCTTGGCGACCCGCTGGCGCTGGCGGGCGTCGCCCTCGCGCAGGATCTCCATCGGTTCCATCACCGATTGCAGAATGCTCATGCGCGGGTTCAGCGCGGCATGGGGATCCTGAAAAATAATCTGGTAATCCCGGCGAATCTGGCGTTGCTCGGCCTTGGACAGCGTCGCCGGCTCCCGGCCCTGATAGCGGATGTGTCCGTCGGTGGCTTTGAGCAAACCGGCCAGGGCCCGGCCCAGGGTGGTTTTGCCGGAACCGGATTCACCGATGATGCCGAAGGTTTCACCGGGACGAATATGGAAGCTGACGCCATCCACCGCCTTCACGGTACCGGCACGGGTATGGAAATGAATCACCAGGTCGTCCACCGAAACGGCATCGTCACGGTCGGCGACGGTTTGGGAAGCCAAAGCGTTCATGTTCATACCGCTCCCGTCAGCGTCAGTTCATCCTTGCGCCAGCAGCGCACTTCCCGAAGGTCCTGGAACGGCTCCAGCTCAGGATGCTGTTCACATAAAGGCGCGGCGTGCGGGCAGCGCTGCTGGAAGCGACAGCCCGCGGGCATGTGATCCGGTGCCGGCACCCGGCCGGGAATCGAAGGCAAGCGGCTGCCACGCTCGCTCAGCCCGGGCAGGGAACGCAGCAGGCCGGAGGAATACGGGTGGCCCGGGCGGATCAGAACATCGTCCACCGGCGCGTTTTCCACCACCTCGCCGGCGTACATGGTCAGCAGTCGAGAGCAAGTTTCCGCCACCACGCCCAGGTCGTGGGTGATGAACAGCAGAGCGGTGCCGTGGCTGTCGCTGAGCGAGCGCAGCAGATCAATGATCTGGGCCTGTACGGTGACGTCCAGAGCGGTGGTGGGTTCGTCGGCGATGACCAGCTTCGGCCGGCAAATCAGCGCCATGGCGATCATTACCCGTTGCCGCATGCCGCCGGAGAACTGATAGGGGTACTCGTCAATGCGGGTGTGGGGGGAAGGAATGCCAACCTCTTCCAGGGCGGCGATGGCCCGCTCGCGGGCCTCCGCGCGGCTGACTTTTTCGTGGCTGCGCAGCGTTTCCGTGAGTTGCTCGCCGACCGTGAACACCGGGTCCAGAGCACTCATCGGTTCCTGAAAGATCATGCTGATGTCGCGGCCGCGCAGGCGCCGGAATTCCCGCGCCGGCATGGTCAGCAGATCCCGGCCCTGGAACAGAATCCGGCCGCGGATCCGGGCCGTGCGGCTTGGCAGCAGGCCCAGCAGGGCAAGGCCCGTGACGGTTTTGCCGCAGCCGCTTTCGCCGACCACGCCGACTCGCTCGCCGGCGTTCACATCGAACGACACGTTGCGTGTGATCGAGGTTTCGCCACCGGGTCGGGCGAAGGAAATACTCAGATCACGCACTTCCAACAGCGGCCTGTTGGTGCGCGCTTCCGGCGTTTGCGCCATGTTTGCCTCCGGCACTGGCCCGCATGATGTGTTGTCGCGGGTCTGTTGTTATCTGAATGTGTGCAGGGCCCTGTCGTGCGTGAAATCACGCGTCGTCAGGTGCGCCATAAGCCGCTTTGATGGTGGTGCGCACCGCGGCGTAATGGTCCATCAGTTTTTTCAGGCCGCTGTGCTGAGTCAGCAGCGAACCGAAATTCCATATCGGTGAAATCATTAACACGATGGTGCGGACTGGCGCATCGTGACGCAGCTCGCCATTGCCGATGGCCAGTTTCACCGCGTGAGTCACATAGTCCTCGAAACTTCGGGACATGTTCGAAATGCCGGCCTGAACCTTGGTGGAAATATGCTGGCTGGTGAAGCGGGCCTGGGCGGAGAGACTCCAGGGCCGGCGGCCTTTTTCGTGATCGTTGAACTGGTAGAAGCGCTCCGCGCTGTCCTTCGCGGCCAGTTCGATGCGCTGGTCCAGGGTCAGGCCGGGCTTGGCCCAGATTTCCTGGAAGGTGTTCTCGACGCTGTCGAAGGTCTCCTGGAACACCGCTTCAATCAGCGCTTCCTTGTTCCCGAAGTGGTAATGCAGGTTGGCCCGGGTGGTATTCACGACCTCGGCGATATCGCCGTAGCTGACGTCGCCGATGCCGCGCTGGATAAACAGCTCCCGGGCCGCCTGCTTGATCTGTGTCTTCATGGGCGGCTGGCCGAGTCGTGCTTTTTTCTCCGGACGTCCCACGGGGGCTGTCTCCGACTGGTCCAAATTGGATTCCTAATCTGCAAGTAAATAAAAACCCTGTCAATACTAATTGACGTGTAAGTAAGTAAATCGCTATCGTCGTACCCCGTGACCGGTGCAACCAGGTTTGCGCACCCATTCGAATAACAGGACGGACCAGCCCCATGACCATTTCCAGACTGCTGATTGCCAACCGCGGAGAGGTGGCGGTACGCATTGCCCGAGCCGCCGCCGACCTGAACATCGCCACCGTGGCGGTGTACCCCGAGGACGACGCCACCTCCTTGCACACCCGCCTGGCGGATCAGGCGGTGGCCCTGGAAGGGCGCGGCGTGGCGGCGTACCTGGACGGTGAGCAATTGCTGAAAGTGGCCCGGGAGCAGGGTTGCGACGCGGTCCATCCCGGCTACGGCTTTCTTAGCGAAAGCCCCACCTTCGCCGCCCTGTGCGAACAGGCCGGTATCACTTTCGTCGGTCCTTCATCGGAAACCCTGTCGCTGCTGGGGGACAAGGCCCGGGCGCGGGAATTGGCGCAGGAATGCGATGTGCCGGTGGTGCCGGGCACCAATGGCGCCACTTCATTGGAGCAGGCCCGGGCGTTCCGTGCGGAACTGGGTGAGCAGGGCACGGTGATCGTCAAGGCCATCGCGGGTGGCGGTGGACGCGGCATGCGTATCGTCGGCCCGGATGATGACCTGGACGAAGCCTATCGCCGCTGTCAGGCGGAGGCCGCCTCCTCATTCGGCAACGATGCCGTTTACGTGGAGCGCTTCGTGGCGCGGGCCCGTCACATTGAAGTTCAGATTGTCGGCGATGGCGGGGCCGAGCCGGTGCATTTGTGGGAGCGCGAGTGCAGTGTGCAGCGCCGCAACCAGAAACTGCTGGAAATCGCGCCGAGCCCCACGCTCTCGGAGGACATGCGCCGGCAATTGCTGGACGCGGCCCGGCGTATCGCCGGCCAGGTCGGTTATCGCGGCCTCGGTACCTTTGAGTTTCTGGTCGACGCGGATGAATCCCGCTTCGCCTTTATCGAAGCGAACCCGCGCTTGCAAGTGGAGCATACCGTCACCGAGGAGGTGACCGGTGTGGATCTGGTGCAGACGCAACTGCGCCTGTTTGGCGGTTCCTCCCTGGCCGAGCTGGGGTTGGTGTCCGGGCGTGAGCCCGCGCCGACGGGATACGCGATCCAGTTGCGCATCAACATGGAAACCATGAGCGCCAACGGGGACACCCAGCCCAGCGGTGGTACCCTGACCACCTTCGAGGCCCCCGGCGGCCCGGGTGTGCGCGTGGATACCTTCGGTTACCGCGGTTACCGCACCAGCCCTCACTACGATTCCCTGCTGGCCAAGCTGATCGTGCACAGTCGCGGCGCGGATTACGCCGACGCCGTGGGGCGGGCCTATCGGGCCTTGTGTCAGTTCCGTATCGAAGGCGTGGAAACCAACATCGGCTTTCTGCAGAACCTGCTGCAACGCGATGAGGTGGTGAGCAACACGCTGCACACCCGTTTCGTGGATGAGCACATGGCGGAACTGGTGGGCGATGCCGAGCACCGGCAATTGCACTTCAGCAGCGGCGCCGAGGAACAGGCTTCCGCCTCTCAACGGGTGGAGGGGCCGGCGGGCAGCGAAGCGGTGATCACGCCGATGCAGGGCGTGCTGGTGGAATACCTGGTGACGGAAGGGGACACGGTGCGGGCCGGGCAGCCGGTGGCCTTTGTCGAGGCGATGAAAATGCAGCACCAGGTGGTGGCCTCGGTGAGCGGTATCGTGCGCTTGTGCGCGCTGGAGGTAGGCGATGCCGTCGGTAAGGACGAGCCGCTGTTGTTCGTGGAGCCGGCGGAGGTCGGCAACGAGCAGGGTGCCGAGGAAGAGGACATTGATCTGGATTACATCCGTCCCGATCTGGCGCGGCTGAAACAGCGGCTGGCGCTGCTGGAGGATGAGAACCGCCCCGATGCGGTGGCCAAACGCCGTCGCACCGGCCAGCGTACCGCCCGGGAAAACGTGGCGGCGATTTGCGATGAAGACAGCTTCATTGAATACGGTGGTCTGACCATCGCTGCCCAGAAAGCCCGCCGCAGTGTCGAGGATCTGATCAAGAATACCCCGGCGGATGGCATGGTCACCGGCATCGGATCGGTGAATGGTGACCTGTTCGACGACAGCAAGAGCCGCTGCGTGGTGCTGGCCTACGATTACACCGTGCTGGCCGGCACCCAGGGCACCATGAACCACAAGAAGACGGATCGGATTCTGGAAGTGGCGGAAAAGCACCGTCTGCCGGTGATCTTTTTCGCTGAAGGCGGCGGTGGCCGTCCCGGCGATACCGACAACGCCACCAAGGTGGCGGGTCTGGACGGTCCCAGCTTCCTGCAATACGCCCGGCTCAGTGGTCTGGTGCCGCGTATCGCGGTGGTGTCCGGACGCTGTTTTGCCGGCAACGCGGTGTTCGCCGGTTGCAGCGATCTGATGATCGCCACCGAGAACGCCTGCATCGGCATGGCCGGCCCGGCGATGATCGAAGGGGGCGGCCTGGGTTCGTTCCGGCCCGAGGAAGTGGGGCCTGTGTCGGTGCAGCGCCACAACGGCGTGATCGATTGCGTGGTCAAGGATGAGGAAGAAGGCGCCGCCCTGGCGAAGAAACTGATGGGCTATTTCCAGGGGCCGGTGGACAACTGGGACTGCGAGGATCAGCGTTGGCTGCGCCGGGCGATCCCGGAAAATCGTCTGCACGCCTATGACGTGCGCTCCCTGATTCGCATTCTGGTGGACAGCGATTCCTACCTGGAACTGCGGCCGGATTTCGCGCCGGGCATGATCACCGGGTTCATCCGCATCGAAGGTCGTCCGCTGGGACTGATCGCCAACGACCCGAAAGTGCTGGGTGGCGCCATCGACGCACCGGGGGCGGACAAGGCGTCCCGCTTCATGCAGTTGTGCGATGCCTTCGGTATTCCGATGCTGAGTTTGTGCGACACCCCTGGATTCATGGTTGGTCCCGATGAAGAAAAGACCGCCACTGTGCGCCACACTTGCCGCATGTTCGTCACCGCCGCCAGTCTTTCCGTGCCGCTGTTCTCCATCGTGCTGCGCAAGGGGTATGGCTTGGGGGCTCAGGGCATGACCGGTGGCTCTTTCCATGCACCGTTCTATTGCGCTTCCTGGCCCACCGGTGAATTTGGTGGCATGGGACTGGAGGGTGCGGTGAATCTGGCTTATCGCAAGGAACTGGATGCCCAGGAAACGCCGGAAGAACGTCAGGCGCTGTATGAGAAGCTGGTGGCCCAGCTGTACGAGAAAGGGCAGGCGCTGAGCATGGCCGCGGCCCTGGAAATCGACGCCGTGATCGACCCGGTGGATACCCGTGCCTGGGTGATGCGCGGCCTGCGGGCTCAGCCGCCGGAAGGCATGGCGCCGATCACCGGCAAGCGGCGGCCGATGATTGATACGTGGTAAAAAGAAGCGCTGGCACGCAACACGCTTGCTCGCTGGCACGCCATACTTGCAACGAATATGAGCGGAGCCCGGAAACGCCACACTGCTCGGCAACGCTGGGCGACCACAAGTCTTTGCCCGGGTACGCTGGCATGCGATCCATCGACTTTGGTGTTGATGTTTTCGCGTGCCAGCGTGTTGCGTGCACGCGTGCCAGCGTCCTTATCTTCAACCCACTATATTCAACAGCGACTCCCCCCGCGCGATCCGCCCCACCTGATCGCGCAGGAACGCCGACAGCCGGGGTTTCAGTGCCTCGCTACGGCCGCCCACATGCGGTGTGATCAGAGTGTTCGGCGCATCCCACAGAGGATGATCCTCGGGCAGGGGCTCCGGCTCCACCACATCCAGAGCGGCACGCAGCCGTCCGCTTCGCAGTTCCGCCAGCAGGGCATCGGTGTCCACCACCGGGCCTCGTGCCACGTTCACCACCAGTGCGCCATCGGGTAGGCGTGCCAGAAAATCGGCGTTCACCAGATGGTGGGTGGCGTCATTAAGCGGGGTGATCAGCACCACGATTTCCGCTTGCGGCAGCAGCGTGGGCAGTTCGGTATTGGCGTGGACAATGCCAAGATCATCTTCCCGGGCTTTTTGTCCCATCCGCAGCAGGGTCACGCCGAATGGCAGCAAACGCATGGCGATGGCGCGGCCGATGCCGCCGGCGCCGATGATCAATACGGTGCGGTCCACCAGCCCCGGTGTTTGTTTCGGGGCCCAGCGGTGGGCTTTCTGGTCCACGGCGAAATCATAAAGGGCCCGCTGGCCCGCCAGAATCAGGCTCAGCGCCAATTCGGCGGTGGCTTCCGCGTGCAGGCCATAGGCATTGGCCACGGTGGCGCCGCCGGCGGCCTCGACAAAGCCGTCGTACCCGGTGGATTGAGTCTGCACCAGTTTCAGATTGGGAAGCTGCCCCAGGCGTGCCAGTCCGGTGCTGCCGGCGGGATGATGAAACACTACCGCGTCGATCTCTTCCGGCGACACCGGAGGATCATCGCGCAAATCCCACTTCACCAGCCGCAATGGTCCCGCCACGTCCCGTAGAGTATCCATATGCCAGGAAGTGGGCAGGGCAAGGGTTTTGATGTCCAGAGTGGTCATGATGGTTTCCCTTGGAGGTGATAGGGCAAGAGGGTTTCCATTGTAGGGGGTGGGGCCGGAGAGGCATAGGTTGTTGGCCGTCGGCTCTGAATATATCAATTCGTTCCGCATTCGCTGCCAAGGCAGCTTCCCACAGCAGCTTCCTGGCCTCCCTTTCTGTGGGAAGCTGCCTTGGCAGCGAATGAGCGTCCAGAACCTGGTTTTCAAGCGTCCGGCGTCAAGCGTCCGGTGTCGGGCCGTCTCAGGGTTCCGTCCGCCCGCCGAATGCTCTATAACGAGGGGCTGTTGCATAACGATAGCGGAGAGAGCTTGTGTCAGAACGGCCTATGTCAGAACGGAAAACCGAGGTCGATCCGGAGGGCCTGCTGGAGTACTCCGTGGTCTTCACCGACCGCTCCCTGAACCATATGTCCCAGGCCTTTCAGGCCGTGATGCGGGATATTTCCGGGACCCTGCGGCAAGTCTACAACGCCGCCGCGGTGGCGGTGGTGCCGGGCGGGGGCAGCTACGGCATGGAGTCGGTGGCCCGTCAATTCGCCACCGGCAAGAAGGTATTGGTGATCCGGAACGGATTTTTCAGCTATCGCTGGAGCCAGATCTTCGAGATGGGCGCGATTCCCGCCGAGGAGACCGTGATGAAGGCGCGGATGGTGTCCGATCAGCCCCAGGCGCCGTTCGCCCCGCCTCCCATTGACGAAGTGGTGGCGCGTATCCGCGGCGAAAAGCCGGATCTGGTGTTCGCTCCTCACGTGGAAACCGCCGCCGGTCTGCTGTTGCCGGACGACTACCTGCAAGCGGTGGCCGCCGCGGTGCATGAGCACGGCGGGCTGTTTGTTCTGGACTGTATTGCGTCAGGCACTTTGTGGGTGGATATGGCCGCCAACAGCGTCGATATCCTGATCAGCGCGCCGCAAAAAGGCTGGAGTTCCTCGCCGTGCAGCGCCCTGGTGATGTTCGGTGAAGAAGCGGCCAGGCGTCTGGAGCGGACACAAAGCACCAGCTTCGCCATGGACCTGCTCAAATGGCGGCGGATCATGGAAGCCTACGAAAATGGTGGGCACGCCTACCATGCCACCCTGCCAACCGATGCCTTGCGCAAATTCCGCGATGCCATGCTGGAAACCCGGGACACCGGTTTTGAAGTGGTCCGGGAGAAGCAGTGGGAATTGGGGCGCCGGGTGCGGGAATTGTTCGCGGAACGGGGACTGGCCAGCGTGGCGGCGCCGGGATTCGAGGCGCCGGGCGTGGTGGTGTGCTACACCGACGACGACGGCATGCATAACGGCAGCAAGTTCATCGCCAAGGGTTTGCAGACCGCCGCCGGGGTGCCGCTGATGTGCGATGAACCGGCCGCTTTCAAGACGTTCCGCGTGGGCCTGTTCGGCCTGGATAAACTGGACGACGTGGACCGGGCGGTGGAGCGTTTGGCCGAGGCGTTGGACAACATTTAACGATCCGATGCGGTAATCATGATGTCGTGCAAGGACAAGTCAGCGTAATTGGTATACTCTTCATCGCACTTTGTATACGCGTGCGGAGGTTCCAATATGCTGAAAGTCCTGACCAGCAGTGTTTTGCTGCTCATGAGTGTGTATGCCTACGCTGGCGCTGATGCGATTCAGGGTATTTGGGAGACGGAAGACGGCGGCTACGTCTATATCCACCCGGAAGGCGATACCTGGGTGGGTACCGCGGTGGGGTCACGGGACGGTGTGCACCGTTTCGATAACGAGAACCCTGATGAGAAATTGCGCGGGCGCCGGTTGCTCGGCGTGGATGTGGTCACCGGCCTGAAGTACGACGGTGATGATCGCTGGGACGATGGTGAGGTCTACTCGCCGGATAACGGCAAGACCTACGATCTGAGCGCCGAACTGAAGGATCAGGATACACTGAAGGTGCGCGGTTATATTGGTGTCAGCCTGCTGGGCCGCAGCCAGACTTGGCACCGCATCGATGAAAGCGCGCCGCACCTGCAGAAGGAGTTTCTGCAGTAATATCGGCAACACGCCATTCGCTGCCAAGGCAGCTTCCCACCGCGGCTTCGTAGCTCCTCCCCTCTGTGGGAAGCTGCCTTGGCAGCGAATGATGTGTTTACCGACCGTGCTTTTCGGTCAGCCCTCCTTCCTTAATTCCCCTTCGACGAAGTGCGCGACCATGTCACCCAACCCTTTGACCAGCTCCTCGAAACCGATGGTGGGATTGGGTTCGCTGAGATAGCGCAATACCGTGAATACCCCTCCGTTGATCATGATGTAGCCCATGGCCGGCAGGTTACCCAGGCGCGCCAGCCGCGGGTTGTGGATCACATACTGCAGTAGCAGGTTCATCAGTAGCCGCTGGATCGGTTCCATGTGATTGCGGGGCGCGAAGTAGGCGGCGTAGCTCATGTAACGCAGGTAGCGGCCGTGGTTTTTTTCCAGCAGATCCCGGAATCCGAACAGCAGCTCCTTGATCAGGTCGCGGATTTCCATCTTCACCAACGCCGGTGTCATCGGTTCCACCATGGCCACCACCTCCGCCACCATGTGGTGATGCATGGCTTCGAACACCTCCTCCTTATTGGCGAAGTATTCGTAAAGTGAGCCAACGCTCACTCCCGCCAGATCCGCGATATGGCGGGTGGTGGTGCCTTGCACGCCGTGCTCCGACAAAGACAGGAAGCCGGCTTCGACGATGGCATTGACGGTGGCTTTGGCGCGCGGTTGGCGGGGCGTGCGTGGCATCTGAGCTCCTGGCTGGCGGCGGGAATCCGAATTGAATCCGAACAAACAGTCGGTTTAATTTGCCATTACTGAATGTAACGGTCAATTTGTCATCGTTGTCGCGAGGAGCCGGTATGCCCCAACAACATTTGTCCCATGGCGCTCGCGCGGTGGTCACCGGAGCGGGTAGCGGCATTGGTCGCGCGTTCGCGCTGGCACTGGCCAGGCGGGGAGGCTCCGTGGTCTGCGCCGATCTGAACCTGGCCGCCGCGGAGGATACCGTGGCGATCATCGAGCAGGCGGGTGGCCACGGTCTGGCCGTGTCCTGCGACGTGTCCGAGCTGGCGGCGGTGGAACGCCTTGCCACCGAGGCCGTGGACTGGTTCGGCGAGTCTCCCAATCTGGTGATCAACAACGCCGGCGTCGGCGCCGGCGGCAAGGCCATCGGTGACATGTCCATGGCGGACTGGAAGTGGGTGCTGGATGTGAATATGTGGGGCGTGATTCACGGTTGCCACGTGTTCACGCCACTGCTGCGCGAGCTGCCGCGGGCGGGCGTGATTAATGTCTGTTCCACCGCCAGCTTCGCCGCCGCGCCGCGCATGGGCGCCTACAACACCAGCAAGGCCGCGGTGCTGGCGTTGTCGGAAACCCTGGCGGCGGAAAACGCCGGCAGCGGTCTGCGCGTGACCGCGCTGTGCCCCACCGTGGTGAAAACCAACATCTTCAGCGCCGGCCGCATCGACCAGGCGCTGACCCCGTTCATGGACCGGATTATCTCGCTCACTGGTGTCTCCGCCGAAAGCGTGGCGGCCACGACGCTGAAAGCCCTGGACCGAGGCCGCTTCTACGTCATGCCGCAACTCGATGCCCGGCTGATCTGGCGTGCCAAACGCTTCCTGCCGGTGACCTACACCCGTGGCGCCAGCCTGCTCGGCAGGCTGGTCAGCGAACGCCTCAAAACCAATCCGGCTCAGTAACAGGCCCACTCAGTAACAGGAGAGCCAAAATGGCGAATATCGATCTGGATAAAATGCTGGCCAAGGTGAAAAGCAGCCAGTGGGCGCTGGCGGACATTGACTGGGATGCCCCTGGCGCGGAGCTGATCACCGAAGAACAGTGGCCGAAACTGAAAGCGTTCATGGCCGACCTGATGTGGATCGAACACGTCGGCGCCCGTGGTTTCGCCGCCATGGCCAAGAAGGCGCCCGATGACACCCTCAAGCAAATCTATACCTATTTCCATGCCGAGGAGCAGCGTCACGCCAATGCGGAAATGGCACTGATGAAACGCTGGGGCATGCTGGATGGCGACGAGCTGCCGGAACCCAACAAAAACCTGAAACTGGTGATTCAGTGGTTGGACAAGTACAGCGACGAGATGCCGCTGGAAGTGCTGGGGTCGGTGATTCCGATGCTGGAAATCGCCCTGGACGGGGCACTGTGCACCTTCCTGCTGGATACCGTGGACGATCCGGTATGCCACCAGGCCTTTGCCCGCATCAACGACGATGAGTCCCGGCACCTGGGGGTCGGTTTCCATGTTCTGGAAATGCAGGGGCGCGGCGATCTCTATATCAAGGCTTTGAAAACCGTGGCCACGGTGCTTGATCCGCGCCTGATCCTCGGCATCGCCTCCTACGTACCGTTGCTGAATCGTATGCGCGACAACGTGGTGGCCATGGGGTTGAGCGAAGAAAAGCTCTATGCCTGCATGAAGAAGTTCGAGCGCATCGGCGGGCGCACCGCCCAGGGGCGCCGCAATCCCTGGTATCAGATCATCAGCCGCCACGGCCGTATGGTGGTGAACCGCGAAAACCGTGTTTATCACGCGCCGGTGGATCTGATGGTGCGGTTGACGGATTACATCCCCGAGCGGCTCATGCCCTCGCGAGTGCCCACCTGGGTCAAGGGCATCAGCTACCGGCCCACCGCCTGAGCCTGGATGCGCTATTCGCTATCCGATTGTTTGACACACTGAACGGACCGCCATGAGCAACGAGAACGAGCAGAATCAGGACACCACCGCGTCGGCGCCACCGGCGAAAAAGAAAAAGGCCGCCATCCGCCAGACAGCAGCCAGGCCGACGGCCAAAAAAGCCGCGGTGAAACGTAAAGGCACGGCACGGAAGAAAGCCGTTGCCGCCAAACCCAGCCGCCGTAGCGTTGACCAAGGCAAACGCAAGACGGTGAAGAAAGCGTCCGTGGTTATCGTCGGCGCCGGTTTTGCTGGTCTGGGTATGGCGATCCGGCTTCGTCAGGCCGGGGTAGACGATTTCGTGTTGCTGGAGCGGGCCGACGAGGTGGGCGGCACCTGGCGCGACAACACCTACCCCGGCGCCGCCTGTGATATTCCCTCCCACCTTTATTCCTACTCTTTCGCGCCGAATCCGCATTGGTCCCGGCATTTTTCCGGCAGTGCCGAGATCCTGGGTTACATCGAGCACTTGGTGAAACAGTACGGTTTGCGCGACAAGATTCACTTTCAGCAGGACGTCACCGATGCCCGCTTCGACGAAGCGAAAGGCCAATGGCGCGTGGATACCCGCCAGGGTGATGTCTGGCAGGGGCGGGCGGTGGTCATGGCTCAGGGGCCGCTTTCCAATGCCAGCTTCCCGGACATCGAAGGTCTGACGGACTTTAAAGGCAAGCGCATCCACAGTGCCCGCTGGGACCACGATTACGATTTCTCCGGCAAGCGGGTGGCGGTGATCGGCACCGGCGCCAGCGCGGTGCAGATCATTCCGGAATTGGCGAAAACCGCTGGTACTCTGAAAGTGTTTCAACGTACTCCGGCCTGGGTGATTCCACGCCCGGATTACGCCACTCCGGATTGGAACAAGGCGCTGTTCGAGAAACTGCCGCTGACCCGTAAGGCCATGCGCCAGGCGTTGTACTGGACGCATGAAACCATGGCGCTGGCGGTGATCTGGAATTCGCCGCTGACCCGTCTGGCGGAGCGGCTCAGCCTGACGCACCTGCGTAGCCAGGTGAAGGACGACTGGATGCGCCGGCAATTGACGCCGGATTTCCGCATCGGCTGCAAGCGGGTCTTGCTCTCCAATGATTACTACCCTGCTCTGCAGAGGGACAACGTGGACCTGATCACCTGGCCCATCGCCCGCATCGCGGAGAACGGCGTCCGCACCTGTGATGGCATTGAGCACCAGTTCGACTGCATCGTCTTCGCCACCGGTTTTGATGTGCCCAAGAGTGGCACGCCGTTCCCGATCCGTGGTCTCAATGGTCGCGAGCTTGGGGAGGAATGGTCCGGCGGCGCGCGGGCCTACAAGAGCGTCAGTGTGGCCGGTTATCCGAACCTGTTCTTTACCTTCGGGCCCAACTCCGGTCCTGGCCATAATTCGGCGCTGGTGTACATGGAAGCGCAACTGGACTATGCGGTAGAGGGTATTCGCCGCATTCTCGATCATGACCTGAAGATCCTTGATGTGCGCGAGAGTGTGCAGCAGCGCCATAATCGTCATTTGCAAAAGCGGCTGGCCCGGACCAACTGGAACTCCGGGTGTAAAAGCTGGTATCTGACGGAGGATGGCTATAACGCCACCATGTACCCGGGCTTCGCCAGCCAGTACCGCCGCCAGATGGCCCGGTTCGTGGATCAGCACTATCGGCGGGTGCCGCAAAGCGGGAGCGCGTGAGTCGGGGACGCTTATCAGGGAGGGAGAGCCGGCGGTCGGTGTTCCAGGACACGGAGAAGCACGGCCCTGGAACACCGACCGCTGGCTCTCCACGAGCTCTGAAACTCTTCGCTCCGAATCAACCCTGGACTACGAAGCCGCTGTGGGAAGCGGCTTTAGCAGCGAATGGGTCCCGAGAGAAGAACTCGCGCTGTTATTCGCTGGCAAGCCAGCTTCCCACAGAGGGAGAGCCTCGGAGCCGCCGTTTGGGCCGCCCGGGCGGCGCTCCGCTTGGCAGCGAATCGGCGCAGGGGTTCGCCAATGCCCGTTCGAGGGTTATAAGCGGTTTACGTATACTCTCTGAAACACCGCGCTAACGGGCCTTGATACGAGAACAGGCATCAGGATGGAGCACATGGGACAACGCTTCAAACACATTGCGGACAGTGCTCTGGAACCCTGTGAAGGTACGGTCTGTCATCATTGCGAGTGTGAGGACCGTCCGATCTTCGAATACTCCGGCCGGATCGTTGATCCGAAGCTGGCCGCCGATCCGGCGCTGGCCGAGGAGGAGCCGGAAGTGTCGGAGTTATGTGCCGACTGTATTCTCGGCGGGAACGTGGTTCGTGACATGGATGACCGTTTGCGCGCCGTGGTCGACAAACTCTCCGATGTCGAGCGGCTGTGGCGGGAGTTTCAGCAGTTGCCGGAAATACCGTTGTTTCTGCAGGGATTCGACTGGCCTTTGTGTTGCGGCGACTGGTGTGAGTTTGTCGGTTGCGCGGAAAACCACCAGAGTCTGATCGAGCGCCACGAGCAATCCCGCGCCTGGGATCGGGGACTCACCGCCTATCGCCGTGATTTCAGGAGAGACGGGGCTCCGGAATCCCTGCGGGAAATTTCGTTCTTCCGCTGTCACCATTGCCGGCGGGAAACGCACATAGACCAGTTCACCTGATTCGAATGTCCCACTCAAATACCGGTAACCGCGAAATCCAGGGCCGCGATGATGTTTTCCCTGAAATGCGCAAGAGAACCGACGGGAGCATCGAGACGCTTCACCGGCAGGGAAGAAATCTGAGGTGTCAGCAACAGTAGCACCTCATCTTCAAAATGGATTTCCGGGGTCAGGCCCCGCATGGGCTGGTCGCCAAAGGCGGAGCGCCTGGCCAGCGGAATGACGATGCGTGTCGCCAGATCCTCCAGAATGGGACTCTGTATATCCACCAGGTAGGGATAGAGGGTGCTGCTGGTATTGCTCGGATTGCGGTAAACGTCGAACTGGGCCATCAAAATTCCCGAAACTCATCTCCGAAACAGCCGTGCTGCTCAACGCTCTCGTTATACTTCCTGATTGCTGCCCGGTTCTCCTCGACCCAGCGGGCGCCCTCGTGCCGGGCCAGTTCTTCCCTGAGTGCCCGCTCCAAAGTGGCTGACAGATTGATATTGAGGGCTCGGGTCTTCTTGAGAAGGTCACTGTTAATGGACAAATTAGCTGCTTTCTTGGGGGCGGTGGTGTCGTAGATTTCGCGCATTGCAGCCTCCATGAGCGCTGTGGGTAACGTTCCTGAAGTGTATGCGCATTGAAATGCGCATACAAGGCGCTGACCGCGGAGCACTCCGCCGTCGCCAGGCATCACAGCGTGAAATACACCGCCGTGGCACCACGGTTTTCCCGCGCCCGGCGTAGTACATCCCGGGCCACGGTGCGCAGGTGCACTTCATCCGGACCGTCCATGAAGCGCAGGGCGCGGCCCCAGGTCCACAGATAGGCGAGCGGTGTGTCGGGGCTGAGTCCCATGGCACCGAAAATCTGCATGGCCCGGTCCAGTACCCGGGTTTGCAGGCGCGCGGCCACCACCTTGATCGCGGAGACCGCCACTCTGGCGGCGGCGTTGCCATGGCGGTCCATCCGCCAGGCGGCCTGAAGAACCAGCAAACGGGCCTGGTCGATCTCCAGCCGGCTCTCGGCGATCCAGTCACGGATATTGTCGAAATCGCACAGGAACTTGCCGAAGGCGCGCCGTTCCAGCGCCCGCTCGCACATCATCTCCAGGGCCAGCTCGCATTGCCCGATGGTGCGCATGCAATGGTGCACGCGGCCCGGGCCAAGCCGGGCCTGGGCCATGGTGAAACCGGCGCCGGGCTCGCCAAGCAGAAACTCGAAGGGCAACCGCACCTGACGAAACAGCAACTCGCAATGACCTTCCGGGGAGTGGTGCTGGAGGATGGGAATGTTGCGTTCCACACTCACCCCCGGGGTATCGAGAGGCACCATGATCATGGAATGCTGGTGGTGGGGGCCGCCGCCTTCATGATCATCGCAGCGTGCCAGCACGATGGCGAAGTCGCAGCGGGGGTGGGCTGCGCCGGTGATGAACCACTTGCGACCGTCCAGTACATAGTGATCGCCGTCCCGGCGCAAAGTGGTGGCGATGTTGGTGGCGTCGGAGGACGCCACGTCCGGTTCGCTCATGGCGAAACAGGATCTTAGCTCGCCTTCCAGTAAAGGGCGCAGCCAGCGGTCGTACTGCGCCGGGCTGGCGAAGCGGTGCAGTAATTCCATGTTGCCGGTGTCCGGGGCACTGCAATTGAAAACTTCCGCGGCCCACGGGATGCGTCCCATGATTTCCGCCAGCGGGGCGTAATCCAGGTTATCCAGACGGGTTCCCGGTTCGTCCTCGCGCAGTTCCGGCAGGAACATATTCCACAAGCCATCCTCCCGGGCTTGAAGCTTGAGCGGATCGATCACCGGGAGAGGGTATTCTCCGGCGTTGGCCAGCCGGTGCCATTCCGCGTTGCGGGGCATCACCCGGCGTCGCATGAACTGGTGCATCACGTCCTGGACCTGGCGGCTGTATTCGGAGAATTCAAACTCCATGGGGCGCTCCTCGCTGATTGGACCCTTCAGCCTAGGGCACTGGGGAGGAGAGGCTTTTGATGATGATCAAGAAAAATGGTAAGCACACAATACGCTGGGCGGCGGCGAGGTATGAGGCGATAGTATTGAGCCGGACGCCAAAAGAGGAGAACCTGAACCTGCGCCCCTGCAAACGCTCAAAGTAGTTGGACTTGTATCCGCGAAGCTTTCAGACAGAGTGCTCTAAAGCGTCCGGCCCAGCTCAACTCACTCTTGAGACGGTCCCGTATGCGATAACGATTCGCCAACGAGAATCCGCTGTCATTTCCTTGTCACGGTAATCCCGCTGGGGGCCTGCCATAATCGAGCGGCTTTTCGCACCCCGGAGGTATCCATGAGTTCCCCCATGCTGGAACGGCTGGTGGCCGTGGCCTGTGACCAGGATTGCCAGGCTCTCGCATCGTTGATGGATCAACGGCAATTGACACCGGAACAGGTTCATTCCCTGCGTGTGCTGATCAAACGTCAGCGCGCGTTGTGGCAGCTGATGTCCACCCAGGGTGAAAGCAAGCGCGGCCAGAAGCAGGACAAGGCGTTGCGTACCGGAGCCAGACTGCTGGCCGCTTCCCGTGATCGCCAGGTCACCGAAGAGACGCTGGCTTCATTGAAGCTGACCACGCGCCGGGATTATGAGCTGCAGGCACTGGAGCGGGTGATTGCCTGGCTGACGGAGGAGCAGGGCGAGCCGGTGGCACCGCCAGTGCCGGAAGTATTGCCTCTGGTGTTCCAGGAAGACCTGGACGCCTGGCAGGCGCTCAAGCGCAAGGGGGAGGATCAGGAGGTCATCCGCAAGGGGTACGTCACGTTGTACCGGCAATTACGTCAGCAGGCCCTGGAGACCCTGTCCGAGGGCAAGGACGAGGACTGGCACCGTTTGCGCCGCGACGTGAAATATATGCTTTATCAACTGGAGCCTCTGGGCGGCACGCTGGCGGACGCCGATGTGGATATAAAACGGATCCGCAAGCTGGGCAGTTGCCTTGGTGACCTGCACGATTTGCACATGTTGGATGACCATCTGAAACGCCGCCTCAAGAAAACCTCGGACGCTGAACTCCGTGAAGCGCTGGTCTGCGCGCGCCAACTGACCGCCCGCCGCGAAGAGAGGGTGATGACGGAGTGCCGGCAGCGTACCCGCCGTGTGTTTGAATTGAAGCCGAAAATGTTGCGGCAGGCCCTGGAGCAGCTTTCTTTTCCCGCCTGAGCGTCACCGGAGACAAGCGCTGGAATGACCCTCGCGCCAGTCCGGGCCCGGCGCTTCGAAGGCGCAAACGTCCTTTACATCGGTCAATGTCATGGACATTGGCCGCAGCGCCCTGATTGAGCCATCCGCTTGGCCGTAGCGCCGCTGATTCGGCACCATCCGACCTTCCGGTCACCCCGGGACCCCCGCATTATGGGCCAATGTCACGAGCCGCCGACCACGCGAGGATGGCGGCTCAGCCCATTCGGCGGAGAGAATCATGGCCAATAACCACTTCGATGTTCTGATCATTGGCGCCGGCCTGTCCGGTATCGGCGCCGCTTGTCATTTGAGCCGCCAATGCCCGGAGCGCAGCTACGCTATCATTGAGCGTCGTGAGCGCATGGGGGGCACCTGGGACCTGTTCCGTTATCCGGGGATCCGTTCCGACTCGGATATGTTCACGCTCGGCTATAACTTCCGCCCCTGGACCGAAGCCAAGGTGCTGGCGGACGGGCCGTCGATCCGCAACTACATCGTCGACACCGCCAAGGAATACAAGGTCGAGGACAAGATCCGCTATGGCCGCAAGATGACCGGGGCGCGCTGGTCCTCGACACAGAACCGCTGGACCGTGGATCTGGTGCGCGAGGAAGATGGCGGTACCGAACAGATCACCTGTCAGTTCCTGTACTGCTGCACCGGTTACTACAATTACGATGCCGGCTATACCCCGGACTTCCCCGGCGTGGACGACTTCAAAGGCCAACTGGTCCATCCGCAAAAATGGCCCGAGGACCTGGATTATTCCGGCAAGAAGGTGGTGGTGATCGGCAGTGGCGCCACCGCCGTGACGTTGGTGCCGGCGATGGCGGACAAAGCCGGCAGCATCACCATGCTGCAGCGATCGCCTACCTATGTGGCCACGGTGCCGCAGGAAGACCCGATCTCCGCCAATCTGCGCCGGTTCCTGCCGGAGATGGCGGTGTACCGTCTGGCCCGGGCGCGCAATATCGCGTTGCAACGCATGGTGTTCAAGCTGTCCAAGCAGCGGCCCAAGCTGGTGCGCCGCGCCTTGCTGGCCGCCGCCCGTCGTCAGTTGGGCACCGAATTCGACATGACCCACTTCAAGCCTCAGTACAACCCGTGGGACGAGCGCTTGTGCGCGGTCCCCAACGGTGATCTGTTCAAGGTACTGCGCAGGGGCAAGGCGGATGTGGTGACCGACCATATCGACACGTTCACCGAGAACGGTATTCGCTTGAAATCCGGCAAGGAGCTGGAGGCCGACATCATCATTACCGCCACCGGTCTGGACCTGCAACTGCTGGGCGGCGCCAGCCTGACCGTGGACGGTGAGGAAGTGGTGCCCAAGGATACTTTGGTGTATCGCGGGCTGATGTTGCGTGACGTGCCCAACATGGCGCTGGTGTTCGGCTACACCAATTCTTCCTGGACCCTGAAGGCGGACTTGGTCAGCGAGTATGTGTGCCGCCTGCTCAATTACATGGCGCGCAATGGTATTGAACGAGTGACGCCGCGTGACGAGGAAGGTTGCGATACCGACGACAATTTCGTCGGCCTGCAATCCGGCTATGTGCAGCGCGCCGCCGACCGTCTGCCCCGCCAGGGCAACAAGGCGCCCTGGCAGGTGCTGAACAACTACTTCAAGGATTTGCCGGCGCTGCGGTTCGGGCGGATCGAGGACGACACCCTGGAGTTCTCACCGGCTCCGGCCAGCCGTCGCCGTGGTGGTTTGCTGGCGATGTTGCGGAGCTGACGGGCCGATGACGCGCTCCTTTCCGGCATGGAGAGGGCTATTGGTGTCTCACAATTCGCCTACAGGCAGGCGGCGCCCTTCGCCGGCAAGCGGAGCGCCGTCCCGGCAGCTTCCCACGGGAGCTTTGTCGTCCCGTCCGTGGGAAGCGAGTTTACTCGCGAATAGCGTGCCGTAGGCAAGTGGTTATGCCAAAGCAGCAACGCTTACCGCCGCCGCGCGGTCAGCACTTCGCGTAATACCCGATTCTCGATGCGAAACGGCAACGACATGTGATCTTCATTCCCGATCACGGTGACGCTGCTGCGCAGTCCCCAGGCGGATAACGGCTGCAGACGCTTTTGCAATGCCACGGTGTTCTGCACCTCCTGGGGTGAATCCCGCTCCGCCACGATCAGTGCCAGACTGGTGTGTGTCACATCGATCTCGCGACTGGTGACCTGTTCGGTGAAGCGGCGCTCGGGGGGCAGTAGATAATGGTCGTGCCACCACAGGCTGGGACTGGCGGAAATATGGTGATCGAACAGTTCCGGTCGGGTGAATAGCGCGTAAACCGTGAACATGCCGCCGAACGAGTGGCCATAGAGGCTTTGTTGATCCTCGTCCACGGTGTAGTGTTCCGCGACCTTCGGCATCAGTGTTCTCTCCATGAAATCCAGCAACTGGTCCTGGCCACCCTGGGGCGGGTCGTTGCGATCCTCGGGGACCGGCGGCGAAAAATCATAGGACCGGCGCAGGAAGTTGAGCGGTTCATCTCCTGGGTACCCGATGCCGACGATGATCGCTTTCCGGTACGCCTTTTGCGCCCGTTTCGCTTCGTGCAGCGATGCGAAATAGGCGTTGGCGTCCAGCACATACAGCACCGGATAGCCGCCGGTGTAGGGCGGTTCCCCTTCCGGTTCGCTGATCATGATGCGGTAGGAGTGGCCTTCGGCGTTGACGAGCCGCCATTCCACGGTGCCACTCAACGTCACCGGAGTGTCTTTGGCGGCAGCGATCAGTGGCATGGTGATGCCGCAGAAAAACAGAGTGATCAACCAGCGGGCAGTGAAGACAATGGACATGGGGGGCTCCTACCAACGATAGCTGACGCTGCCGATCACGCTGCGGCCTTCGCCGCGATAGCAATAACCGGCCTCGCAGGCGATGTATTGTTTGTCGAGCACATTCTTGGCGTTGACGCCGACACGGAATCCGGTGAGCGCGCCACGCAGGTCATAGTGCGCGCCGAGATCCACCAACGTGTAGGCCTCGTTTTTTTTGTCGTTATTGCTGTCGCTGTAGTTGCTGCCGACATAGCGGGCGCCACCGGCCACACCGAGGCCATCGAGAACGCCTCCGTACTGATGGTATTCCAACCACAGGCTGGCCAGATGGCGGGGCCGGTTGATCGGATCCCTGCCTTCGTCGCCGTCGTTGCTTTTGGTCACCTCGGCGTCGTTGAACGCATAACTGGCGGTCATGCGCAGGGCCTCGTTGATGTCGGAAACCGCTTCCAGTTCGATGCCCCGGGAACGTTCTTCGCCGGTCTGCAAGTGATTCAGGGCATTGTCCGGATCGCGGGTGAGCACATTGGTTTGCGTCAACTGATACAGCGACGCGGTGAGCAGGGTGCGGCTGCCCGGTGGCTGGTATTTTACCCCGAGTTCGACCTGTTCTCCCTCGGTGGGTTGGTAATCCTCACCGTGGATATTGGCGCCATTCTCGGGAAGAAAGGACTGGGCATAACTGACGTAAGGCGCGACGCCGGAATCGAACAGATAGAGAGCACCGATCTGCCCGGTGGTTTTGTCATTGTGACTCTTGTCGTGACTGCCGTTGAGGCGATTCTTCTTGTCGGTGGCGCTCCAGTCCTGACGAAGTCCGGCGGACAGCCGCCAGCCACCGAACGCCATTTGGTTCGTCAGATACAGGCCGCCGCGATGCGAGATGCCGCTTTGATCGGTGAACACCGTGCCGGTGGTCGGTTTGGGGACCGGCTGATGATAGTCCGGGTTGGTGATGTCGATGGCCGGTGCCGTGCCGGACGCGTAGACCACATCGTAGTTCAGCCAGGTGTAGTCGATACCGGTGAGCAGGGTATGGCGGACCGGGCCAGTGCTCAGTTCGGTGACCAGACGGGTATCGGAAGTCACCGACTCCATGGTTTCGTAAATGCCGTAGCTGGAGCGCCGCAGCAGATTCGGGTTGCTGCTGTCGGCGCCAGTGACTCCGAGATACTGGTTGGTGGTATCAACGTTTCCGTAACGCAGATTATGCTGGAAGCGGACGTTGTTATTGAAAGCGTGCTCGAACTCATAACCCAGACTCCATTGCTGTTGCTCCAGTTTGTCGAATGCCTCGTCGCCGGGCCAGAAACGGGTCAGGGTGTCGCCTTGCTGGTAGGGCCGCGGCGAGCCGCTGGTGAGACGGTCACTGTACTGCGCCAGCAACGTCAATTGAGTGTCCTCGTCGATGCGCCAGCTCAGTGATGGGGCCAGCAGGGTAATATCGTTGTCCACCTGCTCGATATCGGTCTCGGCGTCGCGGGCGACACCGACCAGCCGGTAAAGCACATCCGCGTTCCGGTCCAGCTTGCCGCCGACATCGAACTGGCCTTGCAGGTGATCATTGTTGCCGGCCTGCAATTCCACCTCCTTGCGTGCCGACAAACTCGGCCTTTTGCTCACCCGGTTGACCATGCCGCCGGGACTGATCTGTCCATACAGTACCGAGGCCGGACCTTTAAGGATTTCCACCCGCTCCAGCGCGTAGGGTTCACTGATGTAGTAGGACAGCCAGCCGGTGTTGGGTTGGCGCAGCCCGTCCAGGAAGTCGGCGTTGGTGGTGGCCGGGTAGCCGCGCACCTTGATCTGGTCGAATCGGGGATCCAGACCAGCGCCACCGACGCTGACCCCGGCGGTGTAGGCCACCGCTTCCTCGACGCTGGAGGCTTTGCGGTCGGCGATCTGATCGGAGGTGACCACGCTGATACTCTGCGCCGTTTCCAGGACAGGAGTATCGGTTTTGGTGGCGGTACGGCTGTAACCGGCCTGATAGCCGTCCACCGGGTCGACGCCGTTGGTGCCGCCGGGCTGACCTCGCACGGTGACCGGGTCCAATACGTGCTCGGGGGCACCCTGTTGAACCGGAACTACTACGTAGCCGCCGCGGCCCTGCTCCACGGTGAGCCCGGTGCCGGCCAGCAGTTGTGCCAGGGCTTGCGCCACCGAGGTGGGCTGGCGGAGTCCGTGGGTTCGCCGTGCTTTGACCAGATCCGGAGAGAAGGACAGGGTGATGCCGGTTTGCTGGGCGAACCGGCTCAGAGCGGGAGCCAGCGGGCCGGCGTCTATACGGATGTCGCGCAGGGCCGCGGGGGGCGGTGCTGTTTCGGCGGGTGGGGTGGCAAGGGCGGGGCCGCAGCCCAGGGTTAGCGCCAGCGCGGAGGCGAGCGTACGCCGGCGCCATGGGCGGCTGGGGTGGTGAGAAAAAGAGAAAAGCATGGTGTCGTTCCGCTATCGTTTAAGGACGTGTCATCCCGTTAACCGAACGACAGGGGAAAAACCGACACACTTTCTGATTTCCTGCTAACACTGATGACCGCGACTCGGCGATTGCCACGGAGCCGCCGTGGGAGCTTCTCTGGTGCCTTGCAAGCTCGCTAGTGCGCCACTCGCCAGCAGGCTGGCTCTCACGGATCATGCTACGAAGCCGCCGTGGGAGCATGCTTGCAAGCGAATGGCCAACGGCCCGGGGGCATTCGCGGCCAAGGCCGCTTCCCACGGCGGCTTTCTTTGTCGTCCCGGCGGTGCTCCGGCGTCATGCCCGGGCCATCACCCGGACCCACCAGGATGTACGCCAGACTACCTCCACCGGCAGCAGGCGGCCGAGGTCCTCCATCAAGGCGTCGGGATGGTCCAACTGGAATACGCCGGAGAGACGCAGATCCGCCACCGCCGGATCACAACCAGTGTGCCCGCTACGGTAACGGGCCAGTTCGGCGACGAACTCTTCCAGGCGCATGTCGTCCACCACCAGCATGCCGCTCGTCCAGGCCGTTGGCGGTTGCGTTGGTGTGGCCAGAGGGGTGGCGGCGAAGTCGCCCAGCCGCCAGTGCTCACCGGGGGCGCAACGCTGCTGTTGACCGGTGGCGGTGATGGCGGTGACCTCGCCTTGTTCCACCCAGAGGGTGGCGAAATCGCCCTGGTGGTCCCGTAACAGAAACCGGGCCCGCCTGGTTTCGCAATGGCCGAAACGATGCTCGACCCGTAGCGGTCGAGGCAAGGCATAGCCTGCATCCGCTCCGCTTTCCACCCACATTTCGCCGTGATTCAGCACCAGACGCCGCTCGTTGTCGCTATAGCGCACGTCCAGGGAAGAGCGCGTATTGAGCTGGATGCGGGTACCGTCCTCCAGCGTCAGACGCTGCTGTTCTCCGGCACCGGTACGGTAGTCAGCGTGTAGTGGTGAGTGTCGGTAGGCGAGCCAACCACCGGGGGTGCCCACCAACAGTGCGAGTAGGCTCTTCAGCGCGCGGCGCCGATGCAGATCGGCACCAGCATTGTTCAGCACCGGTAAGGCCATGTCCCTGTCCGGCAGAGTCTCCAGCAGTGAACGGAATTCGCCACGCAGGCTGCACAGCCGTTGCCAGGCCAGAGCATGGTCGGGATGGTGTTCGCACCACTCGAGGATGTCCTGCCAGGCCGCCTGGCGATCATCGGTGCCGTCCAAACGCAATTGCCACTGGATCGCGGTGTGCACCACCGATTCCGGCAGAGTCCGCTCGTGGGTCATGGTCAGGCGCCGCCCTGCTCGAAGCGCAGCCGGTAGCAGTGCATCAGGGCTTCGGCCACGTAACGCTCGGCGGTGCGGGTGGAGACGCCGAGCTGTTCGGCCACTTGGCGATGACTCTGGCCACCCAACTGGTAAAGCAGGAAGGCTCGACGTACCCGGGGCTTCAGACCGTCCAGCATGGCCGCCACCCGCTCCAGCATTTGCAGGGCTTCGTTACGGGTTTCGGCGGAGGGTGCGTATCCCTGAGGCAACTGTGCCAATGCTTCCAGGTAGGCTTTTTCCAGAGCGCCGCGGCGCCAGAAATCGATTACCAGCCCCTTGGCGATAGTGCCCAGAAAAGCTCGCGGCGCTTCGCCGGTGACCGGCTTTCCGCGCACCAGCACACGCACGAAGGTGTCCTGGGCAATGTCGGCGGCCTGCTCGGTGCAACCCAGCTTGCGCCGCAACCAAAGATGCAGCCAGCCGTGGTGGTCACGATACAGCTCGGCCAGATGGGACGGATCGATTTCAGTGGCGGGCATGGGACGGAGACGGGTGGTTGGCGAAAGTGCGATGCCTGGAAGCAGGCGTTGAAAACACACATTAAACGCGAATCAGTCTCATTACAAGGGGCAATAGCAACGGCCCAACGCGGTTCTTTTCAGTATGAAGAGCCGTGGAGGCCAGGTGCAAAGTTGTTCGCTGGCAAGCCAGCTTCACACGGAGGTCCAAGAAAGCTGCTGTGGGAAGCTGGCTTGCCAGCGAATACGGACTAGTTCAGCAGTTCCGCCTGGTCCTTGTCGCGCACACCGATCAGATAGAGGATGCCGTCCAGGCCCAGCGTGGAAATCGATTGCTCGGCGTTCTTTTTCACCAGCGGCTTGGCGCGGAAGGCGATGCCAAGACCGGCGGCGCCCAGCATGGGCAGATCGTTGGCGCCGTCGCCCACGGCGATGACCTGCTCCAGGTTGATATTTTCCTGTCTGGCGATCTGTTTGAGCAGTTCCGCCTTGCGCTCACCGTTGACGATCTGGCCCACCACCCGGCCGGTGACCTTGCCGTCCTCGATCTCCAGCTCGTTGGCGTAGACGTAGTCGATGTTCAATGTGCGCTGGAGCCATTCACCGAACCAGGTAAAGCCGCCGGACAGGATCGCGGTGCGGTAGCCCAGTGCCTTGAGGGTGGGGATAAGACGCTGGGCGCCTTCGGTCAGTTCCAGGCGGTCGCGCACCCGTTCCAGAGCGCCTTCGTCCAGCCCCTTGAGCAGGGCCACGCGGGAACGGAAACTTTCATTGAAGTCCAGTTCACCGCGCATGGCGCGCTCGGTGATGGCGGCCACTTGCTCGCCCACGCCGGCCTCGGCGGCCAGCTCATCGATCACTTCCGAGCGGATCAAGGTGGAATCCATGTCGAACACCACCAGCCGCCGGTTGCGGCGGAAGGCGCTGTCACGCTGGAAGGCGATGTCCAGATTGCGTTCGTTGGCGATGGACAGAAAAGCGGCGCGCATGGACGCCGCGTCCCGGGGCTCACCGCGCACGGAGATTTCCACGCAGGCCCGGGTGTCCGGATTCTCCTGCTCGCCTTCCAGGCGAACCCGGCCGGACAGGCGGGTCATGCTGTCGATGTTGAGACCGTTGTCGGCCACCACGGTGGTGACCTCGGCCAGTTGTTCGGCGGTGATCTTGCGCGACAGCAGGGTGATGATGTGGCGGTCCTTGCCCTGGCCGGCCACCCACTCCTCGTAGCGGCCCTCATCAATTGGCCGGAAGCGCACCGAAACATTGCGCTTGTGGGCCTCGAACAACAGATCCTTGAGTAGCGGCGACGCTTCCCCCTCCGGTGGTACCTCCACCAGAATGCCCAGGGACAGGGTGTCGTGGATCACCGCCTGGCCAATATCCAGGACGTTCACCTGGTAGCGGCCCAGTATCGCGGTGAAGGCCGCGGTCAAGCCAGGTCGGTCGTTGCCGGACACCTGGATCAGAATGATCTCGCGCACTAACTATGGTCCTTGGTAAAAGGTCGGCGTAGCGTAGCAAAAAGCGCGGGCCAGCGGCAGCCCGGTTTGGCGCCATGAACAGGCTCTAAACAGGTATACTCGGCCCCGCGATTCACCCAACAGGAAATACGGAACATGTCCCTTTGGCAACGATGGCGCCCGTGGCTGCGTCAGGAGCGCGTTCTGCTGGTGGAACTGGCCACCATGCTGCTGATGGCGCTGGTGATCGGAGTCTACTTTCTGGAGCATTTTTCCACTCGTCTGGAAGAACAGCAGCGGCGGGAGTTGGCCTCCCTGGCCAGACAGACCGCCCTGCGCGCGGCTGAGTCCATGGCCGGTGACGATCTTATCAGTCTCAATGTCATCGCCCGTGAAACCCGCGCTCTGGATACCGTCAGCGAGGCGCGTTTCCTTAGCGTGGCCCGGCAACCGCTGGCGGGAGGGGAACCGCCTTCGGCGGCCACGGTGAGAGTGGAAGTGCCGGTGGCGCTGCCCGACGGCGAGCCGGCCGGAGCCCTGGTGCTGGCGGCCCATCCGAGCACCGCCCGCGAGGGGCTGGAATCCGGTTATGTGCTGGTGGTGCTTGGCGTGTTGTTGCTGAGAGTGGCCGGTGAAGTCATGTGGCGTCGAATCCAGCGAGGACTGCCGGCCAGGAGGGACGATGAGGCGTCGGGCAGCAGTGGCGGATGTGACGACGCCGACGCGCTGGATGGTGCGCCGCCGTCCATCGTTTTCCAGCGTCCGCAAAGCAGTGGCGGGTCGGACGGCAGCGATCTGCGCCTGAGTATCGTCAATTTTGATCACTTCCGGCAGCGCTATACGGCCGAGGCTCTGCGGGCCTTGCTGGATGACTATCATCATCTGTTGAGTGAAGTGGCGCACTTGTACGGTGGCCAGGTGGAGCGTGGGCTGGGGGATCGTGCGCTGGTGCGTTTCCCCGGACAGCCGTTGTCGTCCACTTCCTTCGCCGCGCTGTGCGCGGGCCTGCTGTTCCTGCGCCTGGTGCGCCTGCAGGGGCCCCGCCGCAAATCCCACCAGGCGCCGGCGCTGGAATTCAAAGCCCTGGTCTGTGACAACTTCGGGGAAGAGGAGAGCTGGGCGTTGTGCGTGGCCGGCGTACCGGGCCGGTTACAGGTGCCGGAAAGCCAGCTCACCCGAGGAGAACTGGATGTGAAAGCTCTGTACCAGCCGGAGCGGGCACTGACGGTGATGGCCGGTGAGCGCCAGGTGCGGCTGCAGCCGGTGGAGCAGCTGGCCTACCGTTACCAGGCGCTGCTGCGCAGTCAGGCGGAAGCGGTGATGGGCGACGGGTTGGGCTCCGGCCCGGCGGGCGAGGACGGTGTCTCGCCGAGCAGGTAATCATTCATCGCCACGGCGATGCGCTGGGGCAGGTCGGGCATGCCCTGATTGCCGAACAGACGGTTGAACTCCAGCACATAGGGATGACCGTCCACCCAGGCCACGTCGAAGCCGGCGTAATCGATGCCCAGCCGCAGGGCCAGGTCGTGCACCAGTGCCACCGCGGCTTCCGGCACCGGCAGGTCATGGCGTACCCGGCCGCCGCGTGCCACGTTATTGAGGAAGCCCTCGCCCTCGCGCCAGTAAGCGGCGATCACCTTCCGGCCCACCACCACCACGCGCAGATCGCGCACGATCGGCAATAGCCTCTGGATGTAGAGCACATCGTTTTGCGCGGCGAACGCCTGTAATTGCGGGCGGTTCTCGATCAGGAACACGCCCTCGCCACGGCTGGAGCGGACCTGTTTGCCCACGAACGGGAATGTCCAGGTGTCCAGGATACGGCTTACCGAAACGCTGTCGGAGGGCAGCACCTCGGTGGCTGGCAGATGCTGGGGGCAGGCCAACTCCAGAGCCCGGGTCATTTCGATCTTGTCGTGGCCCAGATGATAGGAGGCCGGGCTGGGAAAAATGGGCCGCCGCAGTACGTAGTGCAGGCCGTGCAACTGCCAATACGCGGGGAACAGCAACCAGTCGGCTTCGCTCAATTCGCTCACGTGGGCGGCGGCGTGTTCCGGTTTGATGTAGCGAACCGAAGCCAGCCCCAGGGTGCGGAAGGGATCAAAGGTGATCAGTTTCAACGCGGGACAGCACCATTCAGCCGTAACGGACGATTTTATAGGGCTAAATCGGAGGCTCGGCAAGCAAATTCAGCGCTGTCCCGCGGCGGCGATTCAGCCTGGCCGGCGGCACTCCGGCGGCAGCGACAAAGGGCCGCCTTGGTGCTGTTCCAGCAGCCGCAGAAAATCCGTGCCGACGCCCCGTCCCCGGGTGGACGGGTGCACCACCATCCACAGCAGGGTCCCGTCGTCCACGGCGGCCACCGCCACCGGCTGACCGTTGAAATGGGCGCCAGCGATGGTGTGCCCGGCGGCGATGGCCTGGCGTAGCGCCCGGGCGTGATCGGGATCCTCGCGCAGGGTCTTGGCGAACGTGTCGTTGAGGGTGTCACTGGCGGCGTGAATCTGGAGCTGAATCGGCATGCGGTCTCCCGGAGACGGTCAAAAAACGTCCGTGCCCGGCCGATCTCGGCGGGTCACGTAGGCTAAAGGGTCGGTTCCCTAGTATACTACCCGTCTAAGAGCCTGTTTATGATCTCTACGCCACCGCGCCGGAGTTCTCTTCTCACCTGGTAGAAAGTGTCGTCAGGGTGTGATTCCGATTGTGCGGTGTAGCCCATCTACATAAACAAGCGTAATCGCGGCCTGGCGGCAAAATACCCGGAGGGCACAGGGGAGCCCGGCCCTTCGGGTTGCGCTGGAAAAGTCACCAGACGACGCTGCGGCCTTTGACTTTGGCCCACCAGAGCCTGCAGTCCGCAACGCCGTCTGGCGGTTTTTCCAGCGGCAACGCGGCGGTGTAGAGATCATAAACAGGCTCTCATATTGGAGGTACCGATGAGCGAACGTCGCGCCACTGTCGAGCGCAACACACTGGAAACCCAGATCCGGGTAGCCGTGAATCTGGATGGCACTGGCGCCTGTAAGCTGGACACCGGCCTGCCGTTTCTGGAGCACATGCTGGATCAGGTGGCACGTCACGGTCTGATCGACCTGGACATCGTCGCCAATGGGGATTTGCATATCGATGCCCACCACACCGTGGAGGATATCGGTATTAGCCTGGGGCAGGCGCTGTCCCGGGCCTGGGGCGACAAGAAAGGCATTCGCCGTTACGGCCACGCCTATGTGCCGCTGGACGAAGCCTTGTCCCGGGTGGTGATCGACCTGTCTGGCCGCCCCGGCCTGGAAATGCATGTGCCGTTTACCCGTGGCATGATCGGCGGCTTCGACGTGGACCTGTTCCACGAGTTTTTCCAGGGCCTGGTGAATCACGCCATGATCACCGTGCACGTGGATAACCTGCGTGGCAAGAACGCGCACCACCAGGCGGAAACCGTGTTCAAGGCCTTTGGCCGTGCTCTGCGCGTGGCGGTGGAGAGGGATCCGCGCATGGGGGATATCACCCCGAGCACCAAGGGCACCTTGACGGAAACCGAGTAATCCTGAATGACCAACCCGGGCGCCCCGGTCTCCCGGGGCCGCGCCATCCGACGGTCATTGATCAATTGTCATCACCGGCGGACAAAATGAGGAATCCAGGTATGAGTGAAACCGTCGCCGTGGTCGATTACGGCATGGGGAATCTGCACTCCGCCGGCAAGGCGCTGGATAAAGTGGCTTCCGGTCAACGCATCGTGATCACCGGGGATCCGGACCAGGTCCGTCACGCGGACCGGGTGGTGTTTCCCGGTGTCGGCGCCATCCGTGACTGTATCCGGGTGATCACCGAGACCGGGCTGGACCGGGCCATTCTCGATGTGATCGATGCGCGCAAACCGCTACTTGGCGTCTGCGTGGGCATGCAGGCGTTGCTGGATCACAGCGAGGAAAACGATGGCGTCGACTGCCTCGGTGTGTTCGAGGGCCGTGTCGCCCATTTCGGTGAGCAGTACGGGGAAACCGGAAACCGCCTGAAAGTGCCGCACATGGGTTGGAACGAAGTGCGCCAGACGCACCCGCACCCGATGTGGGCGGGCATCGCCGACAACAGCCGTTTTTATTTCGTGCACAGCTATTGTGCCGTGGACGTGCCGGAAGAGAATATCTCCGGCATGTGTCACTACGGCCGCGATTTCGCCGCCGCGGTGATCAAGAAAAATGTCTTCGCGGTGCAGTTCCATCCGGAAAAAAGCGCCGACGCCGGCCTGCAACTACTGGAAAACTTCCTGCGCTGGCAGCCCTGACCGTCGCCGTGCCGACAAAACGCCGATACACGTTGATAGAAAGAGACTTTGATGCAACTGATTCCCGCCATCGACCTGAAAGACGGTAAGTGCGTACGCCTCAAGCAAGGGCGCATGGAAGACGACACCGTCTTCTCCGAAGACCCGGTGGCCGTCGCCACTCACTGGGTGGAACGGGGCGCCCGCCGCCTGCACCTGGTGGACCTGAACGGGGCCTTTGCTGGCGAGCCGGTGAATGGCGAGATCGTCAAGGCCATCGCCAAGGCCCACCCGGACCTGCCGATCCAGATTGGCGGTGGCATCCGTACCCCGGAGATCATCCAGGCCTACCTGGACGCCGGGGTGCAGTGGGTGATCATCGGTACCAAGGCGGTTAACGAACCGGCTTTCGTCAAGGCAATGTGCCAGCGTTTTCCGGGCCATATCATTGTCGGTCTGGATGCCAAGGACGGGAAGGTGGCTACCGATGGCTGGGCCAACGTCACCGATGTGGATGTGATCGAACTGGCCCGGCAATTCGAGAACGACGGTGTTTCCGCCATCGTGTACACCGACATCAGCCGGGACGGCATGTTGCAGGGCGTGAATGTGGACGCGACGGTACGGCTGGCCCGGTCCATGAGCATCCCGGTGATCGCCTCCGGTGGCATCACCAATCTGGACGACGTGCGCAACCTGTGCGCGGTGGCGGACCAGGGCATCAGCGGCGCCATCACCGGCCGTGCCATTTACGAGAACACCCTGGACTTCGCCGAAGGCCAGGCGCTGTCCGACCAGCTCACCGGCGCCTGAGCGCGGAGACCATCATGAGCCTTGCCAAACGCATCATCCCCTGCCTCGACGTGGACGCCGGCCGCGTGGTCAAGGGCGTCCAGTTCGTTGATATCCGCGATGCCGGTGATCCGGTGGAAGTGGCGCGCCGCTACAACGAAGCCGGGGCGGACGAGATTACCTTCCTGGACATTACCGCCAGCCACGAAGGGCGGGACACCACCCTGGAAACCGTGGAGCGCATGGCCAGCCAGGTGTTCATCCCGCTCACCGTGGGCGGTGGCGTGCGCACCCTGGAAGACATCCGCAATCTGCTTAACGCCGGCGCCGACAAGGTCAGCATCAACTCGGCGGCGGTGAAGAGCCCGGAATTTGTCCATGAGGCCGCGCAGCGGTTCGGCTCCCAATGCATCGTGGTGGCCATCGACGCCAAGAAAGTCAGCGGCGAGAGCGAGAACAATCGCTGGGAGATTTTCACCCACGGTGGCCGCAAACCCACCGGCCTTGATGCGGTGGAATGGGCGCGACGCATGACTGATTACGGCGCCGGCGAAATCCTGCTGACCAGCATGGACCGTGACGGCACCAAAAACGGTTTCGATATCGCCCTGACCCGGGCCATTGCCGATGCCGTGCCGGTGCCGGTGATTGCCTCCGGCGGTGTCGGTAATCTGCAGCATCTTGTGGACGGCGTGATCCAGGGTGGCGCCGATGCGGTGCTGGCGGCGTCGATTTTCCACTTCGGCGAATACAGCATTGCCGAAGCCAAGCAATACATGCAGCAGGCCGGCATTGAGATGCGCCTGTGACCGAGACGGCGCCGTCGATCTGGGTGGACGCGGATGCCTGCCCCGGCGCGATCAAGGAAGTGTTGTTCCGTGCCGCCCAGCGCCGCCATTTGCACACCCGGCTGGTGGCGAACCACGCCATGCGCGTGCCCCGTTCTCCGTTTATCCGTTTGATCCAGGTCCCCTCCGGTTTCGATGCCGCCGATGATTACATCGCCGGCCAAGTGAGCCCCGGTGATCTGGTGATCACCGCCGATGTGCCGCTGGCGGACCGGATCGTGGCGGCGGGCGCCACCGGTCTTAATCCGCGCGGCACCCTTTACACCAAGGAAACCGTGCGTGAGCATTTGAATCGCCGGGACTTCATGGAAGAGATGCGCTCCGCCGGCCTCGCCAGCGGCGGCCCCTCGGCGTTGGATAAACGTCAGGTTCAGGCGTTCGCCAACGCCCTTGACCGGTTCCTGGCCACCGCGCGATAAGGCTGTTGTAGGCGCTTGCCTGCAAGAGCGTGGGTTTTCGGGCTTCAAGAGATTCGCTTGCGGCGGCCCGCCGCCCTTTCCGTGGTAACCGCCAAAGACAAATTGAGAGCCCGCTCCCATGCTGAAAATCTCCAACAACGTGACTATCCCCGAAGCGGAGATCGAATGGCATGCCATCCGCGCCCAGGGCGCGGGCGGCCAGAACGTCAATAAAGTGTCTTCCGCCATCCACCTGCGCTTCGACGTGCGTGCCTCGACCTTGCCCGAGTTCTACAAGGAACGTTTGCTGGCCTTGTCCGATCAGCGCATCACCGCTGACGGGGTCATTGTGATCAAGGCTCAGCGGTATCGGACCCAGGAAAAAAATCTGGATGATGCGTTGCAGCGCTTACGTGCGCTGATTCTCGAAGCCACGGTGGTACACAAGAAGCGCAAGCCCACTCGTCCATCGAAATCGGCGCGCAACAAACGCATGGACAAGAAAAGCCATCGCGGTCAGGTGAAGTCGCTGCGCGGCAAGGTCAAGACTTAGAGCCTGTTCTCAGCCTTCGCTGTTGAGTGAACGGAAGTGCATGGGGCCGATAGCCGCATCAGTGGAGACAATGTACGATCGTCCTAATAATGACAAAGAGGACGAGCGCATGGACCAGGCGACATTGATTGCGGTGGGGCTGCCGGCTGCCCTGTTTCTGATCATGGTGGGTATGGGGCTGACCCTTACCCCCAAGGATTTTCGCGAAGTGCTGGTGGCGCCCCGGGCCACCTTGTATGGCTTGGTGGCCCAGATTCTGTTGTTGCCGATGGTCGGCGTGGGACTGGCGCTGTGGTTGGACTTGTCGCCGGCGCTGGCGGTGGGGCTGGTGGTGATCGCGGCCTGTCCTGGTGGTACCACTTCCAATCTGTTTGCCTTTCTCGGCCGAGGCGACGTGGCGCTGTCCATTGTCCTCACGGTGGCGGCGAGTCTGATCACCATTGTCACCCTGCCGATGTTCACCAGTTGGGCTCTCGGCCATTTCCAGGACAGCGAACAGGTGCTGGAATTACCGGTGCTGCGTACCGTCATCACTTTGTTCGTCATCATCCTGGTCCCGGTGATTCTGGGCATGACCTTGCGCCATTTCCGTCGTGACTGGGCGGAGAAAGGCGAAAAACTGGTGAGCGTGTTTGGTCTGCTGGTGCTGGTGGCGGTGATTGCCCTGCTGCTGATTGATCTCGGAGAAGAAGCGTTGGTGTTGCTCAAACAGGGCGGGGCGGCGGTGGTTTTGCTGAACATCATTGGTCTGGCGCTGGGTATGCTGGGAGGCCGCCTGATCGGTCTGGACCGGCCGCAGGCGTTCACCGTGGCGATCGAACTGGGGATCAAGAACGGGACCCTGGGGCTGATGATCACCTTGACCTTGCTGCAATCCGAGGCGATGTCGGTACCGGCGGCGGTGTATGGCGTGCTGATGTTCCTGTTCGGCTTCCTGATGCTGGGCTACAGCCGGCTTACCGGGATCGGTCGGTCCCGGACAGTGGTGTAGAGGATGGTGATGCACCGGGTGCACGCACCGGGTGCATTAAATCTGCACCCGATATGGGCATGGCGCGGGGCGGATTGACGCCGCCGGGTGGTCTCACCGGCACCATAAGTCGGGGTGGCGGCTATCGATGCGGCCGCCCTAGTTTCTTGTTTTATAAATAAAAAAGACGGGAGTCGGGGCGCGCGGACGTCCGCTCACGGTGGCCCTTTCGGGCGGTCGGCGGCCGTGGCATGGTCCTTGCGAGTTGCGGTGTGTTCTGGTGAGGAATTCAGACCATGCACACTGATAAAGCAACCCGATTGCAACTTTTTGATCTGCGCCTGGTACAGACCCGGGTCTTCCATCTGACCTGGCTGGCGTTCTTCGTCTGCTTCTTCGCGTGGTTCGCCTGCGCCCCTTTGATGCCGGTGATTCGCGGTGAATTCGGTCTGACCACCAAGCAGATCGCCAACATCAACATCGCCGCCGTGGCGATCACCATTCTCGTCCGGCTGATCATCGGCCCGCTTTGTGACCGGTATGGGCCGCGCAAGACCTACACCGGCTTGATGTTGCTTGGCGCTATTCCGGTGTTCGGCGTGGCGGCGGCGCAGAGCTACGAGAGCTTTCTGTTCTTTCGCCTTCTCATCGGTGCCGTGGGCGCCAGCTTCGTGATTACCCAGTACCACACTTCGATCATGTATGCGCCCAACGTGGTGGGCACCGCCAATGCGGCAGCGGCGGGCTGGGGCAATGCCGGTGGTGGCGCGGCGCAGGCGCTGATGCCATTGGTGCTTGGCGCGGTGTTGATGTTTGGCGTTGGTGAAGCGTTCGGTTGGCGTCTGGCCTTGCTGGTGCCCGGGGTTCTGATGTTGGTGATGGCGTTTCTTTACTGGCGTTTCACCCAGGATTGCATGGACGGCAATTACAGCGATCTGCGTGCCGCCGGCAAGGTTCCGGATACGGGGAAGAAAGGCGGTTGGGACAGCTTCAAACTGGCCGCGGGCAACTATCGTGTATGGATGCTGTTCGTCACCTACGGCGCTTGCTTCGGCGTCGAAATTTTCATGCACAACGTGGTCGCCACCTATTTTCTCGATAACTTCGACTTGTCCTTGAAAAGCGCGGGGCTGGTGGCGGGCAGCTTCGGTTTGCTGGCCCTGTTCGCCCGCGCGCTCGGCGGCTGGGTTTCCGATCAGGTGGCACGCCGGGGTGGTCTGGATGCCCGTGCCCTGGTGCTGTTCGTGCTCATCGTTGGCGAGGGGCTGGGGCTGCTGCTGTTCTCACTGATGGACAATTTCCAACTGGCGGTGCTGTCGATGCTCGCCTTCGGCCTGTTCACCCATATGGCCTGCGGCGCCACCTACGCTCTGGTGCCGTTCATCGACCGCCAGGCGCTCGGCGGCGTGGCTGGCATTATCGGCGCCGGCGGTAATGTGGGCGCGGTGGCCGCCGGTTTCCTGCTGCTGTGGGTGGGGGAAGTACAGCACACCCTGTTCATCCTTGGCGCTTTGGTGCTGGTCAGCGCCCTGTGCGCCATCGCCGTGCGTTTCTCCGCCGCGCATAAAGCCCGTGAAGAAGAACTTTACCAGGAAGCCCTGGCACAGCGGTCCGCCCAGGTTGTCGGCGGTAGCGCCTGAGACACCGGGTCCGATGGAGGTGGTGATGAAACAGGAACGGTTGGTGGTGATTGGGAACGGCATGGTGGGGCAGAAATATCTGGACCATCTGGTGGCGGACGGGCTGCATCACCGTTATCAGGTCACGGTGTTATGCGCGGAACCGCGCCCGGCCTACGACCGGGTTCACCTGTCGGAATTTTTCACCGGACGCAGCAGCGAGGACTTGTCCCTGGTGCCGGAGCGTTTTTTTGAACGCCACGGCCTTGAGCTGCGTTTGAGTGAGGGCGCCGACAGCATCGATCTGGAGAGCAAGACGATCCGGACCGCCAAGGGGGCCACGCTGGACTACGACAAGCTGGTGCTGGCCACCGGGTCCTACCCGTTCGTGCCGCCGGTGCCGGGGCGTGGCCGCGCCGGTTGCCTGGTGTACCGCACCATCGAGGATCTGGAAGCGATCATGGCATCCGGGCGGGATGCGGAAGTGGGCGCGGTGATAGGCGGTGGCCTGCTCGGTCTTGAAGCGGCCAAAGCCCTGCGCGATATCGGCTTGCAAACCCATGTGGTGGAATTCGCGCCGCGCCTGATGGCGGTGCAGGTGGACGATGGCGGCGGCGCGCTGCTGCGCCGCAAGATCGAACAGCTCGGCGTGTTCGTGCATACCGGCATGAACACCACGGAAATCATTGACGGGGAGTTCTACCGTCACCGTCTCAACTTCGCCGATGGCGAGCACCTGGAAGCGGACCTGGTGGTATTTTCCGCCGGCATTCGCCCCCAGGACACGCTGGCCCGCGACGCCGGTCTGGCGGTGGGCGAGCGCGGCGGGATCATCATCGACAATCACTGCCGTACCTCCGATCCGGATGTTTACGCCATCGGCGAGTGCGCGCTCTGGGGCGGGCGCATCTATGGCCTGGTGGCGCCCGGTTACGAGATGGCGCGCGCCGCCGTCAGTCATTTGCGGCATCGGCGTGATGAAACACGGGCGCTACCGTTCACCGGCGCCGATATGTCCACCAAATTGAAGTTGATGGGCGTGGACGTGGCGTCCCTGGGGGATGCCCATGCCAGCACGCCGGGAGCCTGCTGTTATCGCTACGAGGACGAGCGCAAGCAGATTTACAAGAAGCTGGTGGTCAGCGAGGACGGTCGTCGCCTGCTGGGCGGCGTGCTGGTGGGCGACGCACGGGAATACAACACCTTGTTGCAACTGATGCTCAATGACATGGCGTTGCCGGAAACGCCGGAGCAATTGATCCTGCCCGCCGCCCAGGGGGCCGCGCCGGCCCTCGATGTCACCCGGTTGCCGGACAGCGCCACGCTGTGCCAGTGCCAGAATGTGACCAAGGGAACCTTGTGCCAGGCCATCGCCGAGGGGCACTGTGATCTGGCGGCGATCAAGCAGTGTACTGGCGCCGCCACCGGTTGTGGCGGTTGCGAGCCCATGGTTCAGACGCTGCTGGACACTTTCGGCGTCGAGGCGGATGGGCTGGCGGAGGTGGGAACATGACCTGCACCACCTGCCCCTACTGTGGTGTGGGCTGTGGCGTGATCGCCACGCCCGGGGATGAGAGCGCGCCGAACCGGTTACGCATCGAAGGTGATCCGGATCACCCGGCGAACCATGGCCGTCTTTGTGTGAAAGGGTCGGCGTTGGCGGAAACGGTGGGGTTGGAAGGGCGCCTGTTGCGGCCACTGATGCGGGATCAGGCCGGACGGGAGCAAACCGTGTCCTGGGACCGGGCGCTGGGCCGGGTAGCCACGGACTTACGCCGTATCATCGACCAGCATGGTCCGGAGGCGGTGGCCTTCTACGTCTCCGGCCAGCTGTTGACCGAGGACTACTATGTCGCCAACAAGCTGGTGAAGGGCTGGCTTGGCACCGCCAACATCGATACCAATTCGCGGCTGTGCATGTCCTCGGCGGTGGCCGGCCACAAACGCGCCTTCGGTGAAGATCTGGTGGGCGGCAATTATCAGGATCTGGAAGAGGCGGATCTGGTGGTGTTGGTGGGCTCCAATACCGCTTGGTGTCACCCGATCGTTTATCAGCGGCTGATGCGCAGCCGGCGCGAGCGGCCGGAGAAACGCATCGTGGTGGTGGACCCGCGCCGCACCGCCACCTGCGAGCAGGCGGATCTGCACTTGCCGGTGAAAGCCGGCTCCGACGTTTGGTTATTCAACGGGCTGCTCACCTATCTGGAAGAGCACGGCGTGGTGGACACCGGGTTTGTCGCCAACCACACCGGCGGTGCCGCCGAAGCGCTGGCCGTCGCCCGCGGCAGTGGCGGCCGCCTGGAAGCGGTCGCCAAGGCCTGCGGGGTGCCGGTGGCGCAATTGCAGGCGTTTTACGCCCTGTTCGCGCGCACCCGTAAAGTGGTGACGGTGTTTTCCCAGGGCGTGAACCAATCGTCCAGCGGCACCGACAAGGTCAACAGCATCATCAATTGCCACTTGCTCACCGGACGGCTTGGCGAGCCCGGCATGGGGCCGTTTTCCATCACCGGCCAGCCCAATGCCATGGGCGGCCGGGAAGTGGGCGGCCTGTCCAATACGTTGGCGGCGCACCTGGAACTGGATGAACCGGCGCACCGGCAACTGGTGCAGGAGTTCTGGGGCAGTCCGCGCATTGCCCGGGAACCGGGTTTGAAAGCCGTGGACTTGTTTGAGGCGGTACACGAAGGCCGTATCAAAGCGTTGTGGGTGATGGCCACCAACCCGGTGGTGAGCCTGCCGGACGCCGACCGGGTCCGCGAGGCCCTGCGCCGATGCGAGCTACTGGTAGTGTCCGATCTGTTTGCCGATACCGATACCGCCGCCGAGGCCGGGGTGGTGCTGCCGGCGCTGGGCTGGGGCGAGAAAGACGGTACCGTGACCAACTCGGAACGCTGCCTGTCCCGGCAAAAAGCCTTTCTGCCGGCACCGGGAAAGGCAAAGCCGGACTGGTGGGCGGTCAGTGAGGTGGCCCGGCGGCTGGGGTTCGATGGCTTCGCCTATGAGCAACCCCATCAAATTTTCGATGAACACGCGCGGCTGTCGGCCTGGCGCAATGACGACGATGGCGTGCGGCGTGCTTTCCATATTGGCGGTTTGGCGGGCCTCGACGCCGAGGGCTATGATCGCCTGCGCCCGTGCCAGTGGCCGGTGCCGCAAGCTGGTGAACATACCCCCCGGCTGTTCCAGGACCGCCGCTTTTTCCATGGGGATGGCAAGGCCCGGCTGGTGCCTACCGCACCCCGTGCTCCGGTCAATGCGGTGGATGACGAGTTCCCGCTGGTGCTCAACACTGGCCGTATTCGCGACCAATGGCACACCATGACGCGCACCGGCCGCGCCCCGCGTCTGGCCAGCCACCTGCCCGAGCCGTTCGTGGAAATGCATCCTTACGAAGCGATGTTGTGCGGCGTGCAGGATGGCGCCCTGGTGCGCGTGGCCAGTGGTTGGGGCGCGATGGTGGCGCGGTTGCGTTGCACCGCTGACCAGCCTCGCCGGACGGTGTTCGTGCCGATTCACTGGAATGACCAGCGAGCGTCGGATGCCCGCGTTGGCGCGCTGGTCAACCCGGTGGTGGATCCGCTCTCCGGAGAACCGGAATTCAAACACACGCCAGTGATGGTGTCGCCGTTCCCGGTGGATTGGCACGGGGTGGTCCATAGCCGTTCCCCGCTCCAATTTGAAGGCCGCGAGGCACCGGCCTATTGGGTTTGTATCCAGGGTGACGGTTTTCTGCGCTATGAACTGGCCGGCCGGGGCCGGCTCGAGGCGCCGCATCTGTGGAGCCGGGCGCTGTTGGGGCTCGGTGAGCAGACGCAGTGGCTGGAAGTGGGTGAGGACAGTGCCGGCGACTATCGCGCCGTGGTTCTGGAGCAAGGACGCTTGCTGGCCTGCGCCTATCTGTCACCGCGCGCGGAGCTGCCTTCACGCAGTTGGCTGAGTCGTGTTTTCGGCAAGCAGGATGTCTCCGAGGCGGATGTCGTCGGGCTCAAGCTGGGACGGTCGGTGGATCCGGCCGACGATGTCGGTGCCACGGTCTGCTCTTGTTACTCGGTGGGTCGGAATACCATCCTCGACGCCATTCGCGATAACGGGTTAACCTCGGTGGAGGGCGTTGGGCGCTGCGTCAGGGCGGGCACCAATTGCGGCTCCTGCCAGCCGGAAATCCGCGCCCTGATCGAAGGGGCAAGATTGGCGGAGGGCGCGTGATGGAGGACGTGACCGTTGCGATCCTCGCGGGTGGCCAGGGACGCCGGCTCGGTGGTGTGGACAAGGGCCTGATTCCGGTATTGGGTCGCAGCCTGGTGGAGCGGGTGCTGCAAGCGGTGCCCGCCGGAACGGCGAGACTGATCGTGGCCAATCGTAATCTGCGTGCCTATCAGGCATTGGGTGTGCCGGTGGTCAGTGATCCCTGGCCGGATTTTCGTGGGCCCCTGGCCGGTATTCTGGCCGCGTTACGCACTGCCTCCACTCGGTGGGTTCTTATTCTCCCCTGTGATGCGGTGACCTTGCCCGACGATCTGCTGCCCCGTTTAATGATCCAGGCCAAGCTGCAAGGCTTGCGGGCAGCGTATGCTGAGGCGCATGGTCAGGGGCAGTACTTGTGCTGCCTGCTGAATCGCGATCTGGAGAGCGGGCTTGCCGAAGCGCTGGAGCTTGGTGAGCGGGCGCCACGTCACTGGTTCGCCTCCATCGGCGCGCGGCCGGTGGACTTTTCCGACGTGCAGCCGGAGCCGCTGTGGAGTTTGAACAACCCCGCGGAAGTGGCCGACGCTTGTGCCCGTCTGAGCCGGGGAGACTGATCATGGGCGTAGCCTTTGAGCCGTTGTCAGTAAAAGAGCCATTGCAGGACCGTTTCGGCCGTATCAAACGCAAGCTGCGCTTGTCCTTGACCGATCGCTGCAACTTCCGTTGCCGGTATTGCATGCCGGAACATCCCCAATGGCTGCCCGGGCGGGAACTGATGAACCGGGAGGAGCTGCTGCGGCTGGCGACCCTGTTCGTGGACAACGGCATTGAAGAACTGCGCCTGACTGGTGGCGAGCCGCTGCTGCGCAGGGACGTGGTGGCATGCGTGGCGGCACTGTCCGGGTTGCGTGAGCGTGGTTTGAAACGGCTGTCGATGACCACCAACGGTACCCGTTTGCCGGAGCTGCTTGATGACCTGATCGAGGCGGGCCTGGACGATTTGAACATCAGCCTGGACGCGGTGGACGAGGGCCGCTTCCAGGCGCTCACCGGGCGCCGGTTGGCGCCGGTGCTGGCGGGGATCGAAAAGGCCCGCGACAGCGGCCTGCCGGTGAAACTGAACGCGGTGCTGATTCAAGGGTATAACGACGACCAGATCCTGCCGCTGGCCCACTGGGCAAAAGTCCGGGGCCTGCCGCTACGCTTCATCGAATATATGCCCTTGGATGAACCGGGGCGCTGGCGTGAGGACCAGGTGGTGTCCGAGGCCCGGATCCTCGCTACCCTGGCTGATCACTATCGGATCCAGGCTCGAGCGCGAGGCGCCGCCCCGGCCACCGAATACCGGCTCGATGACGACTACACCGTGGGCGTGATCTCGACGGTGACCAAACCGTTTTGCGCCGACTGCGACCGGCTGCGTTTGACCGCCAACGGGCACCTTTACACTTGCCTGTTCGCCCGCCAGGGGCATGATCTGCTGACGCCGCTGCGCGGCGGGGAGAGCGAGGCGCGGCTGCGGCATCGCATTGAACAACGCGTCTGGTACAAGGACGCCGGCTACGCGGCGACGCCGGGGCCGGTGGACCGACCAATCACCATGCACGGGATGGGAGGCTGATGAATCTGTCCTTTGAACTTTACGGTGAGCTGATCCCGCTGGCGGGCGGGGAACGTATCACGCTGGCCGCGGAAACGGCGCCGGCCACGGTGGCCGAGGCCCTGGTGCTGTTGGCCGATCAGTGTCCGGCCCTGCAACCGCGCCTGGAGCAGTGCGCGGCGGTGCGCGATACCGACGTCCTGTTGCGTTCCGACCCGCTGCCGGAAAACGGCCACCTGGTGCTGTTGCCGCCGGTGGCGGGGGGATGACCATGACGGATTCGAGTAACCGGACGCACTTGACCGAACAGCCGATCGCCATCGACGCGTTGCTGGCGCTGGATCAGTACCCGGAGTGCGGCGGTTTGGCGCTGTTCGCCGGCACCGTGCGTGACCATCATCAGGGATTGCCGGTGGAGAGCCTGCGCTATACCGCCTACGTGCCGTTGGCGGAGAAACGCATCGCCGAGATCGAGCAGCAGGCCCGTGAGCGTTTTGGGCTGAGCTATTGCCGGGTAGTGCATCGCCTGGGCGCACTGCGTATCGGTGACGTGGCGATCGTCTGCGTGGCGCGAGCCGCGCACCGGGCGGAAGCGTTCGAGGCCTGCCGTTATCTGGTCGATGAGGTAAAGCATCAGGCGCCGATCTGGAAAGAAGAATTTTATACCGACGGCAGCAGCGCCTATGTCCAGGGTTGCTGCATTCGCCCGGACACCCATTCCGATGCTCATTCGGACAATCAGCGTGACGTTCACCCGGACCATCACCGGGTCCACCATTGTGATGGAGACCATTCTTGAAAGACGTCAGTAATAAACCGGACTCGTTCCGCAGCGCCCGCGCCCAATGTCGGCTGCGGGCCCCTCAGGACTGCATCGAGCGCCTGCGCCGTGGCGACACCGACAAAGGCGATGCCCTGAAGACCGCTCGCATCGCCGGCATTCTTGCCGCCAAGCGCACCGACGAATTGCTGCCGCTATGCCACCCGCTACCGATCCACCGCGCTGAACTGGAGTTCGAACTGGGTGAGGAGCAGGTGACGATCCTGGCCGAAGTGCAAACCATTGGCCCCACCGGAGTGGAGATGGAAGCGCTTACCGCCGCGCAGATGGCGGCGCTCACCTTGTACGACATGCTCAAGCCACATTGCCGCCCGGATCAGTTGGAAATTACCGACGGTCGCTTGCTGGAAAAAACCGGTGGCAAGTCCCAGTTCCGTCGCTATCTGCGTGCGCCGATGAGCGCCGCGGTGATCGTGCTGTCGGACACCGTGGCCGCGGGCCGCAAACCGGATACCGCCGGGCGCTCGGTGGAAGAAGGATTGGCCGCCGCCGGTTTTGAGCCGGTGCACTATCAGGTGTTGCCGGATGAGCCGGAGCAATTGCGCGAGGCGGTGCGGGCACGGCTGGCCGAAGGCACGGCGCTGGTCGTGACTGTCGGCGGCACCGGCGTTGGTCCCCGCGATTGCACCGTGGACACGGTGCAACCCATGTTGACCACCGAACTGCCCGGGGTAATGGAAGCGGCCCGGGACTTTGGTCAGCGTCGCACTCCCTACGCCATGATGTCCCGAGGCATTGCCGGCCTGGCCGGAGAGAGCGTGGTGGTGACCTTCCCGGGCAGCCGGCGCGGCGCGGAGGAGACGCTGGCGGCGCTGTTGCCAGGGCTGGTGCATCTGCTGGAAGTGTGCCGGGCCGGCCGCCCGCATCCGGGCGGTTATCAGTGATAAGCGCAGTGGCGCGGGACGTTTGACGCCGGCCGCAAAGAGATCGAGGTCTTTTCCTGGAAGAGAGCCATATTCGCTGCCAAGGCAGCTTCCCACAGCGGCTCCGTAGCTTTCTCTGTGGGAAGCTGCCTTGGCAGCGAATATGGCCGAATTCCTATCCCCAAGACCAGATTGAAGGAGACGCTCTGATGGGATGCGGTACCACGCCGGGACTGCTGCCGGTGGCCGAGGCTCTGGCCACGTACCGGCGCGTGTTGGCGCCGTTATCGGCCAGTGACTGTCCGGTGGAAGAGGCTTTGGGCCAGGTGCTGGCGGCACCGGCGCGGGCGGCGGTGGATCTGCCGCTGTTCGATCAGAGCGCGGTGGATGGCTATGCGGCGCACAGCGCGGACCTGGCGAACGCCACGACGGAGCACCCGGCCCGCTTACGGTTGAGCGGTGAAAACCCGGCCGGGCAAGGCGCCGGCGCCGCCCTGGCCCGAGAGACGGTAGTGCGCATTCTGACCGGCGCGCCGGTACCGCCGGGGGCCGATACCATCGTGCGTCAGGAGTGGGTGGTCCGTGAGGAGGACGCCATCCGCGTGGATCGCGTGGTGGCGCCGGACACGGATCTGCGACACCAGGGTGAGGAACTGCAAGTCGGTACCGAATTGGCGGCGGCCGGCACACGGCTGGACGCCGGCCGGCTGGCGGCACTGGCCATGGCCGGCGTGGCGAACGTGAAGGCGTATCCGAAAGCCAGGGTGACGGTGCTGGTGACCGGCGACGAAGTCAGGCCGGTGGGGGAGCGGCTGAGGCCTGGGCAAATCTATGACGCCAACGGTCCGCTGGTGCGTGGCTGGCTGGCGCAGCGAGGGCAGCCGCTGGTGCGCTGCCAGGCGGTGGCGGATCGTTTCGAGGACGTTTGCCAGGCGTTGGAGCAGGCGCTGGCGGAGTCGGACGTGATTATCACCACTGGCGGCGTGTCCGTGGGCGACCGGGATTATGTGCCGGAAGTGGCGGAACGGCTCGGGGTGACACGGCACTTTTGGAAGCTGGCGCAAAAGCCGGGTAAGCCGCTGTGGTTCGGGACCCGGGAAGGCACCGCGCTGATCGGGTTGCCGGGCAATCCGGCGGCGGTGCTGGTGGGGCTGACGGTGCACGTGGCGGAAGTGCTGCGGGTACTGGAAGGCGATCCGGCGGGGCCGCCCTGGGGCCATGCCCGCTTACTCGAAGACGCGCGTCCGGACGATCGCCGCGATCAGTGGCTGCGTATGCGGTTGCAAACCGACCCCCTCACCGGTGCCACGGCACTGGCGCCGTTACCGCGTCAGGCGTCGCATATGCTGTCCAACCTGATGGCCGCCGATGTGCTGGCCTGGGTGCCGGCCGGTGATGACGCCTGGAGGGCGGATTCGGTGGTGCGCTGGCTGGCACTGAAATGATATCGGGTGACTGGAAAGATGAATTCAGAGCTTGCCACGAAGCCGCTGTGGGAAGCTTGCTTGCAAGCGAATGGGGGGCATTCGCGGCCAAGGCCGCTTCCCACAGCGGCTTCGTAGGCCAGTCTGTGGGAAGGGTCTTCTCTAGCGTTTCCCCGCCAGCGTAATCCCCTTGAGAATCGACAGCGCCTGGGACAGTGGATAGTCGCGGCTGGCCAGGGGTTCTTCTTCCGGTTCTTCCGCTGGCCCGTTCTCGCCATTCTGGTTCATCAGATGGTGGGGCAGGTCCGCCTCCCGTGGCAGGTGTTCCTTGAGCAATTTGACGCTGGCCACTTCCACTTTGATGTCGGGAACGATGCCTTCCGCCTGGATCGAGCGTCCTTCGGGGGTGTAGTAACGGGCGGTGGTCAGTTTCAGCGCGCTGTCGCCGCTGATCGGCAGGACCGTCTGCACCGAGCCTTTGCCGAAGGTGCGATTGCCAACAATCACGGCGCGCCCCTGATCCTGCAGGGCGCCGGCGACGATCTCCGAAGCGGAGGCGGAGCCGCCGTTCACCAGCACCACCAGCGGCAGGCCCTGAAGCTGGTCACCGGCGTGGGCGCGGTAATCGTTACGGCTGGCCTCGTCACGGCCCTGGGTGTAAACGATCAGCCCCTTGTTGAGGAACAGATCCGCCACCTGCACGGCGCCGTCCAGAACTCCGCCCGGGTTATTGCGCAGGTCCAGGATCAGTCCCTTGAGATTGCCTTCTTTTTGTAGCTTCTCCAGCGCCTTGCCGGTCTCCATGCCGGTGTTGTTCTGGAACTGGGAGATGCGGATATAACCGTAGCCGGGCTCCAGGGCTTCCTGTTTCACGCTCTGTACTTTGATGCGGTCCCGCTCCAGTACCACCGTGCGCGGTTGCTCCTCTCCTTCGCTGAGGATCGACAGGGACACCTTGGAGCCACGCTCGCCGCGCATTTTCTCCACCGCCTCTTCCAGGCTCAGGCCCTTGACGAAAGTGTCGTCGATTTTCAGGATCAGATCGCCAGCGCGGATGCCGGCACGGGCGGCGGGGGAATCGTCAATCGGGGTGACCACCTTGACGAAGCCGTCTTCCATGGTCACTTCCAGGCCCAGGCCGCCGAATTCGCCGGTGGTGGTGGTCTGCAGGTCCTCGAACTGATCCGGCGTCAGGTAAGCGGAGTGCGGATCCAACTCGTAGAGCATGCCGCGGATGGCGGCGTTGAGCAGCTCCTTCTCGTCCACTTCCTCGATATAGGCGCCGCGCACCCGTTCCAGCACTTCGGCGAAGGCCCGCAACTGGGTCACCGGTACGCCGGCTTCGCGAGCCTGATCGTCCAGGGACTCGGGAGTGGCGGCGTGCAGGGTGGGAACGGAAAGAGCAAGAGCGAGCAGGGTATGGCGCAGAACAGCGTGAGGCAGTTTCAACATGAGGCTCTAATCCTGGCGTCAGTTGGCGCGGGCGATCAGTTGTTACGGTCGATCAGTCGTTACGGGCAATGGGCGGCAGTGTAACACGGCGGTCGCACCAGCGCGCCGGGTTCACCGCCTTGCCGCGATGGCGGATTTCAAAGTACAGCGCGCTGCGGCTGTTGCCGCCGGAACGGCCCGCCAGTGCCAGCACATCGCCGGTGGCGACCTGGTCACCGACCTGGCGCAGCAGGCTTTGATTGTAGCCATAGAGTGTCAGGTAGCCGTCACCGTGATCGAGGATAATGAGCAGGCCGAAGCCACGCAGCCAGTCGGCGAATACCACTCGTCCCGGGTGTACGGCCTGCACCGGAGTGCCTTCGTCCACGCCCAGAATCACGCCGGTCCAACGTAGTTCCCCTTCCCGGCGGCTGTTGTAGCTGGTCAGCACCGGGCCGTGCACCGGCCAGGGCAAACCGCCCGCCAGCTTGCCGAAGGGGGTGCCGCTGCTCGCGGCGGGGCGGCTAGGCCCGCTTGGGGCGCTCTCCCGTGCCGCCTGTTCGGCGGCTTGGCGCATCTGCTCCAGCAGACGCTCCAGGCGTTGTTGATCCGCGCGCAGGCTGCTCAACTGGCCGCCGCGGTTCTCCAATGACTGACCAAGGGCGGCCAGCGCCTTCTCCCGTTCACGGCCGGCGGCCTCCAGCTCCTCGCGATGCCGGGCCAGGGCGGTACGCCGGTCCAGCAGGTCGGCGCGGGCTTCGGCCACTTCCCGGGCCACCTGACGCAGGTCGACCAGTTCACCTTCCAGATTGACCAGGCGATCCCGCCGCGCGCGCTGGAAGTATTCCTGGTAGCGTAACAACCGGGCTACCCGCTCCGGGTCTTCCTGGTTGAGGAGCAGCTTGATGCGCTCCTCCCGGCCGGCCTGGTAGCTGGTCCGCACGGTGCGGGCCAGCCATGATAATTGCACCTTTTTCTCCGCCGCCAGTTCGGCCTGGCGCTGTTCGGTCTCGGCCAGGCGCTGTTCCGCGTCCTGAACTTCCCGGTCCAGGTGGCGTTGTTCGCGGCCCAGGGTGCCGATGCGTTTTTCGGTGTCGCGCAGCTTCGCCTGCAGATCGTCGCGGCGCTCCAGGTCCCGATTCTGAGCCGAGGTCAGCTCGCGGATGCGCTCCTTCAGGGCTTCCAGTTGCTCGGGGGACGGATCGTCCGCCCGGGCCACCAGGCTCAACAGCAGGAGCAGGGGAAAAAGACGTCTCATGGCAGCGGGTTTTACCGTAACCGGCCCCCGATGTGTATACTTGGCGCCGATTTTACCTCGGCAGGAACGTAACCATGGATCGTTTGATCGAGTTCGCCAGCAACCATTACCTTCTGGTCTCCGCCTTCTTTCTATTGTGGGCTGTTTTCTTCACGATTGAGTCCCGGCGCGGCGGCAAGCCCATCAGCCCGCAGTTGGCCACCAATCTGATCAACCAGCAAAAGGGCGTGATCATCGACTTGCGTGACAGCGAGGAGTTCCGCGCCGGCCACATCGCTGGTAGTGTCAATATCCCCGCCGGTCAGGTCATGGACCAGCTCTCGCAGCTGCAGGCCTACAAGGACCGGCCGGTGATTCTGGCCTGCAAAATGGGCAATCAGTCGTCACACCTGGGGCGTCAACTGCGCGGCAAGGGGATTCCCAACCTCTACCGTATTCAGGGCGGCATCAACGCCTGGCGCAATGATAACCTGCCGGTGGTGAAAGCCTGATGGCCGGGGTGACACTATGACCGAGGTGACAATGTACACCACTTCCTGGTGTCCTTTCTGCCGGCGGGCCAAAAGTTTACTGGTGTCGAAGGCGGCGCGGCTTCATGAAATCGACGTGGACCATGTCGCCGGAGGGCGCCAGGAGATGATGGAACGCAGCGGCCGGCGTACCGTGCCGCAAATCTGGATCGGGACGCGTCACGTCGGAGGCTGCGATGAGCTTTTCGCCCTGGAACGGGCGGGCGAGTTGGACGCATTGCTTAACCAATAGTCGCTAGAAGGGTAAGGGTTGGCCAGGCGATGCCGGGCATGCCGAATAACACGGGTCGCCGGGGGTGGCCCTGCAAACCATGGAGATAATGATGGCGGATCAACAGGAAAAAGTATTTCAACTGCAGCGCGTGTACCTGAAGGATGCTTCCTTCGAGTGCCCGGGCGCGCCGGAGATTTTCCTGCAGGAGTGGAAGCCGAAGGTCAATGTTCAACTGAATAACAACGCCCGCCGGCTCGGTGACTCCAATGAGTATGAAGTGGAAGTGACGGTAACCGTGACCGCCAAGGACGAGGCGGAAGAAAAGACGTTTTACCTGGTGGAAGTAAAACAGTCCGGCATCTTCACTCTGGTCGGTATCGAAGGTGAGGAACGCAACCAGTTGCTCGGCGCTTATTGCCCCAACCTGCTGTTCCCGTACGTGCGCGAAGTGGTGTCGGATCTGGTATCCAAGGCGTCTTTCCCGCAAATGGTATTGCAGCCGCTGAATTTCGATGCTCTGTACCAGCAGCAGCGTGAGCAGCAGAAAGAAGGCAGCGAGAGCCTGACGGTTCAGTAAATGAGCCGGGCGCCAGACGCCGGACGCTAAAGTCAAAACCCGGGGCTGCGGGCATTGCGGAAATAAAAAATTGCCGGGAGCAATTTTTAACGTTGCTTCGGCGGGGGCTCCCGTATTGCCCGGTTACCTCGAAGACCTCCCTTCAGAGGTGGCTACAGCGCCGCTGTGGGAAGCTTGCTGGCAAGCGAATCGCCAACGGCTCAGGGCATTCGCGGCCAAGCGGAGCGCCGCCCGGGCCGCTTCCCACAGCGGCTTCGTGGCAGATCCGTGGGAGACCAGCTTGCTGGCGAATTCCGGCCCTCTGGTGTTGGGATATTCGCTTGCCAGCAAGCTTCCCACAGCGGCTTCGTGGCAGATCCGTGGGAGACCAGCTTGCTGGCGAATTCCGGCCCTCTGGTGTTGGGATATTCGCTTGCCAGCAAGCTTCCCACAGCGGTTTCGTGGCAGATCCGTGGGAGACCAGCTTGCTGGCGAATTCCGGCCCTCTGGTGTTGGGATATTCGCTTGCCAGCAAGCTTCCCACAGCGGCTTCGTGGCAGATCCGTGGGAGACCAGCTTGCTGGCGAATTCCGGCCCTCTGGTGTTGGGATATTCGCTTGCCAGCAAGCTTCCCACAGCGGTTTCGTGGCAGATCCGTGGGAGACCAGCTTGCTGGCGAATTCCGGCCCTCTGGTGTTGGGATATTCGCTTGCCAGCAAGCTTCCCACAGCGGCTTCGTGGCAGATCCGTGGGAGACCAGCTTGCTGGCGAATTCCGGCCCTCTGGTGTTGGGATATTCGCTTGCCAGCAAGCTTCCCACAGCGGTTTCGTGGCAGATCCGTGGGAGACCAGCTTGCTGGCGAGTTCCGGCCCTCTGGTGTTGGGATATTCGCTTGCCAGCAAGCTTCCCACAGCGACTTCGTGGCATGATCCGTGGGAGACCAGCTTGCTGGCGAATATAGCGGCTTGGTAGCCCCTTCCGGTTACAGACCCGTGCCCATGATTGAAGCGCCGTGGCCCGCTAAGCCGCGATGAACCATAAAAAGCGTTTTAGTGCTTGCCAGGGCGTTGGGTCTGGTTTTGCGTTATCGGCGTCCGGCGTCCGGCGTCCGGCGTCCGGCGTCCGGCGTCCGGCGTCCGGCGTCCCTAGACCGCGCCCGGGTAGCCCAACTGGCGCCAGGCCTCATAGAGGGTCACCGCCACCGCGTTGCTCAGATTGAGACTGCGGCTGTCGGCCACCATCGGCAGCCGCAGCCGTTGCTCCGGCGCCAGCCGGTTCAGGATCTCCGCGGGCAACCCCCGGGTTTCCGGGCCGAACAACAGCACATCGCCGTCCTTGAACCGGGTATCGCTGGGGGCAGTGTGGCCCTTGGTGGTCAGGGCGAACAGGCGAGCCCCGTTCATGGCGGCCAGGAAGGCCTCGAAATCCGGGTGCACGGTCACCCTGGCCCATTCCGAATAGTCCAGTCCCGCGCGCCGCAGGCGCTTCTCATCCAGACTGAAACCGAGCGGCTCGATCAGGTGCAGCCCGGCGCCGGTATTGGCGGCGAGGCGAATAATGTTGCCGGTGTTCGGAGGAATTTCCGGTTGATAGAGAGCAATATGCAGCATGGTAAAGAAGGGCGGCGGGGCGCCGCCCTTTAGCCATCCGCTAACCGGAAGGGTGGGGAAGGCGGTCCGGATGACCCTGAAGTCGCTTATTTCGAGTTCAGTTTATCGACCCACTGGTCAATTTGCTTTTCCGCCTCTTCCTTGGCGATACCGTATTTTGCCTGGATCTTGCCCAGCAGTACATCACGCTTGCCCTTGGCCTCCTCGATGTCGTCGTCGGTGAGTTTGCCCCAATGTTCCCGGACATTGCCTTTTAGCTCCTTCCAGCGGCCTTCGATGGTGTTCCAGTTCATCTTGTCTCTCCTGAGAGGGTCGATGAGTGGTGTCTCCAGTAATGACGGAGACGCTCCTTGCGCCGAGACGCCAGCACCACTATGGCAGGAGTCTGGTAATGGCCGGGGGAAAAGACTGTAAAAGCCGGGGCGGGGTCGGAAGCGGCACCCGGAGGTGCCGCTTCGGGCGAGGGATCAACGGCTGGCGCGTTTGCGCTCGGTTTCGGTGAGCAGTTTCTTGCGCAGACGCAGATGGTTTGGTGTCACTTCCACCAGTTCATCGTCCTCGATGAAGTCCAGGGCCTGCTCCAGGCTGAAGCGCACCGGAGGGGTGAGAATCACGTTCTCGTCGGTGCCGGAAGCACGCATGTTGGTGAGCTGCTTGCCCTTGGTGGGGTTTACCACCAGGTCATTGCCTCGGCTGTGGATGCCGATCAACTGGCCTTCATAGACCTCCACGTTGGGGTCGATCAGCATGCGGCCACGCTCCTGCAGATTGAACAGAGCGAACGCCAACACCTTGCCCTTGACCATGGAGACCAGCACGCCGTTGTTGCGCTGAGCCATGTCGCCGGGTTTGTACTCGCCGTAATGGCTGAAGGTGCTGTTGAGGATGCCGGTACCGGAGGTCAGCGTCAGGAACAGGCTGCGGAAGCCGATCAGGCCACGGCTGGGCACGACGAAGGTCAGGCGTACGCGGCCTTTGCCATCGGGCTCCATGTTGGTCATCTCGGCGCGGCGCAGGCCCAGGTGCTCCATGATCGCGCCCTGGTGCTGCTCTTCCACGTCGGCCATGACGTTTTCGTAGGGTTCCTGCTTCTGACCATCCACCTCACGCACGATCACTTGCGGGCGGCCCACCGCCAGCTCGAAGCCTTCGCGGCGCATGTTCTCGATCAGTACCGACAGGTGCAGTTCGCCGCGGCCGGAGACGCGGAACTGGTCGGCGCTGCCGGTTTCTTCCACGCGCAGGGCCACGTTGTGCTTGAGTTCCGCCTCCAGGCGCTCGCGGATCTGGCGGCTGGTGACGAACTTGCCGTCCTGGCCGGCGAACGGAGAGGTGTTGACATGGAACACCATGCTCACGGTCGGCTCGTCCACGGTCAGGGCGGGCAAGGCCTCGACCTGGGCCGGGTCGCACAGGGTGTCGGAGATGTCCAGCGGGTCGATGCCGGTGATACAGACAATGTCGCCGGCGGCGGCGTCCGGTACGTCGACACGCTCCAGGCCGTGGTAGCCCATGATCTGCAGCAGGCGGCCATTACGCACCTGGCCGTCGCGGTCCACCACCTTGACCTGCGTATTGGCCTTGACTTTGCCGCGCTTGATCCGGCCGATGCCGATCACGCCCAGATAGCTGTTGTAGTCCAGGGAGGAGATCTGCATCTGGAACGGGCCGTCCCGGTCCACCTCCGGTGCCGGTACGCGATCGATGATGGTCTGGAACAGCGGGCTCATATCCTCGGCCATGTCATCCGGATCGAGACCGGCGATGCCGTTGAGCGCGGAAGCGTATACCACCGGGAAGTCCAACTGTTCGTCGCTGGCGCCGAGATTGTCGAACAGGTCGAACACCTGGTCCATGACCCAGTCCGGGCGGGCACCGGGGCGGTCGATCTTGTTGATCACCACGATCGGCTTGAGGCCGGCGGCGAACGCTTTCTGGGTAACGAAGCGGGTTTGCGGCATGGGGCCGTCCACCGCGTCCACCAGCAGCAACACGGAATCCACCATCGACATCACCCGCTCCACCTCGCCGCCGAAGTCGGCGTGTCCCGGGGTATCGACGATGTTGATACGGTAGTCGCCGTATTTGAGGGCGGTGTTCTTGGAGAGGATGGTAATGCCCCGTTCCTTCTCCAGATCGTTGGAGTCCATTACGCGCTCGACGTCGCCGGCGCGGTCTCCCAGTGTGCCCGACTGTTGCAACAGCTTGTCCACCAGGGTGGTCTTGCCGTGGTCAACGTGGGCGATGATGGCGATATTGCGCAGGCGTTCAATCACGAAACAGGCTCCGAAGCGAGTAATAAGGCCGAGGCTGGGCCGCGGCGGGAGCGCATTGTACAGCCCCCTTGGCTACCGAGGCCACCGTCTTGTCGCCCTCCGGCCAGCCCCGGTCTGACGGCCATTTCTGATAGTGGGCGGCGTTCGCGGGCTATGAGAGAATGCGACCCGGTTCACGATTTTGCGGTTGTTGCTTCAAGGCGGTGTTCATTCGCCTAGAATGGCGCAACCAAACGGAGGTCGTACCGGTCATACACTGCCCGTCGAGGACTGTCCGTTCGAGCCTTTCTGGCTCCCGAGGTTGCGCGGTTTGGCATATCAGGTTGTCCGCGACGTTTCTTCAGAATGGTTCTGGACACGCGTGTTCCGGACCAGAATGCGGTTCTGAGCAAGGAAAGGTATTCGTTATATGCGGTTTGGGTGTGCGAGCGGCATCAGGTGTGGACTGGCGATAGCGCTCTGTCTGGCCCTGCCCATGAAAGCCGTCGCCGACGGTGAGGACCCTGGAAAGATCATTCTGGGCCTCAATGAAGAGGTCATGATCAAAGAGTTGGACATCGTCTTGCCCGCCAAACTGGATACCGGAGCCCAGTCCGCCTCGCTCAGCGCCCGGCAGGTCCGGATTTTCCAGCAGGACGGGCAGGATTGGGTTTCCTTTGATTTGTGGGTGATGCCGGAACAGCGTGAGAAAATCGGATTGGAGCAGGATCAGTGGCGCACCCTCGAATTGCCATTATCAAAACATGTGCGCATCAAGCGCCGTGCCGAAAATCAGATTGACGGTGCTCCGGGCTACAGCCGCCGGCCGGTGGTGGAATTGACGCTATGCGTCGGTGGCCGGGCCCGGCGGGTGGATGTCAATCTTACCGATCGCAGTGACTTCCGATTCCCGCTGCTGGTGGGATCCGAGGCACTGGTTTCGCTGGGGGCTCTGATAGACCCGGCACAGTCCATGAGCGGGGGTGCGCCATCCTGCTCCAGGGAAGAGACCATCGGCTTGGCGGCCGAAGAAACCGAATAAGGCTGGAACATGGGTTCTGTGAAACTGCACGCGCGGCTGCTGGCCGTGGCATTGTTGGTTCTGGGCATAGGCAGCATGGCCTACCAGATTCTGATTCAGAAAGTGCCGCTTACCGAAAGTGAAACCGATCCGGTCTGGGTGGTGGATGCCCAGGTCCAGTTCCAGGCCAGGGGTAACCACCCGGTGAAGGTGCGAATGTTCGTGCCGCCACTGGACAGTGGTTTCACCACCTTGAATGAGAGTTTTATCTCCAATAATTATGGCGTCAACGTCAGCCGTGAGGGTGGCAATCGGGTGGTGACCTGGTCCAGCCGCCGGGTGGAGGGCCAGCAGAGCCTGTATTACCGCTTGCTGATCACCCCCCGTTTCGCCGAGCCCGGCGGCCAGGCGAAGGAGCCGGGGCCGCAGTTCCGTCCCAGCCCGACGCTGTCCGGGCCGGAAAAAGTGGCCGCCGACGCTCTGCTGGCGCCGATTCGTCAGCACTCCGCGGACATCGAAACCTTCATCAGCGAGACCATCAAACGGGTTAACAGCCGAGACGACAACGACAATGTCCGGCTGTTGCTGGGCGGCAACATGACGTCGGAGAACCGGGCCCGGGTGGTGGATCTGCTGCTGGCGGTGGCGCACATCCCGGCGGAGCCGGTGTACACCCTGCGTTTGTCCGAGGTGCAGAATCAGCAGCCGGAGTTATGGCTGCGTTCCTACAACGGCAACGCCTGGTTGTATTTCAACCCCAATACCGGTCAGCAGGGGCTGCCGGAGGACCGTCTGGTGTGGTGGAGTGGACAGGCGCCACTGTACAACCTGGATGGGGGGCGCAACGCGGAGGTGAAGTTCAGCGTTCATCAGAATGAGATGAGCGCTCTGCAACTGGCACAGACGCTGAGTTCCCAGGACGTTTCCAGCTTCATTGACTTCTCGCTCTATGATTTGCCGCTACCGGTACAACAGCTCCACCGAATCCTGATCATGATTCCGGTGGGGGTGCTGCTGGTGCTGTTGATGCGCAGTCTGATTGGCGTGGAGACCCTTGGTACTTTCACGCCGGTACTGATCGCCCTGGCGTTCCGCGAGACCCAGGTGGTCTGGGGGGTGATCCTGTTCACCTTCATCACCACCATCGGTTTGTCGTTGCGATCGTATCTGGAGCATCTCAAGTTACAGTTGATGGCCCGATTGTCGGTGGTGCTGACCTTCGTGGTGATCATGATCGGCCTGATCAGTTTGTTCAGCTACAAGCTGGGTCTGGAAGTGGGGCTGTCGGTGGCGCTGTTCCCGATGGTGATTCTGACCATGGTGATCGAGCGGATGTCGATTGTCTGGGAAGAGCGGGGCGGACCACAGTCCATGAAAGTGGCCATCGGCACCTTGGTGGTGGCGATTCTCTGTCATTTGCTGATGGTGTGGAGTCCGCTGGTCTATCTGGTGTTCACCTTCCCGGGCATCCTCCTGGTGCTGGCCGCGGTCATGGTGTTCATGGGGCACTATCGCGGCTACCGGCTCACTGAACTGGTGCGCTTCCGGGCCATGACCGAAGAGGGACGCTGAATGTTCGGGGTGAAGACCTGGCGCGCTCTGCGGCGGCGCGGCGTAATGGGCATCAACCAGCGTAACGGCGATTATGTGCTGCGTTATAACGACCGTCGCTTGTACCCGCTGGTGGACGACAAAATCCGCACCAAGAAGCTGGCGCTGGACGCCGGTATCCGGGCGCCGGATATGTACGGCATCATCGAGACCGAGCAGGGCATCGGCAAGGTGGCGGAGATCGTGGAAACCCACGGGGATTTCGTCATCAAACCCTCCCAGGGGGCCGGCGGTGACGGCATCATGGTCATTTCCGATCGCTTCGAGGGGTATTACCGCACGGTCTCCGGCCGCATGGTCAGCCCCGAGGAGATGGAGTTTCACATTTCCGGGATCATTTCCGGTATCTATTCACTGGGCGGCCATCGTGATCGCGCGCTGATTGAATACCGGGTCCGTTCCACCGATCTGTTTGACCGCATCAGCATCGGCGGGGTGCCGGATGTCCGTATCATCGTGCTCAAGGGCTACCCGGTGTTCGCCATGCTGCGTTTGCCCACCCGGCAGTCCGATGGCAAGGCCAATCTGCACCAGGGCGCCATCGGGGTGGGCGTGGACATCGCCACCGGGGTGACTCTGGCCGGCACCTGGCACAACCTGAAAATCGACCGCCATCCCGATACCGCGCACCCGGTGGCCGGCGTCACTATCCCGGATTGGGAGGAGTGTCTGGCGCTGGCGGCGCGCTGCTATGACCTGACCGGTCTGGGGTACCTTGGCGTGGATCTGGTGCTGGACAAGCATAAAGGGCCGATGATGCTGGAATTGAATGCCCGTCCCGGCCTCAATATCCAGATCGCCAATGATGATGGATTGCTGCGTCGCTGCGGTATCGTTGAGCGCCATCTGGAACAGCGCGGCAAGGATGAAGGCGAGGAACTGGTGGCGCAGAGGGTACTGTTCTCAAAACGTCATTTCGCGGTGGCGACTCCGGAGCCGCCGGATGCGGCCACGGAATAATCGCCTTTTCGAAGTGACTGACGTGGCAACGTGGGATGGCTGACCTTGGCGTTAGCCATCAGCATTAAGCTTCGGTTAAGTTTTTGTGGCCGGGCTTGTCGGAATTTACATTCCCGATGAGCCTGGTTGATGACACAAAGATCCCGTCCTTCCTTTCCGTCCACACCCTGGTGCCGCTTCTTTTTAATCAATTACGTGCTTATTCTGATCGCCTGCCTGCATGTGGCGAGGCAGGCATTGCTGCAACCGGGCAGTGTCTGGAGCCTGCTCTTCCTGCTGGTGGACGGTCAGATCCATGATCTCTACGGTTTCCATCTTAACGGCTTCGTCTGGAATCTGTTGACCACGCCGGGGGGCTTCACCTCCATGGGGGCGGCCTATGGCGCCGCGCATTTTCTCGCTTACCGTCCGGTGCTCAACGCTTCCCAAGCGGTACCGTTTTATCAGCCCACCACGTTATGTCGTTTCTGGATCAGCGGAACGCGGCGGAACCGTTCTTCGGCTTTCTGTTTTTCGAGCGCGCTATTACTTTCCCGCGGAAAGCGTGATCCGGCCGGATTATCTGAAGAACTTCAACTACGCCACCATGGACCTGGAACAGGACATTGACGGTATTGTTAAGGTTCATCGCGGTTTAGAAGGCCACGGCGCTTCAATCATGGGCACGGGTCTGTAACGGAAGGGGCTACCAACCGCTGTATTCGCCAGCAAGCTGGTCTCCCACGGATCATGCCACGAAGCCGCTGTGGGAAGTTTGCTTGCAAGCGAATCGCCAACGGCCCAGGGCATTCGCGGCCAAGCGGAGCGCCGCCGGGGCCGCTTCCCACGGCGGCTTCGTGGCATGATCTGAATCGATGTCTTCGAGGTAACCGAGCAATACGGGTCTCCTTTCCTCTCCTGGAAAGGTTTGTCGTTGTTGGCGTCCGCAACGCGGCGGTTCACTCGAATCGGGGCTGCACGGCCCCCCCCGGCCGGAGCGACCCTTCCCGCTAAACCGCGATGAACCATAAAAAAAGCGTTGCTTAGTGCTTGCCAGGGCATTGGGTCTGGCTTTGCATTATCAGCGTCCAGCGTCCAGCGTCCAGCGTCCAGCGTCCAGCGTCCAGCGTCCAGCGTCCAGCGTCCAGCGTCCAGCGTCCAGCGTCCAGCGGATAGTGCTACCCGGCCCGGGTTTGCTATACTCGCCGCCCATTTTTTGACCGGCACGCGAGCCGACCTATGACCGAGTCAGCCCCTCGAACGCTGCAACAACCGCTGCAACGACGCGCCATCGCCCTGGTTTCCGGCGGCCTGGACTCCATGCTGGCGGTGAAAGTCATGCAGGAACAAGGCATCCACGTCGAAGGGGTGAATTTCTTCACCGGCTTCTGCGTGGAAGGCCACACTCACGCCATTCGCAAGAAGGACAAGGACAAAAACAAGCGCAATAATGCGCTTTGGGTCGCCGAGCAGCTGGGTATCAAGCTGCATATCGTGGATATTTCGGAGGAGTACAAGGATGTGGTACTCAATCCGAAACACGGCTACGGCGCCAATCTGAATCCCTGCCTGGACTGCAAGATCTTCATGGTCAACAAGGCCACCCTGATGCTGAACAAGGCACGGGAGCTGGCCGGCGAGAAGGGGTTCGACTTCATCATCACCGGTGAGGTGGTGGGGCAGCGCCCCAAGAGCCAGCGCAAGGAAACCATGCCGATCATCAGCCGCGAATCCGGCGCCGATGACCGCCTGCTGCGCCCGCTCAGCGCCAGGAACCTGCCGGAGACCCTGCCGGAGCGGGAGGGCTGGGTGGATCGCAGCCGATTGCACGACTTCTCCGGCCGTAATCGCAAGCCGCAAATGGCACTGGCCAAGCGCTTTGGCCTGGATGACTTCGCCCAACCCGCCGGCGGCTGTTGCTTCCTTACCGATGAGTCCTATTCGCGCAAGCTGGCGGATCTGTGGCAAGCCCGTAACGAGCGCCGCTATGAACTGGATGACATCATGCTGCTGAAGGTGGGGCGGCATATCCGTCCGGCGCCGCACTACAAGCTGATCATTAGCCGTGAAGAAGGGGAGAACCGCTTCCTGGAAGGGTATCGGTATCAGTTCACCAGCATCACCACGTCGAGCTGCCCCGGTCCGCTGGCCCTGATCGACGGTGAGCTGACATCCGATGAGGAACTGCGCCAGGCGGCCGCCATCGTCGCCCGTTATTCCAAGGGGCGAACCGATGACGAGGTGGTGGTGGAAGTGCGCGATCCCAGCGGCGTGGCTCGCCAGTTACCGGTGTGCCCGGCGACGCCGGATCAGGTGCCACAGGAATGGATGGTATAACCATGAGCCATCATGAATTGGACGCCCGCCGGTTGCTGTGTCCGATGCCGGTGATCAAAACCCAGAATCAAGTGAATGCGCTTCAACAAGGCGATACCCTGACGGTGATCTGCACCGATCCGGGGGCGCTCAATGACATTCCCGCCTGGTGCCGGATCAATGGTCATGCGGTGCTGGAGACCCGGGAAGAAGGTCATGAGGTGCGGGTGACGCTTGAGATTGGGGAGTCTTCGATTGCACTGTAATGGTGCGTTCTTGTCATGCATGCACAGTATTGGTGCTTTCATGCCGGGTATGCCGGCCGATTTCGGGGCGTTACGGCCCGAATGCGCTAAAAAAGGGCTGGCACGTAATTTGCTCACCTATTGGCATGCGGGGCCGAGTGCCCGAGAATAGCGGCTTCGAGTGGTCGGCCCGCCGATACCACTGAATGCCAGACACATACCCGTTCCAGGAGGACGTTCTACAATGTCTGAAAAGACGCTGAAGCTGATCAAAGATAACGACGTGAAGTGGGTCGATCTGCGTTTTACCGATAGCCGGGGTAAGGAGCAGCACGTCACCATTCCGAGTTCGGAAGTGGACGAGGACTTCTTCCAGGACGGCAAGATGTTCGATGGTTCTTCCATCGCTGGCTGGAAAGGTATCAACGAGTCCGACATGATCATGATGCCGGACGACAGTTCCGCGGTGATCGATCCGTTCACCGACGTTACCACCCTGAACCTGCGTTGCACCATCGTCGAGCCCTCCACCATGCAGGGCTACGAGCGCGATCCCCGCTCCGTGGCTCAGCGCGCCGAGGAATATCTGAAGTCCACCGGCATCGCCGACAGCGCCCTGTTCGGTCCGGAGCCGGAATTCTTCGTGTTTGATTCCGTACAGTGGAAGTCCGACATGTCCGGCGCCATGTACAACATCTACTCCGAAGAAGCGGCCTGGGTGTCCGCCGATGAGTTCGAGAAGAACAACATCGGTCACCGTCCGGGTGTGAAAGGCGGCTACTTCCCGGTACCGCCGGTGGATTCCCTGCACGACCTGCGCGCCGCCATGTGCGCCGCCATGGAGCAGATGGGCCTGGAAATCGAAGTGCACCACCACGAAGTGGGCACCGCCGGCCAGTGCGAAATCGGTGTTGGCGCCAACACCCTGACCGCCAAGGCCGACGAAGTTCAGATCCTGAAGTACTGCGTTCACAACGTGGCTCATGCTTATGGCAAGACCGCCACCTTCATGCCCAAGCCGCTGATCGGTGACAACGGTTCCGGTATGCACGTGCACGTGTCCCTGGCCAAGGACGGCAAGAACCTGTTTGCCGGCGACAGCTACGCGGGACTGTCCGAGGAAGCCCTGTACTTCATCGGCGGTATCATCAAGCACGCTCGCGCCATCAACGCCTTCACCAACGGTTCCACCAACTCCTACAAGCGTCTGGTACCCGGTTTCGAAGCACCGGTAATGCTGGCCTACTCCGCCCGCAACCGTTCCGCTTCCATCCGGATTCCGTGGGTGAACAGCCCGAAAGCCCGTCGTATCGAGGCGCGCTTCCCGGATCCGTCCGCCAACCCGTACCTGTGCTTCGCGGCGCTGCTGATGGCCGGCCTGGACGGCATCAAGAACAAGATGCACCCGGGCGATGCCATGGACAAGGACTTGTACGATCTGCCGGCCGAGGAAGCTCAGGGCATCCCGACCGTGGCTCATACCCTGACCATGGCTCTGGATTGCCTGGAAGCGGACTACGAGTTCCTGATGGCCGGCGATGTGTTCACCAAGGACATGCTGGACGGTTACATCCAGCTCAAGCGTGAAGAGATCGAGCGTCTGAACATGACTCCGCATCCGGTCGAGTTCGACATGTACTACAGCTGCTAAGAATCCCAAGTTCCCGGCAGTTGCAAGGCCCCGCTCCGGCGGGGCCTTTTTTGTGGTTCATGGCGGCATAACGATTGCTGGCACGGAAGGGGGGCTATGAAGCCGCTGTGGGAAGCTTGCTTGCAAGCGAATGGGTTTCCGGGCCCCAAGATTCGCTTGCAAGCAAGCTTCCCACAGCGGCCTTGTAGTAGTTTCCGAGTTTATGTCTCCAAGGCCCACAAAGGGCGGGGCCCATAGTGTGCCCCAGACCCTTTTATCCCTGTTCCGGTGCGGTCAGAATCAAAGCCATGACTCTTGGGGGAGAGGAGGACCGCATGAAAACCACAACCGTTCTGTTGATCACTTTGCTTGGCGTCTGCGCCGCTGTCTCGGTGCGGGCCGGCGATGTGTCGGAAACAGGGGGCGCGATGATCTTTCGTAGTGTCGATGAGCACGGCAACGTGACGTTCACTGACTCGCCGCCGAAGGGACGCGACGCGGAGGCGGTACGCATTGGCCCGACCAATACCGTGCCAGGGCCGCGACAGGAACGGCCGCCGGCCGAGCCGCCGGAGTCGTCGCTGCCGGTTTTCGAGGGCTACCAGCGTCTGGCGATTGTTTCCCCGCGGCCGAACGCCACGGTGCGCAATCCGGAGGGGCCGATCAGCGTGGAAGTAGCGCTGGAGCCGGCGCTTCAGGCCGGGCACCGGCTTGAGGTTCTGGACAATGGCGAACCTTTGGCTGGAACCGCGCTGAGGGATCCGGAGCGGGGCAGTCATGTGCTGGTGGCGCGAGTGCTGGACCAGGAGGGCAAGGAGATCAAACGCTCCGCCACGGTCACGGTGCATGTGCATCGCACCAGCCGATTGCAAAGCGGTCAGGCACCGGCACCCAGTGGACGGGCAGGGATCGGGCAGGCTGCCCAGCGAGGGGGCGCCGCCAGCCCCGGGACCGGCAGTGCTCGCGGAAGTAGCGCGAAGACCGGTTCTCCGGCCTCCGTGGGCCAGCCTGCCAGCCGTGCTCAAACCGTCAAGCCCGATTCCTGACCCTCTTTCCATGATTCGCACCAAATCGGTGCATCCCTTCCGCGTAGTGATTACACTGATTTTGGCCGCCTGGCCTTTTTGACGCCCTTCAGCGGTGCCCGGTATGCCTCATTCCGGCGGTTCTGACGGGTGGCCTGATAATTGCTTGTGCCCCGTTATGGGCCGAATCATGAAGACCGAGAAGGTAATGCACAAACGCTTGCTGGATCACCTGCGTACCGCGGTGATGCTGCTGGATGATGAGCTGCGGGTTTGTTATCTCAACCCGGCGGCGGAGATTCTGTTGTCCACCAGTGCCAGCCGGATCATCGGCCAACTGCTGCCGGACTATTTCCATGATGATGGCAATGCCCGCGACGCACTAAAGCAGTGCATCGAGGACGGTAACCCCTTTACCCGCCGGGAGGCGAAGCTGGATGTGACTCCCGGGGTGCAGGTAACGGTGGACTACAGTATTACGCCGTTACAGGAACCCGGTTATCCGATGGCGCTGCTGGTGGAAATGCAGGGGCTCGACCGCATGCTCAAAATCAGCCGCGAGGAGGCTCTGGTGCACGCGCATCAGGCCACCCGCGCGTTGGTGCGGGGCGTGGCGCACGAAATCAAAAATCCGCTGGGTGGGATCCGCGGCGCCGCGCAACTGCTGGAGCGTGCTTTGCCCAGCCCGGATCTGGCTGAGTACACACGGGTAATCATCGACGAGGCGGACCGCCTGCGTTCAGTGGCGGATCGCATGCTCGGGCCGCGCAAACCGCCGGCGTTCGCCGACGTGAACGTGCACGAATGTCTGGAGCATGTGCGTCAACTGTTGCTGGCGGAATACCCTCAGGGGGTGCGCATCCTGCGCGACTACGATGTCAGTCTGCCGGACATCCCCGCCGACCGTGATCAACTGATCCAGGTGCTGCTCAATCTGATGCGCAACGCGATTCAGGCGTTGTTGGAATCCGGCACCGAGGGCGCCCAGGTCCTTTTGCGCACCCGGGTATTGCGGCAATTCACCATCGGTTCCACCCGCCACCGTCTGGTGCTGCGGGTGGACATTGAAGATAACGGCCCGGGGATTCCCGAAGAGTTAAGGGAAACCCTTTTTTATCCCATGGTCAGCGGTCGAGCCAATGGCTCCGGCCTGGGTTTGTCCATTGCCCAATCCATCATCAGCCAGCACCAGGGGTTGATCGAATGCGACAGCGAACCGGGCCGGACCCTGTTCAGTTTGCTGCTGCCCATGGAGTTACCGGAAGCGAACTTCGCCACCTCGGATTCGGCCTGACAGGCCGGCCGGTGGCCAGATGATGTAGGGAGAGCACAGGCATGACCTCGACCATATGGGTGATTGACGATGACCGTTCCATCCGCTGGGTGCTGGAGAAAGCGCTCAGCCAGGAAGGGTTTCAACTGGCCTGTTTCGAGGATGCGGATGAGGCCCTGAATACCCTGGAAGAAGGTGCCAGGGAGCCGGATGTGCTGATTTCCGACGTGCGCATGCCCGGTACCGACGGGCTGCGCATGCTGAAGATTCTGCAGCGCAAGCACCCGGATCTGCCCGTTATCATCATGACCGCGCACTCGGATCTGGACTCGGCGGTGGCCTCCTATCAGGGCGGCGCATTCGAATATCTGCCCAAACCGTTCGATGTGGACGAGGCGGTGGCTTTGGTGAAACGGGCCATCAAGCACCGTCAGGAAGCCCAGGGCGAAGCGGTGGTGGCCAACGAGGAAACCCCCACCGAGATCATCGGAGAAGCGCCGGCCATGCAGGAGGTGTTTCGCGCCATCGGGCGGCTCAGCCACTCCAATGTCACCGTGCTGATCAACGGCCAGTCGGGCACGGGTAAGGAGTTGGTGGCGCGGGCGCTACACCGTCATTCCATGCGCCGGGAAAAGCCGTTCGTGGCGCTGAACATGGCGGCGATCCCCAAGGACTTGATCGAATCCGAGTTGTTCGGCCATGAAAAAGGCGCGTTCACCGGCGCCAATGCCCAGCGGGTCGGCCGCTTCGAGCAATCCAATGGCGGCACCCTGTTTCTGGATGAGATCGGTGATATGCCGCTGGAGGCCCAGACGCGACTGCTGCGGGTGCTGCAGGAAAACGAGTTCTACCGGGTCGGCGGTACCACGCCGATTCATGTGGATGTGCGTATCATCGCCGCCACCCACCAGGATCTGGAACGGTTGGTGCGCGAGGGCGATTTCCGCGAAGACCTGTTCCACCGTCTCAATGTTATTCGCATCCATATCCCGAAACTGGCGGAGCGTCGGGAAGACATACCGCAACTGGCCGGGTATTTCCTGCAACGGGCCGCCAGCGAGCTGGGCGTGGAGCCCAAGGTACTGCACAAGGACACCGAAAAGTACCTGGCGGCATTGCCCTGGCAAGGTAATGTGCGTCAACTGGAGAACACCTGCCGTTGGCTGACGGTGATGGCCTCCGGCCGGGAGGTGCTGGTGGACGACCTGCCGCCGGAACTGCGCCAGTCAGTGGGACGGCCCAGCGAAGGCGGCGGCGACTGGCAGAAATCCCTGCGCCAGTGGGCGGACCGGGCGCTTGCCCAGGGCGATCGGGCGATCCTGGACCAGGCGGTGCCGGTGTTCGAGCGCACCATGATTGAAGTGGCGCTGCAGCATACCGGCGGCCGTAAGCGCGACGCGGCGGCGTTGTTGGGGTGGGGCCGCAACACCCTGACCCGCAAGATCAAGGAGCTGGACATGGAAGCGGAGTTCAGCGGCGAGGATTGAAAAGGGGCGGGGCGCCAGACGCCAGACGCCAGACGCTAAAGTCAAAACCCGGGCTGCGGGCGTTGCGGAAATAAAAAATTGCCGGGAGCAATTTTTAACGTTGCTGTGCGACGGCCCGAAGGGTGACCGCCATGGATGGCGGTCATAAAAAATTGCCGGGAGCAATTTTTAACGTTGCTGTGCGACGGCCCGAAGGGTGACCGCCATGGATGGCGGTCATAAAAAAAGGTTCATCGCGGTTTAGCGGGAAGGGTCGCTCCGGCGGGGGCTCCCGTATTGGTCGGTTACCTCGAAGACCTCCCTTCAGAGGTGGCTACAGCGCCGCTGTGGGAAGCTTGCTGGCAAGCGAATCGCCAATGGCTCAGGGCATTCGCGGCCAAGCGGAGCGCCGCCCGGGCCGCTTCCCACAGCGGTTTCGTGGCAGATCCGTGGGAGACCAGCTTGCTGGCGAATTCCGGCCCTCTGATGTTGGGATATTCGCTTGCCAGCAAGCTTCCCACAGCGGCTTCGTGGCATGATCCGTGGGAGACCAGCTTGCTGGCGAATACAGCGGTTGGTAGCCCCTTCCGTTACAGACCCGTGCCCATGATTGAAGCGCCGTGGCCCGCCAAACCGCGATGAACCTAAAAAAAGGCGTTTTAGTGCTTGCCAGGGCGTTGGGTCTGGTTTTGCATTATCGGCGTCCGGCGTCCGGCGTCCGGCGTCCGGCGTCCGGCGTCCGGCGTCCGGCGTCCGGCGTCTTGCGCTCATTCCCGCAATCCTTATGCTGGAGCGCACTCCGGCAAGAAGATCATCATGGCGCTGTATCCTCCTCTCGAACCCTATCAGCACGAGTATCTGGCCGTCGGCGACGGCCATGAGCTCTATCTGGAACAATGCGGCAATCCGGACGGTGTGCCGGTGATGGTGCTCCACGGCGGCCCCGGTGGCGGCAGTTCGCCATTGCTGCGCAGACTGTTCGATCCACGTCATTACCGCATTGTGCTCCATGACCAGCGCGGCGCCGGCAAGAGTCGTCCTCATGCCGGTACCGACCACAATACCCTGTCGCATCTGGTCAATGACATCGAACGCATTCGCTGTCATCTGGGCGTATCTCGCTGGCAGGTGGTGATGGGAGGATCCTGGGGCAGCACGCTGGCTCTCAGCTATGCTCTGGAACACGGCGACCGAGTGGCGTCGCTGGTGTTGCGCGGTGTCTTTCTGTGCCGGCGGCAAGACATGGACTGGCTTTATACGGAGCACGGCGCCGCCCGCTATCGCCCCGAGCAATGGCAACGGCTGGTGGATGCCCTGCCGGCCGGAGAAGGCACGGTGCTGGCGCGCTATCACGCCGCCCTTGCCGCTGGCGAAGCGCGGAGCGGGGAGGGTATGCGGTTGGCCCGGGAATGGACACTTTGGGAAACCCATCTGTCCGCCCTGATACCGCTAGCCGGCTTGGATGTGGATGGCCACGCCTGGTCCATGGCCAGACTGGAAACCCATTACTTCATGCACGATGGTTTTTTGCCGGAACCCTTGTTGCCGCGCTGCGCGCAACTGCGCTGCCCGGTGGAAATCGTGCATGGCAGCTATGATTTGGTGTGTCCGCCGGAACAGGCGTGGCTGTTACATGAAGCGCTGCCAGACAGCCGTTTGCGGTGGGTGCCCGGTGCCGGCCATGCCACCAGTGAGGCGGGGGTCGGAGAGGCGTTGATTGCCGCGGTCCATCGGCTGGAGCAACGCGGGGATCTGGCGTGAAGGTACTGCTACAGAGAGTGCGCCAGGCCCATGTGGAGGTGGCGGGGGAAGAGGTTGGTCGTATCGGCCGGGGTCTGTTGGTGTTGGTCGGTGTGGAGCACGGTGATGAGTCCGACACGGCCCGGCGGTTGGCGGAACGGGTGAGCGGCTACCGGGTGTTCGCGGATTCCGAGGGCAAGATGAATCTGGATGTTCGCGCTGTGGCCGGGGAAGTGCTGGCGGTGTCTCAGTTCACTCTGGCGGCGGATACCCGCAAAGGGCGCCGGCCCGGATTCTCCAGCGCCGCGGAGCCGGCCCTGGGGCTGCGCCTGTACCAGGAGTTTGTCGAGGCATTGAAAGCACGGCGTGTGCCGGTGGCGACCGGCCGTTTCGGTGCTGACATGCAGGTGCATTTGATCAATGACGGGCCGGTGACTTTTCTGCTGGAGCTGTGATCCGGGTCAGGTTGCGTTTTGTAAATGGCCTTTTTTTAGGTGACAGCCGTATTGCAATGGAACAACCCTGGTTTATGATGATTCGCATGCTCCCGGGGATCGTCGATGGGGGCCAAGGCAAGTTCCTTAGGGACGATGGTAAAAAACATCAGGAGATCAAAGATGAAAAAAACGCTTCTTGCTGCTGCACTGATGGGTGCTTCCTTCTCCGCTCACGCCGTGGCTCCGGGTGGTCCGGGCTGTGGTTGGGGTAACCTGTTATTCGAAGGCAAATCCGGCCTTCCCATGCATCTTTTGGCCACGATTGTGAACGGTACCTCCGGCAACGCCACTTTCGGTATGACTTCCGGTACCAACGGTTGTGACACCAATGGCGCCCTGACCTACAGCGGTGAAAGCCTGCTGGGGATGACCGGCGTGATGGAAGAAGTGGCTCAGGACATGGCGGTGGGTGAAGGTGAGGCCCTGACCGCGCTGTCCGTTTCCATCGGTGTGGACGCGGCGGATCGCGCTCACTTCAACAGCATCATGCATCAGAACTTCGCCTCCATCTTCCCGAGCCAGGACGTCACTGCCGCGGAAGTGATGCAGCAAATCAACATGGTAATGAGCCAGGATCAACAACTGGCCAAGTACGTATAAGTGCTTGACGGCCCCGCTGCTTTGGCGGGGCCTTCGTTTCACGCTTTTCTTTTCCCCTGCCAGGATGTGCCATGCGCACCGGAGTTCTGTGCGCCCTCGCGGGCCTGTTCCTGACCCTGTCCACTACCGTTGCCGCCGCGCAGAATCGGGAAGACCTTGCCCGGGAACCACGCTGGCAGGCCTTGCTGCATATTAACCCGGGCGCCACCCTTCGTGATCGCCACCGCAGCTATGTGGACGACGATAATTTTTTCCTCTCCGACACCGGTAAGGATGATCCGCTGGCGGAGCTGAACGCCTCCATTGACGCGTTGCGGCCAGCACAGGCGCCGGAGCGTTGCCGTTTCCCGGCCCGCTATCGCTTTTTTGCCGAGCACTTGGGTTGGGAAGAGAGTGGGGGGCAAGAGAGCGCGCCTTTCGCCCATTGCGACGAATACATGGAATGGCGTCAATCGGTTCAGGCGAACCGGGCCGTGCTGGTCTTTCCCGCCGCCTACCTGAACAGCCCTTCCTCCATGTTCGGCCATACTTTATTACGCCTGGATCAGACCGGTGACGGGACCGTATGGCTGTCCTGGGCGGTCAATTTTGGCGCCATGACCTCGGAACAAGACAACTCCCTGTTCTACATATACCGCGGCCTGGCCGGCGGCTATCCCGGACGCTTCACCCTGGTACCTTATGTGCAGAAAATCCAGGAATACTCCCATATGGAAAACCGGGACATCTGGGAGTACGACCTGGCTCTGAATCAGGACGAGATTGATTGGGTCATCGAGCATTTGTGGGAACTCAAGGACATCAATTTCGACTATTACTTTTTCGATGAGAATTGCTCGTTCCGGCTGTTGGAACTGGTGGAAGTGGCCCGGCCCGGCACCGGCTTGCTGGACAGGTGGCGGTTTGCTGAGCTGCCCGTCAATACGGTGCGGGCGCTGGACGATAAGGACCTGATCGAACAGCGCCATTATCGACCGTCCAAGGCGCAGGAGCTGGAAGCCCTGGTGGCGGAGATGACGGTGGCGGAACGGCGCCTTTCCCGCCGTCTCGCCGATGATCCGGATTTGGCGCAAAGCGCGGAGTTTCAAGCCTATCCGCCGCCACGGCAGGCGTTGATGGCGCAAACCGCTTATCGTCATGTACGGTTTGTTCATCGCAAGGAGGAACGCACCGAGGATGTGGCCAAGCGTTCCTTCGCATTGTTGGGGCTGATGAGCCGGCTGCCAGCGGCGACACCGCCCCGGGTGCAGCCTCAACGTCCGCCGGAAGAGGGGCATGGTACCAAAATGCTGGGCGTCTCCGGTGGCCAATGGGGCGCGGATGATTACGGTCAGCTCAGTTGGCGGATGACCTACCATGACCTGCTGGATAACCGCCGCGGTTTTCTTGATGGCGCGCAAATCGAAGGGTTGGGTGTTACCTTGCGCAGTACCGAAAGCCAGGCGGTGAAGCTGGAGCGCCTGGACCTGGTCAGCATTCGCTCATTGAGTCCCCGCGATACGTTCTCCAAGCCGCTGAGCTGGTATGTGGAGGGCGGGCTGGAACGGGCCTGGGCGCAAGGGCGCCGGCTGACCCGTTATGTTCAGGGCGGCGCCGGCCTCAGCTGGCGCTGGCAGGGCTGGCAGCCCTATGTACTACTCAGCGCCCGGGCGGAAAACAACAGTGCTTTCAGCACCTGGATTACCCCGGGCGGGGGCGCCGAGGCCGGACTGCTATACAACAGCGGCGCCTGGCAGTGGCAACTAAGCAGTGCCGGACATTACTTTACCAATGACGAATACCGGCATCGTTCCCGGCTTAGTGCCCATTACGCACTGGGGCGCCAGCATGGTTTGCGCGCCTCTCTGGAGCGCGAAGGCTGGCGCGGCGACAGTGACACCGGTTTCAATCTGGAGTGGCGATGGTATTACGACTGATGCTGCTGCTGGTGCCGTTGCTGGTGAGCGGTTGCAGCGGGGTATTCTTCTATCCGATGAAGCCCTGGGCGCAGAATCCTGCCCGCCAGGGATTGGACTACGAGGATGTGATTCTGATTCATCCGGATGGGCTGCGCCTGCACGCCTGGTGGTTGCCGGCTCGGGGGGGCAGTGTTGCCACCGTTTATTATCTGCACGGTAATGGCGAGAACATCAGTACTCACCTGGCCAATGTGCAATGGATGCCGGAGCAGGGCTTCAATGTGCTGCTGCTGGATTATCGGGGCTATGGTTTGTCGGAGGGCTCCGCCGAATTGCCGGAGGTCTTCGATGATATCCAGCTCGGGCTCGACTGGCTGGTGGCATCCGGGCGTGCCGAGGGACAGCCGATCATTCTGTTTGGCCAGAGCCTGGGGGCGGCAATGGGAACCCGGGTGTTGGCGCGACCGGTCAATGAGGACAAAGTCCAATGCGTGGTGTTCGAAGGCGCCTTCGCCAGCTACCGGGATATTGCCAAGGATGTGATGGGGCGCAGCTGGCTGCTATGGCCGTTGCAGTGGCTGGTGGTGCCGACGCTGCCGCCACGTGACTGGGATCCGGAAAATAACATTGCCGCTCTGGCGCCGCGCCCTTTACTGATTCTGCACAGCCGGGAAGATCCGGTGATCCCCTACGCTCAGGGGGAGCGCTTGTACCACGCCGCCGAGGCGCCGAAGCTGTTTCAGCCGCTGCGCGGCGGTCATGGGCAGGGAACGAGAGATCCGGCGGTTCGCGCCCGGATCGTCGATTTCCTGCGCGACAAGGCGTGCCTGGGAGGCTGATCATCAAGCTAGCGCGTCCCTTCGCCAGCAGGCTGGCTCCCACATGCTACGAAGCCGCTGTGGGAGCTTGCTTGCAAGCGAATGACTAACGGTTCGGGGGCATTCGCGGCCAAGGCTGCTTCCCACCGCTGCTTTCCAGCCAGGAGCGGCCAAAGAAAGTACCGCGATCAATCTCTCACTCGTCCTTGGCGGAAACGCCGTCGTTTTCCTCTTCCCGCTGCACCTTCTCTTTCTCGACGAAGCGTCCGAAGATCAGGCCCACTTCGAACAGCAGCCACATGGGCAGGGCGAGTAACGTCTGACTGATGATGTCCGGTGGTGTCAGCAGCATGCCGAGGACGAAACACGCCACCACCACATAGGCCCGGGAAGAGGACAGCTTGGCGGCGGTGGTGGCGCCGGAGGCGATCAGCAGGACAATGGCGATGGGCAACTCGAAGGCGACGCCGAAAGCCAGAAACAGCGCCAGCACGAAATCCAGATAACTGCTGATGTCGGTGGATACCGCCACACCTTCCGGCGCCACCGAGGTGAAGAACTGGAACATCAGCGGAAAGACCACGAAGTAGGCGAAGGCGGCGCCGGCATAGAACAGCAGGACGCTGCTCATCAGCAAGGGGACCGCCAGCCGCTTCTCGTGCCGGTAAAGCCCCGGGGCCACGAAGGCCCAGGCCTGATGCAGAATGACCGGGACCGCCACGAAGATGCTCAGATACAGCGTCAGCTTGAATGGCGCGAGAAAGGGCGCGGCCACGCCGGTGGCGATCATGTGGGTGTCCTCGGGCATCGCCTGCATTAGCGGCGCGGCGATCAGCGTGTACAGTTCCCGGGAAAAATAAAACAGGCACAGGAACACCACCAGAACCGCCACCACCGCACGCAGCAGACGGTTACGCAGTTCCAGGAGATGAGCTACCAGCGGTTGCGCGGTATCGCCGTGGTGCTCGTCATTCATCGGATTTCTTCTCCTCCGGGGTGGAAGACGCTGGCTCGGAGGGTTCGAGCGTATTCAGACGGCTTTCCGCCTTGATCGGGTCGGGCTTCTGCCGGGCCTGGGCTACCTCGTCCGGGGACAGCAGGCTGTCCTTGGCCTTGCGGATGCTGTCTTCGTCCAGCCCCATTTCCCGCATCTGTTTTTCCATGCGCTCGCGCATGTCCATGTTCAACGCTTCACGTTCCAGCTCGTTGCGCAGGTTATTGAAAGTGGAACGGGCACGACCGACCCAATAGCCCAGGGTGCGGGCCGCTTTGGGCAGGCGTTCGGGACCCAGCACCACCAGGGCGATAACAAAAATCAGCAGCAGCTCGGAAAAGCCGACGTCGAACATGGGTAGCGGCTCCGCTCAGGTCAGACCTGATCCTTGTCCTTTTCTTTCTGTTCCTGGGTGGTGTCGTTTTTCTCGTCGGCTAGACGCTGCTGGTCTTGCTCATTTTCGCCATCGCGCATGGAATCCTTGAAGCCCTTGACCGCGCCGCCGAGATCGTTGCCGATGTTGCGCAGCTTCTTGGTTCCGAACAGCAGAACCACGATGGCCAGGACGATGAGCAATTGCCAAATACTGATACCGGAAAACATGATTAATCTCCTCGAGAGGCTTTTTCTTCGTGCCCGGACAGGCCGAAGCGACGCTCCAGTTCCGCCAGCACTTGGTCGGGATGCAATCCTAGATGAGCCAGCATGACCATGGAATGAAACCACAGATCCGCGGTTTCGCTGACCAGGGCCCGGGTGTCGCCGCCGGCTTCCAGGTCCCGGGCGGCGAGCAGGGTCTCGATGGCTTCCTCGCCCACCTTCTCCAGAATCTTGTTCAGGCCCTTATGGTACAGACTCGCCACATAGGAACTGTCCGGGTCCGCCCCCTTGCGGGCCTCCAGGACTTGGTGCAATTGGTTGAGAATATCCGACATGGTGTCTCCAGTGCAGGCCCGTCAGTGTAGCAAAGTACGGGCCGCTACGCGCGCAATGACCACGCCAGCAGCACGGCGCCAGTACCGCCCAGAGGCCAGGCCCAGCCGCTACCGACCAGCAGCGCGTCAATGCCCGCCAGCAGGCCCAGGGCCACCGCGCCGACCCCGGCCAGGGCACGGCGGCGATTGTGGCGCAAGTTTGATGCCAGGCGGAATTCCAGGTCCCGTTGCCGCTGCGGATGATCGCGCAGATTCTCCAGGGCGTCACGCAGCAGATCCGGCATTTCCGGCAACTGAGCGGTCCATTCCGGCAGCCGGTTGCGCAGTTTATTGAGCGTGGCGGCGGGGCCGTATTCCTCCATCATCCACGCTTCCAGCAGCGGCCGGCCCACGGTCCAGATATCCAGTTGCGGGTAGATGCTGCGGCCCAGACCTTCGATATGCACCAGGGTCTTCATCAACAGCACATATTGTACCGGTGCCTCAATGTGGTATTCCCGGGCCAGATCAAACAGGCGCAGGACCAGCGGGGCGAATTCCAGCTGTTCCAGCGAGGCGGAGCGAACCGGTGCCAGCAACTGGGTGGCCTCCTGTTCGAAACGGTGGCGATCGATCGGGGCGTTGCTCCAGCCCGCCCGGATCACCAGATCCACCAGCATCGGGTAATCCTCGCGCATCACCGCCAGTACCATGCGCCCGAGCACGTTGAGGTCATGGCGGGACAGGCGCCCGGCAATGGCGCAGTCCACCGCCATGTATTGGGGCAGATCCGGGGTGGCCGGATTGACGAAAATATTACCCGGGTGCATGTCGGCATGGAAAAAATTATGCCGGAACACCTGGGCGAAGAAGATTTCCACACCGCGTTCGGCCAGGGCGCGCGGGTCGATGCCGGCCGCCTTGATGCGCTCAATGTCATTGACCGGAATGCCGTAAATGCGATCGGAGATCATCACCTGACGGGAGGACACCTCCAGGTGCACCTCCGGGATGTGCAGCAGCGAACTGAACAGGAAATGCCGGCGCATGGTCTCGCTGTTGCTGGCTTCCTGCTCCAGGTCCAGTTCGCCACGGATCACCGACTGGTAATCCCGCACCACCCGTACCGGGTGGAAATAGCGGGAATCGGACCAGAGTTTCTCCAGTATCCGGGCGCCGAAACCCATTACCCGGAGGTCCCGCTCCACCTTCATTTCAACGCCGGGGCGCAGTACCTTGACCACGACTTCACGGCCGTCCAGCAAGGTGGCCGGATGCACCTGGGCCACCGAGGCGGAGGCCAGCGGCCGCTCGTCGAAGGTGGCGAACACCTGGTCGAACGGCTTAGGCAGACTGGCCTGGACCTTTCGCCGGGCTTCGCCGCCATCGAAGGGCGCCACCTGATCCTGCAGGCGCGCCAGGGATTCGGTCCAGTCCGGTGGCAGCAGATCCCGGCGAGTGGCCATCAACTGGCCGAATTTGATGAAGATCGGCCCTAACTCCTCCAGCGCCAACCGCAGACGTTCGCCTTCGCTGAGGTCGCCGGTGCCGCGCCAACTGGTTGGCACCAGGTACTGCAGAAAGACCAGCAGCGGGCGAATGGGATGCGCCGGAAGCAGGGACAGCAGACGATAGCGGCACACCACCAGGGTGACCGAGAACAAGCGGGCAAACGGTGGCATCAGGGCGCGGAACTCCTTGCGGACCTGTTCCCACCCGGTTCGATAATCGCGCCGGGGGCCGTTTTCTCACCAGCCAGGGTGCGGTGAGCGCGGTGTGGCTGGTTACATGAGCGAATCGCAACGCGGGATCGCGGGAATACGGCCCCGACCCTTCGGGTTGCGCCCCAAAGCGGGCCAGTCGGTGTTCTTCGTCGTTCATTTAGCACGCTAAACTTCTCTCCTCACGCCTTGCCTGGCCCGCTTTGGGGCGGCAACGCGACTATCGAACCGGGCGGGAACAGGCCTTCAAACGCTGAACGCGGGCTTCCAGGCGGTCCACATCACCGCGCAGCTCATCCACGTCCTGATAGAATTCGTACACTTCCCGGCGCAGTGCCAGCAGGCCGGACTCGTTGCCCAGATAGTCGCCCACCTGGTCGCCGAGGCGGCGAAACGCCTCGCGGGCCCAGCCTCCCAGGCGCAGGGCGCCCTGATGCAGGGTCTGCGCCAACTCGCCACCAAGCGCCGGCTCCAGCATGGCGCCCCAATCCAATTGCAGGTCGCGGGCCAGCTCACGCAAGGATTGCAGCAGTTCACGGTTGCCCTCGATGCGAACCGGGCCGCCGATGGCGCTGGGCTGACGTTTCCAGTCCAGCAACAGCGCGGCCAGGTCCACCGGGTTGCCGGTGACGCTGACGTCCGCCGCCGCTTCGCTGCGTAGGTACAGCTCGACGCCGTCATCCACGATCAGCAGAAACACCGAGGTGCGCGGCAAAGTGCTGTGTACCCCCAGCAGCCGGCCGGCATGCTGGCGGAGCGCGGCGGCGGTCACCGGGTCGCCGCGCAGTGCCGTGTTGATGGCCCGTTCCAGGGCGGCCACGGCGGTGGTGGAGAGCAGTCCGGGATCCGACATCAGGCTTTGAACCCCCGGTGCAGGGCCACCACGCCGCCGATCATGTTGAAGTATTCGGTACGCACGAAACCGGCCTCATCCATCATGCCCTGCAACGTGTCCTGGTCCGGGTGCATGCGGATCGACTCGGCCAGGTACTGATAACTGTCGGCGTCGTTCACCACCAGTTTGCCCAGCCGCGGCCAGACCGCGAAGGAGTACAGGTCATACAGCTTGGCGAAGGGCTTGTTCACCGGCTGCGAGAATTCCAGTACCAACAGGCGTCCGCCCGGTTTGAGCACGCGCAGCATGGAGCGCAGGGCCGCGTCCTTGTCGGTGATGTTGCGCAGACCAAAGGCGATGGTCACGCAATGGAAGCTATTGTCGGCGAAAGGAAGGTGCTCACCATTGACCTGGGCCACTTGTGTGTTGTGTCCGCAACCCGCGTCGTAGAGCCGGTCCCGGCCCACGCCCAGCATCGCGTCATTGATGTCGGCCAGGACCACCTGGCCGGTTTCGCCGACCAGGCGGGAGAATTTGATCGCCAGATCGCCGGTGCCGCCGGCCAGATCAAGCACCCGTTGGCCCGGGCGCACCCCGGCCAGTTCGATGGTCATGCGTTTGAGGATGCGATGGCTGCCCAATGAAATCAGATCGTTCATGACATCGTATTTGGCCGCCACCGAACGGAACACGCCCGCCACCCGCTGTTGCTTTTCCTGCCAGGGAACCTGCTGGTAGCCGAAGTGGGTTACTTTGTCGTCGTTGGTGTCGGTCATGGGATGTCCTTGAACGGAAAAGGGTGCCGGCTGAACAGGCGCGTCATGATCGCGTCCTCGCGGGCCGCCACTCGCTCAAGCAGGGCGGTCACGCTGGGCACCGGTTTCATTACCCGGAAACTGCGGTCGATGAAATCATACAGGTTCGAGAAGCCCGCCGCATGAGCGGGTTTGCGCACCAGCCGGAAGGTGGTTTGCAGGGTGCGTGAGCGGATGTAGCGGTCCAGCCGGGGCCCCAGTTCCGCCACCAGCGTGATCTGTTGCCGGCGCGCGCCATCGTCACCGAGATCCCGGTAGCCTTCGGCGTAGCTGGCGGGATCCAGCGGCTGATCCAGCCGGGCTCCCAGCGTATGGACCAGGGCCTCATCCAGTTCCTGGGTGAGCATCGCCGCTTCCAGGGCCACCGCGGAGGTGGCCATGACCCGGTCGGGCAGCAACTTCAGCGCCTTGGGCAGGGCGCGGCGAATCTCGGTGGCCACCGGCAGCAGATCCTGACCACCGTAGACATCATCCAGCAGGAAAGTCAGCGCCGGTCGCAGCTGGTGATCGGCGAGCAGATCGGCGTGGGTCTCGGCAAGCCGCTGCCGTTGGGTGGCCCGCAGCCGTTGCAAGCGGGCCAGAAACACCGCGTCGTCAACGTGTTGGCGCAGCTGAAAAAAGCGCGCCAGGGCATGCTGCAAGCGAAGGCCGGCGGTGTCGGCGGCGCCATTGGCTGGGGACTGGGAAGTGGGCATGGTCAGAGTGTCTTGACGAACACCTTGGAATTGCGCTGCCAATTATACAGCTGCTGCCGCTGCGCCGGCAGGCTGTGTACATCCGCGGGCTGGAATCCCTGCTCCTGAAACCAGTGGGCGGTATGGGTGGTGAGCACGAACAGCCGTTCCAATCCCTGCTCCCGCGCCCGCCGCTCCAATTGCCGCAGCAACTGAAGGCCCCGCTCGCTACTGCGATACTGCGGGTGCACGGCGACACAGGCCAACTCGCCCACTTTTTCCGCCGGGAAGGGATAGAGTGCCGCGCAGGCGATCACCATGCCGTCCCGCTCGATGATCAGGAAGCGTTGTATCTCGCTTTCCAGCAACTCCCGGGAGCGGCGCACCAGGGTGCCGTCCGCCTCCAGCGGAGAGATCAGCTCCAGTACGCCGCCGACATCCTCGATGCGGGCGCCGCGCAGGGTTTCATAGGTCTCTCTCGTGACCATGGTGCCGCAGCCGTCACGGGTGAACAGTTCCTTCAACAGTACGCCGTCGTCGCTGGCGTCGAGCAGGTGGGCGCGTGCCACGCCGTTGCTGGCCGCGTGACACGCGGCGGTAAGGTGCCGTTCCAGAGCGCTGTCCTGTAGACGCTGTCCGGCGAGCAACCGTCCGGCTTCCTGCGGCGTCAGCTCGCGCAGTATGCGCTGGTGTTCATCGTCGATGCGCACGCCGTCGCCGAGCACGATCAGCTTGTCGGCGGCCAGGGCAATGGCGGCGGTGGAGGCCACTTCCTCCGCATTCAGATTGAACAGCTCGCCGGTGGGGGAGCTTCCCAGCGGGGATAGCAGCACCACGTTGCCGGCGTCCACCTGGCGGCGGATCGGTCCGACCTCGATGCGGCGTACCTCGCCGGTGTGCTGGTAGTCAAAGCCGTCGCGCACCCCCTTGGGCTTGGCGATGACGAAGTTGCCGCTGATCAGCTGGATCGAGGCGTTGTGCATGGGCGTGTTCGCCAACCCCATGGAAAACAGCCCTTCCAGCTTCAGCCGCAGTGCGCCCACCGCGGCAATCACCGCTTCCAGCGCGGCGCTGTCGGTGATCCGGGTGTGGTGCTCGAAATGGGTTTCCAGGCCGGCGGCATGAACGCGCCGGCTGATCTGCGGCCGGGCCCCGTGAACCAGCACCAGGCGCACGCCAAGGGTATTGAGCAGCGCCAGGTCATGCACCAATGAGGGCAGTAACGGACTGTCCAGAACCTCGCCGGTCATCATCACCACGAAAGTACGGCCACGATGCGCGTTGATGTACGGTGAGGAATTGCGGAACCAGTTCACCTGGTCGGTAGTGCTCACGGTTTTTCTCGGCCAATCAAGGGGATGGGCCAGTATAGCCAGCGCCGCCAGGGCGACGCCAGGGGCCGAAGCACGCTTACACGCAACACGCTTGCACGCTAACCCCTAAAACCGGCGGGGCGAACCAAGCGTGTTCGCGTGCTGGCGTGTAAGCGAATTCACGCCCCGAACAGTCCCTTGAAGAAATAGAAGAACAGAATCGACAACAGGGCCCCGGCGGGCAGGGTGACGATCCAGGAAGTGAAGATGGTGCTGATCACGCGCAGGTTGAGCGAGCCGATGCCGCGCGCCATGCCGACACCGAGTACCGCGCCCACCAGGGTATGGGTGGTGGAAATGGGCAGTCCGGTACCGGACGCCAGTACCACGGTGGTGGCGGCGCCCAGTTCGGCGGCGAAGCCACGGCTCGGGGTCAGCTCGGTGATCTTGGTGCCCACCGTGGCCATGACCCGGGCGCCGAGCACCGCCAGCCCGAACACGATCCCCATGGCGCCCACCAGCAAAACCCAGCCGGGAATGATCGCTTCCTTGCCAATCACGCCGCCATTGGCGAGCACACTGCTGATCGCCGCCAGCGGGCCTACTGCGTTGGCCACATCATTGGAGCCATGAGCGAAGGCCATGGCACAGGCGGTGAAGATCATCAGCACCGCGAATACCCGCTCCACCGAACTGAAACGGAAATCCTTGTCGGCTTCCGGATCCGGTTGGATGCGGCTCAGGAACAGGACCCCGAGGCCGGCCACCACCGCGCCGCCGACGATCGCCCACAGGGTGCTGGAGGCGAAGTTCATCTCCAGGCCCACATGCTTGAGGCCTTTCACCAGGGTCACCTTGGTGATCACGAAGCCCACCAGGAACATGTAGAACGGCACCACTTTCTTGGCCCGCTGGAACGGGTCGTCATGGTTGAGAACCAGTTTCTGCACGCTCTTGATCAAGGCGAAAGAGAGAAAGCCCGCCAGCAGCGGCGAGGTGACCCAACTGGCGACGATGGAACCCACCTGTCCCCAATGGACCGCGTCCATACCGACGCCGACCGCGGCGAAGCCGACAATGGCGCCGACGATGGAATGGGTGGTCGACACCGGCCAGCCCGCCCAGGAAGCCACCACCAGCCAGATGCCGGCGGCCAGTAATGCGGCGAGCATGCCGTAGATCAGATAATGAGGGGTCTGGTTGAAAACCTCGGCGTCGATGATGCCCTTGCGGATGGTGGCGGTGACCTCACCGCCGGCCAGGTAGGCCCCGGCGAACTCGAAAACGATGGCGATCAGAACCGCCTGTTTGACGGTGAGAGCCCGCGCCCCCACCGACGTGCCCATGGCGTTGGCGACGTCATTGGCGCCCACGCCCAGGGCCATCAGGAAACCGGCGCCGCCGGCAATGAGCAGCATCAGGGTGCTGTGTTCGAGCATCCACTCCATAGGGAACCTCTGCTGGTCTGCCGGACCCTAGCGGGCAAGCAACAATTGAAGATGGCCGCCGACCTTTTGGGCGCGGTCAGCCAGGTCACCGATCCAGTCGATGATCTTGTACAGGAACATCACATCCACCGGAGGCAGTTCGGATTCCAATTTGAACAGCCGGGCGCGGATCTGCACCTGCTGGTCGTCGTTGGCCCGTTCCAGGCGATCCAGTTCCTCGATGAGCTCTTCCACCAGACGGATTTCCCGGCCGCTGAAGCCGGTTTCCACCAGTTCGTCCAGTTCATTGATGGCCTTCTTGGCCTGGGCGGAAGTGTCGATGGCGCCTTGCAGATAATCGGTCATGCTATCGGCGAGGCTGGGAGGGAGCGTCATTTGCCGGCCGAGCATGAGGCCGGCGATGTCCTTGGCCTTGTTGGCCACCTTGTCCTGCACGCTGACCAGTTCCAGCAGATCGGAGCGGGGCACCGGCAAGAACAGGCTTTTGGGCAGGTTGAGGCGGAACTCTTTCTTCAGCTCGTCGGCTTGGTTTTCCAATTGGGCGATGCGCTGGCGGGCTTCGCGGGCGCGTTCCCAGTCATTGTCGCGGACCGCGGAGAAGAAATCGCCCAGGCCCAAAGCGCAATCGTGCACGGTGTCGTAATGCTTTTGCAGGGGGCGTATCGGCGATCGGCCAAAAAGGCCGGCGATGGAGCTGCCAAAGGACATAGGAACCCTGTCACGGAATCGTCACTGAAGTGGGCGCGAGTATAGTGGATAGCGGCGCTGCTGCCTATTCCATGAAATGCCGGAGCCTGTTCCGGAAAGCGCCGCTGCCTATTCCGGGGATAGGTGATAGTATTTTCTTAATTGTAAATTAGGTTTTTGGGGGTAGTAGTGATCGGGGCCACCACCGCGGCTCATTCGTCCCGGACGTTTGAGCTGGATGTTCGCTGGGTCATGCGTGAACTGCTCGAAGAGCAGCGCGTGACCCGGGAAGACTACAATGTGATTTCCACAACGCCACGGGAAAGCAGCGAGCAGGGTTGGCATCCGCTACAGGTAGTGGCGAAATACCGGCTGGCCGATCGTCAGAATGAGCACGCCTTCCTTGATATCGATGCGCTCACCGCCTGGCTGGCGGAAAAAGGCGGTCTGAGCCTGTATCACATCGATCCGCTCAAGGTGGAAGTGGACCGGGTCACCGACGTGATGAGCTACGCCTTCGCGGAACGCCACGGCATTCTGGCCCTGGAAGTGTCGGCGGAGACGGTGGTGGTGGGCTGCGATCAGCCGTTCCGTCTGGATTGGCGCGAGGATCTGCAGCAGGTGCTGGGGGATCGGACCGTGCGGGTGGTGCTGGCCAATCCGGAGGCGCTGCGCCGCTATCGCATCGAATTCTACAATCTCAGCCGCTCCATCGCCGGTGCCCGTCGTTCCGGGGGGCAGGGAGGCACGGATATCGCCAACTTCGAGCAACTGCTGGAAGTTGGCCGGGGGCGGCCGGACGCCGATGATCAGCACATCGTCAATATTGTCGACTGGATCCTGCAATACGCGTTTTCCCAGCGTGCCAGCGACATTCATCTGGAGCCGCGCCGGGACACCGGCCGCATGCGGTTCCGGATCGATGGCGTTCTGCATGACGTCTATGAACTGCCCGCGCCGGTGATGGCGGCGGTGACCAGCCGCCTCAAGATCCTGTCCCGGCTCAACGTGGCGGAAAAACGCAAACCCCAGGACGGCCGGCTCAAGACCAAAAGCCCGGATGGCAATGAGGTGGAATTGCGCCTGTCCACGTTGCCCACCGCCTTCGGTGAGAAGATGGTGATGCGTATCTTTGATCCGGAGGTGCTGGTGCGCAGCTTCGCGCAAATGGGATTCAGCCAGGAGGATCATCAGGCCTGGCGGGCCATGACCGGCCACACCCACGGTATCGTCTTCGTCACCGGGCCCACCGGTTCCGGCAAAACCACCACGTTGTATTCCACGCTCAAGCAACTGGCGACCAGCGAGGTCAATGTCTGCACCATCGAGGATCCGATCGAAATGGTGGAGCCCAGTTTCAACCAGATGCAGGTGCAGGCGAATATCGACGTCGGCTTCGCCGAAGGGGTGCGGGCGATGCTGCGGCAGGATCCGGACATCATCATGATCGGGGAGATCCGTGACCTGGCCACCGCGGAAATGGCGATCCAGGCGGCGCTGACCGGTCACCTGGTGTTGTCCACCCTGCATACCAATGACGCGCCGTCGTCGATCGTGCGACTCACCGATCTCGGCGTGCCACCTTATCTGATCACCGCCGCCGTCACCGGGGTCATGGCCCAGCGGCTGGTGCGGACCCTGTGTCCGCATTGCAAGGCACCGCAAGCGGTGGACGCGGCGTCCTGGCGGGAGCTGGTGCGGCCCTTCAAGATGACTCCGCCGGAAACCTGGTATCGGCCGGTGGGCTGTCTGGAGTGCCGGGGTACCGGCTACCTGGGGCGCATGGGGGTGTATGAGGCCATGCCGCTGGCGGCGCCGGTAAAAAGCCTGGTTAATCGTGGCGGAGACCTCGAATCACTTACCCGCGAGGCGGTGCGTGGGGGGATGAAACCCTTGCGTATCAGCGGTGCCCGGAAAGTGGCCGCCGGCTTCACCACGGTGGAAGAAGTGATGCGGGTAACGCCATCCCCGGATATGCTGTTGGGCTGACACGCATACACGCAGCACGCATACACGCAACACGCTAGCACGCCATGCTTGCCGACCCTGTAGCGAGACGGGGAGGGCGGATTGTTTGGGAAGGCTGTCATCGCGGGTGCGCAAACATGCTCGCTATTGTTTGCCAGCGATCTGGCTTCGGGTTTAGCGTGTTTCGTGCCAGCGTGCCAGCGTGCCAGCGTGCCAGCGGAAAAGCCCGGACCGGGCCTTTCCTTGTTTCCCGAGGCTGTGGACAATACCACCCATGACAGAACCGGACTATTCCGGCCTGCCCGATGACCTTGCTCAGCTGGTTGGCCAGCATTGGCAACGGTTTCAGGAGGCGGGCCATACCCTGCCTGATGCTCTGCGCGCCGATCTGCCCAAGGTCTGGGCGGGTTCCGACTTCGTGGCGGAACAGTTCATTCGTGACGGTGAGCTGGGACCCTGGTTGCTTGAGCACTCCCTGAATCAACGCCTGGATGCGATGTCCCTGGTTATCCAGGTGCAACAGGCGGTGGCTGCCTGCGCCGGCGAGGATGAGTTGAAACAGGTGCTGCGGCGGCTGCGTCAGCGCCATATGGCCCGCATCATCTGGCGGGACCTGGCCGGGCAGGGCGACTATCACAGCACCGTGGCGGACCTCTCCCTGTTGGCCGATACCCTGATTTCCTGCGCGCTGGAGCAGCTTTACGATTGGGCCCGGGCCCGTCAGGGCACGCCGATCGGGCCGGACGGGCAACCAGTGACGCTGGTGGTGTTCGCCATGGGCAAACTGGGGGCGCGGGAACTGAACCTCTCCTCCGATATCGATCTGATCTTCGCCTATGAACACGAAGGCGAGCTGGAAGGCGAGCGGCGAGCACTCAGCCACCATCAGTTTTTCCAGCGTCTTGGCCAGCAGTTGATCAAGGCACTGGACCAGACCACCGCCGACGGCTTTGTATTTCGTGTCGACATGCGGCTGCGCCCCTGGGGCAAGAGCGGCGCGCTGGCGGTGGGCTTCGACGCCATGGAGAGCTACTACGAAACCCAGGGCCGCGAATGGGAACGCTACGCGCTGATCAAGATGCGCCCGGTGGCTGGTGACCTGGAGGCCGGCGCCCGCCTGGTGGAGCGGCTCAATCCCTTTGTCTATCGCCGTTACATCGATTACGGCGCGTTCCAGTCGCTGCGCGAGATGAAATCCCTGATCGAGCGGGAAGTGAACCGCAAGGGGATGCAGGCGGATGTCAAGCTCGGCGCCGGCGGCATTCGTGAAGTGGAGTTCATCGTTCAGGCCTTCCAACTGATCCGGGGCGGCCAGTTGCCGGCGCTGCGTCAGCCCAACCTGATTCAGGTTCTGCCGCTGCTGCTCGAGCAGGGGCTGCTGCCGGAGGATGTGGTGGAGGAATTGCGGGACGCCTACGTGTTCCTGCGCGATGTGGAACACCGGCTGCAGGCGGTGGCGGACCGGCAAACCCAGCGTCTGCCTGATGACGAGGTGGGTTGGGAGCGGCTGACCTTTGCCATGGGGTTCTCTTCACGGCGCGTATTCGAACGCGGTTTGCGCCGCCACCGGGAGCGGGTGCGTTTCCACTTCAGCCAGGTGATCGCGGATCCCGAGCAGGAGTCCGATGAGCGCCAGGGCGATCAGGAACTGGTGGATGTCTGGCTGGGACGACTGGAGCCGGAGGCGGCCGTTACGGTGCTGTCAAACATGGGTATCCAGGAGGCGGAGCAGGTCTACGAGCAGGTCCATGCACTGCGCGAGAGCCGGGCGGTGGAGAACATGCAGCGTATCGGGCGCGAGCGTCTCGACCGGTTGATGCCGTTGTTGCTGGAGGGCCTGGGCTATCAGGGGCATGGCGCGGTTACCGCGGCACGGCTGGTGGCTTTTATCGAAGCGGTGCTGCGGCGCAGCGCCTATATCGCGCTGCTGGTGGAAAATCCCGGCGCCCTGACCCAGTTGGTGAAACTGTCCGGGGCCAGCCCCTGGATCGCCGAAAGGCTGGCGCGTCACCCGGTGTTGCTGGACGAGTTGCTGGACGTGGGTACGTTGTACTCGCCGCCGGCCCGGACCGAACTGGACGATGAGTTGCGCCAGCAGTTGCTGAGAGTGGCGGAGGATGACCTCGAGCAGCAGATGGAGGTGCTGAGGAACTTCAAGCAGGCGCATCTGCTGCGGGTGGCGGCGTCCGAGGTGACCCAGGTGCTGCCATTGATGAAGGTGAGTGATTATCTCACCTGGCTGGCCGAGAGCATTCTCAATCAGGTGGTGATGCTGGCCTGGGAGCCGTTGGTGGAACGCCATGGCAAGCCGTCACGGGACAGCGGCCAGCCCTGCGATCCGGATTTCGTGGTGGTGGGCTACGGCAAGCTCGGCGGCATCGAGCTGGGCCATAACTCGGATCTGGACCTGGTGTTCCTGCACGATGCCGCCCCCGGCGGTAATACCGACGGTGACAAACCGGTCTCCAACGAGCAGTTTTATGCCCGCCTGGGGCAGCGCATTGTCCACATCCTGTCCACCCGCACCATGAGTGGCCAGCTTTATGAAGTGGATATGCGGTTGCGTCCCAGTGGCAAATCCGGCTTGCTGGTGTCCGCCATGAGCGCGTTTGAGAAGTACCAGACCCAGGATGCCTGGACCTGGGAGCATCAGGCGCTGGTGCGGGCCCGGGTGGTGGCCGGTTGTAATCGGGCGCGTCAGGCGTTCGACGCGATTCGCCATCAGGTGCTGTGTCAGCCGCGCGATCCTCAAACCCTGCGCGATGACGTTCTGGCCATGCGCGAACGCATGGTGACGCACCTGGGATCGGGGGAGAAAGGCCGTTTCCACCTCAAGCAGGATCCTGGAGGTATCGTTGATATCGAATTTATGGTGCAATATGGCGTACTCAGATGGGCCTCCTCCCACGGTGAACTGACCCGCTTCACCGATAACGTGCGGTTGCTGGAAACGCTTGCCGCTCTGGAACTGATGCCGGCGCAGGACGCCGGATTGTTAAGGGAAGCCTACCTGGCCTACCGGTCAGCGGCTCATCGCGCCTCGCTGCGCAAAGAGAAATCCATCGTCGACGATGCCGAATTCCGCGATCTGCGGGAGGGGGTTCGTGCGATTTGGAAGCAATGGTTCGACCTCGAAGAATAGACGTGCCCGGCAAGGCACGCTTCCACGGGTCATAGTTCTGGGAGAATGACCGCCATGTCCATGGCTGATAGAGATGGTGTTATCTGGCTGGATGGTAAACTGGTGCCCTGGCGCGATGCCAAGGTGCACGTGCTGACGCATTCCCTGCATTACGGCATGGGCGTGTTCGAAGGCGTGCGGGCCTACGAGACCGACAAGGGCCCGGCTATCTTCCGCCTGCGGGAGCACACGGACCGGCTCTTCAACAGTGCGCATATTCTTAACATGAAGGTGCCGTACGCCAAGGATGTGATCAACCAGGCGCAAATCGACGTGGTCCGGGAAAACAAACTTCCCCACGCCTACCTGCGTCCGCTGGTGTTCTATGGAAGCGAAGGCATGGGGCTGCGCGCCGCCGGCCTTAACGTGCATGTGGCCGTGGCCGCCTGGGAATGGCCGTCGTACATGTCTCCGGAAGCCCTGGAGCTGGGTATCAAGGTGCGGACCTCCAGCTACACCCGCCACCATGTGAACATCACCATGTGCAAGGCGAAGTCTTCCGGCAGCTACATGAACTCCATGCTGGCGCTGAACGAAGCCCTCTCCGGTGGTGCCGATGAAGCGCTGCTGCTGGATAACGAAGGTTATGTGGCCGAAGGCTCCGGCGAGAACGTGTTCCTGATCCGTGACAAGGTGTTGTACACCCCGGAACTGACCTCCTGTCTGGACGGCATCACCCGCAAGACCATCATTCAACTGGCCGAGGAGCGGGGCTACAAGGTGCGTGAGAAGCGTCTCACCCGAGACGAGTTCTACATCGCCGACGAAGCGTTCTTCACCGGTACCGCGGCGGAAGTGACGCCGATCCGTGAGCTGGACGGCCGTATCATCGGCGAAGGCAAGCGGGGGCCGATCACCGAGCAACTGCAGGCGGTGTATTTCGATCTGGTGCGCGGCAAGCTGGACGAGTACCGCGACTGGCTGACCTTCGCGGTCTGAGACGCGAAGACGGACGCCTGACGCCTGATGTCCGAATCCCAGCGTATCCTTGTCGTCGGCCCCTCGTGGGTGGGCGACATGGTGATGGCGCAGACCCTGTTCGCCGAGTTACAGCGGCGGCAGGACTGCGCCATCGATGTTCTGGCGCCCGCCTGGTGCCGACCCTTGTTATCGCGCATGCCGGAAGTGCGTGCCCCCCTCGATTTGCCGTTCGACCATGGCGATCTGAAGCTGGCTGCCCGCCGGAAGCTGGGTCGCTCCCTGCGTGGCCGCTACGATCAATGCTTCGTTTTACCCAACTCTCTGAAATCCGCGTTGGTGCCCTTTTGGGCCCGGGTGCCGGTACGCACGGGGTGGCGTGGCGAGATGCGCTATGGCCTGCTCAACGACGTCCGGGTACTCGATAAGCAGCGTTATCCCTTGATGGTGCAGCGTTTCGTTGCCCTGGCGTTGCCCTCTCAAGCCGCACCGCCGCTGCTTGAGACGATCACCCCGCCGCATCTGGTGGTTAGTGAGGACAGCCTGGAGCAGGCACTGCGGGCCCACGGTTTGAATCGGGATGTGCCGGTGCTCGGGCTTTGTCCCGGGGCGGAGTTCGGCCCGGCCAAGCGCTGGCCGGAATACCACTACGCCGAGGTCGCGCGGGACTGGATCAGCACCCGCGGCGGCCAGGTCTGGATTTTCGGATCCGGCAAGGATCTGCCCGTGGCGGAAGCCATTCGCGATGCGCTGCCCGGGGCGCAGCGGTCGTCGGTACAACTGCTGGCCGGCAGCACCAGCCTGGAACAGGCGGTGGATTTGCTGTCCGCTACTGATGCCGTGGTCAGCAACGATTCGGGACTGATGCACATCGCCGCCGCTCTTGGCCGTCCGCTGGTGGCGGTTTACGGCTCCACTTCTCCGGATTTCACCCCGCCGCTGGGCTCGGCGGTGCGGGTGGTGCGTCTGGGATTGGATTGCAGTCCCTGTTTTCAGCGTGAATGCCCCCTGGGGCATCTCAATTGCTTGCGCCAATTGGAGCCGGCCAGGGTGATTTCCGCTTTGCGGGACCTGGCCGTCAGGGAGGATTAAGTGTGCGTGTGCCGCGTAAATACATCGATCCGGATTGGCGTCCGGCGCTGATCAGCCGGGGTTTGAATCACGCCGCCGCCTGGCTGGCGTTGTCCGGCAAGCAGTTGGTGGATGAGCCCAATCTGCGCTATGGCGGCAGCATGCACGTCTATCGTCTGGAAATGGACGACGGCACGGGCGCGGCCCACAGCCTCTATGTCAAATGCCAGCGCAATCAGCGCCGACGGTCTCCGCGCCATCCACTGCGCGGACGGGCCACCCTGGAAACGGAGTTCAGAGCGCTATCGGCCTGCTTGAAAAAGGGTGTGCCGGTGGCGCGGCCGGTGTTTTTCGATCACTTTGTCGATGACAATGGCGATGAACACTATGTTCTGGTGAGTCTGGGGCTGGACGGTTTCCAGAGTCTTGATCAGATTGATATCCCGGCGTTGCCGTTCGCGCGCCGCCGCCGTTTGCTGGAAGACGTGGGCAGGACCTTGCGTTTCATGCACCTGCGGGGTTTTGCTCATCGCAATCTCTACCCCAAGCATGTATTCGTGGCTTGGCGACCGATGCTGGAGCGATTCGACGTCCGCTTCATCGATCTGGAGAAAACCCATTTGTTCACCGGATTCCGGCACTTGTTCCGGGATCTGGAAAGCCTGGCGCGACGCAGCAAGAATGTCAGTCGCCGCGATCAACTCCGGTTTCTCAAGTATTACCTGGACACCGGTCATCTCAGTGAGGATGGCAAAATTCTCGCCCGCTGGTTGGCCCGGAAGCTGCGCTATCGCTGAGAGGCTCCTGAAACGTCATGCCGGACTTGATCCGGCATCTCCCTCTACCAAGCCAGGTGCCCTGTAAACAGAGGTCCCGGGTCAAGTCCGGGATGACGGGGTGTTTTTCAGGTTTCTTAAAGGGCATGAACAGACGCCAGGTTCACGATCTTTTCGGTAAAGAGCATGAACCGGCCCCAAGCAGCCGTTATGATGGCGGGCGACTGTGAGAACAGGCCCTAATACCAGGAAGCACATGCGCGTTCTGCTGATCAAAACCTCGTCCATGGGGGACGTCATCCACACCCTGCCGGCGTTGACCGACGCCCGGGCGGTGGTGCCGGGATTGCGCGTGGACTGGGTGGTGGAAGAAGCCTTTGCTGACCTGGCGGGCCGACACCCGGCGGTGGAGCAAGTGCTGCCCTGCGCCCTGCGCCGCTGGCGCCGCCATCCCCTTAGGGCTCGCCGCAGCGGTGAATGGGGCGGTTTCAAAGCACGTCTTCAGGCTTCCGAGTACGACGCGGTGATCGACGCCCAGGGGCTGATCAAGAGCGCTTTCCTGACCCGGCTGGCGCGAGGCCCCAAGTACGGCCTTGACCGCACTTCCGCCCGGGAGGCCTTGTCGGCCCGCGTACTGGATCATCCCTTGCCGATCCCCCGTGGCGGGCACGCGGTCAGCCGGGTGAGGGAACTGTTCGCCCGGGTGTTCGGCTACACCACACCGGACAGTGCGCCGGATTACGGTCTGCACCGGCAACAGGAGCCTCGCTCGCTACTGACCCCGGGCGCCGATCTGGTGTTTTGCCATGGCACCACCTGGCCCACCAAACACTACCCCGAAGCGTTCTGGCGTGAGCTGGTGGAATGGGCCGATCAGGCCGGCCACCGCGTGTATCTGCCCTGGGGCGATGAAACCGAGAAACGCCGGGCGGAACGGCTGGTTCGCGGCGTGCCCGGCGCGCGAGTGCTGCCGCGCCTGTCGCTGGAGGCACTGACTGAACACTTCCTCGGTTGGGATGCCTTCATCGCCGTGGACACCGGACTGGCTCATCTGGCCGCCGCCACCGGCATGCCCGGAGTGGCGCTGTACGGCCCCACCGACCCGCGATTGACCGGCGTCTGGGGCAGCCGCGCCCAGTCGCTGGGCGCCGAATTTCCCTGCGCGCCCTGTGTACAGGAAAAATGCACCTACCGGGGCAGCCTGGGCAAAGGGGTGGAGCCCCCCTGTTTCAGCAGTCTCAAACCACAATGGGTGTGGCAGCGGCTGTTGGAGGTCACGGATCCATGAAGCTGGCCTTTCCGCTGTTCGAGTACTTTCCTTATGGTGGCCTGCAGCGGGACATGCTCGCCATCGCCCGGGAGGCGCAGTCCCGAAGCCATGAGGTCACCGTGTTTACCCGCGCCTGGCACGGTGAGCCGGAGCCGGGGCTGGAGGTGGAAATCCTGCCGGTGAGAGACGGCATGAACCATGTTCGTGATGACCGCTTCGCCCGGCGGGTGCAAGACCGGCTCGGGGACTTCGACAGCGTGGTGGGCTTCAACAAAATGCCGGGGCTGGATTGGTATTATGCCGCCGACGGCTGCCTGGCCGCCCGTTACCGGGGCGTGCGGCGCTGGCTTTCCCGCTACCGCGACAAACTGGCAAAGGAGGCCGCGGTGTTCGGTGCCGACGCCAGCACCCGGATCCTTTCTATTTCGCCGCCCCAGCGAGCCTTGTACCAATATCACTACGGCACCGCCGACGAGCGCTTCGTCGATCTGCCGCCGGGCATCCGCCGTGACCGGATTTTGCCGGAGGACTACGCCTCTCGCCGTCAACACCTGCGGGCCGGGCTGGGACTGGCGGAGGACATGCCCATGCTGCTGTTCGTCGGTTCCGGTTTTCGCACCAAGGGGTTGGATCGCGCTATCGCGTTGCTGCCGGACTTACCGGAGAACATCCCGTTGTATGTGGTGGGTGACGATAACCCGGCGTCTTACCTGCGCCAGGCCCGCCGGCTGGGGGTACAGGACCGCGTGCACTTCATGGGCGGTCAGGATAACGTGGCGGAATGGCTGTGGAGCGCGGACTTGCTGGTCCACCCCGCCTATGCGGAAAATACCGGCACGGTATTGCTGGAAGCGGCGGTGGCCGGCCTGCCGGTGCTGACCACCCCGGCTTGCGGCTACGCGCCCTACATTGAGCGGGCGAACATGGGTAAGGTCAGTGCCGAACCGTCCGCCGCCGATGTTCAGGCATTGATGGCCACATCAAGGGACCAGTGGCGTCAGCGTGGCAGGGCGTTCGCTGAGAGCGCGGATATCTACGATCTGGTGCGCCACGCGGTGGACGCCATTGAACGCCATCCAAGGAAGTCTTCATGACGCTGTATCTGCGTGACGATCTGGCGGAGGTCTGGCACGGCAAGGACCCTTTCGAGCAGGCCGCCCGCCAACAGGGAGACGTATTTCGCGAACGGGAAGGGCGTCGCACGCTGCGTTTCCAGACCGGGCGCGGCCACTATTTCCTCAAGTACCACGGAGGCATTGGTTGGGGCGAAATCGTCAAGAATCTGACCCAGGCCAAGCTGCCGATTCTCGGCGCCATGTCGGAAGTGCGTGCCATTCGCCGGGTGGCGAAAGCCGGGCTGGAGACGCTCACCATCGTCGGTTATGGCGAACGCGGCCTTAACCCGGCATCACGGCAAAGCTTCCTGGTCACCGAAGAACTGCTGGACACCGTGAGCCTGGAAGAACTGGGTGAAACCTGGCGCCTGAATCCGCCGCCGGCGGCCTTCAAATGGGCGTTGATTCGGCGCGTGGCGGAGATCGCCAAGCGCATGCACGACGCTGGCGTGAATCACCGCGATTTCTACCTGGGGCACTTCCTGATGCCCAAGGACGCCGTGGCCGCGCACGACGCCACCGCGCCGCTGTATCTGATCGATCTGCATCGCTCCCAGGTGCGAGGGCGGGTGCCACGCCGCTGGCGGGTCAAGGATCTTGGCGGTCTGTATTTCTCCACCGCCCGTTTTTCATTGACCCGGCGCGATGTGCTGCGCTTCGTGCGGATCTACACCGACATGCCGTTGCGGGAAGCGCTTGGCGACAAGGCGCCGCTACTGGACGCCAGCCGTCGTGAGGGCGAGCGCATCTATCAGCGCTACTTCGAGAAGACGCCGGCGTTTCCTCTGCCGTTCGCCGAGCATCCGGGAAAGGATATCTGACTCGCCATGCCGGATAACCCCCAGCCCCTTAGCCTGTCGCTTAATGTGCTCTCCAAGGCCGGACGTGAGCCGGATTTGCCCGCCACGGTGGTAACCGAATTCGGTGAATTGGTGCTGCGAAGGGCCTTGCGCATTCTGCCAGAGCGGCGATTTACCGCGCTGGCGGTACTGAATCAATGTCCCGTGATCGCCAAAGTGTTTTTTGACCACCCGAAATCGGTGCGAGACGCGAGACAAGAGGCGGAGCGGTTGGTTGCTCTGGCTGAGCGTGGCGTTCCGGCGCCGCGGCTGGTGGGCGACAGTGGACCGGTAGCCGGAGGGCGGGTATTGGTGCTGGAGCATTTATCCGGCACCGATGCCGCCAGACTCTATGAACAGGCCTACAGGAACGATGCTGGAGAGCAATGGGCGGCACTGTTGGTGGCGTTCCTGGCAAAGCTTCACCGCGCCGGTTGTGTGCAGGATGACGTCCATCTTGGCAACTTTCTGATCGATGGCGATCAATGTTATCTGGTGGACGCCGGCAGCGTGCGTCTGTTCGAGCCGGGGCAGGTGCCGGCCGCCGACCGCCTGGCCAACCTGGCGGCTTTGTTGGCACAGTTCTACCCGGTGGATACCCGTGAACTGGCGCCGGTGGTGGCCGCCTATGGTGAAGGGGCGCCGTCCGTTGCGGAGCTTGAAACGGCGTTGGGTCGGGCACGCCAGCGGCGCTACCGGCATGCGCTCGGCAAAGTGCAGCGGGATTGCACCGATTTCGCGGTGGTGCGCCATTCATCCTTGCGGGGTATGGTCCGCCGGCCGCTGCGGGCGGTGTTCGAAGCGCTGCTGGAGGCGGGAATCGATCGCCTGATGGCGGAAGGCGAGATGCTCAAACCCGGCAACAGCAGCACCGTCTGCCGGGTTCATTGGCAGGGCCGGGACTGGGTGATCAAACGCTATAATGTGAAAAGCGCCGGTCACCGGCTGCGCAAGCAATTCAAGCCCAGCCGTGCCGCCCGCTCCTGGCGCAACGCTCGCTGGCTGGAGCTGATCGGACTGGATACGCCGCCAGCGGTAGGCTACGTTGAGCGCAGAGTGATGGGGCTGCAGGATACCGCTTACTTTATCTGTGAGTACGTGTCCGGGCCGTCACTGAAGGATCTGGCCGGCGGCGGTTCCGAGGCGATGGCACGCGCGCGCCAACAGGTGGCGCGGCTGTTTTTCCTGATGGAAACCCTGCATTTCAATCACGGCGACCTCAAGGCCACCAATTTCCTGTGGGTCGAAGGGCGGCTGTGTATTCTCGACCTGGACGCCATGCAGTTGGGATTGTCGAAGGGCCAGACCGCCAGGCTGGTGGCTCGGGATCGCAAGCGTTGGGCGGCGAATTTCCAGAATCAGCACGACTGAGGCTGTCGGCGGTATTATCGAGTTATTCCGCGGCGCTCCAGCCGTTACAATAAGGCATACGGACGGGGTCGGTCGATCACTCTGCGGGCAGGGCCGGGAACGTCGCTTTCAACAACATCCTATGGATCGACTCAGTGGGTTAACTATGTTCAACGACAAATCCATTCTGATTACCGGCGGTACCGGCTCGTTCGGTAAAAAATACGTGCAAACGCTGCTGAGCCGCTACACGCCGAAACGTGTCATCGTGTTCTCCCGGGACGAGCTCAAACAGTATGAGATGCAGCAGGACTTCAATCAGCCCTGCATGCGGTATTTCCTCGGTGACGTCCGCGACGCGGCGCGTATGGAACAAGCCATGCGTGGGGTGGATTACGTGATCCATGCCGCCGCCCTGAAACAGGTGCCGGCGGCGGAGTACAACCCGATGGAGTGCATCAAAACCAACATCAACGGTGCCGAGAACGTGATCAAGGCCGCGTTGGCCAATGATGTGGAAAAGGTCATTGCCCTTTCCACCGACAAGGCCGCCAATCCGATCAATCTGTACGGCGCCACCAAGCTGGCTTCGGACAAGCTGTTCGTGGCGGCCAACAATATGGCCGGTGGTCACCCGACCCGTTTCGCCGTGGTGCGTTATGGCAATGTGGTTGGTTCGCGTGGCTCGGTGGTGCCGTTCTTCCGCAAGAAAATCGCTGAAGGCGCGGAAAGCCTGCCCATCACCGACGAGCGCATGACGCGCTTCTGGATCACCTTGCAGGAAGGGGTGGATTTCGTACTCAAGAATTTCGAGCGCATGTATGGCGGTGAAATCTTCGTGCCGAAGATCCCGTCCGTGCGCATCACCGATCTGGCCGAGGCCATGGCACCGGGCGTCAAGCAGGACATCATCGGTATCCGGCCCGGGGAAAAGCTGCATGAGATCATGTGCCCGGCGGATGATTCTCACTTGACGCTGGAGTTCGAGGATCACTACGTGATCCAGCCAACCATCACTTTTACCTCCAGCCAGAACGACTTCCAGGTCAATGGCCTGGGAGAAAAAGGGGCGCCGGTCCCACAAGGCTTCGAGTACAACTCCGGTATCAATGAGCATTTTCTGGATCATGACGAGATCCTGGACTTCAACCGACGCGCGGACGCTTGATGATTCCCTACGGCCGTCAGGACATTACCCGGGAGGACATCGACGCGGTGCTCGAGGTGCTGCAGTCGGACTTTCTTACCCAGGGCCCCAAGGTGCCGGCGTTTGAACAGGCGGTGGCCGCGCACTGCGGCGGTGGCTATGGAGTGGCGGTGAACAGCGCGACTTCGGCATTGCATCTGGCATGCCTGGCGCTGGATCTGGGGCCTGGGGACTGGCTCTGGACCACGCCGATCACCTTCGTGGCTTCCGCCAACTGTGGTCTCTACTGTGGCGCCAGCGTGGACTTCGTCGACATCGATCCACGCACCTACAATCTTTGCCCGCGGGCATTGGAGCGCAAACTGATCGAGGCGGAAAAGAACGGCCGCCTGCCGAAAGTGGTGGTGCCGGTGCATTTGTGCGGCCAGCCCTGTGACATGGCGTCGATCGGTGCGTTGGCCGACAAGTACGGCTTCCGTGTGATTGAGGATGCTTCCCACGCCATCGGCGGTCGTTATCGGAACGAACCTATTGGTTGCGGTCGTTATAGTGATATCACCGTCTTCAGTTTTCATCCGGTAAAAATCGTTACTACCGCGGAAGGCGGGCTGGCGATGACACGGGACGGGGCGCTGGCGGAGCGCATGGCACTGTTGCGTAGCCACGGCATCACCCGTGATCCGGCGCTGATGGACCGGGAGCCGGACGGCGGCTGGTATTACCAGCAGATCGAGCTGGGCTTCAATTACCGCATGACCGAAATGCAGGCAGCATTGGGGTTGAGTCAGGTGGCCCGGCTGGATCAGTATGTGACCCGCCGCAATGAGCTGGCGCATCGTTATGATGAGCGCCTGGCGGGGCTGCCGCTGACCACGCCCTGGCAGCATCCGGACAGCTATTCCGGACGCCATCTGTACGTGATCCGGTTACCGCGATGCGGTAAGGAAAAGCATGCTCGTGCTTTCGAATCACTCCGTGAGCGTGGCGTCGGCGTTAACCTTCACTATATTCCCGTGCATACCCAACCTTACTACCGGCGCTTTGGCTTCGCCGATGGCGATTTCCCTGAAGCGGAAGCCTATTACCGTGAGGCCATCAGTCTGCCACTGTTTCCGACACTGACCGAAGCGCAGCAGGAGCAGGTCTGTGAGGCGGTGGCGGAGGTGGTCAGAGCATGACGACGGCGCCGGTGCGGGTTGCCGTCATCCCAGCGCGGGGCGGCAGCAAGCGAATCCCGCATAAGAACATCAAGCCGTTCTGCGGCCGCCCGATGATCGCCTGGTCGATCCAGGCGGCCCGCGAGGCGGACTGTTTTGACCGCATTCTGGTGTCCACCGATGACGACGCGGTGGCGGCGGTCGCCTTGGCGGAAGGCGCGGAAGTGCCGTTCCGGCGCCCCGCCGAACTGGCGGACGATCACACTCCGACGGTGCCGGTGATCGCCCACGCGGTGGCATGGCTTCGGCAACAGGGCGTTTCCGTATCCGAGGTGTGCTGTTTGTATGCCACCGCACCTTTTGTTCGTGCCGGGGATATCCTTGCCGCCTTGGAGGCGCTGCGAGCCGGTGGCGGTGACTACGCGTTTCCCGTAACCACTTTCGCCTTTCCGATCCAGCGCGCTCTGCGTCTGGATCCACGGCAGCGCGTCAGCATGTTTGAACCGGCTCACGCCAATACCCGCTCCCAGGATTTGGAAGAAGCCTTCCACGATGCCGGTCAGTTTTATTGGGGCAGGGCGCGGGCATGGCTTGATGGAAGGGCGATTTTCACGCCGGAGTCGGTGGCGGTGAGGCTGCCCCGCCACCGCGTTCAGGATATTGATACTCTGGAAGACTGGCGTCGCGCGGAAGCGTTGTTTCAGGTGCTGCAAAGCGAGCCCGACCCGTCATGACCGCGCTGTCCGTGGTGTTTCGCGCGGATGCGTCGCTGCGTATCGGCAGTGGTCATGTGATGCGCTGTCTGACCCTGGCGGCGGCCCTTCAGCGTCACGGCGCGGAGATACATTTCCTGTGCCGTGATTTGCCGGGCCACCTGGGGGCGCGCATCCAGCAGGCCGGCCACCGGCTGACTCTGCTGCCTGCGCCCACCGGTGATGTTGTTCCCGCGCCTGGCGCGCCGGCTCATGCGGCCTGGCTGGGAGTGCCCGCCGACGAGGACGCACGGGATTGTGCCGCGGCTCTGGCCGGTCTCGAAGTAGACTGGCTGGTGGTGGATCATTATGCCCTGGATCAGCGGTGGGAAGGGGCATTGCGGGATCGGGTTGGTGCGATTCTGGCGATAGACGATCTGGCCGATCGCCGCCATGACGTGGATGTGCTGCTGGATCAGAATCTGGGGCGTCGCGTCGAGGACTACCACGATCTGCTGCCGACTCCGGCGACGCCGTTAATCGGGCCCCGTTTCGCGCTGTTGCGGCCGGAATTTGCCCAGTGGCGGCAACTCGCGCTGGCTCGTCGTGACGCGGGATTGCCGGAACGCATTCTGGTAAGCCTGGGTGGCACCGATCCGGACAACGTGACCTCGGCGGTGCTGGCCACGTTGTCGACGGCACCGCTACCTGCCTCCATCAAAGTGGACGTGGTCATGGGTGCCTCCGCGCCGGGCCTGGTGGAAGTGCGTGAGCGAGCGAGCACGGTGCCGTTCGAGTGCTCCGTTGAGGTGAATGTCACCGATATGGCCCGGCGCCTGTGTGAGGCTGATCTGGCCATCGGCGCCGCTGGCGGTTCGGCCTGGGAGCGATGTTGCCTGGGGCTGCCGACCTGGATGGTGGTGCTGGCGGACAATCAGAGGCCCGGTGCCAGGGCGTTGGTGGAGGCCGGTGCGGCGATGATTATTGGTGACGTCACCGAGCGGCCGTTGCGGATCGATTTGCCGGCACTGGACGATCCTGTTGGCATGTTGAGAATGGCACGTGCGGCGTCAGCGTTGTGCGATGGGCTGGGAGCCGAACGGGTGGCGCAGCACATGGTCGGCCCCACCTCGGAGAAATCGGGACCATGAGCGAGACAAAGGCAAACGAAATCGTCCGGGCGGTGACCACCGAGGACCTGCCGGCGGTGTTACGCTGGCGTAACCATCCCGACGTTCGCCGCTACATGTACCAGTCCCATGAGATCACGTTGGCGGAACACAGTGCCTGGTTTGAACGGGTCTCCGCCGACACTGGCCACCACCTGTGCATTGTGGAAAGCGGCCGGGTACCGCTGGGATTCGTTCAGTTCAAACGAGCCGGTAACGGCGGCGTGGTCGATTGGGGGTTTTATCTGACCCCGGAGGCGCCGCGCGGCAGCGGCCGCAGGCTGGGGCGGGCGGCACTGTCGCACGCTTTCGGACCTTTGGCTCTGCACAAGGTGTGTGGCCAGGCACTGGCCTTTAACGCGCGCTCCATCGCGTTGCATCGCGCCCTCGGATTCGAGGACGAAGGGGTGCTGCGCGACCAGCATTTTGATGGTGAACAGTACCACTCGGTATATTGCTTCGGAATACTGGCCACCGAGTGGCCAATCCCAGGAGGTCAGGCGTCATGAGCGGATACCCTTCCCTTATTATTGATGGCCGGGAGATTGCCCGGCACCAGCCGCCCTATGTGATCGCTGAGCTGTCCGCCAACCATAATGGCCGGCTGGAGACCGCGTTACGCATTATCGACGAGGCCAAACAGGCCGGTGCCGATGCGGTGAAATTGCAGACCTACCGTCCTGACACCATTACCCTGGACAGCGACGGCGAGGACTTCCAGATCCATGGCGGGCTTTGGGATGGCAAGACGCTGTATCAGCTCTATCAAGAAGCGCATATGCCATGGGAATGGCACAAGCCGTTATTCGAGCATGCGCGCCAGCGGGGCATCACTCTGTTCAGTTCGCCGTTTGATACCACCGCGGTGGACCTGCTGGAGGATCTCAACGCCCCGGCATATAAAATTGCTTCGTTCGAGGCGGTGGACCTGCCGTTGATCCGCTATGTGGCCGCTACCGGAAAACCGATGATTATTTCCACCGGTATGGCCGATGCGGAGGAAATCGGTGAGGCCATTGAAGCGGCGCGGGAAGGGGGCTGTACCTCCCTGGCCATTCTGCATTGTGTCAGCGGGTATCCGGCCCCGGCGGAGGACTATAACCTGCGAACGCTGGTGGACATGGCCGAGCGTTTCGGTGTCGTCACCGGTTTGTCCGACCATACTCTGGACAATACCACCGCCATTGCCAGCGTGGTTCTTGGCGCGGCGCTGATCGAGAAACACTTTACCCTGGATCGCCGTGGCGGTGGACCGGACGACAGCTTCTCCCTGGAACCGCCGGAGCTGGCGGCGCTGTGCCGGGACAGCAAGACCGCCTGGCGGGCGTTGGGGGAGGTGGATTACGGACGAAAATCCAGTGAGCAGGGCAACGCCCAGTTCCGTCGTTCGCTGTATTTTGTCAGTGATCTGAAGGCGGGCGAGGTGGTGTCGGCCGCGAATGTGCGCAGTGTGCGGCCGGGGTTCGGGCTGGCGCCGAAGTACCAGGACCAGGTGGTGGGTGCCACGCTGGCGCGGGATGTGTGCCGCAATACCCCGGTACGCTGGGAGGATCTGGCGCCCCGTTGATGGAGGCGCCGTCTGATCGTGACTACAGCAGATGTTGGCGGATTGCCGCCGCTACTCTCTGGTTGGCCTGCCGGTCGCGCTCACCGAATACCCAGGAAAAGTAGTGCTCGCGGGCGGAGCGATGTTGTGCCGCCCGGGCCAGCGCGTCTTCCACCGTCGCGTTGAAATCATGGGGCCCTTGGTGCTGGCCGCCGAAGTGGACGCTGGGGCCACAATCATAGATGGCCAGCAACCGTGCCATGTCGTCGGCGTGCATGCCTTCCCGTTCCCCTTGCCGGGCCAGAGTGTCGCGGGAAAACGTGTCGGTTTCCACGAACAACTGCGGCACGTCATAGAACAACGATTCCTCCGCCGGCGAATTGGCGTCGGAGATCACCAGATCCGCCACCGACAACACTGTGGATAGTGCAAAGCGGGACAAGTCCAGTACGCAGTGCGGTCGCGCTTCGATACGGGCCGCGAGCTTGCGGAACAACGCGTGATCCCTGGAGCGCGGTGTCACGCCCTGGCTTGGATGGGGTCGCAGCACCAGATTGTAATGTGTGGCGAGGGTATCCAGCAGCGCCTCCACGGCCTGGTCCCAGGAACCGATGCCCCGGCGGCTGGGTGTGTAGACCACGGTGGGTTGTGATGGGTCGAGGCCCATTTCCGTGAGCACTTCGTGGCGATGGGCTTCGGTCCGTTGGGGAAATTCGCAGAATGGCAGAAAGCCGGTGCGTACCGCTTTCACCGGAATGTCATCGGCGAAGCGTTCCACCATTTGCTGCATGCGCGGACCAATGATGCAAAGCAGATCAAAATGTGTGTTGGCCTGCAGGGCTTCCCGGCTGAGGAACATGTAAGTGCCGTGAAAGACGGTGCACTTGCGAGCGGCGTAAGGTTGCAGAAACTCCCGGTAAGGAGAACCCGTGACGATAACATCGGCGCCGCTGAGCTTGCGATTGCCTTTGCCAAGGGGGCCGAGATGCTTCAGGTAGCGGGCGCTCTGTAGTTGAGGATACTGCCGCCGCACCACCTTGAGGGTGGATGAGCGATTGGAAACGAAGGTTCCCGGCAGAACCCTGGCGATCTGTGCCAGATGCGGCACTGCCTGGAACATCTTCGAAAAATAGACTATGTCGTTCAACGCCAATTCTCGTACGCAAAAAAGTCCGGAGACTCAGGGAGCCCCGGGTTATCGGGCAAGTCTGCCGTAGAGGGTTGTTGTGCCGCAACCTTCCCGTTCAACGAGCGCCGACATGATCTTCGGTAACCCCGGGTAGCACCATGGATTGGAACATCGGAATCAACAGCCGGTTGCCATACTCGGTGAAGTGGTTGTCATCCCGGTAAATGGGCAGGCCATTGGAGGTTTCAGCGACACAATGCTGTTCATCGCATAAGGTGGCGATGGGGTCGAGGATGCGGATGCCGCACTGGCGAGCAGCCTGATCCTGCAAGTCCCGGATATAGGCGGTGTCGAGATCGTATTGGTGGCGCGGCAGAGACAGATCAATATCCCGGTTTACCAGAGCTTCGCGGCCCATCACGCTGGCAACGTCCACCGGCATCACCGGTGTTGGACGCATGATCCACAGGGGGTGGGTCTGGCTGATTCGGCATAGCGACGTGAGGTACCAGTTATCAAATTCCTGGAACCAGCGCTCGCTGAAGTGCCTGGCGCCTCCGGGGACGAAGAAATGCGCCTCCCGGTCCGGTTCCACCACGCCGTAATTGGCGTAGGCGGCCCAGTGGGATACCACTAACACGGGTAATCCGGGGTATTGTGCCAGCAGATCAGGGATGCCGGCGGCGAGCTGTTCGCACTCGCGATCATCGGGCTCGTTGCCCTGAAGTCCGGGCAGGGGGATGCAGTCGGACTCGCCTTTGAACAGAATGCCGCCGACCCGAGGCTCAAGAGCGCTTTGCATCGCGTTGACCACCGCATCAGCGTGGCTGTCGCCGATCAGAATCAACCCCACCGGGCCGCTGCCATAGACGCATTCGCTGTCGTGATCCAGGCACTCGTCCTGCCGTGGATTGGAGAGGCGTGCCTCGTCCGCCAGATGGATCACCTCATCGGGAAGGCGCTCGGGAATGCCGGAGCGGCGCACGGTTTGTCCTAGCCCGGCGAGCAGAACCGCCACGGTGAAGACCGTGCCGATGGTGCGCCAGGAACTGAATCGCGCCATTCGGCCACGGCAGGGTTGCTCGATGAGGCGGTAGGATAACTCAGCGAGCAGCGCGGATGCGGCCAGGCCGGCAACCACCCACAGGGGATTCGTAGCGATCAGAAAATAGTGCAGTAGAACCACCACCGGCCAGTGCCAGAGGTAAATGGAATAGGAGCGCTCACCGCACCAGTTCCAGAACCGGCCTGCCGTCAGCGGTGAGTGGCTGTTCCCGAGAATCAGAGCGGCGGCGCCGGCCGTTGGCAATAGCGCCCACAGGCCGGGCCAGGACGCCGGCGTGACCAGACAGGCTGCCACCGCTATCGAAGCCAGTCCACCCAGGTGCAGTGCCAGACCAACGCGACGCTCCGGCCGCCACAGCTGAGCGAGATGGAAGGCCGCGGCGCCCAGCAGCATTTCCCAGGCGCGGCCGGGAAAACCATAGAAAGCCCGGTCCGGGGCGACCTGGATCGTGTGGATATCCCAGGCCAGGGACAGCGCCGCGATCAGCAGGGTTCCGACGAGTAAGGTGCGATGATGCCGGGTTAACCGATAGAGCAGCATCGCCAGCAACGGATACAGTAGGTAGAACTGCCACTCCACCGACAGCGACCAGGTGTGCAACAGCCATTTGCTTTCGGAAGCGGCATCGAAATAGCCGGCCTCGGACAAGTAGCGGTAATTGGATGAAAATAGCAGGCTCTCTCGAACATGGGCGCCCAGTGCCATATAGTCGCGAGGCATCAGCAAATACCATCCCAGCACCAGACTGGCGGCGCAGACGGCAATCAGGGCCGGATAGATTCTTTTCATCCGCGAGGCGTAGAAAGCGGGCAGAGAGAGCGTGCTCTTGGCCAGACCGCGATAGAGGATGGAGGCCATGAGGAAGCCGGAAATGACGAAGAACACGTCCACACCGAGAAAGCCGGATTGGAACCCGGGAACCTGGAAATGAAACAGGATCACAAGCAGTACGGCCCAAGCCCTCAGGCCGTTGATGTCGGTGCGGAAAGAATCCAAGGCAGTCCCTACCACGGTGGTGAAAATGCAAAAGCTTGAATGGCCACCCTCGACGCCTGCTGAATTTCCAAGTGTACACAGGCGCTTGAACGGGGATTGGTGGTCACGCATCATTGGTGCGGGCAAGTCTGCCCAAGCCGATGGATCAGCGCAATTGTGTTGGTGATCATGCCCGCCATCGGGCTTCTCCCTTCCGGATTAAATAATGGATAAGGCAGGATGAACATGGATGAAAGCGCCGTGGCGCAGCGGCCCGCGCGGTCCCACGGGTCAGCGCTGATAGTGACCTTGCTCGGCAGTGTGATGCTTTCGCTGGTGGCTATTCACTATTCACCGATCCTGGATCGCGACGGCATGCTCTACATCCATGTAGCCGAATTGATCGGTGACGGGCGCCTGGATCAGGCTCTCGCCCTTTTCGACTGGCCGTTCTACTCAGCCTTTATGGCCGTTCTGGAGGCGGTACTGCCGGTTTCCATGTTGCACGTCGCCTACGGAGTCAGTGTGGTGTCCGCCGCGCTGGCTTCCTGGATGCTGGTGCTTCTTCTGCATCGATTGACCCCGGAAAAGAGCATCTGGTGGGCGGTGCTGACGGCGCTTTCGTTCGCGGCTTTCAACGAATACCGGCCGGATGCGTTGAGGGACTGGCCCGCCTGGTTCTTCATGCTGCTGTCAATATGGTTGTACCTGCGCTATTCGCGGAGCCGGGCCTGGTCCTGGGCAATTTGCTTTTTTCTGGCCGTGTTCATGGGGGCTCTGTTTCGACTGGAAACGGGAATCATCCTGGTCCCTTTGTTTCTGTTGTCGCTGTTCGAGCGCGGTTATCGCTGGCGGGAGAGGCTGCGTTTGTTCGTGGTTCCGATAGTGATCGGCGTGCTGGGGGTGGGCGTGCTGCTGGGGGATAGTGGTGGCCTGAGTCAGCGGCTATGGGGCTATCTGAATACCATCAATCCGGCGTTGATCCATGAGGGTTTTCTACGCTCCGGGGAGGCTTTGGCCGATGCGGTGCTGAATCAGTACTCCAAGGATTACGGGGCGCAAGTGCTGCTGTTCGGGCTGCTGATACTGATTCCGATCAAGCTGTTGCATTATCTGTTGGCGATGATGTTGCCCGCGATTCTGGCGCGACGCTACGGGCCGCTGCGGTTTGATGGTGAGCTGCGGGTCTATGGCGCTCTGGCTTTGACCTGGCTGGCCGTGGTGGTGGTGTTTCTTTGGCGCCACTACTACTTGTCCACCCGCTATCTCGTGCCGTTAATGGTGTGCCTGCTACCGTTCCTGTACGTAGGCATGATGCGTCTCACCGAACACCGGGTGAGAGGCTGGGTTTGGGGAATGCTGATCTTCCTGATACTGCTACAGGGGCTGTCTGGCGCTATATCCACCCGTGGGCCGGAAAAGCTGGCGATTCGTCAGGCGGGTGAATGGGCTCGAGAGAATCTGCCGGGTGATGAACGGGTCTACATCAACAACGGGCAGGTGAACTTTTATTTCGGCCGGCCCTATTTTCGTGGTCATTCGGATAAAATCCGCCCCCCTGAGCAGGTTGATAGCCGCTGGCAGGTATTGATGGTCGACCGCGATGAGGAAGTGACCACCAGGGACAAGTTGGAACAACGTTATCGTCTGATACAACGCTTCGACACCGGCGGTTCCGACCTGGTGCTGGTGTTCGAGAAGCGCGTTCAATACGGCGAGCGCCGCCCCTCGGGCTGATGCTTGAAGCGCTTATGCACCCACAAATACTGCTCGGGATGCTTGCGCACGTAGTGCTCGATGGTGCGGTTGATCAGAGCGGTGTCGGCTTCGTCATCGCCGCTGGGGAAGTCGGTTAGCGGTTCACCGAATTCGATCTTATAGCGCCCGCCAGGCAGGCGGTAATGGGCACAGGGGATCACCGCCGCTTTGCCCATGCGGGCGATACGGCTGGTGGAGGTGATGGTGGCCGCGGGGACACCAAAGAACGGCACGTACACGGCATGTTCGGTGCCGTAGTCCTGGTCCGGGGCATACCACACCACTTCGCCCTGGCGCAGCAGCCGTACTGTTTGCCGCAAGTCACGGCGGTCCACTGAGTGTTTGAGCCAGGTGCCGCGGCCTTCGGTGATCAGGTGATCCAGCAAGGGGTTGTCGTTGGGTCGATACACCACGCTGAAGGTAAAGAACTTGCCGAGCAGGCGGCTGCCGACGTCGATGGAATTGAAGTGCATACCTAGCAGCAGGACCCCCTGGCCACGCTCTCGAGCGGCTTCCAGGTGCTCCAGGCCAGTGACCGAGAGCCGCTGGCCCAGGTCGATGCGGCGGTTGTGGAAGCTGCCCGCCATCTCCATCAATGCCTCGCCGGTGCTGACCATCACTTTCCGGGCCAGCGCTTCCCGCTCGGTGTCGGAGAGTTCGGGGAAGCACAGACGCAGATTGGTCAGGGCGATATGCCGCCGCTTCCTGGCCAGCCACCAACCCAGATGCCCGATGCCGCGCCCCAGCGCCAGCAGCAGGTCCCAGGGTAACTGGCCGGTCAGCCAGAACAGGGCCAGGCCCACACGTGTGGGCCAAAGGCGCGGGTCGCGGGGATCCGTGGGTCGTTGTCGACGTTTAGCCATGGTGCGGTTACTGCGGCTGGGGTTGCGGGTGCCGCACTGGCGGGCGGATGGTGTCGCGGGTGCTGAGGCTGGCCAGCATCAAAGCCAGCGGCATCCACAGGCTCATCCAACTGGGATGGAACGGCACCAATAGATAGGCGCCCACCGACAGCATGGCGAGCAGACCCGGTACCACGGCGATCAGGAAGATGGCCCCTTCGCGCAGGTTCTGCTCGCCGTCCGGCAGGCGCCAGGCGGGCACCGCCCAGGCGGCGATGAACAGAATCAGACCCACCAGCCCGGAGGAGTGGATTACCGCCAGCAGCACATTATCCGGATGCGGAATGATGCGCAGGGCGTCGTCCACGCCCACCAGCAACGACTCCCCGGTTTCCTGGCTGAGACCGTTGCCGAAGAAAGGATGGGTGAAGTACTGGCTCATGTTGCCGAGTACCTGGAAATCCAGGGACAGATACAAGGCCACCGCGGCGGCGAGCATGCCGAGTATCCGTTGTTCCGCGCGCAGCAGCACCCAACTGAGCGCCGCTACCAGCAACATGATGCCGGTATGCCATTGCACCAGCAGCAGGAAGCCGAATCCCACCAGGGCGCCGGCGGCGCGGCGTCCGCCTTTGGCATTGATGCCTTCCTCCACGGCCTGGGCCAGCAGGATGAAGCAGGGCGTCACCAGGGCCATGGTGGTCAGCAGTGGACCGGGCTGCGGCAGATCGAAAATCAAACGCACGGATTCGCCGAATAGCGGGCTGCCCAGGGGTTGGGTGGTGTAGTAGCTGATCATGATCACCACCAGCAGCACGGTGGAGGTGAGCGCGGCGTTGGTCAGCGCCTGTTTGAGCGTGTGCCGGTAGTACAGATGCAGCCAGCGCAGAATGCCCACCAGCGTGATGATCTCCACCACGCCGCGTACGGTGCGGGAGGTATTGGCGTTATCCGCCCAGGCCATGGTTAGCAGCAACCAGCCGAGCAGGGCGTACAGCGGCACCAGCCAGGGGGACAGCAACAGGCGGCGATCACCGCTGACCACGGCCCGGGTCAACAGGGTCAGTGACGGCAGAAAGAACAGCACGTCCACCACGTTGAGAAGGGCGACCCGGGAATGGAACAAAAAGGGTCCGGTGAACATCACCGCGAAGGAAACCGTCAACCAAAGCCGCAGTCCCCGGCCTTCCAGTACGTTAGGGCGCAATGCCGTCATAGATGCTTATCCCGTTGATCGCTCCCGGTCCTCCGTCAAGGAGAAACCTGTTGATACGCTCTGTCCGCCTTCACCGGCGAGTCGGAAGTGTACTGAGCGCGCCGGGGAAAAACCACACTCCGGCGGGCCGTCGGCAGTGACGCCGGGGGCGGCGGTGCCGACAGTGTCCTATGCTACACTGCGCGGCAAACATTGGCTTGCGCCGATATTTATGAGTCGGCGCTTGAGGAGACGGTGATGCACGACCCGCGAATTCCCCCTTTTGGCCAGGCCCGGGTGCTGGTGGCCGGTGATGTCATGCTGGATCGCTACTGGCATGGGCCCACCGGGCGCATCTCGCCGGAAGCACCGGTGCCGGTGGTGCGGGTCACGGACATCGAGGACCGTCCCGGCGGGGCCGCCAACGTGGCTCTGAACATGGCCGCGCTGGGCGCCAAAGCCTCCCTGGTGGGAGTCACCGGGGATGACGAGGCCGCCCGTCTGCTCGAGGAGAGACTCAGCGCGGCCGAGGTCACCAGCCGTTTCCAGAAGATCCCCGGGCTGCCCACCATCACCAAACTGCGGGTGGTGAGTCGTCAGCAGCAGCTGTTGAGGCTGGATTTTGAGGAATCGTTCCAGGACGAGGATCCGGCTCCGTTCGCCGCCGAGGTGGAGCAGGGGCTGCGTGATTGCGGCGCTCTGGTGCTCTCCGATTACGCCAAGGGGGCGCTGCGTGACTGTCAGGGCCTGATTGCGCTGGCGCGCCGGGCCGGGGTGCCGGTACTGGTGGATCCCAAAGGCACGGATTTCGAGCGCTACCGGGGAGCGACTCTGTTGACCCCCAATCTGGCGGAACTGGAAGCGGTGGTGGGGCCGGTGCCGGACGAGAAAACCCTGGTCGCCAAAGGAAAGGAACTGCTGTCCAATCTGGATCTGGAAGCGCTGCTGGTGACGCGCAGCGAAAAGGGCATGACGCTGATTCGCGCCGGCAAACCTGAACTGCACCTGCCGGCACGCGCCCGGGAAGTGTTTGATGTCACCGGCGCCGGTGACACGGTGATTTCCACCCTGGCGGTGGCGCTGGCCGCGGGCAGTCCCATGGAGGAAGCGGTGGCTCTGGCCAACATCGCCGCCGGTATTGTCGTCGCCAAATTGGGCACCGCGGTGGTATCGGCGCCGGAACTGCGCCGGGCGGTGCATCAGACCGGCGGCCTGGGGCGGGGTGTGATGACCGAGGAGCAATTGCTGGTGGCGATCGAGGACGCCCGCGCCCAGGGGGAAAAAATCGTCTTCACCAACGGCTGCTTTGACATCATCCATGCCGGTCATGTGGGCTACCTGGACTCCGCCCGCCGTCTGGGCGACCGCCTGGTGCTGGCGGTCAACAGCGACGCCTCCATTACCCGCCTCAAGGGCCCCGGCCGGCCGATCAACCCGCTGGAACGGCGCATGGCGGTGCTGGCGGCGCTGGAAGCGGTGGACTACGTGGTGGCCTTCGACACCGACACCCCTGAACCGCTGTTGGAAAAGGTAAAGCCCGATGTACTGGTCAAGGGCGGTGATTACGCCGTCGATCAGGTGGTTGGCGCCGACATCGTCAAAGCCTACGGTGGCGAGGTGGAAGTACTGGACTTCGTCGAGGACATTTCCACCACGCACATCGTGCAAAAAATCAGGAAGAACGAAGGGTAAGTTGACAGTTGATAGTGGACAGTTGACAGCGAAAAGAAATGTGGAAGTGAAAAACCTATTTGCGTATCAACAAAGTTGATTCATGCCTTTCCTGTGGGAAGCTTGCTTGCAAGCGAATGTTGCCAAGCGCCTGAGCGAAGCCCATTCGCTTGCAAGCAAGCTTCCCACAGCCGCTAAAGATCACCTGTTTTTGTTTTCCGCTGTCAACTGTCCACTATCAACTGTCAACTGCTTTTCTGTGTTTTGCCGGGGTCTCCCCGGTCCAGCGCTGGAACGCGCGAATGAAGGCGGCGGGTTCGCTGTAGCCGAGCAGGCGGGCGATGTCCTCGACGCTGCGTCCGGAATCCGCCAGGTAATTCAGGGCCTTGTTGAGGCGGACTTCGTCGAGAAGCTGCTGGAACGGCCGTCCTTCGGCACTGAGGCGGCGGCGCAGGGTGCGTTCGGGCAAATCGAAAGTGGTGGCCACCTGCGCGGCGCCGGGAAAATCCCCCAGAAACAAATCCAGATAAGCGCTGACGCGGGCGGCCAACTGTTCGCTCGGTTCACCGCGACGTGCCAGCAGAGCATCGCATTGTGAGCGGTAAAGTTCATGGGCGGTGCGGTTGTAGCCCGGCAGGGGCAGGGCCAGATCGCGGTTGCCGATGGTGGCCTGACACCAGGGCATGCCGTACTTCACCGGCGCGCGGAAAAACTGTTCATAAGGTGCTTTGTGCTCCGGCTCGGGCAGGGGCAGCCAGACTTCCCGTGGTGTCAGGTCCAGACCCAGCTGCGTCTGGATATCGTTGACCAGTTTGAAGGTGCCGACCATGTCGCGCTCGATGAGGATACGGCGCACCGACTCCGGCAGCGGAATCGGCTTCAGAATCAGGGCGGTGGTATCATTGCCCGGCACCAGCGACAACTCGCCGTAAAGATAAGTCAGGGACTGATAGCGGACGCCGAGCTGGAAGCCATCGAACGCGGTGGCGCTGGTCATCAACAGCATGGTCAGCGGGCCGTAGCCGGCCAGCCCGAACCGTTTTCCCATCTCCATGCCCAATTGCGGATCCTCCGCCAGGGGCAGCAGTTCCGCCAGTAGTCGCAATTCCCGGTCACGTTCGATTTCGCCGTTGGGGTCCAGCCTGGCGGCGTCCAGGCCGTGCCGCGCCAGCGCCGGCGCGTACGGGATGCCGCGCTGCTCCAGCAGATCCAGGGTGTACATCAAGGCAAGAACGGAGCGTTGTGACATAAGTGTCTGCCTGGGTGCTTCGCAGGATTTCCTTGGTTGTCTGGTCGTGGCCGGAATTATCAATTTCCCGGCCAGCCTAACACGTTCCCGATGGCGGCCGCCAAGCTAGACTGCCGGCATGGCGTGTCCAACAGGAGAACAAGATGAACAGTAAGGTGAACCTGGATGTTCGCGATCTGAACACCAAGGTAGCGATCGTTGGCGGCGGCTTTGGTGGCCTGTGCATGGCGATCAAGCTGCGGGAGGCCGGAATCGACGATTTCGTTGTGCTGGAAAAAGCGGGTGAGGTCGGCGGTACCTGGCGGGAAAACACCTATCCCGGTGCCGCCTGTGACGTGCAATCGCACCTGTACTCCTATTCCTTCGAAGGCAATCCCGACTGGTCTCGTCGCTACAGTGGCTGGCGGGAGATTCAGGATTACATCCAACGGGTGACGGACAAGCACCGGCTCCACGACAGCATCCGTTTCAACTCGGAGGTGGAAGCGGCCCACTTTGATGAAAAGCGAGCCCGCTGGACGCTGCGGCTCACCGATGGCGCCCGTGTCGATTGTCAGCACTGGGTGCTGGCCACTGGTCCGCTACATGTGCCGTCGATTCCCGAATTTCCGGGGTTGGAAAATTTCAAAGGCAAAGTGTTCCACTCCTCCCTGTGGGACCACGACTACGACCTCGCCGGCAAAAAAGTGGTGTCCATCGGCACCGGCGCCAGCGCCATTCAGTATGTGCCGGAGATCGCGCCGAAAGCGGGGCAACTGACGGTGGTGCAGCGCACCCCGGGCTGGATCGTGCCCCGTGATGAGAGAGCCTATTCGCGGCGTGACAAGACCTGGTTCCGCCGTTTCCCGTTGTTGCGCAAGCTGCACCGGGCGCGCCTGTACTGGAGCAATGAGTCCCGGGTGCTGCCGATCTTCCATCCGCGCCTGGCATCCCTGCTGGAGCCGCTGGTGAAGCAGTTCATTCGCTATCAGGTGAAGGACAAGGAAACCGCTCGCAAGCTGACGCCCAACTATCGGCTGGGTTGTAAGCGGATCATGATCTCCAATCGCTATTACCCCACCTTCAACCGGCCCAACGTGGAGCTGGTCACTGAAGGGGTGAAGGAAATACGGGAACACAGCATTGTGTTCAGTGACGGCAGCGAGCGGGAGATGGACTGTCTGGTGCTGGGCACCGGCTTCGTGGTGGATCCGCGCATTTACATGAAGGATTTCGAGATCACCGGGCTGCCGGGTCATCGTCTGCAGGATGACTGGCGCAATGCTTCCGAGGCCTATCTGGGCGTCAGCGTGGCTGGTTATCCGAACATGTTCCAGATGGTCGGCCCCAACACCGGACTCGGCCACAACTCCATTATTTTCATGATCGAGTGCCAGGCGCGATACATCGTCGATGCCATCCGCACGGTGGCGCGGCGTGGCGCGGATTATCTGGATGTGAAGCGCTCGGACATGGACGCTTTCAATGATCAGTTGCAGATGGATCTCAAGGGCACGGTGTGGCAGAGCGGTGGGTGTTCCAGCTGGTATCAGCAGGCGGATGGCCGCAACGTGGCGATCTGGCCGTACTCCACCTGGCGCTACTGGCTGAAGACCCGCTCCCTGGACGAGTCCGTTTATCGCTGGGAAAAAGTGGCGGAGAGACAACCGCAAGGGGAGCCGGTGAGGGTCTGACACGGGATAGCGTGTTGACACGCCATTCGCTGCCAAGGCAGCTTCCCACAGTAAGCTCACTACGAAGCCGCTGTGGGAGCTGCCTTGGCAGCGAATACCGGCGTCAGAGATCACCCACGGCCCGGCGGGCTTTCTCCACGTTTTCCTTCAGGTGCCTGGGGTTGACCGTGCCGGCGATCACGGCGCCGACGCCCGGTGTGCCGAGGACCCGGTCGAGACTGGCCTGAACCGGATCAGCGTGACCGGCGTCGAGGTGACCGCTGGCGAACGCCTTCTTGATCAGAATCCCTTTGCCGTGTTCGGCGGCGTAATCGATCACCGGCCGTTCCTCATCGTGGGCCAGGTTATAGGTGACCATGGCCACGTCCGCCCGCCGCAGGGTTTCCAGGCCGCCTTCCACGGTCTTGGTGGAAACCCCGATGGCCCGGATCAGCCCTTTGCGTTTCAGCTCCGCCAGGACTTCCAGCGTGCCCTGACGCAGCACGTCCAGATCGTTGCCGTCGGAGTGAATCAGCACGCAATCCAGATAGTCGGTGTTGAGGCGGCGCAAGCTGCGCTCCACCGAGGCGATGGTGTGCTCGGGGGTAAAGTCGAAACGGCTCTCGCCTTTCTCGAACTCTTCACCGACCTTGGAGACGATGACCCAGTCCCGGCGCCCGGTCAGCAACTGTCCCAGCCGTTCCTCGCTGCGTCCGTAGGCCGGAGCGGTGTCGATCAGGTTGATGTCCAGGTCCCGGGCCAGCGCCAGCAGCTCGCGCACCGCCTGGTCATCGGGAATGGTGAACGCGGAGGGGTATTTCACGCCCTGGTCACGGCCGATCTTCACCGTGCCGAGGCCGAGGGCGCTGACGGTCAGCCCGGTGTCGCCGAGCGGGCGCAGAAACGCCATCAGTGATTCTCCCGCGCGAAGCAGTGGTGCCAGTACGGTTGCCCCAGAGGGGCCAGCGGCAGGTTTTCGGGCGGCGCCATGGCGGGGCCCGGTTGCAGGCCGTGTTCACGGATCAAGGCTTCAACCCGGTCACCCAGGTCCGGCGCCAACGTCAGTTTGGTGGGCCAGGTCAGGATCAGGTCGCCGTCGCGCCGGGCATAGGCGTTGTCGGGCTTGGCCAGGCTGTTCTGGCGCGGCTCCGCCCGACTCACATCCAGGGTGGCCCAATCGGCGCCGCTGAAGTCCAGCCAGGGGAACAATTGATCGAGTTCCGCCTTGGCGGCGGCGATCTGTTCGGCGTCATTCCGTTCCACGCCCCGTTCCGCCAGGTCACCACCGAGATACCAGACCAGGGAACCGTCCGGTAGCGGGTGGGTGGTGACGGTCAGACGCGGTTTGCTGCTGGCGCCGACGCAGTGGGCGTAGAGCGCGTGACCGAGACGATGACGCACCAGTACCATTTTCAGAGGCCGGCTCTGGCTTTCATCCTGGGCGAACAGGTGCCGCGTGTGGGCGCTGTCCAGCAAGGCCGCGTTACCATCGCCAGCGGCCAGTACCGACAGTTTCGGGCGGATCACGGCGCCATCGAGACGCACTTCGCGAATGCCGCGCTCATCCCAGGTCAGCCGTTCGCTTAAATCCGGCGCCCGCAGCAATCGGGTTCGCACCGGCGCGGTCAGCACATCGAGCAGGCTTTCGGTATCCACCACCAGATCGTCGAGCCGGTAGACCTGCCCCTTGAAACGGGCATTGGCGAGGGCGGAAGGGTAGTCGCCACGGCGCAAACGCTCGATCCGGCCACGCAGCATCTTGCTGGCGAAGAAGGTGGTCATGCGGCTGGCCACGGAGCCGGCGGACCACAGATGCTGGGTGTCCGAGAGCACATCCAGACCATTCAGCGGCACCGGGCCCTGTCCCGCCATGGCGGCGCGCCAGCGCTCCGGCATGCCGGCGATGGCCTCGGATTCATTGGACAGGGCGCCGCCAAGGGCGTACTTGAGCCCGCCGTGAATAATGCCCTGGCTGGCCAGGGTCTGGGCTCCGCCCAGAGTGCCGGTTTCCAGCAGCAGGCATTGGTAGCCCTGATTCTGTAATTGGTTGATCAACCACAGGCCGGCAATGCCGCCGCCGAAAATGAGAACGTCCGGTTCTAGGGTCTGGGTAGTCATGGCTCACCGCCGGAAAAAGTTGCGGCTATGCTAGCATAGGCCGCCGTCAAGGATGCCGATGTGGGTCATCTGTGGGGATGATATCCGGCGACCTCAAGGTCGATTGTCTCGCCCGTGCCACTGTTTGGATCGTTCTATGCGTTTTTTCTACACCTTGCTTTGGTATCTGCTGCTGCCGTTGCTGTTCGTGCGTCTGTGGTGGCGGGGGCGGCGGGCGCCGGCCTATCGACAGCGTTGGCGTGAGCGCATGGCGCTGGGCTATCGCTCCGGTACGCTCAAGGACAGCGTCTGGATTCATGCGGTGTCGGTGGGGGAGACCCTGGCGGCGGCGCCGTTGATCGAAGCGCTGCTGGCGCGTTTCCCGGAAACGCCATTGATCGTGACCACCACCACGCCCACCGGTTCGGAACGGGTGCGGGCATTGTTCGGCGACCGGGTCACGCATGTCTATTGCCCATGGGAATTGCCCGGCGCCTACCGGCGCTTTTTCCGGGCCTTCGATCCGCGTCTGGTGATCGTCCTGGAAACCGAGCTGTGGCCGAACCTGTGCGCCGCCGCCGAAGCCCGTGGCGCCAAACTGATGCTGATGAATGGCCGGCTGTCGGAGAAGAGCTATCGCGGCTATGCCAGGCTCGGTGCCCTGGTGCGCCCGATGCTGGGCCGTTTCCAGGTGCTGGCGGTGCAGACCGAAGCGGAGGCGGAACGGTTTCGCCAGTTGGGCGCCGATCCGCAACGGATCAAGGTCAACGGCAGCGTCAAATTCGACCTGACCCTGGACGACCCGGTGAAAACCACGGCCTCGGCATTGAAGACCGGATTCGGGCAACGCCCGGTGTGGATCGCCGCCAGCACTCACCCCGGCGAGGACGACATCGTTCTCAATGCGCACCGCGAGGTCCTGGCGGGGCAGCCGCGGGCGCTGTTGGTATTGGTGCCCCGCCACCCGGAGCGTTTTGATGAAGTGGCGGGCCTGGCCCGCCGGCGTGGATTCAGTGTCGCTCGCCGCAGCCGTGACGAGGCGGTGGACGAACGGACTCAGGTTTACCTGGCGGATACCATGGGAGAATTACTGATGCTGTTCGGTATCAGTGACGTGGCTTTCGTCGGCGGTTCCCTGGTGCCGGTGGGCGGACATAATTTGCTGGAGCCGGCGGCCTGGTCACTGCCGGTGCTGAGCGGGCCCCATCTGCATAACTTTACCGCCATCGCCGATTTGCTGGATCAGGCGGAGGCCTTGGAATTGGTGGCCGATGGCGAGGCGCTGGCGCGGGCGGTAACGGGATTGTTCGAAGACCCGGCATTGCGCCGACGCCGGGGAGAGGCGGCGGCGGCCGTGGTGGCCGCCAACCGTGGGGCGCTTCAGCGTGGCGTGACCATTTGCGCTTCGCTCTGGCCTTCCAGATCCGGATCATAGAGGTCCAGGCTTTCCTGACCGGACAGCCAGTCATTCAGTGAGGCCAGATCCTCGACGTCCAACTCGCCGGTGGCGGCTTTCAGGTTCAGAGTGTTGAGGATGTAGTCATAGCGCGCGTTGGCGTAGTCGCGTAACGCACCGTACAGGGCCTGCTGTGCGTTGAGCAGGTCAACCACGTTGCGGGTGCCCACCTCGTAGCCGGACTGGGTGGCTTCCAGAGCGGCGCGGGCGGACCGGATGGCCTGCTTGCGAGCGCTGACCCGCAGCGCGTCCGCCTCCACCGTGCGGTAAAAGGTGCGGGTCTGCTGGGTAACGTCACGGATCGCCTGCTGATACAACTGGTCGGCGGCGTCGGCGCGCAGAGCAGCCTGTTTGCGCTGGCTGTTGAGGCCGCCGCCACGGAACAGTGGCATGGAAATCTCGATGCCCACTTCCGTGCCGTGGTTGTCCGGGGTGATCCCGGAAGACGTGGTGCCCACCGCGCTGTCGCCTCGTGGAGAGGTGTGGGTGTGGGAGTAGGTGCCCACCAAAGCCACCTGCGGCATCATCGCGCCGAATTGACGGTCGGCGGTGAAACCCGCCGCGGTGGCGTTCCCCTGGGCCACCAGTACCTGGGGATTCCGTACCGAGGCCTTGTCCAGCCAGTCCTGCATTGTTGCCGGTTGCGGCCCTTCCATCGGCAGTTGCTCACGCAGTTCCGCCAGGGTTTCCCAACGCTGACCGGTGAGGGTTTCCAACTGGTCACGGGCGATGGCGAAGTCCTGCTCGGCGACGATCAGGTTCACCCGGGTCAGGTCATAGGCGGCTTGTGCCTCTTCCACTTCGGTGGCTGGCACCAGACCCACCTCGAAGCGTTCGTTGGTTTGCTCCAGTTGCCGGGAGATGGCCTTTTCCTCGGCCTGGGCCGACACCAGGGTGTCCCAGGCCCGCAGCACGCCGAAGTAGCCCTGAGCCACGCGCAATACGAAATCCTGGCGCGCTTGCTGGAATTCAGCCTCGGCGGTGGAGACCACCGCTTTGGCTTCCTTGAAGCCGTACCAGGCGTCGAGCCGGAACAGCGGTTGCGACAGCGTTACCGTGGTGGCTTCCGAGTCATACTTCTGGTTGAAATTACCTTCCTCGATATCCCGGTCGGTGCGGTAGCGGCCGTAGCGGGCATCGATGGTGGGGAGCAGCGCCGCCCGGCCCTGCACCAGCGTTTCCTGTTCCGCTTCCCAGGTTTGCCGCTCGGCGCGCCAGGTGCTGTCGTAATCCCAGGCGGCATTGGCGACCTGTTTCAGGTCGGCGGCCTGGGCGCCCATGGACAGCAGGGTGATGGCCAGGGCCAGAGGTTTCAGCGGGCTCCGCTTCATATGCGTTTCCTTCCTCATTCTTTTGTTCCGGCTTGTGTCTCGCGCCAGCCGTGCCGGGCATTTTGTCCTTGCACGGCTGGCGCTTGATCCCCACCGACAGGTAACGGTGAAATGGTGAACTGGCCAGTATGGTAATGGCAAGCGAGACGGATTGACACTCCCATCGTCGCGCCCTCGGTTGTCCGTAAATGGGTCGCTGCGTATAGTGTTCGCCTCCCCCATGTTTGTTGTAGCCCTGGAGGCCGATCGTGCCAGACGAGCAACGTAATGCCGCACCCAATGCCATCGACGAGGCCTGCCAACCCATCATGGGTTCGCGGAAGGTGTATGTCTCCGGCAGCCGCCCAGATATCCGCGTTCCCATGCGTGAAATCCGCCAGGATCCGACCCCCCTGGCCAACGGGGCCTTTGAGCAGAATCCGCCGTTGTCGGTGTACGACACTTCCGGTCCTTATACCGACCCCGATGCGCGTATCGACATCCGCCAGGGACTGTCGGCACTGCGCGGTGCCTGGATCGAGGAGCGCGGTGACAGCGAGCAACTCGCCGACCTGACCAGTGATTACGGTCGCCGCCGCGCCGCCGATGTGGCTACCGCCGGTTTGCGCTTCCCGCACATCCGTGCCCCGCGGCGCGCGCGCCAGGGCGGCAATGTCTCGCAAATGCACTACGCGCGTCAGGGCATTATCACGCCGGAAATGGAATTCATCGCCATCCGTGAAAGCCAGCGCCTGCGTGAACATCGCGAGGCCGGCCTGCCGGTGGCGCAACATCCGGGCCGCAGTTTCGGTGCCGCCATTCCGGATGAGATCACCCCGGAATTCGTCCGCGATGAAGTCGCTCGCGGCCGCGCCGTGATCCCCGCCAACATCAACCACCCGGAAATCGAGCCGATGATCATTGGCCGCAACTTCCTCACCAAGGTCAATGCCAACATCGGCAACTCCGCGGTGACCTCCTCCATTGAGGAGGAAGTGGCGAAGATGACCTGGGCCACCCGTTGGGGCGGCGACACCGTAATGGACCTTTCCACCGGGCAGAACATTCACGAAACCCGGGAATGGATCCTGCGCAACTCGCCGGTGCCCATCGGCACGGTACCGATTTATCAGGCGCTTGAGAAGGTCAATGGTATTGCCGAAGACCTGACCTGGGAAATTTTCCGCGACACCCTGATCGAACAGGCCGAGCAGGGAGTGGATTACTTCACCATTCATGCCGGCGTCTTGCTGCGCTATGTGCCGCTCACCGCCAACCGGGTGACCGGCATCGTGTCCCGCGGTGGCTCGATCATGGCCAAATGGTGTCTGGCACACCATGAGGAAAACTTCCTCTATACCCATTTCGAAGACATCTGCGAGATCATGAAGGCCTACGACGTGACCTTCAGTCTCGGTGATGGTCTGCGTCCCGGCTCCATCGCCGACGCCAACGACGAAGCCCAGTTCTCGGAGCTGCGTACCCTCGGTGAACTGACCAAGATCGCCTGGAAACATGACGTCCAGGTGATGATCGAAGGCCCCGGTCACGTGCCCATGCACATGATCAAGGAAAACATGGAAGAGCAGCTCAAGCACTGCCACGAGGCGCCCTTCTACACGCTGGGGCCGCTGACCCTGGACATCTCCCCGGGCTATGACCACATCAGCAGCGCCATCGGCGCCGCCATGATCGGTTGGTTTGGCACCGCCATGCTGTGCTATGTGACCCCCAAGGAGCACCTGGGCTTGCCCAACCGGGAAGACGTGAAGGAAGGCATCATCGCCTACAAGATCGCCGCCCACGCCGCCGACCTGGCCAAGGGGCACCCGGGCGCTCAACTGCGTGACAATGTGCTGTCCAAGGCGCGCTTCGAATTCCGCTGGGAAGACCAGTTCAACCTGGGGCTGGACCCGGACCGGGCACGGGCTTTTCATGACGAGACCCTGCCGAAGCAGGCGCACAAGGTGGCCCATTTCTGCTCCATGTGTGGACCGAAGTTCTGCTCCATGAAGATCAGCCAGGAGGTTCGCGAGACCTACGGCGATGGACAGGCACAGGTTGATCAGGCCCGTGTCGGCATGGAGGAAAAGTCCCGCGAATTCCTGCAACAGGGCTCCAAGCTTTATCATGAGGCCAATGAATAATTCCCGCGCCCCCCGCTTCAGTGTCGCCGATGTGGAAGTGCTGAAGCGGGAAACCCCGTTCAAGGGGTTTTTCCAGGTGGACCGGTTGACCCTGCGTCATCGCCGTTATCAAGGCGATTGGGGCCCCGAACTGACCCGTGAAGTGTTCCTGCGACAGCCGGCCGCGGCGGTGCTGCCCTATGACCCGGTACGTGGCGAGATCCTGCTGGTGGAGCAGTTCCGCGTCGGCGCCCTGGGCTGGCGGGATACCCCGTGGTGTCTGGAAATGATCGCCGGTATCGCCGACAAGGAGGGCGAGCCGGTGGAGCAACTGGTACGCCGTGAAGCGATGGAAGAGGCCGGCATCGAACTTGGCGAGATGCGCCCGGTGCTCAGCTACATGCCCAGCCCCGGCGGCACCAATGAGCGGCTGCATTTGTTCGTCGCCCGCGCTGATCTGGCCGGTGCCGGCGGTGTTTACGGCTGCGCCGGGGAAGGCGAGGACATCCTGGCGACGACATGGCCGGTGGCGGAAATTCCGGCACTGCTGGAAAGCGGGCGGGTGGATAACGCCGCCTCCCTGATCACCCTTCAATGGTTGCTGTTGCATCGCGCTGCGCTGGACCGGGAGTGGCGGGGATGACGGTATCTCGCCGCTACCGCCTGAACTTTCGTGATCTGATGGCGCAGTGCGAGGCCAACTATGCCCGCCTTTTGCCGTTGATCCGCGCTCTGGGTGAACAGGACAGCCTGGATCTGTCGCTGGGTGCCGAGCGGCCTCGTACCCTGAACATCCGGGTGCTGGAACGCGCCCCTTATACCACCACTCTGCGACTGGAAGATCAGGGGCTGCACGAAGCCATGCCGGGGCAGCGCCTCACCGTGCGGCTTTACCACGATGCCCGGGTGGCGGAAGTCACCGAGGCCAGCCGCTTCCAACGCGTCAGCGCCCGCTACCCCTATCCCAATCCCGACATGCATCAGCGCGATGAGAAGGCGCAGTGGAATCGCTTTCTCGGTGAGTGGCTGACCCATGTCAGCGACCATGGACGCAGTGCCGCCCCGGTATGGCCGGCGGCCGGTTCCTGAAACGGAACCAGGTTCCTGGTCAATCCTGTAATGGTTGCGTTATAAGGTCTTGAACAGGCTCTAAGTTGCCGAAAGCGTGGTCCGGCCGCTTGGGGAAGGGGCCGGCGACGCATGGGATGGGCGCCACGGCGCTTGAGGGTAAAACGGATCACTACAAACAGCGGGAGCGCGTACCTTGTCGCAACCGGTAACACCCGTTCGGGTGGTGCAACTGTCGGACTTCCACCTGTTCGCCGACCCGGCCAGTACCATGCTGGGGTTGAATACGCAGCACAGTCTGGAGACCGTTCTTCGTCTGGTTCGCGCCGAGCAGCCGGATATGCGGGCGATCCTGGCCACCGGGGACCTCTCTCAGGACGGCTCCGAAGCATCCTATACGCGCCTCAAACAGACGCTGAGGGCCTTCGACGTGCCGGTCTACTGGCTGGAGGGGAACCACGATGAAACCCACCCCATGCGCGCCATGCTCGCCGATGAAGCCGGCCGGGTCAGCCCCTGTGTCGGCGCCGTGGACGGCTGGCGGGTGATCATGCTCGACTCCACCATTCCCGGCCAGGTACCCGGTGAGCTGTTTGATCGGGATCTGGCGTTTCTGGAGCAGGCGCTGGCGGAGAGTCGTGATCACCATGTGATGATTTGCCTGCATCACCATCCGGTGCCCATGGGCAGCCGCTGGCTCGACGAGCAGCAGGTGGCCAATTCCGACGCCTTTTTCCGCATCGTCGACCAGCACCCCCAGGTGCGGGCGGTGTTATGGGGGCACGTTCATCAGGAATACGAAAGCCGCCGCAAAAATGTGCGTTTGCTGTCGGTGCCCAGCACCTGCGTTCAGTTCAAACCGCACAGCGCCGATTTTGCCCTGGATGAATGCAACCCGGGCTACCGCTGGCTGGATCTTTACCCCGACGGGCGTATCGAGTCCGGAGTGAGCCGGGTCCAGGGCATGCATTTCACCGTGGATCTCACCGTTAACGGTTACTGACGCCGGTGGCGGCCAGGTTGACTCATCCGGCCGCCTTGCTATGCTCTGCGGATTCGGCGGGAGGTTAAGACAGGACCCGCCCTCTGGAAAAGGACTTTCCATGATTGAGACCCAATCCCTCGCCCGTGATCTATTGGCCTCTCTGGCCAGCCCTCTGCAGGATCAGCGCCTGATCGAACTGGATGCTCCGGTGAATGGTCTGGTGGTCGAGCGTTTCCGTGGCCGCGAGGAAATTTGCGGCGACTATCGTTTCCAGTTGCAATGCTTCATCTCCGGTTCTGATCGCCGTGACGACGGTTTTCTCGACGCCCTGATCGGTCAGCCCCTGACCTTGTCCCTGCGCCGCACCGACGGCGGCTGGCGGCGCTGGCACGGCGTCTGCGTGGACGGCCATCACTTTGTCGACATGGACGGCCTGCCTCGCTGTGAACTTATCGTGGCGCCCTGGACCTGGTGGCTGGAGCAGCGACTCAACAGCCTGGTGTTCCCCCAATGCACCGTTCGGGACGTGCTGGAGCAGGTGTTCGCGGAGTACGCCGATGGCGCGGTGCGATTCGACCTGATGGACCCGCTACCACAACGGCCGATGATTACCCAGTACCGGGAAAGCGACTGGCATTTCGTGCGGCGGCTGATGGCCGAATGTGGTCTGGCCTGGCGTTTCGAGCATCGCCAGGACGAAGGGGAGGGGGATCAAGGGGCGCTGGTGACTCTGGTGATCTTTGATCGCCATGCCAGACACCCCGAGGCCGCGCCGCTGCATTTCCATAATGACCTTTCCGAGGAAGGCCGGGCGGCGATCACCCGCTTCACCGACGGCACCCGCCTGACCCCCAATGCGGTGCAGGTGGCCAGCTGGCACAGCGGCAAGGTGCGCACCGTCACCGGCCGTGCCGAGGAAGCCGATCCCGATGGTTTGCCGGTCCGGGAAGTTTACTGGCACCGCCAGGACGCCCGTTTCGACGGCGCGGATCAGGCGGAGCAAAGCGCCCGCCATCATCTCGACGCGCTGCGGGTGTTGCGGCACGTGCACCGGGGGGAGGGGCGTTCCCGCACTCTGGCCGCTGGTGAGGCGTTTACCCTCAGCGGCCACCCCCGTTGTGATCAGGGGCCCTACCTGACCCTGGCGGTGGAGCACGCCGCCGTGAACAACCTGGCCCACGCCGGCGAACTGCTCGGCGACGATACCCTCAAGGCCGGCCAGTACCGCAACACCTTCCTGGCGGTGCCGGCGACCACCCCGATCGCGCCGCTATACCGCCCCAAACCCACCGTGGGCGGGCCGCTGGTGGCGCGGGTGGTGGGCATGCCCGGCGATGCCGTCACCAGCAATCGCGACCACCAGGTGCGCATTCAATACGCCTGGCAGCGCGGCTCGGCGCCCAACCCCGGCGGCCTTGACGACACCGGTGGACAGCACCCAGGACACGCCCCGGGAGACCATTCTTCCGGCATCTGGGTGCCGGTGGCGGAAGCCCTGGCCGGACCGAACTGGGGCGGCAATTTCCTGCCCCGGATCGACAGCGAAGTGCTGGTGGAATTCCGCCAGGGGGACATCGACCAGCCGGTGATCATCGGCCAGCTCTACAACGGCGAAGTGAAACCGCCGTTCGGTGTCGCCCGGGAAGACGGCACCAACCACGCCGGCACCGTCAGCGGCCTGCAAACCCGCGACCACGACGGCCAGGGCGATCACAGCCCGACCCTGCAGCGCCTGCTGCTGGACGACACCCCGAAACAAGTCAGTGTGCGGTTGGAAACCAGCCTGGCCCGCAGCGGCCTGGGGCTGGGCTACCTGGTGGATTACAGCGTCACCCCGGGACCCACCGTGCGCGGCGCCCTGCGTGGTCAGGGTTGGGAACTGGCGACCCAGGCCTGGACCACCGTGCGCGCTGGTCGCGGATTGCTGATATCCGCCAGTGCCAAGGCCCAAGGCCAGGGCACCCAGATGGAAATGAACGAGGCCGTGTCCCAGCTCAAAGGCGCGGAACGCACCGCCCAGGCCCTGCACGACGCCGCCACCGCCGCCGGCGTCCCGGGCCTGGCTGGCAATGCCGCGCAAACCGCCTTCCGCGAAGCCCTGGACCCGCGAGTGAACGGCCGCTACACCGCCCCCGTGGCGGGCCAGTCGCCGTTCAAGCCGAGGCCCGGCAGCCGTGAAGACAGCGACCAGCCAGTGGAAACCTTCGCCGACCCGAAACTGGTATTGGAAAGCCCGGACCACATCGTCCTCAACAGCGACAAAAGCGCCGCCGCCATGGCCGGCGAGCACCTGCACATCACCACCCAGAGCGACGGCCACATCGCCGCCGGTGATAACCTGGCCATGGCCAGCGGCGGCAGCGCCGGCCTATACAGCCATAAAGGCCCGATCAAGATCATCAGCGAGAACGGCCCGGTCTCGCTGCAAGCCAACGGTGGCCCGCTGGAACTGCTTGCCGACCAGGCCATCACCGCCACCAGCAGCGAAGGCAAGGTCAGCGTCCTCGCCAAGGAAAAAATCACCCTGCAAAGCGGCCAGACCGAAATCGTCCTCGACGGCGCCAACATCACCTTCCGCTGCCCGGGGACCTTTACCGTGAAGGGTTCCATTAAGTCGTTGGAAGGTGGGCAGTCTAACAATACCGATCTTCCCGCTTTGCCCGCGGGGTTGTTCCCCTTCGTTCCTTTAGCAAAAAAAGTGGCCGGACTGGCGCCCTCTCTGACCGCCAAAGCGCCCCTCGCGCCGCAGCGTTTAGCGGATGTCGAGTGGGAAGATGAGGAAGAGGAAACCACCGAACAGGAAATGATGGAGACGCTGACGCTCACCATCCTGCCGGTGCGTCACGCCGTGGCCACGGGGGCGCTGGTCGAGCATGCGCCCCAACTGCCGAAACAACTCATCCCGCCCGCCTCATTGTCCCAATCCCGGGAGACCCTGAGATTATTGCGGACGGGCTATCTGTATGTGCTGTTGGACCGGGGCGGCCGGAAGGAATGGCAGCAGTATCAGGTGAAACCCAACGGCGACCTGACCCGGTTTGACGGTGAGGCGCCAAAAGCGCCGGCCCAGCCTGAACCGGTGACGCCCAACACCCTGGCGGTGGAGATCGAAAAAGCGGAAACCGTTGAACGCTCATGGTGGCTGTTCACCCCGGACCCGCTCACCGACGCCCGCAAAGCGGATTATGAAGAAAACGCCGACGACTATACCGCCAAAGGCTATTGGCAAACCTTCTCGCCGAAGGAATGGGCCGAAGGACAAACCTCTCAGCTTGATACCCTGCACGGCGAGCAGATCGGTAACGCGGTGACCGAAGCGTGCCTTGACGGCAATCCGGCCCTGCAACAGGCGCTGGCGCAAGACCCGTTCGCCCCCGCCTGGCTGGCGGATGATCAAGGCCTGATTCAGTACGCCAACGTCGGAGTGCTGAAGGGCACTCTGACCACCGTCACCCAAGCGGTCTCCACCCACGGCGCCGTTCTGGCCCTGAACGACGCCCTCGGCGCCGCCCAGACCCTGAACGCCTGGCGTAACGCGGCCCTGGACCCGCTGCATGATTGGCTCCAGGAAGAAGACGAACAAGGCGTCAGCAATGACTGGAAGGTCCAGATCCAGCAGCAGATCGAGCAATTGCATGAGGGGTATGCCGGGAAGAAGGCGGAAGGTTTGGTGGGGCAGAATGTCCGTGCCTGGGAGGCCGCCCACGGCAGTATGGACGTGCGCCTGCACCAATTGGACGCGAGAGAGCGACAACTGCGGCGTGTCCACGGTGACCGTGTTTATGAAGAGAGGTATGCGGACCAAATCGCTCAAAGCAGGCAGCTTATCCTGCAGCGCCGACAGGAAACCGAAGAACAGGCCCAGGACCGGGAATACACGCCCGAGCGCCAGGCGGCCTATAAAGCGGAGTTCGAGCAGGGCTATCTGTCCCGGCTGGATACCGACGCGATGGATCAGGTGCAAACCGCTTTTGCCCAGCACAGCCAGGACGCGGAAACGGAGATGGAAAACCGTGCTCCGGAACAGATTGCGGTACTGCAAAGCGATTACCTGCAAGGGGCTCTGCAGGCCTACGACAAGGCGGATGAGGAGAACGGCGCTCGCTTTGCCGCGACCTTGGGGTTGGCGGTGGATGGCCTGGTAGGCTGCGAAAGTGGCCGATCCGTGATCGATGGCTGGTGGAGCCAAGGCCCCGGCGGTGGCCCGGCCAACCTGTGCTGGCGTGCCATGGCCTACAACCAGCAGGCGCTGGAAGACAACTTGGTTGAAATGGCCACGGTGCTGGAAGGACAAACTGACACCGATGACGAGGGCCCGAACTGGGTGGCCATCGGTGCGCTTCAGGCGGTTCAGGCTGCTACTCAGCAGTTCGAAAAACTGGATACAGCTATCAGTTCGTTGGAACACAATGGTATTGCGGTGAGTGGCGTGCTCGCCTGGCAGGCGGGCCTGCTTCGTAATCTGTTTGGCAGCGGTCATCCCGGCAAAGGCGAAAGGGCGCTATACCGATTACTGGGAACGGCGAGCCGGGCGCAACTGGGGCGCTATGCCTTCGATGCGGAACTGCACAAACAGTTGTCCCGTGCGGCGGCCCACCCTGTCGCGCGTACCGCGCCCGGGTTGGTCGAAAAACTGGTGCGACAATCCGAACCCCCTGTGGGTGCGGCAAGAAGCGCCCAGGCCGGGCTGGACAGCTTCATCACTCAGCCGAAGGCCAGTGAAGTACGTTATGGGCGCGCCCTGTCGGTACTGATCGCCGCCGAGGCATTGATGCTGTTGTTCAAGGCACAAAGCCTGGGCTCTGGAGACCAGCGGGTTTACATGGAGGCCATGGCCGGGGTGATGGCGGGTGCGGCTTGTGGGGCGGAGCTGCTGGCCAGTTCCGCCGAAGCGGCGGCCCAGCGTGCCGGGCCCGGCGCCCAGGGTGCCCGCATCCTGCAAGGCAGCCGCAAGCTGTGGGCGGCATCGTTGGGTACCGTGGGTGGGGTGGTATTGGCAGGATATGACTTGGCAGATTTTTGGGATGCAAGAGAAAGTGGGCAAGGTACTTTAGCAACGGTCTACCTTGCCCGAGGCCTGGCCGGCCTTGGTCTGGGTGGCGCCAGTTCCTTGCTGGCTGTCGCCGCTGCTGGACCGTTCTTTGAGCATGTGGCGAAGACGTCCACCAACAAAGCGGGGATTATTGTTGCTAGAGCGAGTGCTCGCCTTGCAACGTGGCTTGGCAGGGAAGCGGCTCAAAAGTTTTTGACCCGTGCCTTGGTGGGAAGCAATGCCGTATTTTGGCTGGCCACCGGAGTATGGTATTTGGTGACGCCAGATGCCCTGGAGGCGTGGTGCGACAAGAGCGCTTTCCGCAAGAATGGCGGTGTTGGCTACGATGACCTGGGTGCGGAGTTATCCGAGTTGTGGCAGGCCATTGCCGAGGTAACCTGATGTATTTTTTTGAGTGGATGCTTTGGTGGGGTAACACCCTATCTGAAAAGGGGAAAGACAAGGTTTTCGGTAAGGAGTTCATGGATGAGAACCAGGCGTCATTGAAAGAAGCCTTGGAAGAAGAGCTGCCCCCTCTGGAGCAGTCTGCCAGCGATGTCCCCCACAGCCGGGGGCCAGTGTTCGCCTTCAATGATACATTCCTGGAAATGCGTTGCGGGTCCCTGGAACATTATCGGGGATTGATTACTCCGTTGGCCTTATTGCTCTTCTTATTTGGTTTCGGTGGAGCTTACGGTGCAGTTGATTTACTGCTTAAAGGTCCCAACCACAATGGGATTATAGATTATCTTGTCGGTGTGATTGGAGTAGGCGGCTTAACCGCCGGACTCTGGTACTGCTTCTTCAAATTCAAATTCTACATCCCCATTCGCTGGGAATTGTTCACCCATCGCCGTTTACTGATCCGCTTCAACCGCACGACCCGGCAAGTGTACTTGCATCGCCCTAAGTACGCGGGAGGGGTAGTAACCATGCCCTGGGACAAGACCATAGCTATCCATGAAGGGGCGGGTATGCGTCTGGTCTTGGCTTGGATGCCTCACCGAACCGGGCAGCCGTTTGTGACCTTTGCCGCCGTCGGCAAACGCGCTGGCACCGCCCAGGACCTGCTCAACGAATGGGAGTTCATTCGCCGCTACATGGAAGACGGCCTCGAGTCCGTACCCAAACCCCGGGTGCGGAGCAAGATCCCCTGGCCCTGGTATAGCCTGGAACCCCAATTCGAAGGGCTGTGGCCGATTCTGCGTCATGGTGATTGGAAACTGTGGTTGGGCAAATTGCTGATGAGTCCCGCGTTCCTGATTTTGGGGGCGGGACATTGGGTATCTCAGTTACTGTGCTGGGAGCCGCGTTGGCCGAAAATTATTCGTGAAGCGGGCCAGCCCGGTAAGCCAGTGCCCAAACTGACCACGGCGGAAGATTACGACCCAGAGATCTGCCGTCGTTTGTATTTGAATGCGGATTTGTGGGTGCCCAAGGGCCATGATCCAGATGCGCCTGCCAAGGAAGAAGAATCCGGCTCTCAGTGGCTGCCGTGAGGTGGGTTTGTTTTATTGAACGACGGGAGAAGTGCTCTGGCCTTCGCCCATTTCCTGGGTGGAGTGCCGGGCAGTTTTTTCTGATGGGCGCTCAACCCTCGTTTTACTGGTGAAAAGGTAATGAGCATCGGCCGGCGCCTATCGCCGTCCTGTGTTTCAATAGGGCGTATGATGTCCACCAAAGGAAGAGGGTCGTGCTCAGAGCTTCCCCGAAATGCGCCGCCTGCGATAAGAAAGTGACCACGGATAAAGCCGTCGCCAGCGAGAACGGCCGCCTCTTCTGTTGTCAGGCACATCACGACTGGTTCTTTGCGGGACCGGATAAGCCGCCTCTGGATCCACGGAAAGCCCCCGTTGTTTATCGGCGAACTCCGGCCCCGGTCACATGGGGGCTCCTGGCTGTTTTTCTGTTGTGTCTGGGGGTGTTTCTTTGGGATGGTGTCAAACTCTGGCTTGGCAAGCCGGTGGATGTCGTTCTCTTTGTCGTAATGGCCGTCTCGCTTTTGTCCACAGTTATTGTATACGGGTTCATTTATCGTTGGCTGCGTGCGTTTGAAGTGGTGATGGCGCATCGTGAGCCGGGTATGAGTGACAGGGATTTTGCCGGTCACCTAGAAATGTTGTATCGCAAGAAGCAATTGAACAAGCGGGAGTTACTTTGGGGCGCCCGGCAGATAGTGAGCCCGGAGCTGGCGGCGGTGGTGAGGAAAATTCGCTCCGGGGAGATACGCTGAGGGCGGAGCACGGTGGATATGAGAGGACGGGAATTGAGGAAAGGATGGCGCAGTGCGGGTGCGATTGAATCATGACCGTTCGTGGGCTCTTCAAATACTTTTTTGCGGCTTTTGGCTTCGCCGCGATTGTTATGGCGGTCGTGTTGTATCTGGATACGGCCTCTTTCATGAAGGAGGCGGTATCAGGGCAAGGAGTGCTAGAGAACGTTCGTGAGCGGCGTGTGGACGAAAAGACCGTATGCGAATGGGTAGTGCGATTCCATACGGAAGAAGGGCGCCTGATTGAGTTCTCCACCAAGTCGGGGACGCGTTGTTCTGGAGCGCGGATTGGCGATACTGTGCCGATCCTGTATTCGTCGGCCAGGCCTGAAGAGGCCCGTATTGATAATTTCTTTGCGCTCTGGGGCGGTTCGATAATCGGTGGACTGATCGGGCCGGTATTCCTTTTGATCGGCGGTATCTGGATTGCGGCCGGGCGGCGCAAGCGACGCCGGGTGTCTGTGCTGAAGCGTGAAGGGCGGCGGATCGAGACCGAGCTGGAGCGCGTGGAGCATGTGACTTCGGTGAAGGTGCAGTATCGCCATCCTTATCGGGTGGTGACGCGGGGACGCGATCCGTTGAGCGGGGAGAGCCGCCGTTTTCTCAGCGATTACTTATGGTACGACCCTGCCCCTTATTTGCAGGACGTGAACGTGCCGGTGTTTGTCGGGCGTGACGACCCTCGCCGCTATCACATGGATTTGTCGTTTCTGCCCGGGTCTCCGAAATAGCCGCGCCCGAGCCTGCCCTGAATGATCAAGGCGTGACCTGGAGGATGACCTTGCCCAGGTGATCATTGCCGGAGACAAGTTCTTGTGCCGCTCTAACTTCCGTCCAGGGCAGCACCCGGTCGATACGAGGCTTCAGCTTGCCTTCGGCCAGGGCGTTGTCCAGATCCTCACGCATTGCCTCGACGATGCGGACCTTCTCTTCCAGACTGCGGGTGCGGAACGTCACGCCAATGATTTCCACTCGTTTGAAGGCCAGGGCTTCCAGGTCCAGGGTGCCTTCGGCGCCGCCGAGACGTCCCACGCCGATGAGGCGCGCCTGAAGCGCCGCGGCTTTGATGTGGTCCGCCAGATAGGGGCCGCCCACATGGTCGACGATGATGTCCGCGCCTTGCCCGTCGCTGGCGTCGAGTATCCGCTCAGCGAATTTTTCGGACCCGGTGTTGATGACCGCGTCCGCGCCGAGTGTTTTGAGCAGAGCGTCTTCCCGGTGAGTGCGGACGCCGGCGATGATCCGCCCGGCGCCCAGATAGCGCGCAATCTGGATCGCCATCTGACCGACCCCCGAGTTGGCGGCATTGATGAACACGGCGTCGCCGCCGCGAAGTCGCCCGGCGGTACGAAGCGCGTTGTGTTCGGTCATCAGGGCGACGATGGCGCCGGCGCCTTCCTCGAAGGTCCATGGGGCCGGTAGAGGAACGGGGAATCGTGCATCGATGGCGATGTACTCCGCCAGCCCGCCGCCCACCATGGTCATCACCCGGTCGCCAACGCTGAATCCGCTATCCTCATCGGCTTCGACAACGGTGCCGGCGGCATCCAGACCCACCACGGCGGGGGCGCCGGCGGCTCCGGGAGCGGCATGGGTGCCAGCCAGAACCGCCAGATCGGCGCGGTTCACCGAAGCGGCCTGGACCCGGATCAGCACCTGTCCCCTGGCCCGGGAAGGGGGCTCGATGTCACCTTGACGGATGGCCGGTGTCGCGCCGGAACGATCGATGATCATGGCTTTCACGGCATCTCTCCTATGCACGAACGCCTGTGCATGAACGCTGTTGTTTATTCGACCCCCAATGATCCGACCTTCAGCCGAGCATGTTGGCGGGCAGCCAGGTGACAATGACCGGAAAGAAGAAAATCAGCAAGGTGGTGACCGCTTCCATGATCATGAACCAGCCGGCGCCGCGGAACACGTCCACCAGCGGGGTGTCGCGGTCGATGCCGGCGGTGACATAGACGTTCAGGCCCACCGGCGGGGTGATCAGGCCGATCTCGCACATTTTCACCGCCAGAATACCGAACCAGAGCGGATCGAAACCGAGTGACTGCACCGTGGGGAACAGAATCGGCAGTGTGATTACCAGCATCGAGAACGCGTCCAGGAACATGCCCAGCGGCAGATAGATCAACAGCAGTAAACCGATGATCAGCAGCGGCGGCAGATCCACGGTGGTGACGGCCTCGACGATGTATTGCGGCGCGCCCACCAGGGTGAGGAAGTAGCTGAAGATGCCGGCGCCTAGCATGGTCATGAGGATCATCACCGTGGTGCTGATCGAGGAGCGGAAGCTGTCCTTCAGGTTGCCGCCGAGGTTGGCGCGGGCCTGGCGTGAGCACAGCAGCATCACGAAGGCGGCGAAAGCACCGATCGCGCCGGCTTCGGTGGGGGTGACGAAGCCCAGATAAATGCCGCCGAGCACGACCACGAACAGCACGATCACCTGCCAGGCATCGCCCAGGGAGGCAAAGCGTTCCCCCCAGCCATAGTGGGGCTGGGTCTGGTGGCAATCGGGCATGATTTTTTTGCTGACCACCACGATACCGGCGATGAACACCAGAGTGGACAGTAACCCGGGCAACACCCCTGCCACTAGCATGGCGCCGGCGGAAACTTCGGTGAGCGCGGCGTAGAAGATCAACAACACGCTCGGTGGAATCAGCACGCCCAGCACACCGCCAGCCGCCACCGCGCCGGTGCTCAGCCGACGATCGTAACCGGCCTGTTTCATTTCCGGGATGGCGACGGCGCCGACGGTGGCGGCGGTGGCCACGCTGGAGCCGGAGGTGGCGGCGAACCCGGCGCTGGTGAGGACGCTGGCGATGGCCAGGCCGCCGGGCAATTGCCCGACCCATTTACGCGCCACACTGAATAGCCTTTGCCCGACACCGGCTTTTTGCGCGAAGTTCCCCATCAGAATAAACAGCGGGATTACGGTCAGCAGATAGACCGCGGTCTGGGTGTAGGAGAAAGCCTTGAGGCGGTTCAGCGCGAAGTCCAGATCTTCCACCATCACCACACCGGCCACGCCGGCCAGGGCCAGGGAGGCGAAGACGGGAACACCAGTGGCCAATAGTACGAAGACCAGGCCAATGGCCAGCAGGGTAGCGGTCATTTCATCCATAACGGGTCTCTTGTTGGCCTGTCAGTCGGTGGGCTGGTCTGATGCAGCAGGGTGGTCCCGGCCTAGCAGGGCGAGAACGGAATACAGCAGCATTTGCGCGGTGGCGAACCAGAGGCCCACGGCCAGGGCGATCTTCGCCCACCAGATCGGGAACTCGATATAGCCCCAGCGGAACTCCTTGATCTGGAACGAATGAAGGGCGTCCAGGGTCGAGGGCCAGGTAAGCAGGGCCAGTGCCAGTGCGGCGGCGGCCCAGGAAAAGGCATTCATGGCCCGGGCCACTGGCGGTGGCGCCAGTTTCACCAGGGCGTCCACGCGGATATGAGCGTGTTCCATCTGGGTCCAGCCCAGACCGAGGAATACGATCAGCACCAGGGCGATCTCCGAAAGCTCGAAGATGCCGGTGATCGGCCGGTCGATCAGGGAGCGCACGGTGGCATCCAGAGTGATGGCCACCATCAGAAAGGCGAGTGAAACCAGTGCCACACCGCCAAACACATTGGCCAGGGCCCGGAATGGCCGTTCAAGGAAGGTCATGATTACCTCATTATTGTTGTCATCCGATGCGCCGGTTGGGGCGGAGCTACAGCTCCGCCGCCAGTTCAATCGGCCGCTTCAGGGTGCCATTGGCGTCGTGTTTGGCGATCGCGGTATCCACCAGCGCCTGCATCTTGGCGCCGTCGATGTTGGCTGGTTTGGCTACCCGTTCGATCCAGCCCTCCACCTGGGCCGGTTGGATCAACCCCTTGGCTTCGGCTTTCTCGGCATCGCTGAGCGAGGAAAATTGGGCACCTTCCTTGAGCGCGGTTTTCATATACTCCCGGGAAGTGGCACCGTAGATTTCGGTGTACTTGCCAGCATAAATCTCTTCCACCAGCTCGTTGCAGATACCCTGCACCTTCTCCGGTAGCTCGTTCCAGGTGCTCATGCTCATGATGGTGGCGGCGGGCGCGTGGGGGCCGTCGCCAAGGTCGGTGAAATAAGGCGCGATCTCATGCAGCTTGTAAGCAATGGAGGTCATGAAATCGAAACCGTAGACGCCGTCCAGAACACCCCGTTCCAGCGCGGTGTAAACTTCCGGCGCCGCCATCGGCACGGCGGTGCCGCCCAGGCGTTCGATCACTTCCGTGGCCACACCGTAGCCGCGAATCCGTTTGCCCTTGATGTCCTCCAGGGAACGGATTGGTTCCCGGGTCACCAGGGGGGCGTAATACCAGTTGGTCCAGTACATCACCTTGGACCGGTGCCGTTGCTCCCATTCCTGACGCAGCGGCTCGAACTGCTGGTACAGGTCGCGGCACACCAGCTGTAGAGCATCGGCGCGCTGCATGCGGAAGTACCAGTCCAGTCCCCGGGTCACCGGCAGTTCCGCCTGGTAGTAGCCGGGGGAAATCAGCGACATTTCGGACGTGGCGTCGCGGACCGCCGCCAGATGCTCGCCAACCTTGTTCAGCGATTGGGCCCAGAAACGGCGAATTTTTACCGCGTCGCCGGCCCGTTTTTCCAGTTCGTCGAGGAACCAGCCGTCCAGGCGCGAGGGGCCGGCGGTTTCAGAAATGTAGGTGTCGAACTTGATGCGGGTGGCGGACGCGGACCACACCGGTACCGACAAACCGCTCAGCATGCCGGCGCCGGCCAGGGCGGCGCTGCCTTTGAGGAAATCCCTTCTTTTTATTGTCATCACGTGTCTCCTGTTGTTATCAGTGTTGTCTTATGGGCAGGTGTCATGGTTTTCGCGACGCGCAAAAGCGCGTCGATGTTCATTGCGCCGTCCAGCCGCCGTCCACCGGAATCGCCGTGCCCGTGAGGTTGTGAGCCACCGGGGCACTCAACCACAGTGCGAGTTCAGCGATTTCCTCGGGGGCGGACATGCGCCCGGAAGGCTGTTTCTCGGCCAGCATCTTCCTGATGCCGGCCGCCCTGTCGCCACCCTGTTCGGCGGCGCTGGCGTCGATCTGTGGGTCAAGGATGGCGGTTTCCGTCCACCCCGGGCAGAGGCAGTTGACAGTGATTCCGCCGGAGGCTTTGTCGCCTTTGTCGGCGTATTCCAGAGCGGCGACTTTACTCAGCCCGACCAGTCCGAACTTGGAGGCGACGTAGGGGGACTTGTGTACCGAAGCCACCAGCCCGTGGACCGAGGCGATGTTGATGACGCGTCCGTAGCCGCGGCTGGCCATGGTCGGCAACGCCAATCGCATGGTATGGAAGGCTCCCGAGAGATTGATGGCGAGAACCGTGTCCCAGATCGCCGCCGTCGCCTCCGCCAGCGGGACGGTATGCTGGACGCCGGCATTGTTGACCAGAATGTCAGCGCCGCCCCATTCGGAAACGGCATCCATCATTGCCTCGATCGCTTGGGGCTCGCGCATGTCCGCTGCAAAAAAACGGGCCTCCGGCGCCCCGGTGGCTTGAACCTCCGCGCAGGCCGTCGCCGCTTGAGCGGGATCAGCTAGTCCATGGACGGCGATGCGGGCGCCGGCCCGTCCAAGCGCCTTGGCAATGGCAAGGCCGATACCCTGGACGGAACCGGTGACCAGTGCGGTTTTGCCGTCAAGAAACCGTTCCATCGCTCAATACCTCTAATTGTTTTCTCAGCTCGGTCTTCAAAATTTTTCCGTAGCTGTTTTTCGGAAGATCGTCGCGGAAATAGTATTTCTTCGGCTTCTTGAACGAGGCCATGCGCTCGCTGAACCACAGGTTCAGCTCCTCTGCCTTGATGTTGTCGTCAGCGACCACGAAGGCCACCACGATTTCGCCCCATTCCGGGTCCCGTTCACCGATCACCGACACCTCGGTGATGGCCGGGTGCTGCGCCAGCACCTCTTCCACCTCGCGCGGATAGATGTTGGTGCCGCCGGAGATGATGACGTCCTTGCTGCGATCGGTGAGGGTCAGAAATCCCTGCTCATCGAGGAAGCCGATATCCCCGGTGCGCAGCCAGCCGTCCACCAGGGTGTCGCGGCTGGCATCGTCGTTACGCCAGTAACCCGCCATGACGGTCAGGCCGCGTACCACCACTTCACCGCTTTCTCCCGGGGGGAGGGGGCGCATTTGAGCATCGACCACCCGTACGTCGACGCAGGATTGCGCGCGCCCCACGGAGGCCAGGTGGCGTTCCCAGTCGGGGGCTTCATGGTCGGCGATGCGTCGCCGGTCCAGGGCGGTGATGGTCATCGGGCTTTCGCCCTGGCCGTAGATCTGGATGAAGCGCGGTCCAAGTACGGAAAGGGCCTCGCGAATGTCCGCGGTGTACATCGGCGCGCCGCCGTAGACCACGCTTTTCAAGCCTTCTCCGTGCTCGCCCTGGCGGCGCGCTTCCGCCACCATCCGTTTGACCATGGTCGGCGCCGCGAACAGCGACACCCGGTCGAGTCGCCGGGCCAGATCGAGCACCTCGGCGGCGTCGAATCCCCGCGACACTGGCAGAACGTGGCGGGCGCCGGCGCGAACAAAGATAAAGTTATACAGTCCGGCGCCGTGAGACATGGGCGCGGCGTAGAGCAGGGCGTCGTCCCCGGTTACCGGCTCCACATCCACTGGGTAGCACAACGCCATGGCGACCAGATTGCCGTGGGAGAGCATGACGCCTTTGGAGCGGCCGGTGGTGCCGGAGGTGTAGAACAGCCAGGCCAGGTCTTCGGCGCGGCGGGGATGCGGGGGCTGCGTGCGCGCGGTTGGTGTGCCGCTGGCAACCAGATCACCGGCGGCCAGCTCGACACCGCTCTCCAGCGACGGGTTCTGAAAAGTGCGGCCGTCATCGGTAATGACCAGCTTGCTTTCCGCGTTGCCGGCGATCCAGGCCGCTTCCGCGGCGTGCAGTTTGGCGTTCACCGGCACCACCACGGCGCCGGTCCACCAGATGCCGTGCATCAGCGGCAGGTAGTCCACGCCGTTTTTCATGAACAGCGCCACCCGGTCGCCGGGGACCACGCCGTGGCGCTCCCGCAGCAGGCCGCCGATGGTGGCGGCGTGGTCGGCGAAGGCGCGGTAGTCCGCCACCTGTTCGGCGCCGTGGAACAGCGCCGGACGTTGCGGATGGCAGCGGGCCTGATCGTGCAGCCAGTTTGCGATATTCATCGGTGATCAGGTCCTCTTCGCCTGCAGCACCGAGGCGTAGTTGGCCACGGCGGCACCGCCCATGTTGAAAATCAGCCCCATCTCGGCATTGGCGCGGGCCCGCCCGACGGCCTGGCCGGTGAGTTGCCGGAACGCCAGGGCGTGCATGGAGACGCCAGTGGCGCCCACCGGATGTCCTTTGGCCTTGAGCCCCCCGGACAGATTGACCGGCAGGCGGCCGTCGGCGAACACGGTGCCGTCTTCCAGCGCTCGGGCACCCTGCCCGGCGGGGGCCAGCCCCATGGCTTCGTAAATCAGCAGCTCGGCGATGGTGAAACAGTCATGGACCTCGGCGAAATGCAGATCCTCCAGGGTCACCCCGGCTTGTTGGTAGGCCTGGGACAAGGCCCGGCGCGGGCCCTCGAAGGCGAGAAAATCACGGCTGTTCATCGGCAGCAGATCGTTCACTTGCACTGCTGAACGGATCGCCACCTGGCGGGGGAAGTCCCGGGCCCGCTCCGGCGAGGCAAGCACGATGGCGGCGGCGCCGTCGGTGATCAGCGAGCAGTCGGTGAGCCGCAGCGGGTCGGCGATCAGCGGATTTTGCTCCGAGACAGTATTGCATTCGTCGAAGCTGAGCGGACGGTGCATCTGCGCCAGCGGGTTTTCCATGGCGTTGCCGTGGTTCTTTTCGGCGATGCGGGCCATCGCCGCCAGCGGATCGCCGTAACGCTCCTGATAGGCGCGGGCGGCGATGCCGAACACCTGCGGAAAGCTGAGCCCGGCCTCGCGCGGATCGTTCTGATAGCCGGCGCCGCCCAGGGCGCGGGTAACATCGGCGGTGCTGTTGGCGGTCATTTTCTCCGCGCCCACCACCAGCACCATCTCGGCGGCGCCGGAACGGATCGCGTTGATGCCGGCGAACACCGCCGCGGCACCAGAGGCACAGGCGTTTTCGCAGCGGTTGGCCGGGGTGAAGCGCAGACCGGGATCCGCCTGCAATACCAGCGAGGAGGGGAAGCCGTCCGGGACCATGCCGGAGTTGAAATGGCCGAGGAAAATCTGATCGATGTCGCTGGCGTCCACACCGGCGTCGTCGAGCGCCTCGCGGCTGGCTTCGACGATCAGGTCTTCCAGGGTGGTGTCGTTGAGTCGGCCGAAGCGGGTGTGGCCGCTGGCGACAATGGCGACGGAGTGGTCCTGCTGAGTCATGAGGCACCTGCGTTGTTGTTGTTCGCGGGGTTCGCGGTACAGGCACTTGCCAGACCGCCGGTTCTATTTACAATGTGGTCCATTCCCGTCCCGTACCGCTATTCGTGCAACTACGTACGTGACTAAGAGCCTGTTCACGGCCCCAATGCCTGTGGGGGCTGACTGCGAGAGGTGTCGCGATGCACGATTCCGTCACCACCGAGGATCTGGAACGTCTGGCCTTTCGTGTTTCGCCGGCGCCCCAGGTGATCACCCGGCAGCGGGCCATGCTGGATTTCAACGAAGCGTTCAACGCGCTGTTCGGCTACTCCAGGGAGCAATTGCTGGGCCAGCTGATTCTGCGTTTGTACCCCTCCATGGCGGATTTCCAGGCCATCGGCGACCGCTGTCTGAGCTGGTTGCAGCGCAACCGTTCCTATTCCGATGAACGTTTCATGCAGCACCGTTCCGGCGAAGTTTTCTGGGCCCGCGCCAACGGCTACACCTTGACCCCCGAGTCGCCTTTCGAACTGATGGTGTGGCACTTCGAACGCATCGATAATCCGATCCAGGCGACGGTGAAGCTCACGCCCAGGGAACGGCAGATTTCCGCTTATATCGTCAACGGCCTCACCTGCAAGGAGATCGGCCGCAAGCTGGGGATTTCCCATCGCACGGTGGAAGTCCACCGTGGCCGTCTGATGAAGAAACTGGAAGCGAAGAACACCGCCGAACTGGTGTCGAAAATCATCGTTTTGAGGTGACCGTGGGTGTCGATCCTGAAACGGCTGGTTCGACCAGGTCAGGAAAACCCCTAGAGACCTTAAACAGGCGCTTGATCAAGGAGACAGCGATGCATTACGTGGACGGTTTCATACTGCCTTTGCCGCAAGAAAATCTGGAGGCTTACCTGGAGATGTCCCGCAAAGCCGGGGAAGTGTGGAAGGAATACGGTGCCATCGATTACGTGGAATGCGTGGCCGATGACGTACCGGACGGTGAAGTCACCTCCTTTCCCATGAGCGTCAAACTGGAGCCCGGGGAGGTGGTGGTGTTCTCCTGGATCACCTACGCCTCGCGGGAGGAACGGGATCGTATCAACGAGCAGGTGATGAAGGATCCGCGCATCGCCGGTATCGATCCGACCACCATGCCCTTCGACGGCAAACGGATGATATGGGGTGGGTTCCGGCCGGTATTGAGTCTCTAAAAGCGGGACTCGCCGGCCGGTCGCTCCCGCTCCACCGGTTTCAGCGTGGCGGCACAGAACAGGGAGTTCAGCCGTTTCATGTCGCCCAGCAGATCCAGGTGCAGGGAGCTGGTTTCCAGGCTCTGCACCACCTGATGGCGCAGCCGTTCCAGGTGGGCGTGGGCCAGTTGCCGCTGGCGCGTCTGAAACCGGCGTTTTTCCTCCAGCAGGCGGCCAATGCTGTCATCGTCATCGTTGAGAAAGACCGACAGGCCAAGACGCAGATTGGTTGTCAGGCGCTGATGCAATTCCAGCAGCTCCCGCAACCCGGCGCTGGAAAATGAACGGCGGCGCGCGGTCTTGCGGTCACGCACCTTGACCATCATCCGTTCGATCAGATCGCCTCCCTGTTCCAGGCTGATGCTCATCTCCAGCACCAGCCCCCAACGGCGCAGTTCGGACCGGGTCAGTTGTTCCCTGGGCAGCTTCGCCAGATAGAGTTTGATCGCGGTGTGCAGCGTATCCAACTGGTCGTCCAGTTGAGCGGGCGGAGCCTCGATTTTGGTGGTCTCGTGGCGCAGGCTGTTACCCAGGGCTTCCAGCATGGTTTCCACCAGGTCCCCCATGGCCAGCACCTCGCGGCTGGCGTTGGCCAGTGCCAGAGCAGGCTGATCAAGGGCTTGAGGGTCCAGATGGCGAGGCCCCTGGCGCGGCTCGGGCGTGGCCGGGTCCGGCAGCAATAGCCGGCACAGCCGGGCCATTGGCTGGGTCAAGGAAAGCATGATCAGGCAGCGGCCGCCGTTGTAGGCCAGGTAGAAGCCGATCACCAGATCCTGGGGCGCGAAGGGGAGGGTGGTCAGCCAGCGCGCGGTGGGATCCACGAAGGGCAGCATCAGGATCAGCCCGGTCAGCTTGAACAGCAGGCTGCCCAGGGCCACGCGGCGGCCGGCGGTGTGATAAAAACCGCTGTTGAGGAAGGCCAGCACGCCGCTGCCCACGGTGGCGCCCATCACCAGACATAACGCCACCGGCAGGGACAAGGCACCGGCCGCGGTCAGGGTGGTGGTGAGCAGGACCGCCGCCAGACTGGAGTAGGTCAACATGGCGAACAATGCGCCGACCACCGCGTCCAGCAGCAGATCACCGGTGAGGGACTCGAACAGAACGCGCACGCCGCGGGCTTCGGTAACCGGCGCCATGGCCTCGATGATCAGCGTCAGGGCCAGCAGCATCAGGCCCAGTCCCAGCGCCACCCGTGCCAGTTGCCCGGCCTTGCTTTGCTTGCGGGACAGGAACAGCGGAACGCCGATGATCAGTAGCAGCGGGGAAAGCCAGGACAGATCCAGGGTAAGCACGCGGGCCATCAGGGCGGTGCCCAGATCGGCGCCAAGCAGGATCGCCAGACCGGTGGCGAGAGGCATCAGGCCGTCGGCGACGAAGCCGCTGACCAGCAGCGCGGTGGCGTTGCTGCTTTGCACCAGCGGAGTAACCCCGGTACCGGCGGCAAAGGCCAGCAGCCGGCGATCCAGATAGTGACTCAGCCAATGGCGCAGACGGGCTCCGTAAACCCGCAGAACGCCGGTGCGCACGATATGCGTGCCCCACACCAGCAACGCCACGGCGGACATCAGATGCAGCAGCACCTGCATGGCGACCCTCCCGATAATGAACGGTCAGGATGGTTGTTTTCGTTATAGCACGGTTGCCATCGCGGCGCTTGACCTGCTGGCATCCCATAATTCGTTCACCGCAACATGCTGGACGTGTTTGCGCAGCCTTGTAGATATGAATTCGCGTTGTATTCGCTGGCAAGCCAGCTTCCCATAAAGGGAACTAAGGAACTGCTGTGGGAAGCTGGCTTGCCAACGAATCGGCGTGTAGGCGTGCCAGCGGGCGGTTCCACAACCGTGGCACAGCTGGGGTGCTTGACGCTGACCGGCAAACTCGGGAGCCTTGAGCCCTGGTTTGGCCCAGCGGGTGGGGGCAACCGTAAAACATCATGAACGGCGGAAGGCCATGAACGAAACGTCATTGATCTACATTCACGGCTTCAACAGCTCGCCTCAATCTCATAAAGCGGGGCTGTTACGTCAGGTGTTCGAGGCCGCCGGCGCCGGGCATCGCCTGCATATTCCGATCCTGGAGCCGCAGCCCAAGCGGGCCATGGCCGCGCTGGAAACGGAAATCGCCGGTGCCGGTCCGGTGGCCCTGCTGGGGTCATCCCTCGGCGGTTTCTACGCCACCTGGCTGGCGGAGCACCACGATTTGCCCGCGGTACTGGTGAATCCGGCGGTTCGGCCCTGGGCACTACTGGACAAATACACAGGTATCAATCATAACTACCACACCAACCAGGCCTATGATTTCGATCCGGCCTGGCTCGATGAACTCAAACGCTACGAGGTGCCGGAGGTCAGCAAGCCCGAGCGCATGCTGCTGCTGACGCAAACCGGGGATGAGTCCCTGGATTGGACCGACGGCTGGGAATACTATGCCGACTGCCACCGCTACTGCGGGCTGGGCGGCAGCCACGGGTTCGATGACTTCGATGCCTTTATTCCGTTAGTGTTGCGCTTTTGTGGAATAGAGTTAAAGCACGCCTGACGCTCGACGCCGAACGCTGGATGCCGAACACCAAACCCCGGGACCACCAAAGCATGCGTCTTGGCCGTAACGTGCAGGGTACCCCGCAATGGCTTCGGCCAAGGCATGTAAAAGCGTCCGGCGTCTGGCGTTTGGCCTCAGGCGTTTGTTTAGGAAATCTATGACCAACACCTATACCTCAGAGAATATCGAGGTCCTTTCGGGCCTGGAGCCGGTGCGCAAGCGCCCCGGCATGTACACCGACACCACCCGTCCCAATCACCTGATCCAGGAAGTGGTGGACAACTCCGTCGACGAAGCCCTGGCCGGGCACGCGCGCAGTATCCGCGTCACCTTGCTCAAGGACGGCGGAGTGGAAGTGGAGGACGACGGCCGCGGCATGCCGGTGGATCTGCATCCGGTGCAGAAGAAGCCCGGCGTTGAAGTGATCCTTTCCACGCTGCACGCCGGTGGCAAGTTCTCCAACAACAACTACCAGTTTTCCGGCGGTTTGCACGGCGTTGGGGTTTCGGTGGTGAACGCGTTGTCCCGCAAGTTGGAGGTCCTGGTCAAACGGGATGGCCAGCTGCACCACATCAGCTTCGCCGGCGGCGAGAAGACCAGCGACCTGGAAGTGGTCGATACCGTCGGTAAGCGCAATACCGGGACGCTGCTGCGGTTCTGGCCGGACGAGAGCTACTTCGATTCTCCCAAGGTTTCCGTGGCCCGCCTGCGTCACTTATTGCGCGCCAAGGCGGTGCTGTGCCCGGGGCTGGCGGTGACCCTGGAAAACCAGGCCACCGGCGAGACCGAGAACTGGCGGTTCAGTGACGGCCTGGTGGAGTATCTGCTGGAAGGGACCCGGGGTTGGGAACGGGTACCGGCGGAGCCCTTCGATGGCGCCATGAAAGGCGACACTGAAGCAGTGGACTGGGCGGTGCTGTGGCTGCCGGAAGGCGGCGAGCTGATCACCGAGTCCTACGTGAATCTGATCCCCACGCCCCAGGGCGGTACTCACGTGAACGGGTTGCGTTCCGGTTTGCTGGACGCGCTGCGCGAATTCTGTGAATTCCGCAATTTATTGCCCCGTGGCGTGAAACTGACCCCGGAGGACATCTGGGACCGGGCCTGCTACGTCCTCAGCGTCAAAATGCAGGACCCGCAGTTCGCCGGCCAGACCAAGGAGCGGCTCAGCTCCCGGCAAACCGCCAGTTTCGTCTCCGGGGTGGTCAAGGATGCGTTCTCGCTGTGGCTCAACCAGCACACCTCCGAGGCGGAGCAGTTGGCGGAGTTGTGCATCAGCAACGCCCAGAAGCGTCTGCGCGCGGCCAAAAAAGTCACCCGTAAGAAAGTCACCAGCGGGCCGGCGCTGCCTGGCAAGCTGGCCGATTGCACCAGCGATGACCCGGCGCAAACCGAGATTTTCCTGGTGGAAGGGGATTCCGCTGGCGGTTCCGCCAAGCAGGCCCGTGACCGGGTTTACCAGGCGATCATGCCGTTGCGCGGCAAGATCCTGAACACCTGGGAAGTGGATCCGGCGGAAGTGCTGGGCAGCCAGGAGATTCACGATATCGCCGTGGCCCTGGGCATCGAGCCGGGCGCCGATGATCTGTCCGGTCTGCGTTACGGCAAGATCTGCATCCTCGCCGATGCCGATTCCGACGGCCTGCACATCGCCACCTTGCTGTGCGCGCTGTTCCTGCGTCATTTCCCGGCGCTGGTGCGCGAAGGGCACGTGTTCGTGGCGATGCCGCCGCTGTACCGCATCGACATCGGCAAGGACGTCTATTACGCCCTGGACAAAGAAGAGCGGGAAGGCGTGCTGGATCGCATCAAGGCCGAGAAAAAGCGCGGCAAGGTCAGCGTGACCCGCTTCAAGGGCCTCGGTGAGATGAATCCAATGCAACTGCGGGAAACCACCATGGCCCGGGATACCCGCCGCCTGGTGCGATTGACCATGACCAGCGACGACGACACCCATCAGCTCATGGACATGCTGCTCAGCAAGAAGCGCGCGTCCGACCGCAAGAGCTGGCTGGAAGAAAAGGGCAACCTGGCGGAAGTATAAAGACGCCTACACGCAACACGCTTCACGCTTGCACGCGAAAAGATATTTTTTGCATGTTGGGGAAGGCGGGTTGGCCTGGCGTTTTCTGGATTTTTAAGAATTGTAGATAGAGGTTGGTGCCTGGCAGCAATGGTTACAGATCGCGATATGCCCAAGCGTGTTGCGTGTTGCGTGTTAGCGTGCAAGCCCACGAGTGAAGCGAATCATTATGGCCGACGATTTCGAGAGTTTCTCCCTCCGGGACTACACCGAAAAAGCGTACCTGGATTATTCCATGTACGTGATTCTGGACCGGGCCTTGCCGCACATCGGCGATGGTCTGAAACCGGTGCAGCGCCGCATTGTCTATGCGATGAGCGAGCTGGGACTGAAGAACACCGCCAAGTACAAAAAGTCCGCCCGTACCGTGGGCGACGTGCTGGGTAAGTACCACCCCCATGGCGACAGCGCCTGTTACGAAGCCATGGTGTTGATGGCGCAGCCGTTCAGTTACCGCTATCCCCTGGTGGACGGGCAGGGCAACTGGGGCAGTCCGGATGACCCCAAATCGTTCGCCGCCATGCGTTACACCGAGTCGAAGCTGGCACCCTATGCCGAGACGCTGCTGGCGGAACTGGGCCAGGGCACGGTGGAATGGGTGCCCAATTTCGACGGCACCATGGACGAACCAAAACTGCTGCCGGCGCGTCTGCCCAATGTCTTGCTGAACGGCACCACCGGCATCGCCGTGGGCATGAGCACGGATATCCCGCCGCATAACCTGCGTGAAGTGGCCCAGGCCTGTATCCACCTGCTCAAGGACCCCGGCGCCTCGCTGGATGATCTGATGGAATACATCCAAGGGCCGGACTTCCCCACCGAAGGGGAAATCATCACCTCCCGCAACGACATCATCCGCATGTACTCGGAAGGCCGGGGAACGCTCAAGCAGCGCGCGGTTTACGACCGGGAAGAGGGGGATATCGTGGTCACCGCGCTGCCTTATCAGGTCTCCGGCGCCAAGGTGCTGGAACAGATCGCTGATCAGATGCAGAAGAAAAAACTGCCCATGGTCAGTGATTTGCGCGATGAGTCCGACCATGAAAACCCCACCCGCCTGGTGATCACGCCGCGCTCCAACCGGGTGGACGTGGAACAGCTGATGGCGCACCTGTTCGCCACCACCGATCTGGAGAAGAATTACCGGGTCAATCTGAACATGATCGGCATCGACGGGCGGCCGCAGGTGAAGAGCCTGGACGTGATTCTCAACGAGTGGCTGCAATTCCGCATGGTCACCGTGCGCCGCCGTCTGCAGCATCGACTCGACAAGGTACTCGATCGCCTGCACATCCTGGAAGGTTTGTTGATCGCCTTCCTTAATATTGATGAAGTGATCGAGATCATTCGTCGCGAGGACGCGCCCAAGCCAGTATTGATGGAGCGCTTCGGGCTTTCCGACAAACAGGCGGAAGCGATCCTGGAGTTGAAGCTGCGTCATTTGGCGAAGCTGGAAGAATTCAAGATCAAGGGCGAGCGAGACGACCTGTCCCAGGAGCGCGATAACCTGGAAGCGACCCTCGGTTCCATGGCCAAGATGAAGAAGCTGGTGGCCAAGGAGCTGGAAGAAGACATCGCCACCTATGGTGACGACCGCCGCTCCCCGCTGGTGGAGCGTGGCGAAGCCCGGGCCATGGACGAAGCGGATCTGCTGGGCTCGGACCCGGTCACCGTGGTGTTGTCCGAGAAAGGCTGGGTGCGTGCCGCCAAGGGCCACGATGTGGACGCGGAGGGGCTCAGCTATAAATCCGGTGACGGCTTCCTGGCCGCCGCCAAGGGCAAGTCCAACCAGCCGGTGTGTTTCCTCGACTCCACCGGCCGCAGCTACTCACTGCCGGCCCACACCCTGCCCAGCGCCCGCAGCCAGGGTGAGCCGCTGTCCGGGCGGGTTAATCCGCCTTCCGGTGCCCAGTTCGTGGCGGCGGTCATGGGTAAGGAGAAAGACGCGTTCCTGATGAGTACCGACGCCGGTTACGGTTTCGTGGTGCGTTACGGGGATCTGCTGGCCAACAAGAAAGCCGGCAAGACGGTGCTGACCGTGCCCAAAGGGGCCAGGGTGATGACGCCGAAGCCGATGCCGGCAATCGAGCAGGCGCTGATCGCGGTGGTGTCCAACGAAGGCCGGCTGTTGGTGTTCCCGGCGGCGGATCTGCCGGAGATGGCGCGTGGCAAGGGCAACAAGATGGTCTCCATTCCGTCCGCGCGGGTGGCGGACCGGGTGGAGTTCGTGCAGGACATCCAGGTGCTTGGCCCCGAGGATGCGCTGGTGGTGCGTGCCGGCAAGCGTCATCTGAAACTCAAACCCTCGGATCTGGAGCACTACATGGGAGAGCGGGGACGGCGTGGCGCCAAGCTGCCACGCGGTTTCCAGAATGTGGACGCCATGGATGTGGAGTCCCGCGACTGAGCCAGGGGGGCGCCCGGATCGCCGCTTTTGGTTATGATCCGGGCGTTAAGTGAAAAGGAGTTGCCGCGTCATGCGTGCCATGTTGACCGGTGTTACCACCGCACTGTTGTTGCTGCTGAACACGCTGATTCTGATCGGGCCGATGATGGTGATCGCCCTGCTCAAGCTGATTCTGCCGGGCAAGGCCCTGCGTAACCGCTGTTCCCGCGGTGTCATGTGGGTCGCGGAGACCTGGGCGGCCATCTGCAAGGGGATCTTCAACGTAATGACGCCGACCCGCTGGGAGGTGCGCGGCGCCGAGGGGCTGCGCCGGGACACCTCCTATCTGGTGGTCAGCAATCATCAATCCTGGGTGGATATTCCGGCGTTGGTTCAGGTGCTCAACGGCCGGGTGCCGTACTTCAAGTTCTTCCTCAAGAAAGAGCTGATCTGGGTGCCGTTCCTCGGTCTGGCGTTCTGGGCGCTGGATTACCCCTTCATGAAACGCTACACCAAGAGCTATCTGAAAAAGCACCCGGAATTGCTCGGCAAGGATCTGGAGATCACCAAGGCTGCCTGCGAAAAGTTCAAGGACATGCCGGTGACCGTGGTCAACTACCTGGAAGGTACCCGCCGCACGCCGGAGAAGCAGGCCCGGCAGAATTCCCCGTTCAAGCATCTGCTCAAGCCCAAGGCCGGCGGTGTTGCCTTTGTACTGGCGGCGTTGGGAGACAGCCTGGACGCCTTGCTGGACGTCACCATCGTTTACCCGGACGACACGCCGCCGGGATTCTGGGCCTTGATCAGCGGCCAGGTTGAGCGGGTGATCGTGGACCTGCGCATGCGTGAGCTGGATCCGGCCCTGTGGCGGGGGGACTACGAGAACGACCCCAAATTCCGGACCGTGATCCAGCGCTGGGTCAACGACTTGTGGCGGGAGAAAGACGCGCTGATCGATGCACTGGCGGAGCAGAATCGCAGCGTTGGCGCCGAAACCCGGGAGCTGTCCTGAGAAAAGCGGCGTTACTGCGCTCCGTGGACCGGTGCCGTCTCACCATTCGCTGCTAAAGCAGCTTCCCACTGCGACTCTTTAGCCACTGTGGGAAGCTGGCTTGCCAGCAAATACGGCGTGTTGCGTGTAAGCGTGTCTCCCCAACCGTGGGACAGCACTGACCCTAAAAACGCAGTGTCGCCGCCAGATAAGGCCCGCCGATCTCCAGGTCGGTATCCACGCCGCTGATGTCATCCAGTTCCACTTCCAATCGGCTGTAGCCGGCTTCCACACCAAGCAGGAAGTCGGACTGCCAGCCCACCCGGGCGGTATAGTCGCGCATGTCACTGCCATCGTAGGTAATCGCGTTGACCTCCCCGCCCACATACAAACCAGTGAGTGGCAGATTGACGCGGGCCGCCAGGTAGCCCATGGGGAAGGTCTTGTTGGCGCTTTCCGAAGCGCTGCGGCCAAGGCCGCTCACTTTAAAGTCGGCTTCCATGCGGCGTACCGTCACCCCGAGATCCAGCTTCACCACGTTATTCAGCGGGCTCCAGTAAAGGGTGCCGTCGAGCATCTCCAGATCCAGGTCGCCGCTGACCTCCTCGCCAGCCAGAAAGTCCTGGCCGTTGAAGGAGATGCCACGGCCCAGGGTATGGCTGCCGCCCTCGGAGAATTCCATATGCCGGATGCGCGCATTGGGGATCAGGGGAATGGCGTGCTCCACGCCCACGAACAGCACGTTCTCGCGGCTGTCGTCCAGCCCCAGATCGTGTTCCACATCAATGTTGCCGCCGCCGGAGGCGATGTCACCGCTGATTTCCGCGTCCCAGGTGTAGGCGCCGAAATAAGCGTCCACCAGCGGGGCGGCCTGAGCCAGGGGTGTCGCGCCCAGTACCAGGGCGCCAAGCATCAATCGTTTCATAATCAGGGTATCCTTGTTGCATGTGAGGGCTGCGTTTGAGGCGCAGTATTGCATCGCCTTCGCCGCGGACCAACCCCGGAAAAGCCGCCGCGCCGATGGCCCCGGGCGCCCTTCACGGCTATCCTAGTGGGTTCGGACAGACCGGGAACAGAACCATGGCCAATTCCCTGCAACAGCAGTTAATGAAAGCCGGGCTGGCGGATAAGAAGGCCGCCCGCCGGGCCAAGCAGCAAAAACGTGAGGACGCCAACCGTGCCCGCCGCGATGGGGGTGATGAAGACGCCGCGGAGCGTGCCCGCCGCCAGCGCCAGGAGCAGGCCGAACGGGACCGCCAATTGGAGGTTCAGCGCCAGGCCGAGCGCGAGGAAAAGGAAAAACGGGCACAGTTACGGCAGCTGATCGAAACCCACCGTCTGCCCCGCGAGCAGGGCGAAGTGGGGTTCCGGTTCGTGCAGGAACGCAAGGTGAAAACCGCCTATGTAACCGCTGCCCAGCAAGCCCAGCTGGCCAATGGCCGGCTGGCCCTGGTGGCGCTGGGTGAAGGCTATGAGCTGGTGCCCGCCGAGGTGGTGGACAAGATCCGGGAACGGGATGAGGGCGTCGTCCTGGTGTGCAATGCCCCGTCCACGAAGAAGCAGGACGAGGACGATCCCTATGCCGGCTACGAGGTGCCCGACGATCTGATGTGGTAGATCCCGGGCATCGGCGAGGCGGCCAGGGCAAGGCCGCCTGAAACGCGGTTTATTACACTGCTTAATAAAATGGACTATAACAACGAGAAGCCGAGATGGGATTTCCCAATGTGCTTTATGTCTGGGACGACCGCTTTTTATACCTGACCGAGGGGATTGCTTCCGGTTATACCCAGCGTCATACCGTTACCTTGCTGCTGTCATTGAATGACCAGCCCTTCACGCTGTGTGAATCGGACGGCGCCGTGCAGCCCTATCATGCTGCTTTGGTGGGCAAACAGGTGACCCGGTCGCTGGATGCCGGCTCGGTGCCCTTGCTGTCGCTGAATTTCGACCCGCAGAGTTATGAATATCATGCGCTTTCCGCCTTCCTGGGGGAGGAAGGGGTCAAGGCGGTGACCCTGGATGACGAGGCCTTGCCATCGGACTGGGTGCGTCGCTGTACCTGTGAGGCTTTCGAGGACGCGGCGTTTTTCCGGCTCACCACGCAGTTGCCACGCGCCATCATCGGATACCAACCGATTCGTATGCCCATCGACATGCGCGTCATGCACATCGCCCAGAAGATCAAAAAGGAATTGCCGCTGACCAGTACGGTGGCGGAGCTGGGGGAAGAAGTCGGGTTGTCCCAGGACCGGCTGACCCATCTGTTTTCCGAATCTCTTGGTATTTCCATAAAAAGCTATTTGTTATGGGCGAGGATGCGCCGGGCGGTGGAGTGCATTGCCCGTGGCGACACCCTGGTCAGCGTGGCCCATGATGTGGGCTTCTCCGATTCGGCTCACCTTACCCGAACATTGAAGGCGTTTTTTGGGCTGACGCCGTCGTTTCTGGCGCGGGGCATGCGCCTGCATATGAAATAGCCGCTGCGTTCAAGCCTACCTGCCGGTACGTCCCTAGACTCCGTTATTCAATAACGCTGTCTTAATAACAAGAATGGGAGTGCTGTAATGCCTTTTCCTGACCTTTATCGTCGCTACAGGGGCAGTTTGTCTGCCGCTTGCGTGTTATCCGTCGCGGTCGCCTTGAGCGGCTGTGGCAGTGATTCCTCTTCCAATCGGTCCTCGATTTCCTACAACGCCACCATCGAGCGCACCACCCAGGGTATCCCTCATATCAGTGCTGACGACTATCGTGGCCTTGGGTATGGCCACGGCTATGCCATTGCCGAGGATAACCTGTGTGTACTGGCGGACGCCTATGTGACCTTCCGTGGGGAACGGTCACGGTATTTCGGCGCGGATGACCCGGCGGCGGTCACGGGGACGTTCGGGACGCCGTCGAATCTGGAAGCGGATTTCTTCTTCCGTTTTGTCGTCAATGACCAGCAGGTCGAGGATTTCATGGCGGAGCAACCGCGGGAAATGCGCGATCTGTCCGATGGCTTCGCGGTGGGTTATAACCGCTATCTGAATGAAATCAAGGCCGGCCAGCATGTCGGTCGCCATGCTGATTGCCGTGACGCGGAATGGCTTGACGAAATCGATGAGAAGGCGGTGTTCCGCCGTCTGGTGGCACTGAATCTGGCGGCCAGTTCCGCCAACTGGGTCGAGGAAATCGTTGCGGCGGCGCCCCCTTCAGCGCCGGAGCAGCAGCGTCTGCGCGGTAATTTCAGTGACGGTGACGGCGAGATCGATTTGGATCCGGAGCGGTTCCAACTGGGGCGTGAATTCGGTATTGGTAGCAACACTTATGCCTTTGGCGGCGATTACACCGAGGATGGCCGGTCGCTGAATTTCGCCAATCCACACTGGTATCTTGAAGGCGTGGATCGCTTTTATCAGATGCACATGACCTTGCCGGGCAAACTCGATGTGGCCGGGGTGTCCATCATGGGCGCGCCCATGGTGCTGTTGGGCTTCAACAACAATGTGTCCTGGTCGCATACGGTGTCCACCGCGCGGCGGTTCACGCTTTATCGTCTCGCCTTGAAGGACGGCGACCCGACCACCTACATCAAGGATGGCGTGGAGCAGCCGCTGCAAGAGGAAACCATCACCGTTCAGGTGCTGCAGGAGGACGGTTCTCTGGCGCCGGTGTCCCGCACGCTGTATCGTTCCGAGTACGGTCCGATGATCAACCTGTCGTCGCTGCATCCGGCGCTGGCCTGGAGTACCAGCCAGGCGTTCACGCTGCGTGACGTGAACCTGGAGAACACTCGCTCGTTCAAGAACTTCTTCGCCTTCGGCCATGCCGGCTCGCTGGATGAGTTCGTCGCCGCCATCAAACAGTACGTCGGTATCCCCTGGGTGAATACCTCCGCTATCGGCCGTGACAACAGCAACGCACTGTATTCCGACGTCACCGCGGTTCCCAACGTCCCTGACAGCATGTTGGCGGGTTGCCTGGTGCCCACCCTGGGGCCGGTCATCATGCAGGCGGTACCAGGGCTGCCGCTGCTGGATGGCAGCCGTTCCGAATGCGACTGGAAAACCGATGGGGATTCCGCCGCGCCGGGGACCTTCGGTCCGGCCAATCTGCCGATGCTGCTGACCACGGATTACATCGCCAACATGAACGACAGCTACTGGCTGAGCAGCCCGGACCAGCCGCTGACCGGCTATGCCGGCATCATCGGCCAGGAAGACTATGAGCAAAGCCTGCGTACCCGTATGGGGCATATTCTGGTCGAGGATCCGGCACTCGGAAATGGTGGGCTTGGCACCGGTAATGCCAGCAGTGAAACCATCCGGGATCTGGTATTGAACAGTCGTAACCTGAGCGCCGAACTGTTGAAAGCGGATGTATTGCCGTTGGTTTGCCCGGGTGATACCGCCGATGAAGCTGAAGCCTGTACCGTACTGACTAACTGGGATAACACCGGCAACCTGGATGCGGCTGGTGCTCATATCTGGAGCGCGTTCTGGCTCAAGATCCGCAACCAGGATGAACTTTACGCCAATCCGTTCAACGCGGAAGATCCGATACACACACCGAATGGTCTGAATACCGGTAACGCGGATGTGGTTGCCGCCGTGGAAGCCGCTTTCTCCGAGGCCGTGCAGGAAGTGGTGGACTCCGGCGTGGCTCTGAACGCCAAGGTCCGTGACTGGCAGAAGTACGCCAAGACTGGCACCGACATTCCACAGTTCGGCGGTGAAGGCTATGAAGGCTACTTCACGGTGCTGCGCAACACTTACATGCACGTGGTGGACTTCCCGGAAGGCGAACCGGTGCGGGCTTACACCATGCTCACTCACGCGGTGACCACGGACCCGGCCAGCCCCTATTACAGCGAGGCCACCGAGGATTATTCCGAGAAAACATGGCTTGAGTTCCCGTTCACCGAGGAACAGATCAAGCAACAGAGCATCTCCATCACCGAATTGAGCCAGTAAAACGCGACGGCGCGGACGGATCGACCGTCCGCGCCTCGCTGCCTTTCACCAATCCTCCTGTAACCACGGTTCCAGCGCCGCCCGTATCGCCTGGCGGCCAGGCTCGTCCAGCGCCATCATTGGCGGCCGGCATTCCTCCGTGCACAACTCCAGCAAGGAACAGGCGTATTTCACGCCGGCCGGATTGGGGGCGAGGCTCAATGCCTGAATCAACGGAGTCAGTGCTTGTTGCAAGCGGGTCGCGGTGGCGAAGTCGTTGTCGCGGCAGGCGTCCTGCAATTGCCGGCTTGCGCGGGGCAGGATATTGGCGATAACGCTGATCACGCCCTGTCCCCCCATGGCGTTATAGGCCGCCGAAGTGCAGTCATCGCCGGAAAGCCAGATGAAGTCGTCGCCAATGAGGGCACGTTCCTGCGCCGGCCGGGCCAGGTCGCGGCAGGCATCCTTGACGCCGATCACCCGTTCCAGGACAGCCAGGCGTGCCATGGTTTCCGGTTGAATATCGACGATGGTGCGGGGAGGAATGTTGTAAATCAGGAGGGGGAGGTCGCTGTTGTCATGCAGGTATCGGAAATGGTGGTACAGCCCCTCCTGATTGGGCCGGTTATAGAATCCGGTGGCGCAGAGTGCCGCATCCGCGCCGCACTCCCGGGCGATGTTCACCCACTGCAACGCGGCTATGGGATCGTAGGACGTGGCGCCGGCGATGACCGGTAGCCGGCCCGCCACATATCGGCACACTTCCTCCAGCAGCTGTCCGTATTCCTGCTTTGACAAAGTGGGCGCCTCACCGGTGGTGCCGGCGATCACCAGGCCTTCGGTGCCGCCAGTCAGATGCAGATCGAGACAGCGCCGCAAAGCGGGGACGTCGATCCGGTAATCCTGAAAGGGAGTGATCAGCGCGACCAGGGAACCTTCAAACATATCGGAAATTCCTTGTGTTAAGGATCGGGGGCGCTGGCAGGCAATAAAAAACCCGGTCGCGCCATCCGCGACCGGGTTTTGTTTAAGATCTGACGTCAGTGGTGATTCAGACTTTTTCCATGCGGCACCCGGCCTGGACATCGGAGGTCCGTTTCTTGGCCTGGCGTTTATTGGAGAAAGTCGGGTGCATCGGTGTGAGTCTGAATTGACACTGTCGAGGCCCGACTTTAGCAGTGGCCGGAACGATCGGTCAATCGGGATTGCCGGCGTCGCGCGCTTCCCGATGGGGGCTTTGATAGACTTGGTCAATAATTTCGGATGGTGACGGGGCCGATCGGGAACCGCGGCAGGAGGAATTCGGCTTGGATGTATTGAATGAGCTGTCTCAGGCTCTGGACGGCGTGTTGATCCGTCTGCGTCGGGAGCTGCGCGACGGGTTGCGCCGCGAGGGCATACGCTTGCCGCCACCGGCGGTGCAGGTGCTGTTGCTGCTGCAACGGCGCGGGGCGATGGGGATGCGCGATGTGGCGGCGTGCTCCGGCAGGGACAAGGGCCAGTTGACCCGGTTGGTGACCGCCTTGGTGGAAGAGGGGTTGGTGGAACGCCAGGTCAATGACCTGGACCGCCGCGCCGCCAGGGTCTCGCTGACCGCCAAGGGTTTGAGCACGGCATCTCTTTGCGCCCGCATCGAACGGCGCGCGCTGCACCATCTCTGTGAGCCGTTGTCCGCTTCCGATCAGGCCTCCCTGACGCGGCTGCTGCGTCGCTGTCTGCAGGAAGATGAAGGTTGAAGGCCATGCCGGCGGGGCCAAACCGATGGGGATGGCTTGTTGACCTTCGTGGCCTTGCTTACCCTTTAATCCGTTATCGCGTCGGCGCTCCGAGATCGGGGGCGGGACGAAAGTAGTGTGAACAGGTCCTAAGGAGCGTCCAGGTGTCATCCGGAATCATCAAAAGCAATGGTATGGAGCTGTACTACGACGCCCGCGGGCCCGAGGACGGCGAGCCGATCCTGTTCATCATGGGGTTGTCCGCCCAGTGGGTGTTCTGGCCGGAGGCGCTGCTGAATGATCTGGCGCGACGCGGTTACCGGGTGATCGCTTTTGATAACCGGGACGCGGGGATGTCCACCGCCATTCGCGCGCCGATCCGGCAGGGGCCGGTGGGCGCTATGGCGCGTTATATGCTGGGGATGCCGGTGGCGGCGCCGTACACGCTGGTGGATATGGTGGCGGATACCGTCGGCCTGCTGGATGCTCTCGGCATTGCCAGGGCGCATTTGGTGGGCGCTTCCATGGGCGGCATGATCGCGCAGCTGACCGCGGCGACCCGGAGTGACCGGGTGCTCAGCCTCACCTCGATCATGTCCAGCAATAACAGCCCGTTTCTGCCGCCACCGAAGCCGGCGGCGTTGAAGACCCTGGTGGCGCCGAAAGTGAAAGTGGAAACCCTGGACCAGTATCTGGCGTTTGGCCGTGACATGATGAGCAGGATCGGCGGCACCCTGCCGCAGGATCAGCAGGACCTGGAGCGGGCGTTTCGGCAGAGTTGGGAACGTGGCTTGAATCCGCGCGGCATCCGTAATCAATTCATGGCCATTCTCGCCACCGGCAGCCTCAACCGGTATTTGCGCCGGGTCCAATGCCCGGCGCAAATCATTCATGGGGGCAGTGATCCGCTGATCCGCCCCGCCGGCGGCAAGGCCTCGGCCAAGGCGATTCCCGGTGCCCGACTGGCGATTCTGGAAGGGATGGGCCATGACCTGCCACCCGCCGTGTTGCCGCGTGTCGGAGAACTGATTGCCGCCACCGCGCGCCGCGCCGGGGCATCACGCCCGCTGGGTGGGGAAGGTGAGCACCTGGCGGATGTCGCGGTATCCGTGGATGGCCATCAATAGCCGTTCCACCCCCATGGCCACGCCACTGCAGGGGGGCAGGCCGGCTTGCAGCGCGGCCAGAAGATGCGGGTCCGGTGCCATGGCGTGGTCACCGTGTCCGGCACGCTGTTGGTTGTCGGCGGCGAAGCGCCGGGCCTGCTCGCCGGCGTCGGTCAATTCCTGATAGCCGTTGGCCAGCTCCAGGCCGCCGTGGTAAATCTCGAAGCGCCGTGCCACCGGCACGCCGTCCTCATCCTCCCGCACCTGAGCCAGCGCCGCCGCCCAGGCGGGGAAGTCGGTGACCACGGTGAGGGTGGCCGGATCCAGGGCGGTTTCCACTTGTGTCGCCATCAGGAAGTCCGCTGACTGGCCGTGATCCAGACCCTGCGGCGCGCCGGCCTCGACGGCGGCGGTCACCAGCGCCGCTGGCGGACAGGTCAGTGGATCCAGCCCGGTCACTTCGGCGAACAGGTGCCGGAACGGGCGGATGGTGTGGGGACAGCGGAGCCACTGGCCTAACAGCGCAAGGCACTCGTCGATCAATTGTTCCAGAGAGAAACCGGGCCGATACCACTCCAGCATGGTGAATTCCGGATTGTGGCGGGGGCCGGCCTCACCGTGACGGAACACCCGGGACAACTGGTAGATCGGGCCGCTGCCGGCGGCCAGCAGCCGCTTCATGTGGTACTCCGGCGAGCTCTGCAGCCAGCCGTAGCCGGGCACTTCGATGCAATGGATGTGCGGGTCGGTGACGCCGTGAGTGGCCAGGGCGGGGGTTTCCACCTCCAGCACGCCACGGTCGGCAAAAAAAGCGCGTACCGTGCTCAACAGCTCGGCGCGCGCTTTCATGGCCTCCAGGGAGGCGGCGGGCTGCCAGATCCGGGATGACATGGTTATCCGGCGTCAGGACACGGCCAGGCGATGCTCAGCCTTTGATCCGACCGACGTATTCGCCGGTGCGGGTGTCCACCTTGACCACCTCGCCCACCTGCACGAACAGCGGCACCCGGACCACCGCGCCGGTGGTGAGGGTGGCGGGTTTGCCGCCGGTGCCGGCGGTGTCGCCTTTCAGGCCGGGATCGGTTTCCACGATCTCCAACTCGACGAAGTTGGGCGCGGACACCGACAGCGGTTCACCGTTGTAGAGGGTGATTTCGCACAGGTCCTCTTCCTTCAGCCACTGCTTGGCGTCGCCCACGGCGGCGGCATCGGCGGCTTTTTGCTCGAAGCTCTGCGGATCCATGAAGTGCCAGAACTCGCCATCGCTGTAGAGATACTGCATCTCCACGTCCATGACGTCGGCGCCTTCCAGGCTGTCCCCGGACTTGAAGGTCCGTTCCCAGACCTTACCGCTTTTCAGGTTGCGCAGTTTGACCCGGTTGAATGCCTGGCCCTTGCCGGGCTTGACGAACTCGTTCTCGATGATGGAACAGGGGTCCCCATCAAGCATCACTTTCAAGCCGGACTTGAATTCACTGGTAGAATAGTTGGCCATAAACCCTTTCCGTTGATTCAGGAATCTTTCGATGGCGTTACAAAGGTTGGCCATGATAACGCAGGAGGCCGACGGTTGGCAGGTGCCGGAGTGGCGCCGGCAGCAAGCGGATCTGGTCACTGATCTGGACCGCCTCTGCGAACTGCTGGAACTGGACCGTGCCGAACTGGCCGCCGGGGCCGATCCGGACAGTGATTTTCCCCTGCGCGTGCCACGGGCCTATCTGGACCGGATCGAAAAGGGCAATCCCGAGGATCCGCTGCTGAGGCAAGTGCTCGCGCACCGCGATGAACGCCGCGAGGTGCCGGGCTACGGGCCGGATCCGCTGGATGAAAGCGTGCATACACCGGTACCGGGGGTGCTGCACAAGTACCACGGGCGCGCCTTGCTGGTGGTGACCGGCGCCTGCGCGGTGCACTGCCGCTATTGTTTCCGCCGTCATTTTCCCTATCAGACCCATCTCAGCGGCGGACGCTGGCGGGCGGCGCTGGACTGGCTGGCGCGGCGTGAGGATATTCAGGAAGTGATTCTCAGCGGCGGTGACCCGCTGACCTTGAGTAACGACCGGTTGCGGCGGTTGCTGGATGAACTGGCGGCTTTGCCGCATCTGCGCCGGCTGCGCGTGCACACGCGCACGCCGGTGGTGCTGCCGGCCCGGCTGGATCAGGAACTGATCGAATTGCTGGCCCGGCCGCGTTGGCGTACCACGGTGGTGTTTCATGCCAATCATGCCCGGGAGATCTCTCCAGAACTGGCGGTGGCCTGTGCCGATCTTGGCGCGGCGGGGGTCACCCTGCTGAACCAGTCGGTGTTGCTGGCCGGGGTGAACGACGACAGCGATGCCCTGGTGGACTTGTCCGAGGCCTTGCACGAGGCGCGGGTGCTGCCCTATTACCTGCACCAGCTGGACGCGGTGGCCGGCGCCGCGCATTTCGCCGTGGACGACCGGCGGGCCCTGGCGCTGGTGCGGGAAATGCGTGGGCGCTTGCCTGGTTTTCTGGTGCCGCGGCTGGCGCGGGAGGAGCCCGGGGAGGACGCCAAGACGGTATTGGCGGGGTGAGTCCAGTACGCATACACGCAACACGCCAGCACGCTAAACCCAAAGACGATGAAAACGTCATGCCGGGCGGGTTGTGCCACAACGGTGGGGCGGCATTAATCCAGGCGCCGTGGCGAGTTTTACATTTTCTTTTTATTCAATTAAATTCTGTGATGTGAGTCACAAATAATTGTTGGGTTACGCCGTAAAGCTCGAATCAAGAGGCCCTGAATCAAGGGCCTCGAATTGTTGGGGAAGCACCGTCATGGATGAGGTCATCTGGACCATACCGGCCGAGGAACGCGCGCCGGACCTGGATCGCTTGCCGTTCGCCAATCACCGCCCCCGCCGTCTGGCCGCCTGGCTGGCGAAGTTACCCATGGAGGACCCGCTGGAAAGCGTGGAGCTTTTGGCCGCGGTGCTCTCTGATCTTTGCCGCCTGCGGGCGGAGTCCCCCTTGCGGATGACCCTGCTGGAATTGTGCCGGCCACGAGTCCGGCAATGCCGTCAGGCTCTGGACGGTGACTTACTCAATTTACCGTTGTCTCCGCGCGGCACCGATTTGGAAGTGTTGTATCTGGGGGTACGCCTGCATGATCGCCTGGCGCTGGGGTATCAGGGCGTGGCACGTTCGGTGTTGGCGGGGCGTGGGTTGCCATCGCGTCAGGCCGCGGCCGTGGCGCTGCAACGGACCCTGGAGCAACTGGGGCACGGTCTGTTGCTGTATTTGCTGCTGCACCGTCCCCCGGAGCCGGGATTGTGGCGGCGTCTGCACCGGCTCTACGCGGTAGCCGAGCACCAAGAGCTGGAGGCCATGGCGGTGGATGACGTGGACTGGCCGGGGCGGGAAACCACGGTGGCGGTGACCTACGGCCGTCTGGTGCTGCTGGCCAGCGCTCAACCGGGGGCCTTGTCGCGACCCGCCGTGCTGGCGTTGTATCGGGCGGCCGCGCAATGGGCGCGCTGGCTGACCCTGGAGCCGCTGGAAGGACGGGCCTTGTTCCGGGTGGAGCTGGATTCCGACCGGCCGCCTTCCCGCGCCGATTCCGGTGGCGGCTTCAACACGCGTTATTTCGACCCCCGGCCGCTGGCGGCGGCGCTGACCCGGCGCGGCGGTGACGAAGCGCGGCGTTTGCACGACCATTTGCGCTGGGCCTGGGAACCGGGGCCGGTGTCCAGACCCTCCGCGCAGGATTGCGGTTGATCCTTTTTCACACGATCGAAGGATCGTTTTGGAGAACCCGAAAGGGTCAGGCACAATAGTTCATCTACGAATAATGGATGAGTGAATGCGCCGATGAGTTACGCTCTCGATACCCTTCGCCTGCTGATCGCGCACGATTCCCAGGACGACGCGGAACAACTGATGAACGCCCTGCGCAATGCCGGGCGTGCTACCCGGGCCCATCTGGCCCTGAACGATGAAGATCTGGCCCAGGCCCTGAAGGGCGGCACCTGGGAGTTGATGCTGTGCCGGCCCCGTTTTGGCGACGGCAGCTTTGAGCGGGCGCTGGAGCACATCAATCGCCTGGGGCGGGCCTTGCCGGTGGTGCTGCTGTGCGATGACTACTCGGCGGACCGGGTGCGTACCGCCATGATGGCGGGCGCCCGGGCGGTGGTGCCGGTGGACGATCGCGAACTGCTGATGTTGATGGTGGACCGGATGATCGAGTTCCTGCGTCTGCGCCGGGAATTGCAACACTCGGAGATCATTCGCCACGAGGCGGAAAAGCGGCTGGCGTTGCTGATGGACCAGAGCCGGGACGCCATTGCCTATGTCCTCGACGGCATGCATATTCACGCCAATGACAACTATGTCTCGATGTTCGGCTATCAGAGCGCGGACGATCTGGCCGGCGTGCCGATCATGGATCTGATCTCCGCCAGCGACCACGCCCGTCTGAAGCAGTTGCTGCGTGGCCGCGCCGCCGACGCCAGTCAGACCGACGAACTGCAATGCCGGGGGCTGCGTACCGACGGCGAGGAGTTCGACGCGACCTTCGTGTTCTCCCCCAGTACCTATGACGGCGAGACCTGTACCCAGATCGTGATTCGCGTCAGCGAGGTGGATGAAAACGCGATTCAGGCGCGGTTGGATGAGATCGTGCAGACCGACCAGGTCACCGGCTTGTACAGCCGTTCCTGGTTCATGGAGCAGTTGGACCAGGCGGTGGCGGAGGCGGTCCGCCAGGGGCAACTGGCGGCGGTGCTGTATTTGCGGGTGGATGACTTCGAGCAGCACCAATCCGCTCTGGGCGTGGAGAACGCGGATCAGGTGTTGCGGGCGGTGGCGGACTGGCTGCGCCGGCATTGCGCCGACGCCAAGCTGGCGCGCATGGATGGTGAGGACTTTGCCGTGCTGCGGCCGGTCAACGACATCGATGAGGCGCGTGCCATGGCGGAGTCGCTGTGCACCGGCATCGCCGGACTGATGCCGGAAGTGGCTTCCCGTACCGTTCATATCAGTGCCAGTGTCGGGCTGGCTTTCGCCCGCGAGGATGCCCGCAGCAGTCACTCGATCCTGACACTGGCCTTGAAATGCTGCCATCAGGCCCAGCGCGAAAACGGCGGCAAGGGTAACGCGGTGAAGGTGCACGATCCCATGGACGACGTCGCTTCCGGGTCTCGGGAGGCGATCGTGCTGAGTCTGCGCGAAGCGTTGGAGCACAACGGGTTCCAACTGCGCTATCAACCTCTGATGAACCTGAACGATGATCGTGAGCAGCTGTTCGAGGTGTTCGTGCAGATGCCGCAACGCCAGGGGGAGCCTCTGGCCGCCGCCGAGTTCATGCCGGTGGCCGCGGAAATGGGCATGGCCGGACGGGTGGATCGTTGGATCATACTGAACGCCATGCGCGCCGCCGCGACACAATCGCGGGTACCGGGGCTGTTGATCAACCTCAGTGGCTTCTCGGTGGGCGAAGCCGGTTTGGTGGACTGGTTGGCCAAAGCCTTGCGCGCGGCGCGGTTACGCCCGGCCCAGGTGACCTTCCAGCTCACCGAGGGGGATGCGGTGAATCACTTGAAGCAGGCGGCGGCGTTTGGCCGGGACCTTCGCAAACTGGGCTGTGGTCTGTCGATCAGCCGGTTTGGTGGCAGTCTGGACCCGTTCAAATTGCTTGAGCATTTACCCGCCAGCATGGTCAAGTTCGAGGGGTCGTTCACCCAGGAACTGGGCAAACCGGAAAGCCGCGACCGTTTCGCCGATCTGGTCAAACGGGCCGGCGAGCAGGGGTGCCGCACGGTGGTCGGATTCGTTGAATCCGCCGCGCAGATGCAGGCGCTATGGACTCTGGGCGGGGTGGATTACCTGCAGGGTTACTACCTGCAGGCGCCCACGGAGGCGTTGCTGGTGACGGAAGCCGAGGAGGAGTGACGCGGTATTCGCTAGCAAGCCAGCTTCTCACAGGGGGCTACGAAGCGGCTGTGGGAAGCTGGCTTGCCGGCGAACAGTTTTGCGTCCAGGGCTGTTCTTCCAACTGTGGGGTATCAATGTCCACGGGCGATCAGCCCCGCCGCCCGGCCTGGTCGCGGGCGAATTGCCAGGCGATGCGTCCGGAGCGGGCGCCGCGGGTACGGGACCACAGCACCGCCTCGTCGCGCAACGCCGCCGCTTCCGCATCGTTGAAACCAAAATAGTGAAGCCACTGGTCCACGGCGTGCAGGTAATCGTCCTGGGTAAAAGGATAGAAACTCAGCCACAGGCCGAACCGCTCCGACAGCGACACCTTTTCCTCGGTGGTGTCACCGGGATGGATCTCGCCGTTTTCGCCAGGACGGGCCTCCAGGTTCTCGCTCATCTTCTCCGGCAGTAAATGACGGCGGTTGGACGTGGCATAAATCAGCATGTTGGCGGCGGCGCCGGTCAGCGAACCGTCCAGGGCGGTTTTCAGCGCCTTGTAACCGCCTTCTCCTTCCTCGAACGAGAGATCGTCGCAAAACAGAATGAAGCGTTCCGGGCGTTGGCGGATCAGGGCGACCACCTGGCGCAGGTCGGCGAGATCTTCCTTGTCGATTTCGATCAGACGCAGTCCTTCATCCTGGAAGGCTTGCAGGCAGGCCTTCACCAGTGATGACTTGCCGGTACCCCGGGCGCCAGTGAGAAGAACGTTGTTGGCGGGGCGGCCGGTGACGAATTGCCGCGTGTTGCGTTCGATCGCCTGTCGCTGGCGGTCGACGTTGCGCAGATCGTCGAAGCGGATCAACGCGGGATTCTCGATCGCAACCAGGCGGCCGCCGCCGAACGGCCCCTGACGGCGTTCCCAGCGATAGGCCGACGCCTCTTCGGGGAAGGACACCGGAGCGGTGCCGGTGGCGGTTTCCAGAGCGTTGGCGATGCGCTCGAGCTGGTGATGCAAAGCGGCCAGCAGCGCCTCGTTGGATGAGGGTGAATCCTGAGACATGATGACTCCGTCAATGGGGCTAGGATGAAACTCCTATGATGGCGCAACCTGATCTGGTGCGGTTACCTGAAAACCGCCTAATACTAGCGCGAATACGACAGACAAACCTCTCCGCCGGCGCTATTCTGAGCCGGTTCGACAATCGTGCGGAAGTAGCTAAGGAACAACATGTCGATCTGGAAACTACCCGCCGCCATGATCGTGGTGGCGCTGGTAACGGGCTGTGGCCCGTCCGATAATCCATCCGCGGATGCTTCGGCGGATGTGGCCTCCGATAACGCCGCCAGTGCGGATCAGGCCGGCTCTTCCGGCCGGAGCGCGCCGGTGCTGGATACCCGCACCGAGGTTTCCCTGCAAGAATCCCTGGGCCGGGTCCGCTCGTCACTGCCGGAAGAACGACGCATTGAGTTCGACCAGTCGGTGAAGCTTATTATGGATGTGGCCCCACAACGATTGCAGGGCATGACCGCCGAGCAGGTGCTGGCGGCCGGGCGCGAACTACACCAGCGGATTAACGGCGGCTGAGGATGGCTGATGCCGGTCCTGGGAGCGCTGGGCCCGCAGGTAGGCGGGCTCCTGCTGAGCCCGTTGCCAATAGGCGCTGACGCGTGGCGGAAAGTACTGGGACAGGTCGAGTCGCTGCGCCAGCAGCAGTGCATAGGCCACGGAAATATCGGCGGCGGTGAAGCGGCCGGCGCACAGCCAGTCGCGGTCGCTCAGAGCCCTCTCCACACCTTTCAAACGCGATAGAAACCAGCGCGTATAATCCTCCGCCACTCGCGGCAGTCGCCGTTCTTCCGGTTCCAGTTGGGTGTAGCGCAGTACCAGTGTCTGCGGGAAAGTCAGGGTGGCTTCGCCAAAGTACAACCCGTTGATCCAGGCGCCGTATTCGGGATGGTCCGCCGACAGTGCCAGTGACGAATCCGGTCCATAGCGGCTTACCAGATAATGAACAATGCCCGAGGATTCGGTCATGCGGGTGTCGCCGTCCACCAGCAGCGGAATGGTGCCCAGCGGGTTTTGCTGCAAGTAATCCGGGCATTCAACACGCGGCGGGAACGGCATCATGTTGAGTTGGTAGGGTAATTCAAGCGCTTCCAGGGCCCACAGGCAGCGGAACGAGCGGGCGTTGTGGCAGTGGTACAGTGTGATCATCGCGGGGGCTCCGTGATTTTATATTCGGCCAGCACTTCATCGGTGTGCTGACCCAGGTGTGGTGCCGGCCGGGCCGGTTGTGGCGCCCGCGCGCTGAAGCGAGTGGGCAGCGGCATTTCCACGTAATCCCCTTCGCTGGGGTGATGGCGGCGCTGGAACAGGCCGGTGGCCCACAAGTGCGGGTCTTGCAACACGCGGTCGAAGGCGCACACCGGCATGGCCGGAATCGACGACGCCCGGCACAGTGTCATCCACTCGGCGGTGGTTTTTTGCGGCGTGCGTTGCGCCATTTCCTTGTAAAGCAGGGAAATATTGGCGCGGCGCTCGGGCTGGCTGCTGAATTCCGGCCGTTCGGTGAGCTCGGGGCAGCCGAGCAGGTCGAGCAGCGTCAGCCAGCAATGATCGTTGTGGGGGACGATGCTGATGTGGCCGTCGGCGGTGGGAAAGGGATTGCGGTGCGGGTCCAGCTGTCGGAAGTAACCGGCGTCCTCGCTGGTGGGCGGCTCGAACGCGTGGCCGAACAAGTGTTCCTGGAACAGAAACTGGGTGAAGGCCTCGAACATGGGGATCTCCACCTGCTGGCCTTCGCCGCTGCGCAGCCGGTGCACCACCGCCGCCAGCACCGCCTGGCTGGCGTACAAGGCGCCCACCTTGTCGGCGATCACCGAAGGCACATAGCGGGGCTGGCCGCCATCGCCGTCGTAGCGGCCGACCAGATCGGTCATGCCGCTGGCGGCCTGGATCACGTCGTCGTAAGCCTGCAGGCCGGCATAGGGACCGCCGGAGCCGAAGCCGACACAGTGAGCGTAGATGATGTTCGGGCGCAGCGCCTTGACGCTGGGGTAGTCGAAACCGAGTCGGGCGATGGCATCGGCACGCACGTTGTGAATAAAAACATCGGCGTCACCCAGCAGGGCCGCCAGCGCCCGCCGGTCCCGTTCCTGTTTCAGATCCAGCACCACCGACCGCTTGCCGCGATTGGTGGTCACGAACGCCGGCCCCATGCCCGGTGTTTTCGCCGGATTGCCGGCGATGCGCATGAGGTCGCCGGCGGGCGCCTCGACCTTGATCACGTCGGCGCCGAGATCGGCCAGCATCTGGGTGCAATAAGGGCCGAAGATCATCGTTGTCATGTCGATGATGCGTATGCCCTCGAGCATGCTCTGGGACATCATGAATCTCCCGAAGAGTGGGCGATCAGCGGCCGCTCCAGACCGGTTCCCGTTTCTCGATGAACGCGCGCGGCCCTTCCTTGTAGTCCTCGGTGGTCACCAGATAATCGCGGGCCTTGTCGCCGGCGGCGATCAGGGCGGCCTCGTCCAGGTCGTGGGTAAGGCGGGCGATGACCAGGCTTTCCTGCACCGCGATCGGCGCGTTGGCGGCGATGGTTTCGGCCAGTTCCCGGGCGGTGTCGAGAACCCGATCCGCTTCTACCAGCCGGTTTACCAGGCCGAAGTCATAGGCGCGCTGGGCGTCCAGCGTGTTGCCGGTGGCGATCAGTTCCAGAGCGATGGCCCGGGGCAGATTACGGGGCAGGCGGTAAAGACCGCCGGCCAGCGCTACCAGCCCGCGTTTCACCTCCGGCAAACCGAACGCCACCCTGGGGGACGCCACGCGCAGGTCACAGGTCAGAGCGATTTCCAGGCCGCCGGCCAGGGCCAGACCATTGAGCGCGGCGATCCACACCTTGCGGCGTGGCGCATGCACAAATCCGGCGAAACCGCCTTCCCGGGTAACCAGCCGATGGGCGTTGCCGGCGGAGATTTCCTTGAGGTCGGCGCCGGCGCAGAACACCTTGTCGCCGCTGCCTTGCAGGATCACGGCACGGATGTCGTTGTCCGCTTCGGTGGCTTTGACCGCGGCTTCCAGCCCTTGGGCCACGTCACCGTTGACGGCGTTGCGGGCTTGCGGGCGATTGAGCGTGACCAGGGCAATGTGATCACCCAGGCGTTCCAGGGTTACGGCGTTATTGGTGTTATCCGTCATGTGTGTGTTTCTCATCCAGGTCTTGGGGGTTGGCGGCTATACAGCCTCTCTGGTGTTGGTCGTCCGCTGCGAGGTCACGCGGAAGTTCAGAAGGCCGCCTTCTCCCGGCATGGCCTCCCCGGCCAGGCCAATGGGGCTGTTTTCCGGGTCGAGCAGGGCTTCCAGGGTGGCGCGGTCGGTGCCCGGAACCCGGGCCATCAAACGCTCGCCGGCCGGTGTCAGCGCCAGCACCACGGCGTAATCCACCTCGCCGGCACGGTTGAATAGCGCGGTGAACGTCTCCAGCGTGGCCGGGCCCTGATAGCGTTCCCGCAGGGGCGGCACCGGTCCGCGGCGGGCATCGGCTTGCGCCTGGACGCTGTAGTCCTCGGCCAGCGGTGCCGGTGGCGGCCGGTTGGAAAGCACCACGGCATGGTGTTTGGTGACATATTCCCCCTGGCCATAGAGCAACCCCTCGCCCGGGGCACTGTCACGCAGGCGGCGCACCATGGCGGCGGCGGCATGAGTCATGTAGTTGTTCATCGGCGCGCCGAAGAAGCTCAGGCCGCCGGTCACGCTGGGCTGGAAATCCTCGTCCAGACCGAGCGTGCGGCGGGCCATTTTGGGCACGCAGGGAAAGCAGCTGTACAGCTCCAGATGGCGGAAGCCGCCAACGTCGCCGCCGGCCCACCGCAGCACGGTTTCCAGCACGGTGTCCTGGGCGTGGGAGCGGTGGAACTGATCCCGTTGCAAATAATCCTCCGGCTCCACCGCCGCCGCTCCGCCCCACAAGTGGATCCAGCGTTTCTCGGGAATGCCCATTTCCGCGGCCACGGCGGCGCTGGTCAGCAGCAGGGCGGCGCCCTGATTGACCATCGGATTGGCCACCTGCCATTTGGTGTACGGCCAGGCCACTGCCCGGTTTTCCGCTGTCGGGGTAATGATCTCCTCGGCGCTCGGCGTGCGTTCGGACCAGGTATGGGGATTGTTCGCCGCGATGCGGGCCATTCGCGCCCACAGACGGCCGGACTCCTCCATGGCCGCGCGGGGCGTCTGGCCATAGCGGTGAGGCAGAGCGTTTTCGTAAAATGGGTACACCGTGGGCGGCATCAGAATGCCGTGCTTGAGCGACAGCGGATGCAGAATGTCCTTGCCGCGCCGTACCTTCGGCGCAGGATCACGCGGTGGCCAGGGCAGATCCAGATTCTGTTTCGCCGCCCGTTCCGTGGTATGCCGGGATTCGGCGCCGACCACCGCCGCCACCCGGTATTCGCCCCGTGCGATGGCGAGTGCGGCCTGGTGAAGGTAGCGCAACGGCGACTCCCCACCCATGGGGCCGAGTTCCACCCGCCATGGGTGGTGTCCCAACCGTTGGCGGAGTTGCTCTTCGGTGTCGGGGTAGGGCCAGGACAATTGATAGACGATATCCACCGAATCAAGCTGATCCAGCAGGGGCGCGCCACTGTCCTGTTCCGCCTGGCGCAAGGCGTGTTCCATTAACGCCAGCGGCTCGAGTCCCCGTTCCAGATGACGGGGACGATCAAGCACTTCACCCACGCCCACAAGGACGGGAAGACAGCGCGGGTCGGGACTGCTCATGTAGAATCCTTTGTTCTGATACATAAAAATCGCTGGGAGCCACTGCTGTCCCACGGTTGGGGCCAGCCCTGCGTACACGCCAATCGCTGCCAAGGCCGCTTCCCACCGCGGGAGCTACGGAGCCGCGGTGGGAAGCGGCCTTGGCAGCGATTGCAGCGTGAGTTCATATCTCCAAAACCAATAGACGAGCTACCGCCATGGATTCAGCGCTCAAACGCCAAAGCCGTCCAAAGTTATGGGCCGGCAGTGGCCGGGAGCGGTTTTCAATGTTGCTTTGGTGACAGCCCCAGGAAATCCATGCCTGAGTGTTCCTTAGTGAGGATTGGGGATATTCGTCGATTCAGACGAAATTGCTCCAAACCGGACCTTTCATCCGGCTGCGTCCGGTTGTGTCGGCGTTTACCCTGTTCATGCCGCCCCCCTATACTTTCCGCAATCCCGCCTGCCGCAGCCCCGCGATGGCGTGGGTCCATCCATGAGTGTCTCCGGCGGTATTTGCATGACACAGCTGTTCAGCAACAACGATAAGAGCGGGCTGACCCGCGACCTGATCGAAGCTCTGTTTCCCATGTTCGAGCAGGCCAGCGCCGGGGGCATCGCGGTGGATCGGCAGGCACGGATTACCTGGATCAATGCCAACTATGCCTCGTTGCTGGGGATCGAGGATCCGGCGGCGGTGATCGGTGAACCGGTGCGCCGGGTGATCCCGATGACGCGCATGCCGGAAGTGGTGGAAACCGGCCGCCCTCTGTTGTTGGACATCATGGAGTACGAGTCCCAGCAACTGGTGGTGACGCGGCTGCCTTACTTCGATGACGGCGGCAGGGTCATGGGCGCGGTGGCGTTTGTGTTGTACGACGACCTGCAGCCACTGACGCCGCTGGTCAGCAAGTACCGCCGCCTGCACCAGGATCTGGTGGCCGCCCGCAAGGCGTTGGCGAGGAAGAATCGGGGCACCCGTTACAGCCTGGGGGATTTCGTCGGCGCCAGTCCGGCGGCCCTGGAGGTCAAACGCCGGGCCCGCCTGGCCGCGGGTCGGGATACGCCGGTGTTGTTGCTGGGGGAAACCGGCACCGGTAAGGAAGTGCTGGCCCAGGCCATCCACGCGTTGTCACGCCGGGCGGGCCGTCCCTTCGTCGGCGTCAATGTGGCGGCGATACCGGAAAATCTGTTGGAGGCGGAGTTCTTTGGCGTGGCTCCCGGCGCCTACACCGGTGCCGACCGGCGCGCCCGTGACGGCAAATTCCAATTGGCCAATGGCGGCACCCTGTTTCTGGATGAGGTGGGTGACATGCCGCTGGCGCTGCAGGCCAAGCTGTTGCGGGCGCTGCAGGAAGGGGAGATTGAACCTCTGGGGTCCAACAAGGTGGCGCCAGTGGACGTGCGGGTCGTCGCCGCCACCAGTCGTAATCTGGAAACCATGATGGCGGAGGGCCGCTTCCGCTCGGATCTGTATTACCGGCTCAATGTGCTGGAGATCACCATCCCGCCGTTGCGGGAGCGCCTGCCCGATCTGGGCGTGCTGTGCGAAGCGATCCTGGAGGATATCGGGGCGGGTCTGGAACTGCGTGCCGAGATCACCGATGCCGCGGTGTCGGCTCTCAGCGGTTATGACTGGCCCGGGAACGTTCGTGAGCTGCGAAACGTGCTTGAACGGGGGCTGACCATGGGCGAGGAAACCGGCCTGTTGGACGCCGATGCCATCTTCAAGGTGTTGCCGCGCAAAAGCGGCCGCCTGCAACTGGTGGGGGCGGCGCATCCGGCCCGTCCGTTGGCCCAGGTGCTGGCGGAGGCGGAACTTCAGGCGATCGAAGCGGCGCTGGTGGCCTGTCGTGGCAATCGTTCCCGCGCGGCGCGGATGCTGGGGATTTCCCGCTCGGCCCTGTATGAAAAGCTGAACAAACTGTCCTGATATCAGGACAGATGTTCTTTTTTCAGGACAGATTCGTTCGACGTTTGTCTGGCTTTGTCCGGATTTCAGGACATTTTTCCCTGGAAGGATCAACTGGAAATCTCTATCTCTTTGTTTTGTAAAGGTTTTTTTGTCTGGCACGGTGCCTGCTAGTTGGTGTGCGCGGAAGGTGGGAACAACCACCCAGACAATCGCACAACAACAAGAAGGATTCTCTCCATGTCGATCAAGCAACAGCTCTCGAATCTCGGACGTGGCGCCACTTTCGCGGCTCTGATGTCGGCAAGTCTGATCAGCGGTCAGGTGGCGGCGGAGGAAAAAATACGCTGGCAGGTACCACTGGCTTTTCCTTCCCACCTGGTCGGCCTGACCACTCCGATCAAACACCTCTCTGACAATCTGAAGGCGATTTCCGGCGGCGACATTCAATTGCGTTACTACGAGCCCGGCGAACTGGTGCCGCCATTTGAAATCATGGACGCCGTGAGCGAGGGTAAGTACCCGGCGGGCTACACCTGGGTCGGCTACGATCAGGGCACCATTCCGGCTCTGCCCCTGTACTCCGGAGCGCCGTTCAATATGGAACCGCCGGCCTATCTGGCCTGGTATTACGAAGGTGACGGCAAGGCGCTGCTGGAAGAAATTTACGACGAGCGCAACATCCACCCGATGCTGTGCAGCATCATCGGTCCCGAGGGCGCGGGCTGGTTCGCCAAGCCGATCACTGAACTCAAGGACATCGACGGACTGCGGATCCGCTTCGCCGGTATCGGCGGCAAGGTGCTGGAAGAACTGGGGGCCTCGGTCACCATGATCCCGGGCGGCGAGCTGTATCAGTCGCTGGAACGCAAGACCATCGACGCCACTGAGTTCTCCCAGCCCGCCATCGACAAGATGCTGGGCCTGGATCAGATCATAAAGAACTACGTAATGCCGGGTTGGCACCAGACCCTCACTACCTCCCATTTGCTGGTGAACCAGGACGCCTGGAACAAGCTCAAGCCGGAAAGCCGCGCCTTGATTGAAATGGGCTGCGAATCCGCTGTTCTTAAAGGGTTTGCCCAGAGCGAATGGGCGCAGCCCTCCGCCCTGCGCGAATACGAGAAGGAAGGCGTAACCGCCCAGACCCTGCCGGAGCCGGTGCTGCGCGAATTGGAAAAGGTCACCAACAAGGTGCTCGATGACATGGCCGCCAAGGACCCGATGTTCAAGCGCGTGCTCACCAGTCAACGTGATTTCATGAAGCACCACGCCATCTGGCACAGCAAAGGGTATCTGCCGCGGGACTTCTATCAGTACGACTGAGCAGTACCACTGACCCGAACCGGATAACCCCGGGGCAGGCACTGTCCGGTGCCTGCCGACGTCATTTGCTATCCGATGCAGAGGTGATCGTGACCGACAAGCCCGTTTCTCCCGCTGCCGCCACTCCCGCGGCCAATGCCTTGCCTTACAACCGGTTGTCCTGGCGGCTGGATACGTTCGTGGCCGGAGTGGGGCGTCTGTGCTCCTGGCTCTGGCTGGCCGTCCTGGCGGTGGTGTTGAGCAATGTGTTCAGCCGTTTCGTGATGAATGAGGGCTCCATCGCCCTGGAAGAATTGTCCTGGCACTTATTCGGCGCCGCCATGATGTTGACCCTGGGCTACGCCGTGGTGCGGGATGATCACGTCAGAGTGGATGTGTTGCGGGAAAAATTTTCCCTGAAAGCCCAGGCGTGGATCGAACTGGTGGCCATCGTCCTGCTGGCCCTGCCGATTCTTTATTTGATGATCGACGCGCTGGTGCCCTACGCCTACAAGGCCTACACCTTCAGCGAGCGCTCCCAGGCCCCCAGTGGGCTGTCGCACCGGTTTATTTTCAAAAGCGTTTTGCCTCTGGGGTTGATGCTGGTGGCCGTGGCGTTGTTCTCCCGGGGATTGCGCTGCGCCACTTTCCTGTTCCGTTTTCCTCGTCAAATCCAGCCCGGCACGGATGAACACGATGGTGCTCATCCCCACCCTTGATCGAGAGGCACCACTATTATGGGTCTGGAACAAACTCTGGTTATTGCCATGTTCGCCAGTTTCATGGGGTTGCTGCTATTGGGCTTCCCCGTGGCCTGGGCGCTGGCGGGCGTGGGACTGTTGTTCGCTGTCATTGGCAGTGTATTGATTCAGTATTTCGACGCCGATCTCTGGTTCACCTGGGCCGGAACCATCGGCGTGCTGGATGCCCGCATATACGGCATCGTGGCCAATGAACTGATGGTGGCGCTACCGCTTTTCATCTTCATGGGCATCATGCTGGACCGCTCCGGCATCGCCGAGAAACTGATGCACAGTCTGGTACGGGTACTCGGGCCGTTGCGCGGCGGGTACGCGATCACCGTGGTGGTGGTGGGCATTCTGCTGGCGGCGTCCACCGGCATCGTCGGCGCTTCCGTGGTGTTGTTGGGCATGTTGTCGCTGGGACCGATGATGCAGGCCCAGTACAACAAATCGCTGGCCGTGGGCACCGCCTGTTCGGTGGGCACCCTGGGTATTCTGGTGCCGCCGAGCATCATGCTGGTGTTGATGGCGGATCGCCTGGGTACCTCCGCGGCTTCCGTCGGCAAACTGTTCATGGGGGCCTTGATCCCGGGCATGATGCTGGGGGCGATGTACATCCTCTACATCATCACCGCATCGTGGTTGAAGAAGGATCTGGCGCCAGCGCCGAAACATCAGGAACGTCTGGACGGGCGCGCGGTCCGGGATCTGTTCTTGTCGGTGGTGCCGCCGCTGGCGCTGATTATTGCCGTGCTGGGCTCGATCTTTTTTGGTATCGCCACCACGACGGAAGCGTCTGGCGTGGGCGCGGCGGGGGCTCTGTTGATGGCGTTGCTCAGCCGGCGTCTGAATATGACGGTGCTCAGGGACGCGCTCTATCAAACCAGCCGTACCACGGCGTTTATTTTTGGCATCTTCATCGGCGCCACGGTGTTCGCGGCGGTGCTGCGCGGATTGGGCGGCGATGATGTCATCCGCGCGGCGATCACCGGTTTGCCGTTCGGCACCACCGGTATTGTGCTGACCATTCTTCTGGTCACGTTCCTGCTCGGTTTTTTTCTGGACTGGGTGGAAATCACCTTGATCATTCTGCCGCTGGTGGCGCCGGTGGTGTTCTCCCTGGGCGTGGAGCCGGTGTGGTTCGCCATTCTGTTCGCGCTGTGTCTGCAGACCTCGTTTTTGACCCCTCCGGTGGGCTTCGCGCTGTTCTATATCAAGGGCGTGTGCCCGCCGGGGATCACCACGCGCCATATCTATCTCGGTGTATTGCCGTTCATTCTGTTGCAACTGCTGGGGTTGGCGCTGGTGTTCTGGTTCGAGCCGCTGGCCACCTGGCTACCCAACGAAATCTACGGCGGGCCTTAGGGCACCTCTGACAAACACCCCGTCATCCCGGGCTTGACCCGGGCTCTCCCTCCGCAGGGCGCGTGGCTCCGTGGAAGGAGATGCCGGATCGAGTCCGGCATGACGTTTTTTAATAGGAGAAATGAATGAGCAAGATGGAATATTCCCCGATGGTCTGGTCCCCTTCGGCGGATACCCTGGCCAACTGTCAGATGGGACGTTTCAAAACATGGCTGGAAACACGGGGGTTTGGCCCCTTTGCCGACTATCACGCCTTGCATCAGTGGTCGATTGAGGAATTGGAGTCGTTCTGGCGGCAGCTGTGGGACTATTGCGGGCTGATATGCGAGGTGCCGGCCAAGAGGGTGCTGGGAGGTCATGGCATGCCCGGCGCCGAGTGGTTTCCCGGCATGCGCATGAACTTCGCCGCCAATCTGCTGCGTTTCGCGGAAGGAGAGCACGCCGCCCGTGAGGCGGTGGTGGCCTATTGCGAAACCCGGCCGGTATTGCGCAAGAGTTATGCGCAACTGAAGGCGGATGTGGGGGCTCTGGAAGCCTTTCTTCGTGCCCGGGGCATTGTTCGGGGGGATCGTGTCGCCGCGGTGGTGACCAACGGTTATGAAGCTCTGGTGGGGATGCTGGCGGCCACCAGCCTGGGGGCAATCTGGAGCTCCGCCTCCCCGGACTTCGGCACGGGCGCCATCCTGGATCGCTTTAGCCAGATTGAACCCGCCGCCCTGATCGTGGTGAACGGTTACGGCTACGGTGGCAAGGTATTCCCGCGTCAGGAGGACTTCGCCGGGTTGATCAGGGAACTGCCGGGCTTGCGTTGCGTGGTCAGCGTCGAACAACTGCCGGATCAGCCGGCCGTGGCCGGTGATCTGGTCACCTCCTGGCCAGCGGCGCTGGCCGAGGGCGAAGGCCAGGCCCCATCGTTCACGCCGCTGCCGCCGGATCATCCGGTGTACATCCTTTACTCCTCCGGCACCACCGGTAAACCCAAGTGCATCGTCCATGGCGCCGCCGGGTTACTGGTCAACCATGCCAAGGAATTGATGTTGCACGGCGATGTCGGGCCGGAGGACCGTTTCCTCTATTTCACCACGTGCGGCTGGATGATGTGGAACTGGCAGGCTTCAGCTTTGCTTACCGGTGCGGCGGTGATCACCGTGGACGGCTCGCCCGGTTATCCGGATCTGGACATGTTGTGGCACCGGGTGGCGGACGAACGGGTCACTCACTTTGGCACCAGTGCGCGCTTCCTGGCGGGATGCCGCAAGGCCGGGCTGGCGCCGGCGAGGACGCTCGACCTGTCCGCTCTGCGCGTGTTGTTCTCCACCGGATCGCCGTTGCTGCCGGAGGATTATGACTGGGTCTATGCCGATGGCGCGCCCGGTGTGCTGCTCGGTTCCATCGCTGGCGGCACCGATATCTGCGGCTGTTTTGTCGGCGCCACGCCGCTGTTGCCGGTGCGCCGGGGGGAGATCCAGTGCCGTTTCCTGGGCGTGGACGCGGCGGCTTACGGGGACGACGGCGAACCGGTCAGCGAAGGTCGGGGTGAGCTGGTATGCCGACAGCCGTTGCCGTCCATGCCGGTGGCGTTCTGGGGTGACCCGCGGGGCGAGCGTTATCGTGCCGCCTATTTCCAAACCTTCCCCGGGGTCTGGGCACACGGCGATTTCATTCACTTTACCGAACACGGCGGCGCGGTGATTCACGGTCGTTCCGATGCCACTTTGAATCCCGGTGGTGTGCGTATCGGCACCGCGGAGATCTATCGTCAGGTGGAAACCGAGGGGCGGGTCAAGGACAGTCTGGTGGTGGGGCGTCAGATCGACGGTGATGTGGAAGTGGTGCTGCTGGTGGTGGCGAATGACGCCAGGGAACTGAGCGAGGAACTGATTCAGCGTCTGCGGGCAAGGATACGCACGGGGGCCAGCCCGCGTCACGTTCCCAAGCACGTTATCGCGGTGCCGGATATTCCCTATACCCGCAGCGGTAAGAAGGTGGAACTGGCGGTGGCCGCGCTGCTCAACGGTGCCGCCCGTAGCAATAATCGCGATGCCCTGGCCAACCCGGAGGCACTGGATCGGATTCGTGACCGGTTGCGTCAGGCGAACCTGCTGGAAGATCGCGGCTCGTGAGCCGCTGCTGTCCCACAACTCGCTGGCACGCTTGCACGCAACACGCTTACACGCCAAACCCATGACCCGCTTACGCGGCCTTGTAGACATGAATCCGCACTGTATTCGCGAGCAAGCTCGCTTCCCACGGGGGACCTACGAAGTCGCTGTGGGAAGCGAGCTTGCCAGCGAATCCGCGTGCGGGCGTGTCAGCGTCCGACGTCTGGCGCCATTCCAAAAACCATGGGAAAACAGTGGCCAGCGGATCGCGATGTCGGCCTGCATTCATCCTGGTCGTTACCGAGGATGACGCTCCAGACCGGGAAGGTCGCGCAGTGTCTGCTCCAGCCAGTCGACGAAAGCCCGGACCTTGGATGAGCGGTGTCGGTGGTGCGCATACACCACCGACACCGGGCTCGGCACCGGCCGATAGTCCGCCAGCACTTCCACCAGCTCGCCGTTGTCGAGATGGGGGCGGACGCTGTACAGCGGCACTTGCACCAGGCCGAAGCCGGCCAGGGCGGCACTGATGTAAGCCTCTGAATTGTCCACGGTCAGGCGCCCGTCCGGTTGGCACTCGTGGACCCGGCCGTGCTCGGTGTATTCCCAAGGCAGCGGCCGGCCGGTGCGGCCGGAGTGATAGTTGACCACCTGGTGACGGGAAAGGTCTTGTGGGGTTGCTGGTGTGCCGTACCGGGCCAGGTAAGTGGGCGAGGCGCAGCTGATCTCGGTGAGGTAGCCCAGACGACGGGCCACCAGGCTGGAGTCGGATAACTCACCTACGCGCAGCGCGCAGTCCACGCCTTCCTGGACCAAATCCACCAGCCGGTCGTTGATGCCCAATTCCAGGTGAATGTCCGGATAAGTCTCGGAAAACGCCATCAAACGGGGCAGGATCACCAGCCGTGCCGGCCGGGCCGGCATGTTGACACGGAGCCGCCCGGCCGGTCGGTGGCCGTCGGTGAACAGCGCCTCGGTGTCCGCCAGTTCTTCCAGCAAGTGAAGGCTGCGCTCGTAGTAAGCGCTCCCATCCAGAGTCAGGGACACCCGCCGGGTGGTGCGGTGCAGCAACTGGACACCAAGATGGTCTTCGAGTTGCCGCACCGCCGTGCTTACCGTGGCTTTGGGCAGTGACAGGGTTTCCGCGGCCCGGGTGAAATTACCGGCTTCCACCACCCGGACAAAAATTTCCATGGCTCGCAGACGGTCCATGAGACGATCGCCACTGTTCAGAAATGATGAACAGAGTTAATCACGAATACCTGTTTATCGGCCAGGATTGAACGAACACACTTTGCCGGTCTGTTTTCTTTCATTGCAAAGAACCTATCCGTCGAGGAGTTCGAAGATGCAACAACGACGACTGGGCCGGGACGGTCCGCTGGTCTCGGCTCTGGGCCTGGGCTGCATGGGCATGAGTGACTTCTATGGTGATCGGGACGACCGGGAATCCATGGCCACCTTGCACGCGGCTCTGGAGAAGAACGTCACCCTGATCGATACCGCCGACATGTATGGACCGCACACCAATGAAGAACTGGTGGGGCGCGCCATCGCCGGCAAGCGTGATCAGGCCTTTCTGGCCACCAAATTCGGCATTGTCCGCGATCCCTCGGATCCGCATGCCCGTGGTATCAATGGCCGCCCGGATTACGTGCGCCAGTCCGTGGAAGGCAGCCTGCGCCGTCTGGGCGTGGACACCATCGACTTGTATTACCAGCACCGGGTGGATCCGCAAGTGCCGATCGAGGACACCGTTGGCGCCATGGCCGATCTGGTGAGGGAAGGGAAGGTCCGCTACCTGGGATTGAGCGAGGCGGCGCCGGAAACCCTGCGCCGGGCGCAGGCGGTCCACCCCATCAGCGCGTTGCAGAGCGAATACTCGCTATGGACCCGTGATCCGGAAGACGGGGTATTGGGTACCTGCCGTGAGCTGGGCATCAGCTTCGTCGCCTACAGCCCGCTGGGCCGGGGATTCCTGACCGGCGCGATCCGCTCGCCGGGGGATTTCGAGGAAGGGGATTTCCGTCGCCACAACCCACGTTTCCAAGGTGAGAATTTTCAACGCAATCTGGACCTGGTGGATCAGGTGCATGCGCTGGCGGAACAGAAACAGGTGCTGCCATCGCAGCTGGCGCTGGCCTGGGTACTGGCCCGGGGTGAGGATGTGATCGCGCTGTTCGGCACCAAACGCCGCCGTTATCTGCGGGAGAATCTGGCGGCGCTGGAGGTGCGGCTGAGCGACGACGAACTGGCGCAACTGGATGCGATCTTTCCCCGCCACGGTGCCGCTGGCCAACGTTACGGCGAGGAAGGCATGCGCACCGTGGGGAACTAGGGCCTTGTTCACACTACTTGCGTCCCGCCTGCTTGCCCTTTTTGCTTCCAGCCAGGCGGGATGCAAGTAGTGTGAGCAGGCCCTAGCGGGCCGAGGCGGTTCCGGGTTCTGGTCCGTTGGCCGGACAGCCTTCATCCAGCAGCCAGTCGTGGAAGTCGGTGACGATGGACCGGGGGGAGGCGCGCTCCGGGCTGACGATGAAGTAATGGAATCGGCAGGGCAGCGCCACTTCGCTCAACCGGCGCAGGGTGCCCGAGGCCAGCTCCGTTTTCACCAGTTCGGGGCAGACCAGCCAGGCGCCCTGGCCGGTCAGGGTGGCCTCCAGAGCCAGCAAGCCGTTGCCAAAGTGATGCTCGCGAGCGTCGGCGGGAAAAGGTTCGCCGGCCGCTTCGCACCATTCGCGCCAGCCGAACCGCTCGTTGGAGCGGCCAGCGGTATTGTCGGTAAGCAGGGCGCCGTTATCGAGTACTTCGGTGATGGTGTTCCGGCCCGCTCCGGGGGCGGCCACCGGTACCAGGGCCACTTCCAACAGCGGTGAACTGTGCATGTCGGGATATTGGCCGTAGCCGAAGCGGATGGTCAGATCGATGCCGGCGCGGGAAAAGGCGGACGCGGTGACCGGTCCGCCGGGGGCGGTATCCACGGAATGCAGACTGGCCTGCAGCCGCACTTCCGCCTCCGGGTGGCGGGCGTAGAAGCGGTGCAGGCGCGGCACCAGCCATTTGGTGGCGAACAGCGGCTCGGCGCACACCGTGATGACGTTCCGGGCCTCGCCCTGGCTGCGCAGTTCATCGACGGCATCGACCAGCGCGGCGAAGCCGTCCTGTAACCGGGGAAGGATGCTCAGGGCCGTCGCCGTCGGCGTCACCCGGCGATGGTGGCGAATGAACAGCGCCACTCCGAGTTGTTCCTCCAGGGCTTTGATCTGATGACTCACCGCCGCCGGGGTCACACTCAGTTCCTTGGCGGCGGCGGCGAAACTGCGGGTGCGCGCCGCCACCTCGAAATAGGCCAGCGCCACCAGTGGTGGCAGGCGCCGCATGAAGCCGGCGGGCAAAGAGGTCCGGGTGTGCTCGTTCATCCGTTTAGTATTGCCATTGCGCCGACCGTTTGTTGAGGAAGGCGTCGATCCCTTCGGCGGCGTCCGCTTCCATCATGTTCCGGGCCATCACCTCGCCGGCGAAACGGTAAGCCTCGTCCAGGGGCAGTTGCCGTTGCCGGTAGAACATGGCCTTGCCATGGCGGATCGCCGCCGGGCTTTTTTCCATGATCGACGCGGCCAGGGCGGTTACCGCGCCGTCCAGTTCCGCCTCTGGCACGGCTTGATTGATCAATCCCCAGTCGGCGGCGGTGGCGGCGTCGATGAAGCGCGCGGTCACCAGCATCTCGAAGGCACGCTTGGCCGGGACATTGCGGGACAGCGCCACCGAAGGCGTGGAGCAGAATAGCCCGGCATTGATGCCGGATACGGCGAAACGGGCGCTGTCCGTGGCCACCGCCAGATCGCAACTGGCGACCAGTTGGCAGCCGGCAGCGGTGGCCACGCCCTGAACGGCCGCGATCACCGGTACCGGTACCGCCAACAAGCTTTGCATCACGCCACTGCAGGTGGCGAACAATTGCTGGTAGTAGTCCTGCTCGCCCAGATGCCCGTGCATCTGACGCAGGTCATGGCCGGCGCAAAACGCCTTGCCCGCCGCCCGCAACACCACGCAGCGCAAGGTCTCGTCGTTGGCCAGGGCATCCAGTTCGGTTTTCAGCGCCGCCAGCATCTCCTCGGACAAGGCGTTGTAGTGGCGGGGCCGGTTCAGGGTCAAAGTGACCAGGCCATCCTGGTCTTCTCGCAGTATCAGAGGGGCATTGAGATCGACTTGCGCGCTCATCACGATTCTCCTTGTTTTGCGTTATCCGCTCAGGCTGCCGCGGACTGGGTGCGCAGGCGCACCTTGGTTTTCAGCGAATTGCCGATAAAGCAATTGCGGTGGGCGCCGGCGTGAATGCGTTGCAGCTCAGCCGGTTCCGGTGTCTGGCCGCCGGCGAACTCGATAGCGGGTTGCAATTCCACCCGGGTCACCGCCAGTCGGCCTTCCTCGTTCTTTTCCAGAAAGCCCACCGGCGTGTCCCGGTAGCTCTCCACCTGGTAACCCTTGGCATCGGCGATGGCGAGGAAGAACAGCATGTAGCAACTGGACACGGAGGTGATCAGCAGCTGCTCCGGGTCGGCGCAGTTGGCGTCGCCCTGATAGTCCACCGCGGCGGAGACCCGTATGGTCTGGTCGCCATTGAGGGTGGCCAGATGGTTGCGGGAGTAGCTTCCGCCGCCGTCCGGATGGGCGGCGCGAGTCCAGGCAATGGCGGAATGGTGTTCTGACATCGGCTTTGCTCTCTTGTTAAATCGGGCTGGATTCGAAACAGGCCGGGGTGCCCCGGTGAGCATTACCATTGCATCAGCCCTGCTTAATGAAAAGCGATGTTTTCTAGGGATTTGACATAGTCAGGCTAAGTCAAAAGAGGGGCGCCAACCTGGAAGGCGGTTGGCGCCGTGGGTCAGTCTTCCTGATTAAAAGCCCGCCAGGTGTCGACGGCCTTGCGTGTCACCACCGGGCCGGCAACCCGGGTCAGGCCGCGGCGCAGAGTGGGGCTGGCGGCGATCGCCACGCCAGCGGTGAAGGCGCCGATCATCAACAGTCCGCTATTGCGGCGCGCCCACTCCAGAGTTTGATCGCCCACCAGGGGGCGCAGGCCGGACTCCAGGACGCTTTCCGTCGGGCCTGGCGCCGGCGGTGGCGCTTCATCGCGGGCCGGAGCGGGCCGATTGGCGCGAACCAGTCCGTAGCCGAGCGCGCCGGCCACCACCAGCAAACCGGCGCCGCTGATAAGCGCGGCCAGGGCCGCGCCCAATGGCGGCGTCAGCGCGATCCAGGCCGCCGCTGTCAGGCTCAACAGCCCCGCCAGACTGATCAGCGTGATCAGCCAGACGATTGCGTTGAGACCGAACAGCCCGGCCAGCTTGCCGCGCAGTTTTACACTCAACGGCCGAACAGCTTGCCGAGCAGCAGGCCCACGCCGAACGCCGTGAGCACGCTGGTAAAAGGGCGGGCCTTGATCTCCTCTCCCAGATGCTCGGCTTGCCGGGACGCGCTTTGGCGGGCACCTTCGAAGGTCTCGCGGGCGCTGTTGAGATGTTCCTGCGCGTGTTCCTGAGTGGATTGCTTGACTGCGTCGGCCAGGGCTTTGAGGTCCCGGCGCAACTGCTCAAGGTCTTTTTTCAGGGCTTCGGTTTCCGCTGATTGGCTCATGACGCCTCCTTGGTATCTACCGTGTTCCGACATGAACAACGAAGCTTCAGCATATAGAGCACATGGCCATGGCGCCTAGAGGGCAGGCCGTTAAAAATGCAAAACCATCGGGTTTCTTGATCCGGCTCACGAGCGGGCCGGGAATGGCGGGTCGTGAGCCGCTGCCTCACCGTTTCCCTCAAACCGAACTACGAAGCCGCTGTGGGAGCTTCTATGGTGTCCTGCAATGCTTCCTTGCAAGCGAATAGGCTTTCGGGCCCAAGAGATTCGCTTGCAAGCAAGCTTCCCACAGCGGCTTCGTAGCGGGCTTTGGATTTGGCGTGCCGGCGTGGTCCGTGTAAGCAGACAGTCCCTTATTACAGCGCCAGCTTGCGAATCACCTCATCGGTGAATTCCGTGGTGCTGCTGCGTCCACCCAGATCGGGGGTGACTTTGTCCCCTTCGCCGACCACCGTGCGCAGGGCATTGCGCAGGCGTTCGGCCTCGCTGTTGAGATCCAGATAGTCGAGCATCATGGCGGCGCCGAGCATCAGCGCGGTGGGGTTGGCGACCCCCTTGCCAGCGATGTCCGGGGCGCTGCCGTGCACCGCTTCAAAGATGCCCTTGTCTTCTCCGACGTTGGCGCCCGGTGCCAGTCCGAGGCCGCCCACCAGGCCGGCGCAGAGATCGGAAAGAATGTCACCGAACAGGTTGGTGGTGACGATGACGTCGAAACGGTGAGGGTTCATCACCAGTTGCATGGCGCAGTTGTCGACGATCATTTCCTCGTGCTCGATATCGTCGTATTCCTTGGCCACGCTGCGTGCCACATCCAGGAACAGCCCGGAGGTGGACTTCATGATGTTGGCTTTGTGCACCACGGTGACTTTTTTGCGGCCCAGCCGGCGCGCGGCTTCGTAAGCGAAGCGGATCAGACGCTTGGATTCCTTGCGGGTGATCACGCTGCGCAACTCGGCCCGTTCGCCGTCGTCGCTGACCATCTGGCCTTCACCGGAGTAAATGCCTTCGATGTTTTCACGCACGGTGAGGATATCGACATTGTCGTAGCGGGAGCGGACACCGGGGATGGAGAGGGCGGGGCGGACGTTGGCGAACAGGTCGAAATATTTGCGCAGGGTAACGTTGACCGAGCGGAACCCCTTGCCCACCGGGGTGGTGATCGGCCCTTTCAGTGCCACCGGGTTCTTGCCGATCATGTCGAGGGTTTCCTGGGGGACCAGGTCCAGGCCCTTGTCCAGGGCGGTTTGCCCGGCGATGGCGTAGTCATAGGCCAGGCCGCAGTCCAGAGCATCCAGGACTCGAACGGTGGCATCGACGATGTCCGGGCCGATGCCGTCGCCCGGGATGATGGTCACGCGTGTTTCCGCCATGGTTTCCTCTCCTTCTGGTCTTTTGGAATGCAGAAAAGTTGTGGTGGGTCCATTGCCACGTTGTGGGTGGGAGGACCTTCGTGGTCGGACACCGGGGTGGGTATCCGGCCGAGCTGTCCGGGCCGATAGGCGGGAAGCTTAATTCGCGCCCTATATGGGGGCGGGATGGTTCTGATTCAAGCAGGCCCGCCGGGGGGCCGGCAAGCGGACCGCCTAGTGTATTCAAGTTCCGTGCCGTGACGAAACCGTGTCAGCATGGACAATGGTGCAGGGCGGGGGCGCTGGAATGGGGCGGGCACGGCGGGTGGCCCGGTGAGTGTGCACCGGGCCGGGGCGGTTTACTGTTTGAACAATCCCCGCGCGCCGTAAGGCTCGCTGCGCAGATACTGCGGGGAGGCCTGGGCCGTGGCGCCGAGACGGGCGGCGGCGTGCCACGGCCAGCGCGGGTTATACAAGATGCCGCGGGCCAGGCCGACGGCATCCGCCTGACCGGACGCCAGCAGCGTTTCCGCCTGTTCCGGTTCGGTGATCAGGCCCACCGCGATGGTGGTCAAACCGCTTTCAGCCTTGATGCGCGCGGCCAGGGCGGTTTGATAGCCGGGGCCGACGGGAATCTTCTGCGCCGGTGTCAGGCCACCGCTGGAAACATGGATGAAATGGCAGCCGCGTGCTTTGAGGGCTTTGGCCAGTGCCACGGTTTGCTCCAGGTCCCAGCCGTCCGCAGCCCAGTCGGTGGCGGAGACCCGCACCCCCACGGCCATTTCCGGCACCGCGTCGCGTACCGCCTCGAACACCTCAAGCAGCAACCGCATGCGGTTCTCAAGGCTGCCGCCATAGCGGTCCTGGCGCTGGTTGGAGAGCGGCGACAGGAACTCGTGCAGCAGGTAGCCATGGGCGCCATGAATCTCGATCAGATCCAGACCCAGACGGTGCGCCCGCTTGGCGGCGGTGACGAACGCTTCGATCAACTCGCCGATGTCATCTTCGGTGAGCGGCTCCGGCGCTTCTTCACCGGCCTGGAAAGGCAGATCGGAAGGCGCGCGGGTGCGCCAGCCGTGGTCCTGATCCGGTTTGATCTGGGCACCGCCTTGCCAGGGGCGCAGGGTGGACGCTTTGCGGCCGGCGTGGGCCAACTGAATACCCACCGGCATCGTGGACCAGGCACGCACCTGGTCGAGCACGGTTTTCAGTGCGGCCTCGTTGTCATCGTTCCATAACCCCAGATCCTCGGGGCTGATGCGCCCTTCCGGTCGCACCGCGGTGGCTTCCAGAATCAATAGCCCGGCACCGGACTGCGTCAGCGTGCCCAGGTGGATGGTGTGCCAGCTGCTGGCGTTGCCGTGTTCCGCCGAGTATTGGCACATCGGCGCAATGATGATGCGGTTGTCCAGGGTCAGAGGGCCCAGGCCAAGCGGTGTGAACAGATGATTCATCAACCTCTCCGGGAACAAAACGGGACGGGGCAGGGGCGGCGTGGCGCCCCTGCCCACAAAAAACGGACTCAGGCGGGGGCGCCAACGGCTTCGCCGCTCAGCAGGCTCTGCACATGGGCCCGTGGCGGCGCGCCGAACATGCGGCTGTATTCGCGGCTGAACTGGGACGGGCTTTCGTAGCCCACCCGGTAGCTGGCGGTGGCCGCTTCCAGGCCTTCGCTGAGCATCAGACGACGCGCCTCGTGCAGACGCAGCTTCTTCTGGAACTGCAGCGGCGACATGCGCGTCACCTGTTTGAAACTGTGGAACAGGGACGACTCGCTCATATTGACCTGGTCGGCAAGATCGCGAACCCGCAGCGGTTGGGTATAGCGATCCTTGAGCAGGGCGATGACCTTGGAAACCCGGTGGGACTGGCTGTCCGCGGCGGCGAACTTGCGCATGCGCGCGCCCATCTCGCCGATCAGGGCGCGATACAGGATCTCACGCCGGATCAGTGGCGCCATGATTGGCACATCGGCGGGCTTGTCCAGCAATTCCACCAGCCGGGTGGTGGCGTCCAGCATGGCGGTGTCGATGGGGGCCATGCACAGGCCGCAATTGATCTCCGGGCAATGATCCTCGTCACTCAGCGCCTCGCCCAGTTCGAACACCAGATCCGCCACTTCCTGGGAATCCACATCCAGGCGAATGGACAGAAACGGCTCTCCGGGGCTGGCCACGTTGATTTGCCCGAGCACCGGCAGATGGACCGAGGACACCAGGTAACTCAAGGGGCCATAGACGATCTCCCGGTCACCAAGCCAGATCGTCTTGCTGCCCTGGACGATGACGCACAGGCAGGGTTCATAGATGGCTGAGGTGCATTGCGTGGGTGTGTCGGCCCGGCCCAGATGCAGACCCGACAACGAGGACTCCTCGATGCCATCCTCCGGGGAGTGCCGCAGCACGGTTCGGGTCAACCGGGAACGGAGCTGATCGAGTTCGTTGTCCTGCCCGGACGATGCAAAAGAAGAAAAGGAGTGATGCGCCACGATAGTGCCCTCCGTGTGTTTGCCCGCAGTATACGCACTGCCCGTGACCGGGTAAGCGTGGCCTCCGGAATGCTGCAGGATCGTGCAATTACTGTGGAGTAACAAGCAATTTCAGGCAAGCCGGAGGGATTGTCATGGTGATCCGCGACAATCCGGAATCTAGCCTGATCCGGGTTGGGGCAGGGCCTGCATGACATCGAGCCAGTGTCGGTTTTATGACGCGGCAATATGGTGCAAAGCCCTTTGTTTCAACAGTCTTGTCCTTTTTTCGGTGTGAGGGGTGGGCTGCGTGATGCTGTTCTCACTTGCCGGATAGTGGGGCGTCGGCTCAGTCCGGGGTCTGTCCTGTCTGACTGCCTGATTCTGTGCGCCTCACAGAATCAGGCAAGTATTCCGCAGTAAACGGATATCACCTGCTGGCCGTGGCGCCCTATGGTATTGGCCGTGGAAGGGACCCGCCGCCAAGGGCTGGCATGGCCCCGTCAGGCGGCAAGCGGGGGCCGCCGACCCGCGTCGCTGTCGAATAGGCCGTGCCTATGTCGACCATCGGTAAACCCATCAAGAAACGCCGTTGACCTCAACATTGGTTGAGGAATTAATGTTCGCGGCCAGGGGAAGAACGAGCCTGATGCCCGGGGCATTGACCGTTTGACCTCTCTTGGTGGTGCCTCGTTATTGACTGACGGTCAGTCAGTTTATAATTTTGAAAATGGGAACCATTATCAATTGAGAGCAGGCGTATTGCCTGCAAGGCCCGAACAGCAGGAGCGAGCGCAACATGGATTCAATCAATACCCATTACGCCAGCGGGGGAGAGCTGATCATCGGGCTCGCCCTCCTACTCATGGTGGCCGTTGGATTGGCCGGCTGCGATGCTCGTGGCGAGCAGGAGCAGGCGCAAATGCCGCCGCCGGCGGTCAAGGTGGCGAAGGTGCTGGACGATCCGGTGACCCTCTGGGATGACTTCACCGGCCGGGTGGCAGCGCCGGAAACCGTGGACCTGCGTCCCCGTGTCAGCGGCTACATCGATAAGGTGAGCTTCGAGGAAGGGGAACTGGTGGAACAGGGCGATGTGCTGTTCGTTATTGACCAGCGCCCTTACCGTGCCCGTGAACGGGCCGCCGCCGCCGACCTGGCCCAGGCCCGCAGCCAGTATCAATTGGCCAGGAGCGAGGCCTCCCGGGCGGAACGGCTGGTGGCCAGCCGCGCCATCTCCCGCGAGGAATACGACCGCCGCGCGTCGGCGATGGTGTCGGCGCGTGCGGCCATGAATGCCGCCGAAGCGGCGCTGGAAACCGCCCGTCTTGATCTGGAGTACACCGAGGTGCGCTCTCCGATCACCGGCCGTGCCGGCCGCGCCATGGTCACTCGCGGCAACCTGGCCAACGCCGATCAGACTCTGCTGACCACACTGGTGTCGGTGGATCCGGTGTACGTGTACTTCGAGAGCGACAGCGATTCCTACCTGCGCGGCCGGGAGCTGCTGGGCAGTGGCGAGGACACCGAAGTGCGTATCGGCCTGAGCGGTGAAAACGGCTATCCGCATCGCGGCAAGGTGGATTTCATCGACAACCGCCTCAACGCCGGCACCGGCACCTTGCAGTTCCGCGCCGTGGTGCCGAACCCGGACGGCTATTTCAAACCGGGGCAATTCGCTCGGGTGGAACTGCCCGCCGAGCGTCTCGACACCGCGTTGCTGATTGACAGCAAAGCGCTGCTTACCGATCAGGATCGCCGTTACGTCTACGTGGTGGACGATGAGAACAAAGCCTCTCGCCGTAACGTCGACGCTGGCCGCACCGTGGATGGCCTGGTGGTGATCCGCGACGGCCTGAAGCCCGGTGAGCGGGTCATCGTCAACGGCGTGCAGAAAGTGTTCATGTCCGGCATGCCGGTGGCGCCGACCCTGGTGGAAATGCGCGTGGCGGCCACCCAGGAGCCCGAGGTGGCGGCGGCGCCCTGATCAACTGACACCGGTATAACTCAAGTCCATGGATCGAGCGCGCTCAGCGGAGCGCGCCAAGAGGGCATTGCTGTCCCATAAATTTTGATGGTTCTGACGTTTGACCGCGGAATCCATGGCCGTGGCCAGTCTATTGGTCTTGGAGATATGAAGTCGCGCTGCATTCGCTGCCAAGGCAGCTTCCCACAAAGGAAGCTACGGAGCCGCTGTGGGAAGCTGCCTTGGCAGCGAATCAGCGAATCAGCGAATCAGCGAATCAGCGAATCAGCGAATCAGCGAATCAGCGTGTAGGCGTGCCAGCGTGTTGCGTGTAAACCGCCTGTTCCACATCTGTGGGACACTAGTGGCCAAGAGGGTACTTTTGTCATGAATTTCTCTCGTTTCTTTGTCGACCGCCCGATTTTTGCCGCGGTGCTGTCGATCATCATCCTCGCGGTGGGCGCGATCTCGATCCCGCTTTTGCCGATCAGCGAGTATCCGGAAGTGGTGCCGCCTTCGGTGGTGGTGCGCACGGTATATCCCGGTGCCAACCCCAAGGTGATCGCCGAAACCGTGGCGACGCCATTGGAAGAAGCGATCAACGGCGTCGAGGGCATGATTTACATCAAGTCGGTGGCCGGCTCCGACGGCGTGTTGCAGATGACCGTGACGTTCAGTCCCGGTACCGACGCCGACGACGCCACGGTACGGGTGCAGAACCGGGTCAGCCAGGCGCTGGCGCGGTTGCCCGAGGACGTGCGACGCCAGGGGGTGACCACCCAGAAACAGTCTCCCACCTTCCTGATGGTGGTGCATTTGACTTCGCCGGACGGTCGTTACGATACGCTCTACCTGCGAAACTATGTGCGGCTGCACGTGAAGGACGTGCTGGCAAGGATCCCCGGGGTCGGTGACGCGCAGGTGTTCGGTGGTGGTGACTACGCCATGCGGGCCTGGCTGGACCCGGACAAAGTGGCTTCCCGGGGGTTGACCGCCGGCGATGTGGTGCGCGCCATTCGTGAACAGAACGTGCAGGTTTCCGCCGGGCAGCTCGGTGCCGAGCCGATGCCAAGCAGTGACTTTCTGACGTTGATCAACGCACAGGGCCGTCTGCGGACGGTGGAAGAGTTTGGCGACATCGTGCTGAAAAGCGGGGACCAGGGGGAGATCGTCCGGCTCTCGGACGTTGGCCGTTTGGAGTTGGGGGCAGGTGATTACACCCTGCGCTCGCAGCTGGACGGTAACGATGCCGTTGGCGTCGGTATTTTCCAGTCGCCAGGTGCCAATGCTCTGGAGATCCGGGATCAGGTCATCGCCGCGATGGATGAATTATCCACCCGTTTTCCGGAAGGGGTGAAATACGAGGCGGTGTACGACACCACGATTTTCGTCCGGGATTCCATTCACTCGGTGGTGAAGACCCTGCTTGAAGCGATATTGCTGGTGGTACTGGTGGTCACGCTGTTCCTGCAGACCTGGCGTGCCTCGATCATTCCGCTGCTGGCGGTGCCGGTGTCGGTGATCGGTACCTTCGCGGTGCTGCTGATGCTCGGTTACTCCATCAACACCCTGACGCTGTTCGGGCTGGTGCTCGCTATCGGCATCGTGGTGGATGATGCCATCGTGGTGGTGGAGAACGTGGAGCGGAACATCGAGGATGGGCTCAGTCCGCTGGCCGCCGCCCATCAGGCGATGAAGGAAGTGTCCGGACCCATCGTCGCCATCGGTCTGGTGCTGTGCGCGGTGTTCATTCCCATGGCGTTTTTGTCCGGAGTCACCGGTCAGTTTTATCGGCAGTTCGCGGTGACCATCGCCATCTCCACGGTGATTTCCACCATTAACTCCCTGACCTTGTCTCCGGCGCTGGCGGCCATGTTGCTGCGCGGTCACGACGCGCCGAAGGATCGGCTGACTCGCATCATCGATGGGCTGTTCGGTTGGTTGTTTCGCCCCTTCAACCGGTTCTTCAACAGCAGCTCCGAGAAGTACCAGAGCGCGGTGGGGCGCTCATTGAGCCGGCGCGCGGTGGTGTTCATGGTCTATCTGGTGTTGTTGGTCAGCACCGGGTTGATGTTCAAGGTGGTGCCGCCGGGCTTCATTCCGACACAGGACAAGCAGTATCTGATCGCCGGCGTGAAACTGCCGGAAGGCGCTTCACTGGAGCGTACCGACACGTTGCTTAAAACAGTGACGGACATCGCCATGGAGACCGAGGGCGTGGCCCACTCGATCTCGTTCCCCGGGCTCAATGCGCTGCAGTTCACCAACACCTCCAATACCGGCCTGGTGTTTCTGCCGCTGGATCCATTCGATCAGCGTGAACGTTCCGCCGAGGAAATCAACGCCGAGATCAACGGCAAGATTTCCGCCCTGAGCGAGGGGTTCGCGTTTTCCTTCATGCCGCCGCCGATTCTTGGCCTGGGTAATGGCGCCGGCTATCAAATGTTTATCGAGGACCGGGGCGGCCTCGGGTATGGCGCTTTGCAGAATGCGGTCAGCGCTTTCCAGGGGGCGATCTCGCAAACTCCGGGCATGACGTTCCCAATCACCAGCTACCAGGCCAATGTGCCGCAGTTGGACGCACTAGTGGACCGTACCAAGGCCAAGGCGCAGGGTGTGCCACTCACTGGACTGTTCGACACCTTGCAGACCTACCTGGGCTCCACTTACGTCAATGACTTCAACCGGTTTGGCCGCACCTGGCAGGTGATTGCCCAGGCCGACGCGCCGTTTCGCGACAGTGTCGAGGACATCGCCAATCTGCGCACCCGCAACGAACGCGGCGAAATGGTGCCGATTGGTTCCATGGTGAATATTCGCCAGACCTTCGGTCCGGATCCGGTGCTGCGCTTCAACGGCTACCCGGCCGCGGATCTGGCTGGCGAGGCCGATCCGAGAGTGCTGTCCTCGGCTCAGGCCATGGATAAGCTGACGGAACTGGCGGATCAGATCCTGCCCAATGGTATGAGCTTCGAGTGGACCGATCTCAGCTATCAGCAATATACCCAGGGCAATGCCGCTTTGGTGGTTTTCCCGCTGGCAATCCTGTTGGTGTTCCTGGTGCTGGCGGCGCTGTATGAAAGCTGGGTGCTGCCATTGGCGGTCATCCTGATCGTGCCGATGTGTATGCTCTCCGCGCTGATCGGTGTGTGGTTCGGCGGTGGCGACAACAACATCTTCGTGCAGGTCGGGCTGGTGGTGCTGATTGGTCTGGCCTGTAAGAACGCCATCCTGATCGTGGAGTTCGCCCGTGAGCTGGAGCTGCAGGGCATGGAAACCGTGAAGGCTGCTCTGGAAGCTTGCCGCCTGCGTTTGCGTCCGATCATCATGACGTCCATCACGTTCACCGCGGCAGTGGTGCCGCTTGTGTTGGGGACTGGTGCTGGCGCTGAAGTGCGGCAGGCGCTGGGTACGGCGGTGTTCGCAGGCATGATCGGTGTCACCCTGTTCGGATTGTTCCTGACGCCGGTGTTCTATGTTGGCCTGCGTAAACTCGCCGGGCCGCTCAAGCACTCCCACGCTTCCACCATGGACGGCGAAGCCCACGGTCATTCAGGAGAAAGCTATGCATAAGTATGTCTTGAGCGTTGTGCCTCTGATGTTGGCCCTGGCTGGTTGCGCGGTGGGACCGGACTATCAGGAGCCGGAGACGTTGTTACCGGAAGGGTTCGTTGGCGCCGACCAGGTGCGGCCTTTCGATGAAGACGCTGAACGCCGGTTCTGGTCCGGCTTCGACGATCCGTTGCTGGCGGACCTGATCGATCAGGCCCTCAATGCCAACCATGACTTGCGCGCCGCGCTGGCGCGCTACCAAAGAGCGGAAGCGCTGTTACGCGGCGCCCGCCGGGAGCAACTGCCGAGCGTCACCATCAATGGCAGCGCCGCCGAGCAACACCTGGCGGAAGTGGAGCAGAACCCTCCAGGTGGCATGGAGCGGGTGGAACTGTACCAGGCCGGCGTTGCCGCCGGCTGGGAGCTGGATCTGTTCGGGCGTCTGCGGCGGGCCACCCAGGCACAGGCGGCGGAGCTGGATGCCGCGGAAGCGGATCTGGGCGCCTTGCAGGTGGCCATGGCCGGCCGCATCGCCAACAGCTATTTCCAACTGCGCGGTCTGCAGCAACAGCTGCAGGTTGCCCGCCGCAATGTGGAAAATCAGCAGCAGGCGCTGGATATCGTTCAGGCTCGCATGGAAGACGGCAACGCCACCCGGCTGGACGAAGCCCGGGCCCGTGCCCAACTGGAAGTCGTGCGGGCCACCGTGCCGGAACTGCAAACCGCGATTCGGACTTACATGTACCGTATCGCGGTGCTGACCGGGCGCACCCCGGACAGTCTGGTGACCACCCTGACCGAGCCCGGTGACCTGCCGGCGCAGATTCCGGATCTGGCCACTGGCACGCCGTCCGGTGTGTTGCGCCGGCGCCCGGATATCCGCGCCGCCGAGCGTCGCGTGGCCGCCGCCACCGCCCGCATCGGCGTGGCTACCGCCGACCTGTTTCCGCGCTTCACCCTGGAAGGGCTGATCGGCAGCGTCGCCTCCCGTGACGGTGACCTGTTCAGTGGCCCGGCGGAAAGTCGCCGCGTTGCCCTGGGCGTGGACTGGACCTTCCTCGACTTTGGCAAGGTCCGCTCGCGCATCGACGCCGCCGATGCCGAGACTCAGGCCGTCATCGCCGAGTACCAGCAAGCCGTGCTGTCGGCACTGGAAGAAACGGAAACCCAACTGGTTCGTCATCAGCGGGCCCGTGAACGCACCGAACTGCTGCGCCACGCCACGGACGCCGCGCAACAGGCCGCCGAACTGGCCCGCTTGCGTTACCGGGAAGGTTTCATCGGTTTCTTCGAAGTGCTGGACAGTGAGCGGGAGCTGATGGACACCCGCGACGCCTTCATCCGCAGTCGCACCGAAGTGACCCTGGCGATGGTGGATCTTTACCGTGCTTTGGCCGGTTCACCGGTGCCGTCGGAGCAGAATCCGGCAAGAAGAAGCGCGGCTCGTTGATTGCCGGTATGATGTGACACGTATGGAAATATAAGGAAGTCGAACGCCCCTCGGGAGGGGCCTGGGATGGGCGTTCGACACATCAAGATAGGGATGACATTTTATGTTCACATCTTTCCGGGGCGTGCTCGACAGTCTCACCAGCATCTTCTTTAGTAAAGCACTGTTTTTATTCATTTCGATATTCTTATCCGCTTGGCTGGTCGGGTGTTCCACTATCCCGAGGGCGGATTTCGAGGCGGATAAGATTGGCAATGTCGGAGTGGTCTCTCTGATAGGTGACAAAGCCGTACTGTGTTACCGGGGAGCGACGATGTTTGGTAACAAATCCTGGGTTCTCGATATGGCGCCATTCGATCCGGATGAAATGCTACAACGACAGGTTGAAACTGTTTTATCCCGTGATTTCGGATATCAGGTCGTTCATGTGGATTACAACCAGGAGGAATGGTGGGGCGACGAGGGCGCTGTTACAGAGTCACTTTGTCAGCGCTATGGAGAGCGACGGAATAAGATTTATATCGAGAAAGCAGCGGACCTTGGCGTGCGGTTGGGGTTGGATGCGGTCTTTGTCATTCTTCCTTTGCAGCTTTATACCCACTACACCGTTGAGCCCCATGGTCTTTTGGTCTACTCGTTTGGATTCAATGAACAGGTTACACGGACATGGGCCGGGATATCAGCGTATATCGATCTGGTGAGTGTCAAGGACCGGAAGTCGGTGGTGACCGCCCTGCTCGAAAACGAACAGCGATCGTTGAATTCCTTCTCCTCAAGACCTTTGGTGCGTTTGATGGATAACCCTTTACGAGAGGTTGCTTTGAAGGGGCCGAGTGACTCTGATCGTGAAAAATTGGAGGAGGCGTTCGGGCGTGCTGTTGATGACAGCCATATACAGCACGCCGTCCGTTATATGTTCCGTCCTCCGTACAGTGCAAGAAACGAATCTGACCAGTTGGAGTTGGCTCCATCCGGCCAGGCAGAATCGGGCAAGTGATCTGGAGCCTTGGGTATTCGCGAAACGGCCTCTGCCACCGATAATAGTCAGCCATAAAGGACACAACGCGACAGGAGGAACCGACATGCTCGATACCCGTGCTTTGCAGCGTTCGACACGAACCACCAATCCGGCGATCCAACGTTTCCTGGCGCTCACCGCCTGCTATTTGCGTACCCCGCTGGCGCAGTGATCTTCACGCGATGCCGCGCTTCCGACTGATTTACTGCCAACAGACCCGTTAGTGGTCTCTCGTTAAATCGGCGGTGCTGGTCCACCGCTCCGGTTTCTTACCCCCAAGAGGTCAGGGACGACCTTCTTTTTTTTCCGTTTCGTTTGATGGCGATTTGCCATCGGATTCCCTATCATCGGCGCGCTCTGCCTTGATGGATTCCCCCGATGATCGTTCGTGACCGTCCCAATCCCATTGCGCTGTTGTTCGCCCTGCGTGGCTCGGTGGTGCCGGATATCCTGCCGCACATCCTGCTGGTGGCGTTGTTTGCCTCCGCGATGACCCTGGTGAGTCAGTATCACGTGCTGGATGTCAGCCATTACACGGTGATGCCGGTGACATTGCTGGGGATCGTGCTGTCGATCCTGCTCAGCTTCCGCAACAACGCCGCCTATGACCGTTGGTGGGAAGCGCGAAAGCAGTGGGGCCAGATGGTGTATGAGATCCGCAGCCTGGCCAGGACCAGCGCAACCTTACTTAGTAATAAAGAGCTTGGTAATAAAGAGCTTGGTAATGAAGAGCCGGACCGTCGGGAACTGCTGGGGCTGGTTCTGGCGTATGCCCATGCCCTGCGCGGGCAGTTGCGTGATGAGGATGTACGCGAGGACCTGTTGAAAGTGCAGTCGCCGGCGGTGGTGGAGCAGGCCCTGGACCATCACAACGGTGCCGACTGGTTTCTACGTCGGGCCGGCGATTGGGTGGGGGAACGCTATCGGGAAGGGCGTCTGGACAGCATCGGCGTGAGCCTGCTGGACCAGAGGTTGACTGCTTTGGCCGGTGTGCAGGCCGCCAGTGAGCGTATCGCGCAGACCCCGTTGCCGTTTGCCTACGCGCTGTTGGCCCATCGTACCGCCTATGTGTACTGCTATTTGTTGCCGTTTGTGTTGATCGGCTCGTTGGGCTGGGGCACGCCTTTGTTCGTGGCGGTGGTGGCCTACACCTTCTTCGGGCTGGATCGACTGGCGGAACATCTGGAGATGCCATTCGGCCGCGAAGCCAATGATCTGCCACTGGACACCATCTGCCGGATCCATGAAATCTCCGTGGCCGAAGCCCTGGGCGATCCGGCGCCGGAACCGCTGCCGGTGGTCAACCACCAGTTGCAGTAAACGGGGGCGACGGCTTGCCCGGCGGCGCCCGCTGGCTCAACATGACGGCTTCCCGCTGTGGAGACGGTTGATGCAAGACGCCTACTTCTATGAGCCCGCCAAGGGTCACGGTTTGCCCCACGATCCGTTCAATGCGCTGGTGGCGCCGCGCCCGATCGGCTGGATCGGCTCCCGCGGTGCCGAGGGTGTCCTCAACCTCGCGCCCTACAGCTTCTTCAATGCCTTCAATTACCATCCGCCGATCATTGGCTTTTCCAGCATCACTTATAAGGATAGCGTGCGGAATATCGAAGCCACCAAGGAGTTCACCTGGAACCTGGCCACCCGCCCGCTGGCGGAAGCAATGAACCAAAGCTGCAAGGCGGTCCCGCCGGAAGTGAATGAGTTCGAACTGGCGGGACTGACCGCCGAGCCGTCGCGGTTGGTGTCAGTGCCGAGAGTGGCGGAAACTCCGGTCTCCTTCGAGTGCCGGCTCAGCCAGATTCTGCGTCTGAACACCGCCGCCGGTGAAGCGGTGGATACCTGGGTGGTGTTCGGGGAAGTGGTGGGCGTGCACATCGCCACTCATTTGCTCAAGGACGGCATCTACGACACCGCCGCCGCCGAGCCGATCCTTCGTGCCGGCGGCCCGGCCGGATACTTCTCCGTGGATCCCTCCCAGTATTTCGAGATGTACCGGCCCCGCTGATCCGCGCCGAAGGCCGGTGTTGCGAACCACGGCGCCGCCATGGGAAGCGAGCTTGCTCGCGAATCGGCGTGTTGGTGTGCCGGTATGCAGAGTGATGTAGGCATTCCAGCTCCTTGTGGGACACCAATGACCTTAGTCATTTTTCTCCTGGCGCTTGGCTACCTGATGAGCGTCCTCGGTCAAGCCGATCTGCCAGTAACCGCTGGCGTACAAGCGGCGCCGGTCCACCTGGCGCTCCTGGACCAGATAACGGCGAATGGCACGCACCGCGCCGCTTTCCCCCGCCGCCCATACCGCCGGGGATCCCTCCAGCCAGGGTAGGGACAGGACCTTGTCCACCAGCCCCAGGGCAGGTTGCTCCGGGTAGGGATTGATCCGCCAATGCACCTCCAGGCCGGAAGGGAAAGGCAATGGCTGCTGATCCTCGGGGGAGAGAATATCCAGTACCGCGTAGCCCCGGGCACTGGCCGGCAAGCGTTCGATATTGGCGCTGATCGCCGGTAACGCCGACATGTCACCGGCGAACAGAAACCAGTCGGCGTCGAAGTCAACGAACTTCGGAGCCCCCGGTCCGGCAAAGCCGATACGATCTCCCGGGCGGGCCTGGTCCGCCCAATGGGACGCGGGGCCATGGTCGGCGTGCATCATGAAGTCGACGAAAATCTCACCATGGTTTTTGTCGAAGTGACGCAGCGTATAGGTACGTACCACCGGTCGCTGCTCCGGTGGCGTATCGCCGTAAGGCGGCAAGGCGATGTCGGTTTGCCCTTCGCGGGGAACCAGTAGTTTGAAATTGGCGCTTTCATGATTCTCGGGAAAGTCACTGAGATCGCCGCCGCCCAGAACCACCCGCTTCATATTGGGGGTGAGGTTCTCGGTGCGCAGGACTTCCAGAATCCGGGGAGCGGGCCTTGGCATGGTCGGTCTCTCTGCTAGAAGAAGGTTGTGGTGTCGAAGTATTTGGTGGACAATATCAACCATATTTCCATCAATTGACAAAGTCAACAGTGATGTCAAAAGAATCTGATATCCGTAATGCGATCTGGCAACTGGCGTTTCAGTTCAAGGTCAGCAGTAAAAAGGCGATCCGCCAGTACGGTCTGCCATTGAACGGCATGCATGTGCGCATCCTGCATATGATCGGCGCCACCCCGGCGTGCACCGCCCACCGCATCGTGCAGGCATCCGGGCGCGACAAGGCGCAGATCACCCGTCTGTTGAAAGAGCTGGAAGGTATGTCGCTGATCCAACGCGCGCCGAATCCCGATGATAAGCGCAGTCAGATTGTCTCTCTGAGTGGGAAGGGTGAGGCTTTGATGGCCCGCGCCCGGGAGGCGGAACAGGATGTGGTGACGCGATTGTTGAAGGGAATGAAGAAAGACGAGATCGATACCTTTGTCGGCCTCGCCGGGCGCATGCTGGACAATCTGCGCGAGGAATAGAAAGGGGAGCTCCGGCGGGGACGCGGATCTGTACGAGGGCCTTCCGGGATCGCCGTGAATACGTCCATGTAGGCTCTCTGTTTGACGTCCCTGTCAAACAGAGTCCCGGAAGGCCCTCGTACAGATCCGCTTGGAGCGAACTCCCGTGTTCCGTGCTCCAGCAACGACGAACCTTCAAGAAAGGAGAACTCTCTCCATCCCTTTATAGGGGCTTGGTAGCGGTGGGAAAGACTCCTTTGCTCGTCAGTTACCTCGAAGCGGATCGGCGTTACGCTTTGCGGGACCCTGTCAAACAGGGACGTTCGACCGGGAGCCTACATGGACGTATTCACGGCGTTCCCGCAAAGGCGTAACGCTGATCCGGGGCCCCGATGGAGAGAAATTCCGTTCCCCTATAAACCGAAGACCCGTCACACGATCCGTGGCGGCGCATCGCCGTGCTGGATGCCGTATTTGCGAATCAGCGCATCGCGTTTGTCCGGATCGAAATTGATATTGCGGGCGTCGTAGCTGGCGTGTTCCAACAGACGCTTGTCCATGAGCCGGTACCACAGCGGCGGAATATAACTGACCAGGAACATACCGAAATAGCCGTTGGGCAGGCTGGGCACATCGTCGAAATGCCGCAGGCTCTGGTAGCGCCGGGTCGGATGGGCATGGTGATCGGAATGCCGCTGCAGATGAAAAGTGGCCCAGTTGGAGAACATGTGGTTGCTGTTCCAACTGTGATACGGCTGGGTGCGCTCGTAGCGACCGGTCTTGGTTTTATGCCGCAGCAGGCCGTAGTGCTCGATATAGTTGGCGGAGGTCAACTGGAAGGCCCCCCAGAAAGCGGTGCCGAGGATATACGGCAGAATGCCGATGCCGAACAGCGCCAGCGTGGTGCCCCAGGCGACGGCGGTGATGATCGCCGGCTGAATGATCTCGTTGTCCAGGGACCACACCGATTTTCCCCGTGATTCCAGGCGTTCCCGCTCCAGCTTCCAGGCTCGGCGGGCGGCGCCTGGGATCTCCCGTAGTACGAATTTCCAGATGCTTTCGCCCATGCGCGAGGATGCCGGGTCCTCCGGCGTGGCCACGTCCCGGTGGTGGCCCTTATTGTGCTCAATGAAAAAGTGACCGTAGGCGCAGGGCGCCAGCACGAACTTGGCCAGCCAGCGTTCACCCTTGCCTTTCTTGTGGCCCAGTTCATGGCCCAGGTTGATGCCGACGCCGCAGGTGCCACCGAGCAGCAGAATCATCGCCAGCAGACCGTGCCAGGGCAGGTCCTGGGTACCGACGAACCAGGCGCCGAAAAACCAGGCGCCCCAGATCACCGGCACGAGGGCGTAGGTGACCCAGCGGTAATAGGGATCCTCTTCCAATTGCGGCACTACCTCTTCCGGCGGGTTGCTGCGGTCCTCGCCGATCAGCATGTCCAGCACCGGCACCGCCAGGTAATAGAACACCAGCGGGATCCATAGCATCAGGGCATTGCCGTTGGCCAGGTACAGCAGAGGCCCGATAAACACGATGGCGGGCACGAAGATGGATGAAAACCACAAATGGCGCTTGCGGTCCCGATAGACCACGCCGGACGGGCCGGTGAACTCACCTGCCTTGCTCATACCGCAATCCTCTTTTTGTTATCCGATCACCGGATGGTGCGCCCAAGGCGGTTTGTGCGGCACCGCCAGGAGTGGCAGAAAATCGTCATAAAGTGACAAGTGAGTGGGCGCGCCGGCAGGGTAAGCTGGGGATCATCCGCTTATGGCGGCGAGGGAGAAACCAATGAGCATCCAGGTGGCCGCCCGGCTCAGACCGGCGATTCATCCGACTTACCCGAGACTGCTGTGCGCCCATTTGCACTCCAGGGGCTTTGATAACGCCACCATCTTCGAGGGTACCCGGCTGCATTGGGAGCAACTTTTGGGCGAGCATCGCTACCTGAGTCTGGAGCAGATGTCCCGCCTGATCCGGCGCTCCATGGAACTGACCGGCGAGCCCTGGTTGGGGCTGGATATCGGCGGTGTCACCTCGGTATCCGCCCATGGTCCACTGGGCTTCGCGGTGGTATCGGCGCCGGATCTGGGCGCGGTGTTGCGGGTGGTTTCCCGTTTCGTCGGCGTCCGTTTCCAGCCGGTAACGGTGCAGTTGCGCGAGGAACCGGAACGCATGGTGCTGACCATGGAGGAAAAAGAAAACCTGGAAGAGGTCCGGGAGTACGTCAATGGGGCGGTGCTGGCCACCTTCTTTCACCTGGTCGACACCGTGACCTCCCGGCGCCTGCGGGATCTGGTGGTGGCGATGCCGATCCCGGAGCCGGAATGGGCGGCGGTCTACACCGAAAAACTGGGCTGTCCGGTTCGCTTCGGGGCTTCGGCATTGACTATCGAAGTGCCCGCCGCGCTGCTGGACACCCCCTGCCTGACCGCGGATCCCGGTCTGCACCGCACCGCGCTGCGGGATTGCGAGCATCAACTGCGGCAACTCCAGGGCGGGGGGCCGTTGAGCCAGCGCATCGGCGTGCAACTGCTGGGATGTGAGGGGCACTACCCGAGTCTGGATGAGATGGCGGCACGCCACGCCATGTCCCGCCGCACCCTGATCCGTAAATTGAAAGAGGAAGGTTCCCGCTATCAGGAACTGCTGGACGAAGTGCGCCGGGAACTGGCCGCCTGGTATCTGCTGGAAACCACGCAACCGGTGGAACGCATCGCCGAGAAGCTGGGGTACCAGGACCCGTCCAATTTCAGCCGCACCTTTCAGCGCTGGTTCGGCACCACGCCGTTGCGGATGCGCAGGGGGCAATAGCGCTATTCCCTGTGGGAAGCGGCTTCAGCCGCGAACAGCCTGCTCGCGCGCCAGCAGGTTCAGATGATGCTCGATCTCGAAGATGTGTTCGTCCTGCTCGCCCAGCTCGCGCAACGCCTCGGCCAGGTTCAGCAAATAGTCCCGGTTGGCGCCGCTGGGGCCGTGGCTGCGGTGGATGTGGGCGGCGACGTCCGCCACCGGCGCCGGGCCGAGAAAGGCGGGGTTGTCGGCGGTGGCGATATAGACCAGTCCGTCCTCCTGGCCGCCGTCCTCGAACGTCATCGGCGTGGAGAAACGCAGGTAGCCGTTTTTCTCACGCACATCCAGTTGCCCGAACACCGCCGGGCTGACGCGATAGGCCATGCCGGTGCAGCGCACGCCCGGCGCTTCTATCAGTGTCACCACCCGGCCAGGGTTTTCCGGCGTGCCGCGATGATCGTGGGAGCCCTGCCAGAAGCGCCGGGCCCAGCCCTGAATCGACGCCGGGCGCCGCTCCCGGAACGGAAAATCCACCTTGAAAATCAACGAGCCGTAACCGAACAGCCACACCGACTCCCGGTCCTGGAACAGGCTCCGCTCGCGGTTGATCGCGGTGGTGTCGATCATGCCCGGGTGTCCTCCGCCCGGCGCTGACGCTCCGTCAGCGCGACATCGCCATTGTCCTGATCCGGCCAGCCGCCCAGGTGGTCGTGTACCAGCGCCACCAGGGCATCCAGATGGGCCGGGCAGTCGTTCAGCGCCGGGATGTAATCGAACCGCTCGCCGCCGGCTTCCATGAAGTAACCGCGATTCTCCACGTCGATCTCTTCCAGCGTTTCCAGGCAGTCGGCGGAAAAGCCGGGGCAGAACACCTGCACGCTTTTCACCCCCTCGCCGGGCAGCGCCTTGAGCGTGGCGTCGGTGTAGGGTTGCAGCCATTCCTCGCGGCCGAAGCGGGACTGGAACGTGACCTGCCATTGGCTCTCGTTGAGACCCAGCCGCTCCGCCAGCAGGCGGCTGGTCTTATGGCATTCGCAAAAGTACGGGTCGCCTTCGGTGAGGTAGCGTTTGGGTACGCCGTGGTAGGAGAACAGCAGTTTCTCCGCCCGGCCATGCTGTGCCCAATGGCTGTGAATATGCTCCGCCATGGCATCCAGGTAGGGTGCGTAATCATGGTAATGACTGATGAAACGCAGATCCGGCAACCAACGCCGGGCGGCGAAATCCCGCGCCACGGCGTCGAACGTGGAGGCCGAGGTGCTGGCGGAATACTGCGGATACAGCGGCAGCACAAGCAACCGGGTAACGCCTTGCCCGGCCATCCTCTGCAACACCGAAGGAATGGACGGGTTGCCATAGCGCATGGCGAACTCCACCACCAGATCCTCGCCATACTCGGCCTGCAGCCGCTGCCGCAGCCCCTCGCACTGATTGCGGGTGTGCACCAGCAGCGGCGAACCCTGCTCCGTCCAGACCCCGCGGTAGGCGTGGGCGGAACGGGGCGGGCGGATCACCAGAATCACCAGATTCAGGATCAACCACCACAACGGGCGCGGCACCTCCACCACCCGGGGGTCGGACAGAAACTCACGCAAATAGCGGCGCAGCGCCGGCGTGGTGGGCGCGTCCGGGGTTCCCAGATTGGTGATCAGTACACCGGTGCGCAACGGCTGTCGGTGGCTGAAATCAGGCTGTCCAGTGAACTTCATAATGGTTCCGATGAGCCAGAGGTTGACCGGCGGCAAGGCACCGGATGTCGATGGCGCCATGATACCGGAACCGGAAGCAGGTAACAGATATGGCCCCGATAGATATGGGCCATCAACTCGGCCCATTGCCGGCAAGTGCGCTATATTACTTGCTGTTGGAATAATCACGGTCGGTTGAAGGCCGCTGTCCCTAAAATTGTGGTGGATCAGGGTGCCTCTTGCCAGGTAAGGCGAGTCGACGGGCAGCGTTCCAGGACACGCTACAAGCACGTCCATGTGGGCTCGGGTTTGGCCTTCCCTGGCCAAACACGGTCCTGGAACGCTGCCCGCCGACTCTCCACGAGCTCTGAAGCCGCCCGCTTCGAATCCCCCCAGGCTACCAAGCCGCTGTGGGAAGCTGCCGGGCGGCGCTCCGCTTTAGCAGCAAATGGCAGCGCGGAACAGTCATACAGAAAGAACCGCGATACGCACGCGGCAATCAATGGGAGCAGTAAATGCGCGACATACGCGAAGAATACCAAGGCAAAGGATTGAGCGAAGCGGACCTGCTCGCCGATCCGGTGGAACAGGTGCGTTTGTGGGTGGAAGAAGCAGTGAACGCCGGCCTCCCGGTGGCCAACGCCATGACCCTGGCCACCGTCAACGCCGAAGGGCAACCCTCCGCCCGAACCGTACTGCTGAAAGGCGTGGAGCAGGGCGGCTTCGTCTTCTTCACCCACTACGACAGCCGCAAGGGCGACGACATCGAAGCCAGCGACAAAGTGGCCTTCGTACTCTACTGGTCACCCATGGATCGCCAGATCACCGTGCAGGGCCGCGCTCGCAAACTGGACGCGGACACCTCCCGCGCCTATTTCAAGACCCGCCCCTACGGTAGCCAGATCAGCGCCGTCGCCTCGCCGCAAAGCCGGCCCGTGGACCTGGAAACCCTGGAAGCGGACGTCGCCCAACTGCGCCAGGAATACCCGGAAGGCAGCGACATCCCCATGCCGGAAAACTGGGGTGGCTACCTCATCGTCCCCGAAGAAATCCAATTCTGGCAAGGCCGCCCCAATCGCCTCCACGACCGGGTACGGTACTTCCAGGACGACGGAAAATGGCTGCGGGAGCGGCTGGCGCCTTGAAAAGCAGTAAGTAGCTAATAACAGAAAAAACTTCGATCTTTAGCCGCTGTGGGAGCCAGCTCTGCTGGCGAATATCTTTTTGAAATGTCCGACGATTCGTTATCAGGGCAACCTCCTACAGCCGCAACACGTAAATACGCTGTTTCTTCAACATTTGGTTCTATGTAGCGGGCGTGACATCACGGGCATCCGTCGCTATCCGTGTTCATGGCTTTTTCTGATGGTTGCCCATGGGGCCAGCTCTGTGATCGTTGAGGAATAAGGAAGTCAGGAAAAGGGGGCAGACAATAGGGAGAGTTTGTCACGTGGCGATTTTTCTGGTTCTATTTGGTGATACTAAAAAGCAATTTGATGGGGCGCCGGCGCGTTGATTGGATATTCGAGTCAGCGTCTGAATAGCCGCCATAAAAACTATGACTGAGCTCCGAAAAAGCATCGCGAAGGATTTGAGTTGGCTGGAAAGGTTCTATGCCGAAGCGGGATATGGCGGCACAGTTCAGCCCGAAGATCGGGTCTTCTTCGCAATCAGCGGAGAAGTCATCGCTGGTGTGGTCCGTCTAGCCATTGAAAACGGCTCCTTCGTATTGCGCGGCATGCAAGTGGCCGAGGCTTATCGCGGCAAACGGATTGGCATGGCGCTCCTCAGGTATTTGGCAGATGACCTGGGTAACAAACCATGTTTTTGCTTGCCATATTCGCACCTGGAAGCATTCTATGGAATCGCGGGCTTTCAAGTGGCAAACGACAGCGAAATTCCGTTGTTTTTGGCGGAGCGAAAGCATGCGTATCTTCATCGAAGTATGGATGTTGTATCAATGGCTCGACACTCCGCCGGGCCGGTTTTATGACAAGCCGCTGAAAATCGACGCCAAAAAAGGGCGGTATAGCGGAGTGCCAGACAATAAGGGAACTTCGATGCTTGCTCTTTCAATAGTAGGCCCACATGGCTCCAATATAGCCACAGGAAAGAAAACACTGGAGGTTCGCTCGTGGCGTCCAGAGTCCTTGCCAATTCGTGACCTTTTGATTGTGGAAAATTCGAGATTCTTATCGTCTGACAACCCGACTGATCTAAATGGTAGAGCTGTCGCAATAGTCGATGTCGAAGAAGTTCATAAATGGCGGCCTTCTGAAGTGGAGGCGGCCTGCTCAAATGGCTGGGAGCCAGGGTATTGGGCTTGGAGCTTATCAAACGTTCGTCCTGTTACCAGAGGCGTGACCGTTCCCGCTAAGAGGAAGCTGTATGAAGTCGAGCTAGCGCATGCTTTGCTCTAACAGTGCTCATTATTCGTGGGCATTAGTCGCTGGCAACTCAGTCCACTACACACCTCGAGAGACTAATTGGGGACAGGTTTTGCCTTTTGACTTTGTGAGACGGTTCCTCCTAAGGGTAGAAAAAGGCAAGACTTGACCCCAATAGTCCCGCAATATTGCGCCGCGAAAAGGTCGAACTTGGAAAGGCTGATTACGTGGCGCACATGCTCCCATATATTCGTCCGGAAACGATACCTAAAGGTTGATGGCTGATTGAAGGCAGGCTTCGCCTTTATCTTTTCCACGATGGTTTCTCCAAGGTTATCAAAAGATGGTTTTATTCGGACGCGCTGCTTCGCTGCGCGCCAGCGCATTGAAACGTTGGGATCGGTGCACACGTATGGATAGCCAGAGTGGTTTCGAATGAAAGTGATCGATCTGGACACGGAGACAGGCAACCAGCTTCTGGAAGCGCTGATGAGTGAGGGCTGGAAAAAGGTCAAGGAGTACCCGTCTCTGGCTTTTGATAAGGGAATCGATTTCGACAGTTTTACCCTCAGGAAAGACGGCTTGGAGCTGGTGCTTGAGTGGACCAATTGGGCCGAGTGGGAGATCCGTGGGGACGACGCGGCGCTTGAGGCGTTGGCTGATCGATATGCCTTGAAGGTCAGGGAGGAGCGCGGTACGGGAGGCGATTCGTGACCCTTCCCGGTTTTGGCTATGATGGTGCTTTTCCCGAACAGTGAGGTCCATTGTCATGCCGCAAGTTTCCTCAAGCGCAAAGGGGCGCTGCCGTTGCGGACGGGTTGAATTCGAAGTCCATTCCAAGCCCATGGTCACCATGGCTTGCCATTGCTCCGGGTGTCAGCGTATGTCGTCCAGTGCGTTCAGCCTGAGCGCGCTTTTTTCCGGCGAGGCATTCACTGTCACTCGGGGGGAGCCAGTGATCGGCGGGCTTCGCGGTGCCACGCGGCATTTCTTCTGCGATTATTGCATGAGCTGGTTGTTTACCCGCCCGGAGGGTGAGGTCGATTTGGTCAATGTACGTTCCTCCATGTTTGAGAATCTCGCCGACTATCGTCCATTTATCGAGACATTCACCAAGGCGAAGCTGGAGTGGGCGAGCACCGGGGCGGTCCACGGTTTTGATGAGTTCCCGCCCCAGGAGCAGTTTCCGTCGTTGCTTCAGCAATACGCGGACACCGTGGAGTGATGATGGGCTCCTCGGTCAAACGCGGTAATACCGTTCCTGTTCCCTGAGGCCGCCGCTGCTAAGGTGGCATCCCGTTACCGCAAATGGGCCGCATGTATCCGGGCGTGCTCCTGAGTAATCCGACATGAGAAACATCGAGTTCGTTGGTCTTGACCAGGTTGATCCTGAAGCCCTTCTGGCATTGATGAACGAAGCGTCACTGAGAACGCATCTGGTCGACCATGACTACTTCGATTCCACTGGCATTCGAGCCTGGGTAAAGGAAAAGGAAGCGCTGGATGCGTTGCCCGGTTGCCGGGTTCGTGGAATCCATGTGGACGGCAGGCTGGCGGGATGGTGTGGGATTCAACCGGATGAGGCAGGTTTCGAACTGGCTATCGTGCTTTCCCGGGCGTTTTGGGGAATTGGCCTCTCCGTATTCAGAAGCCTGATGAGCTGGGCCAGCGAGTTCGGTCATGAACAGGTCCTGTTTCACCTCCTCGGAAGCCGACCGCAATACCGGGCCCTGGAGAAAATGGCTGACAAGGTGCACAACAGCGAGCTGCTGGGCCGGCGTTTCACGACCTATCACCTGACCGTGGAGCAGCATGTTCAGTGATGCCCATCGGCGGGGGGAGGCAGTAGACCTCTTCTCTTTAGCCGGCCTGTATCAGGTCTGAGAAAAGTGATTCGGGTCAGGTCTTGCCATTTGCCTTTGTTAGACGACTTCTCCTAAAGGGGAGAGAAAGGGCGGGCTGGAACTGGTGCTTGAGTGGGGCAACTGGTTCGGGCGGGAGATTCGTGGGGACGGCGCGGCGCTTGACGCGTTGGCCGATCGGTATGCTCTGAAGATCAGAGATGAAGAATGAACCGGGATGGATGAAGGACAATGGCGTTCGTGTTGACGTACGTCCGCAAAGGCGTACAATTGGACGAATATTGAACACTCTGGAGGTGCGTCATGACGGGTATTACCGCCACCGAGGCGCGCAGCAATCTTTACCGTTTGATTGATGAAACCGCCGAGTCCCATCAGCCGATCGTTATCCTGGGTAAGCGGAACAGGGCGGTTCTGGTGTCCGAAGAGGATTGGGCCGCGATTCAGGAGACCCTTTACCTGCTCTCGGTCCCCGGGATGAGGGAATCAATCCGCGAGGGAATGGATATCCCCGTGGATGAGTGCGATGAGGAGTTGGATTGGTGACATGGAAGTTGGTTTACACCCGGCACGCGCAGAAAGACGCAAGGAAGCTGGCCTCCAACGGTCTGAAGCCGAAAGCTCAGGAGTTGCTGACGCTGCTCGCGGAAGATCCGTATCGGAAGCCGCCCCCGTTTGAGAAACTGGTTGGTGATCTGGCAGGAGCTTATTCCCGCCGTATCAATATCCAGCACCGGTTGGTGTATCAGGTGCTGGAGGGTGAGCGGGTGGTGAAGGTGCTTCGGCTTTGGAGTCACTACGAATAGCACCTATCCCCAGGGGCGTCAGACGGTCAAGTATTCTTTCACCAACGTATCGTAATGCCATTCGGCTCTTGCTTTTTATCTGTTGTAGGCTGGCGGTGAGTTGAGGTGAAAATCGGCTAGACCCCAAAGGCCTGCGCACAGAGGCTCCATGACCAGTACTTACGAGATCAGGTCAATTCGCAGGGCGGATCTCACCTTGCTTCATTCGTGGCGCACCAGACCCCACGTTCGCCGTTGGTGGGGCGAGCCTGGTGTGGAGCCGGATATCGAGAAGTTTGATGATCCGGGTATCGCTCTTTGGATTGCCAGTCATGCCGGATACCCGTTCGCTTTCCTGCAGGACTACGAGATCCACGCATGGCCGGACCATCACTTTCACTATCTGCCGCCAGGCTCGCGTGGCATCGACATGTATATCGGTGAGGCGCACATGCTCGGGGTTGGTCATGGGGCGATCCTGTTGCGCCAGCATGTGGATCAGCTTTTCAGGCGGGGTACGCCGGCGGTGGGCATTGATCCGCACCCTGACAACATCGCGGCCATCCGATGTTTTGAGAAAGCCGGGTTTACCATAACGCGGGAAGGGGTTGAAACCGATTGGGGACCAGCGGTGTTGATGGATCGACGTAACACGCCCTGATGCCATCCAGGAAACACACCTGAGAGGGCGTCAAAGTGGCTGCTGATGCCGGTGTGGCGGTCATTCATGTGGAAGAGAGGTCGCGTCCTCAACGACGCTTTTCGTATTTCCTGTTACAAGCCGTATTTAGAAAGGAGCTCAAGTGATCACCTGCTATCTCAACTATGTCATCGATCCCTACAAGGTCGCTGAGTTTGAGCGTTATTCGAAGATGTGGATACCGCTGGTCCGGAAGCTGGGTGGTCAGCATCACGGCTATTTTTTGCCGTCCGAGGGCGCCAATAACATCGCCATCGCTTTGTTTTCCTTTCCATCGCTGGCGAAGTACGAAGAGTACAGAAAGGCGTCTTTCAAGGATGCGGAGTGTCAGGCCGCGTTCAGGTATGCGGAGGAAACCCGCTGCGTAGTGAGCTGCGAGCGCAGCTTTATGAGACCGGTCTTTGAGTAGACTGACGCTGGTGTTCCGATAAGCCGGCTGGCTGGAGGGCCGGCGATGAAGGGCGCCGAATTGTGGCGCCCCCAAAGCAGGACAACATTGGTGATCCGGCCTCAGACGGTCAGATACTTCTTAACCAACGCGTCATCCAATTCCCCGACGGCGCCTTCCGCCACGTTACGGCCACGATCGAGAATGGTGAAGCGGTCGGCGGTGGCGCGGGCGAAGTGGAGTTTTTGTTCCACCAGCAGCACGGTGAGGCCTTCTTCCCGGTTCAGGGTTTTGATGACGCGGCCGATCATGTCGACGATGTTGGGCTGAATGCCTTCCGTGGGTTCGTCCAGAATCAGCAGTTTCGGGTCCAGAGCCAGGGCGCGGCCGATGGCCAGTTGCTGTTGTTGGCCGCCGGACAGGTCGCCGCCACGGCGGTGACGCATTTCGTGGAGCACGGGGAACAGTTCATAGATCCGTTCCGGGATCTTGCGCTGGCGATCCGGGCGCGCCTGCAGGCCGGTTTCCAGGTTCTCTTCCACGGTCAGTAATGGAAAGATCTCCCGGCCTTGGGGGACGTAGCCGATGCCGGCACGGGCGCGGTCCTCGGCGGCTTTCTTGCGCAGGTCCTGGTCGAGAAAGCGGATCTCGCCGGATGCCGAAGGCAGCAGGCCCATGATGGTTTTCAGCAGTGTGGTCTTGCCGACGCCGTTGCGGCCCATCACGCACAGGCATTCGCCCTGTTGCACGGACAGGTCCAGATCCCAGAGCGTATGGGATTCGCCGTAGTATTGATTGATGCCTTTCAATGACAGCATGAGCGTTCCTGTTCTGTGGTATGGGGCGGAGCGTTACTCGCCCAAATACACTTCGATCACTTTCGGGTCGTTCTGTACGTCCTGCATCTTGCCTTCGGCGAGGACGCTGCCCTGGTGCAGTACGGTGACGGTGCTGGCGATGCTGCGGATGAACTCCATATCGTGTTCCACCACCACCACGGAGTGCTCGCCGGCCAGTTGTTGAAGCAGTTCGGCGGTGCGCTCCACTTCCTGTCGGGTCATGCCGGCGATGGGTTCGTCCACCAGCAGCAATTTCGGTTGCTGCATCAGCACCATGGCGATTTCCAGCCATTGCTTCTGCCCGTGGGACAGCGCGCCGGCCACATGGTCGTGCCGGTCCAGCAGGCCGACGGTGTCCAGGGTGGCGGCGATGCGGTCGCGCTGCTCGCCGTTGAGCGGATGCACCAGGGTATGCCAGGTGGGTTTGGGGCCGGCCATGGCCAGTTCCAGATTCTCCGCCGCGGTGTGTTCCGGAAACACGGTGGGCTTCTGGAACTTGCGGCCGATGCCGGCGCCGGCGATTTCGGTTTCGCTCATGCGGGTCAGATCAAGGGTCTGGCCAAAAAAGCAGGTGCCTTCATCCGGCCGGGTCTTGCCGGTGATCACGTCCATCATGGTGGATTTGCCGGCGCCGTTGGGCCCGATGATGCAGCGCAGCTCGCCGGGTTCGATGTACAGGGTCAGATCGTTCAAGGCTTTGAAGCCGTCGAAGCTGACCGTGATGTTCTCCATGTACAGCAGATATTTTCCGCCGGTGTCCAGCTCGCCCGGATTGATGGTGCGGGTGCCGGGGCGGGCCGCGTCGAACACGCGATCACGGCGGAAAGTGTCACGCAGGTTCATGGGGCGTCTCCGGCTGGTCGTTACTGTCGTTATTGGTGTCGCTGCGATTATTCCCACCCCCTTTGCGCAGCCGTTGGCTGAGATTGTCCGCCAGGCCCACCAGCCCGCGCGGCAGGAACAGAGTCACCGCCACGAACAGACCACCCAGAGCGAACAGCCAGGCTTCCGGCATGATGCCGGTGAACACGGTTTTGCCGTAATTGACCAGAATGGCGCCGATCACCGCGCCATACAGGGTGGCGCGGCCGCCCACCGCCACCCACACCACCAGTTCAATGGAGTTGAGCGGCGAGAACTCACCGGGGTTGATGATGCCTACCTGGGGCACGTACAAGGCGCCGGCGATACCGGCCAGTACCGCGCTCAGGGTGAAGATCCACAGCTTGTAGTGTTCGGTGCGGTAACCGAGGAAGCGGGCACGGGACTCGCCGTCGCGGACCGCCATCACCACCCGGCCCATGCGGGAGCCGGTAATGTAGCGGCACAGCACAAAGGCCAGTGCCAGCGCGATGGCGGTTGCGATAAGTAGCGCCACGCGGGTGCTGTCCTCACGCAGTGAGAAGCCGAGGATGTCCTTGAAGTCGGTCAGGCCGTTGTTGCCGCCAAAACCCAGTTCGTTACGGAAGAACGCCAGCATCAGCGCATAGGTCAGCGCCTGGGTGATGATCGACAGGTACACTCCGGTGACGCGGGAGCGGAACGCCAGCCAGCCGAACACGAACGCCAGCAGCCCGGGCACCAGCGCGATCAACACCATGGTGAACAGAAACGAATGGGAGCCGAGCCAGTACCAGGGCAGTTCCTGCCAGTTCAGAAACACCATGAAATCCGGCAGCACCGGGTTGCCGTAGACGCCGCGATCGCCGATCTGACGCATCAGGTACATGCCCATGGCGTAACCGCCCAGGGCAAAGAACGCACCATGGCCGAGGCTGAGAATGCCGCAGTACCCCCAGACCAGATCCAATGCCATGGCCAGCAGCGCGTAACACAGATACTTGCCGAGCAGCGTGACCGTGTAGCTGCTCACATGCAGCCCGGAGTCCGCGGGGATCAGCTGATTCAACAGCACCACCAGGGCCACGGCGCCGAACAGGACGCCGATAAACCAGCGGGCGGCCCGGTCGGTCAGGGCGGTTCTCAAGTCTGAATGTCTCATTATTCCTCCGCGGCCCGGCCGCGCTGCGGGAACAGACCGCGCGGTTTACGTTGAATGAACAGGATGATGAACACGAGCACGAAGATTTTCGCCAGCACCGCGCCGGAGACCGGTTCCAGCAGTTTGTTGGCGATACCCAGGCTGAAGGCCGCTGTGAGCGTGCCCCACAGATTGCCGACGCCGCCGAATACCACCACCATGAACGAATCGATGATGTAGGCCTGGCCCAGGTTGGGACCGACGTTGGTGAGCTGCGCCAGTGCCACGCCGGCGACACCGGCGATGCCGGAGCCGAGTCCGAAGGTCAGTGCGTTGATGCGATCGCTGCGGATACCGAGGCCGCGGGCGGTTTGCCGGTTCTGGCTGACCGCCCGCACCTGCAGGCCGAGCCGGGTTTTCTTCAGCACCAGCAGCAGGCCGAGGAACACGGCGAGCGCGAAGGCGATGATATAAAGCCGGTTGAAGGTCAGGGAGAACACCGGATTGATTTGCCAGGCGCCGCTCATCCACTCCGGGGTGACCACCGACCGGTTCAGCGGCGAAAAAATCACTCGCACGGCCTGTTGCAGGATCAGGCTGATGCCAAAAGTGGCGAGCAGGGTTTCCAGCGGGCGTCCGTAGAGATAGCGGATCACGAAGCGCTCGATCAGCACGCCGACAAAACCGGAGATCAGGAACGCCGCCGGTATGGCAATGAGCAGGGACCATTCGTGTCCCTGGGGAAAAATCTGCTGCACCACGAAGGTGGTGTAGGCACCGAGCATGATCAGCTCGCCGTGGGCCATGTTGATCACACCCATGACACCGAAGGTGATGGCCAGCCCGATGGCGGCCAGCAGCAGCACCGAGCCCAGGCTGAGGCCAAAGAACAGAGTGTCGGCGGTCTGGTAACGGGAGGTCCGGGCATCGATACGCTGCAATGCGGCTTCCACCGCTTTGCGTTCGCTGGGCGCGTCGCTGTCGAGACGGCTGCGAAGGGCGTTGCGCACGGTCGGTTCAAGGCTGCCGGACAGTGCTTCAATAGCGTTGAGGCGTACGCTCAGGTCGCTGTCTTCGGAATACAGAGCGGCGGTGTTCAACGTGGTATCGATAGCCGTTGCCACCGAGGCATTCTCTTCCTGCGCTCGCCGTTCACGCAGGGCGCTCAACAGGTCGGGGTCTTTGGTGCCAATCAGGCTGATGGCGGCGGCCCGGCGCAGGGTGGCGTCCGGGTTGTTCAGGCCGACCACTGCTTGCAGATTCTGGATCTGCCGGCGCAAACGGTTGTTGATGGTAATTGGCGCGGCGGCGCGTGACTCCACCGTGCCCAGATCCGCCTCGCTGAGTGGATCATAGAGTTGCCAGCCGCCGTCGGCGCGTTCGCCGAGCACGATGCGGTCATTGGCGCGGTCCTGCAACAGACGCCGTTCCTGCAGTGCTTTGAGCAGTGCATCGGCCCGGGGATGTCCGGAATGGGCCAGCGCATCAATGCCGGCGGCTTTGTCGTCGAAGCTGCGGCTGCGCAGTTGCTGCAACACGTCTTCTATATTGGTTGTCGGTTCAGTGGCCGGTGCTTCGGCCTGAGCCACACTCGTCAGACACAATAGGGCGAGTGCGAGCGCGAAAACCCTGAGCATGGTGGCTCCTCATTGCGTAAGTGTCGGAGGCCGGAAGCCGGCCCCGACGGCGTTTCCCATGGTGCTTCCCTTTTCTCCGGGATTACGGAAACGATTACTGCGCGGCCTGACCGCCGCAGGTTTTGGTCTTGCTGTTGTAGTTGCCGCAGTTGACCGGCTTGGTCCAGTCGGCGATCAGGTCCTTGGAGCCGGGCAGGAAGTCCGACCAGGCGTCGCCGGCCACCAGACCGTCGGTCCGCCAGACCACGGCGAACTGGCCGTCGTCCTGGATTTCACCGATCAGAACCGGTTTGGAGAGATGGTGGTTTTTGTTCATCACCGCGGTGCCGCCGGTAAGGTTGGCGGTGGTGATGCCGATCATGGCGTCGGCGACTTTGTCGGTGTCGGTGGATTTGGCTTTCTCCACTGCCTTGGCCCACATGTTGAAGCCGATGTAGGTGGCTTCCATGGGGTCGTTGGTCACCCTTTGGTCATCACCGATGTAGTCATGCCATTGCTGGATGAAGCTGTTGTTCTCGTCGGTGTAGACGCTTTGGAAATAGTTCCAGGCAGCCAGATGGCCGACCAGCGGTCCGGTATCGACACCGGACAGTTCCTGCTCACCAACAGAGAACGCCACCACCGGGATGTCAGCGGCGTCAATGCCCTGGTTGCCCAACTCTTTATAGAAGGGCACGTTGGCATCGCCGTTGATGGTGGAGACCACCGCGGTCTTCTTGCCCTGGCTGCCGAATTCCTTGATGCGGGAGACGATGGACTGCCAGTCGGAGTGACCGAACGGGGTGTAGTTGATCATGATGTCCTCGTCCGCCACGCCTTTGCTTTTCAGATAGGCTTCGAGGATCTTGTTGGTGGTACGCGGATAAACATAGTCGGTGCCAGCCAGCACGAAGCGTTCGGCGCCCAGATCGTCGATCAGGTAGTCCACCGCCGGAATCGCCTGTTGGTTCGGCGCGGCACCGGTGTAGAAGACGTTCCTGGAGGATTCCTCGCCTTCGTACTGAACCGGATAGAACAGCAGGCCGTTGAGCTCTTCAACTACTGGTAGCACGGATTTGCGCGATACCGAAGTCCAACAGCCGAAGATAACATCGACTTTTTCCTTGCTGATCAACTCACGGGCCTTTTCCGCGAACAGCGGCCAGTTGGACGCGGGGTCGACCACCACAGGTTCCAGCTTCTTGCCGAGCAGGCCGCCTTTCTTGTTCTGTTCCTCCACCAGCATCAGCACGGTGTCCTTGAGCGTGGATTCACTGATCGCCATGGTGCCGGACAGGGAATGTAGAACCCCCACCTTGATGGTGTCGGCGGCATTGGCCAGGGTCGAGAGCGACAACGCCCCGGCGGCGATCCCGGCCTGAGCCAGCCGTTGCCAACGTTTTTTCATGATCATGTTTTTCCCCTCTGTATCATTGCCGATTTAAGTGCCAGGTTGCGCGCGGGATGCTCCGGGTCAGGAACCGGAGCTGGGCGCGGGCAGGGCGTTGTCGGTTTCTCCGCTACCTTGACGCCTTGCCTCGTAAAGCATGTGCAGGGTGATTTTGCGAACCTCGTTGCGGCTCGCCTCGATGTGCGCCTCGAGCATGATCTGCGCCGGCTCCACCCGCCGGTGCAGAATCGTTTCGAGAATCGCGTGATGTTCGTCGTAGGTGGCATCGATGCGCGCGCGCTTGGTGAAATCCAGGCGGCGAATGATGCGCAGCCGTTCGGTGATGTGGTGATGGATGCGCGTCATCTCGCTGTTGCCGGCGATGCGTACCAGCTCGCTGTGGAAGTTCTCATCCAGGCTGAGCACGCCGCTAATGTCCCGCAGCCGCTGGTCCTCCGGTACGCCCCAAAGAGCCATCAGCGCTTGCAGTGTATCGGCCGGATTCTCCAGCTCGCAGAGCCGCCGCACCGCCGCGCATTCGAGCACGGTGCGAACGTCGTAAAGCTCTTCAAAATAATGAAAGTCGAAGGGCTTCACCTGCCAGCCGTTACGCGGGGAGACTTCCACATAGCCTTCCCGCTCCAGCCGGAACAGAGCCTCCCGTACCGGGGTGCGCGAGGCGCCGGTACGCTGCGCCATCTCGTTTTCGCTGAAGCGGTCGCCGGGCAACAGACGGAATTCAAAGATGTCCTCCTTGATGTCCTGATAGACCTTGTCGGCCAACTGCTTGCCACGGCGCGGGGTGGTGATCATGCCGCACTCTCCGTATCGCTTCCCTTGGGATCAATAACGGCCACCGGATCGCCGGCGTTGATCAGGGTGCCGGGCTTGCAGTGAAGACCGGTGACGGTGCCGGCGGTGCTGGTGGTGATAGCGAATTCCATCTTCATTGCCTCCACCACCAGCAGGGTTTGTCCGGCTTCCACCTGGGCGCCTTCTTCCACCAGCAGTTTCCAGACGTTGCCGCTGATCTCGGCGCTGACCACGTGGCCGTCGAGATCGCCGATTTCCACCTTATTGCCCAATAACGCGGATTCCACCGCCGCGTCCTCGTCCTGCCAGCGCTGCACTTCGGCCTGGTAGGCGCTTTGCTGGCGCTCGCGGAACGCTTCCATCTCCGGTTCGATGCTTTCCAGGAAGGCGCGGTACTCCGCCAGGCTGAACGGTTCCTCGGTGATTTCCACCTGCAGGCGGCCTTCACGGAAGGCGTCGCGCATCTCTCCCAGCTCCGCTTCGCTCACCGGGTAGTAACGCACCTGATCGAAGAATCTGAGCAGCCAGGGCTCGCCGGGTTTGAACTGAGGGTTCTTCAGATGCTTGTTCCAAATCGGCAGCGTGCGGCCCACCAGCTGATAACCGCCGGGGGAGTCCATGCCGTAAATGCACATATAGACGCCGCCGATACCGACGGTGCCTTCGGCGGTATAGGTGCGGGCCGGGTTGTACTTGGAGGTCATCAGGCGATGGCGCGGGTCCACCGGCACCGCGCAGGGGGCGCCTAGATAGACATCGCCAAGACCGAGCACCATGTAGCTGGCGTCATAGACAATGCGCTTCACCGCGTCGATGGATGCCAGGCCGTTGATACGGCGAATGAACTCCACGTTGTTGGGCAGCCAGGGCGCGTCCGGGCGAATGGTTTCCTGGTAGCGTTGTACCGCGTCGAGGGTCGCGCTGTCCTCGAACGCCAGTGGCAGGTGCAGTACCCGGGTCGGCACCACCAGATCATCCACGGAGCCTATCGCGGCTTCCCGTTCCAGCAGGGCGGCCACCAGATCCTGTTGATGCAGCACACGGGAATCGTAGTGCACCTGCAGGCTGCGCACGCCGGGAGATAACTCAAGAATGCCGTCCACCGGCGTCGACTTCAGTGATTCCATCAACGCATGGACACGGAAGCGCAAGGCCAGATCGAGCACGTTTTCGCCGTATTCGATCAGAATGTATTTGTCGCCGGCCTGGCGGTAAGTGATACGCGGTACATCGCCGTTCGCCTCCCGTTCCGCCAGCATGGTGGGAGAGGTGATGCCCTCCGGTATGACGGTGGCGGTAGTCGGAGCCGGCGTTACCGGTTCCAGACTCTCGATGCTTTGGTCCTGGGCCTGTTCCAGCGCCAGCGCCTGATCAAAGTCGATGGCGACGAAACGGATCGAGTCGCCGGGTTTGAGCTGGCCCACCTTCCACAGTTCGGCCTTGGCGATGGTCACCGGGCAGACGAAGCCGCCGAGGCTCGGGCCGTCCTTGGTCAGGATCACCGGGAAGTCGCCGGTGAAGTTGATCGAACCGATGGCGTACTCGTTATCGTGCAGGTTGGACGGATGCAGCCCGGCCTCGCCGCCGTCGGTGCGCGCCCAGGTGGGTTTCGGGCCGGTCAGGCGAATACCCAGGCGGTTGGAGTTGTAGTGGACCTGATAGTCGGCGCCGAAGAAGGTATCGATGGCGTCCTGGGTAAAATAATCCGGCGCCCCGTGGGGGCCGTATAGCACTTTGATTTCCCAATGTTGCGGATAGTCAGGGATCAGCGCGGCGTCCGCCGGCGATGGTTCATGCACCGGCGCCGGGGTCGGGCAGCCGGGCAACTGAGGCTGGCACAGGGACAGCACATCACCCTTGCGCAAAGTACGGCCGCCATGGCCGCCGAACTGTCCAAGCACGAAAGTGGATTTGCTGCCCAGGTAATCGGGCACGTCGATACCATTACGTATGGCGATGTAGGTGCGGCAGCCGCTGGTCACCTTGCCGGTGACCAGGGTCTGGCCGGCACGGACCCGTATCGGTTGCCACAGCGCGACGGCTTCCCCGTCCAGGGTGGCGTCACAGGTGGCGCCGGTGAGGGCGACAATCGTTTCGCTATGGAAGTACAGAGTCGGGCCGATCAGTGTGGCTTCCAGGCCGGCGGCGCTGTCGTGGTTGCCGACGATGCGGTTGGCCAGACGGAACGCGTAATCATCCATCGGGCCGGAGGGCGGCACGCCGATATCCCAGTAGCCGGCACGGCCAGGATAGTCCTGCACCGTGGTATAGGTCCCCGGTTCCTGTACCTCGAATACTCGGGGACGATATTCGAAGGTCTCCAGATAACGAGTGGAGACGCGGCCTGCCGCCACGTTCGGGTCGATCAGAATCTGCCGCAGGTAATCCAGGTTGGTGGCAATGCCGCTGAGGCGGGTTTCCGCCAGGGCGTTCTGCATTTTCCGTAGAGCGGCTTCGCGATCGTCGGCATGGACGATCAGTTTCGCCAGCAGAGGATCGTAGTGCGGGCTGACCACGGTGCCGGTGTCGACCCAGCCGTCCAGGCGCGCCGCCGCCGGGAAAGCCACTTCGGTAAGCTCGCCGGGGCTGGGCTGGAATGCCTTCAGCGGGTCTTCCGCATAAATACGAACCTCCATGGCGTGACCATTGACCTGATAGGTCCGGTCCAGCGGTGGCCGTTCCCTGCCGGCCAGCATCACCATCCAGGCCACCAGATCGACGTCGAAGATTTCTTCGGTGACGCCGTGCTCCACCTGCAGGCGAGTGTTGACCTCGAGGAAATAGAACTCGTCGCGCTCGTCGTCGTACACGTACTCGACGGTGCCGGCGGAGCGGTAGTTGACCGACTCGCCAAGGCGGCGCGCGCTTTCGCGCAACTGTTCTCGGGTGGCCTCGGGCAGATTCGGAGCCGGGGTTTCCTCGACCACCTTCTGGTTGCGGCGTTGCAGCGAACACTCCCGCTCCCCCAACGCCAGCACGGTGCCGTCGCCGTCACCGAAAATCTGTACTTCGATATGGCGGGCCCGGGCCACGAACCGCTCCAGGAACACGCCGCTGTCGGAGAAAAAACTTTCGCCAAGCCGGCGCACGGATTCAAACGCCGCCACCAGCTCCTCTTCGCTATTGCAGCGGGTCAGGCCGATGCCGCCGCCGCCGGCGGTGCTTTTCAGCATCACCGGATAGCCGATTTCCAAGGCGGCTTGCCGGGCTTCATCCAGATCCTGCAGCAGTCCGGTACCCGGTGCCAGTGGCACGCCGGCGGCTTCGGCCAGGGCGCGGGCCTCGTGTTTGAGCCCGAATTGGCGCAACTGCGTTGGCGTCGGCCCGATGAAGGCGATGCCCTCGGCGTCACAGGCTTCGGCGAAGTCGGCGTTCTCGGAAAGAAAGCCGTAACCGGGAATGATGCCGTCGGCGCCGGTTTCCCGCGCTGCCTTCAGAATGGCGTCGGTACGCAGATAGCTTTCGGCGGCGGTCTGGCCGCCCAGGGCCACCGCTTCATCGGCGGCGCTGACGTGCTGACTGTTGCGGTCGGCGTCGGAGTATACCGCCACGGAGGCGATGCCCATTTGTTTCAGGGTGCGGCAGATGCGGACCGCGATTTCCCCCCGATTGGCGATGAGCACTTTTTGTAAACCGGTTGCCTGCTGCCCTGTTTCCGTGAACATGGTTCCGCTCTCTTTCAGTTTGCTGTGTTTTGCTGTTGGGCGATGTAGGCCCGCCAGCTCCCCAATGCGGTGATGTCGGTGGCGTCGTCGATGGCCCAGCCTTCGCAAATGAACCCTTTCACCAGACGGCCATCGGCGGTTTCCAGTGAGCCGATCCCCAGCGGTGGCGGGATCAGCCCGACAAAGCTGCCGAACTCGCTGACCGGCAATTGCCACAGTTCAATCTGAATGGCGGCGCCGTCATCGCTCTTGATCAGGCCGGGTTTTGGCGGTGTGGTATTGGCCAGGGCATAAAGGCGGTACCAGGGCGCGGTTTCGGTGGCTTCCAGCAAGACGCCGCCGCGCTCGGTAAGTTGGCCATTCAGCGGCATGCCACTGAGGTGGGCGCCCACCACCGCCACGGTGATGTGAGCGGCGTTGTCTTCGCTGGCTGGCGCCGGTGTGAGGTTCGGCAGATCTCTGCCCACGGCTCCGGCCCGCCAGGGCTGATGCTGTTGCCAGCGCCGCCCGAATTCGGCCAGGGCGGCGTCGTGCCAGGCCGGGCCGATCAGGGTGATACCGCAAGGCAGACCGTCCTCGCGGAAACCGCCGGGCAGGGCCAGGGCGCACTGGTCGAGCAGATTGACGAAGTTGGTCCAAACGCCGAGCTGGCTGTTGAGACGGATCGGGTCGGCATTGACCGCGTCGATGCGATAGATGCCCGGTGAGGTCGGCACCAGCAGTGCATCCACCTGGGACAGCAGCGCGTCGGCCTGGCGTTTCAGATCCGCCAGTTTGTACTGGGCGCGGAACGCATCGACCGCGCTCATGCCCTCGGCCACGCCGATGACATCGCGGATCACCGGCAGCAGCGTGTCCTGTTCTTGCATCAAGGGTTCCGCCACGGAGTAACGCTCGGCTACCCAGGGGCCTTGATAGAGGAGGGCGGCGGTGTCGTGCAGCACCTGCGGATCCAGCGGCACTAACTCGGCGATTTCGGCCATGGCGTCGAGCTGCTGTTTCCAGGCTTGCTCCGCCTGGCTGTCGCCGAACCAGGGCAGCTGATCGGGAATGCCGAGCTTCGGCCGCGCCGGCAGGGCCTTGGGGCGCGAAGCCGGATCAGGGCGGCTGTAGCTGTCCCCGGCATCGTAGCCGCGATACAGGTCGTAAACGGTTTCCGCGTCCGCCACTGACAGGGCGAATACACTCACGCAATCCAGAGTGCGGCAAGCCGGTACCACGCCGTGGGTGCTCATGCTGCCCTTGGTGGGTTTCAGGCCAACGGTGTTGGTAAAACCGGCGGGTATGCGGCCGGAACCGGCGGTGTCGGTGCCCAGCGCGAACGGCACCAGTCCCAGGGAAACCACCGCGGCGGAGCCGGAACTGGAGCCGCCGGTGATGTAATCCGGATTGAAGGGATTGGGCACCGCGCCGTAGGGCGAGCGCACGCCGACCAGCCCGGTGGCCAACTGATCCAGATTGGTTTTACCGACCAGAATGGCGCCGGCAGCCAACAGTGCCTGTACCACCGGGGCGGTATGGTCAGCGGTATAAGTGAAAGCGGGACAGGCGGCGGTGGTCGGCAGGCCGGCCACGTCTATGTTGTCTTTTACCGCGAAAGGAACGCCAAACAGCGGCAGGGAAGGATCGGTCAATTGCTCGGCCCGGGCCACCAGATCGGACTCGTCCAGCAGATGGATCCACAGACTCCGTTCGCTGTCACGCAGTGTCGTGTACAGCGTTTTTATTGCTGAGACCGGCGTGTAGTCCCCGGTCTGATAGGCGTCACGCCATTGTTGCAGAGTCCAGCCAAGCACGTTCGCATACCTCGTTGTATACCAATAGGTATGCGAGTCAGTGCAAAGGCGGTGCCAACCTGGAACAAGATGTCATGAGACCCGCTATTCAGCGGTTTCGAAGCGACCTTCCAAGACAGACAGCGGATCAGGGCTGGCTGTGTGTGCCCCGTTCCAGGGCATAAGCCCAAGAACGGGGCGCCGGATTGCCTGGGGATATTCAGATACGCCGTTAATGAACGCTGACTGAAACCGGTGAGGAGTAGATACGGTATTCGCGGCCATCGCCCAGGCTTTCGACATGGCCCACCAGTACCGTGGCATGGCCGGTACCGTTGAAAACCACCTGGCCGTTGGCGCTGGTGTAGTCGATGGTGCTGTCGACCACCAGTATCTGGTCGCTCTGGGCCGCTTGCTGACGGCCATCCTGCAGCGTCAGGGTTATCGGCGCGCTGGCGGTTTCTCCGGCGTTGACGATGATCCGCGTATTGTCGCTGGCGACGTTCACCGGATAGGCGCTGAACCATTGCGCGTAGTCGGTGGTCAGGCCGTGAGTGCCGGCGGCGTAGAACGTTTCGGCGATGGTCTGATCACGGAATGTCCAGGGCCAGAAGGTGGTGCCGCGATGTTTGGCGGCTTCCATCAATGTATTGTTCAGACCACCGTAGGAAGGGTTGAAGGTGGAAGACAGGGTCTGCGTGGCGGACAGTATCCGGCGCAGCGATTTACGCAGATCGCTGTCGGCGCCGAGACTGTTGAGATAGCCGACGGTGACTTCCGGCATGATCTCACGCATTCGTAGCAGTTGGCTGTCGGAGAAGGAGATCACCACGACCTGGTCGGCCACCCCATATTCATCGATGGCGGTCTTCAGATGGTCGACGATTTCCGGTTTGCCGCTTTTGATCTCGACGAAGTGCATCACGGGCTTGCCCTTGAACGCTTCGAAGAACTCGTTCAGGGTCGGGACTTTCAAGCCGGTCAGGGAATCGTGCTCGATATTGAGTGCCTTGAGCTGTTCCAGCGTCATATCCTCGACGTTTCCGGTGCCGTCGGTGGTCCGGTCCACGGTGCCATCGTGCATGATCACCACATGATTGTCGGCGGTCAGATAGATGTCGTTCTCGATCGCGTCGGCCCCCAGTTCCCAGGCGTGTTGCGCGCCTTCGAGAGTGTTTTCCGGGTACAGGGAAGGAACGCCCCGGTGGCCAACCACCAGCGGTTTGCGTAGCAGCGTGTGTTCCGGGAAGCGACCCAGCAGGTCAACGTAGAGCGCGGTATCGGCGCTGACGATACCGTTGACTCCGGTGGTGAGCAGTTCCGCCGCCCGGGTGGCGGAGGTATTGGTGGAACCGGCCCAGACCGTGATCAGCATCCGTTGCAGGTACGCCACGTTGTCAGCGGTGATCAGGTTGCTCGGCAGCAACGCGATCTTGGCGCCGGCACGGTTGGTGGCGTGAACCACGCCAAGCAGGTCCTGACGTGTATTGCCGAGGGAGGCGCCACTGAGATCCAGCGCGGCTCGCACCATTGGCATGGCTTCGCGGGCGGCGGCCAGCAGTTCGGCGTCGTCGGACAACACTGTCAGATCCATCAGGTTGCGCTCACTGACCAGCGTGCTCAGAGCGTTGATTGTGTCCGCCTCGCGAATGCGCAGGGTGGGAATGGCCGTGACCGTGTCCTGGCCCAGATAATCCGCCAGTGTGGTGATGACCTGATCGCTGTCATCAAGCAGGTTCAGGTTTTTATCCAGGGTGAACAGTACATTGCTGGCCTGTAGTCCGGACAGGTCGGTGTCCGCGTCGGCGGTTCGCACCAGTGTTGGCGCCATGGCGACGCCGGTTTCCGGCTCGTTGACGGTGAAGACGGTGGGCAGGTTCGGCAGGGCCTCGAGCTGCTCGGTGACGGTGATCCGGTCCACCCGGAACAGGGTGCCCGCGGCTTGCAGGGCAAGACCGCCCTGGCTGTACTGGCTGTCCAGCTCGCCGTTTTCCAATAGTTCGCCGTTGATGAACTGCTGTACCCGCCCACCCTGAACGATGATGGTGGCGTTGTAGCTTTTTTCGGCGTCGATGGCCTCGGAATAAGGCCCCTTTTCAAGGATGGTCCAGCCACCCGAGCGAAATGCCAGCTCGGTACCGTTGCTGGCGGTGGCGTCCTGGCGAATCGCCATCTGGTAGTAGGGTTCCAGGGATTGCCCGGCACGGTAAATGAACCCGACCCAGCGCGAAGCGGTATTGGCGCTGGCGATGGTGAACTCCGCATCGATGCGGTAGTCGCCGGTGACCCCCAGTTCCGCGGGCAGGGTGACGGCGGTGGCGGTGTAATTGTCGCCCCGGCCGTCGACGAACAAACTGCCATCCTGTACATAGACGGCGTTCTCGACGCCATTATATTGCGCCCACCCCTCCGGGAGAGTGTCCCCTTCGAAGGTCTCGTCCAGCAGTACCCGGGGTTCCGGTTCAGGCTCGCCCGGTTCTCCAGGCTCTTCCGGTTCTCCGGGTTCTCCCGGCTCGCCAGGGTTACCGGGTTCGGTGGGTGGGGTTTCAGGATCCGGGGCCGGATCGTCGTGGTTGCTGGAGGAGTTACAAGCCGCGATAAATAAAGAAAGACACAGTAGCGTCAGACGCCAAATCCGTTGTGACATGGTTGGGTTCCCTTGATGAGAAGAAGCCCAGCGAGTCTAGGTTCGTCAAATGACAACCGGCTTGCAGTTTGGTGAAACGGATTATGACGATGGCGTGCCGTTATCAGCCGGCCCGCGGCGTCACCGCGAAGCCGGCCATGACACTGGTTTTACAGGAAGGATTTTGCGTCGGAGGTGCGTCGCATGGCGCCGTCGGCGGCGTTCGCCAGCTCCCGTCCCTTGGTGACGAAGTGCCGGAAAAAATAATCATGGTGCTCGGTATGTTCATGGAAATGGTGGGGGGTGAGCACGGCGGTGAGAACCGGCACTTCGGCTTCCAACTGCACTTGCATCAGGCCGTTGATGACCGCCGTGGCGACGAAGTCGTGGCGATAGATGCCGCCATCCACCACCAGGCCGCTGCAGGCGATCGCCGCGTAACGGCCGGATTTGGCCAGCAGTTTGGCTTGCAGGGGGATTTCGTAGGCGCCGGGGACCGCGATCACGTCGATCTGATCGGCGCCGTAGCCGAGGCGGGCGAGTTCTTCGCGGAACCCGGTCAGGCACTGAAGCACGATGTCCTGATGCCAGCTGGCATGGATAAAGGCCAGGCGCTGTTGTTCGGGATGGTAAGGCTGGGTGGAACTCTGGGTCTGATTCATGCCGTGTTTCCTGAGTGGCGTTGAGATGAATCAGGGCGAACGTGGGCCGGTGCCGGCGTGGAGGCGACGCACGGGCGTGCCGCCACGGAGGCAGGGAGCCATCGCGTTCTCTCTTATCCGGACTATCACCGTCGGCTCTGGAATCACACCAGATCTGCTGACCCCGTGGCCGTGAGGAAGGCCGGATCACCAACGCTGAGTATGGCGATGGCCTGTGGCCGCGGGCGCTCGCGGGCTTGGGAGAGGCTCCCTCACCGCCGGTGGGGACTTTCACCCCGCCCCGAGAACGATCCGGCGGCTGGGCCGCCGGGCCAAGCAATATAGAAAGTCTGTTGCCCTGAGTCAAAAGCGGATTTGCAACCAAATCGTCATGCGGTTGTCGATAACCGGGATGCCTGCTGGCCGAGCGGCCTCCAACCCGGTGTTTCCGGCGCTTGGGCCTGACGTCGGGATCGGGTATGGTGGCGCCCTTGTTCGCGCCCTGGCCGGGTCACGGCCGCTTGGTCCTGAACCCTTGTTCATGAATATAGAAGCAGACCGACCGGCAAGGTCGGTCCCGGATCACGGTTGTCATGACGGAATCCACCGCCACAACACGGACCTCAAGACCGCCCCTGCTGCGCGCTTTGGTGCCCGCTCTGGCGGCCGCCATCGCGCTTGCCTCCTGGTGGTGGGCGCCCTCCGGTGACGCTGCCTTGATGACCGACCGGGCTCTGTTGGGCCTGATCGAGGACTCCGACCTGTACGCCGTCGATGTGGACCCCGCCCCCACGGTCTGGGAGCACTACACCATCGCCCAGGGGGACTCCCTGGCCAACCTCTGGACCAATCAGTGGCAGCTGCCGGAAGCCGCCCTGTACACCTTGCTCAATGACCCCAAAAGCGCGGACATTCTGCGGCAGGTCAGTCCTGGCCAGCACCTGGAGTGGCGCGCCGATGGCGAGGGCCGCTTGCTGGCGCTGAGGTTGTGGACGGATCCGTCCAGGGGTTGGGAATGGAATCTGCACAATGGCCAGATGCACCGGAGCGCGCTGACCTATGAGCGGAATCTGCATCAAGTGGCGGTGCGTGGTGAGATTCGTTCCTCCCTGTCCGCCGCGCTGGCGGAGGTGCCTTCCCTGGGCGGTCGTGCCCAGGCCATTGCCGCGGAGATGGGGGAATTACTGCCTTTGGCAAGCAAGGCCCGCAAGGGCGACCGCTTCTCTCTGTTAGTGGATCTGGAGTATATCGACGATGCCGAAGGGGCCTATTCGGCCCGGTTGGCGGGTTTTGATTACGAGGGGGAACTGATCTCGGTGCGGGCCGCCCGCTTCGATGATGACCGCTTTTATACGCCGGAAGGCAAGAGCCTGCTGCCGGGCTTTCGTCGTACTCCCTTCAACAGCGAATACCGCATCAGTTCGCCGTTCAATCTGCATCGTCATCACCCCATCACCGGACGGGTGACCCCTCACCTGGGTACGGATTTCGCCATGCCGGTGGGGACCCGGGTGTTGGCGCCGGCCAAGGGCGTGGTGCGCACGGTCTCCTACCATCCGTTGGCGGGGCGTTTCGTGGTGATCGACCACGGCCAGGGTTACCAGACCCGCTACTTGCATCTGCAAAAGGCGCAAGTGCGGCCCGGGCAGGAGGTGACGCAGGGTGATGTCATCGCGCTGAGTGGCAATACCGGCCGCAGCACCGGTTCCCATCTACACTACGAACTGCGCCTCAATGGCCGACCGCTGAACCCGATGACCGCCTCGCTGCCGTCCCGCGAACGGCTGCAAGCGGACGAATTGCGCCGCTTCCAGCACCAGTACGCCGCCTATTTTGATCTTACCGAGCAGGAAAACGGCACCGCCGTGGCTCGCAACGACAACGGCCGCGATAACGCCGGCTGATTTCTCCTGGAGCGAAACTTCCCGCTAAACCGCGATGAACCAAAAAAAGCCCCGCTCTTGCGAGCGAGGCTTTTTTGTATGGTGCCCGGAGGCGGAATCGAACCACCGACACGGGGATTTTCAATCCCCTGCTCTACCGACTGAGCTATCCGGGCGTCAGGGCGCGTATTAAAGCGACTCCGTTGGGCGTCGTCAAGTGCGGTTATTTATTGGTCATTTTCTTCCGAAGGCGGGGTGTAGCCTTCCGCTTGTTCCACGTTTTCGTTGTTGAAAAAACGATCACGTTGTTCGTCGAGGAAGGCGCGCGCCTTGGGGTCCATCACGTTGAGATGTTTCTCGTTGATCAGCAAGGTCTGATGTTGCAGCCATTCCTGCCAGGCCTTGCGTGACACATGGTCGTAAATGTCCTGGCCCTTGGCGCCAGGAAAGGGAGGCCGGTCCAGGCCTTCCAGACGTTCCTGATATTTACGACAGAATACGGTGCGGGTCATGGCATCCTCGAGATGGTTCAGGGTTTTCAGGTTACAGCATGCTCTGTTGGCGCGGTTGACGCAGCCCACTGAGCAATTTTTTTACCGGGGCGGCCAGGCCCAACTCGCCGGGAGCATCGGGATCCACCCAGCGCCCATGCTCTTCCTCCAGTCGGGCACCGGTGCCCGCCACCTGAATCAGCGCCGGCTCCACGTCCAGGTGAAAATGGCTGAAGGTGTGCCGGAACGGCGTCAGGGTTTCCCGATGGCGTTCGGTCAGGCCCCGTTGTGTCAGCACGTTCTCCGGTGATTCCTCCGGGTCCTGCTGGGGGAAACACCAAAGGCCGCCCCAAATGCCGCTGGGTGGGCGCGGCTCCAGCCAGACGCTGCCATCGTCACTTTGCAGGATCAGCATACGGGCCTGGCGAACCGGCTTGGTCTTGGCCGGCTTGCGTCCGGGAAACTGCTCGGGGTTGCCGTCGGTGTGGGCCTGGCAGCGCCGGTGCAGCGGACATTCGCCGCAGGCCGGACGTCGCCGCGTGCACAGCGTGGCGCCCAGATCCATCATCGCCTGGGTATAGTCCGCCAGGCGCTGATGCGGCGTATAGTGCTCGGCCAGTTCCCAGAGCCGGTTCTCCACCGCTTTCTGGCCGGGCCAGCCGGCCACCGCGTGCAGACGGGTCAGTACCCGTTTCACGTTGCCATCCAGGATCGGCGCGCGCACGCCACGGCTTTGCGCCAGGATGGCGCCGGCGGTGGAGCGGCCGATACCGGGCAGGGTGGCCACGTCCTCCACGGTTTGCGGGAACTCGCCACCATGGTCATCGACCAGTTGCCGGGCCGCTTTGTGCAGATTGCGGGCACGGGCGTAGTAGCCCAGCCCGGTCCACAGATGCAGCACGTGATCCACCTCGGCGGTGGCCAGGCTATGCACATCCGGGAAAACCTCCATGAAACGCTGGAAGTAGTCGATGACGGTGATCACCTGGGTCTGCTGCAGCATGATTTCCGACACCCACACCCGGTAAGGGGTGCGGGGATGCTGCCAGGGCAGATCCTTGCGGCCGTGCTGGTCGTACCAGGCCAGCACGGCGTCACTGAAGGCGGTGGTCGCGGTACTCAGTTGAACAGCCCCTTGAGTTTGTCGCCCAGTTTTTCGTTGAGTTTGTCGCGCTGCTTCTCGATTTCCTCCCGGGCTTTTTGCCCGGCGGCGTTTTTCAGCACTTCCTCGGTGGTATCGCCTTCGGCATCGATGCCGAGTTTGTCCTTCAATTTGCCCTTGGCGGCATTGGTGGCGGCTTGCTGGGCGATCTTGCGGAAGCCGTCTCTGTCCGGGCCGCACCATTTGGCCGGGCTGCTTTCCAGGCTGCCCTGGCAGCGCAGGGGCCAGGTGGCGTCGCCCAGATACTTGCCGCCGTCCAGTTCAGGGGACTTCATGCCAATGCGCATGTCGAACTGCTGGGTCAGGATGTTGAACCAGCCATTACCGGAGAGGGTGCCTTTCTCCAGCGTGGCGTCCAGGCTTTCCAGATAGGCGACCTGTTTGTCCAGCCGCGTTTTACTGGTCAGGTCGATGATCTTGGTGTCCTCGGAAAGCACCGGGGGCAGCTTGCCGGATTCCTGGTTGGGAATCAGCGCGGTCAGTCCCTTGAGCCCGCCAAGGGTATCGTTGATGCCGCCCACCAGGGTGTTGTACAGATTCAGGCCGCGCACGGTACCGTCGGCCAGGCCCAGACTGACGTTGCCCTTGGCGGATTCCACCAGCGCCTTCTGGCTGTTGCCGCTGGCGTTGAAACTGCCGTCCATGCTGAACAGCCCGGTGGCCAGGTCGTCCTTCATGGCCATCTTGGCGATGGGCTGGATCTGCATGCGATTCACCTTGGTGCGCGCGCTGATCCGAGGGGTTTTGCCGGCCACGTTGAGGGTGCCGCTGGCGTTGAAATCCCCGTTCAGGGTCTTGCCGCTGGCCTGGGTCAGTTTCAGTACACCATTGGCGGCGGACACCGCGAAACTCAGGTCGCTGGCCTCGATTTGTTCGAAGGTCAGATGGCCGATGCGGAATTTGCCGTCCAGCAGTAACGGGCGCAGGGTCTCCACCGGAATCAGTTCCGCTTCGGTGAGGTTGGCGGCGCCGCCGCTCTTGCCGGCGTCACCTCCGGCGACGGGTTTGTCCTCGGCGGGGCTTTCCGGCGGCAGATACGGGTCCAACACGATCTTGTCCATGGTCAGATCGAAGGCGATCTTGCCGGTTTCCAGGTTCCGCAGTCCGGCGCTGCCGTTAATCGTGCTGTCATCGAGAGTAACGGTGAGAGGGTTGGCGACGACGCTGTTGGCCGGGCCCGACAGGGTGGCGCTCATCGCCACTTTGTTGAGGGCGCTGTCGCCGCGGGTCTCGATGGCCGGCTCGCCCAGCGCCTTCAATACCGTGTTGAGGTTGAAGGGCTCGGTGTCGAGTTGGCCGGCCACCACCATGTCGCCGGTGAGTCCGGTAATTCGCGCTTCGCCGGTGGTGCGCGTGCCGGCGGCCTGCAGCACCAGGTTGGTGAGACTGGCGCTGTCCTCCTCCAGGTTCACGTCCAACGCTTGTTCCAGGTGCACATCCACGGGCTGGGTGGTGGCGCCGGCGATATTGGCGTCCAGCACCATGGGGGCCAGCACGAAGTGGTTGGCATCCAGGTCGGCGGCCAGCGTGGTTTTCAGGTTCAGATCCACGCGCAGGTCGCTCTGGTCCTGATAGCGAAGCGACATTTCCAGCGGAAATGGCTCGTCCAGGCTGACATCGCGGGCGTTGAAATTGAAATGCTCGACGCGAATATCGGTGCCATCGGTGGCGTTGCGATAGCTGATGCGGCCGTTGGTGATGTCCACGGAAGGAATCGTCAGAGGAATATCGAGGGTACTGCTCTCCTCGCCGCCGTTGGCGGTTTCCTGTTCCTCGCCGGCCTGATCCTGGCTGGCCTCGCCCCGGGGACCGATCCTTTCCCAGTTGCCGCCTTGCTGATCCTCGCGCAGATTCACTTCCAGGCCGTCGATCAGTACGCCGTCCATCTCCACCTTGCCGAGCAGCAGGGGCCACACGGCGACGCTGACACTGGCATTGTCGAGAGCCGCGAACAGTTCTTCCTCATCGGCGATGCGGGCCTCGGTGCGGCCCAGGCTGACGCCCAGGGAGGGCCAGAACTGCCAGGAGAGATCGCCGGGAATGGCGAGGTCCAGGTTGGCGTTCTGGCGCGCCTGCTCCTCGATCTGCGGCTTGAAATCGTTGGGGTCGATCACCTGGGTGACGACGAAAATCGCCGCGGCCAGCAGTACCACGACGGCCAGGATTACGATGACAATGATCTTGATTGCACGTCCCATGACGGTGCTCTCCTTGCGCCCGGGCCCTCGGGCCCCGATGATAACGAGTTGGTGTAATCGTAACGAAGCCCAGGCCCGTTCGACACCATGATAACGATGATAACCTTTTGAGCCCGGGCCGTGGCGTTTGTGCCGCCGCGGTGGAGCGATTTTTGCCTGATGGCCGCCGTGGGCCATTGAGAAAATCGCCTTCGGCACTTTTGAGGTATTGGACAAGACGGCGGTGACGCGCTGCCGGTATTCTACCTCCAATACGGGCAAGGCGGTGGCGTAATGGCCAGGCTCTTATGACCATTTGGGGAACGACGATTGGTAAAGTTCCGTAACTTCCTGCTGTTCCTGGGGCTGGCTCTGTGCGCCGCGCGGCTTTGGGCCGCGCCGGTGGTGGTGCCGGATGGCCACCGGAATGAGGTGGCGGTGGCCAAATCCATGGATGTACTGGTGGATCCCGAGGGGCAGTGGGATTTGTCTCAAGTGCGTGAGGATTTTTCCAGCCGCTTTACCGTCAATACGGCGGAGGAGCCCAACTTCGGTTTTACCAGCAGCGTGATCTGGCTGCGGTTCACGCTCGACACCAGCAAGGTGACGGACCAGAGCTGGTATTTGGTGGAGCGCTACCCGATTCTCGATCACATCACTCTGTACGCACCGCGCCCGGATGGTGGCTACGATGAAGTGGCCATGGGGGACACGTTGCCGTTCCACATGCGGATGATGAATCACCGGGCCTTTATCTTTCCACTGGACACCGACCAGACCGGGCCGCGCACCTTTTATGTGAAAGTCAGCGGCAAGGGAGCGATCAATCTGTCGCCGGTGCTCTACAACAGCACCGGGCTGGTGGAATACACCTATCGGGATACCCTGCTCTACGGAGTGTTCTATGGGTGTTTGCTGATCATGGTGATCTACAACGCGCTATTGGCATTGTCGCTGCGGGAGCCGGTGTATCTGTATTTCGTGGCTTTCCTGGTGGGGATGGTGATCTTCATCCTCAATATCAATGGCTTCGGTTTGCAGTTTGTCTGGCCGATGTGGCCCAAGCTCAATGAATATTACTGGCTTGGCATTTACATCAGTTGTCCGGCGCTGGCCATGTACTCCCGGGCCTTCCTGGAATTGCGCGTGCGCTTTCCGCGCTACGACCGTGTGTTGCGGCACTATCTGATCGGCGCGCTGGTGCTGCTGGTGGTGCAACTGATGATCGCGCCGCCCTGGTCCTATTATTTGTCCACCGCTCTGGTGGGGGTCACCGTGGTGTTGTTCAGCTGGCTTGGCTGGATGGTTCTATCCCAGGGATACCGGGCGGCGCGCTTGTTCGTGCTGGCCTGGTGGGTGTTCATGCTGCTGGTGTTTATTTTCATCCTCGGTATCGTCGGCTGGCTGCCCTATACCTCCTTCATCACCATCCTGCCGCATCTGGCCACGTTGTGGGTGGTGGTAATGCTGTCGCTGGCGCTGGGGGACCGCATTCGCTTCCTGGAACGTGAACGCAACAGTCTGTTCGAGGAATCCCGCCGCAACCTGGAACGCCATGTGGCGGAAATGGAACGTGTGAACCGGGACAAATCCACCTTCCTGCAGTACGTCAGCCACGAATTGAACACCCCCATCAACTGGCTGGGCGCGGCGGATACTCTGAGCGAAGAGGATGACCGCCGTGATACCTGGAATCTGGTGCGCAAGGGGCAGCAGCGTTTGATGGGACTGGTGAGCACGTCGTTGCGCTATTTCGACCTGTCGGACCGGGAGAGCCCCACGCTGATCACCGTGTGCGACCCTTACTGGTTAGTGGAAGCGCTCACCACCAGCCGTGTCGAGTGTCTCGAGCAGCGCGGACTGACGGTGCGGAACCGGGTGTCGGAGAGGCTGCGGGTGCGTGCCAACGAGAGCGAGCTGCAAGAGGTGCTGGCGATGGCGCTGGACAACGCCATCCGTTTCAGTCCCGCCGGAGAGGACATCGATATCAGTAGTCAGCGCCTGGAAGGCGTGGGCGAAATCCGCATGCGTGATAACGGAAGCGGTGTCGGCACGGATCAGTTGGAGAGTCTGTTCGAACCCTTCTTCATCATGGGTTCACGCCATCACGAGGACGGGTTTGGCCTGTCTCTGGCGATGGCGCGGGTGATGATCGAACAGAGCGGCGGACGGATCTGGGCGGAAAGCGCCGGCGAAGGGCAGGGCTTCACCCTGGTGATCCGCCTGCCGCTGGCGGAATAACCGGGCCGTGGGGCGCTAGCGCAGCGTCCCCATCATCTGTCCCATGCGCACCGGGCTTTCGGCGCTCAGGGCGGCATCGAATTCCGCGTGGCCACGGGCGAACAGCACAATGGCGGTGGAGCCCAGCAGGAAACGACCCAGTTCCTCGCCGCGTTGCAGCGTGATCGGCTGACGGTTCCGGTAGTCGCCGTGCGTCACCCGGCGGGGCAGGGGCGTGACCTGGCCGGAGAACACCGTCTCGATGCCGGCGACGATCATGGCACCCACCAGAATCACCGCCATCGGGCCTTGCCCGGTATCGAAAACGCACACCAGCCGTTCGTTGCGGGCGAACAGGCCGGGCACCCGTTCGGTGGTGGCCTGATTCACCGAGAACAGTCGACCCGGCACATAGCGGGTTTCCCGCAGGGTGCCGGTGGCGGGCATATGCACCCGGTGATAATCCTTTGGCGATAAATAAACGGTGGCGAACTGGCCGCCGAGGAATTCCGTGGCCAGGTCATGGTCGCCCCCCAGTAGCTGGAACAGGCTGTAGTTGTGTCCCTTGGCCTGGAAGATACGGTCGCCTTCGATGGCGCCAAGTTGGCTGATGGTGCCGTCCGCCGGGCAGGCGATGGCATCGGCCTGTTCCGGCAATGGTCTGGCGCCGTCGCGCAGGGCTCGGGTAAAGAACGCGTTGAAATGGGGATAGCGCCCGGCTTCGGTGACCTCCGCCTCGGACAGATCGACCTGAAAACGGCGGATGAACAAACCAATGAAAGTGTCCTTCACCCAGGGTGTTTCACTGCGGGCCAGAATGCCCACCAATCGTGACAAGGCGTGGTGGGGCAGCAGATATTGCAGAGCGACGAACAGACGTTGCCATAAGTCCTTCAAGAGCACCTCGGAATGCGGTCGGTTGTTATTCGGACTTTTCGAACGGGGTGTCGGGGTGATTGCCCCATTCCGCCCAGGAACCGGCGTAGCCGGCGATATGAGGGAACCCCAGCAGCTTGCCCACCAGCCAGGTAAAGCTGGAGCGGTGGTGGGTCTGGCAGTGGGTGATCACCCGGCGGTCGGCGGTGATACCCTGGGCGGCCAGTTCCCGGCGCAGGGTATCCAGGTCGCGCACCCGCAGGTGATCGTTCTTGTCCATGGCGTCGGTCCACTCATAGTGCACCGCGCCAGGAATGTGGCCGCCTTTCTGGGCAAAGGCGCGGATGCCCGCGTACTCCTCCTCGGAGCGGGCGTCCCAGATCACCACGTCGGGGTTCTGGTATTCGGCCAGCACCGTCTCCAGGTCCACGTTGACGCCGGCCTTGTGCAGGCTGACCTCATAATCGCTGGGTGTGGGGGTATGGGGTTCGCTGCTGGTGGGCAGGTCCGCCGCCAGCCAGGCGTGGATCCCACCGTTGAGGTAGGAGTAGTGGGCGTGGCCAAGGTAGTCCAGGGTCCACAGCAATCGCCCGGCCCAGCCGCCGCCTTCGTCATCGTAGGCCACCACCTGGGTGTCCGGGGTCAGCCCCAGTTCGGAGAACAGGTCGGACAAGGCATCGTCGTCGGGCAGTAGCCCCGGGGCCGGCTGGGTGCCCTTCTGCAGGCGTTTGAAGTCCAGGTGCACGGCACCGGGCACATGGGCCTGGGCGTAAACCTGCTCTTTACTCAGATCAACGATCAACAGCCCGGCATCATCAAGGTGATTGGCCAGTTCGGCGGGTTCCAGCAACAGGGGCAGGGGCATAAGTCAATCAAACAGTCGTGGGTCGGGAATTTGGAGGAGTGAATAAATTTTCACCGCCTCATACAGGGTTTCATTGTCCAATATCCGCCGGCCTTTATCCAGGAGGGGGAATCTCGAGGCATCGCTCAGTAGCGCGCGCGGGCCTCGTCGTCCAGGGTGTCGGCGATCTGGAAGTAGTTGTGCAGGCGTTCGTGTATGAACGCATCGTTCTGGGCGGCCGCGAGCAGTGCGCAGCCGGGTTCATGCCGGTGAGTGCAGTTACGGAAGCGACAATGGCCAGCCTGCTCGGACAGTTCCCGATAGCCGTGCAACAGCTCCTGCTCATCGATGTGCCAGAGGCCGAATTCGCGAATTCCCGGAGAATCGATCAGGTGGCCGCCTTTGGGGAAATGGAACAAACGGGCGGTGGTGGTGGTGTGCTGGCCCAGCCCCGACATCTCCGATATCTCGCCCACCGCCAGATCCGCCTCCGGCAGGATGGCATTCACCAGGGAGGATTTGCCGACCCCGGACTGGCCGACGAAGACGCTGGTGGCATCCGCCAGGGCGGCGCGCAGGGGGGCCAGCTGCTGGCCGTCGCCATGGGCGGACAAGGTGATCACCTGGTAGCCGAGGTGGCGGTAGAGCGCGCAGATGTGCTTGGCCTGATCGCGGTTGTCGTCGTCCAGCAGATCGGTCTTGTTCAGCACCAGCACCGGTTCGATACCGGACAGCTCCGCCGCCACCAGATAGCGGTCGAGCAGGGCGCTGGAAGGCGCCGGGCGCGGGGCGAACACCACCAGAAGGCGGTCCACGTTGGCGGCCACGGGCTTCAGGTTGCCGTAGTTGTCCGGGCGTTTCAGTACCGTATGGCGCGGCTCCACGGCGGTGACCACGCCGGTGCCCTCGCTGCGTGGCGGGTGCCAGAGCACCCGGTCACCGACCACCAGTTGTTCCAGATTGGCGCGGAAATGACAGCGGGCCGGGGTGCCGTCCTGGGCTTCCACCAATACCTGGCCACCGAAGTGGGCGATCACGGTACCCCACTGTTCCTCACCGAGGTTGGTGGCCACCGGCTGCTCTTTTTCCGCTTTGCGCTGCATGCGATCGCGGCGCTCGCCCTGGATCTTTTCAATGCGCCAGCGCTGTCGCCGGTTGAGATTGCGTTTCGCCATGCGTTCGCGAGGAGGTCGGTTGAGGTGGCGCCATTATGGCACGGTTGAGAGGCGAGTGCGCTTGCACGCATGCACGCAACACGCTTGCACGCCAGGATAGAACCTGGGAGCAGAAGCGTCGTGGTGCTCTCTGTGGCAGCAGTAGGGCTTTAAGCGTTTGTCCGTGGACCTCGCTGCTTTTGATTTTCCGCGTGTTGCGTGTGAGCGCTCCAGGCTTTCGGCGTCAAGCGTCAGGGTCATTCTGGTACCATGGCGTTTAAATTTATCTCCATACAGGACCCGTGAGATGCCATCGAAAGACAACCTGATCTGGATCGACCTGGAAATGACCGGTCTGAGCCCCGAGCAGGATCGCATCATTGAGATTGCCACTATCGTTACCGACGCCAATCTGAACGTGCTGGAGGAGGGGCCGGTGCTGGCGGTGCATCAGAGCGACGAACGTTTGGCGGCCATGGACGAATGGAATACCCGCCACCATGGTAACTCCGGGTTGACCGAGCGGGTGCGCGCCAGCCGCGTGGACGAGGCGGAGGCGGAGCGGCAGACGCTGTTGTTCCTGGAGCAATACGTGGATGAAAAGATGTCACCGATGTGTGGCAACAGCATCTGCCAGGACCGCCGTTTCCTGGCACGTTACATGCCCGCCCTGGAAGCGTTTTTCCACTACCGTAATCTGGATGTCTCAACCTTGAAGGAACTGGCCACGCGCTGGAAACCGGGGATACTGTCTGGTTTCAAGAAAGAGAACAAACATCTGGCGCTGGATGACATCCGTGAATCGATCGCCGAGCTGGCCTACTACCGGGAACATTTCATCCGCGAATAGCGTCCCTTGTTAAGCCGGGTGTTGGCCGGCCACGGAGTGCGCTGATCGAAAGGAGAAAATATGGACACCATTCGGGTCTGGGACCTGCCCACCCGCCTGTTTCATTGGTTGCTGGTGGCGGGTATCGGTTTCCTCTGGTATTCCGGGGGCAAGGGTGAGCAGTTGATGGTCTGGCACATGCGCGCCGGCTATCTGGTGCTGGGCCTGGTGATTTTCCGGATTATCTGGGGGCTGTGGGGTTCCCGCCATAGTCGTTTCACGGCGTTTCTGGCCGGGCCCAGACGTACCCTGGAATATAGCAAGGCCTTGGTTCGTGGGCGGGCCCCGGTGTTTACCGGCCACAATCCGCTGGGCGGCTGGATGGTCATGCTGATGTTGCTGTCTTTGCTGGTGCAGACCGTTACCGGCCTGTTCGCCACCGACGATATTTCACTGGAGGGGCCGTTGAGCAACCAGGTTGGCGGCGCCACGGCCCGCGCGCTCACCGATGTGCACTTTCTGAATTTCGATCTGCTGTTGATTCTGATCGTCGCGCATGTGGCGGCGGTGCTGCTGCATCGGCTATTGGGGGAGCCGTTGCTGGTGGCCATGCTGACCGGGCGTAAGCGGGTGCCTGATAAGGCCGGCCCGGACCAGGCTTTCGCGCCTTGGTGGCGGGCATTGCTGGTGGCCTTGCCGGTGGCCGGGGCGATTTACTGGTTGGTGAGCTGACCGGGCCGCCAGTGGCGGCCCGGTGGCGCAAAGATCACACACAGACTCTAACGTTCGCGATATTCGGTGTGGCAGGCGCGGCAGGTTTCTCCGACCTTGCCCACTTGCGCGAACAGGGCCTGCTGATCGGCGCTTCCGGCCATCTCCGCCAGTTCGGCGGCGGCGTTCTGGAAGTCCCGGGCTTTGCCATCAAAGTCGGCGCGGTTCTCCCAGATCGCCGGTTTGGCGTGGCTGCCATCGGCGGAGCCGGCGTCCGCGAAGCCTTCCCAGGGCAGACCTGACAGTTGCGCCACGATGTCGGCTTTTTCCTCGAACACCGCTTGATCGAAGGGCTGCTCGCCCTTGGCCATGGCCCCCAGAGTGCCGAAGTGCCAGGCCGTGGCCTTGAATACGGATTCACGATATTCCGCCGCCTCGTTTGGGCCCTTACCACAGGCACTGAGTAGGCCGGCGGCCAACACCGGGATCAACAGACTGACTTTCCTCATTGGACTCTCCCTGACAGAACGTCACTTGATTGTCGGATAAAACGTAGGGTCTTTACACAGGAAAAAGGTTCCCCGATCCAGAGACTGTTCGGCCCCGGGAGCCTCTGAAAACGTCATGCGGGACTTGATCCGGCATCCCCTTCGGCGACGTTGTGCCCCATCAACAGGCGATTCAGGGCCCAGTTCACATGCTCACGTACCAGCTCGCTGGGATCCGCCTGCCGCGAGCGCAAGGCCGCGATGGGCGCCGTGCTGGCCGGGCCATTACCCAGCGCCACCGCCAGATTGCGCAGCCAGCGCTGATAGCCGGCGCGGCGGATTGGCGAGCCTTCGGTGCAACGCAGAAACGTGGCTTCGTCCCATAGAAAAAGAGTAACCAGATCGCTGTTTTCCAACTGATGTCGAGGGTGGAAGTCGCTCTCGTCGGTGAACCGCGCGAACCGGTTCCAGGGGCACATGAGCTGGCAGTCGTCGCAGCCAAAGATGCGGTTGCCGATGCCGGCGCGCAGGTCCTCCGGAATGGCGCCCGGGTGCTCGATGGTCAGGTAGGAGATGCAGCGCCGGGCATCCAACTGATAGGGGGCGATGATGGCGTCGGTGGGACAGACCGTCATACAGGCGGAGCATTTGCCGCAGCGGTCCTCCACCGGCTGGTCCACCGGCAGTGGCAGGTCGGTATAGATTTCGCCGAGAAAAAACCAACTGCCGGCCTCGCGGTTGAGCAGCAGCGTATGTTTGCCCTGCCAGCCCAGTCCGGCCTTGGCGGCCAGCGGCTTTTCCATCACCGGCGCGCTGTCGACGAATGCCCGGGCCAGTTCGCTGTCGCTGACCTGTTCGCGGATCCAGCGCGCCAGTGTCGCCAACCGCTTGCGTACCAGTTTGTGGTAGTCACGTCCCAGGGCGTAGCGCGACACATAGGCTTTCTCGCCCTGCCTGAGCAGCTTCACCGGCTGGGTGTCCGGCGGCAGATAATTCATCCGCAGGGAGATCACCCGCAGGGCGCCGGGTTCCAGCTCTTGCGGTCTTGAGCGCTTGTGCCCATGGGCCTCCATCCACTTCATGTCGCCGTGGTATCCGGCGTCCAGCCAGCGTCGCAGTCTCGTCTCGGCCTCCGTGAGGTCGATATCGGCCACACCCAGCTGCTGGAAACCCAACAGCCTGGCCTGTTCGGCCAGTTGTGTTTTGAAATGAGTGAAATCCATGGAGTGATCGAGAACTGTACGCGGTCAACGTATAATGGGCGATGTTCGCCACAGGATAGCAGCGATGACCCTGGCACCGTTACCCAATCGACTCTACAGCGCCGCCCAAACCCGGGAGTTGGACCGTCTCGCCATCGCCGGCGGTGTCAGCGGTGCCAGCCTGATGGCCCGGGCGGGTCAGGCTGCCTTTGATCTGATGTTGCAGCGCTGGCCGGAGGTGCGTGAACCGGCGATCCTGTGCGGCGCCGGTAATAATGGCGGTGACGGCTACGTGGTGGCGCGTCTGGCCCAGGAGGCCGGGTTGCGCCCCGTGGTCTATCAATGGCGTCCGCTGGACCAGCTTGGCGGCGATGCCCTGGTGATGGCGGAGGCGGCGCGCGACGCCGGGGTGCCGATGCTGCCGCTGAATCTGGACAACCTGCCGGGGTCCGCGCCGCTGTTGGTGGACGGCCTGCTGGGAACCGGTATCAGCGGGACGTTGCGCGAAGACATGCGGGCCTTGCTGCAGGCCATTGATGCCCTGGGCAAACCGGTGTTGGCTCTGGATGTTCCCTCCGGTTTGTCGGCGGACTCCGGGGCCAGCGCCGGTGCCGTGTTGAGCGCGGATTGCACCATTACCTTCATCGGCGTGAACCGCGGGCTGCTCACCGGGGTGGGGCCATGCCACAGCGGTGATCTGCTGTTCTCCAGTCTCAACGTGGGCGAGGCCGTGTATCAGGCGATACCGGATCCGGTATGGCGGCCGACGCCATTGGATCTGCGGCGCTGGCTGCCGCCTCGGCGCCGTGACGGGCACAAGGGGCATTACGGTCACGTGCTGGTGGTCGGCGGCGACCATGGTTTCGCCGGCGCGCCCTCCATGAGTGCCCAGGCCGCCGCCCGCTGCGGCGCCGGTCTGGTCAGTCTCGCCACCCGCGCCGAGAATCTGACGGCGGTGCTGGCCCGGCAGCCGGAGATCATGGCGCGGGCGGTGGATGACGTCGCGGATCTGGAGCCCTTGCTGGAACGTGCCACGGTCGTGGCGGTGGGGCCGGGGCTGGGCACCGCCGAGTGGGGGCAAACATTGCTGAAGCGTGTGTTGATGACGGACCTGCCGCTGGTGCTGGATGCCGATGCCCTGAACTTGCTGGCCGAGTGGGGGGTGGACGCCAGCGATCATTGGGTGTTGACGCCCCATCCCGGCGAGGCCGGGCGGCTGTTGGGCAGCGACAGCGCCGCCGTGCAACAGGATCGCTTCGCCACCGTGGAAGCGCTGGCCAGCCGTTACGGCGGCACCGCCCTGCTCAAGGGGCTCGGTACCCTGGTGCGCGGTAAAGACGGTTGTGCCCTGGTCAGCGATGGCAATCCCGGCATGGGCAGCGGCGGTATGGGCGATGTGCTTACCGGTGTCATCGCCGCGCTGCTGGCCCAGGGCCTTCCGCCGTACCAGGCCGCGGCTCTTGGGGCCATGGCGCATGCCCGGGCCGCCGACCGGGCCGCCGCCGAGCACGGCGAGCGCGGGCTGTTGGCCACTGATCTTTTGCTGCCGTTACGATGGGAATTGAATGGAAAATAAACCAAGCGGGTCCCGCTATCTGGCGGACGAGACGGCCACTCTGGCGTTGGGCGCGGAATTGGCCGCCGTGCTCAAAACCGGCCAGTGCGTTTACCTGCTGGGGGACCTGGGGGCGGGCAAAACAACCCTGATGCGCGGGCTGCTGCGAGGGCTGGGCCACCAGGGGGCGGTGAAGAGCCCCACTTATACACTGGTGGAACCCTATGAGCTCGATGGCGTCCATATCTATCATTTTGACTTGTACCGGCTGGCGGACCCCGAGGAGCTGGAATTGATCGGCATTCGGGATTATTTCGACGGCCATGGGCTGTGTGTGTTGGAATGGCCGCAAAAAGGCGAGGGTGTGATTCCGGCGCCGGATCTCACCGTGACACTGACCGTGCAGCCGCCGGGGCGTAATGCGAATTTGGAGTGGGCATAGCCGAACTATGGGTGTAAATCAGCGAAAGTCCGCCTGGGGAACGATGGCATGGCGTCTGCTCATCGGTATGCTGGGCGGCCTTCTGACGATGGCGGCGCAGGCGGCGGTGAAAGTGGACTCCGTGCGCATGCACCGGGCCCCGGATCATACCCGGGTGGTGTTCGATCTGCCCGATCCGGTGGAACACAAGGTGGACATTCTCACCGGTCCGGATCGGGTGGTGGTGGATCTGATGGACACCGACTTCGACTTCGACGTCAAAACGCTGGATGCGGGTAACGGGCCGGTGGCCGATATCCGGGTGGGACAGCATGCGGACAAAACCCGTATCGTGTTCGATCTCAAGGCGGCGGTGCGCCCACGCACCAATCTGCTCAAGCCGGTGGCGCCGCACGGCTGGCGCCTGGTGGTGGATCTCTTCGACAAGGATCCGCCGCCGGCGAAGACCATTCCCAAACCCAAGGACTCGGCGGAAAAACCCCGTGAAATGATCATCGCCGTGGATGCCGGCCACGGCGGCGAGGACCCCGGCGCCAGGGGGCCGCGCGGCACCAAGGAAAAAGTGGTGGTGCTGCAGATCGCCAAGAAGGTGTACAACATGATCAACAACGAGCCGGGCATGCGCGCGGTGCTGGTTCGTGATGGCGACTACTATGTGCCGCTGGCCGAGCGCCGGCGTATCGCCCGTGAGGACAACCACGCCGACGTGTTCATCTCGATCCACGCCGATGCCTTTACCGATGCCCGTGCCCGGGGTGCCAGTGTGTTCGCGCTCTCGAACAGCGGCGCCACCAGTGCCCGCGCCCGCTATCTGGCCAAGATCGCCAACGAATCCGACCGCGTCGCCGGGGTCTACGAAGAAGAGAAGGACGACTCCAATCTGCTCAGCGTGCTGGCGGACATGCGTATGTCTGGCTCCATGGCCCACAGCCTCTATCTGGGGCGGCAGATCCTGCAGGAGTTTGACGGCGTCACCAAGTTGCACGGTAACCGGACCACGGTGGAGCAGGCCGGTTTCGCCGTGCTCAAGGAACCGGAAATGGTCTCGGTGCTGGTGGAGACCGGGTTTATCTCCAATCGGGAAGAAGAAGGGCTGCTGCGCTCCAGTACCCACCAGGCCCGTATCGCCCGGGCGGTGACCAATGGCGTGAAACGCTATTTCCAGACCCACCCGGCGCCGAACAGCTATTTCGCCGCCCAGCGCCGGCAGCAGGGGGACCAATACCGCATCCAGCCTGGTGATACGCTGTCCGCCATCGCCCGTGCCCATCAGGTGTCCGAGGACGCCCTGCGCGCCGCCAACAATATCAACGGTGACCGCATTGTGGTGGGGCAATTGTTGACCATTCCGGGCTCCTGACCCCGGAAAGCGGAAATAACGCAGGGGCCGCGACCCCGGGAGACCATTTTGTCCAAGATTCAATTGCTGGATTCCCGCCTTGCCAACCAGATCGCCGCCGGCGAGGTGGTGGAGCGGCCGGCATCGGTACTCAAGGAACTGCTGGAAAACGCCCTCGATGCCGGTGCCCGGCAGATCAGCGTGGATGTGGAGCAGGGCGGTACCAAGCTGATCCGGGTTCGTGACGATGGCGGTGGCATCGAGCGGGACGAACTGCCTCTGGCGTTGTCCCGGCATGCCACCAGCAAAATCCATGTGGCCGAGGACCTGGAAGCCATCGGCACCCTGGGATTCCGCGGCGAGGCGCTGGCGGCGATCAGCTCGGTGTCGCGGCTGAGCCTGACCAGCAACACCGGTGAGCAGGCGGAAGGCTGGGAAGTGGTGGTGGAAGGTCGCGACATGGCCCCTTCGGTGACGCCGGCGGGGCATCCGCGCGGTACCACCGTGACCATGCGCGACCTGTTCTTCAATACGCCGGCCCGGCGCCGTTTCCTGCGTACCGAGAAAACCGAATTCAACCATCTGGAAGAGGTGTTCCGGCGCATTGCCCTGAGCGAATTTCAGACCGGATTCCGGCTCAGCCACAACCAGAAAGTAGTGCATCAACTGCCCAGCGGCGACAACGAGGCGCTGCGGGCCGCCCGGGTAGCGCGCTTGTGCGGCAGTGCTTTCATGGAGCAATCGATGCCGGTGGAAGTGTCCCACGCCGGCCTGCGCCTGCATGGCTGGCTCGGGTTGCCGACCTTCTCCCGTTCCCAGGCGGATCTGCAGTACTTTTACGTCAATGGCCGGGTGATCCGCGACAAAGTGGTCAGCCACGCGGTGCGGCAGGCCTACTCCGATGTGCTCTATCATGGCCGGCATCCGGCGTTCGTGCTGTTCCTGGAACTGGATCCGGCACTGGTGGATGTGAACGTGCACCCTACCAAGCACGAAGTGCGTTTCCGCGAGCAGCGCATGGTCCATGACTTCCTCTATCGGACCCTGCACCGGGCGATCGCCGAGGTGCGTCCGGCGGACCGGCTCGATGTGCAGGAGTCGCCACAGACAATGCCGGACTGGTCCGCGCCGACCCAGGGAGCCATGCCGTTGACTCAGGCCCGTGACAGCGGCGCGGGTGTCAGTGGAAATGGGTACCAGGGTGGGGGCGCGGCGCCGGCCTGGCGTCCTCCGCTATCGACTGCCGACGGCGACCGTCAGGCCAGTGCCTACGGTTCGCTGGTGACGCCCCGCCCGGAAGCCGCGCCGATGCCGGCGCCGGAGCCGGGCCAGACGCCGCCGTTGGGCTACGCGGTGGCGCAGATCCACGGCATTTTCATCATCGCCGAGAACGAGCACGGCATGGTGCTGGTGGATATGCACGCGGCCCATGAGCGCATCACCTACGAGCGGCTCAAGCGCGACTGGGCCGAGGAGAAAGTGCGTGGGCAGCCCCTGCTGGTGCCGGTGTCGATGGCGGTGTCCTCGCGGGAGGCGGATTTCGCCGAGCAGCAGCCGGAAGTGTTCCAGCGCCTCGGTTTCGCTGTCGAACGGGCGGGGCCGGAAACCCTGATGGTGCGGGAAGTGCCGGTATTGCTGCGCAACGCCGACAGCGAGACGCTGGTCCGCGACGTGCTCTCCGATCTGCTCGCCCACGGCAGCAGTGAGCGTATCGAGCAGCATCTGGATGCGCTGCTGTCCTCCATGGCTTGCCACGGCAGCGTACGCGCCAATCGCAAGCTGACCATCCCGGAGATGAATGCCCTGCTGCGCGACATGGAAGCCACCGAGCGTTCAGGGCAATGCAACCACGGTCGCCCGACCTGGACCCAGATGAGCGTCAAGGACCTGGATCGTCTGTTCATGCGGGGGCAGTAATGGACGCCGGACGCCAAACGCCGGACGCCGGACGCGAAAAAAAAGAGAGCAGGCCTTTGAGCGTCCGGCGTCTGGCGTCTGGCGTCTGGCCCGTTGTCTTCCTGATGGGGCCAACCGGGGCCGGTAAAACCGCTCTCGCCATGGACGCCGTAAGCCGGCTGCCGATGGAAATCATCAATGTGGACTCTGCTTTGGTGTATCGGGGGTTGGAAATCGGTGCCGCATGCCCCACTAAGGAGGAACTGGCGAAGGCGCCCCATCGATTATTGGGGTTCCGGGATCCGTCGCGACCGTATTCGGCGGCGGATTTTCGTGCCGACGCGCTGGCTGAGATCGAGGATATTCAGCGGCGCGGTAAAGTGCCGCTGCTGGTAGGCGGCACCATGTTGTATTTCAAGGCGTTGGCGGACGGATTGGCGCCGATGCCGCCGGCGGACCCGGCAGTGCGGGCGGAAATCGCCGCCCTGGCCGAACAGGCGGGCTGGCCCGCGGTGCACGCGGAATTGGCGCGCGTCGATCCGGTCACCGCCGGGCGTCTCAAACCCGGCGACCGGCAACGGCTGCAGCGCGCGTTGGAAGTGTACCGGCTCACCGGTGAGCCGCTGTCGGCATTCCACGCCCGGCACGAGACTCGCGCGGAAGCGCTGGAGCAGGGTTTTTATCGTTTCAGCGGCCTGGCTTCGCCGGTGCTGAGTCTGGCGGTGGCGCCGCCGCGACAGGAGTTGCACCGGCGTATCGAGCAACGGTTCCACGCCATGTTGCGGGAAGGGTTGCTGGAGGAGGTGGAAAGACTGTTTGCCCGCGGTGACTTGCACGAGAACCTGCCGGCGATCAAAGCCGTGGGCTACCGACAGGTATGGGCTTATCTGGATGGCCAATGGGATTACCCGACCATGGTCGAAAAAGGTATCATTGCCACACGCCAGCTGGCGAAACGGCAGCTCACCTGGCTGCGAAAATGGCCCGGATTACAGTGGTACGACAGTACCGGGGAGAACCAGCGCATAGCGTGCGCGGCGCGGCTTGCGCAGGTTTGTAAATCCGTGTTTAGTAGCGGTGAGAATGATCTGGGGTGAAACTTTTTCAAGGTCATGTTGCCGGATGAGTCAATGAACGGATTCAGGGCCCGGAGTCAGGGATGGCCGGTCTCGAAGTGGGTCTTGGATGACCGGGTTATAACATTGAATTGAACGTCCGCGGGACGCGGATTCAATGCGCTGATTGCCCGAAACGTTGGGCGCTACTTTTTATATTTGGATGCTGAGGAGAACTGCCATGTCAAAAGGGCATTCGCTACAAGACCCTTTTCTCAATGCGCTGAGAAAGGAACGTATTCCGGTTTCGATCTTTCTGGTTAACGGAATCAAACTGCAGGGGCAAATCGAGTCTTTCGATCAGTACGTGGTACTGCTGAAAAACGCGGTAAGCCAAATGGTGTATAAACACGCCATTTCCACCGTGGTACCGGCCCGCAACCCGCGTGCCTCCGGCGGTGGCAATCCGGCCATGCACGGTACCTCCGGTACCGGCGGCGGCCAGGCAGGGGCAGGTGACGAATACGGCAATCAATAACCGCGTCGTCAGTTCCGGCTTATGCAAAGCCACGCCCTTGCGGCGTGGCTTTGTTTTGTCGAACACCCCGCAGGACGCTGCTGTAGTGAGGCCGGAAATGACATTCGGACCGTCGTATTTGTGGCGTTCCCGGAGACTGTGGGTACACTGAGGTCCATGGATTTATTCGAACGTACTGAACAGGTACGCACCGGGGCTGGCGAACGGGCCATTCTGGTGCACATGGACCTGCCCGACGCTTTCGGGCGGGAGGATCTGGAGGAATTCCACCATCTGGTGGTGTCCAGTGGCGTGGTACCCGTGGCGGAGCTGCTGGGCAAGCGTGACCGTCCTGATCCGGCGCTGTTCATAGGCAGTGGCAAGAGCGAGGAACTGGCCCAACTGGTACGCCAGGAAGAGGCCGACGTGGTGTTGTTCAACCATGCCCTCAGCCCGGCTCAGGAACGCAATCTGGAACGGGCGGCGAAATGCCGGGTCCTGGACCGTACCGGCCTGATTCTGGACATCTTCGCCCAGCGTGCCCGTACCCATGAGGGGCGCTTGCAGGTGGAGCTGGCCCAATTGCGGCACCTGGCCTCAAGGCTGGTGCGCGGCTGGACCCACCTGGAGCGGCAAAAAGGCGGTATTGGCCTGCGCGGCCCCGGTGAAACGCAGCTGGAAACGGACCGTCGTCTGATCCGTGACCGTATCCGTGCCATCGAGGCCCGCCTGGAAAAAGTGCGCAAACAGAGGGAGCAGGGACGTCGTGCCCGTGACCGTTCAGAAACGCCGCTGATTTCCCTGGTAGGCTATACCAACGCTGGCAAGTCCACCCTGTTCAATGCTCTGACCACCGGAGAGGTTTACGTGGCGGACCAGTTATTCGCCACCCTGGACCCGACTCTGCGAAAGGTGAGGGTGCCCGGCGTGGGGCCGGCGATTCTGGCGGATACCGTGGGTTTCATCCGCCATTTGCCGCACCGCCTGGTGGAGGCCTTCCGGGCCACCCTGGAGGAAACCGTCAATGCTTCTTTGCTGCTCCATATCACGGATTGCAGCGCCGAAGAACGCGACGATAACGTGGCATCGGTGAACGAGGTGTTGGAGGAGATCGGCGCCGATCAGGTGCCGGTGTTGCATGTTTACAACAAGGTGGACCGTCTCGGCGACGCTCCCCGGCTGGACCGGGATGAGCAGGGGCGGCCGTGGAGGGTATGGCTGTCGGCCCGGGAGCAGCAAGGGTTTGAATTGCTGCACCAGGCGATCGCCGAACGTCTGGCCGAACATTGGGTTGACCGGTGGCTGCGTCTGCCGCCGGAGGCCGGACGCTTGAGAGCACGTTTGCATGAGGCGGGCGAGGTGCTGGCGGAGGAGGCCGGCACCGACGGCGCCATGTTGCTGAGGGTGCATCTGAACCGGGTGCACTTTGAACGCCTGCTCCGAGAAGCGGGTCTCAGCGAAAAGGATGTATCGGTGCCCGCGCCTCAGGTTGCAGAGGGCTCGGCCCATTCCTACAATCCAGAACGCTCGCACAAAGCGGGATAACGGAGAAATCAATGGCCTGGAATGAACCTGGCGGCAACAAACCCAGGGATCCCTGGGGTGGGGGCGGTGGCGGAGATCAACGTCCACCCGATCTCGATGAAGCGCTGAAGAATCTGAAGGATCGCATCAACGGCCTGTTTGGCGGTAAAGGCGGCAGCGGTGGCGGCGGCAAGCGAGGTGGCGGCGTACCAAAAGGGCTGCTGATCATTCTTGCTCTGGTGCTGGTGGTCGGCTATGTGATGATGGGCTTTTACCAGGTGGACCAGCGGGAGCAGGCGGTAGTGCTGCGCTTCGGCAAGTTCAACCGCATGGTGGAGCCGGGCCTGAACTGGCGCGCGCCGGTGATCGAGCAGGCGATGAAAGTGGACGTCGGCCAGAACCGCAGCTACGAGCTGAGTGAGGAAATGCTCACCCGCGACACCAACATCGTGTCCGTGACGTTGGGTGTGCAGTACAAGGTGCTGGATCCCCAGGCGTTCCTGCTGCGGGTGTCCGCTCCTGAATCCATCCTCGAACACGCGACCAGTTCCGCCCTGCGTCACGTGGTGGGCAGTTCCACCATGGATGATGTCTTGCGCGACCAGCGTGAAGATATTCGCCTGGAAGTACGCAAGCGTCTGCAGGAGTACCTGGACCGCTACAACACCGGCCTGGTGATCAACCAGGTGGTGCTGGACCGTACCGCGGCGCCGGATGCCGTGCGTGATGCCTTTGACGACGTGGCCAAGGCGCGCGAGGACGAGGACCGCTTCAAGAAAGAAGCGGAAGCCTACTATAACGCGATCATTCCGCAGGCTCGCGGTAAAGCCGCCCGGATCACCGAGGAAGCCAAGGCCTACAAAGCCAAGGTGGTGGCCGAGGCGCAGGGTAATGCCGCGCGCTTCGAGGATCTGGTGGCCGAGTATGAAAAGGCGCCATCGGTTACCCGGCATCGCCTTTATCTGGACACCATCACCGAAGTGCTGGGGGCCTCCAGCAAGGTCCTGGTTGACGTGAAAAATGGCAACAACCTGATGTACCTGCCCCTGGATCAGCTGATGAAGCCCAGGGAGGCCGCAAAAGGTGCCGGAAGTGACTCCGGCGGGTCGTCCAATGGCTCACCGCGTACCACCAACGCCGGTGCCGATGACGGCGGAAGCAGCGGTCGTCAGGCGCCGCGCAGCCTGTATAACACCAACCGCACGGAGATTCGCTGATGGGTACACGAGGTTGGCTGATGCTGGTGGCGGTGGGCGTGCTGTTGCTGCTGGCGTTCGATTCATTCTATATCGTCAATGAGACCGAGAAGGCGGTGCTCAAGCGCTTCAGCCGGATCGAAAGCACGGACATCAAACCCGGGCTGTATCCCAAGGTGCCGCTGATCGACGAGGTGATTCGCGTGGATGGCCGTTTGTTGACCCACGACGTGCCCACCCAGGCGTTTCTCACTGGTGAGAAGAAGCTGCTCAATGTGGATGCCTTCGTGACCTGGCGCATTGCTGATGTGCAGCGCTATATCGTCAGTGTCGGCGCCGGTTCCAACAACAGTCTGGTGATGGAACGCCGGGCCCGGGAACTGCTCGATCCACGGGTTAACGAAGCGCTGCGGAACCAGTTCGCCGCCCGTACCGTGCAGGAAGTGGTCGCGGGTCGGGGTGGGGAACTGCCCGACGAGGCACTGGATCCAAACGCGGTGGTCAGCGGCGAAACGCTCGATAAGAGCGAGGAGCAACTGGTCACCGAGGAGGACGAGGAGTTCCGCAAGAAGGTGCAGGAAAAAGGCGCGACTCAGGCCCTGCTGGAAGACAAGCACGATCAGCGCGAAAAACTGATGAACTCGGTGGCCGAGGAAGTGAATGCCGCCACCCTTCAAGATCTCGGTATCGAGGTGGTGGACGTCCGCGTTAAGCAGGTGGACTGGCCGGATGAAGTGCGTGGGCGGGTGTTTGACCGGATGCGCGCCGAACGGGCCCGTGATGCCGCCGAGCACCGTTCCGAAGGGCGGGAAGAAGCTGAGCGGATTCGTGCCTCGGCCGATCGCGAAGAAACCGAGATCGTCGCCCAGGCCTACGAGGAAGCGCAGAAAGTCCGCGGTGAAGGGGATGCCCGCGCCACCGGCATTTATGCCCAGGCTTACTCCCGGGATGAAGAGTTCTTCCGCTTTTACCGCAGCCTGCAGGCCTATCGGGACAGCTTCAAGTCACCCAATGATATCCTGCTGCTGGAACCGGACAGTGACTTCTTCAGGTACCTGAAGGACTCCGAGGGCGGCCGTTAGTCGTCGGCCCTTGGTCCATGGTAGAATGCCGTAACCGGGTGCCTGGCACCCGGTTTTTTTGTGGACAGGCTCCGGATGGACTGGATTCTGCTGATCAAGGCGTTATGTCTGGTACTGGTGATCGAGGGGGTGCCCCTGGCGCTGGCGCCGGAGCGCATGCGCCGCGCCGCCCTCGAGCTGGCCCGTCTGGATGGCCGGATACTGCGCGTTTGTGGCCTGGTGGCCATGGCCGTGGGCGCCGGCATTCTGCTGTTTCTGCGGCCGGGCATGTAACTTTAAGAGCGTGACAATGAATCAGGAAGAACAGTGGTTGCTCCCCGATGGCGTGGAAGAGGTCCTTCCCGAACGCGCCAGGGCCATCGAGCACCTGCGGCGCCGGGCGCTGGACCTGTACCAGTCCTGGGGTTACGAGCTGGTATTCCCGCCGCTCATCGAATTCCTGGAATCCCTGCTCAACGGCGCCGGCCGTGACCTGGAGCGGGAAACCTTCAAGATTACAGATCAACTCAGTGGCCGCCTGATGGGCGTGCGCGCGGACATGACCCCCCAGGTGGCGCGCATGGACGCTCACAGCCTGCGTCAAGGCGCCCCGACGCGGTTGTGTTACTGTTCCACCGCGCTGCGTGCCCGCCCGGCACAGGCCGGCGGCAGCCGCGTGCCTTACCAGTTGGGCGTGGAACTGTTCGGCCATGACGGCGCTGAAAGCGACCTGGAAGTCATCCTGCTGATGCTGGAAACCATGGCGCTGGCCGGCATTCAGGATCAGGTGGTGCTGGATCTGGGCCATGTGGGCATTTTCCGCTCCCTGGTGGCGGCCTGTGATCTGACCGGCGCTGACCAGGCGCGCCTGGAAGACATCTATCTGCGCAAGGCGCGCACCGAACTGAACGCGTTTCTGGCCGAACGGGCGCTGCCGGCGGCGGCCAGCCGGGCGCTGGCGGAATTGCCGTTCCTGGACGGCGACAGCACGGTGTTTGAGCAGGCCCGGGCGTTGCTGGCGGCTTTCCCGGAGGCACTGACGGCGCTGGCCTCCCTTGAGGCGCTGGCCGGCGCCTTGGCTGACAGCCCGGCGCGATTGCACCTGGATCTCGGAGAGCTGCGCGGATATCACTACCATACCGGTGTGGTGCTCGCCGCTTATCTGCCTGGTGACAGCGAACCGCTGGCCAAGGGCGGTCGCTATGACCACATCGGTGAGGTGTTTGGCCGGGCCCGGCCAGCCACCGGTTTCAGCGCCGATCTGAAGAAACTGGCGGCCCTGGCCGCCGTAACCCGGAAGGGCGGTGTGCTCGCCCGGGGCGAGTTGTCCGATGCCTCCTTCGCCGCTGAAGTGGCGGCGTTGCGCGCGGACGGCGAGCGCGTGGTGCTGGCTCTGCCCGGCGCCGATAACGACCCCGGCGAACTGGGGTGTGACCGGCAACTGGTGGCCGCCAACGATGGCTGGACCATTCAACCCATTTCCTCCTGAACAGCGAAGCAGCGATAGCCATGGGCAAGAACGTCGTAATTCTCGGCACCCAATGGGGTGATGAAGGCAAGGGCAAGATCGTCGATCTGCTCACCGATCAGGCGGCCTACGTGGCCCGTTTCCAGGGTGGCCATAATGCCGGCCATACCCTGGTGATTGATGGCAAGAAGACCGTGCTGCATCTGATTCCATCCGGCATTCTCCGCGACGGCGTGCAGTGCCTGATTGGTAACGGCGTGGTGCTGGCGCCGGATGCGCTGCTCAAGGAAATGCGTGGTCTTGAGGAGCAGGACGTGCCGGTGCGTGAGCGCTTGCGTCTGTCCGCCGCCTGTCCGCTGATCCTGCCCGTGCACGTGGCGCTGGATCAGGCCCGCGAAGTGGCCCGCGGTGCCCAGAAGATTGGTACCACCGGTCGCGGTATCGGTCCGGCTTACGAAGACAAAGTGGCGCGCCGTGGCGTGCGCCTTGGTGACTTGTTCCACCGGGAACGGTTCGCCGCCAAGCTGGGTGAAGTGATGGATTACCATAACTTCATTCTGCGCGGCTTCTACAATGCCGAGCCGGTGGACTTCCAGAAGACCCTGGACGAGATGCTGGCCATGGGAGAGGAATTGCGCCCCATGGTGTGCGATGTCACCGCCCAGCTGCACGGGGCCCGTGAGCGCGACGAGAACATCATGTTCGAGGGGGCTCAGGGCACTTTGTTGGATATTGATCACGGCACCTACCCCTACGTAACCAGCTCCAATACCACTGCCGGTGGCACCGCCACCGGTTCCGGTTTCGGCCCGCTGTATCTGGATTACGTGCTGGGGATCACCAAGGCCTACACCACCCGGGTGGGCAGCGGTCCTTTCCCCACCGAGCTGTTCGATGAAACCGGCCGTTACCTGGCCGAGAAAGGTCATGAGTTCGGTGCCACCACCGGTCGTGCCCGCCGTTGTGGCTGGTTTGACGCCATTGCGCTGAAGCGGGCCATCCAGATCAACTCCATCAGCGGTCTGTGTCTGACCAAACTGGACGTGCTGGATGGTCTGGAAGAAGTGCGAATCTGCGTGGGATACGAAAACGCCGCTGGCGAGAAGCTGGAATGCGCTTGGGATGCGGACAGCTACGCCGAAGTAACGCCGGTGTACGAATCCCTGCCCGGCTGGAAGGAATCCACCCTGGGTGTGAAGAAACTCGAGGACCTGCCGGAAAACGCGCGGGCCTACCTCAAACGCATCGAGGAAGTGACCGGCGCGCCCATCGATATCATTTCCACCGGCCCGGACCGGGTGGAAACCATCATCAAGCGCAATCCGTTCTCCTGAGTTCGAATTCCGCTGATAAAAAGGCCGGCTATTGCCGGCCTTTTTCATGCTTGTAACTCAGTCCTCGGCGGTGGACCAGTCCAGACGGATTTCGTAGCCGTCGATGCGCTTTTCCGGTTTCAGAGGAGCGATCTCGTCCGGGTTGATATGGCGGAAGACGTTCTCCGCCGGCGCCAGGGTCGCATCGCGTCCGTACAGGAAGCTCTGCTCCTCGACGATCAGCTTGTAGGCCTTGTTCAATGACAGGGCACGATCCCGGCTCGGTGTGATCAGCTCGTGCACATCGGCCTTGGCGACTTTCTCCAGATCGACCTCGCCGTCCTCGTTGAACCAGCGTGCCCGCATTTCGTCATTTTCACGGAACTCATTGCCGCCGCCGACCAGATCTAGGTATTGGGCGATCTCGCCCAGGGGCTGATTCATTGCCGGTGCATCGCGCATGCCGTGCAGGTTGATATAGCCCCAGCCTTCCGCCCCGGTGACTTTGCGCGGGAATGCGAAGGTCTGATCGATGGTGGTACCGACGGTGGTGTGACAGCCCATGCAGAAACGCTGCTCCTGGTTGCTCTGAGGGCGCAGGGTGCCGTCCGCCTTTTCGATGAAGCCCAGCACCATCCAGCCAAAGCCGTTGTCCATGCCACGGTCTCCGTGGTCGGTATAGGTCGGCAAGTTGCCTTCGGCCTTTTCCTGGTGTTCGTTGCCGTACAATGATTTCAACTGGGCATTATTGAAAGAACGTATCTTGTTCATGTAGCGCACTTCCTTCATGCGCCGGGGAATGCCGATGTTGCCCTGATCGTCCACGCCGACGTAACGCACGGTATGAAGAAACTCGATGCCGGCGGGATAGAGCATATCGGTGACGGGTACGTCCTTGGCATTGCCGAGATAATGATCCCGCCGCAGCATTTCGCGGGCGGTGGTCACGGTACCGTCGCCGTCCAGATCCGCGCAGACCATGGTTTCATCGATGGCTGGCGTGGTGATGCTGTCCAACTCCTTGATCGCCATCTCCATCAGCGAGAGGTTGGCCAGATAGACGTCCCGGGACTCGCCGGCCTGGCAGGTGCTGGTGCGGAATTTCTCGGGCAGTCGCACCATGACATCGTCGGTGCTGCCGTTGGTGGGCCAGAAGGTGCTGGGAAGAGGTTTGTAGTTGAACGCCACCCAGTGGCTGCCGTCGCGGGCGAAGCCCTGCTCGTCGAAGGCGTCGGCGCCGTTCTGAAGATCACGGACATAAGGGACCGGTCCTTTCCAGTCACTGTCCTCGGCCAGTGTCTTCATGTAAGGCGTGTAATTGTCCTGGTTGATGTAGCGAATGATGTCCTGATCCGACATCTTCGCCACGGCGTCACGCCGATCCACGAACAGGTTGAGCCAGTGGTTGGTCTCCCCCAGTTCGGAAAAATCGTAGCTGCCCTGTAGGTAACCATCCCACATGGTGTTGGGACGAGTCCGGTCCGGATAGGTCTGATGACAGGTGTAGCAGGGATTGAAGTCGCCTTCGGTGCGGGTATAGCACTGCGGCGGAATCGGCGCTTCCTGATTGTAGATGCGGTTGAGGTCCGGTGGAATTTGCCGTTGGGGCCCAGCGTTCCCGGCGGCCTCGACCGTGCGGTTTTCCACTTGGCCGGCCTGGTCGCAGGCGGCCAGAAGCAGGCCGGCGAGCAAGGGCACGAAGGTGTATTTCATCGGGATAAACCTGTTGCAGCGAGACGACAAGGGGGAGGGCGCCTGAGCGCTCCTCCCCCTTTGGACGGTGAAACCGGGACGATCAGGATTCCGGATCCAGCAGCCAGACCATGTTGTTTTCGTGTTTGTTGGTGTCTTCGCCGATCAGCACGCGACCGTCATTCATGACCGCCACGTTATCCGGGCCGGACAGGCCATTCACGCTGCAGGTGTTGGCTTCGTCGGTGGGATCATAGGGGCCGCCGAGTTCCACCATATCCAGTCGGGATACGTTGTAGTCCGCTTCCAGAGGCATGCGGAACACGCCGCCGCAACGGGCGTCGTCGTTGGTCAGTTGAATGGCGCCTTCTTCGTCCAGCATGGCGCCGGAGATGTCGGACATGGCCACGTAGACGTAGGCCTGAGGGCCCTCGCCCTCGACGCTGGCCTTGGCCAGGGCCGGGTTGATGTTGATCCCTTCCATCTTGTTGAACTCGCCGGTGGCGCCCAGTTTCACCGCCGCCTTACGGGACTCCAGGAAGGCCACGCGGTTGTCGCCGAACGGATTGGCGGCGACGTCACCGCTGCCGTCCAGGTCCTGGTTCAGTTTGCTTTCCGCCCAGTCGTTGATCTGCTGATCGCTGATATAGCTGTTCTCACCTTCCACGTAGTCGGCGGCGGTGATGTCGTCGTAATCGGCGACCCAGTCTTTGATCTGGTCGTTGCCGCCATGGGCCAGCTCAACCCACTCCAGATCGAAACCGGCCTGGGCGGCGTCCATGGGAATGGCGTCGGAGGTGACCTTGGCGGCGTAAAGGGTGCCGCTGCTCAGGTCGCCCGCGTTGTCGGCGACGAACTTGAACATGATCACACCGCCGCCATCGTCGCTCATGTATACCGTTTTCTGGTCCGGCATCACCACGGCGTTTTCATGGGAGTAACGTCCCAGAGTGAAGTGCTTCACCGGGGTGGGGGTGCCGGTGGGATCGGTGATTTCGACGATGTAGCCGTAGTTATACGGGTTCGGGTAGGCAGCGGTGTAGTCGGAATTGGCTTTGCCGGCCAGATAATCCGCCAGATCCTGCACTCCGCCTTCGCTGGGTGCGTTCCAGCTCGCGGTTTCGTCAAAGTAGAGCTCTTCGGAGGTCAGCGGAGTGTTCCAGGGAGAAACCGTTCCGAAGCAGTTAACCCAGGTGCCGTGCACGGCGGAGAAGTCCACCATGGACGCATCGTTACCGTGCACCACCCAACGGCCTTCCGCGGTGCGGATCAGGTGCAGACGGCTCATTCCGCCGGGACGGTCTTCCCAGTTGGTGAACAGATAGCCTTCGTCCTCGCTGACTTGGACCCAGCCGTTGAAATCGGGGTCATTGGAAACACGGATCAGGGCGGTGCCGTCGTTTACTTCGATGGCGCCCAGACCGGTGCCAGGGGTGCCGGCCCAGGACTGGCCTTGCTGTCCCAACACGTTGTAGCGGCCTACCGCCACGCGCATGATTTGTTTCTCTTCATCGGTTTCCGGAACGGAAATCGACTCGAAGTGCTCATGGATGTCCGCCCCTTCGATCAGTCCCACGGTGGCGTGTTTATAGACGTGCCCTTCGCCATCAACGGTGACGTTGGCATCGGACGGATGCTGGATGTTGGTGAAGACCTCACCGTCCTCTTTCATGAACAGACCGGTGGCTTCCGAACCCAGCGGCAGGGTGGCGATACGGGTCAGCCGCTCCATCCGCGGCTGCGGGTCAGGGTTGCCGTCGTTATCACTATCGCTTCCGCAACCGGTCAGTGCCATGGAGATGGCAACAGCCAGCGCGCCCAGTTTAAAAGCGTCGTTCCTCAGAGACATGAATAGCTCCGTCTACTATTGTTTGGAATTGGGGTGGCGATCAGGGTGAGGCGGGGAAATGGCGTTTTAATGAGAGAAAAATGACGAAAATATTTCGCCATGATGGGAGGTGCCGGCAACGGAGCGGTCACCGTTGGTTGGGGTGAGGAAAGGAGGTCTCAGGTTGGAATTGGTGTAACTCGGCCTTGCATCGTTATATCGTTACATTTAGCGAAAGATGTCCGCGATTTAGCGGCACATTCCTGGGGGTATCTCAAAACTGTCATAAAGATTTTGAATACTCCATGCCGGGGTGGCCCTCTCCCAGTGGGGCTCGAAGACATGACGATGAGACAGGAAGTGCCGATGAAAATGCTCAAGATGGCGGGGCTCGCTCTCGCCGTAACGCTGACTGGCTGCGGCAGTGACAGCGACAATAACGATGCGCCACCGCCCGCCGCCAAGAAAAACGTGCTGTTCTTCCTCGGTGATGGCATGGGTATCACCACGCTGACCGCCATGCGCATCTTCGAAGCCGGTGAGGCGGGCAGTATCACCATCGATACGCTGCCGGAAACCGCTTTCGTTCGCACCTACTCCGCGGATGGTCAGGTGACCGACAGCGCGCCCTCCATGGCCGCTTACATGACCGGCGTGAAGATGAAGAATGAAGTCATCTCCATGACCACCGAAACCAATGCCTACGCACCGGACGGGTCTCAGTACGTGGATGCCGACGGCAACAGCACCTGTGAGCAAGGTAATGGCGCTCCGGTGGAAACGCTGCTGGAAATGATGAAAGGGCAGGGCTTCGCCACCGGCGTGGTTACCACCACCCGGGTTACCCACGCCACTCCGGCAACCACCTACGCCCATATCTGTAATCGCAATGGTGAAAACACCATCGCGGCGCAAATGGTACCGGGGGGAGAAGGCTTCAATGCCGCCCTTGGCGATGGCGTTGACGTCGTCCTCGGTGGCGGCCGTCGTCACTTCCTGCCCGCGGATCAGAGTGGTCGTCGCACCGACGGTCGTAATCTGATCGAGGAAATGCGGACCGCCGGCTATCAGTACGTGGACAGCATCGACGCTTTGATGGGCGTGACCGACGATACCGCGAAGCTGCTCGGCATCTTCACCAGCAGCGACATGAGCTATGAGCTGGATCGTATTCCCACGCAAGAGCCGAGCCTGGCCGAGATGACCGGTAAAGCCATCGACATGCTCAGTACTCGTGACAATGGCTTCTTCCTGATGGTGGAAGGCGGCCGTATTGACCATGCTCTTCATGCCACCAGCGGCAAGCGCGCGCTGACCGACGGTATTGCGTTCGATAACGCGGTAAAAACCGCGCTCGAAAAAATGGAAGAGATCGATCCCGGGCTTGAAAACACGCTGATCGTGGTAACCGCGGACCATGACCACACCCTGGTGATCAATGGCTATGCCGAGCGTACCGGCAAGACCACCGAGGACCACGCGGGCGTTCTGGGCATGGTTCGTAACTACGCCAACGGTCCGAACAAAGGGGAGCCGCGCACCGATGTTGATGGTAACCCCTACACCATTCTCGGTTTCGGTAATGGCCCGAATCGTCCCGCTACCCGCGTCGCGTTGACGGAGACCCAAACCGCCGCGGATGACTACCTGCAGGAAGCGGTCATTCAGCTCAGCAGTGAAACCCACGGTGGTGGTGACGTATTCCTGGGGGCGGTTGGTATGGGGGCCGACGTTTTCCACGGTGTCATCGACAACACTGAAGTCTTCGGCAAGATCAAGGCCGCTCTGGATCTGGATTGAACCGCCAATTAAAGCAGGAGAGAAATATGAAACGTTCCGTTATTGGCGGTGCACTGATCTGCTGTGCCGCCACTCTGATGACCCAGCCGGTCAACGCCGCTCAGGCCAAGAATATTATTTTCTTCCTCGGCGATGGCATGGGCCCGGTTACTCAGACCGCCGCTCGCATCTACGCTGGTGAAAAGGCCGGTCTGGAAGTGCCGGAGACCCATAAGCTGGCGATGGAAAAGCTGGGCTACGCCGCGCGTATCAAAACCTACTCCGAGGATGCTCAGACCACCGACAGCGCTCCCGGCATGGCCAGCTACATGACCGGTATGAAATCCAAGAACGAAGTGATTTCGATGACGCCGGATGCCAACCCCAACGATGACGATGGTAATCCGTACCAGAACAATGGTGACAGCCTGTGCCCGGAAACCGGTAATGGCGAAGCGGCGGAAACTCTGCTCGAGATCCTCAAAGCCAAGGGCTACGGCACTGGCGTGGTGACCACCACGCGCATTACTCATGCCACGCCCGCCACCACCTACGCCCACATCTGCAACCGCAATGCTGAGAATACCATTGCCACGCAAATGGTGCCGGACGGCGACGGTTATAACAACGCGCTGGGGACTGACGGTCTCGATGTGATTCTCGGTGGCGGCCGCCGCCACTTCCTGCCAGCTCCGGAAGGGCGCCGCAGTGATGATCGTGATCTGATTCTGGAAATGCAGGACAGCGGTTACACCTATGTGAGCAGCGGCTCCGAGCTGGCAGGTGTCGACCTGGCCAGCACCGATAAGCTGTTCGGGCTGTTCAATAACAGCGACTTGAACTACGAGCTGGATCGGGTCAATAACGATCTGGATGAACCGAGTCTGGCGGAGATGACCAGTGCCGCCATCGATATCCTGTCCCGCAATCAGGACGGTTATTTCCTGATGGTGGAAGGCGGTCGTATCGATCACGCCCTGCATGGCACCAACGCCAAGCGCGCACTGGAGGACACGCTGGCGTTCGACGAAGCCATCGCCGCCGCGGTGGGCAAGGTGAATCTGGAAAATACTCTGATCATCGTTACCGCGGATCACGATCACGTCATGGCGTTCAATGGCTACTCCAAGATCGGTAACCCGGTACTCGGCTTGCTGAAGGAATACCGCACCGGCGGGCTGGCGCTTGATGCTCAGGGCAAACCCTTCACCACTCTGGTGTTCGGTAATGGTGGCGGTCCCCGCGAGGCGGATCGGACCACGCTGATCGAAGACGAAGTGCTGCGGGATGATTACCTGCAGGAAGTGGGCGTGAAACTGGGCGGACCCGGCAGTGAAACCCACGGCGGTGGTGATATTCGTCTGACCGCGGGTGGTGCCGGCAGCGATCTGTTCAAAGGCACCCTGGATAACGTGGAAGTATTCGGCTTGATCCACGAAGCCATGGGCCTCTGAGTTTTCGGGTATTCATGGGTGGCCCTTCGGCCACCCTTTTTTATGGCCGCCGTCCGTGGCGGTCACTCTTTGGGCCGTCGCGGAGCAACGTTAAAAATTGCTCCCGGCCATTCTTAATGGGTAGTGGAACAATGGTTGTTGAAAGAATCGGGCGTCTGGCCCGGCTGAGCCTGCTGGGGACGATGGTGTCCCTGGCCTGGCCGGTGACCGCCTGGGCGGACGCCGCCTCCGCGCTGCGCGTGGAGTATCACCAGTGGCAGGTGGGCAAGGATGGCGTGCGGCAGGAATTGTCCTACGCGGAAAAGCTGTATCGCCAGGAAAACGCCTTGTGGGTGGAACGGGAGGTCCCGGAAGCGGCGCAACGGGACCATGACGATCATCACCACGGCGGTCTGGGCCACAAGCATGCGGATGTGGTGGGGGCGCCATTGTGGATCCAGAGGGACGGCGACGGTAACGTCGACGTCAAACTGGTGGACCGTTACGAACAGCGCCTCATTGATATCGCGCCACCGTATTACGGCAACGTGGGCTACGACGGCCACTGGGTGGAGACCTGGGCGCTGTTGGACCCGGCCACCTTGTCTGCTCTGGAACCATCCTCGGTGGCTGAGAATGGTGTCGAAACCTACCAGATCCAGCGCGGCTCTCAGTATATTACCCTGGTGTGGAACCCCGAGCGGCGTTACGCGGTATCGATCCGAGCCCGGGACGAGCACGGTTTGTCCGGCCGCACCATCGAAGCAGAGGAAATCACTGACCCCAACCCTCTGCCCTGGACCGCCCTGGAGGGGTACAGGAACCGGGATTACTCGGATCTGCTTGATTGACCATCGGCGGTCTCAGCGGCGTTTGATGATGATCAGCGCGATGGTGATGCCGAGGGCGGCGGCGGGAAACAGTAGCAGAAATTTCTGACGTCGCTCGGCTCGGGCTCTCTGTTCGTTAGCCTTCTGGATTTCCGGGTGTACCTCGGCCTGCGCGGTTGCCGGCAGATAGGCCGGAGCCTGCAGGGCCAGAAACAGGGCCAGTGCCAATACGGGCAGGCGGCGGCCCCGGGAGGCATGAGGGGCGGGGGTGGCTTGATTCTTTTGCATAGGGACCACGTTATCGCTCGGTTCAGCGTGCGGCCCGGATATTGGGCCACTTCGGCGGCGTATGCAAGTTCACCATCCCCCGCTGTTTTCAGTCCGCCTGGGTCAGAGCCGGACTCCCTGCCTGCACCGTCATCGAATGCCCGCGTGCCTCGTCCACCTGATAGTCGCTGCTTTTCACCGTGGAGACAAAACGCCAGTCCGCCCGGGCTTTCTCGGCGGTGAAGGTGACTCGCAGATAACCGCGCTGGCTGGCGTTGAGGTACTGCAGGTCATCCACCAGCAGAGTGATGGCCTGCTCCGCCTGGGGAACTGCCTCCGCCGGTAACTGCAGATAGGACTCCAGGCCCGGCGAGGACACCGAGGCGGTGGCCAGTTCCACGCCGACGCTCTGCTTGTCCTCGCCACTGCCAACGGTGAGATGGCTGGCCCAGGCATTGTGGGTGTCGCCGGCCAGTACCACCAGGTTCTTGCCCAGCTCCTTCGCCGTCCGCAGCAGCATTTCACGCTCGGCCATGTAGCCGTCCCAGGCGTCCAGGTTGTAGGGCAGGACAGTGGTCAGACGGGCGACTTCCTCTTCGGTCAGCGTTGGATCGCCTTGCAGATAGCGTCCTTTCAGGGTGGTCAGTTCACCAATAAGGGCGACCAGCTCGGGGCCCGGAGCCAGCAGCCCCTGTAGCATTTCCGCCGGCATCAGCATGCGCCCCATCAGCACTTGCTGGCCCAGCACCTGCCAGGTGGCGCTGGAAGTCGCCAGTGCCCCGCTGAGCCAGTTCAATTGGGTGGTGCCAAGCAGATGCCGCTCGGGATCGGTGACCGCGGCGGTGAAGGCCTCGGCGTCGATGCCGGTTTCGGTCAGGAAGTCGGTGTAGCTGAGCTGCTGGTCCCGGCCGATGATGCGAGTGTCGAGCATGTGCAGGCTGACCAGGTCGCCGTAGTGGAAGCTGCGGTAGATGATTTCCCGATCGTTGTCGTCGAACGGCCGGATCGGCATCCACTCGAAGTAGGCCTGCAGGGCGCACTGCTTGCGCATCAGATAATCGCCTTCGGTGCTGTCGTGGTTCTCGGCGCCTTCCATCCAGGCGTCGTTGGCGATTTCGTGATCATCCCAGACGGCGATGAACGGCGCCTTGGCATGGAGGGCCTGCAGATCCGCGTCGGTGCGATAGAGCGCATGGCGGCGGCGGTAGTCCTCCAGCTTGATCATTTCCAGGTCGTTGTTTTCCGGCAGGGCGCGGCCCATCTGCTCGGCCTGATCGCCGTCGTAGCCCGTGGTGTTGTATTCATACAGGTAGTCACCCAGATGCAGCACCGCATCCAGTTGCGCTTCCTTGGCGGCTTCGGCATAGACATGAAAGTAACCGGCAGGGTAGTTGGAGCAGGACAGCACCGCGAAGGTGACCTGATCCACGCTGCCTTCCGGCAGAGTGCGGGTAACGCCCACCGGAGAGGTGACGCCGGCGGCACGGAAACGGTAATAGTAGGTGTTGCCGGGTTCCAGGCCCTGTACGTCTACTTTGAGCGTGAAGTCGTAAGCCTCACGGACTTCGGCGCTGTCCTCGTTGACCAGTTGAGTGAAGTCCGCGTCACTGGCGACCTCCCAGCTCACCGGGACCGGTGCGGTGTTGCCGTCCTCCGGAGTGACCCGGGTCCACAGGATGACGCCCTGGGTCTGCGGATCGCCGCTGGCGACGCCGTGGTGGAACGCCACCTGGCGGCCGTCGTCATTATTATTGCTGGAGGATGATCCCCCGCAGCCGGTCAGGCCGCTGGAAACCACCACCGCACCCATACCCAGTGCGGAGGCGCGAATAAAGTCACGGCGTGTCAGGCGTCTCATAGTGCTCTTCCCTGTCAGGTTATTGGGTGTGAGCGATGCTAATGAGTGGCTATGACGGTTTTATGTTGGTTGTTGTATATGGCAGGAAGGGAGGGTGATGCGCGCGTGGGGCCGGGAGTCCGAACCTCGCCCTAACGAAAAAAGGCTCCCGTTTGGGAGCCTTTTCAGGATTGGTGCCGAGGAGAGGACTTGAACCTCCACGGGGTTGCCCCCACTAGCACCTGAAGCTAGCGTGTCTACCAATTTCACCACCTCGGCTTGGCGTGAAAGGCTGAAAAAATCAGGCCGTTCATCGCGAAAGCGCGTGCATTCTAGTATATGATGGCCCGATGTCAAACGGTTTCTGCAAAAAAGTCGTCCCATTTTCTTCATGCCGGTTTCATCTCCGGAGTTCACAACGCCTTGCCAGGGAGACCGGCTTGTCACGCTTTTCCCACGAGCCAAATTGAGGCGCATCAGGCGCCGGCCAACCCATACATTTGTTTTTGAGGGTATTGAATGTCATCAAAAAAACGCTACACGGATCCCCACGCGGATCGGGAAGCGGCGAAATACGAGAATCCGGTTCCCAGCCGAGAGTTGATCCTTGAAGTGTTGAATGACCAGGGCAAGCCGCTGGATCAGCGGCAACTGGCGGAACTGCTGGCGGTGGGTGAAGACGGCCTGGTCGGTCTGGAGCGCCGCCTCAAGGCCATGCTCCGTGACGGCCAACTGGTGGAAAACCGCAACGGTAAACTGGGGATCGTCTCCCGCATGAATCTGGTCGCGGGCACCGTGCAGGGCCATCGCGACGGTTTCGGTTTCCTGATCCCCGATGACCGCGGTCTGTCCGATCTGTTCCTGGCGCCGCGCCAGATGGAAAAGGTCATGGACGGCGACCGGGTGCTGGTGAACGAGGCCGGATTCAACCGCTTTGGCAAGCGCGAGGCGCGCATCGTCGAGATCGCCGAGCGGGCGGTGACCGAGGTGGTCGGCCGATTCCGCCGCGAGGCGGGAGTCAGTTTCATCGAGCCGGAGAACCGGCGTATCGCCAAGGAAGTTCTGGTGGAGGACCATAACGGTCTCAAGCCGAGCCCGGGCGATCATGTGCGCGGGGTCATCACCCAGTACCCCTCGCGTGACCACCATGTGCTGGTGCGCCTGGAGGAGATCATCGCCACCCCGGATCAACCGGGAATGGAAGTGGAAGTGGCGCTGCGCCGTTTTGAGATCCCTCACCAGTGGCCGGAAGGCGTGGAGGAGGCCGCCTCCCGCTTCGGTGTGAACGTGCCCCATGAAGCGAAGGCCCACCGGGTGGATCTGCGCGACCTGCCGTTGGTGACCATCGATGGCGAGGACGCCCGCGATTTCGACGATGCCGTTTACGTGGCCCGCCGCCGCCGCGGCGGCTGGCGTCTGATCGTCGCCATCGCCGACGTCAGCCACTATGTGCATCCCAACAGCCCGCTGGACAACGAAGCCCACAAGCGCGGCAACTCGGTGTACTTCCCCAACCGGGTGGTGCCGATGCTGCCGGAAGCGCTGTCCAACGGACTGTGCTCACTCAACCCCCATGTGGACCGGTTGTGTCTCTACTGTGACATGCTGGTCTCCGCCAACGGCCGGGTGTCGCGTTTCGTGTTCCGTGAAGGGGTGATGCGCTCCCGTCACCGACTGACCTATACCAAGGTCGGGGCGATGATCGAGGAGCCGGAATCCCAGCTGGCGCAGCAAACGGTGGCGTCGCTGGACGACGAGTCCATCGACATGATCTGGTCCTTCCATGAGATGTTCCAGGCCCTGCGCAGCCGCCGGGAGTTGCGGGGCGCCATCGACTTCGACAGTGACGAGAGCCGGATTCTCTACGATGAGAACCAGAAGATCCGCGCCATCGTGCCGGTGGTGCGCAATGTGGCGCACATCATGATCGAGGAGGCGATGTTGGCGGCCAATATCTGTGCCGCCCGCCTGCTGGAGAAATCCGAGGTGGCAACCCTCTATCGTAATCACGAGCCGCCCAAGGAAGAGCGCCTGAGCAACCTGCAGCAGTTCCTCGGCGGACTCGGGCTGAGTCTGGCCTGGTCCGAGGGGGCGATTCTGCCGAGCGTGTTCCAGGCGCTGGGCGAGGATATCGCCGACCGGCCGGACCGGCAGGTGATTCAGACCATGATGTTGCGCTCCATGAGCCAGGCCAAATACGAGGCCGGCAACAAAGGGCACTTTGGTCTGGCCTACAACGCCTACACCCACTTCACCTCGCCGATCCGCCGTTACCCGGATCTGCTGGTGCACCGGGCCATCCGTTATCTGATCCGCTCCGGTGCCGAGAGCCCTCATGTGGACAATCCCGGCGAACTGCCGGCGATTCCGCGCGAACGCATCCTGCCTTACAGTCCGGCGGACATGGTGACCATGGGCGAGCACTGCTCGATGACCGAGCGGCGTGCCGATGATGCCACCCGTGACGTGGTGCAGTGGCTCAAGTGCCAGTATATGGAGGAGCATCTGGGGCAGGAATTCGACGGGGTGATCAGCGGCGTGGCGGCGTTCGGGCTGTTTGTCCAGATCAACGATCTGCATATTGATGGTCTGGTGCACGTGGCCAACCTGGACAGTGATTACTACCGCTTCGATGACGTCAACATGGTGCTGGTGGGGGAATCCTCCGGGCGCCGTTATGGTCTGGGGGACGCGGTCTGCGTGAAGGTGGCCGGAGTGCACACCGAGGAGCGCAAGATCGACCTGGAACTGATCAGTTCCAGTTCCGCCCGGCCGGGCAAGAAGGGCCGTTCCGGCAAGGGCAAGAAGGCCGCCCAGTCATCGAAACAGGCCGCCGAGCCGGCCGCCAGGGGCGGTGGCACTCGTGAAAAACTGGCCAAGGGCGAGATTCCCAAGGACGGCAAGCGTAAGCCCAAGTCCAAATCCGCTCGCCGGGGGCGTCGCCGCGGATGAGCAAGCGTCCCTCCGGCCCGCCCCGGGGTAAATCGGGGTCCCGTAAAGGTGCCATGGACAAGCCGGTGATGTACTCCGGTATCCACGCGGTGGAGTCGCTGCTGCGGCATCGGCCGGAAGCGGTCCTGGAGCTGTTTGTCCTGGACCGCCGGGCCGAACGTGGCGAGGCCCGCCTGGAGGCGTTGATGCAACAGGCGCTGGCGCAGGGCATCGCGGTGCAGTCGGCGCGCCGGGAATCGCTGGAGAAACTGGCGGGGCCGCAGAATCAGGGTGTGGTGGCCCGGGCCCGGCCGCGCGTGCCGGGCGGGGAAGCCGAATTGGCGACCTTGCTGGATGGTCTCGGGCGGCCGCCGTTGCTGCTGATCCTGGAAGGCGTCACGGACCCTCATAACCTGGGGGCCTGCCTGCGCAGCGCCGACGCCGCCGGTGTCGATGCCGTGATTGTGCCACGCCGCCACGCCGCCGGCCTGACGCCGGTGGCCTGCCGCAGTGCCGCCGGCGCCGCCGAGTCGCTGCGTTACTTCGAAGTGGGCAATCTGGCCCAGTTGCTGGAAGCGCTCCGGGAGCGCGGCATCCGTGTGGCCGGGGCGGCGCTGGACCGGCGCAGTGTGTCGCTGTTCGACTACCAGCCCGATCCGGGCCTGGCGGTGGTCATGGGCGCCGAAGGCGAGGGGCTGCGACGTTTGACCCTGGAGCGTTGCGATGACCTGGTGTCGATCCCCATGGCCGGTGACGTGCAGAGTCTGAACGTGTCGGTGGCCACCGGAGTGATGCTGTTTCATATCCGCGCCCGGGATGGGGGCTGATTTGGGGCGGCTCGCATACGCGCACCACGCCGGCACGCCAACACGCTTTGAAAACACTCGGGCATCCCGGGGTAGAGAGTGCCATGGTTTAAGACCATTGAACTCCCGCTTCGGGGCGCATGGCTTCGTGGAAGGAGATGCCGGATCAAGTCCGGCATGACGTTTCCAAGGGTTTTGGGGTTGGCGTGCCAGCGTGCTAGCGAATTACGGGACACCAGTGGCCCATGGACCCCAAGGCTTTTGGCCTTGAGCCCGCGCGCCTTCTGAGCTAGAATCCCCGCCCTTCGCCTGTCGCCGGTCCGGTGGCGGGCGGACCTCCTTGCTTCACCGATATTCGGGAAGCTGCCCAATCCGTAAGGAGCCGACAATGCGTCACTACGAAATCGTGTTCCTGGTTCACCCGGACCAGAGCGAGCAAGTGCCCGCCATGATCGAGCGTTACAGCGCGATCGTTACCGATGGCAAAGGCACGATCCACCGTCTTGAAGACTGGGGCCGCCGCCAACTGGCTTACCCGATCAACAAGATCCACAAAGCACACTACGTGATGCTGAACATCGAATGTGACGGCGAAACCCTCGCCGAGCTGGAAAACACCTTCCGGTTCAACGATGCCGTAATCCGTCACCTCGTGATTCGTCGCGAAAAGGCCATCACCGAGCCGTCCCCGCTGGCGAAAACCAACGAGAAGGAGGAGGCCGCCAGCTGATTTCCGAGCGTAATCACTGCGAGCTCACCGGCATCGTCGTCACCCTTGAAAAGGTGGCCGTAACGCCGGGTGGCGTGCCCCGCCAGCGTCTCTGGCTGGAGCACCGGTCCCGGCAGCTTGAAGACGGCCATCCCCGTGAAGTCCAGGCCCGCATCGGGTTGGTACTCGCCGGCGGCAAGACCGCCCTGGCGAAGCACCTGAAAGAAGGACAACGGGTCAGAGTCGGCGGCTTTCTCAGCCGCGCGGGCTACAAGGGCGAAGCCCGGGACCGTTTGCAGTTGATCGTGGAAACACTGGAGCCCCTGGACTAGGAATCGAGGAGAAAACCATGGCCCGTTTTTATCGCCGTCGCAAATTCTGCCGCTTCACCGCGGAAGGTGTTGAGTACATTGATTTCAAGGATCTCGACACCCTGAAAGCCTACATCACCGAAACCGGCAAGATCGTGCCCAGCCGTATCACCGGCACCAAAGCACGTTATCAGCGCCAGCTGGCCTCCGCGGTCAAGCAGGCCCGCTTCCTGGCGCTGCTGCCGTACTCCGACAGCCACGACAATTAAGCCGAGGGGACCGTCATGCAAGTGATCCTGCTGGAAACCATCAAGAACCTGGGTGATCTGGGCTCCGTGGTGGACGTTCGCCCCGGCTATGGCCGTAACTTCCTGATCCCGCAAGGCAAAGCCCTGCCGGCGACCAAGGACAACCTGGCCGAAGTGGAAGCCCGTCGCGCGGAACTGGAAAAACAAGCCTCCGAGCAACTGGCGGCTGCCCAGGAGCGTGCCGACAAGCTGGCCGAAGCGTCCGTGACCATCGGCGCCAAGTCCGGTGACGAAGGTAAGCTGTTTGGCTCCGTCGGCACCCGCGACATCGCCGACGCCATCACCGAGCAAACTGGTGTGGAAATGTCCAAGGCCGAAGTGAAACTCCCGCACGGCGCGCTGCGTCAAACCGGTGAGTACGAAATCGACCTGGCGTTGCACGCCGATGTGACCGTGACCATCAAGCTGGCGGTGGTACCGGCCGAGTAATCACGGCCGCTATCCCGCACCGGTTTGCCCCTCCCCGGGGCGCGGTGACACAATCAAGGCACTGTCCGACCATCGGGCGGTGCCTTTTTTGTGGCCGCCGTCCATGGCGGCCACCCTGCAGGCCGTCGCTAAAGCGACGTCGAAAATCGTTCCTGGCCATTACTGTCCCACCGTTGTGGAACGGGCCGCTAACACGCAACACGCCGGCACGCCAACACGCTTTGAAAACACTCGGGCATCCCGGGGTAGAGAGTTCCCTGGCTTAAGACCATCGAACTCCCCCTTCGGGGCGCCCTGCGGGGCGTCCAAACGGTGCTCTAAGCACCGTTGTGTGGCCCAGGATCTCCCTCTACAGGGCGCATGGCTTCGTGGAAGGAGATGCTGGATCAAGTCCGGCATGACGGAGTTGCTTTGAATTCGTGTCCCCAAGGCCGGCAAGCGGGCCTTGGCTTTGGCGTGCAGGCGTGTTGCGTGCCAGCGGATGGTGGGGCACTAATCGTTCCTGGCGATTTTTTGTTATGATCGCCTCCTGGCCTTTTTGCATACCATCTGACGGACCCACCATGAACGAGTCTCTTGCGTTGGACGACCATCTTCCCGACAGCCTGCGTATCCCGCCCCATTCCGTGGAAGCGGAACAGGCGGTATTGGGGGGACTGCTGCTCAACAATGAAGCCTGGGATGATGTCGCCGAACGGGTCGGCGAGAAGGACTTCTATCGTAAAGAGCACCGGCTGATCTTCCAGGTTATCGGTCAGTTGGTGGAGGAAGAAAAGCCCAGTGACCTGGTGACCGTTTCCCAGGCTCTGACGCACCGCGGCGAATTGGACGACGTGGGCGGAGCCACCTATCTCTCGGAGCTGGCCCGCAACACGCCGAGTACCGCCAATATCAACGCCTATGCGGAGATCGTTCGCGAGCGCAGTATTTTGCGGCAGTTGATCCAGGTGTCGCACAAGGTGTCGGATCTGGCGTTCAATCCCAAGGGCAAGCCTTCCCTGGAAATTCTGGATACCGCCGAGTCGTCGATTTTCGAGATCGCGGAACAGCAGAAGAAGGGTTCCGGTCCGCAGAATATCAAGTCGGTGTTGAAGAAAGCGGTGGACCGTATCGACGAGCTGTACCGCACCAAGAATTCCCTGACCGGGGTCACCACCGGTTTCGAGGAAATGGACAAGATGACCGCCGGGCTGCAACCGTCGGACATGGTGGTGGTGGCGGGGCGGCCCTCCATGGGTAAGACCACCTTTGCCATGAACCTGTGCGAGAACGTGGCGATCAAAGCCGGCAAGCCGGTGCTGGTGTTCTCCATGGAGATGCCCGCCGACGCCATCGTGATGCGGATGCTGTCCTCCCTGGGGCGCATCAACCAGGGCGCGATCCGCTCCGGTCGCCTGGAGCAGGATGACTGGCCGCGCATCACCTCGGCGATCCAGATGCTCAGCGAGCAGAAATTCTTCATCGACGATACCGCCGCGCTCAGCCCGCTGGAAATGCGCGCCAGAGCCCGCCGGGTGGCGCGGGAATGTGGCGGAGAGATCGGCCTGATCATGGTCGACTATCTGCAGCTGATGCAGGTCCCCGGCGCCGACAACCGGGTCAACGAAATCTCGGAAATCTCCCGGAACCTCAAGGGACTGGCCAAGGAAATGAATTGCCCGGTGATCGCCCTGTCGCAGTTGAACCGCTCCCTGGAACAGCGCCCCAACAAAAGGCCGGTGATGTCCGACCTGCGGGAATCCGGGGCGATCGAGCAGGACGCGGATTTGATCGTGTTCCTCTATCGTGACGAGGTCTACAACAAGGACACGCCGGAGAAGGGCATCGCCGAGATCATCATCGGCAAGCACCGGAACGGGCCCATCGGTACCGTGCGGCTGGCGTTCCGCGGCGAATTCACCCGCTTCGACGATCTGGCGCCGGAGTACTACCAGCAATACCAGGACAACGAATAACCGGGGCGGGAGAGAGCACCATGCGCGGTACCCGGTTACAGATACGGCCAGCGGCTCTGGCCCATAACGCTGGCGTGGCCCGGACCCTGGCGGACGGCGCCCAGGTGTTCGCCATGATCAAGGCCAACGGCTACGGCCATGGCCTGACGTTGGCCGCCGATGCCCTGGCCGGGCAGGTGGATGGCCTGGGCGTGGCGTTGCTGGACGAGGCCCGGGCAGTGCGTGAGCACGGCGTCCGTGAGCCGGTCCTGGTGGCGGAAGGGTTCTTCGACCAGGAGGAGATCGCGGAAGCCTCCCGCCTGGACGTGGAAGTGGTGGTGCATGCGCCCTGGCAGGTGGCGCTGCTGCGCAAGCGGCCGGCGCCCCTGGGCGTATGGTTGAAAATCAATACCGGCATGAATCGGCTGGGCATGGTGCCGGAGCAGGCACGGGAACAGGCGGCGATACTGCGGGCCATCCCTGGTGTGCGGCTGCTCGGCCTGATGAGCCACTTTGCCTGCGCCGATCAGCAGGACGATCCGTTCAGTGAGCAGCAACTGGCGGCGGTGCTGGCACTGTCCGGGGAGCTGGGATTGCCGGTCACCGCCGCCAACTCCGCCGCTCTGATCCGTTATCCGGCGGCGCGCCAGCAGCGGGTCCGGCCCGGCATCATGCTGTACGGGTCGTCGCCGTTCCCGTGGCGCTCCGCCGGCGAATTGGGGCTGCGCCCGACCCAGCGTTTCAGTGCCCGCCTGATCGCCGTGAATCCCATTTACGCTGGCCAGACCGTGGGCTACGGCGCCACCTGGACCGCGCCGGAAAACGGCACCATCGGCGTGGTGGCGGTGGGCTACGGCGACGGCTACCCGCGCCACGCTCCCAATGGCACGCCGGTGGCGGTCAATGGCCGGCGCACCGAGCTGGTCGGCCGGGTCTCCATGGACATGATCACGGTGAGACTGGATGGCCTCGAGGCTCGCGTCGGCGATGAAGTGGAGCTGTGGGGTGACACTGTTTCCGTGGATGACGTGGCCGCCGCCTGCGGTACCATCAGCTACGAGTTATTCTGTCAGGTCACCAGCCGGCCGGAGCGGGTGGTGGACGCCGGACGCCAGGCGCGGAGCCCTTAACCCGCATGGGGTGGTGTTACCTGCCTCCCGTCAGTGTCTTCCCTCCGGCGGCAGGAAGCACCGCGACGGTTTCCGCACCGGGTTAAGCGTCCGGCGTCTGGCCCGGTAAGAAAAGGAGCCTCTTTTGGCGAAGAAGAAAACCGCTTTTGTCTGCACCGAATGCGGTGGGGATTTCCCCAAGTGGCAGGGCCAGTGCCCGGCCTGTGGTCAGTGGAATACCCTGCAGGAATTCGTGGTGGACAGCGCCCCGTCCCGTGCCGGTGGCTCCGCCGGCCGCGGTGGCTTTAGCGGGCAACTGGCGGAAGTGCGCAACCTGGATGAGATCGTCCTCGAGGAAACCCCGCGCATCAGCGCCGGCATGGGCGAGCTGGATCGGGTGCTCGGCGGGGGGCTGGTGCCCGGTTCCGCCATCCTGATCGGCGGACATCCCGGTGCCGGCAAGTCCACCTTGTTGTTGCAGACGCTGTGCCGGCTCGCCCATGCTCATTCCTGTCTTTATGTCACCGGCGAGGAGTCGCTGTCCCAGGTGGCCATGCGCGCCGATCGTTTGAAGCTGCCCAAGGACAAACTGCGTCTGGCGGCGGAAACCGATGTGGAGCGCATCATCGAGCTGGCGCGCAAGGAGCAGCCGCGCCTGCTGGTGGTGGATTCCATTCAGGTCATGTATCTGGCCGGCCTGCAATCGGCGCCGGGTTCCGTGGCTCAGGTGCGCGAGTGCGCGGCGGCGCTGACCCGCTTCGCCAAGCAAACCGGCACCGTGCTGCTGCTGGTGGGGCACGTCACCAAGGACGGCACCCTGGCCGGCCCGAAAGTGCTGGAGCACATGATCGACTGCTCGCTGATGCTGGAGGGCTCTTCCGATTCCCGTTTCCGTACCTTGCGTGGCCTGAAGAACCGTTTCGGCGCGGTCAATGAGCTGGGCGTGTTCGCCATGACTGGCGAGGGGCTCAAGGAAGTGAAGAATCCGTCGGCGATTTTCCTCAACCGCGCGGAGGAGATCGCCCCCGGCTCTCTGGTCACGGTGGTGTGGGAAGGCACCCGGCCATTATTGGTGGAATTGCAGGCGCTGGTGGACGCCAGTCACTTCGGCAATCCCCGTCGCGTTTGTGTCGGTCTGGAGGCCAACCGGCTGGCCATGCTGCTGGCGGTGCTGCACCGCCACGGCGGTATCCAGGTCGGTGACCAGGACGTGTTCGCCAATGTGGTGGGCGGCGTCAAAATCGGAGAAACGTCCGCCGATCTGGCCTTGGTGCTGTCCATTGTTTCCAGCTTCCGTGACCGGCCTTTGGGGCGGGATCTGGTGGTCTTCGGCGAAATCGGATTGTCCGGCGAGATACGCCCGGTGCCGCAGGGCCAGGAGCGGTTGTACGAAGCGGTCAAACATGGGTTCCGCCGCGCCGTGATCCCCAAATCCAATCAGCCGCGCAACCTGCCGGAAGGGGTGGAACTGATCGCCGTGAGCACTCTGGCGGAAGCGTTGGAACAATTGTAATGAGCCGTCCGGCGTCGGCGCTCCGGCGTCCGGTCCGACAAGGGAGCCGTTATGAAAAAGCAATTCGCCGTGCTCGGATTGGGCAGCTTTGGTGAGGCGGTGGCGCTGGAACTGATGCGTCTGGGGCATCAGGTCCTGGGAGTCGATAATCGGGAAGCCCAGGCCAATCGCCTGGTCGACAAACTGACCCAGACGGTGATCGCTGACGCCACCGACGAGGACGCCCTGCGCGAACTGGACCTGGAAAGTTTCGATGCCGTGTTGGTGGCCATCGGCGAGAACATCGAAGCCAGCATCCTTTGCACCATGGCGGTGAAATCCCTGGAGGCGAAGGAAGTGTGGGTCAAGGCGATTACGCCGGTCCACCACCGCATCGTCGAAAAGCTCGGTGCCGACCGTGTTCTGCATCCCGAATACGAAATGGGGTTGCGCGCCGCCCAGACCATGGCGCATCCCAATATGCTCGATTACATCAGCCTGGGCGATAACTACTTCGTCATCGAGATCCGTCCCGGCGAGGTGCTGGAAGACCGCCCGCTATCGGACCTCAAGATCGAGGAGATCGGTGTGCGCCTGCTGGCCATCAAGCATGGTCAGAACGTGGATTTGCAACCGAGTCCGCATCAACGGCTCAAGCGTAACGATCACCTGGTACTGCTGGGTGAAGAACCGGCCTTGCGTCGATTCTCCGAGAGTTTATGAGAACCTGGTTTCCCGGCCTGCGCGCCCGCACCGAGTCGGTCCTGTCCCTGCGTCATCCCTGGCGTTACAGTCCGCCGGCGATTCTGGCCGGCAGTTTCCTGTTGCTGATCGCGATCGGCACCGTCCTGTTGTGGCTGCCGGTCTCCGGCACGCCACCGTTGACGTTTTTCCAGGCTCTGTTCACCGCCTGCTCGGCGGTCACCGTCACCGGTCTGGTGGTGGTGGATACCGGCTCGCATCTCAGTCCGTTCGGGCAATCGGTGGTGCTGGGCCTGATGCAATTGGGCGGCCTCGGCCTGATGACCTTTGCCGCGTTGACGCTGATGGCGCTGGGCGGCCGGTTGGGACTGCGCGGGCAGCGCCTGGTGCGCGAGGCCACCGACCAGACGTCGCCGGCGGACATGCTGGTGCTGGTCAGGCATACCGCGTTGCTGGCGCTGATCATGGAGGCCATTGGCGCCGGATTGCTGAGCGTGGTCTGGATTCCGGAGCTGGGGGTGGCGCGGGGCTTGTGGTTCAGCATTTTTCACAGCGTCTCCGCGTTCAACAACGCCGGTTTCGCCTTACTGCCTGACAGCCTGTCACGGTGGGCCGCCAATCCCATGGTCAACCTGGTGATCACCGCGCTGTTCATCATCGGTGGTCTGGGGTTCACCGTGTTACTGGATCTGTGGCGCAAGCGGCAATGGCGCACGCTCTCCCTGCACAGCAAACTGACTCTGGCCGGTACCCTGGTGTTGTGCCTCGGTGCCTGGTTTCTGGTAATCGGTTTCGAATGGAACAACGCCCGCACTTTTGGAGAACTGCCGGAATCCGGCCGGCTCTGGGCCGCCTGGTTCACCGCGGTGACCCCCCGCACCGCCGGTTTCAATACCGTGGACATGGGCAGTCTGATGGCGCCCACGGTATTGCTGATCATGTTCCTGATGTTCATCGGCGGCGGCAGCAACTCCACCGCTTCCGGTATCAAGGTCAGCACCTTCATGGTGATGCTGTTGGCCACGCGGGCGTTCTTGCGTGGGCGTCAACGGCCCACGGTGTTCCGGCGCGCCATTGCCGTGGAGTCGGTGTTTCGGGCCCAGACCGTGGTCATGCTGAGTTTGCTGGCGGTGGTGCTGAGCGGATTCCTGATGGTGGTGCTGGAGCCGGCGCTGCCAGTGATGGACGTGTTGTTCGAGGCGTTTTCGGCGTTCTCCACGGTGGGGCTGTCCCGGGGGATTACCGGGGAACTGTCCTGGCCGTCGCAGTGTGTGCTTATGCTGCTGATGTTCATGGGCCGCATTGGGCCACTGGCTCTGGCGTTCTCGTTGGCACGGCCACAAACACCGAAATTGCGCTACGTCGAGGACCATGTGCAGATTGGTTAATGAGGCTCTCTGCCCATCCGTATTCGCCAGCAAGCTGGCTTCCCTAAGCGGTCGGTTCCATAACGCTTTGTGGGAAGCTGCCTTGGCAGCGAATACTGGGCGAATTGATATAACGGCACGGCCAATGATTCAGCGTCACTTCAGCCGCCGTTTACGCCACCACAAATAAACGCCGGTGACGAACAGCAGGGCGGGTAACCCACCGGATACCAACACGAGCCAGCGCCCGGGCAGCCCCAGGGCCTCGCCGTTGTGCAGTGGAAACTGCCAGGCCAGCACGGTATCGGCGGCGCCCAGTTTGCGTTCGTCCCACACCTCCAGAACATCGCCGCTGTACTGATCCACCCAGACCGAGCTGGGCGCGTAGCGCTGCCAGTTGGATTCGGGCAGAACATAGGCCAGCCGGTAACTGTCTCGCTCGGAACGTGGCAGGTAGACCCGGCTCAACCGGGCTCCGGGAAAGACCGGGGCGGCGGCGGCAACCGCCTGGTCCAGGTCCACCGGAGCGGAGCCTGATGGCGTCGATTGCGGTTGAGGTGTCGGCGTCACCGTGGCCAGCGCGGCGACGGCAGCGGTGATCGGTGCGCGAAACACCATGAACACCCCGGACAGCGCCACCACCAGCAGCACTGGAAACAGGTACAAACCGAGTGCGCCGTGCAGGTCGAAATAGAAGCGGAAACGGCCCTTGCCACGTTCAATGGCGAGGGCGCGCCGCCAGCGGCCGCGTTTGGGCCAGCGCAGATACACCCCTGTAATCGCGAACAGCGCCAGCAGAATGCCGCATGCACCGACCACGTACTTGCCGGTGGTGCCGCCAAGCAGGGTGTAGTGCAGCCGATAGATCCAGGTCATCGGATACGCACCCCAGGCGCGCACGGTGGCGACCTCGCCGGTGTAGGGATCCACATTGACTTGCAGCGGTCCTGGCGCGTCCATTGGGGTATCGAAACGGACCATATGGTAATCGCCACTGGTGCCGGGCAGATAGAGCCGACGGGGTTCGGCGCCGTCCGCTGCCTCGCTGGCATTAGCGAGTATCTGGTTGAGGGGCAGAGAGGACTGGCCGGCCGGCGTGGTCAGTGCCGGCGTCAGCCATTGGTCCAACTGCGGGTAGAACACCAGCAGACTGCCGGTGATGCCGATCAGGGCGAGCAACAGGCCCGACCCCAGACCGGCGTACAGATGCAGGGAAAAGATCAGCCTGCGCATAACAGGTTATGGCCCTTAGAAATCCAGATTGTAGCCTATGGTAAAGACTCGCCCTCTGCCTTTGAAATATTGGTCGGACCGGGTGGTGGCACTTTGCGAGAAGTAGGTGAAGTAGTCCTGGTCAAGAAAGTTCTCGATGCCGGCGTTGAGTTGCCCTTTGGGCAGACGATAAGCCAGCGACAGGTCAAACAGGTTGTAGCCGTCGAACTTTTTTTCCGGGTCATTGAAATCGAGACTGAAATAACGGGTGCCCTGAAGGTAGGTACTGAAGCGGTCTGTCCAGCGTGCCTGCCAGCTCAAAGTGAGATGATCGGGGGGAATGTCACGTGCTCCCATGCGCGTGTCGACGTGGTTGTCGTCATCGCTGTCATACTTGCCACTAACGTGGGCGTAGCTGGCGCCGAGGCGATGGCCTTCACGGAATGCCCAGCCCAGACTGGCTTCGGCACCGTGAATTTCCGTTTTCTGTCGCTGCACCTCAAACACGCCAGTGGCCGGGTTTTCGGACAGGCGCGAGCCGAGATCAGCATCGGAGCGAAAATAACTGGCTTCGAAGTCCACTGGCCCTTGAACCACCCTTATGCCCGCTTCCTTATTGTCGGTGACGATAGGGCGAAGGTCGAGGAAAGTGTCGACGCTTTGACCGGGCACCGAAATGGCTCGCAGAACCCGTCCCACATCTGGCATGCCGAAGCCTTCGGAATAATTGGCGAAGAGCTGAACGGCTTCGGTGATCTGGAACGTCACGCCGGCATTATAAAGGGTATCGTCAAAGCTGGGGTTGCCGCCCTCAACGGCCACTCCCGGCTTGCTTGCTGGAGGGTTGGTGGCGTTGTATTGATAAATGGTGGTGAAGTCATCCACATTCAGTTTGGCGTATTCGTAACGGGCGCCGCCATGAATCGTAATACGGTCAGTGGCCTTGTACTGCGCTTGCAGGAAAGGTGCGATGTTTCGGAATTGAGTCTCCGGAACCCAGTCGCGATCAGTCTGAATCAAGCGCTGACGGGTTTCGTCTTGCAACAGATCCAGACCGGTGGTGAGCTTGAGCCGGTCATCCAGCAAACCGTCCCGAATCAGCGTGAATTTGGCGCCCACTTTGTCGGACTCATTTTGTGATTGCTCCACCAGAGTTCCAGTTGGCGCAATGTTCGGATCTTGCAGGTAGGTGGTATCCGCTCCATAACGAGCCCGGAAACGTTGGGTGTAGAGCCGAGCCTGAATGTTGTTGCCAAGAAAATTCATATTTTTGTACGACAGGCTGGAGGTCCATACATCATTGTTGACCGGATCTCCGAGGCCTGCCGCCTTTCGGGAGGTAGTGGGAATGCCAATGTCGCGGTCCCCCGGGACCTCCTGGTAATCGTGATTGCTTTCCAGGAAAAAGCGATTAATGCTCAGTTCCACATTCTGGTTATCATCGATCCAGTAACCGACCTTCACCATCACGTCATGGCTTTGCGAATCCATGATATCGCCCTGGGCATTGTCCACACCGATGGTTTTGCCGTCGGCGTCGTAGAACATTCCCCTGGATTGATAGGTGACACCCGCCAGGAAATCCCAGTTGTCGTGAAGGCCTTCGAGACGATAATTGAGTTTGTAACCCAGCCCGTCTGAATCGAAATCATCGGGGGAGGTGAGCATGGCGCCGGCATGCTGCCGGGTTTGAGTGCCCTGCGGACGACGGGTAACGAAGTTGATGATGCCGCCGGTCGCCCCCAGTCCATGTTCCGCGGTGGCGCCATGAATCACCTCAATGCGCTCCACCAGAGATAAGTCCAGGGTATAGCCGTCCCGCGACCCCGGCCTCAGAGGGTTGGACTGAGGAATGCCGTCGACCATATAAAGGGGGGCGCGTCCACGGAGCGTCTGGCCAGCGCCGCTGAGCTTTTGCCGGCTGGGACTGAAGGATGGGATCAGATTGCTGAGGACCTGAGCTTGATCACCGGTGATGGCGAGCTGCTCATCAAGTTGCTGACGGGTAATAATGGTCACTTTCTGAGGTGTTTCCCCGACCTTTTCCTGGGAGCGGCTGGCGGTGACCGTGACGGCGTCCAGTTTGTGAGGATCGTTTTGTGCCATGGCCACGGTGGTCATGGTCAGTGACAGTAAGGCAGCAGGCAAGCCGAGGCGCGGAGGGCGCATGGGCGTTCTCCATTTTGTTGGTAATCGTTATGTATGATTTGTAAGGGTGAGGCGACACTAAGAGAAATGAGAATCGTTGTCTATTGCGAAATGGTTAAAGCCGCTCTATGAAGCTCCAAGAGCAAAGCAGGGGGGGGAGTGCCCCGCTTGATTGACGCCCGTCCAGCCTGCGGCGGGTTACTGATCGGTTGGAAGCCCGTTTAGTGACCAGTCGTACGGTAGAAACCGAATAGCCAGCCGATTGTCACGCAGCAGATCAGCATCCCTGGTGGTCAGCCCGAGAGGGCCGGAGTAATCGGCAAGCCAGGCTCCCAGGTCGCCGGCGGCATTGGCGAAGTCGTCGCGGTACCATTTGAAGATCGAGGACACCGAGAGGCGTCGGCTTTCTTGATCGAACTGATTGCGGCTGCGATCGGAGAGGAAGCGGTGAGTGCTGTCCTCCAGTTGCCAGTCGAGCCGCTCGCTGGTGTAGGCCTCCGGTCGCAGTGCCGGACAGCCTATCGAAGCGCAGTTCACGGCAAAATGAATGCGCGGATCCATGAGGTCCGGATTGTCGCGAATCAGGCCGTGCTCCACCTCATCCAGGGTGCGACGCTCTCCCAGCAGGGTGAAGAAGCGCTGATCCCAGGGCCCGGAAAACAGGCCGCCGATATCGCGGATGGAATCGGGGTGGGGCGTCTGGTCCAGGATCAGTCGCAGGGTAAAGGCATTGTAGGCGTTGATCAGAAAGGCCAGCTGTTGATTGCGGTCGAAGTCCTGGAATTGGCGCTCGGACACTGTGCTCAGATCATCCAGATAGCGATCCAGGCGGGGCCGGTCGGCGGCCATGCCCTGATAATCCACCCGTGAGGCGACGCCGCCACGTACCCAGTGCACGTGCTTTTTCAGCAGCGTGTCCCAGTCGCCATGGTCGAAGGCGATGGCGGTATGAGTGAACAGAACCAGGGCGATGGTGAGTAACGGTCGCATCAATACCTCCGTCAACGCCGCCAGTCATGAAAGCGTTCCACCCAACGCAGAAGACGCTCCGGTTTGTGGTTTTTCTTCCACTCTCCGGCGGCGTACTTGTTGGCTTCCGACAGGGTCGGATAGATGTGGATAGTGCCAAGAATTTTGTTCAACCCAAGGCCGTGCTTCATCGCCAGTACATATTCGCTGATCAGATCGGAAGCGGACTCGCCGACGATGGTGACGCCGAGAATATGATCCTTGCCCGGGGGCGTGAGTACCTTGACGAAACCTTGGGCGACGCCGTCGGCGATGGCCCGGTCCAGGTCATCAATTCCGTAGCGGGTGACTTCGTATTCAATACCCTGTTGCCGGGCTTCCTCTTCGCTCAGTCCCACCCGTGCCACTTCCGGGCTGGTGAAGGTGGCCCAGGGGATCACCCGGTAATCCACCTTGAAACGCTTCACGCCGCGGAACAGCGCGTTCACCGCCGCGTACCAGGCCTGGTGAGCGGCGGTATGGGTGAATTGATAAGGGCCGGCCACGTCTCCGCAGGCATAAATGTTGGGGAAGCGGGCCTGCAGGTACTCATTCACGGCGACGGTGCCGTTGGCCCCGGTGGGGATGCCCAGATCCGGCAGGCCCAGGCCCTCGGTGTGAGCCCGGCGCCCCACGGCCACCAGCACGGTGTCGAAGGGCAGGGCGATTTCCTCCCCGTCGTGTTCCGCATACAAAATGGACTGGCCGTCTTCCACTTCAAAGCGCAGCGCCTTGTGGCCGGTCAGCACCTTGACGCCGCTGTCTTCCAGAGCGGCTTTCACCAGGGTGGCGGCGTCTTCATCTTCCTTTGGCATCAGGCGCGGGAGCATCTCCACCTGAGTCACGCGGCTGCCGAGCCGGGCGAAGGCCTGCGCCAGTTCACAGCCGATCGGGCCGCCGCCCAGGACCAGCAGGCGTTCGGGCAAGTGGTCACGTTGCCAAAGTGTGTCCGAGGTGACCACGTCCACTTGATCCAGGCCCGCGATGGGTGGGATGAAGGGCGAGGCGCCGGTGGCAATGATGATAGAGCGGGCGGTGAGGCGCTGGCGGCCTTGCGCGCCCTGTATCTCCACTTCCCACGGGGTCAACAGACGGGCTTCTCCCCGCAGACACTCCACCCCCAGTCCGGTGTACCGCTCCACCGAGTCGTGCGGTGCGATGTCGCCAATCACCCGCCGGATGCGCGCCATGATGCTGGCGAACTCAAAGCGGGGTTGAATCTGGTCGAAGCCATAGTGGTCGGCCTGCCGGGCCAGATGTGCGATCCGGGCGCTCTTCAGCAGCGCTTTTGAGGGTACGCAGCCCGTGTTGAGGCAGTCGCCACCCATCTGGTGTTTCTCCACCAGGGTGACTTTGGCCTTCACCGTGGCGCCAATATACGCACTGACCAGACCGGCGGAGCCGCCACCGATCACGATCAGGTTGCGGTCGAAGTGACGGGGTTTGCGGTAGTCCCGGTAAACCCGCCGTGCCTGCCAGCGCTGGATCAGTCCACGTGCCAGCCAGGGGAACAGACCAAGCAGAACGAAGGCGCCGATCAGGCCCGGAGATAACAGGCCAGACAGGCTTTGCAGCTGGCCGAGCTGAGTGCCAGCATTCACATACACGGCGGTGCCCGCCAGCATGCCCAGCTGGCTGACCCAGTAGAAAGTGGCGGCGCGAATCCCTGTCAAACCCATCAGAAGGTTAATGATGAAGAACGGAAAGACCGGGATCAGACGCAGCGTGAACAGGTAAAAGGGGCCGTCCTTTTCCATGCCCGCGTTGATCTTCTTCAGCCGCTCGCCGAAGCGGGCCTGCACGGAATCGCGGAACAGAAAACGGGAAGCCAGGAACGCCAGGGTGGCCCCCAGGCTGGAAGCGAAGGAAACCAGGATCAGCGCCCGCCAGAACCCGAACAAGGCCCCCGCCGCCAGCGTCAGGATGGCGGCACCCGGTAAGCTGAGAGCCGTGACCAGTACATACAAGACAAAGAACCCGCCAAGCACCGTTACCGGATGATCCTGCAGCAATTGTTGGAAGGCGGCCTGCTGGGCTTTCACATAATCCAAGCTCAGATATTGGCCCAGATCCAGCAGAAAATAAGCCGCCACCAGCGCCGTGATCAGAAACAGCAGGAGTCCTTTTTTCAGGTTCATCGTCACCTCGTCGGGATCCTCAGCAACAGCCGCCGCCGGAAGATGGGGTTGTGTCGTTGAAGGGCGGATTCAGGCCGCAATCCTGAAATATGCCGTAATGAGTGCTGAAATCGCCAATGTAGTCGAAATGGGAACGGAAGCGGCTTTCCGCCAACATGCGCCAACTGTTGCCGCATACCGGGAAAACCTTGCCGGTGGGCAGATAGTGATGGCCATCCAGCAGGAAGCCATGCGGTTGTTCCGCCACCGTGCCCTTGTAGACCACCGCCTGGCCATAGTCTTCGCAAGCCGGTTCCAGGCCGTCGAGATTGAACAGCCGGTAGGTGGCCGAGTAAAAGCGAATGTCGCCCAGTTTGGCTTCGATGGCCGGGTTGTCGATGGTCAGGCGGCGCGATTCCACCAATCTGGGATCGGCGAAACCACAGTCCTTGCTCAGATTGAGGAAATCATTCCAGTACAGTGCGCCCGACAGACATTCGCCGTAGAGTACCGGGTCCCGGGTGAGTGCCGCCGGCACTCGCCGGTCCGCGTACACATCGGAGAAATAGAACTCGCCGCCGGGTTTCAGCAGCCGTTTCAGGTCGGTCAGCACCTTGGCCTTGTCGGTGCTGAGATTGATCACGCAGTTGGAAACCACCACGTCGAACCCGCCGGGTTCCAGATCCAGTTGATCCAGTTCCTCGATAAAGCCCTTAAGAAACATAACGTTACTGTGGCCATGACCGAACTGGTCACGGTGAAAATCCTGATGGCGGCGGGCTACCGCCAATTGTTCCTCGGTCATGTCCACGCCCACCACCGAACCCCGCTCGCCGACCAGGGCGGAAAGCAGATACGCGTCACGGCCGGAACCGCAGCCCAGATCGAGCACCCGGGTCCCCTCCAGCGCGGCCGGTGCCACCAGGCCACAACCATAGTAGCGACTGATCACTTCGTCATGGAGCCGTGTCAGCAGCGGTTTCAGATGTTCCGGCGGCGTCTGATCACAGCAGGCGTTGGTTTGCAGATCGTCGCTGCCGGAGAGGTGTTTGCCGTAATAATCCTGAACCTCGTCTCTCATTGCTGTCTTCCTTTATCGGTTCCATGAATTGGATGCCCGGCGACGGCGATTGTTACGGAGCACTGAGTCCGCCACGGTATACAGAAAAACACATCGGAGCTCTTGTTATCGATAATTGATGATGGTTATCATTTCCATTCGTCGTCCAGTTTCCCATTCTGCCCATGCGGCAGCCCGGTTGCCTATGTCCGACCCTTCACTGGAGACGCTTTACCGGCATCATCATAACTGGCTGCGAGCGGTGCTGTACCGGCGCTCGGGCTGCTCCGAGCTGGCCGCCGACCTGGCCCAGGATACCTTCGCGCGGTTGCTGCGCCGTGAAGACGACATTGCCGCTATCCGCGAACCGAAGGCCTTTCTTGGCCGTATCGCCAATGGACTGCTGGCCAATTACTGGCGCCGCAAAGCCATTGAGCAGGCCTACCTGGAGACGCTCCAGCAACAGCCCGAGCCTGTCGCGATATCGCCGGAAGCCTGCTACCTGGTGGTCGAGACCCTTTATCGCATTGACGTATTGCTGGATGCCTTGCCTTCCAGGGTGCGGCGGGCTTTCCTGATGTCCCGCCTGGATGGCATGCGCTATGTCGATATCGCCGCGCGGTTGGTGGTGTCGGAAAGGACGGTGCGCAATTACATCGAGCAGGCCATGTTTCACTGCTTGAAGGCGGATCCGGGGCTGCTGCCGTGAGCAACGCCGAAGTCTCAGAGGAGGCGTTGGAGCACGCCGCCCGCTGGTTCGCCCTTCTCGGTGATGGCGATGTCAGTGACGAGGACCGGGAACGCTGGCACCGGTGGCTCGCTGCCAGCGCCGATAACCAACGAGCCTGGGACAAGGTGGAGCGAATAGACCGCGCCTTTCATGCCATGCCGGTAAAGTCCGTGGGTGACATTCTGAGCCTGTCTCTGATACCCATCTCCGAGCCCGCAAGACCGGCCTCAACATCTTAGTCCGTCTTCTGTTTGAAAAAAACCAGAATAGTACGATATATTGGGAAGTCATTGTGCA